>JANQRH010000016.1 GCA_028284625.1 Afifellaceae bacterium | reverse complement strand
GGCGCTCGATAAGCTCCTGGAGTTTGGGCTTATCCATCGGCTGGAAAGCCTAAACGCTTTTGTCGCCTGTCGGCAGCGAGACTGCGACAATCACGCTTTCACGGCATTCATGATCTGCGATGCCTGCGGTGCAGTGGCCGAGATTTCTGATGCGCCTCTTGCAAGGCAACTCAGGAGACTGGCCAAAAGAGTGCACTTCGCAGCGAGCAAAACGACTGTTGAGTTTCGAGGAGCCTGCGAAGCCTGCCGCGACTAGTTCTGCTCGGGCAGCTTGATCTTGCGACGCCGCAGGATGAAGAGGATCGCGTTTCGTCCGCCGACCAGCACCGGATAGAGCCAGCGGGCTAGTCTTGGCGACGTGAAGATCGCCTTGGTGATTCGGTTGAAGAGACCGCTCGACGTGCTCATCAGCGCGATGCGGTTAAGGCATTCTGGCCCGTGATAGCGCTCGTTGTTGAGGATCAACACCATGCCCTTGTCGAGGTCGAGACCGGCGGCCTTGATCTCTGAGACGATCGGCTCCGCGGAACGGGCATCGACGAGCTGGACGGCCCCGAAGGTGCGACGCAGCCGCACCATCCGCACATAGGCGGAGCAGAACGGACAATCGCCGTCATAGACGATGATGGGAGGCTCCGGGGCGGCGTCTTGGGGCGCGCGCTCGTGGTCAAGCTCAAGGCTCACCATTTCGGTCCGCCGTAATCGGCACGCTGGCGCTCCGCCCAGGGCGTGAAGGGCGTTGTCAGCGCAGTCACATAATCCGCCCTCTGCCAGGGGCTTGTGATGCGATTCGTGAGATCAATGTCCGGCTTGATGAGCGGCTGAAATTCGCGCCCATTCAGTGCCATCTCCACATGTGCGTAGACCTCGACATCGCCGTAGCCCTGTTCTGCCCACACCTCCTCAAGGTGATGCGCAAACTGCACGATCATGTCAGGGCGTCCGAGCATGGAGCGGGCCTGCCGCCGGGTCAGAAACGCCGTGGGTTCTACCTCCCATCGCTGACCGTCATGCGCGCCAACAACCTCGAAATGCCCACGCTTCGCGCGATCGTAGATGCGCATGCGCCAGGAAAAGCGGTGCCCTTCGCCGGCCCACCGCACCTCGCTTGAATAGAGCATGGAGCGCAGCGGGATGAGAAGCTGAACCACCATCCACGCCACCAGAAAGACGACCAGCCAGCTGGACATTACTGTCTGGCCGCTTGCCTGCTGGGCGGCATTGGTTTGCGTTGGCAGAGGCGCCGACCCGAAGGGGCGCATGAGCCAGCGCACGAACTGCTCTGGCCAGTTCGGTGCGAAGAAGATCGTCGTGGCGGCGATCGTCAGCCACGGAAAGATGCCGATGTTGAAGAAGAAGGCATTGCTCATGTGGAAGCAGCAATAGACGATAAAGACCGGCAGGCGCGTTCGCTTGAATAAAAGCAGCGGCGCGCCCAACACATGCAACAGGACCGTGCCATAGGCGCCGAAGCCGATCACCCAGTCGGAATAGAACAGATGGCCCAGCGGCAGCGCTTCGGCATAGACGCGCAGCCACATGCCGAGCGGCTCCAGCTTCAACCAGTCCTCGGAGATCTTCACCAGGCCCGCATAGACGAGGATGATCTCCATCTGCGTTCTGAGCGCCCAGACCGAATAGCGCGGCACCGTTTCGGATCGGCGGTGCGGAAAGAGCCGCGCATCGAGCGAATAGGCGCGGTTCGCCGGCAGCAGGCACAAGAGCCCGGCGAACAGAATGATCATGTAGAAATGATTGAGGTACTGCGCCTTATCGAGAAGAAAGAAATAGGTGAAGAGCACCGTGAAGCCGACGATCGCGAAGCGATAGAAGAGCCCAAGCGCGACCATCAGCGCAAGGACGCCGACCGCGAGCCATGCGGCATGCATCTGCCAGGCCTCGGCCAGCGGCCTGACCCAGCCGAAGCCGTAATAGCTGAAGAAGAACTCAGGCTCGACGTAATAGCGATGAATACGGTCGTATTTGATGAAGCGCCAAACGTCCCACACCATCAAAAGGCCGAACGATATCCGGAAGGCCGCCAAGGATTGCGCGCTGACGGGCTCGTGAAGGGCCTCAATCCACTCGGCAATGCGCGAGCGGGCACGCCAGGTCGCGCCATTTGGCGCCAATAGACCTTGCGTTCCCTGGTCGGACAGGCTGCTCAATCCGTGACCTCCAAATCGTCGCTCGCTATCCGTCTTAATCAATGGGGCATTGATATGGAGTTATCGCCGCCCCTTGAATACGCGCCGCGCGACCAAATCTTCCCGGAAGTCTCCGTTTAGCGATGGCGAGCGTGGCGAAGAGCAAGGCAAGAAAGTCGATCAATCTGGCGCTTCAGGGCGGTGGCGCGCATGGCGCGTTCACCTGGGGCGTGCTGGACAAGCTGCTTGAGGACGGGCGCATCCGCGTCGACGCGATAAGCGGCACGTCGGCCGGTGCGATGAATGCCGTCGTCGTTGCCGATGGCATCATGCGGCACGACGAGGATGGCGCGCGCGAAGCCCTGGAGGTCTTCTGGCGCGCCGTCAGCGACGCGGCGCGCATGAACCCGATCACCCGCAGTCCGATCGACGTCTTCATGGGCAATTGGAGCCTGGACCATAGCCCGAGCTACATCTTCTTCGATCTGCTCCACCGCCTCACATCGCCCTACGAGCTGAACCCGCTGAACTACAACCCGCTCCTCAAGCTGATCGAGGAGAGGGTGGATTTCGAGCGCGTGCGGTCGTGCGACGCCATCAAGGTGTTTGTTTCAGCGACCAATGTGGAGACCGGCCGCATCCGTGTCTTCCAGAAAGACGAGCTGACCGCCGAGATGGTGATGGCGTCTGCCTGCCTGCCGTTCGTGTTCCAGGCGGTGGAGATCGACGGCATTCCCTATTGGGATGGCGGCTACATGGGCAACCCGGTGCTCTTTCCCTTCTTCGACGGCAGCACGACGTCCGACATCGTGATCGTGCAGATCAATCCGGTGGAGAAGAAGGGCACGCCCAAGACGGCCCGGGAGATCCTGAACCGCGTCAACGAGATCACCTTCAACGGCAGCCTATTGAAGGAGCTGCGCGCCATCGATTTCGTGCGCCGGCTCCTGCAGGAGGGAAAGCTCGATCCGAGCGAATACAAGCAGATGAAGGTTCACATCATCGAGGCGCAGGATCGCCTCGACCCGCTCGGCGCGTCGTCGAAGTTCAACGCCGAATGGGCCTTTCTGAAGCACCTCTTCGAGATCGGCCGCGAGCGTACCGAAGAGTGGCTCGATCGCTGCCACGCCGATCTCGGCAATCGATCCACTGTCGATATCCGCGGCATGTTCCAGGGCCTCGGCGCGGAACATCACGGCTGAGGCCGAACAAGAAGAGAGGCGGGCCCGTCAGCGCCCGCCTCGCAATGTCGTTCTTTAGGTGCCGTCTTGAGCCGGTTCAGGCCGGATGCGCCACCGGGGACTGCGTGCTCCCAAAGCCGAGCGCCGTGAACGACGCGCCGGCAAAGATGAGGTTGATGCCGACCAAGAGGCCGATAAAGGCGAGCGAGGCCCCGTTGCCGATGCCGGCGAGGATCAGAATGCCCAGCATGAGCGATACGCCGCCCGATGCCAGCACCCATCCCCAGGCCCGCTCCGGCCGGATGCGAAACGCCATGACCATCCGGGCAATGCCTTCCGTCAGGAACACGATGCCGAGGAACATGGTCAGCGCGATCGCACCGCCGATCGGCAGGGCAAGAAACCCGATGCCGCCGAGACTGTAGAGGATGCCGATCGCCAGCTGCCAGGCAAAGCCGCCCCATTCCTTCTCGGCGAAGGCGTGAAAGACGGTGAACAAGCCGGCCACCAGAATGAACGAACCGACAAAGAGCTCCACCGAAAGCGTCGCCACGAAAGGAAACGCCACGGCGACCATCCCGGTGAGAACGAGCACGATGCCCAATGCAATGAACCAACCGTTGCCGGTCCCTTCCGCGTGTGAAGTCGTCATAACAGCGTCTCCTTTCTGCGAAGCGTTGAGCTTGGCTCAGTTGGCGTAGCGGAACGGCGCCATGTCCTTCAGCGCCGCTTCGGTCGCGCCGGCGAGGACCACTTCGTCCTTCTGACCGGGCTGGAAGAGGCCGGCCGGCACGGCGACCCACTTGGAGCCGACGCCGAGGAAACCGCCGACTTCCACGATCACCAGGCTGATTTCGCCGTCAGTGGCGACGATCAGGTCGTGAACGGTGCCGATTTCCTTCTTCTTGTCGTTGTGGACAGTGGCGCCGATCAGCGAGTTGGCGCTGTAGCCGGTCGTGGCGACCTTGGTGACGTTCACCTCAACGCCGAGGATGCTCTCGCCCACCTTGGGGGCGTCGCTGGCGAGCGCTGCGTTCGGCACGAAGAAAAAGGCGGCCGCCGCCGCAATTGCGAGTGTCGTCTTCATTTCAGTTCTCCTTTTCAGGGGGTGGGGTGCCGCTGCGGGATTGCAGTCCGGCTTCAAACCGCGACGTCTTTCTCCAGATGCTCGCGGTAAGTCTTGACGGCGGCGCGTAGCGCCTCCCAGTGACGCTCGGCCTTCTCCCGCGCATCGCCGACGGCCTCTTCGCCTTCGGTTTCGATGCGTTGGGCGATCGAGCTCACGTCCGCCTTCGCCTGCTCCCAGTCCTTCTTCAGCTTGGAGGCTTGCGCGTTGGTCCAGGTATCGGCCGTGCGCCCGGCGTCGTTCAGCTTGGCTTCCAGCGCCGAGAACTCCTGGCCGAGTTCATCGAGGCGGGCTTTGGCGGTTTCCACGAATTCAGCTTTCTTGTTCATTTGCGGGGTCTCCGGTTTGATGAGGCGGCGCGCTTGTTGGTCGGCCGTCTTGCGGGCCGAGATAGATCGGCAGGACCGTTGGCGATGAGTGAGTCACGGTGAACCGCAGCCGCGAGGCCGGGCCGCGTGCCTTAACTTGCGAACCGTGTTAGGCTCCGAGCCTCCACGAACGACGACGCTGCGGGGCGGTGATTTCGGGAGTGTCATTGGTGAGCATGATCGCCTCAGCACACCTCGACCGCGGCATCGTGGAACAGCAGCTTGAACGGGTCCTGGCGAGCGCCCAGTTCGCCGAAACCACTCGTCTCAGCCGCTTCCTGCGATATCTGGTCGATCGGGCGCTCGCCGGCGATACGCAATCGCTGAAGGGCTACGCCATCGGCGTGGACGTGTTCGACAAGCCCGACGACTTCGACCCATCGATCGACACGATCGTCCGCGTGCAGGCGGGAAAGCTGCGAACGCGGCTCGACCTTTATTACGCCGGCGACGGGCGGGACGATCCCTTGAGGATCTTCATCCCCAAGGGGTCATACGCGCCGGTCTTTGAGGTCGCGCTCGATCCGGACAGCGACGGCCAGGCGATGAACGATCATGCCCCAGGCGATGCATCACTGCCCGATGGTGCAGAGCGGCAGCGTCGCATGGACGACAGCGTCGCTGTTCTGCCTTTCGACAATCTCAGCGGCGACCCGACACAGGAATACCTGGCCGACGGCTTCACCGAGGAGATTTTGAGCGCTCTTTCGCGCTTTCGCGAGCTGCAGGTCATCTCACGGCACTCCACGTTCCGCTACAAGAGCCACCCCGCCGATCCGCGCGATGTCGGCGCGGAGCTGGGCGTCCGCTACGTCTTGAAAGGCAGCGTGCGGCGCTGGAACGACCAGGTGCGGATCACGTCGCAACTGGTCGACGCCAAGACAGGCGCGCACCTCGCCGGCGACACATACGATCGCGAGATCAGCGCCCAAAACCTCTTTGACATTCAAGAGGACATCGCCTCGCGGATCGCCGCTGAGATCGCCGAGCCGCACGGCATCATTCACCGCTTCGGCAAGGCGCGCCGCCAGGCCGGCACGCAGGCGCTTGACGCTTATGAATGCCGGCTGCTGGCGTCGGAATATTGGCGTGACCCGACTCGCGAGACCCACGCGCGCGTCGTCAAGCTGCTTGAACGCGCCGTCGCCATCGATCCCGGTTACGCCGGCGCATGGGCGATGCTGGCGATTGTCTATGGCGACGAGGTGCGCGGCGGATACGCCCTAAGCCGGGAGACGCCGCCGCTCGACCGGGCGGTGGAGGCGGCGCAAAAGGCGATTGAGATCGACCCGGCCAACGCCACCGGCCATCATGCGTTGTTCATGACCCACTACCATCGCCGCGAGATGGCCTCATACCGCGCGGCCGCGGAACGGGCGCTCGCGCTCAATCCCAACTATCCCGATCTGATCGCCGATTACGGCGTCTGTCTCGGCATCTCGCAGGATTGGGCCAAGGGCCGTGCATTCGTTGAGCGGGCGCTGGAGCTCTCGCCGCATCCGCCCGGCTGGTATCGCGCGTTCCTGGCGATCGATCATTATGTGCGCGGCGAATATGCCGAGGCCTTGTCGCAGACGGAGGCTGTCAAGCTTGGCGCGTTTTTCTGGGGAGACCTTATCCGCGCGATGATCCTCGGACAGCTCGGTCATGCCTCAGCGGCCGGCGAGGCAGTCGACTCCGCGCTCGCGGAGTTCCCCGCTTTCCAAGATCAGGCACGCGAAGCGCTCCGCATCTGGAATTTTCGGCCGGACGACGAAGCGCATGTCCTCGACGGCTGGCGCAAGGCCGGGCTGGAGATCCCCGCGTGATCCCGGCGGCGAAGTTCACCCTCTGTATACCGTGATTCACTCCCCGACAGAGGCAGCGTCCGCCATCTCCTCCTGAACCGATCGGGGCCGGCTCATTCGCCGGCCTGAGGGAATGGAGAAATTGCGCTATGTCGGACCAGGCCAGCGTTGCCACTCACGTTACGCCGCAGGAGGCTCGCGCCTTCGTTCTGTCGTCGATCGCCATTTCGGCAGGCATCTTCGGCATCGCATTTTGGTACGGCGTCTTCGGTACGGTCTTCTTCGAGCATCTGCTTTACGTCTGGGTCGCGGCCACCGTTGCGCTGGTCGCCAGCCTGTTCGTGCCGCCGGTCGATGCTCTGCCGTCGTTCATGTCTTGGCGCGGCCGCTTCGTTCTTGCGCTGCCGTCGGTTTGGCTGCTCATGGTGGCCATTGAGGGCGAAGCGAGCCTCATCCAGGCGCAAGTGGATTGGGCAGAGTGGATCCTGACCGTGGCGATCCTGGCCATGACGCTGCCCTACCTGGTCTACGTGCTGGTCATGGTGGCCGTGCCCGACATTGAAAGCCTGACGCAGCCGAAGCTGCGCGTTGCGGTCTGGGCCATCGCCATCGCTATTGCGCTTGCCGGATATGCGATCGGCGCCAACCACCCCC
Source organism: Afifellaceae bacterium (assembly GCA_028284625.1). Lineage (GTDB taxonomy): Bacteria > Pseudomonadota > Alphaproteobacteria > Rhizobiales > Afifellaceae > DASWJZ01. The sequence continues at coordinate 284,222 of JANQRH010000016.1, read as the reverse complement.
GCTTCCTGAGCTGCTACGATTTCAAGGTGTCGGGAAGCAACGTTCCCGACAATTGCCGTCATCTCCCATCCGCGGAAATGCCTCCCGAGGCTTGATCGCTAGGGAGATGAAGGGCAGTGGCCTTCATGCCCTTGCAAGGGCTAGTCTCATCCCGTGTCAAACTCCATTCGCCCCCTCAACGTCGGCGTGACCGGCCACCGCTTCAACAGGCTCGATGGCAAGGAACTGGTGCGCCTGACGCACGAGATGCGTCGGGTTTTCGCCGCGCTTAACGAGGCGATCGCGGAGGCCGTCGACACGGTTCCCGGCACCAAATCACTGCGGATCATCTCGCCGCTGGCGGAAGGCGCCGACAGGATCGCTGCGGCGCTGGCCGTGGAGATGGGCGTGGCGCTCATCGCGCTGCTGCCGTTTCAACGCGAGGCCTATGCCGAAGATTTTGCGAGCGCCGAATCGCGCGCGGACTATAGGCATCTCTTGAGCCACGCCGTTGAGATTGTTGAGCTGGACGGGCAACGAACCAGCGAAGCCAGCAAAAAAGCGGCTTATGAGACCATCGGTGCGTTGGTTGTTGAGCGGAGCGACATGCTGATCGCGATCTGGGATGGCCGCGAGGCGAGGGGCGTCGGCGGCACCGCTCATGTGATCGACCTGGCGAGACGGGAAGGGCGCCCGGTCCTGTGGCTTCCGACTGCAGATGCAGCCGGGGCATCTTCGAAGCCGGTACCCCGTCTCATCAACGGCGATGACGTCAACGACGCTGCCGCAATTGAGGTGTTTGCCGCTATTGCCAAACGCCTCATGACGCGACAGCCTTGACGCGCCTCGGGAAATGCGGACGAGCGGCCAGAACGGTGGATAGCGACGAAAGCGAAGCCCAATCCCCTCGCGACCGGCATCTCTTCGGTCCCGGCCATAAGCGTATTCTCTCGCTGGATGGTGGCGGCGTGCGCGGCGCGCTCACGCTGGCCTATCTTGAGCGGCTAGAGAAGCTCATCGAGGAGATCGAAGGCAAGCCCGTGCTGCTTGCCGATTGGTTCGATCTGATTGGCGGCACGTCTACCGGCGCCATCATCGGTACCGGCCTGGCGCTCGGCTTCCGCGCGTCGGACCTTTGCGACTTCTACCGCAAGCTCGGCCCAAAAGTGTTCCAGCGCTCCATGTGGCGGCTGACGGGTTTGAGGGCACGCTTCGATTCGCGGCGACTGACCAGCGAGCTTCGCGACATTATCGGTGAGCGCACACTCGACTCAGACGATCTGCGCACCGGCCTCTGCATCGTCACCAAGCGGCTCGATACCGGCAGCACGTGGATTGTCATGAACAATCCGCGCTCCAGCTTCTGGGAGTCGCCCGCCGACGGCTCCTTCATCGGCAACCGCCACTACCCGCTCGTCAACGTCGTGCGCGCCAGCACCGCAGCGCCGAACTATTTCGATCCGGAGCCCATCGAGATCGTTGGCGGCGCGCCACCGGGTCTCTTCGTGGATGGTGGCGTCAGCCCGCATAACAGCCCGGCGCTGCATTTGTTCCTGGTCGCGGCCCTTCCGCCTTATGGCCTGAGCTGGCCGCTTGGGACGGACAATCTGTCGGTGATCTCCATCGGCACCGGCTCGTTCCGCCATCGCATCTCGCTCGACGAGCTGCCGATGCTCCGCACGATCGGCATTGCATTGCATGCGCTGACCGCGCAGGTCTCCGACGCTCAGCAATTGGTCGACACCTTGATGTCGTGGCTCGGCGACAGCCCGATGAACTGGCCGATCAATTCCGAGATCGGTGATCTCGGGCACGTGCCGCCGCCCTTCCGGCAGCCCTTGTTCAACTTCCTGCGATACGACGTGCGGCTGGAGCCCGACTGGCTGGAACGCGAGATCGGCGTGAGCCTGACCAAGAAGACGGTCAACACCTATCGCCGCCTCGACGCCGCGGAGAACATCCCCGCGATCTACGATCTCGGTGTCGAGGCCGCCGAACGCCAGATGCTGCGCGAACACCTTGAGCGCGCGGTCCCGCAATAAGGCTGGCGAGGGCGGGCTGAGGTCGCGGTAATTCGGTCGTGTCACCGGCTAAGTTTCACCACTCGGGACACACATATTGCCCTTGGTTTAGTAGGCGATTAGCTTCGCCCGCGTGACGTGCAGGAAAGGGCCCGGCGCGTGGGTGCTGGGCACAGCAAAGTCCCGATTTTCCAGTCAGGCCGGCACCTGGTGCATCCGGCCGCGAGGTCGACGCTGCGCGATCGCCGACCGGCGGAGCAATAGCCTAAGGGCCGTGTGATGAGCACGCGCATCCTCCACCGCACCATCGGCCCAGATCTCCCCGTCGCGGTGAACGGCAGCGGCGTCACCATCCGCGACGCCGACGGCAAGGTCTATATCGACGCCTCCGGCGGAGCGGCGGTGTCGTGCCTCGGCCATGGCCATCCCGATATTCTGAACGCCCTGCGCACCCAGATGGAGAAGCTCCAATACGCGCACACCAGCTTCTTCACCAGCGAGGCTGCGGAGGCGCTCGCCGATGATCTTGTCGCGCACGCGCCGTCGGGGATCAGCCATGTCTATTTCGTCTCCGGCGGCTCGGAGGCAATGGAAGCGGCGTTGAAGCTCGCTCGCCAATGTGCGGTGGCGCGTGGCGAGACGCAGCGCACGCGTTTCATTGCCCGGCGGCAGAGCTATCACGGCAACACGCTCGGCGCGCTTGCCGTCGGCGGCAATGTCGGACGGCGCGCGGCATTCGAGCCGCTGCTCTTTGAGGCGCATCACATCGAGCCGTGCTACGCCTACCGCCACCGTCATGCGGATGAGGATGAGCGCGCCTACGGCATCCGCGCCGCAACGGCCCTTGAGGAGAAACTCATCGCGCTCGGCCCGGAGACGGTGATTGCCTTTGTTGCTGAGACCGTCGTCGGCGCCACCGCCGGCGCGGTCACGCCGGCGCCCGGCTACTTCAAACGCATCCGCGAAATTTGCGATCGGCACGGCGTGCTTCTGATTCTCGACGAGGTCATGTGCGGCATGGGCCGCACCGGCACGCTGCATGCCTGCGAGCAAGAAGGGGTGGCGCCCGACATCATGACGGTCGCCAAGGGCCTGGGCGGCGGCTATCAGCCAATCGGCGCGACATTGCTCAGCGAAAGGATCTACGACGCCATCGCCTCAGGCCCCGGCGCGTTCCACCATGGGCACACTTACATCTGTCACGCTATGTCGTGCGCTGCGGCTTTGGCGGTGCAGCAGGTCATTCGCCGCGATGGCCTGCTGGACAATGTACGCCGCCAGGGCGAGCGTCTGCAAAGGCAGCTGGAGGCGCGCTTCGGCGATCACCCGCATGTTGGCGACATTCGCGGCCGCGGCCTGTTCCGCGCCATCGAGTTGGTTACTGACCGCGGCAGCAAGGCGCCGTTTGCCGCAAGCGACAATCTGCCGGTCCGCATAAAGCAGGCGGCCATGGCAAAAGGTCTTTGCGTCTATCCCGGCGGCGGCACGGCCGACGGTCGAAGCGGTGATCACGTGCTGATCGCGCCACCGTTCATTGTCGACGCGGAAACCATCGACGCGATTGTCGATCGTCTGAGCGCGGCCGTGGAAATGGCTTTGTCCGAGGCCGACAAGGCGCGCCGTCGCGTGCCGCAAAACGATGCGGCGGCCGTTCGTGTTTCAGCTTAGCTCGCCGAAGCGAACCGGCGAATAGAGAGAGAGCAAGGAAGGAAGGGAGAGCAAACATGACTCGACACCTTAGATACACATTATCCGTAGCGGCTTTCGCGGCTGCCATGACCATGGCGAGCGGCGTGGCTTCAGCGCAAGACACGCGCTTCATCACCATCGGCACAGGCGGCCCGACCGGTGTCTACTTTGTGGTCGGCAACTCCGTCTGCCGGATGGTCCACAAGGAAGCCGCTGAAGGCCGCAAGGAAGGGCGCAAGCACGGTATTCGGTGCTCCGCACCGTCGACAGCGGGCTCCACCTACAATATCGGCCAGATCTGCGAAGGTGAGCTCGATTTCGGCGTCGCCCAATCGGACTGGCAGTTCCACGCCGTCAACAGCTCCAAGCCGGACCGCGTGAACCCGTGCCCCGATCTCAGGGCCGTCTTCTCCGTGCACCCGGAGCCCTATCAGATCATCGCGGCCGCGGGTTCCGGCATTCAGTCGTGGGATGATCTCCGCGGCAAGCGCTTCAATATCGGCAACGCCGGTTCAGGTCAGCGCGGCACGACCGAGGAGCTGATGGCCGGTCACGGCTGGAGCGCCGATGACTTCGCCGTCGCGTCGGAACTGACGTCGACGGAGCAGTCCAGTGCCCTTTGTGACGGCAATATCGACGCCTACGGCTACACGGTGGGCGTGCCCAATGCCGGTGTGTCGGTCGCCACCGACGGCTGCGAGGCCTATATCGTCGATCTCAGGGACGACCCCGTGGCGCAGAAGCTGGTGAACGAGAACGACTATTATGCGTTCACGACAATCCCGGCGGGCACCTACTCGACCACCAGCGCGGACGTGACCACGTTCGGCGTCATGGCCACCTTCGTGACAAGCGCCAGTGTGCCGGAAGACGTGGTCTATGAGGTCACGCGTGCGGTGTTTGAGAATCTCGACGACTTCCGCACGCTGCATCCGGCGTTCGCCAATCTGGATCCGGCCAACATGATCGTCGATGCGCTCTCCGCACCCATCCATCCAGGCGCGCAGAAATATTACGACGAGAAGGGCTGGTAAGCCCCACATCAAAAGCCGGCGCCGTTACGACGCGGCGCCGGCCCTAAAGGGCTGATCGGGGAGCGGGCGATCACAGCCGACAGAAGCACCAACGACGCGCCGGCGCCGAACGGCGGTGCGCTGACGGCGGAGGCTGCCGAGGCCCTGGAGAAGCTGGAGGCCCACCGCACGACAGGGCCGCGGCTGGGGCTCGTCATCGGAACCGTCTGCGTTCTATGGACGCTTTTCCAGCTTTGGATCGCCTCGCCGCTGCCCTTCATGCTGGGCGTCGCCATCATCACCGATGTGCCGGCGCGCTCCGTCCACCTGGCCTTCGGACTACTTCTGGCGTTCCTCATCTTTCCCGCGCGTGCCGCCGACCGCGAGCGCCGCATCCCGTGGTACGACATCTTCCTGGCTGTGCTCGCCGCGTCCACGGCGCTTTACCTGTTCGTCGGGTACGAGGGGCTCGTGCGCCGCCAAGGTGTGCTTCTTGAATGGCAACTCGCCGGTCTGACCGTTCCGGTCGAGGCAATCCTCGGCGGCGTCGGCATGTTGCTCCTTCTGGAAGCGACTAGGCGCGCCATCGGCATTCCGCTGGTCATCGTCTGTACGCTGTTCCTGCTCTACTCCATATTTGGACAGCAGATGCCGCTGGTCGTCTCCCACAAGGGCGTCTCGCTGGAACGCCTGATCGGCTACCAATGGCTGGGCGGCGAGGCGATCTTCGGTATCCCCATCAGTGTGTCTGTCAGCTTCGTCTTTCTTTTCGTCTTCTTCGGCGCGCTTCTGGAGCGCGCCGGTGCCGGTCAATACTTCCTCGACCTGGCCTTCGCCATGGTCGGGCGCATGCGCGGCGGGCCGGCCAAAGCCGCGATTCTCGCCTCCGGCATGACCGGCATGATTTCCGGTTCGTCGATCGCCAACGTCGTGACGACCGGCACGTTCACAATTCCTGTCATGCGCAAGATCGGCATGCCGGCGGTGAAGGCCGGCGCCATCGAAGTGGCCGCCTCGACCAACGGCCAGCTCATGCCGCCCATCATGGGCGCGGCCGCCTTCATCATCGCCGAGTTCGTCGGCATCACCTATCTCGATGTGATCAAGGCGGCCTTCATTCCCGCGGTGATCAGCTACATCGCGCTGCTCTACATCTCGCATCTGGAGGCGCTGAAGCTTGGCCTGCGCGGCCTGCCGCGGTCCGACATTCCGCATCTTGCCCGCACCTTCCGCTCCGGCCTCCACTACCTCGTGCCGCTGGTCGTCCTCGTCTATCTCCTGATCGTTGAACGCTGGAGCCCGGCAAGCGCGGTGTTCTATGCGATCCTGGCGCTCTTCGCGATCATCCTGCTGCGTCCGGTCGTGCAAGAGGCGCGCGCTGGCGGCAGCGCGTTTCTGCCGGCGCTGCGAAACGGATTTGAGGATTGCGTCGCCGGCATGATCGCCGGTGCCCGCAACATGGTTGGCATCGCCGTCGCCGTGGCCGCCGCCGGCATCATCGTCGGTGCAGTCTCCTCCACCGGCCTTTCCAACTCGCTGATCGGCGTGATGGAGGCGATCGCCGGCGGCAACGTCTATGTCCTGCTCGGCCTCACGGCGGTTCTGTGCATCGTGCTCGGCATGGGGCTCCCGACTACGGCGAATTATCTGGTTGTCGCCTCGCTTCTGGCCGGTGTTCTGGTGGAGCTTGGCAGTGCTGCCGGATTGGTGATGCCGCTGATCGCGGTTCACCTCTATGTTCTCTTTTTCGGCCTTCTGGCCGATTCCACGCCGCCGGTCTGTCTCGCCGCGTTCGCCGCCTCGGCCATCTCACGCGCTTCGCCGCTCAGGACCGGTGTGCAATCGTTCCTCTACGACATCCGCACCGCGATCCTGCCCGTCGTGTTCATCTTCAATCCGACGCTCTTGCTGATCGGTGTGGAGAGCATTTGGCACGCCATCTTGATCTTCATCGTATCACTGTTGGCGATCCTGTCCTTCAGCTCGCTGACTCAGAACTGGATGCTGGTGCGCAATCGCCTGTGGGAGAGCCTCGTTCTTGTTCTGGTGATCGTCGCGCTTTTCCGCCCGAGCTTGTTCATGGATCGCCTCTATCCGCCGTTTGAGCCGGTCGAGATTGAGCGCTTCGCCGCCGGTGAAATGCAAATCGAGCCGGGCGACGTGATGCGCTTCCACGTCGTGCGTGAGACGCCCTACGGCGATCGCTTCAAACTCTTCACGCTGACGGCGCCGGAGCCAAGCTCCTTGCAGACGCAAGGGCCGTTCGGCCTCACTTTGGCTGAGGCCGAAGGCGGTCGCTGGGTCGTCGACAGCTTTGCCTTTGGCGGCGCGGCGGAGCAGGCGGGTGTGGACTTCGACGACATTGTCACGGCCGTCGACAGGAAGGTGGTCGGCCTGCCGCCCAAGGAGCTGGTCTATCCCTTCGGGCTCGCCCTGCTGGCGCTTGTATTCGCTTCACAACGGCGGCGGTCCCGGCTGGAAACGCCGGCCGACGCAGAGGCTCAGGGCGTGCGCTGACGCGGCGGTTTGGCTTTGCCGGACCGGCCCGCGGCCCGCGGAACATGCGTCCTCTTCAGCACAGGTTGCGGCAGGTAGCGCGCGCCTTCTTCCTTCAGGAAGTTGACGAAAGCAGCGACCGTCGGCGCTGACGCCTTGTCCTGACGGCGAACACCGAACCATTGGCGCTGCACGGGCAACCCGCGCACCTGCAGCGTGACCAGTCGCCCACTTTCCAGCTCCGCTTCGATCGTGTGGCCTGAGATGAAGGCGATGCCGAGCCCGGCCATAACTGCCTGCTTGATCGTCTCGTTGCTGCCCATCTCAATCATCGGCCTGCCGCCGGCCAGTCGCATCCCGCCGATGAACTTCTGCATCGACAATCGCGTGCCGGAGCCTTCCTCACGCATGAGCAGCACTTCCCCGGTCAGCTCCTCCTTGCGAATGCTGCGCCGCTCGGCGAGCCGGTGGTTCGGCGGCGCGATGACCACCAAGGGATGATCGCCGAACACCACCGCCTCAACCGGATGATCCTTCGGCGGTCGGCCCATGATCGCAACGTCGACCTCAAAATCGGCCAAGCGGTCGATCATCTCCTCACGGTTGCCCACCACAATGCGGATATCGACGCCGCCATGCCGCTCGGAAAAACCGGCGATCAGCCGCGGCGAAAAATACTTCGCCGTGCTGACGACGCCCACCGTCAGGCGTCCTGCCGTCAGTCCGTTGAGCGCCGCCAGCCGATCTTCGCAATCGGAAATCAGCGACCAGACCTGCGCCGCCGTCTCCAGAACGACCTCGCCGGCCTGGGTGGCGAACAGGCCGTTATTGGTTCGGTCGAACAGAGCGCAGCCGGCGGATTCTTCAAGCTGCTGAAGCTGTTGCGTGACCGCCGGTGGCGTCAGGCTGAGCTCCCGGGCGGCGGTGACGATCTTGCAGGCGCGCCCGATTGCCGAGGCCGCCCGTAATTGCCGAAGCGTTATGTTGCGCATCTTCAGGATAAGAAAAAGTTTTCGTCACACAAAGAATATTCAAGTTTACTTAACCTGTCGAGCCGGGCCATGTGAAAGCGCCACGGCGCCCTGAATAAGTAATTCCGGGGTCGCAAAACCCAGACGGAAGATTGCGAAGCGTTTTGCGCCACCGGAGGAGGCAGGCCGTGGCAGTGGATTTCGATACGTTTCTGAAGACGCATACGTGCCCTGAGGCGCCCTTCGGCGAAGCGGTCGCCCAGACGGTGCGCGAAATCGCGCGCACGGCGCGTGACGTCTGGCGCATGAGCCAAGACCCCACAATCCACGACTTCTCAAGCATCTCCCCCGGCGTGAACCCCGACGGCGACGCGCAGACCACATTGGACGTTGCGGCCGACGCGATGTTCTTGAACGCGGCACGTCGCGCGCCGGTCGCGGCGTATGCTTCAGAGGAGCTTGCCGAACCTTGCCTGATCGACGCGTCGCGCCAGTTGGCGCTGGCGATCGATCCGCACGATGGCTCCGCCAACGTCGCCTACAATCTGTCCTTCGCGACGATCTTCTCGATCCTGCCCTATATCGATGCGCCGAAATCGCCGCATGCGAGCTTTCTCCAGCCCGGCGATCGGCAGCTTGCCGCCGGCATCGTCGTCTACGGACCACAATTACTGATCCTGCTGACGCTCGGCAGCGGCACCAGCATTCTGCGCTACAGCGAAAGCCACGACGGCTTTGAGGTCGCCACCGACAACACGCGTGTTCCCGCCGAGGCGTCGGAATTCGCCATCAACGCCTCCAATTACTGGCACTGGCAGGAATCGGTGCGGCTCTACGTCGACGATTGCCTGCGTGGCGAGGCCGGTCCGCAGGGACGCACGTTCAACATGCGCTGGCTCGCTTCGGTGGGCCTTGATGCCTACCGCATCTGCGTGCGCGGCGGCGTCTTTCTTTATCCCGCCGACCAGCGCGGGGGCTACGGCAACGGGCGCCTGCGGCTGATCTACGAGGCCAATCCGATCGCTCTCTTGATGGAGCAGGCCGGCGGCAGCGCGACCGATTGCGTCAATCCCATCCTTTCGCTCAAGCCGGAAGAACTTCACGAGCGCGTGCCGCTGGTCTTCGGGTCGAAGGGCGAGGTGGAGCTCATCGCCCGATACCACACCAACCCAAGCGCAATCGAGGAGCGCGCGCCGCTCTTCGGCACGCGCTCGCTGTTCAGGCCCTGACCGATGTCCGTGAAGCACCCGATCATCTCCGTGACCGGCTCGTCAGGCGGCGGCACCACTACGGTGCGCATGACGTTTGAGAACATCTTCCGCCGCGAGAACGTCCAAGCCGTGTTCATCGAAGGCGATTCGTTTCATCGCTACGATCGCGCGGAGATGGCCAAGCGGCAGGCCGATGCGGCGGCGAGCGGCAACCACAACTTCAGCCATTTCAGCCCGGAGAACAATCTTCTGGAGGAGCTGGAGGAGACTTTCGCCGAATACAGGCGCAGCGGCACCGGACGCCTGCGCCACTACGTCCATGACGCTGAGGAGGAGGCGCTCTACCGGGCGCCGTCGGGCACGTTCAGCGAATGGGCGCCCATGCCCGCGCCAAGCGACATCTTGTTTTATGAGGGGCTGCACGGCGCTGCCGTCACCGACAAGGTCAATGTCGCGCAACACGCCGACCTCAAGATCGGTGTGGTTCCAGTGATCAATCTGGAATGGATTCAGAAGATTCATCGCGACAAGGCCAAGCGCGGCTACACCGCCGAAGCCGTCACCGACACGATCCTGCGCCGCATGCCGGATTATGTGCATTACATCTGCCCGCAATTCGGCCAGACCGACATCAACTTCCAGCGTGTGCCGATCGTCGACACGTCCAATCCGTTCATCGCGCGTTGGATTCCGACCGCCGATGAATCGATGGTGGTCATTCGCTTCGCCAATCCGCGCGGTATCGATTTTCCCTACCTGCTCTCCATGATCCACGACAGCTTCATGTCGCGGGCCAATTCCATCGTCATTCCCGGCGGCAAGCTCGATGTCGCGATGCAGCTCATCCTGACGCCGTTCATCCTCAAGCTGATCGAGAAAAAGCGCAGGGCCGCCTGAGACGATGATGATGAAGCAAGGACGGCCTCCGGCCGCGAACGGGCGCACGTCATCGCTGCGCCCTATCGGATGATTGCAACACCAAAGCCGGCTTGAAGGGCCGGTGAGCGAGGGCCGAAATGGATACGACCGCGAAGACCGTCCGCGGCAGGGACCGCTACAAAGCGGGCGTCCTGGAATATCGCAAGATGGGCTATTGGGAGCCCGATTACGTGCCGAAGGACACCGACATCATCGCCTGCTTCCGCGTGAGCCCGCAGGATGGCGTCGACCCCATCGAGGCCTCCGCGGCGGTGGCTGGCGAATCGTCAACGGCGACCTGGACGGTGGTTTGGACCGACCGCCTCACGGCCTGCGAAAAGTATCGCGGCAAATGCTACCGCGTCGATCCGGTGCCGAACGCGGAGGGGCAGTACTTCGCCTATATCGCTTATGATCTCGACCTCTTCGAGCCGGGCTCGATCGCCAACCTCACGGCCTCCATCATCGGCAACGTCTTCGGCTTCAAGCCCTTGAAGGCGCTACGGCTGGAAGACATGCGGCTTCCCGTCGCCTATCTGAAGACGTTCCAGGGTCCGGCCACCGGCATCGTCGTGGAGCGCGAACGGCTCGATAAGTTCGGCCGCCCGCTGCTTGGTGCCACCGTCAAGCCCAAGCTCGGCCTCTCCGGGCGCAATTACGGCCGCGTCGTCTACGAAGCGCTGAAGGGTGGGCTCGACTTCACCAAGGATGACGAGAACATCAACTCGCAGCCCTTCATGCATTGGCGCGACCGCTTCCTCTATTGCATGGAGGCGGTGAACAAGGCCGAGGCGGAGACGGGCGAGGTGAAGGGCACCTACCTCAACGTCACCGCAGCGACCATGGAGGACATGTACGAGCGCGCCGAGTTCGCCAAGGAACTCGGCTCCGTTATCATCATGATCGACCTGGTGATCGGCTACACGGCCATCCAGTCCATGGCCAACTGGGCGCGGCGGAACGACATGATCCTGCATCTCCATCGCGCCGGCCACGGCACCTATACGCGCCAGAAGACCCACGGCGTGTCGTTCCGCGTCATCGCCAAGTGGATGCGGCTTGCCGGCGTCGACCACATCCATGCCGGCACCGTGGTCGGCAAGCTGGAAGGCGATCCGGCGACGACGCGCGGCTATTACGACATCTGCCGCGAGACGCATAATCCGCTGCAGCTGGAGCACGGCATCTTCTTCGACCAGGACTGGGCGAGCCTCAACAAGGTGATGCCGGTGGCGTCAGGCGGCATTCATGCCGGGCAGATGCACCAGCTCCTCCAGCATCTCGGCGAGGACGTAGTCCTGCAGTTCGGCGGCGGCACGATTGGTCATCCGATGGGCATCGCCGCCGGCGCCACGGCCAATCGCGTTGCACTTGAAGCGATGATCCTCGCCCGCAACGAGGGCCGCGACTACATCAATGAGGGCCCCGACATCCTGCAAGATGCGGCGCGCACCTGTCAGCCGCTGCAGCAGGCGCTCGACGTGTGGAAGGACGTCACCTTCGACTACACCTCCACCGACACACCCGATTTCGTTCCCACCGCCACTGCCGCGGAATGAGGGAGATTACCATGCGCATGACACAAGGGACGTTTTCCTTCCTGCCCGATCTGAGCGACGCGCAGATCGCTGCGCAGGTTCAATATTGCCTCGACCAGGGCTGGGCGGTGAGCATTGAGTTCACTGACGACCCGCACCCTCGCAATACTTATTGGGAGATGTGGGAGAATCCGATGTTCGACGTCGCCGACGCCAAGGCGGTGATAGACGAGCTCGCCAAAGCGCGTGAAGCGGTCGGCGATCGCTATATCCGCCTCTCCGGTTTCGATGCCAGCCACGGCTGGGAGTCCATAAGGCTGTCCTTCATCGTCAACCGTCCGGCGGACGAGCCGGGCCTCCACATCACACGTGAGAACGGCCCGGGCCGAACCATCCGCTATACGACACGCGCCTACGCGGCCGACCGCCCGGCGGGCCGACGATATGCGTGACCTGCCGTTCAGCCGACGTGCCGTTTCTCGCGTACGCCGGCGGCGGGTCTGACGAGTTGGCCGCATGAGCACGCCACAACAGACTGAGCCGGCCGCCGCACAATCGGCGGCGGAGGACGCCATCGATCTTCGCCGCGAATACGAGGAATCCGGCGTCGCCGCGATTCTCGACGAGCTTGATCGCGACCTCATCGGCCTGAAGCCGGTGAAGAAGCGCATCCGCGAGATCGCCGCTCTGTTGTTGGTGGAGCGTGCGCGCAAGCAGCTCGGCCTGGCGCATGAGACGCTGACGCTTCACATGAGCTTCACCGGCAATCCCGGAACCGGCAAGACGACGGTCGCGCTGCGCATGGCTGACCTTCTGCATCGGCTCGGTTATGTGCGCCGCGGTCAGCTCGTCACCGTCACGCGTGATGACCTGGTCGGGCAATATATCGGCCACACCGCGCCCAAGACGAAAGAAGTGCTGAAGAAGGCGATCGGCGGCGTGCTCTTCATTGACGAAGCCTACTATCTTTATCGGCCGGAGAACGAACGCGACTACGGGCAGGAGGCGATCGAGATCCTCCTGCAGGTGATGGAGAACCAGCGCGAGGACCTTGTCGTGATCCTGGCCGGCTATGCCGACCGTATGGAGCGTTTCTTTACGTCTAATCCGGGCTTCCGCTCACGCATCGCCCACCATGTCGAATTTCCCGATTACGCCGATCCCGAACTGGTCGGCATTGCCGAGCAGATGCTGGAGCGGCAGAACTATCGTCTGTCGGAATCAGGACGCGAGGCTTTGACGCGCTATATCGGCCGCCGCCGGCAGCAGCCGCATTTCGCCAATGGGCGCTCCATCCGCAACGCGCTCGACCGCTCGCGCATGCGCCAGGCCAACCGCCTCTTTGAGCGCGGCGGCACGCTTTCCTCCGAGGAACTCTCAACCATTGAGGCGGAGGACATCTTGGCAAGCCGCGTCTTTACGATGCAAGTTGCTGGATCGGAGGACGAAACGTGACGCAGCGCCCGATTCAGATCGCCCCATCGATCCTCGCCGCCGACTTCGCCCGCCTCGGCGAAGAGGTTTCGGCCGTCGACAAGGCCGGAGCCGATTGGATCCACATCGACGTGATGGACGGCCATTTCGTGCCCAACATCAGTTTCGGGCCGCAATTGGTGAAAGCGATCCGAGGGGCCTCCGAAAAGGTGTTCGACGTTCATCTGATGATCGCCCCGGCCGATCCCTATCTGCAGGCTTTCGCGGAGGCGGGCGCAGACATCATCACTGTCCATGCCGAGGCTGGGCCGCATCTCGACCGCTCGCTGCAGGCCATTCAGGCGCTCGGCAAGAAGGCCGGCGTGTCGATCAATCCGGCGACGCCGGAAAGTGCCATCGCCTGCGTGCTGGACAAGGTGGACCTCATTCTTCTGATGACCGTCAATCCCGGCTTCGGCGGACAGGCGTTCATCCCCTCCGTCGTTGAGAAGATCCGCCGAACACGGGAAATGATCGGCGATCGTCCGATCCACCTGGAGGTCGATGGTGGCATCTCTGCGGAGAATGCATCGCTTGTCGCGGCCGCCGGCGCCGATGTGCTCGTGGCCGGCTCGTCGATCTTTGGCGGCGGCGAGACAAGCGCCTATGCCGCACGCATCGCGGCGATCCGCGAAGGCGCGTTAAGCGGGCTGCACAAGGCGGCTTGACGCCGCGCCGGCCTTGGCCCATTCCTTCAATCCTGTCTAAAAAGCCATCAAGACCAGGGAGATGGTGTATGCAGTCTGTTCGAGCGGGTCTTCTTCTCGCAGCAATGACGCTGGTCTGCGGTCAGGCAATGGCCCAGGACGCCGATCCGGTAAACGGCGAGAAAGTGTTCAAGAGATGCGCGGCTTGTCACACGATCGAGCCGGGCAAGAAGAAGATCGGTCCGTCGCTGCATGGCGTCGTCGGCCGTGAGGCAGGCGTCGTGGAGGGCTTCAAATATTCGGACGCGATGCTGGAATCCGGGATCGTGTGGGACGAAGAAATCCTCTCCAGCTACTTGGAGAACCCCAAGGAAGTGGTGCCCAAAGGCAAGATGGTGTTCGCTGGCCTGAAGAAGGAGCAGGAGCGCCTCGACGTCATCGCTTATCTCAAATCTGTGAGTGAAGAATAGGCGTCGGCTGACTGATGCTTAGTGGCCCGCCGCCTTGGCGGGCCTGGGCCACGGCACGTCACGCAATATTGACCGCGGGCCGGCGATGACCGGCGCGACGTAACACCTTTCACCCCAGCCACGTATCTAGGAAGGAAACCGACGGTGCCGGTTGGGGGCAGGGCCGTTCGGTTGGATTGCATGCACGGCCCCGGCGGTGCTGTATGGCTGGTGGGACTTGGGCGGTGGGGCAGGCTGGTGGCTGCGTCATTATGGAGTTGGAGGGGCGTCTTGCGCGATTGTAAGTTGGCCGCCGGTCTGATGACACTCCGGGGCGTGGGGAGACGTTTATGAAATACGAAAGCTGCTTCGCTGAGCAGCTCGCGAACCTGCGTCAGGAGGGGCGGTATCGGGTCTTTGCCGATCTGGAACGTCACGCCGGCAACTTTCCGCGCGCCAGGCGACACCACGATAAGGGTGAAGAGGACGTCACCGTCTGGTGCTCCAACGATTATCTCGGCATGGGCCAGCATCCCGTCGTCTTGGCGGCGATGCATGAGGCGCTCGACCGTTGCGGCGCAGGCGCCGGCGGCACGCGCAACATAGCCGGCACCAACCATTACCATGTGCTGCTGGAGCAGGAGCTCGCCGATCTGCACGGCAAGGAAGCCGCACTCCTGTTTACGTCGGCCTATGTCGCCAACGACGCGACGCTGTCCACATTGGTGCAGTTCATTCCCGGCGCCGTCATCTTCTCCGATGAGAAGAACCACGCCTCCATGATCGCCGGCATCCGGCGCGGCGGCGGGCCGAAGGAGATCTGGAAGAACAACGATCTCGCCGACCTTGAAGCCAAGCTGAGCAGATACCCGAAGGGCACACCCAAGATCATCGCGCTGGAAAGCGTCTACTCGATGGACGGCGTCATCGCCTCGCTTTCAGATATCTGCGATCTGGCCGACGAATATGGCGCGCTGACCTATCTCGACGAAGTACATGCCGTCGGCCTCTACGGTCCGCGCGGCGGCGGTATCTCGGAGCGCGACAAGGTCGCCGACCGCATCGACATCATCAACGGAACGCTTGCCAAGGGCTTCGGCTGCATGGGCGGCTATATCGCCGCCAGCCGCGATTGCTGTGACGCCATTCGCTCCTACGCGCCGGGCTTCATCTTCACCACGTCTTTGGCGCCGGTGGTCGCAGCCGGTGCGCTGGCCAGCGTGCGACATCTGAAGACCAGCAATGCCGAGCGCGAGCGGCACCAGGAGCGCGCCGGCAGCCTCAAGCGTCGCCTGACGGAGGCGAAGCTGCCCTTCATGGATAATCCGAGCCACATCGTGCCGGTGCTGGTGGGCGATCCGGTTCACTGCAAGGCGGTGACCGACGTGCTGCTCGACCGCTACAAGATCTACGTGCAGCCCATCAACTACCCGACGGTGCCGCGTGGCACGGAGCGCATGCGGCTGACGCCGTCACCGCTCCACGACGACGAGCAGATGGCTTATCTGGTGGATGCGCTGAGCGAGCTGTGGGCACGCTGCCCGATCGCGGATGGCAAATACGTCAAGCTGACCGCGGCGTAGTCAAACGCTCTAAGCCATATGAACAAGGCGGGCGCCGGGAAACGCATCCAGCGCCGCGGTGATCTCGCCATCTCTCATGATGCAGAAGGCCGTGGAGAGCGCGTCGGCCAGCGCCGCGCTCGGCGCTTCCACACTGACGCTTCGCCGCCGCAATGCAGGCTCGCCGCTCCGCGGATCGAGGATGTGCCCGATTGTTCCGGCGTTGTCGAAGGTGGTGCCGAGTGGCTCCGATGTGGCAAGCGCTGAGTCGCTGAGCATGATGGTGCGCGCGACGCCGCCCGCCTGACCCGGCGCCTTGATGCCGATCGGCCAGCCGGCGCCGTCGCTACGCGGCCCGACGGCCCGGAACTCGCCGACATGCACCAGCACATGATGGAGCCCCTCAGCGCGCAGGAGCGCGGCGATGCGGTCGGTGACGTAGCCCTGGGCGATGCCGTTCAGCGTGATCGCCATACCGGGCTGATCGAAGCTGATCTGTTCGGCGTCCACGCGGACGTGAACGAACCCCGCGGCGGGCGAATGCAGTGCCGCGAAGTCTGCATCTTGCGTCTTTGACCCTGCATAGCGCTCCGCCAGCGCCGCCCATTGCGGCTGCACGGTCGGGTCGAAGGCTCCGCCCGTCGCGTCGTGCACGGCGCGCGCCATTGACATCAGCGCCAAAATGTCCGGGTCGGAGCTGTCGAGCGCCCCGGTCTGGTTGAGGCGCGCAATCGCGCTATCCGATCGATAAAGGCTGAAGAGCCCTTCCAGCCTGTCGATCTCGTCACGGCAGCGCGCGGCAATCGCCTCGCCAACGGCCGGTTCAATCCCGTCAATGCGCAGCGAGGCTTCCGCGCCAAGCGCCACGCCCTTCCAGTGAAAGGTCTGCGACTGCTGCTTCGCGGCGGCCCCGCTAAAAAGGGTGGAGCCAGCCGCTGCTGCCGATATCGCGACGAAGCGCCGGCGCGTGAGGCCGCTCATCGCGCGGTCTCCTCCACGGCATGCGTCGATTGATGCTCGTGCACGGCGTCCCCGTCGAGCAGCGAAAGCGGATCGACCTCCACTGGCTCTAGCACCATCGCGTCGGTGATTTCCGTGTAGCTGATGATCGTGCCGCCGAAATCCTGCGTGAAGGCGCGCGCCGCGTCTTCGCTCGCAAAGGGCACGAACTCCGGCGCGCCCATGCCGCCGCGGCGGCGGCTGTCGATGACGTAGACGGCCTGGTCGGCGGCGATCCAATTGTCCGCTCCGGGGTCCTCCCAGCTACCCGCCGCGCCCATATCGTTGACGTAGATCGCAGACACTTCGGCGGTCTCCTCCGGCAGCCGGTCGAACACGAAGGCGTCGCGAATCTGGCTGAACCAGAGCGGCGCATCCATCCCGGCGAGATGCACCTGTGCTTTTGGTCCGTGATGCTCCAGCACGATCATCTGGCAATAATGCCCGACCGCTTCCTCGCTCATGGTGATGGGCTCTGGAACCGACGCGATCTCTTGTTCGGAGCAGCCAGCCAGGAGGGCGACCGCGAGAAGCGGCGTGATGAAACGGGTCATGCTTCGCACCTCCGGAAGATGAACGCGGCGAAAACGACGAGCGCGCACGGCCATAGCGCCATGGAGACGAGCGGCGCCCAACCCGGGACGCCAAGCGATGCGGCCGATCCGCCAAGCCCGCCGGCCTCAAGCTCCACGTTCAGGCCGCTGAGATTGAAAAGGCGGAACGCATCGGTGGGCCCGGCGACGAGAAGCCACGGGAAGACATGCGTGGTGAAGAGGCCGCCATCGTCGACGACCACCGCACCAAGCAGAGCCACGTCGAACAGCACGACCGCCACAATCCATATCGCGATCGCCAGGCTCGCCGCCGCAGCACTCTGGCGCGTGACGGCGCTCAGGCAGAAACCGGCGGCGAGGAACGTGCCGCCCAGAAGCACGGCGCTGGCATAAAGCCGCGTCAGGTCGCGGAGCCCGCCAAGTGAGGCGCCACCCGCCGCCCAGACGGCCGCCGCCGTGATACCGAAGCCGATCGCCACGGCGAGCGCGACGACCGCAAGCTGCGCGACGAGCTTGCCGGCCAGGATGTCGCGGCGCGACACCGGATAAGTAAGGAGCAGGGGCAGTGTGCCGCGTTCCACCTCGCCGGCGATGGCATCGTAGGAAAGAAGCAGCGCAATCAACGGCACTAAATAGACGCTGAGCGTCGCCAAACTGGCGACCGTCACCGTCAGCCGATCGGCGCCGACGGTTCCCGCAGGCGCGGAGCCGGCAAGCGCCAGCACCAGCCCGAAAACGGTCATCATGAAGGTCGCCGTCAGGATCCAGCGGTTGCGAAGCGCGATCTTCAGTTCTGCGGCGGCCATAGCGGCAATGCGTCCGGTCATGACGCTTTCTCCATGCCGGCGCCGTCTATTGAGGCATCCAGGCCACAATAGTGGCGGTAGACATCTTCGAGGCTCGGCGGAATGACGTCGATGTCGCGCACCGATTCGCCAAGCGACGTGACTTGCGCCAGGCGCGCGATCTTCTCGCCGGGCTGACAGATCAGCTCGACCGCCTGTCCGTTGATGCGCGCGCCGCCGAGGCGTTCCGCGATGCTGTCGGCGCTCTCCAAGCCCGCCTGCACGCGGAGCCGGATCGGCAAATTGGCGTTGATCTGAAGCTGCGCCAGCCTGTCGTCGGCGACCAGCTGCCCGTTCCGCAAAATCGCGATGCGGTCGGTCCGCGCCTCAAGTTCCGTTAGCGCGTGCGAGGAATGAATGACCGCGGCACCTGCCTCCGCCAGTTCCACGACGATGGAATAGAACATTTCGCGCGAGATCGGATCGAGCCCGCTGGTCGGCTCGTCCAGGATCACGATCTGCGGTTGGCCGATGATGAGCTGTGCGAGGCCAAGGCGCTGGCGCATGCCCTTTGAGTAGGTGCCGATGCGCCGGTCCATCGCGTCGCCAAGCCCGACACGCTCCAGGCTCTCCGCGGCCCGCTGAGCACTCTCGCCCTTCAGCCGCGCCAGCATGGCGATCTGCTCACGGCCGGTGAGAAGCTTGTGGAAGGCAACGTTCTCCGGAAGGTAGGCATAGGCACGCCGGGCGGCGGCGCTGCCAGGCGATGCACCGAGCACGGCGATGGAGCCGGCATCGCAATGGGTGAGGCCAAGCACCAGCTTGAGGAGCGTCGTCTTGCCGGCGCCGTTATGGCCAAGCAGCGCCACGCGTTCGCCGGGCGCCACGTCAAGCGAGACGCCATCCAGCGCGATCTGCTTGCGATAGCGCTTGGAGACATTGCTGACGGCGATCGCGGGGCCGCTCATGTCGCGTCCTCCGCTGCGTCCGCGCCGGGATTGACGGCTCGCATCAGCGGTTTGCGATCGACGATCCCGCCGGGAAGCAAGGCCGGAAAGCGCGACAGCGTCCAGCGGACAAGCTGCACCGCCGGGCTTCCGAGCAGGAGCCGCGCGGCCGGCTGCGTCCACAAAATCTGATCCATCATGTCGTTCGGCCGGTAGGGCATGTCGGCAAAGCCGTCGCCATCGACATCGAAGGCGGTGTGGTCACTCCAATAATTGCCGCGTCCGTCCGCGCTCCAATCAAGCCAGCGTGAGCCGACATATTTGACCTGCGTGCGGTTGCCGATGAAGGCGTTGCCGGTGATGGCGTTGCGCTCCGACCCCGCCGTGAAATGGATGCCGATCTGGCAACCCTCAAAGCGGTTGTCGGCGATGCGGTTCTTGTTGGCGTTGTACATGAACAGGCACTTCTCGCCGCCGCGGCGGACCAGATTACCTTCGATCTCCGCCTGGTTGGCGTAGTTCAGCATGATCCCGTGGTCGCGGTCGCCGAGCGAGCGGTTGCCGGTCACCACGAGGTCGCGCGAATACATCAGCACGAAGCCGGCGTGATTGTTGGCGGAGTAATTGTCCGTCAGCACGCCACCATTGGTGTACATGTAATGGACGGCAAAGCGCAGCTCTTCGAAGCGATTGTTGCTGAAGACGTTGTCGCTGCTTGTGTTGACGAAGATGCCGTCGCGCCCATAGCGGATCGTGTTTCCGTCGATCACCGTGCCCGGCGCGTTCCAGATATAGACCCCATTGCCGCGGGCGTTCATGCGATGGTCGCGCCGGCCGATGATGGTGTTTCCTTTCACCAGCGTGTCGCGTGCGCCGTGAACGTCGACGCCGACAAGATTGCCTTCGATATGGTTGTTCAGGACCCGACCGTTCGTGGCGGTCTTGGTCAGCTTGATGCCGGAATCGAGCGTTTCGGCCGAGGAGCCGGAGCCGACCACAATGAGGCCGCTGACCGTCACCGCATCACCGGTGATGGTGACGACCGTGCCTTCGCCCGGGCCTTCGATGATGGCGCCGGCTTCGCCGGTCAGCGTGAGCGGGCCGTCGAGCACGACCGGACCCAGATGCCGGCCTGGGCCGAGCCGGACAACGTCGCCCGGCTCGGCATTGTTGATGATGACCTGAAGCGCGCCCGCGCCGCCGGTGCCGGCCGCGACTATCCGCTCGCCCCCCCAGGTCAGGCCGGGGAGGGCTGAGGATGCCGCGATCGCCAGGACCGCAACAAACTGGGCGCGCCAGGCCATTAGCCGACCCGCGGCTCCACGAACATACGACCGCGCATCTCCATGTGGAGTGCGTGGCAGAACCACTGGCAATAATACCAATGGACGCCCGGCCGCTCGGCGATGAACGTCACCGACGCAGTCGCTTGCGGGCCGATCTCAAACGCGACGCCGTGATTGGCAAGCGTCAGGCCGTGGGTGAGATCATCCACGTCGTCCAGGTTGGTGACGTAGATGGTGACCTCGTCGCCCTGCTTCACGGTGAAGCTCTCCATCGAGAAGGTCGGCGCCGCGGACCACATATAGACACGCACCTTGTTGCCGTCGCGTATCGGTTCCGGTGCGCCGTCCTCAAGCGTGACGCCGTCGGCTTCCGCCTGCGCACGCGCCTCTTCCCACATGGGATCGTCACGCTCCCACACCGAAGCCGGGCTGACCTTGGAGCGATGCACGATGATGCAATCATGCGGCTCCGCAAAGGTCGGTCCGTCATGCACGACCACCGGCTCATCGGTCGAGATGTCGATCAGCTGCTCGTTCTCCGGCTTCAACGGACCGACATTCAAGAAGCGGTCCTTGGAGAACTTGTTGAGCGACACGAGCCACTTGCCGTCGGCCTCGTTGGTCTCGCCCATGGACGAGTGGTTGTGCCCCGGCTGGTAGTGCACATCGGTCTTGGCCAGGATCGGGTCGACGTCCTCGCCGGCATACTGGCGAATGGCGAGGTCCATGTTCCACTTGGCCATCTGGCTGTCGAGGAAGAGCGTGGTGTAGCAATTGCCCTTGCCGTCGAAGGCCGTATGGAGCGGGCCAAGACCCAGTTCCGGCTCTGCGACGACGCAGGAGCGCGGATCCGCACCGTCGAACACCGCGTCGATCTTGGTGACGTCAAGAACCGTCACGGTCGGCGAGAGTTTGCCGTTGATGACGATGTGCTTGCCGTCCGGCGCCGTGTTGCAGCCATGCGGGCTGTTGGGGATGGGCACATAGGCGGTGTAGGGCGAGCCTTTGCGGCCATTGAGCACCGGAACGCCCTGGTACTCCTCGTAGTCGCCGTTGGCCACGCCTTCTTCGATACGCGCGATGTTGAAGATCACCGCCCAGTCGGTCTCGCTCGCCGTCATGTCGGCGAGGTTCATGCCCATCTCCGAATTGTAGCACGTGGAGACAGCGAACTTGCCCTGATAGTCGGCGTCGCAATTGTCGAGGTTGCCGTCGACGATGACCTGCCACGCCACCTCCATCGTGTCGCCGTCGATGGCGGAGAAGATGGTGATGTATTGCGACGGATCGTCGAGGATCATCCCGTCGTTGGGCAGCGGTATCTCGTGCTCGCCGTTGGCGAACACATAGCCCGTCCGCGGGAACTTCTGCGGGCGCAGGCCATGGATGTCGCTGGTGTTGGGGATCTCGATGATCTTGTCGCACTTCATGACATCGCAGCGCACCCGCGCGACACGCGTGTTCGCCTTGTCGTTCATGAAGAGATAGCGCCCGTCATACGTGCCGTCGGTGAACGACATATGCGGATGGTGCAGGTCGCCATTGTGGTAGGTCTGCATGCCGTGCGCCGCCAGGTACTCCTTGGTCTCCGGCAGAAGGCCGTCGGTCAGCACCTTGAGGCTTTCGTTGGTGGAGCCCCAACCCGTGGCGCTGCACCTGTTGAAGACCGGCACGCGCATGAGCTCGCGCATCGACGGAATGCCGAGAATCCTAAGCTCGCCGCTCTGGCCGCTTGACCAGAAGCCGTAATATTCGTCGAGCTCCCCCGGTTCCAAATGCGACTTCTGACCGGCTTGCGCGCGGGCAGGGGTGACGGCACCGCCGCCGACCAGCGCCGCCGTTCCACCGGCAAGCGCACCGCCGCCGGCGGCAAGCGCCGTGACTGCCGTTCCGCCCAACATTGTGCGGCGGGAGACGGCAAGCTTATCGTCCTTCTGGACCGTCTTGTCTTCGTCTTTCATGTCCCTCTCCTTTGCTAACGTTTGATCATCAGGCGGCCGTCGGAAGCTTGGCCACCTTCGCTTTGTCCGCCTGCTGCTTGAGGAACGGCGCACGCCGTTGTTTCCGCTTGATGCAGACGGGGCACTTCTCATCGTCTTGGTAGAGAACCTGGCAATGCATGCAGTAGAGACACTCATTGGTGTCGATGCGGCCGTCGGGGTGGATCGCCTGCACCATGCATTCGTTGGCGCAGCGCTGGCACGGCGCGCCGCATTCGCGGTAGCGCTTCATCCACTCGAAGATGCGCAGCTTGGCCGGAATGGCGAGCGCCGCGCCGAGCGGACACAGATAGCGGCAGTAGAAGCGCTCCACGAAGAGCCCGGCGGCCAGCAGCAATCCGGAAAACAGCACGAACGGCCAGTCGCGCTGGAATTTCAGGATGATCGCCGTCTTGAACGGCTCCACCTCGGCATAGCGTTCCGCCAGCGGCAGCGAGTAGAGCGACAGGCCGAAGAGCGCCAGGAACATGACGTATTTGATCGGCCACAGACGCTCATGCAGCCACCATGGGAGCTGCCATTGCGGGATGCGCACGAGCTTGGCGAGGCGATTCAGAAGTTCCTGCAACGCGCCGAACGGGCAGAGCCATCCGCAATAAGCACCGCGCGCCCAAAAGAGCAGCGAGGCGGCGACCGCGAACCACAGGATGAAGATCAGCGGGTCGATGAGGAAAGCGTCCCAGCTGAAATCCGTTGCCAACGCGTTGCCGAGCGCCAGCACATTGACGACGGAGAGCTGGGCGTTGGCGATCCAGCCGACCCACACCAGCGTGAACGTCAGAAACGCGATGCGGAACCAGTAGACGGCGTTCTCGCTTCGCGTCAGCGGCAGCTGGAAGAAGAAAAACGCGGTTAGCACCGTCAGCGCGCCGATCAGAACGCCGATCTCGACCCGCCGCTCGCGCCAAATCCGCTGCCAGAGGGCGGCCTTCGCGGCCGCTTCCTCGTCCCCCGCCGCTTGCGCGATGACCGGCACGATATCCGCGCCGGCGACCCGACGCAGATAGGTCTCAGGCAGGGCGTAGGGGACGTCGAATGTGAGGAACGATTTCTCCACCGGGCCGATAGCGCGTTGCGCCAGAAGCTGCAGCCGCCATGGGCGGGTGGGGTCGAAGCCGACATCGGCGGGGATGGTGAAGAGGTCAATCTCGGTGAAGGTCGGCGCGCCGCCGGCCTCAACCGCGCCAAGGCGCCGGTGCTGCCGGTCGCGGAAGCGGACGCTGACATCGCCTTGAATGAGCTGGATGCGGTCGAACACGCCGCCGCGCACATAGCCCGACCCTTTGAACGAATAGGCGCCGCGCCCGGCGATCAGAATGGCATGCTCGCCCTCATCGAGCGCGCGCGTGAGGTTGCCGTATTCCGCCTCGCCAAGCAGGCTTTGCCCAAGCGTCGGCACGCTGATGAGCGCCGTGTTGAGATCGATGAAGGTGTCGGATTCCGTGTCGCTCTCCGGCCGCGATGCCGCTTCCGCTTCGCCGCGCTCGGCAAAGGCGCGGGTGACTTGCCCGACATCGAGCGTCAGTCCGGCGATCGCGCCTTCACTCTCAAGTGTTGCCCAGTCACGCGTTTCGCTGAGCGTGGTGTCGATCTCGTAGGCGATCGACGGCTGCTCAATGTCCGGCGCCAACCCTCCAAGCCCGAGACGGCGCGCCACCTTCAAACCGGCGCGCACGATCGCGTCGTCGATGACGATGATGGTGACGGTTGCACCGGAGATGATCTCAAGCTCATGGCCGGAGCCGGACGCCGCCGCTTCGACTTTGAGATCGAGGCCGGCATAGCCTTCCGTCAGCGCACGGATGCGCGATTCCGAGATGCCGATCAGGACGATCGGTTCGGCGTGCTCCACCAGCCTGACGCCGGTGACGATCGCGTCGTGGTCAATGCCGACCACGACGTGTATCGGCTTTCCCGAATAGCCGGTGGTCGACACATAGTCGGAGGCGAGGAAGGCCCAGCCCACGACGTCGCCGCCCTTCATGAGCGGCACCGCCGGCAGGTCCGCTTCCGGCGGCCCATAGCGCTCCGCCTCCGGATGGAGCTCGGACGCCTCAAGCTCCGCCAGATAGCCGAGCAGGCGCGAGGCATCCGCCGCAGCGAGCGCAGGTGAACCCGCCAACATCGCCAGCAGCGTGAGAATTGAAAGTACAGCTGACAAAGATCGCCTCAACTGCCGTTTGCGGTCAGAAGATCGACTAGGGCAATTT
Source organism: Afifellaceae bacterium (assembly GCA_028284625.1). GTDB lineage: Bacteria > Pseudomonadota > Alphaproteobacteria > Rhizobiales > Afifellaceae > DASWJZ01. Next base: position 259,474 of record JANQRH010000016.1, on the reverse strand, counting down.
GTCTCAAACGCGGGCGGCCGAAGCCTTGATTTTGGTTAAGCGATTCCGGATTAAGGGCAGGGGCGGCACGGGTTTTAAGCTGGTTGGCCGCGGCGATTGGCTCGCCGCAGTGAGGCGTTGCCGATCGGCGATGCCTGGCGGCGGTCGACCGGATCGGGAGTGAGGAAACGCTGTAGCGCGATGGCTGCCGACGCCAGTGACGATCTCAAGGACTTCCTGCGCGGCGCGCCGCTGTTCAGCGAGCTGAGCGACGCCGAGTTCGTGCAGGTGACCGACGGCGCGCGCGTCGTCAGCCTGGCCCGCGGTGACGCTGTGTTCGCACAGGGCGATCCGGCGCGGCTCTTCTACATCGTCGCCGAAGGCTGGGTGAAAGTCTTCCGCACCACCGCCGCCGGCGAGGAGGCTGTGATCGGCATCTTCACGCGCCGCCAGAGCTTCGCGGAGATCGCCGCGCTGGCACGTGACGCCTACCCGGCCAATGCCGAGGCGGTGACCGACGCGCGCCTGATCGCCATCCCCACGGAGCGCATCGTCTCCGCCATATCGAACGACCCGAACCTCGCCTTGACCATGCTCGCCTCCGTGTGCCGCCACGTGCGGTCATTGGTCGACGAGATCGAACAGGTGAAAGGGCTCTCAGGCATCCAGCGCGTGGCGGAATTCCTGATCGCGCAAAGTCCTGTTTCAAGCGGGGCGTGCACGGTGCGCCTCCCTTACGAGAAGACGCTGATCGCCTCCAAGCTTGGCATGAAGGCGGAAAGTCTGTCGCGCGTCTTTCAGCGCCTCAGAAGCTACGGTGTTGTGATCAAGCGTGACATGGCGGTCATCGATTCGGTGGAAGTGCTGCAAGGCGTGATCGATCAGGACCGGCTGAGCGGGCTTGCCGCGCGCGGCCACTAGGGAGCCCGGCGTGATGGCGGGCGGCCAGACGCTCGCCCCGGTCTCGGCCTTGTGGTCCGCCGATTGGAGATCGACCGGCGAAGGCTTACCTTAGACGCGGATCGTGAGCCCCAATGCGCTGGGCAGAACAATGAACCGCGAAGTCGCGCAAGACATAGAGGCGCCCGAGGCCCTGCCGCCGGCCGCCGCGCTTGAGCACCTCACCGGACCGTCCCGCGGCACGATGACCTGGCTGGCAGAGCCGGAGGTGGAACTGACGCTCGACGCGCGCCGTCTCTATGCCTCCGTCGATCGTGCCCGTCCTGGCGAGGATCCCGTCGCGCATCTTCACCGCGACAAAGACGGATACGTCATCGAGGCGATTGGCGGCCATCGCATCTGGGTCAACGGCCGTCCCATCAGCACCCGGCCCCTGCGCAATCACGACGTCATCGAGTTCTGCGACGACGGGCCAATCTCCCGCTACTTCCTCTATGACAGCCAGCATCGCCCTCGGCATACGGTCAGCGACCTTGTCGGCGACGCCTTTGCCTATCTCCGCACAAGCCGCCAGCCGATAGGCCGCCGGCTCGTGCGCTGCTGCGGGCAGTTGTTCGGCGGGCTGGCGCGCGAGACTTCCATCGTCTTCCGTCTCGGCGTTGTCGTCGCTCTGATCTTGCTTGGCTGGCTCGCCTATCAGCAGAGTCGCATCAACGCTATGCAACAGGAACAGCTCGTTTCACAGCAACAGCAGATCGAGACCGGCACGGCGCAGCGTGAGAGTTTTTCGCGAACGCTGGCGCGGGCGCAGGACGAGGCGCTGACGGCCCAGGACCTTGAGGCGCTCGCCCTCGATATCGGCGCCCAGGTGGTCACCACGGCGGAGCGCGTCTCAGCGCTAGAGGCCCGCTCCGGCGCCACCGGTCGCGTCATCGCCAACGCTTTGTCTTCGGTGGTGTTTTTGCAAGGGGCCTACGGCTTCAAGGACATGGAGAGCGGACGCATGCTGCGCCACGTCGTCGGCGAGGACGGCAAGCCGGCGATGCTGCCCAACGGGCTGCCGGTGCTGTCGCTCGATGGGGAGGGGCCCGTCGCGACGCGTCAATTCACCGGCACCGGCTTTGCCGCGAGCGACGACAATCTCATCGTCACCAATCGCCATGTCGGCAGGCCCTGGGAGCACGAGGACGACACGGCGACGCTCGCCGGTCGCGGGCTTCAGCCGGAGATGGTCCGCTTCGTCGTGTATCTGCCCGGTGTTGAGGCCGCTCAATCGGTGGAAGTCGTGAAGGTCAGCGAGGAGGCCGATGTGGCGGTTCTGCGTCACGACTTTGCCGGCGGCGACATTGCGGGCCTCCGCCTCGCAAGCGCATCGCCGACACCCGGCGCGGAGGTGATCGTCATGGGTTACCCGACCGGCCTGCGGTCCATTCTCGCGCAAGCCGGCAAGGTCTTCGTTGAGGAGCTTCGCAAGACGGAGGGCCTGGATTTCTGGACGATCGCGGAACGCCTGTCGATTGCCGGGCGGATCATTCCGCTAGCGAGCCGCGGCATTGTCGGGCGCGTCACCGAGGAGACCATCGTCTACGACGCAGAGACCACGCATGGCGGCAGCGGCGGCCCCGTCCTCAACCTCTACGGCGAGGTCGTGGCCGTGAACGCCGCCATCCTGCCGGAGTTCGGCGGCTCCAATCTCGGCGTGCCGGTCGAGATGGTGCACCGGCTGCTTGCCGAGGACGCCGCGCTTTAAAGGGACGCGGGCCGGCTTTGCGGCGCACTTTTGTTGATGCTCTCCACGACGATATCGAGAAACGCCCGTACATTCGCCGAGAGCTGGCGGCTGCTCGGATAGACCGCGTAAAGGCCCTGCTCGGGTCCGGCATATTGATCGAGCACACGGACCAGTCGTTTCGCCTTGACGTCGCCGCGCACGATCGCATCCGGGATGAGCGCGATGCCGAGCCCAGCCAAAGCGGCGCTGATGACAACGCGCATATTGTGCCCGGCGACACGCCCCTTGACCGGTATGGAGACCTCGCCTTCCGGCCCGTTTAGCCGCCACACGGCACCCGCGACACTGTCGCCGTGCACGATGCCGTCATGGGCGCTGAGGTCGTCCAGGCTCGTCGGCACGCCGTAGCGCTTGAGGTAGCTCGGGCTGGCGCACAGCACGCGTCGGTTCGTCATGAGCCGGCGCGCAACGAACGAGGAATCCTTAAGCCGGCCGGCGCGAAAGGCGAGGTCGATGCGCTCGGCGATCAAATCGACATAGCGGTCGCTGAGCACCAGTTCGACTTTCGCCTGGTCGTATCGCCTGAGATACGTCTCGATCCAGCCGGTCAGCCCGCCCGTGCCGGTATCGGCCGGCGCTGAGATTCTGAGCACGCCGGTCGGCACGGACTGAGTTTCGTCGGTGAGCCGATGCGCAGCCTCCAACTCGCCGAGGCCCTTGCGGCACTGCTCATAATAGGCACGGCCGACATCGGTGAGCGACAGTTTGCGGGTCGTGCGGTTGATGAGGCGCACGCCAAGCGCCGCTTCAAGTCCGCTGATCTTGCGACTGACGCTGCCTTTAGGCAGTCCCAGCTCCGCCGCGCCGCCGGTGAAGCTGCCGGCCTCCACGACACTGACAAAGACAGCGAGCGCGTTGAGGTCATGCATACGGGCGCTCCCATTTATGCACTAGAGAAACAGTGAAACGCGTTTCTGACGATTATTGCAACAGTCTCGACACCCTAAATCATCCCCATCAAAGGCTTGACTGAGGAAGGACCGAGCCATGTCAGAGAAACGAACTGTCTTCGTCACCGGCGCTACGGGTCAGCAGGGAGGCGCCGCCGTCGATGCGCTCTTGGAGCGCGGCCACAGCGTCATCGCGCTCACGCGCAATCCCAGTTCAGACCGTGCCAAGGCGCTTGCGGAGCGAGGCGTGAAGATCGTCGCTGGCGACTTCAGTGATCCCGGCTCATTGGTGAATGCTGCGCGCGGCGCCGACACGGCCTACGCCATGTCGACGCCCTTTGAAGCGGGAACGGCCGACGAGACAAAGCAGGGCATCGCGCTGGCAAATGCCCTCAAGGCAGCCGGAATCGGGCACGTTGTTTTTGGCTCTGTCGCCAGCGCCGACAAGGCGACGGGCATCCCGCATTTCGACAGCAAGTACGAGGTCGAGACGCACCTGGCGTCGCTCAGCGTGCCCTACAGCATCGTCGCGCCGGTCTACTTCATGGACAATCTCCTCTCGCCGTGGGGCCTGCCGGCTCTGAAAGAGGGCAAGGTGGCTGCCGCTATGCCTGCCGAGCGGCCGTTGCAGCAAGTCGCCGTCAGCGATATCGGCGCCTTCGCTACGGCGCTGATTGAACGCCGTGAGGCGGTGTTCGGAAAGCGTTACGACATTGCCGGCGATGAGTTGACCGGTACGCAGGCGGCGGCGGTCATCTCCAAGGTGTCGGGCCGCGAGATTCGTTACGAGGGCTTTCCGCCGGATGTTCTTCGCGCGCAGAGCGAGGACTTCGCACTGATGTTCGAGTGGTTCGATCGGGTCGGATACTCCGCCGATATCGCCGCGCTGCGTCGGGACTTCCCCGAGGTGCCTTGGCTCAACTACGAGGCCTGGGCCTCTGCGCAAGATTGGAGCGTGCTCCAGGACAAGGCGGCTTAGGGGCGCGTGCTCGTCATGCACACCTAGTCGCAGGGCAGTGCGCCCGGCTTTCCCCGGAGAGCCAGGGCAATGCGGAACGTAACCTCCCCCTTGAGGGGAGGTCGGGATTCGCGAAGCGCAGCGAGCGCGAATCCCGGGAGGGGGTGAGCGTTGTTCCTCCGTGGCTCCGTCGCCCACCCCTCCCCGAAAGCGGCTTCGCCGCTTTCGACCCTCCCTCGAGGGGAGGGTTATCCGGGCGCTCCTTGCCGCCGTGGGGCAGCGCAAAGGCCGGCTCCTATCCGTCCGGCTTCTCCAGCGCGGCAAGAATCCGCGGCACGATGTCGGCCGGCGTGTCTGTGACGTCCACCCGGATCGCGTGCCGCGGCTCCTCCAGCGCTTCGAGCTGGCTCTCCAGCAGGCTCGCGGGCATGAAATGGTCGCGCCGATCATCGAGCCGATGGCGGATCAGCGCCGCATCACCCTTGAGATAGACGAACTGCACGCCTTCATGCCCGGCGCGAAGAATGTCGCGATAGCGCCGCTTCAGCGCCGAGCAGGCGAGCACCATTGTTCGCCCTTCCTCCAGCCATTCGCCGATGGCTCGGCTGAGCGCGTTCAGCCAGGGAAGGCGGTCGTCGTCATTGAGCGGCGTGCCGCTCTTCATCTTCGCGACGTTCTCCGGTGGGTGATAGGCGTCGCCCTCGGCGAAGTCAGCGTGAAGCGCTTCGGCGAGCGCGCGGCCGATCGTGGTCTTGCCGACGCCGCTCACGCCCATGACCACGATGACCATGGCTCAAAGCTTCGCCCAGTCGGTGTGGAACGTGCCGGGCTTGTCGACGCGCTCATAGGTGTGCGCGCCGAAATAGTCGCGCTGCGCCTGGAGCAGATTGGCCGGCAGCCGCGCGGAACGGTAGGAATCGAAATAGGCAAGCGCTGAGCCGAGCGCCGGCACCGGCACGCCGCGCATGGCTGCCGCCGCGACGACTGCGCGCCAGCCCGGCTGCGCCTTGGCGAGAAGGTCGGCGAAATAGGGATCGACCAGCAGGTTGGCGAGTTTCGGATCGGCCGCGTATGCGTCGACGATCCGGTCGAGGAAGCGCGCGCGGATGATGCAGCCGCCGCGCCAGATCGCGGCGATGGTGCCGAAATCGAGGTCCCAATCATGCGCCTCGGACGCGGCGGCCATGGCCGCGAAGCCCTGCGCATAGGCGCAGACCTTCGCCGCCAGTAGCGCGTCGCGCAGCGCCTCCAGCGAGACATTGTGATCGTGCCCGACGCCGCCGGCGGGAAGCTTCGCCGCCGCGCGTTCGCGTTCCGCCTTCAGGGCGGAGAGCCCGCGCGCCGCCACCGCCTCGGCAATCGTCGCCGCCGGCGCGCCGTATTCGATGGCCGCCTGCACGGACCAACCGCCGGTGCCCTTCTGCCCGGCGCGGTCAAGGATCACCTCCACCATGGGCATGCCGGTCTCAGGGTCGGTCTTGCTCAGAATATCGGCGGTGATCTCAATCAGATAGGAATCGAGGTCACCCCGATGCCATTCCGCGAATGCCGCCTGCATGGCCGGATAATCGAGGCCGAGCACCTGCTGCATGAGCGCGTAGGTTTCCGCGATCAGCTGCATGTCGGCATATTCGATGCCGTTATGCATCATCTTGACGAAATGGCCGGCGCCGTCCGGGCCGAGATGGGCGGCGCATGGCCGGCCGTCGACTTGAGCCGCGATCGCCTTGAAGATGGGATCGACGCGCTGAGCGGCGTCGGCCGCGCCGCCGATCATGATAGAGGGACCGTTGCGGGCGCCTTCCTCGCCACCGGAAACGCCCGTCCCAAGAAAACGCAGGCCCTTGGCGCTGAGCGCCTGATCGCGCCGAATCGTGTCGTGGTAATGCGCGTTGCCGCCGTCGATGATCATATCGCCGGCCTCCAGGAGAGGAACGAGCGCGTCGATCTGCTGGTCGGTGGCCTCGCCCGCCTTGACCATGAGGATCATCGCCCGCGGTCGGCCGAGGCCCGCGATGAACTGGCCGAGCTCGGCATGGCCGGCGACCGGCAAGGACTGCGCTTCTTCGCTTGCTGCAAACGCTTCCGTCCTGGCCGGCGTCCGATTGTAGACGGCGATCGGAAATCCGTGATCGGCGATGTTGAGGGCGAGGTTCTGCCCCATGACGCCGAGGCCAATGAGGCCGATTTCTGCTGCAGGTTCGCTCATGTCCGCCACCCGCTCCCTCGCCGATCAATCATCGAAGATGGTTTTTGCATGCCCGCGATCCATCGACAATCGACGCCGCGCCTTGGCGTCGCCGGACGTCGCCACCATGTAGAAATGGGGTGAAGCCGGGCTATGGTCACCCGGTCGGCGGCGCGCCAGCCGTGATTGAAGGAACCAGCCGAAAGTTCAATGGTCCATGCTTGATAGGATGACACAGGCCCTCAGCGCGGCCCTTAAAGCCGTGAGCCGGGCGATCGGCCGCGCCGTCCAGTTCCTCTTGCGGCCGTTCGCCTGGCTCGGGCGCTGGTATGTGCGCCGCGGCTGGATCTTGAAGGCCGTGTTCGGCGCCATCGTACTCGGCATTGTTGGGCTTTACGGCTACTTCTTCTGGAACACGCAGCACTGGGCGGATTTCGACACGACCTACGCCACCGCCTATGTCCGGGATGTCGGGAGCGACCAGCGGAGCACACCCGGAGCGCCGGAGACGACCGCCGAGGATGGGACGGCGCAGAGCCAAGCGCCGGCGGCCTCGCGCTGCGAAAGGTCGCTTATCGTTGACGCCACCGCAGACCTCGTCGATTTCAACGTCAACCGCAATGCCTGGATCTCCTCCATGCTGCTCTACAAGCTCGGCCTGTTCGGGCTTGATTGGGACGACACGCCGTTCTTCGACAACAAGGCGTCGTTCCAACGCGGCGTGAACCAGGCCGTGCGTCGCACCGCCATTGAGCTTGTCGACATGCTCGGCCGCGTGCGCGGTACTTCGCAGGTGGACAGCAATCTGCAGAACGCGCGCGGCAACTTGCAGTTCGACGAATACGCCTGGTATTTCGGGCTGAGTCCCTTCGGCCCGAAGACGCCGACGCCGAGCTTCTACCGGTCCGCGACCAAGGACTTGCAGGCCTTCAATGAGCGGCTCGTGGCGTGTGAGGCCGTTTTTGACGCGCGCGCCGATAATCTGCTGCAATTCCTCGACCGCATCGCCAGCGATATCGGCGCCACGACCGCAATTCTGCGCGACCGCTCCGAGGAATATAACAGCGGCTGGTTCGACACCCGCGCCGATGATCGCTTCTGGTTCGCCTACGGGCAGCTCTACGGCTATTACGGCATCCTAACCGCTGCGCGCGCCGATTTCGGCGATGTCATCGCCCAGCGAAGGCTTGAACCGTTGTGGTCGACCTTGTCGGAGCAGCTTGTCGCGGCACTCAACATTCAGCCCTTCATCATCTCCAACGGAGCCGAATCCGGCTGGCTGATGCCGTCGCATCTCGCCATCATGGGCTTCTACATCCTGAGAGTCCGCTCCAACCTGGTTGAGATACGGTTGGTGCTGGATCGATAAGGCGGGTCCAAAGCAAGCGGAGCGGCTGGTGACGTCATCGATTATCGAAACCGTCGACGCGCAGCTCTTCCAGGTCCCGCTGCCGGAGGTGATGCGCGACGCCAAGCATGGCGACCACACGCATTTCGAGCTGATCGTCGTTGAGATAACGCTCCGGGATGGCAGCCGGGGCGTCGGCTACACCTATACCGGTGGCCGCGGCGGGCGCGCCATATTGGCGATGATCCAGAGCGACTTGGCGCCCTTCGTGAAGGCGCAGGATGCGGCCGACATTGAAGCGCTCTATGACGCGATGCTCTGGCACGTGCACTATGTCGGCCGCGGCGGCATTGCCTCCTTTGCCATCTCAGCGATCGACATTGCGCTCTGGGATCTACGCGGCAAGGCTGAGGACATGCCGCTTTGGAAGCTTGCCGGCGGAGCGTCCGACCGGTGCCGCGCTTATCGCGGCGGCATCGACCTGAACGACCCTCTCGACAAGCTGCTTCGGTCGATCCGCTCCTATCTCGATGCCGGCTTCAACGCGGTCAAGATCAAGGTGGGCCAACCGACGCTTGAAGAGGACGTCGCGCGCGTCAAGGCAGTGCGCGAGCTGATCGGCCCCGACGTGGCGCTCATGGTGGACGCCAATTATTCCATGAGCGTCCCGGAGGCGATTCAGGCGGCCGAGGCCTTCAAGCCTTTCGACCTGACCTGGTTCGAGGAGCCGATCATACCCGACGATTACGACGGCTACGCCAGGATCGCCGACGCAACGAACGTGCCGCTGGCGATGGGCGAGAACCTCCACACCATCCATGAATTCGAACACGCCTTGGCGCGCTCCAAACTCTCATACATCCAGCCCGACGCGTCCAATTGCGGCGGCGTGACCGGCTGGCTGCAGGTCGCCAAACGCGCACGCCAAGCCGGCACGCCGGTCTGTAGCCACGGCATGCAGGAGCTTCACGTGAGCCTCGTCTCTGCTCAGACCAATGCCGGCTGGCTGGAGGTCCATTCCTTCCCGATCGAACAGTACACGACCCGTCCGCTCGTCGTGGAGGATCATCTCGCCGTGGCACCCGATGTTCGTGGCACCGGCGTGATCTTCGACATGGAGAAGCTTGCCGCCGCCCACGACGCGGAGACCTGACGGGAGGCTGAAATGACAATGGCATCACGCACTGATGTTCACCTGATGGATGATGCGGAAAGCGCCCTACGCGACGATCTGGCGGCCGCGTTCCGGCTGGCTGCGAAGTTCGGCTGGAGCGAGTCCGTCGGCAACCATTTCAGCGCCGCCGTTTCGCAAGACGGCACACGATTCCTACTCAATCCGCGCTGGCGGCATTTTTCTGCGATCGGGCCGGACGACCTCCTGCTTCTCGACGCCAACGACCCGGCGACGATGGATCGGCCGGATGCACCCGATCCCTCCGCCTGGTGCATCCACGGCGCTGTGCACCGCACCAACCCCAAGGCGCGCGTGCTGCTCCATTGCCATCCGCCGAACGCGACGGCCTTGGCGTGCCTCAAGGACCCCGAGCTGAAACCGATCGATCTCAACACCGCCCGGTTCTATAGGCGCATCGCCTATGATCGCGACTTCGGCGGCATGGCGGACAAGGTCGCCGAAGGCCAGCGGATCGCCACTGCCATCGGTGAAAATGCCGCCCTGATCATGTGCAACCACGGCGTTGCCGTCAGCGCCGAGACGGTGCCGGAAGCCTTCGAGCATCTCTATTTCCTGGAGCGGGCTTGCGCGACACTTTTAAAGGCCTACGGCAGCGGCCAGCCTTTGAACGAGCTCAGTCCGGAATTGGCGGCGAGCACGGCTGATGAATGGGACGCCTATGCCGACATGGCGTTTGCGCATTTCGTCCACCTCAAGGCGGAGCTTGAAGCCGGAGAGTAGTGCGACTGACGAAGACGCCCCCAAGATGAGCGGCGGCTGGCGAATGAGCGGCCGCGCTACTGCCCCAAAATGGAATCCGCGCCGAGGTCGGCGAAAACGGCGCGCTGTGCCTCGCGATTGAGCAAATGTCGCCTGACCGGGATCTGCGCCTTGAGGCCGAGCAATTCACGATCACCCGGATCGGTGATTGAGCCTTCGAGGATGTCACGAAGCACGATCGCGAACTGTCGGTCAGTCCTGGCGAATTTCAGGACGGCTTCGCCTGCCAGTTCCGCTCGCCGTTGTTCTTTTTCCCGGTCCGGCATTCCCGTTTCCGATCAAGGCGACTAGTTGCTTTTGACCGCCTGGCGAACCCCAACGAGGATCTCGCGCCTGATCGGCGTCGGCTCCGGCGGCTGGTCCTCAAGTTCGAAAAGATCGCGGTCCCGCTTCTGCACCACCGAGGTGTCCAGGATTCCGCGCAGGATCGAAGAGAATTGGGGATTGTCCTGGGCGTATCTGAGCACGGCCTTGCCGGCCAGTTCCGCACGGCGCCGGTCATCGCGCCGCTTCAGCTCTGCGACCTGCTTGTCGAGCTCTGCAATTTGCTCGACCAGTCGCTTCTTCCGCTCCAGGAGTCTATGTTGCGCGTCGCTCATCTTTGGCGAGACCTCCACTCCGAACTAAACAGGCCAGCCTCACGAGTCCGCGCTCGTAGCCCACGGAGGAAGGTAACCCACACGCGACGCGCTGGCCACCGTTCAGACGAAGATCGGCGTTCTCTGGTTAATGTGGCTGGGGAGAAAGAGCGCGTACGGAGCGTTAATCCTGAAGCAGCATCTCGCGGCAGTGCTGCAATGTCTGCCGCCGCTCATCGCTGACCTTGGGATAGTGTAGGTTTAGGCCGCCAAGGCTCTCCAGCACGATCTGCGAAACGATCAGCCGCATGTTCCTTTTGTCGTCGGCAGGAATGACGAACCACGGCGCATGCGGCGCGGCCGTCGCGTTGATCGCATCCTCATAGGCGCGCTGATAATCGTCCCAGAAGCCGCGCTCCTTCACGTCGTCTTCGGAGAACTTCCAGTTCTTCTCCGGCTCGTCGATCCGCGAAATGAAGCGCTTGCGCTGCTCGTCGCGACTGAGATTCAGGAAGAATTTCAGCACCATCGTGCCGTTGCGCGCCAGATGCCGCTCAAGGTCGCGGATGGATTCGTAGCGCTCCGCCCACACCGCATCGAGATCGATCAGCTCCGGCGGCACCTTCTGATACTTGGTGAGAATTTCGGGGTGTACCCGCACGACCAGGACTTCCTCATAATAGGAGCGGTTGAAAATGCCGATCCGGCCGCGCTGCGGCATCGCCTTCGTCGTCCGCCACAGGAAATCGTGATCGAGCTCCTCCGCGCTGGGGCGCTTGAAAGGATGCACGGTCACACCGTGCACATTCACGCCCGACATGATGTGGCGGATCGTGCTGTCCTTCCCCGCCGCATCCATGGCCTGGAAGACCAGGAGCACGCTGTGGCGGTCATGCGCGTACATCATCCGCTGCAGGTCGTTGATCTCGTCCTGGAACTCCTCCAGGAGCGACTTGTAGTCGTCCTTGTCGGAATAGAACGGGTCGACCGTTTGGGGCGCGTCTGAGAGCTTCACCTGGCGCTCGCCGGTGACGGTGAAGGGGGCGGTGTCGATTGTGCAATGCATGCGGCAAGCATACTGACCTAACAGCCGCCGGTGAACCATTTGTTGGCGATGCATCCGCCGAGGACATGTTCGCGGGCTATGATGACCCGGCCGTCAAACCGCCGCGATTGTCCGCTCCACAGGCCGCCGATGAAGCCACGCCATGCTATCCGCCTGCTGGCCCTCGCGCTTGTCGCCGCTCAGGCTGCGTCCGCGGCGGCGGAGGGCGACGCCGCCTCGGGGCAGGCGCTCTTTGAGAGCGACTGGGTCACTGCGCCGAGCTCGGCCGATGCCTCGGGCGGCCTCGGGCCGCTCTATGCGGCGCGAAGCTGTGCCGGCTGCCACGCCGGGCCGGCGCTGTCGGGACGCTTCACCGAGGCGCCGGATCGCCGCATAGCGAGCCGCGGCCTGGTGCTGCGCTTTGCCGACGGGGCAGGGAACCCCGACCCGGTCTACGGGCACGCGCTGCAGAGCCAGGCCGCCGCCGGAATGACGCCTGAAGGACGCGCGGTGCTCACCGCGTCGACCGCTGCGCTGCGCGGCTATGTCCTGTCGCTTCACCTCGATCGCGGCGCGCTTGACGCTGAGACGCAGCAATCGCCGCGCCTGGCGCCGCCTTTGCTCGGCCGCGCGGCCCTGGAGCGGATCGACATCGCCGCCGTGCTGACGCGCGCCGATCCCGACGATCGCGATGGCGACGGGATCTCCGGCCGGGCAGCGATGATTGCTACTGAATCGGGCGAGGTTCTCGGCCGCTACGGATGGAAGGCGGAGATCGCCACGCTCAAGGAACAGATCGCCGATGCCTTCGCCCTGGATATGGGGCTCTCAAGCGCCCGGCGGCCGCGGCCATACGGTGATTGCACGCCGCGCCAGGCAGACTGCCTCGCCGCAGCGGGATCGGGCTCAAGCCTCGGCGACCACGAGGTCACCGAAGCGGCGATCGAATCCGTCGCCGCATATCTTGAAAGTCTCCCGCTGCGCGAACCCCCTTCCGGTGCGTCGACGGGCGCGCGGCTCTTCACCGGAGCCGGCTGCGCTGCGTGCCATGTGCCAAGCCTCCCGACGCAGGATGGCGAGACGGTCGCTGCGTTCACCGATCTGCTGCTGCACGACATGGGGCCGGATCTGGACGACGGCGTCGGCGCGCCAGGCGTCGCGTCGGCGGAATGGCGAACCGCACCCCTCATTGCGATGCAGCCGACCGGAGGGCGCCGCTATATGCATGACGGCCGTGCCGCTACGATTGACGCAGCGATCCGCGCGCATGCCGGCGAGGCGGCGACCGCACGGGCGCGCTATATGGCGCTCAGCGAAGCGGAACGCGCGAGCCTTGCGGCTTTCGTCAGCGCATTATGATAGAGGCAGGCGAGGCTCCAGGCAGGACCTAACCCTCCCCTCAAGGGGGAGGTTAAGCGCTGTGCCGTGTCGCCCGCCCCTACGCGACGTTGTCGAACGTATTGAGCGACGTCACGCTCACATCGACATCCATGCCGATGAAATCCTCCGAGTCGCCGGAGAACGTGCCGGAGATCGGAACGGCCTGCGCCGGCTCCCGCGCCACCGCGATGGGCACAAGATTGTGCCCGCCGGCGCCGCCATTGGTCGGGTCGAACTCAATCCAGCCGGCGCCGGGCAGATAGACCTGCACCCAGGCATGCGTTGCTCCGGCGCCTGAGACCTGCGCTTCGACCCCGTCGACCGCCGGGTCGTACAGATAGCCGCTGACAAACCGCGATGCGAGGCCGACGCTGCGCACTGCCTCCATCATGAAGGCCGCGTAGTCGCGGCAGGTTCCGCTGCCGAGCTGCAGCGTTTCCACCGGCGCCTGGACGCCCGGCTCATGGCGTGTGACGTAGGTGAAGCTCTCCTTGATGCGTCGCGACATGGCCACGAGGAACGGCTCCGTCTGCCCCTGGACCTCGGGCTCTTCGAGCAGCGCTCGGGTCCATTCGGTGATCAGACGGTCGGGATCGGAGAAGTGGCGTTCGATGGTTCGTCCGAGATCGGGTATTTCCCGGGCCGGGTAGCTGAACGGAATTTTTTTCGCATAGGTCTCCACGCCGAACTCGATCGCCGATGCCGGGTAGCGATCGATGACGATCTCCGACGAGACGCGTAGAACATCCGATGGTTCGGTGAAGGCAGCGACCGCGACGGAATTGCTGAACACGTCGTGAAGCCAGCGAACATTCGCAGCGGGCTCAATCGACAAGGTCGCATTCAAGAGGCGCAGGTCGTGGCTGTCGCGCGGCCTGAGCATCAGCCTGTGATCGCCGAACTCGACGCTCTTCCGGTAGGCGTAGCTTGTCGTATGTGTGACCCGCAATCTCTGCACGTCCGCGTCTCCTAGCGAGCGACTTTGGTCCTAATCGCCGGCGAAATAGCACGCCCCGATGGCATCGGAAACGCGCGCCAGATGCTGCTGAACGTCGTCCAGATAGTGATGAAGCCGTCTCGGTGTCAGGGTCTTCCCGGGTCCGGTCCCGACCAGGAACTCAAGCCGACGGCGTTCCGTCTCAAGAGCCGCCGTCAGCTCGCTACCGTGCCGGTGCTCCAGATCGCGCAACCGCATGGTGACGTGACCCACGCAGAGCTTGACCGCCCGCGGGAACTCGTCGTCATAAAGCAGGAAGGCGGCGATGTCCGGTGGGCGCGATGCGCCGGGGTGACGGCTGCGATAGGCGTGGTAGCCGGAGACGGAGCGCAGCAGCACATTCCAGTGCACCCAGGCGACGGCGTCGTCGCCGGCGGGTGTCAGCCGGTCGTAGCCCATGTCGAGGATGCGCGTGGTCTGGTCGGCCCGCTCGATATATTTGCCAAGCTGATAAAAGCACCAGGGTTCCGCCCTCAGGAACGTGCCTTCCGCGACACCCTCGAAATCCTGGCAGCCCGTCACCACGCTATGAGAAATTTTCGACAGCGTGTTGACCGTCACGTCGCGCTTCTGAAGGGCCGAGAGGCCGGTATAGAAGACGTTCAGATGCGTCCACATCTCCGTGCTGATGAGGTGGCGCACGGAGCGGGCGTTCTCCCGCGCCGACCGGGCGCAGCAGACGATCGACGAGGGATTGTCGCGATCGATCAGATAGAAGGCCAGTACCGATTCAGGCGTCGGCTCGCCGTGCAGCTCCAGAAAACGCTTCGAATCGGCATGGAGATCAAGAACACGTTGCCAGCTCGGGCCGCCCGGATTGTCGCGCGCATAGGTCTCGTTGATGGCGAGGATGCGGGCGACGTTCTCGGCGCGCTCCAGATAGCGCCCGAGCCAGTAGATGTTCGCGGCGAAGCGGGCGACGAGACTAGCCAAGGACCCAGGTATCCTTCGAGCCGCCGCCTTGCGACGAATTGACGATCAGCGACCCGCG
Source organism: Afifellaceae bacterium (assembly GCA_028284625.1). Lineage (GTDB taxonomy): Bacteria > Pseudomonadota > Alphaproteobacteria > Rhizobiales > Afifellaceae > DASWJZ01. The sequence goes on along the minus strand of JANQRH010000016.1, from coordinate 244,474 downwards.
CTTCAGCGCAACGCGGGTCAGCCCGCCCGGCAGCACCCAGCTCGATTTGCCGGTCAGCGTGAACGGACGCAGATCGACATGACGCGGCTCAATGGCGCGGCCCACCAGGGTCGGTGAGACCGATAGGCGCACCATGGGCTGCGCGATAAAGTTCTTCGGGTTCTTCTTCAGTTTGGCCCGCAGTTCGCGAAGCTCGCGTTTGGTCGCGCGCGGGCCGATGACGACACCATAGCCACCGGACTCGCCCACCGGCTTGACGACAAGGCTCTCCAGATTGTCGAGCGTATATTGCAGCCCGTCCGGCTCACGACAGATATGGGTCGGGACGTTTTCCAGGATCGGGTCTTCGCCGAGATAGTATTTTATGATCCGCGGCATATAGGCATAGACCGCCTTGTCGTCGGCGACCCCGGTGCCGACCGCATTCGCCAAGGTCACGTTGCCCTTGCGATAGGCATCGAAGAGCCCGGGAACGCCAAGCAAGCTGTCGGGCCGGAACACCTTCGGGTCGAGAAAATCGTCGTCGATCCGGCGATAGATCACATGCAGCCGCTCGCGGCCTGACGTTGTGCGCATGAACACCTTGTCGTCCTCAACGATGAGGTCGCGCCCCTCCACCAATTGGGCGCCCATCTCGCGCGCCAGGAAGACGTGCTCGAAATAGGCTGAGTTGAAGACGCCCGGCGACAGAAGCACGACTGTCGGATCGGTGACGCCAGTGGGAGCGACATCCTGCATCGTGCGCATCAGATGCGAGCCGTATTCGTCGACGTCGGCGATCGGTATGCCGTCGGCAAGGTCGGGGAACGCGCGCATCATCAAATGGCGGTTCTCGATGACATAGGAGACGCCCGACGGCGTGCGCGCATTGTCTTCAAGCACGCGAAACCGACCCTTCTCGTCACGGACGAGATCGGTTCCGCACACATGAACATACGTGCCCTGGGGAACAGAGAAGCCCTTCATCGCCTCGCGATAATTGGCGTTCGTCTTCACCAGGTCTTCCGGCACGATGCCGTCCTTCAGGATCTTTTCGTCGTGATAGATGTCGTGGAGAAAGTGATTGAGCGCGGCCACGCGTTGCTTCGTGCCGCTTTCAATCTGCTGCCAATCGTTCGGCGTCAGGATCCGCGGAATCACATCGAAGGGCAGGATGCGGTCGATGGCTTCGCGTTCGGAGTAGACCGTGAACGTGATGCCGAGGTTGAAGAGCTCCTTCGCCGCGTCCTTGGCGCGTTTGCGCAGCGCCGCCCGGTCAAGCGCGCCGAGGCGCTTTTGAATGTCGCGTGTATGAGCACCTCGTCCGCGACCGCGCAGCTCGCAGAACCACTCGCCCGGATCGTAATCCGCAAAAAGATGCGTGGCCTCGTTGTCGCTTCGCGCTGGCATCGATTAGGCGATTTGCTCACGTTCAAACGGGCGTCGCCACCGAACGCGCAACGCCGATAACCGAGCCTGGAGCCCGAGGCGGCCCTTTGTCCAGGCTTATTGTGTCCAAGGCCCCGGCGGGCCCTCCCGCCGCGGCGAACCGCGCGGGTACCCGCACCTGCGCGGCCATATGTCCACGACGCTCCCAGCCCCTGTTGTTCGGCTGTCACAGTCGCCGCGCTATTGCCACGCCGACCGGCGTTTCCTAGGCTCTCGCCCAAGGATTCCGAAGAACGGATTCGTCTTCAGTGGAGGATCGCAATGTGGAAGAAGCTTTCAGCTGCCGCCCTAGCCACCACGGTAACGGTGGGAACTGCCCAGGCGGCGACGGAGATAGAATGGTGGCACGCTTTTACCGGGCGGCTAGGCGAATTGGTCGCCGAGCAGGTGGAAAAGTTCAACGCCTCCCAGAGCGACTACAAAGTCGTTGCCTCGCACAAGGGCAACTATTCTGAGACGTTGAACGCCGGCATTGCCGCCTTCCGCGCAGGTGAGCAGCCGCACATCCTCATGGTGTTCGAAGTCGGCACCGCAACGATGATGGCCGCCGAGGGCGCAGTCACGCCGGTCTACCAGCTCATGGCCGACGCCGGTGCCGATTTCGATCCGGATGCGTTCATCGGCTCCGTCAAGGGCTACTACACCACCACTGGCGGCGATATGCTGTCGATGCCCTTCAACTCGTCGACGCCGGTTCTGTGGGTGAACCGCGACGCGCTGGAAGGCGCCGGTATCGATCCCGATACGGACCTGTCGACCTGGCAGAAAGTCGGCGACGTGCTCGACGCGCTTAAGGCCGCCGGCCACGAATGCCCGCTGACCACCGCGTGGCAGAGCTGGGTGCACCTGGAGAACTTCTCCGCCTACCACAACGTGCCGTTCGCGACGAAGGACAACGGCTTTGCCGGGCTCGACACGGAACTGGCCTTCAACGGCGCGACACAGGTCAAGCACATCCAGACAATGGGCGATTGGGCCAAGGACGGTAAGTTCTTCTATGCCGGCCGTCGCAACGAGGGTGGCGCCAACTTCCGCGGCGGCGAATGCGCGCTCTTTACCGAAAGCTCCGCAGGCTATGCCGGCATCAATGCCGAGGCGGAGTTTGAGTTCGAAGTGCGTCCGCTGCCCTACTGGGAAGGCGTCGATGGCGCGCCGCAGAACACCATCATCGGCGGCGCTTCCTTGTGGGTCATGGCCGGTCATGAAACGGAGGAATATGCCGGCGTGGCGGCGTTCATGAATTTCATTTCCTCGTCGGAGGTGCAGGCCAAATGGCATCAGGACACGGGCTATCTGCCGATCACGGCAGCTGCCGGCGACCTGACCCGCGAACAGGGCTTCTATGAAGCCAATCCGGGCACCGACATCGCCGTGATCCAGATGACGGCAAACCAGCCGACGGCCAATTCCAAGGGCCTGCGGCTCGGCAGCTTCGACCAGATTCGCGGCATCATCGACGAGGAGCTCGAGGCGGTATGGTCGGGCGACAAGAGCGCGCAGGAAGCGCTCGACAGCGCCGTCGACCGCGGCAATCAATTGTTGCGTCGCTTCGAGCAAGCCAATCGCTGAGGCTCTAATAAACGGTTCGGGGGCCACGGCCCCCGAACGCCACGCGGCGGATGGATAAGCGGGTCACGTTCGGCGGCTGGACGCTGCCCTATCTCTTGCTTCTGCCGCAGGTCGCGGTCACGGCCGTCTTCTTCTTCTGGCCGGCTGCCCAGGCGATCTATCAATCGGCCTTCATCCCTGATCCGTTCGGCCTGAAGGCGCTGTTTGTCGGGTTCGGCAATTTCAGCTTTCTGCTGACCGATCCGTTCTATCTCGCGTCCTTCCAGACGACGGCCGTGTTCTCCGGATTGGTGACGATCGTCTCCATGGCGCTGGCTCTGTGGCTCGCGGTCATGGCCGACCGGATTATCAAAGGCTCCGGCGCCTATCGCACGATGCTGATCTGGCCCTATGCCGTGGCGCCGGCGGTTGCCGGCGTGCTGTGGCTCTTCATGTTCAGCCCCAATGTCGGGCTGGTGAGCTGGTATCTCGGCGTGCTCGGCTATGATTGGAACCACGTGCTCAATCCCAACGAGGCAATGGGTCTTGTGGTCGTCGCGTCGTCCTGGAGCCGCATCAGCTACAATTTTCTGTTCTTCCTGGCCGGCCTTCAGGCCATCCCGAAAAGCGTGATCGAGGCCGCCGCGATCGACGGCGCGCATTTCTGGCGACGGTTCTGGACGATCGTCTTTCCGCTCCTGTCGCCGGTGACGTTCTTCCTGCTCGTCGTGAACGTCGTCTATGCCTTCTTCGAGACATTCGGCGTCATCCACACCATCACTTCCGGCGGCCCGCAGCAGGCGACGACGATCCTCGTCTACAAGGTCTATTCCGACGGCTTCGTCGGCCAGGACCTCGGCTCGTCCGCCGCCCAATCCGTCATCCTTCTCCTGGTCGTCGGCGCGCTCACCGTCATCCAGTTCCGCTACATCGAGCGCCGGGTGCATTACTGATGTCGGGGATGGTGGAAAAACGCGCCGCCGGCCTGTGGCTCACGCATGCCGGCCTGATCCTGGGCGTCGCCTTGATCGGCTTCCCCATCTACCTGGCCTTCGTGGCCTCAACCGTCACGCAGGGCGACATCATCCGCCCGCCCATGCCGGTCGTGCCCGGCGGCCATTTCATCGAGAATTATCGCGAGGCGCTTGTCTCCGGCATCAACGCGCCGGTCTGGCAGATGCTGGTCAACTCAATGGTCATGGCGTTGGGCATCGCGCTTGGCAAGATCGCGATCTCGATCCTCTCCGCCTTCGCCATCGTCTATTTCCGCTTTCCGCTGCGTCACGTCTTCTTCTGGTTGATCTTCCTGACCTTGATGCTGCCGGTGGAGGTACGCATCGTGCCGACTTACGAAGTGGCCGCCAATTTCGGGCTCTTGAATTCCTATTCCGGACTGATCCTGCCGCTGATCGCATCAGCCACGGCGACGTTCTTGTTCCGCCAGTTCTTCCTCACCGTGCCCGACGAACTGGCGGAGGCCGCGCGCGTCGACGGCGCCAGACCCATGCGGTTCTTCATCGATATCCTCCTGCCGATGTCGCGCACCAATATTGCGGCGCTCTTCGTCATCCTCTTCATCTACGGTTGGAACCAATATCTGTGGCCGCTTCTGATCACCACCGATCCTGAGATGAACACCATAGTGATGGGGATCAAACAGATGTTCCCCAGCGGCGACGATTTCGCCAATTGGCCGGTAATCATGGCGACCGCGATCCTGGCGACGCTGCCGCCGGTTCTGGTGGTGATCGCCATGCAGAGGCTCTTCGTGAAGGGCCTGATCGAAAGCGAGAAGTGAAAAAACGCGATGGCGACGATCAGCTTGAAATCGGTGCGCAAATCCTTCGCCAAGACGGAGGTCATCCACGGCGTCGATATCGACATCGACGACCGCGAGTTCATCGTGATCGTCGGCCCGTCCGGCTGTGGCAAGTCGACCTTGCTCAGAATGGTCGCCGGCCTGGAAACGGTAACCAGCGGCGACGTCTATATCGACGGCAAGCGCGTCAACGACATGGAGCCGATGGATCGCAATATTGCGATGGTGTTCCAGAACTACGCGCTCTATCCGCACATGTCGGTCTTCGACAACATGGCCTACGGCTTGAAGATCGCGCGCACGCCGAAGCCGGAAATTGAGGAACGCGTCCGGGCGACGGCGAAGCTTCTGGAGCTTGAACCGTTCCTAGCACGCAAGCCGCGACAGCTCTCCGGCGGCCAGCGTCAGCGCGTGGCCATGGGCCGGGCGATCGTCCGGCGCCCGGCGGTTTTTCTCTTCGACGAGCCGCTGTCAAACCTAGACGCCAAGCTGCGCGTCCAGATGCGCCTGGAGATCAAGGCGCTGCAGAGGCAGCTTGGCGTCACGTCGCTTTATGTCACGCACGATCAGGTCGAGGCCATGACCCTGGCCGACCGCATGATCGTTATGAATGCCGGGGAGGCCGACCAGGTCGGTACGCCGATTGAGGTCTACAAGGACCCGCGGACGACATTCGTCGCCGGATTCATCGGCTCGCCGCCGATGAATTTTCTGCCGGCCGCGACCTTCACGCCGGGCGGTGGGAACGATGGCCTCTTGAAAGGGCTGGCCGCGAACCCGGCGGCAGCGGGCAACGGCTCGCCGACCGTCGGCATACGCCCAGAGCATCTCAGGCTATGCGATGGCGCCGACGGTCGACTGAGCGGCACCTTGCAATACTCGGAGATCCTCGGCGCGGAATCGCTGATCCACCTTACGCTCAGCGACGGCGCGATGCTGACCGTGCGACAAAGCGGCAGCGCCGCCGTGCCGGAGGTCGGAGAACGATGCCACGTCACCTTCGACGATTCTGACGTCTGCTTCTTCGACGGCGACGGCAAACGCATCGCCTCCGGTTGAACGGGGCTGGACTACTCACGTCTCACCTGTGTGCTGCTATCAAGCGCTAAGGCTTTCGCGGCCCGAGGTGCCGAATGAAACCAAGCCTATCCTTGCCGCACGGCCGGCTGCGGCCGGCAAAAGCTGATGATCTCGACGAGCTCGTAAGCCTGCTCCACGATAAAGACGTGCGCCGCTATCTTTGCGACGATACGGAGCTTCTGCGCGAAACCGTGGCTGCGATGCTGACAAGCAGCGAGCAGTTGGATTCCGACGGTCTCGGGTTGTGGGCGCTCGAGCACGGCCACGAGCGCTTCGCCGGCGTTGCCGGGCTGCAGCCGGTGTCGGAGGAGGTCGGCGCGGCGCCGGAAATGGCCGGCGGGATTGAGGCTCTGATAGCGCTCAAGCCAGACCATTGGGGCCGCGGTCTGGCCGCCGACGCGCTCACTACGCTCAGCGCCTATGCGCGCGATTCACTGCGACTGTCGCGCCTCGTCGCCGCTGTCGATCTGCCGAACACACGCTCGCACCAACTCATGCGGCGTTGCGGATTTGGGGACGTCGGCACGATGCGCGGGCCTGCCAACAAACTGGTCTTGTATGAACTGCGGCTTGGGAAGGCCGATGCCCCGAGTTGACCTATGTCTGTCCCGGCAACAACGACTGGCGGAGGGAGAGGGATTCGAACCCCCGGAACGCTTGCGCGCTCAACGGTTTTCGAGACCGCCCCGTTCAACCACTCCGGCATCCCTCCGCAGGTTGAGGCGCTGGTCGATCAGGCAGCCGCTATCTAGTCGGTCGGCCGGCGTGAGACAAGGCCGCGCGGCCGGCAAGACCGCCCGCTGCCGTCGGTTCACCGCCGGATTTGGGCCCAAAACCTTGACTTCCGCTGCCGGTTGCACTTTATCCGGCCGGTCGGCGCTAGACCGGACCGGTCGGCGCCCTCATTATTTGTCCGAAGGCTGTCTCAAGCGGGGAGCCGCTCGGCCAACGAAAACCGGCCTGACTGAAAGAAGCCCGCCCAAAGGCGCCGCTCCTGCGGCATGAAGAGGTGTGGCACCGAACGCGAGGACAAAATGTTCGCAGTCATCAAGACCGGCGGGAAGCAATATCGCGTCGCCGCCGGCGAGACATTGGAAGTTGAGAAGCTGCCGGGCGAGCCCGGCGAGACGGTTACCTTTCCAGACGTGCTGATGCTCGGCGGTGAGGCGCCCAATGTCGGCGCGCCGCTGGTCGCCGGCGCATCGGTCGCCGCGGAGATCGTCGAGCAGGGCCGCGGCGACAAGGTCATCGTCTTCAAGAAGCGCCGCCGCAAGAACTCCCGCCGTAAGAACGGCCACCGCCAGCTCTTCACGCTGGTGCGCGTGACGGAGATTCTGACCGACGGCAAGGCGCCGACCAAGGCAAAGGCGAAACCGAAGGCGGAGCCCAAGCCGAAAGCCACGCCCAAGGCCGAAGCGGAACCGAAGCCCGCCGCCGAAACAGCGCCTGAGAAGACACCACCTGCGTCGGAAGGCACGCCGCTTTTCCAGGCGCCGGAAGGTCAGGCCGACGATCTGAAGAAGATCAGCGGCGTCGGGCCGGCGCTTGAGAAGAAGCTGAACGGGCTTGGCGTCACGCGCTTTGCGCAAATCGCCGCCTTCACGGCGGAGGATATCAAACGCGTCGACGATGCGCTGAGCTTCAAGGGCCGCATCGAGCGCGACGATTGGGTCAGTCAGGCCAAAGCGTTGGCCGAGGCCGCGAAGGAGGACTGAGATGGCACATAAGAAAGCGGGCGGCTCTTCACGCAACGGGCGCGACACCGCCGGCCGGCGTCTCGGCATCAAGAAATATGGCGGCGAGGCGGTCGTGCCCGGCAACATCATCGTGCGCCAGCGCGGCACCAAGTGGCGGCCCGGCGACAATGTCGGCCTAGGCAAGGATCATACGATCTTCGCGCTGACGGCGGGCCGTGTGTCGTTTTCGCGCAAGGCGGGCGGACGCTCCTACGTGTCCGTGGAGCCGAGCGAGCCCGCCGAATAGCCGGACGGATTTGCGCCGGCGTCCTGCCGACCCGGTGTTGAGATGAGAAGGGGAAGCGGGGCGCCGCTTCCCCTTTTTACTTGGACGGGCCTCTACCGCATGACCATCGACATCGCAGCATCCGCGCCGGCAGCGATCAAGACCGACCGCCTCTTGCTGCGTCCGTTGCGGCGCGATGATGCGCCGGCGATTTGTGAGGCGCTCTCGTCTTGGGAAGTAGTGAAAAATCTTGCCCGCGTGCCGTGGCCTTATGAGCTTGCGGATGCGGAGATGTTCATCGCCAAGGCCGGCGAGCGCGCCGCCGCCGGCGAGGAGCACACCTTCGTCGTGGACGACGGATCGCTCGTCGGCGCCATCTCCGTACGCGGCATCGAAGATGGCGATGCTGCGGTCGGCTATTGGCTCGCCGAGCCGGCTTGGGGGCGGGGTTACGCCACCGAAGCGCTTCAAGCGCTCGTCGACTATGTCTTCAAGACCTTGCCTGTCGCCTCGCTCAGTGCCGGCGTCATCACCGACAATCCGGCCTCTATGCGGGTGCTTGAGAAGGCCGGCTTTGTTCGCAGCGGGCCGACGCAATGCGCGACGCTGGCGCGCGGCGACCAGGCGGCCATCGACCATTGCCTCACCCGCGCCGCATGGGAGCGATCGTGAAGTTCCTCGACCAGGCCAAGGTCTATATTCGCTCAGGTGACGGCGGTGCCGGCGCGGTTTCGTTTCGGCGCGAGAAGTTCGTGGAGTTTGGCGGCCCGGACGGCGGCGACGGCGGGCGTGGCGGCGATGTATGGGCGGAGGCCGTGGAAGGCCTCAACACGCTCATCGATTATCGCTACCGGCAGCACTTCAAGGCCAAGACCGGCGGCCACGGCATGGGCCGCGACCGCCATGGCGCCAAGGGAGCCGATGCGATTCTGAAACTTCCCGTCGGCACCGAGATCCTGGCGGAGGACAACGAGACCGTGCTCGCCGATCTGACGGAGGTTGGACAGCGCGTGCGTCTCGCCACCGGCGGCAATGGCGGCTTCGGCAACGCCCACTTCAAGTCCTCCACCAATCGCGCCCCGCGTCACGCCAATCCCGGTCAGCCGGGCACGGAGAAATGGATTTGGCTGCGACTCAAGCTGATTGCCGATATCGGCATTGTCGGCCTGCCCAATGCCGGCAAGTCGACGCTGCTCGCCCGCGTGTCCGCGGCAAAGCCCAAGATCGCCGATTATCCGTTCACGACGCTGACGCCCGGCCTCGGCGTGGTGCGCCACAAGGGCAGAGAATTCGTGCTCGCCGACATACCCGGACTGATCGAGGGCGCGCATGAGGGCGTCGGCATCGGCGATCGGTTCCTCGGCCATATCGAGCGCTGCCGCGCGCTCATCCATCTCGTCGACGCAAATGGTGAGGACCCGCTCAAGGCCTACGAGACGGTGCGCGCGGAACTCGCCGCCTATGGGCACGGGCTGGCGGAGAAGCCGGAGATCGTCGCGCTGTCGCGTGTCGACATCGCGGATGCCGGGACGGTTGGAGACGCGGCGGACGCGCTGGAGAAAGCGCGCGGCGACAGGGGGCTCGCTATCTCAGCGGCAACGGGGCAGGGGATTGAGGTTCTGCTCGACGGCTGTTTGATGCTTCTGGATCAGGCGGGCGAAGGCGAGGAAACACCCGATCCGCGCTGGCAGAAAGACTGAGATAGTAACGGCGGCTACCGGGCTAGGTGTCAGGCTGCAGCACGCGCTCCATCACGACCATCGGTGGCTCAGCGCCTTCGGGTACGATCCGAAAGCCGTTCTTCTCCAGGACACGGATGGACGCGGTGTTGTCCTCCTCCACGCCGCCGATAAGCGTGCGGATATCACCGGCGGCCTCGCACCAATCGACCAGGCCCGCGATCAGCTCGCTGGCATAGCCGTGCCCCCAGGCCTCACGAGCGAAGAGATAGCCGATGCGCAAATCAAGCAGCGCGGGATCGGACTCCGCCGTCTCGGCATAGGCGACAAGGCATCCGACGATGCGGTCGTCGTCCTTGGTCTTGACCGTGAAGCAATCGCCTTCCGCGGCGCGCGCATCGAGCCACTCAAGCGCCTCATCGAGAGATCCAAGCGGCTGCCATTTCGGCGGCAGCATCTCCGTCACGTCCGGCGTTAGGATGTCGACCATGCGCTCAGCAAGCGCCGCGCGGCCGGCGCCCGTGGCAAGCGCCTCGCGCCAGCCCTCAACGGAAAGCCGCGCGGTCTGAAACCGGCACCGGTCGGCGATTGAAGCCGTCTCTGTCATGTATCCTCGTCCCGATGCATCACGTCACGCACAGCTGACCCGGTGCAGCGTCGCGCCTCGTGGCTTGCCCGGTTAAGCAGCAAATCCGGCGATAGGCAAAGTTTGGCGAGGCTGTGCTAGAGAACCCGGCGCCCGCTTAAAGGCCCGCTTGGATCATGAAACGTTCACTCGCCGCGCATCGCCGCATCGTCGTGAAGGTCGGCTCGTCGCTCCTCGTCGATGGCGCGACCGGGCGGCTCGACCGCGACTGGCTCGCCGCCCTTGCTGAGGACGTCGCTATGCTGATGGGCGACGGCCGGCGCGTGATTATCGTCTCCTCTGGTGCGATTGCGCTTGGCCGGCGCGCGCTTCAGCTGGGGCGCGACGTGCTGAAGCTGGAGGAGGCGCAGGCCGCCGCCGCGGCTGGGCAGATCGCGTTGGCGGGCGCCTGGGCGGAGAGCCTCGCCGCGCATGACCTGCATGCCGCGCAAATTCTTCTGACGCTCGGCGACACGGAGGAGCGGCGGCGCTACCTCAACGCCCGCGCCACCTTCGCCACGCTGATGAAGATGCGCGCCGTCCCGGTCATCAACGAGAACGACACGGTCGCCACGACCGAGATCCGCTACGGCGACAACGACCGGCTGGCGGCACGGGTCGCAGCGATGGTCGGCGCCGACTGCCTGGTGCTGCTCTCCGACGTGGACGGGCTTTACTCCGCGCCGCCCGCTAGCGATCCGAGCGCCGCGCATATCGACTTCGTGCCGGCGGTCACGCCGGCGATTGAGGCGATGGCCGGCTCCGCCGGTTCTGATCTGTCACGCGGCGGCATGAAGACGAAGGTCGAGGCGGCGCGCATCGCCACCTCTGCAGGCGCCGCCATGGTGATCGCCTCCGGACATGTGAAGAACCCGCTGAAGGCGATCGATGCCGGCGCGCGCGCCACTTGGTTCGCGCCGCAGGCGACGCCGGCCAGCGCCCGCAAGGCGTGGATCGCCAGCCATCTTGAGCCACGTGGCTCAGTCTCGGTCGATTCCGGCGCCGCGGCTGCGTTGAAGGCTGGCAAGAGCCTGCTTCCGGCCGGCGTGACCGGCGTCAACGGTCGCTTCGCGCGCGGCGATGCGGTCTCCATCCTGGCCGATGGAGGCGCGGAGATCGGCCGCGGGCTCGTGGCCTTCGATGTGGAGGACGCCAAGCGCATTGTCGGCAAGCGCTCCGGCGAGATCGAGGCGATCCTCGGCTATCGCGGCCGTGCGGAGATGATCCATCGCGACGACATGGTGCTGCGCGACGGCTGAGGAGCACTGCCGCGCCACTGCTGCCGTGTTAGATTGCCGGCTCGTCAAGCTGCGTCTCTAAACCGTCTTGCGAACCGCCGGCGCGCGTCGAAGAATGTCGGCAGCACCAACGCGACGGATCGGATGACCACCCATGATCTTCCGCCAATTGTTCGACACGACCTCGTCGACCTACACCTATCTGATCGCCAGCCGCAAAGGCGGCGAAGCGCTCATCATCGACCCTGTCCTGGAGCGCGTCGACCGCTACCTCAAGCTGCTCGACGAGCTGGACCTCAGGCTCATCAAGGCGATCGACACCCATGTGCACGCCGACCATGTGACCGGGCTCGCGGAGCTCCGCGACCGCACACGCTGCATCACCGTGATGGGTGAGATGAGCGGCGTCGATGTCGTGTCGATGCGCGTGGCGGACGGCGAGAAGGTGGAGATCGAAGGCGTCGGCCTCGACACCATCTACACGCCGGGTCACACGAGCGACTCATACAGCTTCCAGATGAACGACCGCGTGTTCACCGGCGATACGCTGCTCATCCGTGGCACCGGGCGCACCGATTTTCAGAACGGCAACCCGGTCGATCAGTATCACTCGCTGTTCGACAGGCTCTTGAAGCTACCGGAGGAGACGCTCGTCTATCCGGCGCACGATTATAAGGGCGACACAGTCAGCACGATCGGCGAGGAGAAAGCGTTCAATCCGCGCCTGCAGGTCGGGTCAGTCGACGAGTATGTCGACATCATGAACAGCCTCAACCTGCCGAACCCCAAGATGATGGATGTCGCGGTCCCGGCCAATCTGCATGTCGGACTGAAGCAGGATCATCCCGAGATAAAGGCGCGCTCGCTCGGCTGCGACGATGCTCTCACGCTGCTCCAAGGGGGTGATTGTGTGCTCGTCGATCTCCGCGACAAATCCGAGCGCGAGCGCCACGGACAGATACCCGGCGCCGTGCATGCGCCCTATGGCAGCCTGTCGGACCATCTGTCGCCGGGCGGACTTCTCTACGAGCTCGCCAATTCCACCGGCAAGCAACTCGTCTTCTATTGTGCCTTCGGTGAGCGCTCGGCGATGGCGGTGGAGGCGGCCGACGAAGCCGGCCTGTCGTCGGCTTGCCATATCAAGGGCGGCCTCGATGCCTGGAAGAAAGCGAGCGGGCCCGTCGTTTAGATTACGATCCCGAGCGGCAAGCTCTGCCTTAACCTCCCTCAAGGGGGGGCTAATTCGCGCGTGTTGGTCAGCCGTCGTCTGACGGCGGAAGCCCCGGGATCTCGACAACCGTGCCACAGCTCAAGCAGCGGTGCAGGTCGAAATCCGGTTGCTCAGGCTCCGCCTTCTCGCCGATCATGGCGATGCCGCAGAGCGGGCATGACAGCGGATAATGCGGTTTGGGATCCTGTTCCACGTCGCATTCCTGCTTGTCCGGCGATGGTGGTGAGCCCGTCAGCCGGCGCGTTGATCCGGATCAAATGATAGCCGCGAAGGGTCCGCCACGCGAGCACCGGCGCGGGGCCGCGTGACCCTTTAGTTACAATGCGTTAAGGGCTGGCCAATGGGCACGATGATCGACGGCGCCTACCTCGTGGAGGAACCGCCGCAGGCGAGCCGCGACGGCGCCTTCAAACGTGCACCAAGCGTGGTGCGCAACTGGTTGACGCCGGACGGCAGCGCAGGCCCGACAGGCGAGGGCGGCTTCCCGGCCACGCCCGGCCGCTATCACCTTTATGTGGCGTGGAACTGCCCTTGGGCGCACCGCGCGTTGCTGGCGCGCCGGCTCAAAGGGCTGGACGACATCATCGACGCGTCGTTCGCGCGGCCGCAGCGCACCGACCAGGGATGGGTCTTCGATGCCGACGGTGCGTTCGCCGACAAGCTTCACGGCGCCGCGGCACTTCATGAAGTCTATACTCGCAGCGTTGAGCGCTATACCGGGCGCGTGACCGTGCCGCTCATCGTCGACACGGAAACGGGTCGCGCCGTCTCAAACGAATCCGCCGACGTCGTCCGCATGTTCAACAGCGCCTTCGCTTCGGCAGGCACGAGCGGGCCGGACCTCTATCCGGCTGACTGCGCCGAGGAGATCGAGGATTGGAACGCGCGCATCTATCAGAGCGTCAACAACGGCGTCTACCGCGCCGGCTTCGCGCGCACGCAAGACGCCTATGATGCGGCCGTGCGCGACCTCTTCGAAACGCTCGACGCGATCGACCGGCATCTCAGCACGTCGCGTTATCTCGCCGGCGAGCACTTCACCGAGGCGGATCTGCGCCTCTTCCCGACATTGGCGCGCTTCGACGTCGCCTATCATTCCGCCTTCAAGTGCAACATCCGCCGGCTGATCGACTATGCGCATCTGTGGCCCTATGCGCGCGCCATCTATCAGATGCCGGGCGTCAAAGAGACGGTGAAGTTCGATATCTACAGGCGCGGCTATCACTCGCGGAGCGAACTGCGTAATCCGCTCGGCATCGTGCCGGCCGGCCCGGCGGGGATCGACTGGGAGGCACCGCACGGGCGCGACTGACGCCCGTCGCTAGAGCGCCGAGCCGCCTACGCCATCAACTGCCCGCCATTCACGTGGATGGTCTGGCCCGTCACGTAGCCGCTCATCTGGTCGGACGCCAGGAAGAGGAACGCGCCGGCGCAATCCTCCGCCACCCCCAGCCGGCCCAACGGTATCGTCGCGCGCATGGCTTCTTTCATCTCCGGCGCCGTCGCGGCGTGGAACGGCGTGTCGATCACGCCCGGCGCCACGGCGTTCACGCGGATGCCCTTCTCCGCATAGACGCGGGCGAGGTGCCGGGTGAGATTATGGATGAAGCCCTTGGAGGCGCCGTAGACGGCAGCCCCCGGCCCGCCGCCGTTGACGCCGGCGATTGAGCCGACATTGATGACGGAGCCGTGCGCCATCTCCAGATAAGGCAGCGCAGCCTGGATCGCCTTGATCACGGCACGCACGTTGAGGTCAAAGACCTTGTCGACGAGATCGTCCTGCAACTCCTCAAACGGCGTTCGTTTGATCAGCGAGCCGGCATTGTTGATGAGGACATCCATCCCGCCGAGCGCCTCGGCGGCCTCCTTGACGACGCGCGGTGCCTCATCCGGCTGCAGAAGATCGCCACGGACGAGGTGGCATGTGCCGCCGGCGTCGCGGATCGCCGCCGCAACATCGGTCGCATCGCTCTCGCTGGCATTGTAATGGAGGGCGATTATCGCGCCGGACGCCGCCAGGGCCTTGGCCGCCGCCGCGCCGATGCCCGTGCTTCCGCCGGTGATGACGACGCGTTTACCCGCCAGATCGTTGAGCATTCTCGCTTCTCCTTATTCCTGAGCGTCGCATGACCGCCGAATACGCTTCTTCCGAAGCCGCAGCACTTTCAGCGCCGCCGGCCGCCGAACAACGCCCGCCGAACAGCTGCCGCGACGTTACGCGTGATCGCGACGCCGGAATCCGTCTTTGTCGCCGGTTCGGTGGGCTTCTCTCCAACGTCCGACGGTGCAGCGTGTCCGTCCGCCGCGATGTCTTCGGCGACGGGATCGTCCGCGTCGGGCAGCAATTGGGCCTGCGGCATCGCGATCCCGTCGTCGCCGGCCTCCTGCTGAGCGCTCGCATCGGCCTCCGCATCGGCCGCACCGTCCTGGCGCATCATGCCGACCATTCCCGCCGCACTATCGATGGCCTGGGCGACCATTTCGCCCGACATTCCGGCACCGGGAAATAGCCGCGCCAGCCGATCCGCCTCCGCTTGTCGATCAATCGTTTCGTCGGCAAGCACACGCGCCACCAGACGCGAGATTTCAATCGACAGCGCCGCGCGCGCGTCCGGCCCCGCCGCCGCAGTCGGAGCCGACACCGCATTGCTCGGGCGATCGCCGCGATCGTCTTCAGCGTCTTGCACTGCGTGTCCTTGCGTCTGGTAACTGCGAAGCGGGCATGCCGGGTGCTCCGACCGGCCCCGCACATTGGCGTGGCCCGCATCGCCGCTCAAGCCGCCGGCAGGCATTTTGTCCCATCGTCACCTTCCGCCGCTTCAGGCACCTAGTCCGAGGCCGTTCCGCGCAGCGTTGTGTCGCGGAAAAGGACACGTGCGCCGCGAAAGCTGGTGCTGGTGAGCGTCAGCGTCTCAGCCCCGATCTTCGCCTCAAAAAGCTCCGCCCCGATGGCGAAAATGACGGCGTCGCCCTGGATATCCTTGATGATGAAGCGCTCCCACTCAAACGGGCGATCGGCCGCCAGGCTCGCCTGCGCGCGCTCCGCGTCGATCCTCAGGACAAACGCGTCGCCATGCCACGCCCCGTCAAGCAGGCGGGCGGCATCGGCAAAGGTGGCGGCCGCAGAAGCGCCGACTCCCGCCGAAAAAGCGAGCGCCAAAAGGGCGGTGCGGATGAACATGGGGCCTCCCGAGGCGTGTCATCTTATCGACTTCTTTCAGCCGTAGCCAATTTGTCCGGCAGGATTGGGGTGCCGATGCGGGCAGGCTGGCCGCGCGGCGTGCTTTCACCAATAAATGGCTCTTGTGTGGAACCGCGGCTCGGTGGATGATCATTGATGACATGTGAATAGTGCAACGGGTCGGCGAGTAGCAGGGGAGTGGCGAACATGAGCAACCTCAATCTCGGGATTGAGATCCGGGACTTCGATCTCGAACGGATGGGTTTTTCGCTCTCCGTGCTGGATGAGAGCAAGAAGCGCCAGGCGTCGGAAGCCTATCTGCGGATGACGTTGATGGAACTGGACATTTTTCTCCGCGCATTGCGCGCAGCCGAGGGCGATCTGGAGATCACGACCTACGATTCCAGTGGCGTGAACAAGCTTCCGCCCCTCAAAGGCCTTGGCGGACGCGAAATCGAGGCGCCCGATAAGCGCAAGAAGGGCGAGAGCGACAGCGAAGCGGCCGAATAGGGGCTTAGACTAGCCGAACTGGCCGGCTGGCGGGTCGGCTCGCCGGCGCAATTCAAGCGATCATGGTGAATGGCCGGTTGTTGCGTGGACGTCCTGCGAGGGCGGCCGTCAGCCGCGATTGTCGGATCCGCGCACGACATTGGCGGAGAGCGCGATCGCCAGGCAGCCAAGCACGATCAATCCCAGCGCACGGCTAAGACCGGCCGCGTCGGCCACAAACCCGATGACCGGTGGCCCGAGCAGAAATCCCGTATAGCCAAGCGTCGCGACCGCCGCGATTGCGCCCCCGGCCTCCTGCGACGTGATCCGCCCGGCCACGCCGAAGAAGACCGGAACGAGGTTCGCCAATCCAAGGCCGACCAGCGCAAAGCCGGCGACCGCGATCGCCGGCGACGGCACGGTCAGCACGACAATCATCCCCGCCGCCGCCAGAAACCCGCTTCCGCGCACCAGCGCCACTGCCCCCAACGCGCCGCGCATCCGGTCGCCGGCAAAACGAGCGGCGGCCATGGCGGCGGAGAATACGGCATATCCAGTCGCCGCAAATCCAGCGCCGTGCTCGAAGCTGCTCGCCAGATGCAGCGCGCCCCAATCGAGAACCGCACCCTCACTGCTCATGCACAAGAAGCACAAAACGCCGAGCCCGAGCGTGGCCCGGCTCGGCAAGGCGAACGTCACTCTGCCGGCCTGGCCGTCATCGCTTGAGGGAAGCAGCAAGGCGAGCGCTACCAGCGCCGCAATGGCGGCCAGGGCCAGCATGGCGAACACCTGCATGAGCGGCGCGACCACCGGCAAAAGGATGGCCGCCAATCCGGCGCCCGTCAGACCGCCAAGGCTCCACATGCCGTGCAGCGACGACATGACGGCACGGCCGAGCCGCCGCTCCACCAGCACGCCATGTGCGTTCATTGAGACGTCCAGCACGCCGTTCGCTGCCCCAAACAGAAACAGCGCCGCCATCAGGAGGGCTGGATAAGGGGCGACGAGGGGGAAGGGAAGGGCGACCAATAGGACGATGGTGGCGGCGCGGATCACTGCCGCGCTGCCATAGCGCGCAATGGCGCCGCCCGTCAGCGGCATGGCGATCAGCGCGCCCGCTGCCATGAACAGGAGCGCGATCCCGAGCGTCGCGTGCGAGATGCCGAGCCGCGCCTCCACCAGAGGGATGTGCGCTGCCCAGGTGCCGAGGACCGCTCCGTTGATCAGGAAGATGGTGGCCGTGGCCCAGCGGGCGCGCCGCACGGCGCCCAGCGCATGCACTTCAGAAGGGGGAACCGGTTGTCCGGTAAGGCCGTGCTCCATCAGAGAGAGTGAGCGTTGGAGGATTCAACGAGCACGACAACACTCTCTTGCATTTTGGGTTCCAGAGCTGACGGAAGTTAACGCGATGCCCGGCATTTCTTGCGATTATTTGCGGTTCCAATCAACCGGCCGCTAAGGGCTAGGCGCCACATCGCGACATCGGGGGACGCGCCGGCCGCGGCGTTCCGCGGTGATGATCGGGCTTTGCCGGCTCTGCGAGGAAAGCTGTGTCTCGGTCCTGCGTTTAAGGAAATCTTTAGCCTTCGACCCGTTAACCATGTTCGTAAGGGGTATTACTGATCTTTTTCTCTATTTCGTTGTGCAAAGTGAACCCATTTGCCGGGAAGATTGAGATGCTACGCACCCTGAAAGATGTCTGCGCCAGCCTGGGCCGCGACCAGCGGGGCAATGTCTTCATCCTGTTCGCCGCGTCGGCGCTTCCGCTGCTCCTCGTCATGGGCGGCGCAATCGATATCACGCGCTACGCCCGCTACAAGGCTGAGCTCGCCAACGCGGTTGATGCAGCCGCCCTGGCGCTGGCCAGGCAGGGCGAGGGATACAACGAGGCGCAGGCGACGGCCTTTGTTGAGAACTACGTCACCTCGTTCCCGGTTGGCGATGGCGAGTTCACGGTTGAGGATTTCGACGTCGATCTCACCGACAGAGGCTACATCGTCTCCGCCGACGGGGCCATGAAGACGATCTTCCTGCCGCTCGGCTATTTCGCGTCCGATGGCGAGGGCATCATGTCGATGGACATGGACATCGTGTCGGAGGTGGTTCGCGGCTCTAATCAGGTTGAGCTGGCGCTGGTCTTCGACAACACCGGCTCCATGGCTTGGTCGGCCGGCTCCAATCCCTGCGGAACCGGCAGCACGCGCATGGCAGGGCTGAAATGCGCCGCCAAGACGCTTGTCGAAGATCTCATGGACGAGATGAATGAGGGCGGCGGCGAAGACAAGCTCAAGGTCGCGCTGGTACCCTTTGAGGGATCGGTCAACGTCAACGTCAGTTCGTCCAATCCGCCGTCGTGGATCGAATGGTCGGATGAGTCGACCACCGACGATTCCACGCAGCCGTACTATACAGGTATCAACTTCAACAAGAAGAAGTTCAGCGGCGTCAAGCGGCGGCTTGGCCCGCGCTGGTTCTACGAGAAGCTCGGGGTGTCTTGGGCGGGCTGCGTGGAGATGCGCGCCGAGCCTTACGATGTTCTCGACACGACGCCGACGGCGGGCATCCCCAACACGCTCTTCGTCCCGATGTTCTGGCCGGACGAGCCGGATTCCTACGACGCCTGGAACGACTACCTGAAAGACGGTGTCTCGGGGAATTGGGACAAACGGCAGAGGAACATCAAGAAATACAACAAATCGAACCCCAACCAGATCCAATGGCAGAGCGGCAAGAAGGATACGACCTACCCGTATTCGTATGGCCCGAACCGCGGTTGCCCGCGCCCGCTGACAGCGCTGACGACGGACGAGACGACGGTTCTCAACGCCATCAATGCCATGCAGTCGCAGGGCGCCACCGGCACCTTCATTCCCGTCGGCCTCGCCTGGGGTTGGCACGTGCTGTCGCCCAACGCGCCCTATACCGAAGGCATCGGGCCGGAGGACGAGGATTACGCGAAGACCGTCAAGGCCATTGTGCTTCTGACGGACGGCGAGAACTCCCCGTCGATCTCCATCACCGATTCCGACAACTGGAACAAAGGCACCTTCTCCGCCTACAACTATCCGGGCACGGCGGTGAACCTCAACCTTGGCGGCGGCAACAAGGTCCGCCGGCGGCTGCAGAACATGAGCGTCAACTCCGATCCGTCTGAATCGACGGCGAAGACGAACCTTGACGGCAAGACGTCGACGCTCTGCACCAACGCCAAGGACGGAGGCATCCGCCTTTACACCATCACCTTCGGCTCCATCGGCGAGTCCACGAAGACCTTGATGCGCAATTGCGCCAGCAAGGACACTGACGGCAATCCGCTCTACTTCGACGCGCCGAACAGCCAGGAGCTCGACGACATCTTCCAGACGATCGGCGAGGACCTCTCCGAGATCCACCTCGCAATGTGATCGAGTGTGCCCTGCCGGCTGCCAGCGCAGCCGGCAGGTGCACGAAGAAGACTTCCGTCTAAAAAGATGAAGCCAAGGTCTCGTTCGGCCTTTGCGGCGGCTTTGTGTCACGATCCCGACAATGTGATGGCCGATAGGTTCTCCCGCAGCACTTAGGGATTGTCCGACAAGCGCTTGACAGTTAGCCTCACCCTATCTGGGGGAGTAGCGTCATGCGTCTGTTTGCGTTGTTTGTACTGGTCTTTGCATTTGCGGCCGGAAGTGCGTCCGCGGGTGTTGTTGCCCGCATCGATATCTCCAAGCAGACCATGACGGTCTCGGAGAACGGCAACGTCCTCTATTCCTGGAGAGTCTCTACGGGACGAAAGCCCTACCGCACGCCGCGCGGCACGTTTCGGCCGACCCGCATGCACAAGATGTGGTACTCGCGAAAATACGACATGGCGCCGATGCCGCATTCCATCTTCTTCCACGGCGGTTACGCCATCCACGGCACCAACCATATTCGTAACCTTGGCCGCCCCGCGTCGCATGGCTGCGTCCGTCTGCATCCGAAGAATGCCCGCACGCTCTACAATCTGGTGCGGCGCAACGGGCCGCGGAACACCCGCATCATCCTGCAGAACTGATCGGCTTCGCGCACCGAATGACCTCGGCCGCCTGAAATGGTAGGCCCCCTTCGATGAGACGACGCGCCTGGGCGGTGGCGGATTGACGGACAGATCCGAGTTGTTTGCCGCGGAGCGTGGCGTCGGCGATGTGCCGATCGTGCTCCTGCATGGCTTCGGCGGCACGCATGCCGCCTGGGACGCGATTGTCGAGCGGCTCGGCGGGCGGCGCACCTTGGCGTTCGACTTGCCGGGTCATGGCGGCTCGCTCGGCTGCCGGCCGGGCGGCGCCGGCGTCGCGGCCCGTGCGGTTTTGGCCGCGCTTGCCCAACGCGACATCTCCCATGCGCATCTGGTCGGTCATTCCATGGGTGGAGCGGCGGCGGCACTGGCGGCGCTAAATGATCCGGCGCGCACGGCCTCCCTCACATTGCTGGCGCCCGGCGGATTTGGCAGCGAGATCAACCATCGACTGCTTCGCCGCTATGCAGCCGCGCGCGACGAAGCCGACCTCTCGCTGCTCCTGGAGCAGTTCTTTGGGTGGAACCGCCCCGTGCCGCAAACGCTCGCGGCCGAGATGGCGCGCACACGGCAAGCCGACGGGGCGACGGCGGCGCTTCTTGAGATCGTCGAGACCTTCTTTGATGAGGGGTTGCAGAAGCTGATCCCGCGCGCCGATCTGGAGCGGCTGACAATGCCGACCAAGGTCATCTGGGGCACACAGGACCGCGTGCTGCCGACGCGGCAGGCACATCGGCTGCCGGGCCATATCGGTGTGCATATCTTCGAGGATGTCGGCCACATGCTGCCGTACGAAATCCCGGACGCCGCGGCTCACCTCATTCTGGAGAATGCGCGCTAGGCGCGGCGCGCCATCAGCTCACCGAGACCACATGCGCCCCCGTCGCCTCCGCCAGCGCCTTGGGGTTCACCTCAAACACCGCATTCGGCGCACCGGCAGCCGCCCATACATTATCGAAGGCCATGAGGTCTTCGTCCATGAATGTGGCAAGCGGCGTCAACGAGCCAAGTGGCGCCACACCGCCGATGGCAAAGCCGGTCAGCGCACGCACGTCGTTGGCGTCCATGCGCGCCAGCTTCTCGCCGATGACAGCCTTCATCGCCTCCTGGTCGACCCGGTTCACGCCGGAGACCAGGATGAGGACGGGATCGCCGCTTTCCGCCTTGCGGAAGATCAGCGATTTGACGATCTGCCCCACGGATGTTCCGCAGGCTGCAGCCGCATCCTCCGCCGTGCGGGTGCTTTGCGGCATTTCGCGAACCTGCAACGTCAGCCCGGCCGCTTCGGCGGCGGCGCGGACCCTGTCTGTGCTTCTCATGACCTGGCTCATGCCTGTTCACCACGAAAAAGCAAGGGCCTGAAGTCACATGTGCGGCGGTTCGGAACCTGCTAGACTCAGCTGCCAGGGCAAAAAGACGAGATAGGTGAAGGGGCTGGCGCGGCATGGTAGAGAGTGGGCGCAGGCGGGTGGTTGATCTCAAACACGCAATTCGAGAGGTCAGGATTGCGCAGTCCGAGCGTGCCGACGTGGTCGTGGATTTGCGCGAAGCCGAACAAGCGCGGCTTGAGCTTCTGGCCGAGGCGCTGGAAAGCGTCGCCAACGACCTGCCGCCCGACCACGACCAGCTGCTCCTCGGCATCCTGCCCGGCCAGTCGCCGCGTTATTGGGTGGATGCCACCAGCTTCGTGGCGATGGGGCGCGACAAGCGGCAATACCAGTTCTTCAAGGACACCCGGCTTGGCCGCACGACGCTGGCGGAGAGCACCAGCCTTGAAGTCATCGCCGACGCCGTGACGCGTTACGTGGCGGAGCGCGTCGTGGAGCGCGAGCAGGCGGTCGAAGGCGACTGGCTGAACAAGACAGTCAGCGCCCGTGGCGGCTTGTTCGCCGACAAAGAGCATGGGTCGGATAAGTATTCACTGATCTGGGGATTGTGCGGCTTTGGGCTCGGCATGATCGCCGGCATGTTCCTGCTTCTCGCCTATGCCTGGTTCAGCGTAGGCTGACATCAGAGCATGCTTGAAGAATCGGCCTCACGGCGCGCGGCCGGCATTCTTAGATGGGCTCTTATAGGTGCTGCGCCCCATCTCGCTGATTTCGCCCGACCGGCCGATCGCCCGGTGAATGACGGTCAGCGTATAGCCGCCGTTCTCCTCAACGATCTCGTGTAGCGCGTAGCCCGCGGCCCGTGTGCCGCCGCGCATCGTGGCACTGCCGGACGGTACGCCGATTGCCGGAAGCGGTCCGTTGCGCCCCTTGATCGCCGTCGTCATGCGCACATGTTCGTGGCCGTGCAGGATCAGCTCGGCGCCGTGCTGCTGCACCGCGCGGCGAAAGCGCCGCCCGTCGGTGAGCTTGCGCCAGGCGCTCGTCGGGTCGATGAGCTTCGGCGGGTGGTGAATCAGAATGATGCGAAAAAGGCCGGCCGCGCCTGCTTCATCAAGCAGCGTGCAGAGGCGCCTGGTCTGGCTTGCGCCCACGCGGCCGGTCGCCATGAACGGCGCCGTGGCGACCGCAGAAGAGACGCCGATCAGCGCCACATGTCCCTTGCGTCGCATGAAGGGAAACAGCGCCGGCCCGACGAACGCCGCATCATCGTCGCTCGCCATCCACGGCGCCCACAGACGGCGGAAGCGTTCGTGCGCGCCGGGCACATAGGCGTCGTGATTGCCGGGAATCGCGGTGACGTGCTCCGGCGGCCCGAGCGCCTCAAGCCAGGCGCGTGCGTTCTCAAACTCTTCGCGGGTGGCCATGTTCGTCAGGTCGCCGGTCACCGCGATGTGGTCGGGCCGGTGGGCACGCAGATCTGAGACCACCCGTTCCAACGCATCGGAGCCCAGCGAATAGGATCGCGTGCGCCGCCAATTGGCGTATCCAACTACGCGCTTAGTCACGAGATCGCCGGGACGCAGGCTCGGGACCGGCCCGAGATGCACATCGGAAAGATGGCCGAGGCGGAACATCGGTTCAGCCCAACTCTGCACTTGGCGAAGGTCGCGCCGGCCGCCATCCGCCGCCCGCGCCGTTTCGGCCTTCAGCACGCCGTGCTAGAGGGCCTGCGCCATGCCGCTTAAGCGTCATCATCGTCTCATGCAGCGTGCCTACCTCGCTTATTCGCGTATCACGCGCGGCATGACACTTGGTGTGCGCGCCATGCTTCTGAAGGACGAGACGGTCGTCCTGGTGAAGCATTCCTACGTGCCCGGCTGGTACCTGCCGGGCGGCGGCGTGGAGGCCGGCGAGAGCCTGCAGGAGGCGCTCGTTCGCGAGATCCACGAGGAGGCTAGCGCGATCCTGACCGGCGAACCGCACCTGTTTGGCATCTATCGCAACGGCAGGGCGCATCCCGGTGACCATGTTGCGCTCTATGTCTGCCGCGACTGGGAGCAGACGCCGCCTGAGCCGAGCACGGAGATCGTCGCCTGCGATGCGTTCGCGCTGAATGATCTGCCGGCCGACACGACGCCGAGCACGCTGACCCGCATTCGCGAGGTGCTGGAAAGCAGGCCGCCCGCCACGGATTGGTAGGCCAAGCGCTGAAATCGGCTCAGCCCGTCGGGATGCCGATTCCACGCAGGCGGTCGCGGTCGTGGGGGGCATCGATGATGATCAGCGGACCGAGCGGCACGATGCGCGTCGGGTTGATGCTTTCGTGGCTGTAATAATAGTGCCGCTTGGTGTGCTCCAGATCGACCGTCTCCTTGACGCCCGGCATCTGGTAGAGGTCGCGCAGATAGCCGTAGAGGTTGGGATAGTCGCTGATCCGCCGCCGATTGCATTTGAAGTGGCTGTAGTAGACCGCATCGAAGCGGATGAGCGTCGTGAAGAGCCGCCAATCGGCCTCTGTCAATCGATCGCCGACGAGGAAACGCTGTTCGTCGAGCCGGGTTTCCAGTTCGTCGAGCGTCGCAAAGAGCGCGCGGAAGGCCTCTTCATAGGCCTCCTGCGTCCGCGCGAACCCGGAGCGGTACACGCCGTTATTGACGGTGCGGTAGACCACCTGGTTGATCTCGTCGATCTCCGCGCGCAGCTCTTGCGGGTAGAAATCCAGCTCAGTGTCACCGAAGGCGTTGAACGCGCTGTTGAACATGCGGATGATTTCTGAGGATTCGTTGGAAACGATGACCTCGCGGCTCTTGTCCCACAGAACCGGCACGGTCACGCGGCTCGTGCATCTGGGTTCCGACTTCGCATAGACCTCGTGAAGGCGGCTCAGCCCGTAGAGGTCGTCTGGCCAGTCGTCGTCGAACACCCACCCCTCGTCGAGCATCAGCGGGTTGACGATCGACACACTGATGATGTCGGCGAGTTTCTTCAGCCGGCGGAAGATCAGCGTGCGATGCGCCCAAGGGCAGGCCAGCGAAACGTAGAGGTGGTAGCGGTCGGGCTCGGCCTTGAAGCCGCCTTCGCCGGAGGGGCCGGGCGAACCGTCGGCGGTAACCCAATTGCGGAAGACGGAATCGCTCCGCACGAAGCGCCCGTTCTGCTGAATACTCAGGCCCTGCGGCGGGTCCTGTTCCCAAACGCCCTCAACGAGCATACCCATACGAACCGTCCTCGCTACCGACTGTGTGGCGCGTGCCTCATGCCCGCTCAGGCCCGGAAGGGCAAGCTGGCTATGGCTGTCCAATGATACCGGCGTCTTGCCCCTCGCGACCTCCGATGATAGGGGCACGCCGCATGAATGGAACCGTCATTCTCCGCCGCCGGCGACGATTGCTCAAAGCCGCGCGCGTCCCTGGACGCGCAGCGCCGCCGCGCTGACGCCTCCATTCTCCGGCGATCCGCGGCATGACAATGAAGCTTCCGCGGGTCCGCCATGACATCCGACAATAGTGTAACACGGTCCGAGCACCCCTCAGACCATCCCCATATCGAAGCCCTGCATCACGCCGCGTTCGGCCCTGGCGCCCGCGCGCGCGCCGCTTTCCGGGTGCGCGAGCAGGCGCCGCACGACCTCAGTCTGTCCTTTCTGACCGCGCTGAACGGCGCGATCATCGCCTCCGTGCGGATGACGCCGGTCCTCGTGGGCGCCACAGAGGGGCTGTTCCTCGGTCCGCTCGTGGTCGATCCGCCGCGCAAGGGGTGCGGCTACGGCAAAGCGTTGATGCGTCGCGCCGTGGCGGAGGCCGCTGAGCGCGGATGGTCATTTGTCATCCTGGTCGGCGACGAGCCCTACTACGCACCGTTCGGCTTCAAGCGCCTGCCGCCGGGTCAGGTCGCGCTGCCGGGGCCCGTCGATCCTGCACGTCTCCTCTGCGCGGAGCTGGAGCCGGGCGCCGTGGCCGGCCTATCTGGAATGATCACGGCTGCCAGGCGTTGAAATCGGAGCCGATTCCCAAGATGGCGAGCACGAAGACCGCCGCCCACAAGATCGCCGCCAAGCCGGCGGCCCAGCGCGCGAACCACAGATAGGCTTCGCGCAGCGCCGTTGTGATCACCATGCCGGCAAAGCGTTCGTCCGGGCGGTCGCGCTTATCCAGGATCAGCCACGTTTCCGTGTTGCGATAATCGGTGAAGGGCAGGCGATACGCCTTGAAAAGCAACACGAAGAGCAGGATCAGAAGCAGGATACCGCCGGCTTTGAGCGCCACGACCGGCCGGATGGAAAGCCCGATCATGAACGTGAAGATCGCCAGGCCGCTGAAACCAACAGCGCGCCCGACGCTCAGGAACGCCGCTTCGCGTAGCTTCTCCATCGATCTCTCGGCGCAATTCTCAGGCCGCGACGACGCCTGCGCAACCGCATGGCGCGCCACGCGCCTTCAGCTTGTCGTGATCGCCCGATTCAAGCGGTGGTCGTTCACGCGTCCGGCTTGGCCACGCCGGCGCTGAGCGTTCGCCAATCGCTTAAGACGCCGTCGGAATCGATCCGCTTGCGCAATTGCTCACGGATATCGCGCCAGCGAAACCGGATGGAGTTCATGACGATTTCCTCGTCGAGCGCCTTGAACTCCTCCACGACCGGCGCAAAGCGGATGATGTCCTTTTGGCTACCCATGAAGGCCGCAGCACCTTGCGCTGCATTCGCCCAATGCGTCTCCGCGCAGCGCCTGGCAAACTCGTCGACGGCATCGTCGGGCACCATGTCCGGCGGGACTTCCGCAAGCGCCCGCTCCAATCCGTGCCGAAAGCAATGCACCGCCAGGGCGGCGGTCTCCTCAGGCGCCGAAGGCGCGTCGCGGCCGGTGATGGCGGCGGCGTAGACCGACAGGTCGCCGTGGCATGAGACGAACAACTTTGCCGCGGCGACACGGATCGAAACGGAGAACACCTCGTCCTCGAAGAACTCGCGAAAGCGCGTTCCCATGCGCGTCTTCAGGTAGCCGTATAGCGATGTCTGCGCCACGTAGGATGCACGGGTGCGCGTGAATTCCGTCAGCGATTCCACGTTGTCGATGGGGCTCTTGTCGAAGCGGATGGCCAGCGCCTTAAGCGGTCGCGGGATGCTGTCCACAAGCGCGGCAAGCTTGCCGCGGCGCGTTTCCGGCGCATTCGACTGATTAGACATTCGTCTAAATTGACCCGTTCATACACGCGTTTGTAGCATCGATTCTGGGCGAGAACCTACTTCGACGTTCGCGCCCGAGAAAGATGATTGAAGCATTTGGGGGGAGCTATGGCTTCTGAAGGGCAACGCCGTCACTGGGAGAAGACGCGCTCTCTCACGTACATTGTCTTGGTGATATGGGCGATTTTCGGGATCTTGATTCCGTGGTTCGCCAAAGAGCTCGATGCCTTCTCCTTCCTCGGATTTGAGCTTGGCTACTACATGCTCGTTCAAGGCTCGCTGATCGTCTTCGTTGCGCTGATCTGGATACAGAATTTCCGGCAGGACGCCATCGACGACGAATACGGCTCGGGCGAATAGGGAGGATTGATCATGGCGGTCTCAGGCGGGACGAAAAGCTCCTCCTTTATTGACAATCTCGGCAAGGTCTACGGCCTCTACACCCTAGGCTTTCTGGTCTTCTTTGCGTTGATGGCGATCCTGGAGCAGGTCGGCGTCGGCGCACGCGCCATCGGTATCGGCTTCCTCCTCTTCACCATCGTCATCTACGCGGTCATCGGCTGGCTGTCGCGGACGATGCAGGTGGAGGCGTATTACGTGGCGGGACGTGAGGTCCCGGCGCTCTACAACGGTATGGCAACCGCCGCGGACTGGATGTCCGGCGCGTCCTTTGTGGCGCTCGCGGGCGGCATCTATTTCGGCGGCTATCCCTATCTCGGCTTCGTCATCGGCTGGACAGGCGGCTACGTGCTCGTCAACGCGCTAATGGCGCCGTACCTGCGCAAATTCGGCTGCTACACCGTGCCCGACTTCATCGGCACACGTTATGGCGGCAACCTGGCGCGCTTCGTCGCCGTTGTCGTGCTTGTTGTCGCATCGTTCACTTACGTGACCGCGCAGATCAACGCCACCGGCACCATCGCCGCGCGCGCGCTCGGCATTCCCTTCACGCTCGGCGTCTGGTTCGGCCTGTTGGGCATTCTGCTGTGCTCCATGCTCGGCGGCATGCGCGGCGTGACCTGGACGCAGGTGGCGCAGTACATCGTGCTGATCATCGCCTACTTGGTGCCGGTGATCTGGATGTCGAACGCTCAGGGTTTCGGCATCATCCCGCACTTCTCCTACGGCGGGGCGGCACAACGCATCGCCGAGCTCGAGGGACAGCTCGGGCTGCAGGCGGCGCAGGAGGCGATAGCCGGGGTCAGAGTGCTGACGACGCCGCACTTCGATCCACAAGGCGGCCTCGATTCGTGGAAGTTCGTCACCCTGGCGATCTGCATGATGGCAGGCACCGCGTCCTTGCCCCATATCCTGATGCGCTACTTCACGACGCCGTCGGTGCGGGCAGCGCGCAAGTCGGTCGGCTGGTCGCTGTTCTTCATCTTCCTGCTCTACTTCACGGCGCCTGCTCTTGCCACGCTCACCAAGCTGCAGCTGCTTGATCCGACTCTGGCGACCTCGATTATCGGCAAGTCGGTTGAGGAAGTGATGAACTTGGAGTGGATCCAGAACTGGTCACAGGTGGGCATGCTCGCCATCGCCGACCAGAATGGTGACGGCCTGCTGCAGCTCAACGAGTTCTTCATGCGGCCGGACATTGTCGTGCTGGCGACGCCGGAGATTGCCGGTCTGCCGTATGTGATCTCGGGCCTTGTGGCGGCCGGTGGCATGGCGGCCGCGATGTCGACCGCCGACGGGCTGCTGCTCGCCATCGCCAACGCGCTCAGCCATGATCTCTACTACAAGATCATCGACCCGAGCGCCGACACGCGGATCCGGCTGATCGTGGCGCGGGTGCTGCTGATCGTGATCGGTGCAGCGGCTGCGTTGATCGCCTCCCTGCAGCTCACCGGCATCCTCGGCGCTGTGGCCTGGGCGTTCTGCTTCGCCAATTCGGGGCTGTTCTTCCCCCTTGTGCTCGGCATCTGGTGGAAACGTGCCAATCGGCAAGGCGCGATCGCCGGCATGGCGCTCGGCTTCCTGGCTGGCACCGCCTACCTCTACTACGTCTACACCGGCGGCACGCCATGGCTCGGCATTGACCATCTGCGCTTTGGCATGATCGGCATGGCGGTCAGCCTCGTCGCCACGGTGGTCGTCAGCCTGATGACGGCGGAGCCGGACGAGGAGACGCAGGCCATGGTCGACGAGGTGCGGATCCCGACCGGCGAGACGATTATCGGCAGGTCGCACTGACAAACCGACACTAAAGAGAATAAACAGGGGCGGAACACATCGTTCTGCCCCTGTTTTTATGAGGTGCGACGGCAGCCATGCCAGAGACGACCGCCGCCTTCCCGATATGGGTCATCGTCCTCGACTACGTTCTCGGCATGGTCATGTGGACCTTGATCGGCCGCTCGGCGATGAACGTCTTCCTGCCGGTCAATTCCGAGTTCTTCTTCATGAAGGCCTTCGTGCGCCTGACCGATCCGGTCTTGAAGGTCTTCAAGCCGATCACGCCGGGCTTTCTGCTCGATCCGATCGTGCCGCTTTACGTCGCCTGGTTCTTCTTCATCTTCCGCTTCTACATCATGCCCTGGCTGCTCGGTTACTCGGTGATGGGGATGCTGTCGTTCCCGCTTGAGAGCGATATCTCCAGGGGGCTTTATGATCTGATCAATTGATGCGGACCGCGGGTTGGGCATCAATTGTGTGAAGCGGAGGAAAGATAGGGCGCAAAAGGCATGGCGAGGCATGGTCCCACACCGCTCCTGGCCGTCGACGCGGTCGCGCTCGATCTTGAGACGACCGGCCTGAATGTACGCACGGCGCGGATCGTTCAGATCGGCGCCGTTGCTTTGACGCTCGGCCGGCCGGACGGCGGCGATGCGTTTTCCATGCTCGTCAATCCGGGCGTCCCGATCCCGGCCGAGGCAACCGCCATTCATGGCCTGTCCAACGCCGATGTGCTCGGGGCGAAAAGCGTAAACGACGCGCTGCCTGAGCTCAGGAGCTTTGTGGGGAAGCGTCCGGTAATCGGCCATTCCGTCGGCTTTGACCTGGCCGTCCTCAACGCGGAGGCAGAGCGGGTCGGGCAGGAGCCGTTCAAATGGCCGTTCCTCGACACGCGCATGCTTGCGGAGATGGCCAATTCAACGCTGCCGGAGTTCACGCTGGAGGCGCTCGGCGCATGGCTTGGCGTGGAGCCTGAAGGCCGGCACACGGCGATCGGCGATGCGCGCACGGCGGCCATGATTCTGGCCGCCCTTATTCCGCATTTGCGCGCCCGCGGCATCCGCACCTGGGCGGAGGCGGAGCGCGCCTGCCGCGAAGTGCCGCGCGAACGCGCCGCCGGACACGATATCGGATGGGCTGAGTCGTCGAGCGAAGCCGCTCCGCCGCCGGTGCTGGCGGGCGTCGATTCCTACCCCTATCGGCATCGCGTGCGCGAGATCATGACGAGCCCTCCGCGCTTTCTGGAGCCGGGGCGGACACTTGCCGGCGCGGTGGCGGAGATGGCGGAAGAGAAGATCAGCTCCGTCTTCGTAAGGGACGCACGCGGCGTAGGCATCCTGACGGAGCGCGACATCCTGCGGGCCATCGCAGCCGATGGACGCGTGGCGCTCAAGAAGCCCGCGGCGGAAGTGGCCACGTTCCCACTGGTCTGCGTCAACGCCGACGCCTTCATCTATCGCGCGATCGGCCGGATGAGCCGGCTCAAGGTGCGTCATCTCGGCGTGACGACCGCTAAAGGCGCGCTGGTTGGAGCGCTCTCAGCGCGCGACCTTCTACGCCTGCGTGCCAGCGAAGCGATCCTGCTGGGCGACGCCGTCAGAACAGCGGAGGACGCCACTGCCCTGGCCGCCGCTTGGGCGCCGATGCCCGGGGTCGCGGAAGCCCTATTGGCGGAGGACGTGGAGGCGGTTTCCATCGCCACCGTGATCAGCCGCGAGCTCGGCGACGCCACGCGCCGCGCGGCTGAGCTGGCGGAGGAGGCGCTGCGCACGGAAGGCGAGGAGCCGCCCGTTCCTTATGCGGTTCTGGTTCTTGGCTCCGCCGGCCGCGGCGAGAGCCTGCTGGCGCTCGATCAGGACAACGCCATCGTCTTTCGCTCCGGCGAGCCCGGCGGCCCGGAGGATGAGTATTTCGCCAAGCTCGGCGCGCGCATTGCGGACACGCTTGACGCCATCGGCGTTCCCTATTGCACTGGCGGCGTCATGGCGCGCGAGCCGGCATGGCGCGGCAGCGTCGAGACCTGGCGCGAGCGCATCGGTCACTGGCTGGCGCAGCCAAGCCCCGAGGATCTCATGTCCGTCGATATCTTCTTCGATGCCAAGCCGGTGCACGGCGACGTGCGCCTGGCGCGAAGCGTGATCGCGGACGCCCATTCGCACGCGAGTCGCGCGCCGCAATTCGTGAAGCTTCTGGCCGAAGCCGGGCCGAGGCCACCCGACGCGCTCAAGCTCTTCGGTGGCTTCCGCACCGACGACAAGGGTCGCCTTGACCTGAAGCTGTGCGCGCTTCTGCCGATCGTCGCGTCCGCCCGCGTGCTCGCGATGCGCCACGGCATCGCCGAGCGATCCACGCAAGAGCGACTTGAACGTCTCGAAGAGCGCAAGAGGAGCACATCCGACCTTGCCGCCATGCGTGAGGGTCACAAAGCCGTTGTCGCTGCTATCCTGGCGCAGCAGATACGCGACATCCATGCCGGCCTGAGGCCCGGTAACCGCGTGGAGACCGACAAGCTCTCGCGTAAAGAACAGGCCGCCCTCAAGGAGACGCTGCGCCTTGTCCCGCGGATCGGCGATCTGGTGCGGGATTTGTTGTTTTGAGGCAGCTACCGCGCTTCGCGATACCACAGCGCCGCAAAGCCGCCGACCAGCAAGACCAGTCCGAGCAAGCCGCCGAGCAGCGGCAGCTGGTCGATGCTTTTCAGGACCGTTGCCTCCGACCGGCGAAGCCCGATCCAGTTGCGCCCGGCGGCCGGGGCGCGCGCCGACACGGCGGCGATCCGCGGCAGCGCAATGCCGCCGCCATCGGCGATCCGCTGCACCGATCCGCCGCTTGCCTCCGCGATCGGCTGAAGCCGCTCTGTCGTTGAGATCACGTCCTGGAACTCCGCCGGATTGGCCGGACCGATATGAGCGAGGGCGGTAA
Source organism: Afifellaceae bacterium (assembly GCA_028284625.1). Classification (GTDB taxonomy): domain Bacteria; phylum Pseudomonadota; class Alphaproteobacteria; order Rhizobiales; family Afifellaceae; genus DASWJZ01. Next base: position 212,548 of record JANQRH010000016.1, on the reverse strand, counting down.
GCTCTCCGTCATCCGCGCGATGCAGGCCCAGCGGCGAATCCTCCATCACACCGCGCCACAGCCCCGGCTCAGCCTCACTCAGTGTGAGTTCCTCAAGCGCGCCGCCCGGCCGCGTCACGACGATCTGCGGCGGCGTGGCGGAAAGCGTCTGCCGCTCCACGATGAGCATGCGCCCCTCTGAGCGAGCCGTCAGCGCTTCCTCTTCAAGCTCCGGTTCGCGCATCAGCCAGTGCAGCACACGGCGCAGCAGCGCCGCATGCGGGCCGCCACCGTCATAGCCGCGTGCCCACAGCCAAGCATGGTCGGACAAAAGCATGGCGACGCGGCCGTCGCCTTCATGCGCCAGCACCAGAAGCGGCAGGTTCTCAGGACCAGTCATGGTCACATCGCCGGCGATGGCGTCGGTGTCGACGATTCGGAACCATTCGCTCCAGGCTGGCGGCTCGCTCGCCGCGCCCGGTAGGTCGCGGGTCACGGGATGGCGCAGTCCGACCGGGCTGATCTCGGCCCGATAGGGCTGTTCCACCACCTCGCCGGTGGGAATGGCGGGAAGCACCGGGCCAAGCGGTGTGCGGTAGAGGCTGCCGCCGGCGGCGTAATCGGGGCCGGCGGCGACCAGCACCGCACCGCCCTCGCGCACATAGCGCGCCAGATTGTCGTAATAGACGATCGGCAGCACGCCGCGGCTTTGATAACGGTCGAAAATGATCAGATCGAACCCGTCGATCTTCTCCTCAAACAGCTCGCGCGTTGGAAAGGCGATCAGCGACAGTTCATTGATCGGGGTGCCGTCCTGTTTTTCCGGCGGCCGCAGAATCGTGAAGTGGACGAGATCGACCGCTGCGTCCGACTTCAGAACGTTGCGCCATGTGCGCTCGCCGGCATGCGGTTCGCCGGAGACCAGAAGCACGCGCAAATGCTCGCGCACGACATCCATCTCCGCCACTGCGACGTTGTTCTCAAGCGCCAGCTCATCCTCCGCGGCGTCGACCTCAAGCTCCACAATGGTGCGTCCGGCATGGTCAAGCGGCAGGTCGATGACGTGCGACAGATCAATGCCGACAGTATTGGCGGCCACCTCCGTGCCGTCGATCCTGAGCCGCACCGTCACCGATGTGCCGGGTGCCAGCGCCGGATCGAGCACGCGAAACTCCATCGTCTGCGGCTCGTCGAGAATGGCGAAGCGCGGCGCACGATCGAGCACGATACGGCGGTCGCGCTCGTCTGGCTCGCCGGTGATCAGCGCATGCACCGGCGCATTGAAGCCGAGTGCGGCCGGGTTTTGAGGCACATCCTCAACCACGCCGTCGGTGACAAGCAGCGCGCCGGCGATCTGCTCCGGCGGCACGTCGTCGATCAGCTTGGTGAGTTCTGAGAAGAGCGCCGTGCCGTCGCCGTCGGGCTTATCGGCGGCGCGCACTTCGCGCAGCTCAAAATCGCCCAGCGCCTCGATGCGCTCCTTCAGGGCGGCGACCGTCGCCTCGGTCTGTTCCGCGCGGGCGCCGATGTTCTGGCTGGCGCTTTCGTCGATCACCAGAGCCACAATGCCCGGCAGGCCTTCGCGCTCCTCTTGTTGCAGCACCGGATTGGTCATCGCCAGAACAATCAGCGCAGAGGCGAGGGCGCGGACCGGCGCGCCGCGCACGCGCTGCCACAGAAGCACCAAGACCAGAAGCGCCAGCAATCCACCAAGTGCGGCGATGAGCGGCCATGGCAGCAGAGGATCGAAGGAGATTGCGAAACGCGTCATTGCCCAAGCCGCTCCAGAAGCGCGGGCACATGCACCTGATCGGCTTTGTAATTGCCGGTCAGCGAATACATCACGACATTGACGCCGGAGCGGAACGCCATCTCGCGCTGGCGCGGATCTGACGGCACGGTCGGATAGAGCCAAAGCCCGTTATCGTCGATCGCCCACGCCGCGGCGAGGTCGTTGCCGGTGATGATGATAGGCGACACGCCATCACCGCCGCGCGCCGGACGGTCGCGCAGGAGCGGCTCGTCGGAAATGCTCTCCACCCACATCTCCGAGTTCGCCCAGCGGCCAGGGAACTCCGAAAGCAGGTAGAACGCCTTGGTCAGCACGTGGTCGGGCGGCACGGGCTCCAGAGGCGGCACATCGACAAAGGCCAGGATCTCGCGAAGTTTCTGCGCTTCCGGCGTCGCCCCCCCGCTATTGCGGTCAAAGATTGTGAAGCCACCGGCGTCGCGTGTGTCGAAGAGGATCGTGCCGCCGTTCTTCATGAACGTGTCGACCCGCGCCATGGTCTCCGGGCTTGGCGTCTCCTGGTCGGGATCGATGGGCCAATAGATCAGCGCGTAGAACACGAGCTCGTCGCGCGCCACGTCGATAGGGGCGGGGTCGCCGGGCTCCAGCGCCGTGCGGTCCGCCAGGTAGATGGAGAGGCCGGTGAGGCCCGCGCGGCTGGTCTCGTCGATCGCGGCGTTGCCGGTCACCACATAAGCGAGTTGCGTGACGTTGGTCGCCTCCAGCGCGCGCTCCATGTCGCGCTCCTGCGCGAAGGCGCCGTTGCTGAGGGCCGCGAAACCGACCGCCGCGACGGCGAAGGATGCCGTTGCCGTCGCAAAACGCCGCGTCAGGCGTCCCGACAATGCCAGCACCGCCAATCCGTCGAGCGCTGCCAACAAGGCTGCCGCGACGAGCAGCCACGGCCAGATCGGCGTATCGGGGCGCGGCTCCAAAGATGCCGTGCGGCCCTGCCAGCCGATCGCCGAGGGCACAAGCGGCTCCAGCGGCGTCGCATCGCTGACGGCGTTCAGCGCAAACAATCCGCCGTCGCGGTCATAGATTCCCGGCGGCGTTTCAGCGCTCGGCTGAGCGTTACGAATATCGGCGACCAGCGCGGCGTCGGGGTCGGGCGCTCCGAGGTCGCCGTAGCCGTCGAGCACCTCCACCGGCTGCCACGGCGTCGTCGCGTCCTGCGCCTCAGCCGGCGCGTCGCCGCTCCCGCGTCGCTCAACGGCGCCGCCGGTCTCAACGATGGCGTTCAGCATGTCCACGAACGCACCGGAAAGCGGTAGATTGGACCAGCGTGGATCGGCCGTGACGTGGAAAAGAACAATGCGTCCGCTGCCGCGGGCCGCCGCCGTCACCAACGGGGTGCCGTCGCGAAGCTCCGCCCACACCTCTGCGGAGCGAAGCGCTTCGGGTTCCGCGAGCACCTGGCGGTTGACCACAACATCGGCCGGCACGTCGATTGCGGCGAAAGGACCACTGTCCGGGAAGTCGCCGATCGCTTGCGGCTCCTCCCACGACAACGATCCGCCGAGCGCGCGCTCACCTTGGCGCAGCCGCACGGGCAGAAGCGCATCCACCGTGGTCGCTGCGAGGTTGGGGCTGGCGAAACGCAACAGCGTGCCGCCGGCATCGATCCATGCGCTCAACGCTTCCGTCGTGTCGGGAGGCAACGTGCCCGTCTCCGTCAGCGCGATGATCGACGCGTCGCGCTCCACCAGCGCCATCACCGCTTCGCTGACGCTCGGCGCATCGGATGTGAGGAGGTCGGAGGTGGGACCCAGCGCCCTTTGCACATAGGTGAGGGGCTCAAGCAGCGGCTGCGAGCCGCCGGCGCTCTCGCCCGCTACAAGCCCGACAGCGCGCCGCTGCCAGCGCCCGTCAAGAAGCTGCACGGCGCCGGCGCTGGATTCGCCGGCCACGGCAAGGCGCGCCAGGGCATTTCGGATCTCCGCCGGCAGTTCGATCGCGGCGACACCCACACCGTCGGCGTCGAGCGTGGCGCTGCCGGCAAGGATGCGCCGGCCCTCCTGATCGAAGCCGGCGACGTCAATTGTGCCGCCGCTGCCCGTGCGGACGATTGGGACATGCACACCGTCGGCGCGGTTCTCCGCCGGTCGCATCATGGCAAGCGGCCGTTCCGATTGCAGCACCACGCCGTCGGCGGCAATGGCGTTCAGCGCATTGGCGAAGACAGCGCCGTCGCCGCCGTCAAGCGCACCGCCGATCCAGAGGACCTCCACGCTGTCGGCATCGAACGCATCGCTGAGGCGCTCGGCGAGCGCGGCGCGGTCCGGCAAGTAGGGACGTGGCTCAATGGCCGCAAGCCGCCGCTCCGCCGCCGCGGCAGTCTCAGGTGCAAGGCTTTCCGCTATCGGCTCAGCGGTCGCGGCAAAGGCGACCGGTCGTCCTGCACGCCCCGCCTCTGCGAGCGTCGCTTCCGCGGCTGCAACGCGCTCCGCGAAGTCAGGGGCTGAATCCCAGCCATTGTCGATCACCACAAACAGCGGACCGTCGCCGGTGGTGAGCTTTGTGTCCGGCCGCAGCACCGGCTCCGCCAACGCAAGAATGAGCAGCGCGATGAGCGCAAGGCGGATCAGCGTCAGCCACCACGGCGTGCGCGACGGCGTCCGGTCCTTGTCCTCCAGGTCGATCAGGAGCCGCGTCGGGGGAAATGCGATCTGACGCGGGCGTGGCGGGGTCAGCCGCAGGATCAGCCAGATGAGCGGCAGCGCGGCAAGCGCCAAAAGAAGCCACGGCGAGAGAAAGGTCAGCGAGCCGATCATGCCGCTGTCGGCTCCGCATCGGCCACGTGCCCGGTATGGACCGTTCCCGCGACAACTCCGGAAAGCCAACCCTGCAGGAAGAGGAGCCCCTCCGACGCCGGCCGGTCGGTGTGGTGCACCGCAAAGGAGAAGCCCGCCTGGCGTGCGTAGGTCTCAACGGACTCGCGATGCGCCGCAAGTCGCTCGTGATAGTCGCCACGGAGGCCTCCGGCGCGCTCCGTCAGCCAGATCATGTCGGTCTCCGGGTCACGGAACTCCACGCGCCCCTCATAGGGAAAGGCCTCTTCGGCCGGGTCAAAGACCTGCATGAGATGGACGTTCGCGCCGCGTCCGGCAAGTTGGCGCAGCCGGCCGCGTATTGTCTCCGCGTCGCTCAGGAAATCGCTCAGTACGACCAATTCGGTGAAGCGTCCGATCCGGTCGACCTCCGGCCATTCGCCGATCATGGCGCTTTGCGCCAGCACCGCTGCGAGCCGGTCCGCTGCGTCGCGGCCGATCTTGGGCACCGCCAGGCCGGGCATACCGACGCGTTCGCCGCCGCGCCCCAACATCTCCGCCAGCGCCAGCATCAGAACCACCGCGCGGTCGAGCTTGGAGGTGCTGGCCTGTCGCGACCGAAAATCCATGGACGTCGACAAATCGACCCAAAGCCAGACCGTCTGTGAGGCTTCCCACTCACGCTCCCGCACGAAGAGGTGGCGATCGTCGCGCGCCGAGCGCCGCCAGTCGATCTGCCGCGCCGGCTCGCCAGGCACGTAGGGACGGAATTGCCAGAATGTCTCGCCCGGACCGGGATGGCGCCGGCCATGCACGCCGAGAAGCACGTTGGCGGCGATGCGTTTGGCCGCGACCAGAAGATCGGGCAGGCGCGCCGCCAGCTCCCGCGCCGTTTCGACCCGGTTCCGCGCATCCACCGAGAGCGGCCGCATCGCCATCGTGCTTAGAGGACGGCCTTCATAGCGCCGGCGATCAGATCACGCACGCTGACGCCGTCGGCCCGCGCCGCGAACGTCACGGCCATGCGGTGCTGCAGCACGGCAACGGCGAGCGCCTCGACATCGTCGAGCGATGGCGCGAAGCGGCCATCAAGCAATGCGCGTGCGCGCACCGTCAGCATTAGCGCCTGGCTGGCCCGCGGACCCGGCCCCCAGGCGATCTGTTCTGCCGTGGAGGCGTCCGTCTGGCCCGGCCTGAGCGACCGTACCAGCTTTAGGATCGCCTCAACGACGGAGTCGCCAACCGGCATGCGCCGCACCAGCTTCTGCGCCGCGATCAACTCGTCGACGGTCATCACCGAGCGCGCTTTGTGTTCTTCGGCACCGGTCGTGTCGAAGAGCATCCGCCGCTCCGCTTCCAGGTCCGGATAGAGCACGTCGATCTGCATGACGAAGCGGTCGAGCTGTGCTTCCGGCAGCGGGTAGGTACCCTCCTGCTCAATCGGGTTCTGCGTCGCCAAGACGTGGAACGGATGCGGCAGATCGTGGCGATGCCCGGCGACGGTGACGAAGTTCTCCTGCATGGATTGCAGGAGCGCCGATTGCGTGCGCGGGCTGGCGCGGTTGATCTCGTCGGCGAGAAGAAGCTGCGCAAAGACCGGGCCGCGGATGAAGCGGAAGCTTCGCGTATGGTCGGGCGCTTCTTCCAGGATTTCCGATCCCAGAATGTCGGACGGCATGAGGTCCGGCGTGAACTGGATACGGTTGGCGGTAAGGCCGAGCACGGCGCCCATCGCGTCGACGAGCTTCGTCTTGGCGAGGCCCGGCACGCCGACGAGCAGCCCGTGACCGCCGGCAAGCACCGTTGTCAGCGCGCGCTCAACCACCACATCCTGTCCAAAAATCACTTCCGCAACCGCTTTGCGGGCATCTTGCAGCTTGGCGGCCGCGCTGCTTGCTTCCTCAACGATCGGATCGGCGGCAGCGGCAGGGTCGATTGCACTCATGAGGTGTTATCCATAGGTCGATATGCGACGCATATGTGGGGACTGATTCCTTCATTGACGATTGTGTCACCCAGCAGGCACGCCGAAAACCCAAAACCGCGTCATTTGCGGAATGAGATATTGACGAAAACCACCGCCAAAGACCTTCAGCCGGGTGCATTGCCGAGCGGGCTCGCCGCTTTAGTGGCTGAAGCCGGCCAGACCGCGAAAGCGCGCCCCGTAGAGCGCTGGAATCCGCCTTATTGTGGCGAGATCGACATGCGCATCGCCGCCGACGGCGCCTGGCACTACCGCGGCAGCGCAATCACCCGCGAGGCGCTGGTGAGGCTTTTTGCCTCCATTCTGCGTCGCGAGCCCGATGGACGTCACGTCCTTGTGACGCCGGTTGAGTGCATCGGCATCGAGGTGGAGGACGCGCCCTTCCTCGCCGTGGAAGTCGTGGCGGACGGGGAGGGCGAGAGCCGCAGACTGACATTTCGCACCAATGTCGGCGACATCGTCACCGCCGATGCGGAGCATCCGCTGCGCTTCGAGACCGAGGCGGCGACCGACGGCCTCAAGCCGTACGTGACCGTGCGCGGCGGCCTGGAGGCGCTTGTTACGCGCGCTTTGGCGCTTGAGCTCGTCGAACTGGCGGATGAGCACGAGGGCGCGATCGGCCTTTGGTCGGGCGGCGTCTTCTTCGCCTTGTCGCGAGATCGGCATTGACTGAGCCGCACCCCTTCTCCGCGGACGACGTTCGCCGGCGCGCCGCCGAACGGCTGGCGACCCGCGTCGGCGAGGCAATGGGCGATCACACGTTCAACCCCGATATCGCCTCCATGCTTCTCAGCATGGAGCGCCAGGAGGCGGCCGTTCTGGTCCCGGTGATTCACCGCGAGCCGGAGGCTACGCTTCTCTTCACCCAACGCACCGGCGGGCTGCGGGCGCATGCCGGTCAGATTGCGTTTCCAGGCGGCCGCATCGATCCGCACGATGAAAGCCCTGAGGCGGCGGCGCTCCGCGAGGCGGAGGAGGAGATCGGGCTGCACCCGCAATTCGTTGAGATGCTCTGCCGCGCCCCGGACTACCTCACCGGTTCCGGCTACCATGTGACGCCGGTGGTCGCGATCGTACGCCCCGGCTTTGAGCTTCGTCTCAACCCGCACGAGGTCGCCGACACGTTTGAGGTGCCACTGGCTTTTCTGATGAATCCGGCCAACCACAAGACCGGTAGCCGCATCTGGAACGGCGCCAAGCGCAATTTCTTCGAAATGCCGTACGAAGACCGCCACATCTGGGGGATTACCGCCGGCATTGTGCGCGTGCTCTATGAGCGGCTCTACGGTGATGGATCGGCGCCCGGCGTCGAGGACAGCGCGTCATGAGGCCGGCGCTGACCGACTGGCCGCTCCTGCGCGACACGAATGTGCAAGCCGTCTTCGACGCACTCGGCGGCGAGGACGACGCAACCCGTATTGTCGGCGGCGCGGTGCGTGACGCGCTTCTTGGCAGACCCGGCGGCGACGCCGATTTCGCCACCATCTTTCCGCCGGCCGAAATCATCGCGCGCTGCGAGGCGGCGGGCTTCAAGACCGTGCCGACCGGCATCGAGCACGGCACGGTGACAATCATTGCCGGCGGCCATCCCTTCGAGGTGACGACGTTGCGGCATGACGTCGAGACCGACGGACGGCACGCCACCGTTGCCTTCACCGATGATTGGGAGGCCGACGCAGCGCGTCGCGACTTGACGATCAACGCGCTCTATAGCGACGCGAACGGCCGCGTGTTCGATCCGGTCGGCGGACTGGCCGATTTGGAAGCCGGGCGCGTGCGTTTCATCGGCGATGCGGAGAGCCGCATCCGCGAGGACTATCTAAGGATCCTCCGATTCTTCCGGTTCTTCGCTTGGTACGGGAGAGGCCGCCCCGACGCAGACGGCATCAAGGCCTGCGCCAAGCTCAAGTCCGGCATCGCCGTCTTGTCGGCGGAGCGCGTCTGGGCGGAGCTCAAGCAGCTCCTGCGATCCCCCGATCCGGCGCGCGCGCTGTTGTGGATGCGCACCAGCGAGGTTCTCAAGGCCGTGCTGCCGGAATGCTGGGGCATCGACGCCATCCATCGGCTTGTCACGGCCGAGAAAGCCGAAGAATGGTCGCCCGATCCCTTGCTGCGATTGCAGGCGATCCTGCCGCCGCGCCGCGAACGCCTGACGCAACTCGCCGAGCGCCTGCGGCTCTCCAGGGCCGAGGAACGACGGCTCACGGATTGGGCTGACGCGCCTGAACCGGACCCGGCGATGACGGAAACGGCGCTCGCTCGGATTTTATACGGCTCCGACAAGAGCGGCTTGGTGGACCGCCTCCGTCATGCGCTCGCCCGCGAGGCGGATAATGGCGACGTGGACGCTGCGTCCCGGCTCAGGCATCTCATCGGTGTCGCGGAACGCTGGGAGCGGCCGATCTTCCCCGTGAGCGGCGATGACCTCATCGCCGCCGGGCTTCAGCCGGGGCCGGCGGTGGGCGAGCGGCTTCGCGCGCTGGAGCAACGTTGGATCGATAGCGATTTTGCGCTCAGCAGAGAAGAGCTGCTCCGGGCTTAGCCGCGGCCGGTCACTTCTTCTCTTGTGTCTCCACGTCCTTGATGCGCGTGCGGGCCCGCTCCAGGAACTGCGGTGTGACCTCCAGATTATGCGCGTGTCGCACATGGTCTGTTTCCATGTGAAGCACGTCCGCCTCGGTCTCCGCTTGAGCCTTGAAGGTGCAGCCCGGCACCAGGTCGCCGCATTCGATGCGTTTCATGGCTCCCTCCAATGTTCGGGAGACGGACGATAGCGTTGCTCTCGCGACTTGGCGTTGAGAAAGATCAAGCTCGGACAAGTTGGCCCTAAAGCTCTGAAATCAGGGCCATTTTACCACCGGCGGCATGGAGGAGAGGATCGATTCCACGTTCCCGCCCGTCCTCAGGCCGAACACCGTGCCGCGATCGTAGAGGAGGTTGAACTCCACATAGCGGCCCCGGCGCACAAGCTGCTCTTCGCGGTCGGCCTCGCTCCATGGCGCCGCGAAGTTGCGGCGCACCAGCTCAGGATAGATGTCACGAAAGGCGCGCCCCACATCCTGCGTGAAGGCGAAGTTCGTATCCCAATCTCCGGCGTCCGGCGGCGTCCCGGCTTCCAGATTGTCGAAGAAGATGCCGCCGATGCCGCGCGGCTCGCCGCGATGCTTGAGCCAAAAATACTCGTCGCACCACGCCTTGTAACGCGCGTAGTCGACATGCGGATGTGCGTCGCAGGCGGCCTTCATCGCCGCGTGGAAGGCGACGCTGTCGGGATCGGTCTGCGTGCGCCGGCGATCGAGCACCGGCGTCAGATCGGCGCCGCCTCCGAACCAGGTCTTGGTCGTCACCACCATCCGTGTGTTCATGTGAACGGCCGGCACGTTGGGGTTCTGCAAGTGCGCGATCAACGAGACGCCGGAGGCCCAGAAGCGCGGATCGTCCGCCGCACCGGGTATCTGCGACCGGAACTCCGGAGCGAACTCGCCGTGTACGGCTGAGACATGCACGCCCACTTTTTCGAAGACGCGACCATGCATCAGCGCCATCGTGCCGCCGCCGCCCGGCGCGCCGGTATGGTCTTTGCGCTGCCACGGCTTGCGCACGAAGCGGCCGGGTGGCTGATCGGCCAAAGGCGCCGCTGCCGGGAGATCATCCTCCAGCGCCTCAAAGGCCGCGCAGATGTCGTTGCGGAGCGTCTCAAACCAGCTCTGCGCGGCCGCCTTGCGTGCCTCAAGGACGTCGCTGGTGGCTGTCGAATCGTCGGGCTGTGAACCGGATTGCGCGCTCATCCCTTGGCCAATAGCGGATCGCCGAATGGCAGCAAAGGGCGTTGCGGGCGGCGTGGGTGGCAACGCCTGTCATTTGTGAAGGACGCCAGCCTCGAAAAAGGCCTGACCAATCGTTAGATTGACGATTCCTCTGTCAACGCACCCGCTCCGACAACGCGGGGATTCCAGCCCGGGGCAGGTGTTGCTAGCGCGAATTCTACAGGCGTTTCGGTATGAGCGGTTCGAGCAATGGTTCGATCCTCTGGCGCGCGCGCCCGTCGAGCAGCCGCCTGTGTCGCTCCCGGAGTTCTTCCGCTACTTCCTGCACCCCCTGCGCGGGCTGATCGCCGTCACGCTTGTCGTGTCCTTTTTCGCATCGGTGACGGAACTGGCGCTCTTCGCTTTCCTCGGATCGATCGTGGACCTGATGGCGACGTCGACGCCGGAGCGCTTCCTCGCCGATCATTGGTGGCTCCTCGCCTTGATGGCATTTGTCGTTCTCGTCCTGCGGCCCGCGTTCAATCTTGCGTCACGAGCGCTCGTCAATCTCTCCATCGTGCCGAGCCTGACCACGCTCGTGCGCTGGCGGTCCTATCGCTACGTCGTCCGCCAGAGCCTCGGCTATTTTCAGAACGATTTCGCCGGCCGCATCAGCCAGAAGGTCATGCAGACCGGCATGGCGATGCGCGAGAGCGTGGTGAACGTCATCGACGGCGTCTGGTATCTCGCCATCTATCTGATCGGCACGCTTGTGTTGTTGGCCGGTTTCGATTGGCGGCTTCTGATCCCGGTCGCCATCTGGACATTGGCCTACGGCGTCGTGATCGTGACGTTGGTGCCGCCTGTGCGCGATCGCGCCGCGGCCTTGTCGGAAGCCAATTCCGGGCTGTCGGGCCGAGTGGTGGATGGCTTCACCAACATCATGTCGGTGAAGTTGTTCGCGCATGCGGAGCGCGAGGAAATGTTCGGCCGCGAGGCGTTTCAGCGTCAGCTCGACGCGGCGCGCAATCTCATGCGCTCCGTCGTCACCATGACCGGCGTGCTAGTGGTCATAAACTCGCTGTGCATCTGCGCCGTCGCTGCGATCTCGGTGTGGCTGTGGACGCTCGGCGAGATCACCCTCGGCGCAATCGCCGCGGCCAATGCGGTTGTGCTGCGGCTCAACCACATGTCGGGGTGGATCCTGCGCACCATCACCTCGCTGTTTGAAAATATCGGCACCGTGGAGAACGGCATTGCCACAATTGCCAAGCCCAACGAAGCCGCCGATCGGGCGGGGGCAACGCCGCTTAATGTCGACAACGGCCGAATCCAGTTTCAGCACGTCACGTTCCGCTATGGCGACGGCGATCGCGTCGTGCGCGACCTGTCGCTCGACATTGCCCCCGGCGAGAAGGTCGGGCTGGTCGGTCCCTCCGGTGCCGGGAAGTCGACGCTCGTCAACCTGCTCTTGCGCTTCTACGTCCTGGAGCATGGCCGCATCCTGATCGATGGACAGGACATCGCCGGGGTCGCCCAGGATTCGCTCCGCTCCGAGATCGGCATGGTGACGCAGGACACCTCGCTGCTGCACCGGTCCGTGGCGGAGAATATCCGCTACGGTCGACCGCAGGCCGACGAAGTGGCGGTCCGCGAAGCCGCGGCGACCGCACGCGCCGACAGCTTCATCGATGGACTGAAGGACCCGGGCGGCCGCTCCGGTTATGCCGCCTTCGTCGGTGAGCGTGGGGTCAAGCTGTCGGGCGGCCAGCGCCAGCGCATCGCCATCGCCCGCGTGATCCTGAAGGACGCGCCGATCCTGGTCCTCGATGAAGCGACCGCATCCCTGGACTCCGAGGTCGAGGCGGCCATCCAGGAAAGCCTCAACGATCTGATGCGCGACAAAACGGTGATCGCCATCGCGCATAGGCTCTCCACGATCGCCGCGTTGGACCGCCTCATTGTCATGGACGACGGCCAGATCGTGGAGGAGGGGACGCACAAGGAGCTCTTGGCGCGCCGTGGCCTTTATGCACGGCTTTGGGAGCGTCAGTCCGGCGGGTTCCTGGCCGCCGACGACCTTGCCTTGAAGATCGCCTGACCGGCCAGGCCCGGCATCGGAGGTCGTCGTTGTCGCGCATCGATCCGGGCGGTGCCAAAAGGCTTAAAATCAGGGAAACACGGGCCTTGCGACAAGTTGCCGTGGCCCGGCCGCTCGGCTAGACACTCTGACGCGACGGTGACAAAAGGCGGGCGACGAAGTCGCCCACGGGATGATCATGCGTTCCGCGCTCGGGGCTTCGGCTGTCTTGCGCAGCATGCCGTTCCAACCAGGGGCAGCAATTGGCCGAAATGACACGAACCACGACAGCGGACCTTGGGGCCGACGCCCCGGACGCTGAGACAGAAGCCACGCGACGCGACTTCCTGCTGATTGCCACCGGCGCCTTCGCCGCCGTCGGCACCGCAGCTGCCGTCTGGCCGTTTATTCACCAGATGAACCCGGACGCCTCCGCCCTGGCGCTGAGCTCCATTGAGGTCGACATCTCCTCCATCGAGGAGGGCCAGGCGATCACCGTGATGTGGCAGGGAAAGCCGGTGTCGATCCGCTACCGCTCCGCCGCGGAGATGGAGGAGGCGCGCGCCACGCCGGTTGACGATCTCGCCGATCCGCTGGCCCGCAACGACAATCTCGATGCCACCGCACCGGCCAACGACGAGAACCGCTCCGTGCCCGGCCGCGAGCAATGGCTGATCATGCTGAAGGTGTGCACGCATCTCGGCTGCATTCCGCTCGACGAGGCGGGCGAGTTTGGCGGGTGGTTCTGCCCCTGCCACGGATCGCATTACGACACGGCCGGGCGTATTCGCATCGGGCCGGCGCCGGAGAACATGGCAATCCCGCCGTTTGAGTTCCTCGACGAAACGCTTGTCCGCATCGGCTGAGGATCGAGAGCCCGCAAATGCAGCACGACTATTTCCCACGCTACGAGCCGAAGACGGCGGTCGGACGGTGGTTCGATGACCGCCTGCCGCTGACGCGGCTGATGTATGACAGCTTCGTCGCCTATCCGGTGCCGCGCAACCTCAACTACTTTTACACGTTCGGCGGCATCTTGAGCATCATGCTGGTCGTGCAGATCGTCACCGGCGTCGTGCTCGCAATGCACTATGTGCCGCATGAGGATTTCGCCTTCGATTCCATCGAGCACATCATGCGCAACGTCAATTACGGATGGCTGCTGCGCTATATCCATTCCAACGGCGCGTCGATGTTCTTCCTCGCCGTCTACATCCACATTTTCCGTGGGCTCTATTTCGGCTCCTACAAGGCGCCGCGTGAGATTCTCTGGATCCTCGGCGTCGTCATCTTCCTGCTCATGATGGCGACCGCGTTCATGGGTTACGTGCTGCCGTGGGGCCAGATGAGCTTCTGGGGCGCCACGGTGATCACCAACCTCTTCTCCGCCATCCCGCTGGTCGGCGAGAGTGTGGTGACATGGCTCTGGGGCGGCTTTGCTGTCGGCCAGCCGACGCTCAACCGCTTCTACTCGCTGCACTACCTGCTGCCGTTCATGATCGCCGGCGTGGTGGCGCTGCACGTCTGGGCGCTGCACGTGACCGGCCAGACCAATCCTACCGGGATTGAAGTGAAGTCGAAGCAGGACGTCGTGCCGTTCACGCCGCACGCCACGATCAAGGACGCGTTCGCGATGACGCTGTTCCTGATCCTCTTCGCCTGGTTCGTCTTCTATCTGCCGAACTATCTCGGCCATGCGGACAACTATCAGAAGGCCGATCCGCTGGTGACGCCCGCCCACATCGTGCCGGAATGGTATCTGCTGCCCTTCTACGCGATCTTGCGCGCCGTCCCGAGCAAGCTGTTCGGCGTGGTCCTGATGTTCGGCTCCATCGCCGTGCTCTTCATTCTGCCGTGGCTCGACACATCACGGGTTCGCTCGGCGAACTACCGGCCGCTCTACCGCCAGTTCTTCTGGATCTTCGTGGTGGTCTGCATCGGTCTTGGCTATCTCGGCGCCAAGCCGGCGGAAGGCGGCTACGTGGTCGCCGCGCGCATCCTGACGATCTACTACTTCGCCCACTTCTTCCTCATCCTGCCGCTGCTTGGCTTGTTTGAGAATCCGCGCCCACGCCCCGCCTCGATTGCCGATTCGGTGCTGGGGCCGGCGGATCAGCCGAGCGGTGCGCCGGCCGCGGCCGGCGGTGTGGCCGCGCCCGAGACGCGGGGCTGAGGAGACAGGTCATGCACAACGCGCTCATCCGCCTCCTCGCCGCCATCCTCCTAGTGCTGCCGCTCGCGTCGCTGTCTTACGCGGCCGACGACGAATCCGGCACGCCGCACTATCCGAAGAACAAGCCGCGCCATGTGTCCTGGTCGTTTGCCGGGCCGTTCGGCACGTTCGATCCGCAGCAATTGCAGCGCGGTCTGCAGGTCTATCGCGAAGCCTGCGCCGCCTGCCATTCGCTGGGATATGTGGCGTTTCGCACGCTGGCGTCGGAATCCGGGCCGCACCTTTCTGCCGATGCGGTGCGCGCGTTGGCGAGCGAATACATAATCGAGGACCCTGACGCGCCCGAGGGTGAGCGCCCCGGCCGCGCCTCCGACGTCTTCCCCGACGCGCCGCCCTATCCCGACGCCAACCCGCCCGACCTGTCAGTGATCACCAAGGCGCGGACTGTTGAGCGCGGCTTCCCGACCTTCATCTTCGATATCTTCACGCAATATCAGGAGACCGGGCCGGACTATCTCTATTCGCTTCTGACCGGCTATCAGGATCCGCCGGACGACGTCGAAGTGCCGGACGGCAATTACTACAATCCGTATTTCGTGTCCGGCACAGCGCTCGCCATGCCGCCGCCCTTGTTCGAAGAGGCGATCGCTTACGCGCAAAACGCCGACGACAACCCCAACAACGATGTGCCGGAGACGGTCGATCAATACGCCAAGGACGTCACCGCGTTTTTGATGTGGACTGCGGAGCCGCATATGACGGACCGCAAATCGCTTGGGCTGGCCGTGATGATCTTCCTCATCGTGCTCGCCGGGCTCGTCTACTACACCAAGAAAAAGGTCTGGGCAGAGGCCCACTAGGGAGGGCCTGACTGGGGGTATGAGGCCGCCGGCGACGGACGGCCTTTGGCGCAACCTTTGGGAGCAATGCCACAACCCGCTCTGACCTGACCACTACCTTGCCGGCCAGCATTTCGGAGGGAATGACCGACGGGAGACGCTCGTCGCGTGCATCTTCCAACGGCGCTATTTCGTTTGATCACGGATAGTTAGCCGGCATCTCAAGCGCGGCCGCGGATACCGTAAGGACGAGGAGATGATCGCTTTGTCACCGCCAAGCACCATGCAGCCCGACGGTTGCTTGGCACTGATTTACCGGACCGTTAGCATCGACGGGCTGTTTGGAGGTGCGCAATGCGCGCTGTGCTAGGCATCATAGGCGGCTCGGGACTCTACGACCTGCCTGGGCTGGAGAAAGCCGAGTGGCAGCGTGTCGAAGGCCCGTGGGGCGAGCCGTCCGACAACATCCTGTTCGCAGAGCTCAACGGATTGCCGCTGCGCTTCTTGCCACGACACGGGCGCGGCCACCGGTTCTCGCCGAGCCACATCAACTACCGCGCTAACATCGACGCCATGAAGCGCGCCGGCGTCACCGACATCATCTCCGTTTCCGCCGTCGGGTCGCTGCGCGAGGATTTCGAGCCCGGTCGGTTCGTCATTGTCGACCAGTTCATCGACCGCACATTCGCCCGCGAGAAGAGCTTCTTCGGCGACGGCGTCACGGCACATGTCTCCATGGCCGATCCCATCAGCCCGTTGCTTGCGGAGCGCATCGTGCGCGCCTGCGAGGAGGAGGGCACCAATTGCCAGCGCGGCGGCACCTACATCGTCATGGAGGGTCCGCAATTCTCCACGCTGGCGGAAAGCCGGCTTTATCGCTCCTGGGGCTGCGACGTGATCGGCATGACCAACATGCCGGAGGCGAAGCTGGCACGCGAGGCGGAGATATCCTACGCCACCATCGCTATGGTGACGGACTACGATTGCTGGCACCACGAGCACGAAAGCGTCGACGTGCAGGAAGTGCTGCGTGTCATGCACGACAATCGCGAGCGCGTGCAGCGGCTCCTGCTGCGCATTGTCCAGGACTTCCCGCCGGAGCATCAGGCTTGCCCGATCGGCTCCGATCGCGCCTTGGAACACGCCATCATGACGGCTCCGGAGAGCCGCGACCCAGCGCTTGTCAGGAAGCTCGACGCAGTGGCCGGGCGCGTGCTGAACGCCGGAGGCTAGCGCGTATTCTCAGGGGAGCATCTCAAGCGCCTCGCGCCTCCAAGCTTTCCTCGCTCCTATTCAGCCTGTAGGAACAATTGGGTAGCGGTCTGAGACACGCGGAGGGGGACCCGGCGATGGCGTCGATTACGTATGATTTGGAAGCGGCGATTCGGACCATCGAGGACTACCCGAAGGACGGAATCCAGTTCCGCGACATCACCACGCTGCTTGGCAATCCGAGCGCGTTCCGCCGCGCCGTCGATGAATTGGTGCATCCCTGGGCCGGCTCCAAGATCGACAAGGTCGCAGGCATCGAGGCGCGCGGCTTCATCATCGGGGGCGCCGTGGCGCATCAGCTATCCGCCGGATTCGTTCCGATCCGCAAACGCGGCAAGCTGCCCCACGAGACCGTGCGCGTCGCCTATTCGTTGGAATACGGCCTCGACGAGATGGAGATGCATCGCGACGGCATCAGCCCGGGCGAAAAGGCAATACTGGTCGACGATCTGATCGCCACGGGAGGCACGGCCGAAGCGGCGGTGAAGCTGATGAAGGAAATCGGCGCGGAAGTCGTGGCGGCGGTGTTCGTCATCGATCTGCCCGAACTCGGCGGCGCTAAGAAGATCGAGGACCTCGGCGTGCCGGTGCGCACGCTGGTGGAGTTCGCCGGCCACTAAGGCACGCTACCCCTGTCGTCATGCCCGGACTTGATCCGGGCATCCATTCCTGAGTCTTTCTGCTTACCGAGGCGCGAGCCGATTGGATTGCCGGGTCAAGCCCGGCAATGACGACGGACAAAACGGCGACCCGAAATCTATGGGGCCGAGCCGCCGGCAGCACTTTTTTCCCGCCGCTCAACGAAGACGGCCGCTGTGAAGCGGATGACCTCGTCGCCGGATTGGTTGTGGCCGACATTGCGCATGGTGACGAGCCCCCAGCCGGGCCGTGAGCGGCTCGCTCGCTTGTCGAGGACCGTCGTTTCAAAAGATATGGTGTCGCCGGCATAGACCGGCTTCAGCCATTTCAGATCCTCAAAGCCGGGGGAGGGGCCGATCTTGGCGACGGGAGCGCCGGCGGCTCGCAGCTTTCTCACCTCTTCGCCGATGCTGTGCACGTTGAGCCGCATCCAGACCGAGAGCGTGTGCCAGCCCGACGCGCACAATCCGCCGAAATGGCTCTTCGCCGCCGCCGCCTCGTCGGTGTGGAAGGCCTGCGGGTCGAAGGCGGTGGCGAAGCGCTTGATCTCCGCTGCGCTGAACGTATGCGCGCCGGTCTCGGCGCGTGCGCCGACGGGGATATCCTCAAAGAACCTCATGGCCGCCGCCCAAACATGATCGGGTTCATCGTGACCATGACAGGCTCGCCGCGCGCATTGGCCACTTCGTGACGGAACATCACAAAGCCCCTGTCGGGGCGGCTCCTGGAGGCGCGGCTCTCCACCACGATCGAGCGGCCGGAAAGGACGTCGCCTGGCCTGACCGGCTGCAGCCATTTCAGGCTGTCGACGCCGGGCGAGCCGATGCAGGCGCTATCGGCGATCCAGCCGTCATACATCATGCGCATGAACATCGCGCAGGTATGCCATCCCGACGCCGCCAGCCCGCCAAGCAGCGTGTCGGCCGCCGCTGCTTCGTCGAGATGCATGGGCTGCGGGTCGAACTCCGCCGCGAACGCGACGATCTCCTCCCGCGTCACCTTGTGCGGTCCGAACGGCAGCTCCTGACCGGGTTCAAAGTCTTCGAAGTAACGCATGGATGTGCAGGATTTGGTGAGGTGACCGAGGAATAGGCATGCCGATGCCGGCTTTGGCAAGCCAACGTCACACGTTGAACTTGAAGAGCATCACGTCGCCATCCTTCACCACATAATCCTTGCCCTCGTCGCGCGCTTTTCCGACGTCGCGCGCGCCGACCTCGCCCCCATAACCGACAAAGTCGTCGTAGGCGATTGTCTGCGCGCGAATGAAGCCGCGCTCAAAGTCGGTGTGGATCGCGCCCGCCGCTTGCGGTGCGTGGGTGCCGCGCGTCACGGTCCAGGCATGCGCCTCTTTTGGGCCCACGGTGAAGAACGTGACGAGGTCGAGTAGGTCGTAGCCGGCGCGGATCAGGCGGTCGAGGCCAGGCTCGGCAAGACCCATCGCATTGAGATATTCGCGCTGCTCGGCTTCAGGAAGCTGTGCGATCTCCGCCTCAATCGCCGCGGATATGACCACGACGCCGGGTGGCTTCGGCCAGGCTCCGGCCTTGCCGGTGGCGTGCTCCGGCGGCGGACCGTGATCCTTCGCCTGCTTCGCCACCATCGCCTCGACCTTCTCGGAATAGGCATTGCCGGTGGCGGCCGATGCTTCGTCGACATTGCACACATAAAGCATGCGCTTTGAGGTCAGGAGATTGAGCGCCTTGAAGGCCGGCTTGTCGTTGTCGGCGATCCACGCAAGCCGCGCCGGCTTCCCCTCGCGCAGAAAGTCGAGCGCAATCTCCATGATTGGAAGCTGTGCCATCGCTTCCTTGTCCTTGCCGGTCGCTTTCTTGCGGAGCGGTTCGATGCGCCGCTCCAAGCTTTGCAGATCGGCAAGCATCAGCTCCGTCTCGATCGTCTCAATGTCGGCGACCGGATCGACCACGCCCTCCACATGCGTCACGTCGGGATCGTCGAAGCAGCGCAGAACGTGGGCGATTGCATCCACCTCACGAATATTGGCGAGGAACTGGTTGCCCAGGCCTTCGCCCTTGGAGGCGCCACGCACCAGCCCGGCAATGTCGACGAAGGTGAGGCGCGTCGGCACCACCGACGCCGGCTTGGCGATCGCCGCGAGCTTCGCGAGCCGTTCATCCGGCACCGCCACCTCACCGGTATTGGGCTCAATCGTGCAGAACGGATAGTTCGCGGCCTGCGCGGCCGCGGTGCGCGTCAGCGCATTGAAGAGCGTGGACTTGCCGACATTCGGCAGGCCGACAATGCCGCAGCGAAAACCCATGAACGCGTCTTTCTTGGATGAGTCAGAGGGCGGAGCGGATGTCCGTCTTGGCGAAATCGTCGCCTTTGTAAAGCAGAGGCAGGTCGGATGTCTTGGCCAATGCGTAGGAGAAGCAATCGCCGTAATTCAGCTGCGCGGGATGATGCGTGCACTTGCCGAAGCGGCCATAGGCGTCGATGGCGACACGCGCCTGCGCCTCCGACACCGGCACGATCTCGATCTGCGCTGTGGTCATGAGCTCGAACATGTCGGCGATCTTCTCAGTCCCACGCTTGTGCAGCACCACCGTGCCGATCTCGATCAACGTGCCCGCCGACATGAACAGAGGCCCCGTCTGTTCCAGGGCTTCCGCGAAGCGATCCGCGTCCGGCTCTGACCTGAGCACGGCCACGAAGGCCGAGCTATCAACCACTGTCACTTCAGCAGCCCGTGCTCGTCGTAAAGGATGTCGTCCGGATCACGCGGATCAAGCTCCGGCTCGCGACCCCAACGCCGCCCGATCTCCATAAGCTTCTCTGCGACCCCCTCCTTGTTCTGCGCTTTGGTCTTGCGCTCAAGCCGTTCGCGGAGCGCCTGCGTCACCGCCTCCGTCACGCTCTCGCCGGTCAGACTGGAGAGTTCGTCAGCGAGCCGCCGAGTCTCGGGGTTCTTGATGTTGAGCTGTGAGGTAGAAGCCATGGCAAAAATTCTACCTTAACGCTGCAAGCAACGCAAATCGCTCAGGATTTTTGCCCGAGAAGCCGCTTGAGCCCGGCGAAAGCGCCGCCAATGCTGCGCTCTTTGTGCTCCGCCGGAGCAGCCGGCTTGGCCGCCGGCCGCGTGTCGGCCGCGTCGCTGGCGTCGTCGTCATCGGCGGTTGCCAGATGCACCCGGTTCATGAAGGAGGACTCTTCGCCGCTCGCCAAGAGCGGCACATGTTCCGCCACAGCCTCCAGCAGCGGCTCCAGCCATTCGGAATCCGCCTTGGCGAAGTCGTGCAGCACGTAGCGGTTCACCAAATCGCGGCGGCCGGGATGCCCGATCCCCAGCCGCAGTCGCCGAAAGCCCTTGCCGATATGCGCCTCGATTGAACGGATTCCGCGATGACTGGCCGAGCTGCCGCCGGTCTTCACCCGCGCTTTGCCCGGCGGCAGGTCGAGCTCGTCGTAGATGACCAGGACGTCGGCCGGCGCCAGCTTGAAGTAGCGCATCGCCTCGCCGACCGAACGGCCGGATTCGTTCATGTAAGTGGCGGGCTTTAGGAGAAGCGCCTTCTCGCCGTCCAACATGCCGTCGGACGTCTCGCCCTGGAACCGGGCGCGCCATGGCGAGAAGCGATGGCGGCGGTGAATGGCATCCGCCGCCATGAAGCCGATATTGTGCCGGTGACCGGCATAGCGCCGGCCGGGATTGCCCAGGCCCGCGATGAGGAGCATGCGACGGTCCTCCCCTAGTGTCCCGAATCTGAAGTTCGCATGATTTGCAGCTGGATCCGAACGAACTTCAGATTCGATAAGGACACTAGGTAAGAATTTGATTCGTGTGGTTCTTGGGTTTGAAGTTCCTACGAGGAACGCGCCGCTACAACGGTAGGAACTTCAAACCGCCACACGAGAGGGGCCTAGCTTTCCTCGCCCTTGCTCTCGTCTTCGCCCTTCTCTTCTGCGGCCTCGCCTTCGGCGCCCTCGGCAGCTTCGCCTTCGGCCTCCTCGCCTTCGGCAGCTTCCTCGTCTTCCTCAGGCAGCATGGCCGCCGCACCGGCGATCGTCGCGATGGTGAAGTCGCGGTCGGTAATCGTCGGCGTGACGCCGTCGGGAAGGGTCACGGCGGAGATGTGCACGGAGTCGCCGATATCCAATCCCGTCAGATCAACCTCGATCGCTTCGGGAATGGCGTCGGCGGGCACCACAAGCTCAATCGCATGCCGTACGACGTTGAGCACGCCGCCGCGCTTGAGCCCGGGCGATTCCGGATGGTTCTCAAAGCGCACCGGCACTTCCAGCGTCAGCTGTGCACCTTCGCCCACGCGCAGGAAGTCCACGTGCAAAATGAAGTCGCGGACCGGATGGAGCTGGTAATCCTTGGGGATCACCCGGATCTGCTCGCCGTTGACCTCAATGTTCATCAAGCGCGTCAGGAAACCACCGGCATGCAGCCGCTGCGTGACGTCGCGTTGTGGCAAAACGATTGGGATCGGCGGCTTCTTGTCGCCGTAGATGACGGCCGGGATTCGATCCTGGCGGCGCACTGCACGGGCGGCCCCCTTGCCGACCCGGTCGCGCACCTCGGCCTTCAGAACGTCTGTCTGAGCCATGGGGCACTCCTGATATGAAAGCGAAAAGGCCGCGTAAGCGGCCAAGCCTCGCGCCGCCTCCAAGGGTGTCAGCGCGTGCGCCGGCTTATAGGGGAGGCGGGGGCAAAACGCAAACCGGCCGACCGCCTGTCGTAAGCGTCGTCCAGCTGTCACATTGGGGTGCTTCTGCGACGGCAATCGACCGCCCGCCGAAAGGCCGCATTGACCAGCCGACGCCCGCCGCGGCAGAGGCACACAATGTGGGCGCGGGCAGGCGTCTCACGGGTAAGGGGCGATGACGGCTGAGAGCGAAAGACAGGCGCATAAGGCGCCCGGCACGCCCGGCGAGGTTCTCGCCGCCTTCCTCAAACTCGGATTGACATCCTTCGGCGGACCGATCGCGCATATCGGTTATTTCCGTGAGGAGTTCGTCGTGCGCCGGCGCTGGATCGACGAAGCGGGTTACGCCGATCTCGTGGCGCTCTGCCAGTTCCTGCCGGGTCCGGCGAGCAGCCAGGTCGGCTTCGCGCTCGGCCTGATGCGCGGCGGCATGCTTGGCGCCGCGGCCGCGTGGTGCGCTTTCACACTGCCGTCGGCGCTCCTCCTCATTTTATTCGCCGAGATGCAGGCGTCGCTGACCCATCCGCTGGCAATCGGCGCTATCGACGGGCTGAAGCTCGTCGCCGTCGCCATTGTCGCGCAGGCGGTCTGGGGGATGGCCCACAATCTCTGCCCCGATCGGACACGCGCGTCGATCGCGGTCGCCGCGGTGCTGGTGGTGACCTTTATTGGCGGTGGCGTCGGGCAGATCACGGCCATCATCTTCGGCGGCCTGCTCGGGCTTTGGCTTTGCCGCGGCGAAAGCACGACGAGCGCCACGACGCTCACTGTGCCCGTATCCCGCGCGGCCGGAATGACGATGCTCGCGGCGTTCGCGCTTCTCTTGGTCGGCACGCCGATCGTGTCTGCGGCACTGAGCGCGCAAGGCCTGGCGCTCTTCGACACGTTCTACCGCGCCGGCGCGTTGGTCTTCGGCGGCGGCCATGTCGTGCTGCCGCTTCTGGAGGCGGGCGTCGTTCCGCCCGGCTGGGTCAGCGAAAGCGATTTCCTCGCAGGCTACGGCGCCGCTCAAGCCGTGCCGGGGCCGCTCTTCACCTTCAGCGCCTATCTCGGCGCGTCGATGGGGCCGGAGCCGGGCGGCCTCGTCGGAGCCGCCATCGCGCTGGTGGCGATCTTCCTGCCGGGCCTTCTGCTCGTCGCCGGCGCGCTGCCGTTCTGGAGCCTCTTACGCGCGCAGCCGCAGGCGCAGGCAGCGATGCGCGGCACCAATGCCGCCGTGGTCGGCGTGCTCGGGGCGGCGCTCTACGACCCGGTGTGGGTGAGCGCCGTCATCGACCCGCACGACTTCGCGCTGGCGCTGGTTGGTTTCATTCTCTTGACGGTGTGGAGGACGCCGGCCCTGGCCGTCGTGGCTTTGATGGTCGCGGCAAGCGCGGTGCTCGGAATCAGCAACTAGCCGCCGACCGCGACCCAGGGGTCAACGACTGGAATGCCGGCAGCTTCAAACGGCGCCGCATCCCGCGTCGCGATCGTGAGGCGATGAGTGGCGGCGATCGCGGCAATTTGCCCGTCGGCCACACCGATGGCACGGCCGGCGCGTCGCGCCTTGCTCATGATCTCCGCATAAGCCTGGGCTGCGGCAACGTCGAAGGAAAGCAACCGATCGCTGAAAAGGGGAGCAATGTTCTCGACCATCGCCCTCTCAAGCGCGGCCTTTCTGCGGCCAGACGGCAGCGCCGCTATCCCGAAAAGCAGCTCCGCGAGGCTTATCGTGGTGAGGAACAGCGTCTCCGCAGATTGGATGTCCAACCATGCAACGACTGCCGGCTCCGGCGTCTTGCGCATGGTCTCCGAAACGACATTCGTGTCCAGCAGGATCATTCAAAATGCGGCGGCTCAGCCGGGGACCGGTCGCGCGTGATCTTGAGGTCAGCCCCGCCGGCCGACTGGAACGCCTTCACCAGTGCGGAGCCGATCTTTACCCGCCCGTCCGGTCGCGCGGCGTCGTCGAGGATCGCGCGCACCTCCGCTTCAGTGCTGCGTCCATGCCGGGCAGCGCGGACGCGCAGCGCCCGATGCGTCTCGTCTGACAGGTTCCGGATTGTGATCGCCGCCATTGATATCACTACAGTATTGATGATATCAATGATATCGAGAAAGGCAAGGCGATGTCAACGCCGACCCTCAATCGAACAGGCTCGACACCGATTTCTCCAGCGCCGTGCGGTTCACCGCCTCGCCGAGCAGCCGCGCGATGGAGACGATGCGGATATTGTGCGCGGTCTTCACGGCGCTGGTTGCTTCGATGGAATCGGTGATCACCAGCTCCTTCAGCTTGGAGGCGGTGACGCGCGCCACCGCACCGCCCGACAGGACGCCGTGGGTGATGTAGGCGGCGACAGAGGTCGCGCCGCGCTCAAGCAGCACCTCCGCGGCGTTGCACAACGTGCCGCCGGAATCGACGATATCGTCGACCAGGAGACAGGCGCGCCCCTCCACATCGCCGATAATGTTCATCACCTCTGACTCGCCCGGCCGCTCGCGGCGCTTGTCGACAATGGCGAGCGGCGCGTCGATGCGCTTGGCGATGGCGCGCGCGCGCACCACGCCGCCGACATCGGGCGAGACGACCATCAGATGATTGTTGTCGTAGCGCTCTGAAATATCGCTCGTGAAGACCGGCGCGGCGAACAGATGGTCGGTGGGGATGTCGAAGAATCCCTGAATCTGCCCGGCATGCAGATCCACCGTCAACGCCCGGTCCGTCCCGGCCGTGACGATCATGTTGGCGACGAGCTTGGCGGAGATCGGCGTGCGGCCGAGGGACTTCCGGTCCTGACGGGCATAGCCGTAATAGGGGAGCACGGCGGTGATGCGGCGCGCCGAGGCACGGCGCAGCGCATCGATGATGATCAGAAGCTCCATGAGGTTGTCGTTGGCCGGGAAGCTCGTCGACTGCACGACGAACACGTCCTCGCCGCGCACGTTCTCCTGGATCTCGACGTAGATTTCCTGGTCGGCGAAGCGCCGCACCGCGCATCGCGCCAATGGCGTCTCAAGATAGTCGGCGATCGCCTGGGCGAGCGTGTGGTTGGAGTTCCCCGCGACGATCTTCATGTCTTCAGGCGGCCCCCAAGCCGGCTGCAGCCCACACAAACGCCCTGAAATGGGGCGGGACGCCGGCCTTGTAGCAATCGTGTGACGGGCCGACAACAGCGGCGGACGGGCTATCCGGCCGCACCCCGTGCGCGTCGCCAAAGTGCAACAGATGGTCTCCCGCGCCCTGCCGGGCCCTAACGCACCAGCATTTCGATCCCGTGGCGCGACAGCGGCTCCGGCGCGCCATCGGTGGTGCGATAGGTGCGGCCCAGGCACATGGCGACGCCGGCGTCGGAATCCATCAGGATCATATGGGCGAAGAGCACCATGTCCGGTGCGATCACGATCGGATTGTCGCGGTAGAACATCGGCCAGTCCATCCATGACGGGGCATAGCGGGCGCCGAGCGAGTAGCCGCAGGCATTGAGGCGATGCCGCGTCAGGCCGTGCGCCTCCATGACGCGCGCATGCGCGTCGAAGACGTCGCCGAATGTGCCGCCGGGCTGCATGACGTCCTCGCAAGCCGCGAGCGCCTCTGCGCATGCGGCGTAGAGCTCGTGATGGCGCTCGCTCGGTGTACCGATGACGACCGTGCGCATCAGCGCCGCGTGATAGAGGCGATAGACGCCGGCGAATTCCAGCGTGAGCTGGTCTTCGGCGTCCAGTGCGCGCCGGCCGGTGTGAGTGCGGCAGAGGAGGGCGTCAGGCCCCGATCCGACGATGAACGGGTTGCCGGGATAGTCGCCGCCGCCGGCAAGCACCGCGCCCTGCATCGCGGCGAGGATTGCGGCTTCGTCGGCGCCGGCGCCGATCAGCGCCAGCCCGGCATCGAACGCATCGTCGGCGAGCTCCGCGGCGCGGCGGATGTAGGTGAGCTCAGCCGCGCTCTTCACGAGCCGCAGCGCCGGCACCAGATCGGAGGCATCTTCGATCGCGCCGAACGTCTTCAGCGCCTCGTCGAGCGCCCGGCCGTTGGCGCCGGTCAGGCCATGTGTGTCGTATTCCACGCCGATACGCGCACCGAGAAGTCCGAGATCGTTCAGCATGTCGCGGAGCTGCGTGGCCGGGCCGGCGCCCGCTTCATCGTTCCAGACGACGATGTTCTCTATCAACGACGTGCGCCGCGCCTGACGCAGATCGGCGGAGCGCGTGAGCAGCGTGAATTCGCCGTCACCCGTCATCACCACGCACTGGAAGAAGCAATAGCCGAACGTATCGTAGCCGGTGAGCCAGTAATGGCTTTCCGGCGCGAACATCAAAAGCGCATCGAGCTTGCGCTCCGCCATCGCCGCCATGACGCGTGCGCGCCGGGCGTCGAATTCCTCGCGCTCAAAGTGCAACGCCACGCTCAGTCTCCCGTCAGCAGGATCGCGGAAAGCTGCCGGCCATAATCCGGCTCGCCGCGATGCGTCGTGCGGCGATAGGAGAAGAAGCGCGCTTCGTCGGCGTAGGTGCACTGACCGACATTGTGCACGCGGCCGAGCCCGGCCCGCTCCAGCCGCGCAACGATATAGGCCGCCAGATCGAACTGGGCGTGGCCGGCGCGATCCGACGGCTGGAAGAAGCGCGCATTCGCGTCGTCTGAATCGGTGAAGTTGGCCACAAGCTCCGGCCCTACTTCGTAAGCGCGTGCGGAGATCATCGGGCCGAGCACGGCGACGATGCGTGAGCGATCGGCGCCAAGCCGCTCCATGGCGGCGATGGCCGACTCAAGAATGCCCGTGAGCGCGCCCTTCCAGCCGGCATGCGCCGCGCCTACGATCTTCGCTTCAGCATCCGCCAACAGAACCGGCCCGCAATCCGCCGTGCCGACACCGATAGCCAGACCGGGGCGATCCGTGACCACCGCGTCGGCCTTCGGACCAAGGCCGGGCCCCCAAGGCTCGGTGACGGTCACCGCATCGGCACTGTGGATCTGATAGGGCGTCGCCAGGCGATCGGGTTCGGCCCCCAGAAACATCGCCACGCGAGCGCGATTCTCCAAAACGGTCGCGCGGTCGTCCCTGGAGCCGATGCCGGTGTTCAGCCCGGCGTAAAGGCCCGACGACGCGCCGCCGGCGCGCGTGAAGAAGGCATGCCGTACGCCCGGGAGCGTAAGGATGGACGCTTCCACAGGCGCGAGGCGGGAGGCTGGGCCGTGCATGCGCGGACGTTGGCCGCGCGTCAGCGCGAAGTCAAATGCGGGTCATGCGCCAAGCCAAAGGCCGTCAGGACTAATCGTCCTCAGGCGGCCGGGCGACGGCGTCGTCGATACCGTGCCGTGCACTGTAGAAGATGAGAAACATCAGCCCGCCGCCGATTGCGAAGCAGAAGACGATCATCAGCGTCACGGCGACATAGCCGTGAAAGCTGAGGGTGATGCCGGCCGACATGGTCCACATCGGAATGATCGCCGCAGCGATGGCGGCAAGCAGCAGGACTGCCCCGCCGATGGCAAGTATGCGGTTCATCGCCGACGGCATAACCCGCCCACACCGCAATTGCGAGCGGCCTTACCCAAATGGCGGAGGCACGATGCCGCGCGGTGTCACCGCGAGCGCCTTGAACAAGGCCCCCATCTCCTCAGCCGCGCTGAGACGCTCCACCGCTGCCCGCACAGTGTCGCGTTCCGCCGCGTCGGCTGTAGCACTCAGCTGCTCGGCGCGCTCCATAAGGCCGAGAGCGTTCAGGAACTCGCCCTGCGGCATCGGCCCATGCGTTGCGGCACCGGCCTCCGCGGCGGTGCGGCCGAGTGCCGCGAAATCGACATGCGCCGTCAGGTCCGACTCGCCGGGACGATCGAGCGGATCGGAAAAACTCTGGCCGTAGAGCGCCTGCAGCGTCTCGCCGGACGCGGATTGCGCGTGCCCGTAATCGATGATCAGCGCCGCGCCGTTCTCATCGGCAACGCGCATGGCGATCTCCGTCATGATGGCCGTCGCGGCGGGACAGATTTCGAAGATCGAGCCCTGCGGCGCGTCGGGGCCGTCATCGAGCACGCCCGGCCCGACGCCGAAAGCGAGCCGACCGCGTACATCCAGGCCAACGGCGCGCTCGCGCCAGATGTCGAGCCGGACGAACTGGCGGATCGGCAGCGCGTCGAAGAATTCGTTGGCGATGACAAGAAGCGGGCCCGGCGGCACTTGGTTGAACGCATCGTGCCAATGCGCCTCCGCGCCAGCGGCATTGAGCACCTCCTGCTGCCGCTTTTTGAGGACGGGGCTCGTCTCCACCAGATGGATCGACACAGCTTGCTCAAAGTCCGGCGCAAGCCGCGCCACCCGCAGAATGTCGCTCATCAGCGTGCCGCGTCCGGGACCGAGCTCCACCAGATTGACCGGATCGGGGCCGCCGAGGCGCTGCCAAACGTCGACTAGCCACGCCCCGACAATCTCGCCGAACATCTGGCTGATCTCCGGCGCGGTGATGAAATCGCCCGCAACGCCGAACGGATCGCGCGTCGCGTAATAGCCGTGCACGGGATCGCTGAGGCAATGGGTCATGTACTCGGCGACGCTCATCGGACCGTTCGCCTCAATGAGGTCGCGAAGCTTGGCGAGCAGGGGCGCGTCGGTCATGGCGTACGCCGCGCGGCCGCCACCCAAATCGCTGCAAGCCCGATGAGCACCATGGGGATCGAGAGGATCATGCCCATCGTCATAAAGCCGGTGATCATGCCGAGCTGCGGGTCGGGCTCGCGGAAAAACTCCACGAAGATGCGCGCCGCGCCATAGCCGGCGATGAACGCACCGCCGACAAGCCCAGGCCGCGCGAGGGCGGTGAAGCGATGCGTGAGAACACGAAGCACGACGAAGAGCAGAAGCCCCTCAAGAGCGGCTTCGTAAAGCTGGCTCGGATGGCGTGGCTCAGTGCCCGCGGGGCACACGCCGCCATGCATGGCTTCGATGCTGGCATTGCAGAAGATCACCGCCCAAGGCACGTCGGTGACGCGGCCCCAAAGTTCCGCGTTGATGAAGTTAGCCACACGCCCGAAGAACAGGCCGAAGGTCACCGACGCTGCGGCCACATCGAAGAGCGACAGCATTGGGATGCCGCGGACCCGCGCGAAGATCGCCATTGCCACGATCGTGCCGAGAAGCCCGCCGTGAAACGCCATGCCGCCTTCCCACAGGCGGAAGAAGCCGAGCGGGTCGTTGAGATAGCTTCCCGGTTGATAGAACAGGGCGTAGCCGAGCCGCCCGCCAAGCACTATGCCGACCACCAGCCACAGCAGGAAGTCGTCGATATCGGTGGGCTTCAACGGAGCACCGCGTGCGCCCCAGATCCCGGCATTCGCCACAAGCCGACGCCCATAGCGCCAGCCGATCAGGATACCGGCGAAATAGGCAAGCCCGTACCAGCGCACCGCCAACGGGCCGATCTGCACAATAATCGGGTCGATCTCAGGGAAGACGAAAGCGGACATGGGGTCGGCGGACCTTGGCTTTCCTCATCGCTTCGGGGGCATCGCACCCGGCTTGCCGACTTGCGTGCGGGGTGCCGAAGCATATATCAAGGCCGCGCGTTTATTGTGCACAGCACAAAGGGTCGGAATCCGGCGTATCTCGGCTTCCGGCGCGAGACCCACCCGCGCTCGTCGGAGTATGTGATGACCCAGAGCAGCGACCGCCTTCTCGATGAATTCGCCAAGCTAATGAACGACGCGGCCGGCGTCGCGCAGGGCATACGGCGCGAGGTCGAGACCGCCGTGAAGAGCCAGGCAGAGCGCTTTCTCGGCGAGATGGATATCGTCCAACGCGAGGAATTCGAGGCTGTGCGCGAGATGGCCGCCAAGGCGCGCCAGGAGAATGAGGCGCTGAAGAAGCGGGTCGAGGCGCTGGAAGCCCAGCTTGGGACTGCTGCCCAGAAGCCGGAGACGGGCGGTTCCGCCGGCGGCGACGCGGCATAGGCCGCGACGATTTGTTTCCCCGTGGAAAAGCGATCAGCGGCTTTGGCGCCGCTTCCGCATCGGACTCGCTCAACTATAGTGGACATGCAAGAGATTCGGATTTGCCCTGAACACCTTGAGCGAGATGGCAAAAGCGTCAGCGCGGCTGTGCCGGCGGCTTGGGTATTGCGTGCGTGACGCTGTGTCGGCTGATTTGCGTCCCCTTGGTTTGACGCGAGGACAGAAGCATGAGTCTGGTTGATTTCGAGATGTCGCCCGCCGCCAATCCGGTGGACCTGATCGAGCAGATCGCCGCGTCGCACGATTGGGCGTTCGAGCGTTCCGGCGACGATGAGATCACGATCTCCGTGGCCGGCAGCTTTTGCGACTACAACGTTTCCATGTCTTGGATGGGCGCGCTTGAGGCGCTGCATCTTGCCTGCGCGTTCGACTTCAAGGTCAACGAGCGGCGCAAGGGGGAGGTGATGCATCTCCTGGCGCTGGTCAATGAGCAGCTCTGGCTCGGCCATTTCGACCTTTGGCAGTCGGAGGGCGTCATCATGTATCGCAACGCGCTTCTCTTGAGCGAAGGCATGGAGGCGGGCACCGGCCAGCTTGAAGCCATGCTCGCCGCGTCGGTGGAGTCGTGCGAGCGCTACTATCAGGCGTTCCAGTTCGTCATCTGGGCGGGGCAGAGCCCGGAGGAAGCGCTGTCCGGCGTGCTCTTCGAGACGCAGGGAGAAGCCTAGTGCATGATCCCGAGAAGTGGGCACCAGTTTTCGGATAAGATCATGCTCCCGCAAAGACGAAGCGCCTTCGTGCTGACGAAGTCAGCGATGGAGGAGCATTAAGATGCTTCCAGGCGGCCGGCCGCTTCTGCTCGTCGGCGCCGGCAAGATGGGCGGCGCCATGCTCGATCGGTGGCTCGCGCGCGACCTTGCAGCCGGTCGCGTCACGGTGCTCGATCCGCATCTCCCCGCCGACAGGGCGTCGCCGCTGGCTGAGGCCGGCGCGACGATCGCCGCCGAACCGACGCAAGTGAAAGCCCGCGACTTCGCCTTCGTCTTTCTCGCCGTCAAGCCGCAAACCATGGCCGAGGCTCTGCGCGAAATCGCTCCGCTCGTCGCCAGCGATTCCGTGATCGTCTCCGTAGCCGCGGGCGTGCGGCTTGCGACGTTGCAGCCCGCCTTCACGGAGACCCAGCCGATCGTTCGCGCGATGCCCAACACGCCGGCTGAGATCGGAGAGGCCATGACGGTCGCAATAGCCAACGCTCATGTCGCTGAGACAGAGCGCTCGCAAGTCGACGCATTGCTTGCGGCGGTCGGGCGCGTGGCGTGGATCGACGATGAGGCACTTATCGATGCCGTGACCGCCGTGTCCGGCTCCGGCCCGGCCTATGTGTTCCTGCTCGCCGAATGTCTGGCGGAAGCGGGGCGCGAGGCAGGCCTTCCCGCCGACATCGCCGATCTTCTCGCGCGCCAGACGGTCGTCGGCGCCGGCGCGCTTCTCGGCGAGAGTTCGCTGCCGGCGGCTGAGCTTCGCCGAAACGTCACATCGCCCGGCGGCACGACGGCCGCGGCGCTCGACGTTCTCATGGCGGATGACGGGCTAAAGCCTCTGCTTGCCCGTGCCGTAGAGAAGGCAAAGCAGCGCTCCATCGCGCTTGGTTAAAGCTAAAAGCGGCGTGGATTCGCCGCACCGTGCCGCCCTTTCTTGACCAATAAGGTGGCGTATCGTTCGATGCGGGAAAGGGAGCACGCCCGTGGTTCAGCAACGCACCCGCAAGAAAATCGTCGATACGCTGATGGCGCTCACAGCCGAGCGGGGCTGGTCCGATGTCACGCTTGAGGACATTTCGGCGGAGGCTGGTGTGTCGCTCGCCGCGCTGCGCGCCGCCTATGATGGCCGCGCGTCCGTACTGGAGGACTTCTTCCGCATGGTGGACGAGCAGGTCCTGGAGAAGATCGATCCCGGCCTGGCGCAGGAGGTGCAGCGCGAGCGCCTGTTCGACGTGCTGTTCAGCCGCTTTGAAGTACTGGCGCCGCATAAGCATGCGATGCAGAGCCTGATGCGCGCAGCGTTTGCCGATCCGCTGCTGGCGCTTGAGCTAAACCGCATGGCCACCACCTCAATGGCGTGGATGCTGACGGCGGCGGGCATCCCCGCCGCCGGCGCGCGCGGGCTCCTGCGGGCGCAAGCGATGGCGATTGTGTGGGCGCGCGTCATGCGCGTCTGGCTTGATGACGACGACCCGGGGCTGGCGCGCACCATGGCGGCACTCGACAAGCGGCTGCGTGAGGCCGAGCGCGCCGCCATGGGGATCAATCGGCTGGAGCGTCTGGTCGGTGCCGCGCGTCGTCCACGGTCACGGCGCGACGACGCCAAGTCGCCGGATGAGGAGGGCGATCTCGCCGAAGGCCACCCGACATGAGCGGGGCGCCGGCGGAGACGATCGCCTTCGATGATTTCCTCAAGGTCGACATCCGCGTCGGGCGGATCGTTGCGGCTGAGCCGTTTCCGGAGGCGCGCAAGCCGGCGCTGAAGCTCATCGTCGATTTCGGGCCGGAGATCGGCCAGAAGAAATGCTCCGCCCAGATCACCAAGCACTACGAGCCCGCGGAGCTCCCCGGGCGGCTGGTGCTGGCGGTGGTCAACTTCCCGCCGCGCCAGATCGGCCCGATGATGTCGGAGGTGCTGACCCTCGGCGTGCCGGACGAAGAAGGCGAGGTCGTGCTGATCCATCCCGGCAAGGACGTGCCGCTCGGCGGCCGGATGTTCTAGAGCGCCGCTTCCCTAAGCCGGGATCATCAGCACGGCGCGCAGGCCCCCCAGCGGGCTGTCTGCGAGGATCACGTCGCCGCCGTGCCCCATGGCGATGTCGCGTGAGATCGCCAGGCCAAGCCCCGTGCCGCCGCCGTCGACGTTGCGGCCCGTGTCGAGCCGATAGAACGGGCGGAACACCGCCTCCCGCTCGTCCGCGGGAATGCCCGGCCCGTCATCGTCGACGGTGACCGTCAGCCAGCCATCGGCGTGCCGCGCCTTCAGCGCGATGCGATTGCCGTATTTGCCAGCATTACCGACGAGATTGGCGACGCAGCGGCGGAAGCCGAGCGCCCGCAGGAGCGCCTCCGGCTCGCCCTCAAACTCGGTGTCCACCACATTGCCCTGACGCCGCGCCGTTTCCGCGATGTCCTCCAGCAAGGCGGGCACGCTGACGCGCTCCGTCGTCTCGCCGGCATCGCCCTGGGCAAAGGCCAGATAATCCTCCAGCATGCGGCTCATCTCGTCGACGTCGGCGCGGAGCGCCTCCGTGTCGGGCGCATCGCCGAGCATCGCGAGCTCCAGCTTGAAGCGCGTCAGCACGGTTCTGAGATCGTGGCTGACGCCCGACAGCATGGTCGTGCGCTGTTCCACCTGACGCTCGATGCGCTCCTGCATTTCCATGAACGACTGCGCCGCCTGCCTCACCTCGCGCGCCCCCCGCGGCCGGAACGCGTCCACCGGTCGGCCCTTGCCGAATTGCTCGGCGGCATGCGCCAGCGTGAGGATCGGCTTGATCTGATTACGCAGGAAGAGCAGCGCTATCGTGACGAGCACCAGCGACGTGACGGCCATCCATAGAAGGAAGATGTGCGAGTTGGAGGCGTAAGCCTGGCTGCGCGGCGCGAAGACTCGCAGGACGTGGTCGTCAAGCACGATGCGGATTTCCACAAGGTCGGAATCGCCGAGCGTATCGATCCAGAACGGCCGGTTGATCTGCCGGCTGAGCTGCCTTGAGAGCGCGGAATCGAGCAACGAGAAGAACGGCCGCGGCCCCGCCTCCGGCAGCGGCGCCGGCGGCAGCACCGAGATCGTCAGGCCGTACGTCTCCGCCGCAATGCGGGTGATGTCGGAGAAGCGCCCGTCCTGCGGATAGGTGTTGATGACCTCGATGATGGCGGCGATGTCGCCCACCACGGCGGCCGACATGCGTTGCGTCACCGTCTGCCAATGGCGCTCCATGAACACATAGGCCACGACCGCCTGTAGGATGAGGATCGGCATGACGACGATCAGGATGGAGCGGGCGTAAAGGCCCTTCGGCAGCCAGGACAGCACATCGGGAAGAAGCCCGCCGCGATTGAGCCCGCGCAACGGCCTGCGGACGAGCGCGAGCCCGCTGCGTAACAGCGCATAGGCGCGGCGCAGCCATAGTGGGCGCAGGCGCGTGCCGATGTCGTCGATCAGTGCCATGTCCAAGCAGGCTCCAGGCTTCGGGACACGAGGCCCCGCGAACCTAATCTACCAGCAGCCGATAGCCAATTCCGCGCGCCGTCTGAAGGTGAACCGGATTGGACGGGTCTTCTTCGATCTTGCGGCGCAGCCGGTTGATCTGAACGTCTACGGCGCGCTCCCCGCCGCCGTTCGAAACTTTGAGGAACTCCTGGCGCTTCACGGTCTCCCCCGGCCGCGCGGCGAAGATGCGCAAGAGATCGCGTTCCCGGTCGGTGATGCGCACGACGTTGTCGTCGCGCTTCAACTCGCCGCGCTCCACGTTGAACGTGAACGGGCCGAAGCGAATGGAACGGACGATCGGCTTCTCCGGCTCCGCATGGCGCTTCAAGATGTTGGTGATGCGCAGAAGCAGCTCGCGCGGCTCAAACGGCTTGCCCAGATAATCATCGGCGCCGACCTCAAGCCCGCGGATGCGATGCGGCGTCTCCGCCCGCGCCGTCAGCATCAGGATCGGCACCGTCGATTTCTGGCGCAGCGCTTCGGCGAACTCCAAACCGCTCTCGCCGGGCATCATTACGTCGACCACGAGAACGTCGAAGGACATGCCGGCCATCTGCCGCCGCGCCTCCGCGGCGGAGGAGGCGGCGGTCACGCGGAAACCGTTGGCGCTCAGGAAGCGGGTGAGCAATGTGCGGATGCGCATGTCGTCATCGACCACAAGCACATGATGCGCGTCGTCGCCCGGGAGCTCCTGCTTGGATGCGGACGGACTCATGATACGTCGTCCCGGCGAACCAGCTTCAACGCTTTGTCCCGGTCGTCCTGGTTGATCATGCGGTGCAAGAACGTGGTTACGACGTCGCGGCCGGAGGGCCCGAGCGCCGCAAGCGCTTCGCGGATGCGCGCTTCTTGCGGGGCGGAGAGGCTAGCCGACAGCGCCTGGCCCGCGGGCGTCGCGTAAAGCAGGCGCTGGCGCCGGTCCTCACGCCCGGTGTGCTGTTCGATCAGCCCGGAATCGATCAACTCCTTCAAGACGCGCGCCAGGCTCTGCTTGGTGATCTTCAAGATGTCGAGGAGGTCCGCCACCGTCAGCCCGGGATTGCGGTCGACGAAATGCAGGACGCGATGATGCGCGCGGCCGAAACCGCTCTTTGCAAGGATCGCGTCGGGATCGGAGATGAAATCGCGATAGGCGAAGAACAGCAGCTCGATCAGGTCGACGAGCGAATCCGCGTCATCGACCGGCTCGGGGCGGGGAGCGAGTGCGGATTTTATGTCAGCCATATTGACATATTTTGCGGTCTTGCTACGCTCACACAGGATGGACGAAAGGTGAGCCGTCCTGCCCTACTTTTTGCAAGATAAGCCGGGCAGGTGCAATCTCGCCGTCAGCCGCGGAACGTCGCGGAGGTATGTGGAGGAATTGGCATGGCCGGCGTCCCCTTCGATCAGATGACGGGCAAGATTTGGCACAACGGCGCCTTCGTGGACTGGTCAGAGGCGCAGCTTCATGTGCTTTCCCACGGCCTGCACTATGCCAGCTGCGTGTTCGAAGGCGAACGCGCCTATGAGGGCGAGATCTTCAAGCTCCGCGAGCACACAGAGCGGCTGATCGAGAGCGCGCGTATTCTGGACTTCGCGCTTCCCTATTCCGCTGACGAAATCAATACGGTGTGCCGCGAGCTTCTGGTGATGAACGATCTCACCGACGCTTATGTGCGCCCGGTCGCGTGGCGCGGCAGCGAAATGATGGGCGTCTCCGCGCAGACCAACCGCATCAATGTCGCCGTGGCGGTGTGGGAATGGCCGTCCTACTTCAATCCGGAGCAGCGCCTCAAAGGCATCCGCCTGGATATCGCCGAATGGCGGCGGCCCGATCCACAGACGGCGCCGGCCAAAGCCAAAGCCGCCGGGCTCTATATGATCTGCACGCTTTCCAAGCACGCCGCGGAGCGCAAGGGCTACGCCGACGCGTTGATGTTTGACTGGCGTGGCCGCGTCGCAGAGGCAACCGGCGCCAACATTTTCTTCGTCAAGGACGGCAAGCTCCACACGCCCGATCCTGACGCCTTCCTTGACGGCATCACCCGACAGACAGTCGTGGGCCTGGCCAAGGCGCGCGGCCTTGAGGTGATCGAGCGCGCCATTCAGCCCGACGAGATGGCAGACTTTGAGCAGGCGTTCCTCACCGGCACCGCGGCGGAGGTGACGCCGATCTCCGAGATCGGGCCCTTCCGTTTTGAGGTTGGCGAGATCACCAAGACGCTGATGGACGATTATTCAGCGGCAGTGCGCCCGCAAGCGCCGGCTGCCAAGACCGCCGCGGCGCGTTGATCGCGCCTCACTAACGCCAACGCCCAGCCGCGCTGTCGTCCGTCTCCTTGGCGGCGACCCAGTCGCCTTCGGTGCCGTCCGCGGCGTGCTCCTTCTTCCAGAACGGCGCGCGGGTCTTCAGATAATCCATCAGGAACGACGCCGCCTCGAAGGCGGCCTGCCGGTGCGCGGAAGCCGTCAGCACCAAGACGATCGGCTCGCCCGGCGCGATCCGTCCAGTGCGGTGAATGATCGTCAGCCCCTGCAAGGGCCAGCGCTCCGCCGCCTCGTTGGCGATGCGGGCGATCTCAGCGTCCGCCATGCCGGGATAATGCTCCAGCTCAAGCGCGGCGAGGCGCTCGTCCTCGTCGCGGCACCATCCGGTGAACGCGACCGTCGCGCCGATATCGCCACGCCCCTCGACCAGGCGCCGCGTTTCTTCATTGAGGTCGAAGGCGTCGCGCTGCACGCGGATGTTCGGGTTCCAGGCTTTCATGCGAGGCCTTGCGTGCCGCCTATCCCCCTGTCATCGGCGGGAAGAACGCGATCTCGCGTCCGTTGCCGAGAGCCGCGTCGTGCTCGACATGCTCCTGGTCGATCGCGGCGCGAATGACGGTCGGCTCGGCGAAGGCGGCGGCGTAGCCCTCGTCGCGCTTGGAGAGCCAGCCGATCAGATCGGCGACGCTTTCCACGTCGGCCGGGACGTCGATGTCCTCTTCGGCATGTCCGACGCGCTCACGCACCCAGGCGAAGTAACGCACTTTCATTGCCTCTCCTGCACAATATGCTTCAGGCCGGCGCGGAAATAATCGTAGCCGGTATAGAGCGTCACCAGCGCCGTAGCCCAGAAGAAGCTCAGTCCGATATTGATGATGACGCCCTGGCGCGCGCCCTGCAGCGCCGGTGCGATCAGGAGGGCTGCAACTGCGATGAGCTGCATCGTCGTCTTCCACTTCGCAAGCCGCGTCACCGGCACGCTCACCCTGAGTTCTGCGAGAAACTCACGCAGGCCCGAGACGAACACTTCGCGCATCAGAATGATCACCGCCGCCCAGAACGACGAGCCGTCGAACATGCCGTCGACGGCGAGCACGAGGATGGCGACGGAGACCAGAAGCTTGTCGGCGATCGGGTCGAGCATGCGCCCCAGCGCCGATTGCTGCTTCCAGGCGCGCGCCAGATATCCGTCGAAATAATCCGTCACCGAGGCAATCACGAAGATCGTGAAAGCGATCCACGGCCCCCAATTCCCCGGGATGTAATAGGTCGCCCCGACCAACGGGGCAGCCGCAATGCGCCCATAGGTCAGGATATTGGGAACATTCAACGCCCCGAGATCGGCCGGGCGCTGCGCCGGCTCGTTGGCTTGGACCGTCATGGCGACACCTTGGATTTCTGAGGCGGCTCAGTCAATCGGCCTGCTTGCTGGCATAGAGCGTGTTTGAGACGAAAGCACGACGATACGCCCCAGAGCTGCGGCGTTACACCGCCCTTTCGTTGAAGTGATCATAGATCGTCTCCGCCAGACTCTGCGAAATTCCTTCCACAACCATCAGATCCTCAATGCCGGCGCGGCTTACCGCCTTGGCCGTGCCGAAATGGCGCAGCAGCGCGCGCTTACGCGCCGGCCCGACGCCGTCGATCTCGTCGAGCGGATTCGTGTGCATCTCCTTCTTGCGCCGCGCGCGATGCGAGCCGATGGCGAATCGGTGCGCCTCGTCACGCATCCGCTCCACGAAATAAAGCACCGGGTCGCGATGCGGCAGCATGAAGGGCGTACGGTCGGACATGAAGAACGTCTCGCGCCCCGCCTCGCGCTCGCGCCCCTTGGCGACGGACACGACCGGCAGGCCTTCGATGCCAAGCTCGGCTAGCACGC
Organism: Afifellaceae bacterium; assembly: GCA_028284625.1. Classification (GTDB taxonomy): domain Bacteria; phylum Pseudomonadota; class Alphaproteobacteria; order Rhizobiales; family Afifellaceae; genus DASWJZ01. Next base: position 174,287 of record JANQRH010000016.1, on the reverse strand, counting down.
CGGTGACGGCGCTGAGCTGTCCCTTGCCGCCATCGATCAACAGAAGGTCCGGCCAGGGGCCGAGCGCATCGGCGGTCTCTGCGCCGGGCTCCGGCCGCTGACCTACCTCTTTCAACAGGCGTGCAAAGCGGCGGCGCATCACCTCCCGCATCATGCCGGTGTCGTCGCCGGGCGTGCTGTCGTCGGAGCGGATATTGAACTTGCGGTAATGGGCTTTCGCAAAGCCCTCCGGCCCGGCGACGATCATCGCGCCGACGGCGTTGGTGCCCATCACGTGGCTGTTGTCGTAGACCTCGATGCGGCGTGGCGCATGCTCCAGACCGAAAGCCTCCGCTAGGCCAGCCAGGAGCCGCGCCTGGCTCGCGGTATCCGCCAGCTTGCGCGCCAACGCCTCGCGCGCATTGGTCAGCGCATGCGTCACCAGCTCGCGCTTCTCGCCGCGTTGCGGAATATTGATCTCCACGCGATGGCCGGCGCGCTCGCTGAGCGCCAAGGAAAGGAGCTGACGCTCGCCGAAATCATCCGAGACGAGGATCAGCTTCGGCACCGGCTTGTCGTCGTAGAACTGCGCCAGGAACGCTTCCAGCACGCTACCGGGCTCGAAGCTCTTGTCGGCGCGCGGGAAGTAGGCGCGGTTGCCCCAGTTCTGACCGGTGCGGAAGAAGAACACCTGAATGCAGCAAAGCCCGCCCTCCTGGTGGACGGCGAATACGTCGGCCTCCTCCACGCTGCTTGGATTGATGCCCTGATGCGACTGGATGTGGGAGAGCGCGGAAAGCCGGTCGCGGTAGAGTGCGGCGCGCTCAAAGTCGAGCTCCGCCGACGCCGCCTCCATGGCGGACGCCAGATCGGCGGTCACCTGCCGGCTTGATCCGGAAAGGAAAGCCTCCGCCTCATCCACCAGACGGCGATAGTCGTCGAGTGATATCTCGCCGGTGCACGGGGCGGCGCAGCGCTTGATCTGGTAGAGCAGGCAGGGGCGGGTGCGGCTCTCATAGACGGAGTCGGAGCAGGTGCGGATGAGGAACGCCTTTTGCAGCGCGTTGACGGTCCGACCGACCGCACCGGCCGACGCGAAGGGACCGAAATAGGTGCCCTTCCGCCGCCGCGCGCCACGATGCTTCATGATCGCCGGCGCCTCGTGGTCCTGCGCCACCAGAATGTAGGGGAACGACTTGTCGTCGCGCAGAAGCACGTTGAAGCGCGGCCTCAGCCGCTTGATCAGGTTCGCTTCAAGCAGCAGCGCCTCGGTTTCGGTGCGCGTGCGTACGAAGTCCATCGACGCGGTGGCGCGGATCATGCGGGCGGTGCGGGCATTCTGCGCCGTCGGCCGCGCATATGAGGTGACGCGCTTCCTGAGGCTGCGTGCCTTGCCGACATAGAGCACGTCACCCTTCTTATCGATCATCCGGTAGACGCCCGGCGCGTTGGGGAGCGTCTTCACAGCAGCCGCAATCACCTCTGCGCCGGTCGCCGCGCCGTCTGTGGCTTCCCACGTGATGTTGAGTTTGCGCGCCGAATCCGGGCCGATGTCTTCCGCAAGCGCCGGCATGTCGGAAGCCGCCGCCCGCGCGCGCCCGTCGCCGGGCTCATCGGGGACAGCCGTCAACACGGAATTGCGCGCGTTCTTCATATCGCTCGTCGATTCTGGCAGCGGCTTCGCTTTTAGCACGCGGGGCGCTGTTGCGGGCCGAAGCCGGTGGCGCTGGACCGGCCACCATGTGGTGTGTTTCATCGCCTGCGCCAAATCCAGGCGAGATCAGGAAGGCCGAAGCGTCGTGAGCGGGCCGGGCGAGTTGTTATCGGAGAAAGGCGAGGGGTCGCACAAGCCGGCACGCTGGCCGCTATGGCCTTATGCCGCGATTGCACTTGCCGGCGTCGCCTTTTGGGCGCTGCCTTTGGCCACCTCGTCGAGCTTCCTGCTGGATGACGCCGAGCTCGCCGTGGCCGTCCGCGATTGGCGGCTTGTCTACGACACATCGCAGCCGCCGCTCTATGGCTGGTTCTGGCAGGCCGCGTCCTCCGTGCTCGGCGTTACGGTGGCGGCCGCGCAATTGGTGCGGATCACCATTCTCACCCTGTTGTTTTGCACGATCTACCGACTCGGCTGCCTGCTCTCCACGCACCGACGGGGCCCGGCGGTTCTCCTGTCCGGCTACATCTATTTTCCGATCCTCTCCTGGGAAGCGACGCACGCCCAAACGCACACAGTCCTTCTGAGCTGGATGACGCTTCTGTCGTTCCTGCTTGTCGTGGAGATCAGGCGCCGCCCAAGCCTGGCGAAGTTCATCCTTCTCGGGGCGGTCTGCGGCCTGGGCCTTATCTCAAAGTATACCTTCGTCGCGATCCTTGGCTCGCTCTTCGTCGCCGCTTTGTTGGTGAGGGAATACCGGGCCGCGCTCTTCCGCCCGGCAACGGTCGCCGCAATCGCGGCCATGCTCGTAGTCGCGGCGCCGCCGATCGTCGGCGTCATGCTGCAGCTGGGCGAATTGTCGAGCGTCCCCACGATCGCGCAGGAGGTCGTGGACGAAGCGGTCCCCCTTGCTCAGCGATCGCTGACCGGTGCCATGCGGTTCGTCGGGGAGTACGCACTGCAATCGCTACTCTTTGCCGTAATGGCGGCGATGGCCTGGTGGCGCGCGATCCGCCGCGCCAAGCCGTGGACCGGCCAATGGAGCGCCGACCTTCGCTTCTTCGCCACACAGGCGGCGGCTGGCGTCGCCATCATGCTTGGCGTGATTGTCGTGCTCGGCCTCGACAGGGTGTCCGCCCATCATCCCGCGGCGTTGCTTCTCTCTCTGCCAGTCGTTCTCTTGCTGACGGCCAACGCTGCGATCGGACCGAACGTTGAGGTGCGCTGGGCGACCCGGGTGTACGTCGGCGGCGCCGGAATCGCGATCGTTGCGATCTGGATCGCGCTCCTCCTGAGCCTCATTCATGTGTTCCCCGTTCGCTTCCCGAGCTACGCGCCGCTGGCGCGCGCCATAAGCGCCAACGCCGGGCAAGAGGCTCTGGTCATCACAAGCCGCTATCGGACGGGCGGCCCACTTCTGATCCATCAGCCGGGCTTCGCTGTCTACGCCGCCGATCTCGGCAATCGCGTCGCGCCGCCGCCGCGCGGAGCACCATTGCGCGTGTGCGTCGCCGTATGGCGCGCGACCAACGGCAACCCGCCGCCGCAGGGGTTTGTCCGCTCGGTGGAGGGCCTCACCGGCGCGTCTTGGACGGAGCCCGGTTCGCGCGCCATGATCGCCGACAACTCGGCCGACGGCCGCGCCAAGTGGCCTCAATCGTGGCTGGAGGTTCTTCCCGCCGGCGGCGTCTGCGCGGCGCCGGGCGAAGCCACCGGAGCGGGAAATTAGCGAAGGAGACTAGCGGACGGTGCGGCAGGCGCCGTCATGCACATGCCACGGGTCCAGGCCAAGCACACAGAAATCCACATATCGGCCGATGCCGGCAAAGCCGACGCCATGCTCGATCGCGTAGTAGACCGCACGGACATCGCCGTTGGTCATGACCGCCTCGGCCACGCAGTAATCGCGGCGAATGTGGCCGGGCTCAGCATAGGGATGGCTGTTCTGCCGCGGGTTCTCAAGCGACGCCATGACGAAGCCCCGCCGCCAGGTATGCCGCTCCGCTGAGGCGAAGCGACCCTTGATATGGCCGAGAACCCAGGAATTCGCGCAGGCCGCGCCGTGAGGAGCATAGGCTCCTCCGCCGCCATGGCCGGGATCGGCGGCCTGCGATCCGCCGGCCAGGAAAAGGCTGGCGATCACGGCAAGGATGAGCGAGCAAAGCACCTGCATGCACCCTGCCTAGCCGATTCGGGATATTGGCGCATTACAACAAGCTGCGACGCGCACAGCTTGCACGTCGCACGGCCCTTGCAAAACCGGGCTGCGCCTGAGACGATCCGCCGTTCGGCTCCATCGGGGGCGGCGTTCGTGGCGGACCTTCTCCAAGACGTGGCTTGAAAGGCTTGGGGAGGGCGTGGATTGGCGTTCTGCTCCTGTCGGGCCGAAATCGGGGCTCCTAGACCCCGGCTGACGGCAGGGAGGATGTATTGAGCGACAATGGACGCAAGACGGGCCCGCGGTGCATTGCGATCGTGGGGCCGTTCGCGAGCGGCAAGACCAGCCTGCTTGAGGCGATTCTCGGGCGCACCGGCGCCATCGACAAGGCGGGCAGCGTGACAAGCGGCTCCTCGGTTGGCGATTCCTCGGCCGAGGGGCGCGCCCATTCCATGAGTGTGGAGCTCAACGTCGCCGACACCGAGTTCATGGGCGACACCTACACCTTCATCGATTGCCCCGGCTCCGTGGAGTTCGGCTACGAAAGCGAGCCCCTGGTCGGCGGCATCGATGCGGCGATCGTTGTCGCCGAGCCCGATGAGAAGAAGGTCCCCGCCCTCCAGGTCGTGCTTAAGCACCTGGAAGAGCGCGGCGTGCCCCGCTTTCTCTACTTGAACAAGATCGACAAGGCTTCCATGGGCGTGCGCGACGCGCTCGCCATGCTGCAGCCTGCGTCCGACACGCCCTTGGTGCTGCGTCAGATCCCGATTTGGAAGGACGAGATCGCCGTCGGGTTCATCGATCTCGCGCTTGACCGCGCCTTTGTCTACCGCGAGCACGCCGAAAGCGAGGTCATCGAGGTGGAGGACGGCGAGGCGCCGCGTCGCGACGAAGCGCGGTTCTCCATGCTGGAAAAGCTCGCCGATCACGACGACGCGCTCATGGAGCAGCTTCTGGAGGACATCCAGCCGCCGCGCGACAAGATCTTTGCCGATCTGGTGGCGGAGCTGCGCGCCGGCCAGATCGTGCCTGTGTTCATCGGTTCCGCCCAGAACGGCAACGGCATCCTCCGGCTCCTCAAGGCCCTGCGTCACGAATCACCGAACATCGAAGACACGCGCGCGCGTTTGGGTCTGTCGGATTCGAACGCCGCGGTTCTGCAGGTCATGAAGACCATCCACACCAGCCATGCCGGCAAGCTGTCGCTGACGCGCGTGCTGTCGGGGCAGGTTGAGGACGGCATGGAGCTTGTCGTGCCGCGCGACGAGGCCGGCAAAGTTTCCGGGCTCTATTCGATGCTGGGGCAGAAATCGACCAAGCGCGGTGCGGCTTCGGCCGGCGAGACCGTCGGTCTCGGCAAGGTGGATGCGGCACTGACCGGCGACACGCTCGGCGCGAAGGGATCGACGGCGGCGCGCATTGAGGTGCCGCCGCCGCCGCAGGCGGTGCTGCGCCAGGTGGTGACGCCGGTGGAGCGCAAGGACGAGGTGAAGCTCTCCTCCGCGCTGTCGCGTCTGGTGGAAGAAGACCCGTCGCTCAGCGTCGACCATCGCCAAGACACCGGCGAAATGGTGCTGGGCGGCCAGGGCGAGATGCATCTGCGCGTCGCCGTGGAGCGGCTGACCAGTCGTTTCGGGCTGAAGCTGGAGACACGCCGCGCGCTCGTGCCGTATCGCGAAACCATCCGCGCCTCCGTCTCAAAGCGCGGCCGCCACAAGAAGCAAAGCGGCGGCCACGGCCAGTTCGGCGACGTCATGCTCGACGTGAAGCCGCTGCCGCGCGGCACCGGTTTCACCTTCGATGATACGATCACCGGCGGCGTCGTTCCGAAGAACTACATTCCGGCTGTTGAAACCGGCGTGCGCGAAGCGCTTCACAACGGTCCGCTGGGCGGCTTCCCGGTCGTCGACGTGGCCGTGACGCTGAGCGACGGCTCCTACCATTCCGTCGATTCGTCCGATCAGGCCTTCAAGATGGCCGGAATCCTGGGCATGCGCGAAGCCTTGCCGGATGCGCGCCCGGTGCTTCTGGAGCCCATCCTGCGGGTGAAGATCGCCGTTCCGAACGACGCCACCGCGCGCGCCAACGCCATCGTCTCAGGCCGCCGCGGTCAGCTGATGGGCTATGACGCGCGCCCCGGCTGGACCGGCTGGGACGTCGTGGAGGCGCTCATTCCGGAGGCGGAGATCGCCGATCTCATCATCGAGCTGCGCTCTGCCACAGCGGGCGTGGGCACCTTTACGGCCGAATATGAGACCATGTCGGAGGTGACGGGCCGGCTGGCCGACGACGTTCTGGCGCAAAGCGCCAAGGCGGCGTGAGGGACGGGAGTAGGCAGTCGGCACTGGGCAGTCGATTGTTCGCTCACGCGACTGCCGATTGCCTATTGCCGACTGCCCCTCAGTAGTGCCACCGCCGTGCGTTTGCGACGAGGAAGTCGCGGAACACGGTGACGCGGGCTGAGTCGCGCAGCTCCTCCGGATAGACGAAATAGACGCCGAAAGTCGGCACTTCGTAGTCCTGGAGCACGGTGACCAGCTCCGTTTTGCTGCCGATGATGTAGTCCGGCAGCATTGCGATGCCGATGCTTTTCTCCACCGCGTTGCGGATGGCGACGACATTGTTGACCGACAGCGCCGGCTGGCGTGGATCGCCGGCTTCGCGGCCGGCCACGCAGAGCCAGTTCATCTCCTTCAAATAGGAGGGGGCGTTCTCGCCGAACACGACGATCCGGTGCTTGTCGATATCGTCGATCGTACGCGGCTCGCCGTAGCGCTCGATGTAGCGCGGCGACGCATAGACGTGGAAATGCAGGTCGAACAGCTTGCGGCGCACCACATCGGGCTGCGTCGGCGCGCGCAGACGGATCGCCACGTCGGCCTGCCGCATCGCCACATCCAGCTCATCGTCGTTGAGGATGAGCTCAAGCCGGATGCCGGGATAAAGGTCGATGAACTCGTTGAGCCGCGTCGTCAGCCACGTGGAGCCGAGCCCGACCGCCGTCGAGACCCGCAAAGCGCCGGTCGGCTGGCCGCGCGAATCGGCAAGCTGCGAACGCACGTTCTCCAGCTTCAGCACGATCTCACGCGCCGTGCGCATGAGGAGTTCGCCCTCCTCGGTGAGGATCAGGCCGCGCGCGTGGCGATGGAAAAGCGGCGTGCCGAGCTCGCTTTCAAGCGCGCTCACCTGCCGGCTGATCGCCGACTGGCTCATGCCAAGCACGTCGCCCGCACGTGTGAACGAGCCTTCCTGGGCAGCGGCGTGGAAGATGCGCAGCTTATCCCAGTCCATGCTCCCCCTTTGGACCGGCACAGGCGGTCCAGGAAATTGATAGTTCAACGGTCTACTCCGCGGCTTCGGCCTTGAGAGTGAGTTCCGCCCCAGACAAGTATTTTTCTGCTTCCAGCGCCGCCATGCAGCCAAGTCCGGCGGCCGTTACCGCCTGCCGGTAGACATCGTCGGCCACATCGCCGGCCGCGAACACGCCTTCGATGTTGGTCGCGGTGGAGTCCGGCGCCGTCAGCACATAGCCGCTCGGCTTCATGTCGAGCTGTCCGACGAACAGCTCCGACGCCGGCTTATGACCGATCGCGATGAAGATGCCGTCAACGGTGAGGTCAGTCTTTGCGTCAGTTTTTACGTTTTTGACACGCGCCCCGGTGACGCGCGGCGGAAAGCCGCTTTCGCCGAGAACCTCGTCGAGGACGTGATCCCACAGCATCGTCACGTTCTCGCGCGCTAGGAGCCGCTCTTGCAGGATGCGTTCCGCGCGCAGTTCATCGCGCCGGTGAACGACCGTCACCTTGGCGGCGAGATGCGAAAGATAAAGCGCCTCTTCCACTGCCGTGTTGCCGCCGCCGACAACGATCACGTCCTTGCCCTTGAAGAAGAAGCCGTCGCAGGTGGCGCAGGCGGAGACGCCGAAGCCCTTGAACTGGTCCTCCGACGGCAGGCCGAGCCAGCGCGCCTGCGCGCCGGTCGCGATCGCAAGCGCGTCTGCGGTCCATTCGTCTCCGCCATCGAGCTTGAGGCGGAACGGTCGTTGCTGCAGGTCGGCCTCCACCACCGTGTCGGCGACGAAGCGCGTGCCGACATGCTCGGCTTGGAGCCGCATCTGCTCCATCAGCCACGGACCCTGAATGACGTCAGCGAAGCCGGGATAGTTCTCCACATCGGTGGTGATGGTCATCTGGCCGCCGGGCTGCAGGCCGTCGATGACGACCGGCTCCAGCATGGCGCGCGCCGCGTAGATTGCTGCGGTGTAGCCGGCCGGTCCGGAGCCGAGGATCAGGAGCCGTGCGTGGTGATGGGCCATGACGCTAGCTCGCCTTGCGAAATGGGTTGAGCTTCTTGAGCGTAGTGGAGATGCGATGCCGCCCCTGCACGCGCGCCACAACCGACTTTTCCGTGACCCAGCTCATGTGGATGACGCGCCGCTGCCCTTCAAACGGCTCATGGCCGCGCCAGGACCGAGCCGACGGGCGGAAGGCGAGGAGCGTCCCGCCGTGCGGGGGCACCTCTTCAGCGTAATCGTTGATGTCCGTGCCGCTACGCAGAACGCGAAGCCGGCCGCCGTCCTTGTCCCACTTTTCGTTCATGTAGAGGAGCACGGTGATGAGCCTGTTGGCCGGATCGGCGTGGATCCGACCATCAGTCAGGCGGCTGGCTCCGCTGATTGTGAACAGCGTCGGGCGCGACAGAAGGTCGATGCCGAACTTCTCCTCCACCGCGCTGCGGAACGCCAATCCGTTCATCTCGTCGACCAGCGCCTTGAAGCGGCCAGCGACTTCGACTTCCGGCAGCGTGTGCACGCCGGGTCCGGGGACCGCCGGGTAGTCGGCGACAACGTCGCGGAACCGCTCCGGGCGCAGAAAATCCGGCACCACGACATAGTCGTAGGGATCGGTCTTGAGCGGCGTCGTGCGCAGCGCGTCGATATCGAGATAGCGCATGGGTCGTCCGGAATGCTCGGAGTTGCGCCAAAGATGAGGGGTGGCCAAAGCCGAGATAGTGGATGGAAAGGCCGGCTTCAAGGACGGCGCTGCCGCCGCCGCCGCCCTGGACAATCGTCCGGCGATCCTCTTACATCGTCATTAGCGGGGCAAATCCACCGATAATGCTGCAATTCCGGGCTGCGCGCCGCGTGGAAGATATGATGGCGACACTGACCGACGAGATCAAAAAAAGCCTGTGGGAGTCTGTTGAGGCGGCCGATACGTTTGCCACGCCCTATACGCATTGGCACCTGCGCGACGTCTTTCCTGCCGCCGTGCACGCCGAGCTGAAGGACATAGCCTTCCCCGTCGCCGACCTTGGCGGGGTCTCCGGGACCCGGGAGGTGCACAACGCCGATCGCGTCTACTTCGCCGGTGACAATCTGCAGACGTTCCAAAGTGCTGCCGCAACGGTTGAAGCCTTCCAGGAGGAGGAGACCGTGCAGCTCCTGGCGGGAGTTTTCTCAGCGCCCCTCGACAACACGTACGTGCGCATCGAATACGCGCAGGACACGGACGGATTCTGGTTGGAGCCGCACACCGATATCGGCGTGAAGATGTTCACCATGCTGATCTACATGTCCGACGATCCGCGCCACGCCGATCTCGGCACGGACATCTATGCCGACAAAGATACGCGCGTGGGCCGCTCGCCGTTTGAGCCTAACAGCGCGATGGTTTTCGTACCGGCCACCAACACCTGGCACGGCTTTGAGCCGCGCACCATCCACGGCGTGCGCCGCTCCATCATCGTCAATTACGTGACGCCGGAATGGCGCGCGCGCGAGCAGCTCGCGTTTCCGGAAAGCCCGGTCCGTCTTCACGCCTGAGCGGCGCTGCGTTTCAGCAGAGCGCGGATACGCGCAGTCGGTTCTGCGGTCGCCATGATCGGTTCCGTCCCGGCAAAGTGCCAGTCGAGATCGTCGGCTTCGATGCGCGAAACCAGACCGCGCTCCACAAGCCCTTTGATGAACCGTTCGTGCCGGCGGCCGAAGCCCTCCAGCGGCAACACGTGGACCGGCCGCCCGGAAGCGAGCGCCTCCGAAACCATGGAGATCGACTCGCCGGTAACGATCAGCCGGTCGGCAAGCGCCAGGATGCCGACATAGGGGTTCGGCCCTGTCTCATCCCAGATCGTGCCGATCGCATCGTCACTGAGCGTCCCGGCAATCCTGCGCTTGGCGGCATCGCCGGTGCGCCGCGATGGCGTCAGGCAAACGCGCATTCCGTGCGTTTCGTGGGCAGTCCGCAAAATACGGATCAGCCGCTCCGTCACCCGCGCTGTTAAGCTGTAGTGCTTGTTGTCCCCGCCGATCAGAACGCCGAGCACGGGCGTATCGTCCGGCGCCAGACGTTCTCGCCATTCGCTGCGCGCTGCCTCCAGGCGCTCCGCCGTGATGTGGTGGAGAGCAAGATCGATGGCCATGACGTTGTCGCCGGCAGCGGCATCATCGTGTGTCATGACGACCACCAGGTCGAACTGCCGGCGGGCCCATTTCGGGTTCTGCACATAGACGGCGAGCGTGCGCCCGCCGGACGCCCGCTTGACCGCCAGCGCCGGACCGACGGAGCGGCGACCGCAGGCGATGAGAAGTCGTGGCCAGGGCGGCGTCAGCATGTCGCCCGCGGGATCGAGTGCGGAGAGCGGCATCGGCAGGAGCCCGCCGGGAAGCCAGCTCCACGGCGCGCGGACCGCGATGCGTTTTTCAACAACGGGAAGACCCACCGCCTCCGACAGGCCGAAAACCTGGCTGCGCATCCCGGCTTCGCCGGTCGTAAGAGCCCAGCAGACGTCCTCGGTGCTCATCGCCCCCGCTACCGCCAAATTGCGCCACTGAGCGCCGCTAGCATGCGCGGGGGCGTCGCGAAAGCCGGGACGACGGCGACCGACCGCGAAAGCCGGTCCACCTCACCGGCTCATCCGGTGTTATGCGGTCTTTCTTGAGCGCGACGAACGGTCAGCGGAAGCCGATAATGGCCTCAGCTCTGAGCGGCGGCGATCGCCTCGGCCAGGTCGACATAGGCCTCGCAGGTCGTGCCGCAGCGCCGCTCGATCTCCTTAAGCTGGTTCTCTGCAAGATCGATCCTGCCCTGAACCAGGTAGGCCTCGCCCAGATACTCCCGCACCAGCGTGTAGTCCGGGTCGAGCGCGACGGAGCGCAGATAATAGCCGATGCCTTCTTCGATCCGCCCCAGCTGGCGCGTCGCATAGCCCCGATAGTTGAGCGCCTGCGGCGTCAGGGGATCGCGCATCTGGTCAAGCACCGCGAGCGCTTCCTCGTAGCGTTCCGCGCGCGACAGCGCCGCCGCATAGGCAGCAAGTGATTGGTCGTCGGCGACACCGGAGTTCTGGTCCACGCAACGCATAGTGCGGCGGTCATAGACCTGTCCGGGCGGGCAGGAGGGCCCCGTTGTCGAGCCGTCGTCCACGGCCAGGGTCGGCGTGACGGGGGCGCCGACAAAGGAAGCGGCCAGAGCCAAAGGAAGAACGTATTTCATCAGCGTGCCTCGTGACGGATTGAGCGCAGCCAGCCTGCGCGCCTCCCCCCGCAGGACCATACGACGGGAAGGCGTCACTCGTGCGTCACGCTCGCGTGAGGACGCGCTGCACCCGTTCACATGGCCTGAATTATGGCCTCAGGGCCATCGTGCTCCGTCGAGGCGCTATGTTCGCCTTCCAGCGCAGCCATGAAGGCGTCGAGCGGCGCCGGCCGGCCAAAAAGATAGCCTTGGAAGATATCGCAGCCGAGGCGCTTCAGCAGAATCGCCTGAAGCTCGGTCTCAACGCCCTCTGCGACGACGGGAATTCGCAGGCTGCTGGCAATGCTCAAAATGGTCTGCACGATCTCCCGGCCGCTCTGGTCGGTCTCGATGTTTTGAACAAAGGACCGGTCGATCTTCAGCGTGTCGATCGGCAGCTGTTTCAGCCGCGACAGCGACGAGTAACCCGTGCCGAAATCATCGAGTGCAAAGTGCAGCCCTATATCCTGCAGCTTGGTCATGACCGCCGCGACCGTGTCGACATCGTCGGACATGACGTGCTCGGTCAGCTCCAGAACAAGCCGATTGGCTGGCGCACCCGATTCCGCCAACATCGCTTGGACGTAGTCGCCGAAGTCCAAGCGGTGCACCTCGCCCGGGCTGATATTGATGGCGAGCTGCAGGTCGCGTGTGCGGGGATGCCGTGCCCATCGCGTCAGCGTGGCGCACGCCGTCTTCAGCACCCATGCATCGATTGCGTGCATCAGGCCGCTGCGTTCCGCCAACGGGATGAAGTCACCCGCCGCGACAAGGCCGCGCGTTGGATGATTCCATCGCAAGAGCCCCTCCGCGCCGATGCAGCGACCGGACCGATCCACCATCGGCTGGTAATGAAGCGCGAGCTGGTCTTGCTGCAGGGCCTGCCGCAAGTCGGACATGAGGGTCAGGCGGTCCGCCGCCTCCACCTGCATGGCCTCCTCAAAGAAGCGCATCATGCCGCGCCCTGCACCTTTGGCCGCGTACATGGCGAGATCGGCCTGCTTCAAAACCTCTTCCGCATCGTGAACGCCGCCGGCAAACAGCACCGCACCGATGCTGGCTGTCGTCTGGAACGTGTCCGCGTCAATGCGGACGGGCTGGTCAACGGCAACGAGAACCTGTTTGCCGACGTGTTCAACGCGCTCCTCTAGATCCGGCGCACTCTCGTTACGGCCATCGAGAAGCACCACGAACTCGTCGCCGCCGATCCGCGCAACGAGATCGTTCGCGTAGAGACAGGCGCGAAGCCGCTCTGCAATCTCACAAAGCAGCATGTCGCCGACATGATGCCCCTTGGCATCGTTCAGCTCCTTGAAATGGTCGAGGTCGACATACAAAAGCGCTCCGCGACCGCCGCATATCTTGTCATCCGCCAACACGCGATTCAGGCGCTCCTGAAGCGAAGTGCGGTTCGGCAGCCCGGTCAGCGGATCGAAATAGGCGAGTTCATAGATCCGGGCCTCCGATCGCTTCCGCTCTGAGACGTCGACGATGTAGCCGTGCCACAGCGTGGAGCCGTCCGCCTCGCGTTCCGGCACCGAATGGGCGAACACCCACTTCTCCGTCCCGTCCAAGAGGCGAATTCGGTACTCGCATTGGTAGGGTGTCAGGGTTGTGCGCGAGTGCTCGATCGCGGTCACAACGCGATACACATCGTCCGGATGCACCAGGCTCCGGATGGCGTCGATGTTCTCGTTGGCGTCTTCAGGCTGAATGCCGAATATGTGGTAGAGGCCGGAGGTGGCATAGGGTAGGCAGCGGCTGCCGTCCGGTCTGACGCGGTATTGAAAGAGGCAGCCCGACATGATCGAGGCGATCTTGTCGTAGTGTCCTTGCAGCTCCAGCCGACGTACTGTCTCGGTGACTTCGCTGACATTGCCCTCATAATAGAGCGGCTTGCCCGTCCGCTCGTCACGCACAAGCCGGGTGCTTTCCTCCACCCAGATTCGTTCGCGCGTGTTGTGCCGATAGACTTCGGAGACCACGTTGGTGACCTGTCCGTGCTCAAGAAGCATCTGATGGATCTCGTCGCGCCGATTGGGGTCGACGTACCATTCGGTTGCGATGTCGTTGCAGCCGCGGATCAGGTCTTCTTCGCTGTCGTAGCCGTTGAGCCGCACCAAGGCGGGGTTGGCGCTGATCATCCGGCCGTCGAGCGTGGAGCGGAACACGCCTTCGCTGATGCTGTTGTAGAGATCGCGAAAGCTGTCCTCAGCGTGCCGAGCGGCCATGAGCGCGCGTTGCCGGTCAAAGGCCAGGAAGGCGAAGCCAGCCGCAACCGCCGCGCAGATGGCCGCGAGCCACTCCAGCATGACTTGGTCGTGGAATGCGACCGACAGCGCATGGTCCATCGGCAGCGACAGGTGAATCGCAGCGAGCGCCAGCACGAGGCCGCCGCACACCATGCCAACTGACACCAGGAACGCCGTCACGCGAACCTGTAGCGCCGGTCGTGGCGGAACCGGGGCTTTTGGGGAGTCGGAGCTGCTCACACACCTATGCTGCAGCGATTCCGTAAGAGATGAGTAAACTGTAGATAGCGTTTTGTGCCGGTTTTCCGGTGTGTACTGAGCTTGATCGGGCGTTTTCGCCTGCGGCGCGAGCACTCAAAGGCTTGTTGTCAGCAGGATGTGGGCACTCCAGTTTGGCGGCCTTCCCACCGGCGGGGACTCTCTCCATATTGCGACCCATGAGCTCCCGGACATCAAAACCTCGCCGCAAGAAGGCCGAAGACGCTACCCCCGGTTTCGGCGAGGCGCCGCAGCCGAGCCTAGAGGGCACGCCGGTCGATACCGCGCCGTCGGGGCCGATTTCGGCCTGGGCCGACGACATCGCGCGCGATGCGAAGCGCCAGCCGAAGAGCACCAAACCCAAGCGCGCCAAGCCGAAGCGTCACGTGAAGGGCCGCGGCGACCCGACGCTCTCCGATCGTTCGCTGCCGCTTGAGCCGGCCGAGACCGACAAGCCGATGAAGACCGCGCGCGGCACCTCCATGGGCGGCCGCGCGACCGCTCGCGAGCGCGCCGGCGCCGGGCTGATGCCGGTGCCCGGCCTCGATGTGACGCTGGAGGATGCCGAAGCGATGTCCGCCTCGGCGGTCACCGCGACCGTGCAGGCGCTGTCGCAGCTGATCGAGGAGGGGCGGCCGGAGTTCAAGGACAAGACGTGGGTGCCGCATCGTCCGCCGCGGCCGGAGAAATCGGAAGGCGGCGTGCCGCTGAAGATCGTCTCCGATTACGAGCCGAAGGGCGACCAGCCGCAGGCCATCGACGAGTTGGTGACCGGCATCAGCGAGGCCGGCGAGCAGACGCAGGTGCTCCTCGGCGTCACGGGCTCCGGCAAGACCTTCACCATGGCGCAGGTGATTGAGGCGACGCAGCGCCCGGCGCTGATCCTGGCGCCCAACAAGACGCTCGCCGCCCAGCTCTACGGCGAGTTCAAATCGTTCTTCCCGGAGAACGCGGTGGAGTATTTCGTCTCCTATTACGACTATTACCAGCCGGAAGCCTACGTCCCGCGCACCGACACCTACATCGAGAAAGAATCCTCCATCAACGAGCAGATCGACCGCATGCGCCATTCGGCGACACGGGCGCTTCTGGAGCGCGACGACGTGGTTATCGTCGCCTCGGTGTCGTGCATCTACGGCATCGGTTCGGTGGAGACCTACACGGCGATGACGTTCGGGCTGGAGGTCGGGCTCGCCATCGATCTCCGCCAGGTCGTCGCCGATCTGGTGGCGCTGCAATACCGCCGCACCGACGTGAACTTCACGCGCGGAACCTTCCGCTTGAAGGGCGACACGCTGGAGCTTTTCCCCGCGCATCTGGAGGACCGCGCCTGGCGTATCTCCTTCTTCGGCGACGAAATCGAAGCGATCCAAGAATTCGACCCGCTCACCGGGCAGAAGACGGGCGACCTGAAGAGCGTCAAGGTCTACGCCAACTCGCATTACGTCACGCCGAAGCCGACGCTGGCCCAGGCCACCAAGAGTATCCGCGAGGAGCTGAAATGGCGGCTGGAAGAGCTGGACAAAGCCGGCCGGCTCTTGGAGGCGCAGCGGCTGACGCAGCGCACGCAGTTCGATCTGGAGATGATTGAGGCGACCGGTTCTTGCGCCGGCATTGAGAACTACTCGCGCTATCTGACTGGCCGCAAGCCGGGCGAGCCGCCGCCCACTCTGTTTGAGTATCTCCCCGACAACGCGCTCGTCTTCGTCGACGAGAGCCACGTCACCGTGCCGCAGATCGGCGGCATGTATCGCGGCGACTTCCGCCGCAAGGCGACGCTCGCCGAATATGGCTTCCGCCTGCCGTCCTGCATGGACAACCGGCCGCTGCGTTTCGAGGAATGGGACTTGATGCGCCCGCAGACCGTCTGCGTGTCCGCCACACCCGGCGGCTGGGAGCTGAACCGCACCGGCGGCGTGTTCGCCGAACAGGTGATCCGGCCCACCGGCCTCATCGATCCGCCGGTAGAGGTGCGCCCGGCGCGGAGCCAGGTGGACGACCTCCTCGGCGAAGTGCGTGAGGTGGCAGCCAAGGGCTACCGCGCTCTGGTCACCACGCTTACCAAGCGCATGGCCGAGGACCTCACCGAATACCTCCACGAGCACGGCGTGCGGGTGCGCTACATGCATTCCGACGTGGAAACGCTGGAGCGCATCGAGATCATCCGCGATCTCCGGCTCGGCGCATTTGACGTCTTGGTCGGTATCAACCTCCTGCGTGAGGGCCTCGACATTCCCGAATGCGCGCTGGTCGCCATTCTCGACGCCGACAAGGAGGGCTTTCTCCGGTCCGAGACCTCGCTCGTCCAGACCATCGGCCGTGCTGCGCGGAACGTCGACGGCCGCGTGATCCTCTATGCCGATTCCATCACCGGCTCCATGGAGCGCGCCATGGCGGAAACCGAGCGCCGGCGCGACAAGCAGCTTGCCTACAACGCGGAGCACGGCATCACGCCGGAATCGGTGAAGCGCGCCATCGCCGACATTCTCGATTCCGTCTACGAGCGCGACCATGTGCGCGTCGACACAGGGCTCGCCGAAGAGGGCGCCACGATCGGGCACAATTTCGAGGCGCATCTGGCCGACCTGCAGAAGCGCATGCTTGAAGCCGCCGGCGATTTGGAGTTTGAGGAGGCGGCGCGGCTGCGCGATGAGATCAAGCGCCTGCGCGAGACGGAGCTCGCCATCTCCGACGATCCGCTGGCGCGCCAGAGCGCCGTGGAGGATCGGGCAGGGGGCTTTGAAGGGCCGGTTCGGAAGACCGGTGCGGGAAGCCGCGCGCGCAAGCCGCATCTCGACGAGATGGGCGGGCGCGGCGAGGTGCCCCTTGGCCAGTCCGATCGCGTGCACAAGCCCGGGCTCGATGAGATGACCGTGGCCCGCACCGAAGTGCCGCTCGCTCAAAAGCGATCGAAGGCCCGAAAGCGGCGGCGCGGCGGATGAGCATCGCATCGAACATCCATGTCGGCATTGGCGGCTGGACCTACGAGCCGTGGCGCGGGACGTTCTATCCCGCAGACCTCCCCAAGGCGCGCGAGCTGGAACATGCGGGCACGCGGCTGACGGCGATTGAGATCAACGGCACGTTCTATCGTGCGCAGAGCGCCGCGAGCTTCGCCAAATGGCGTGACGCCGTGCCGGACGGTTTCGTCTTCGCGGTGAAGGGCCACCGCGCCATCGTCAACAAGAAGCAGCTGGCGGAGGCGGGCGAGTCGCTGGAATGGTTTTTCGGAAGTGGCATTGCCGAACTCGGTGACAAGCTCGGGCCGGTCATGTGGCAGTTCGCGCCGTTCAAGCGCTTCGACCCGGACGATTTCGGCGCCTTCCTGGCGATGCTGCCGCGCGAGGTCGGCGGCCTGAAGCTCCGCCACGCGGTCGAAGTGCGTCACAAGAGCTTCCTCGATCCGGCTTTCGTGGCGCTGGCGCGCCAGCACAGAGTCGCGATCGTCTACGCCGATTCCGACGACTACCCCGCGATCGCCGACGACACCGCGGACTTTGCCTATGCGCGGCTGATGCGCACCAGCGAGGACGAGCCGACGGGCTATTCAGAGGCAGCGCTGGATGAATGGGCGGAGCGGGCGCGAGTGTGGGAAGCGGGCGGCGCTCCCGACGATCTGCCGCGCGTTGACGACGCGGACGGGGGAGGGGCCAACATTGATGCGCGTCCCGTCTACGTGTTCTTCATCGCCGGCGCCAAAGTGCGCGCCCCCGCCGCCGCCGAGGCGCTGATTGCAAGATTGGGGACATAGGAGCCTCACCTCTTGGCCGACGGGAAGGCGCCTCTGTTTGTCGTCATGCCCGGACTTGATCCGGGCATCCACTCCTGAGCCGCTACCCTTAGCGAAACGCCAGCGGCATGGATTGCCGGGTCAAGCCCGGCAATGACGAAAGAGGAGGGCACGACTTCCAACGCCACAAAACGCCGCTAGACTGCGCGCTGCAATCATCGCGAGAGGAACCCACATGTCGATGCTTGAGAGTTGGCGCGCCTCCGGGCGCAGCGTGGTGAGCACCTTCATTGTCGTGCCTGACGCCATGCGCGTGGTGGAGTTCGCCAAGGCGGTGTTCGACGCGCGCGCCATCCAAGAGCCGCTCCTGCGCGCCGACGGATCGCTGTGGAACATCGAGATCGAGATCGGCGGCTCCACCATCATGCTGGGCGACGCCCGCGACGGCATGCATCGGCCGGGCTTTGTCTACGTCTATGTGGAGGATTGCGACGCCACCTATGAGAAGGCGCTCGCCGCCGGCGCCAAGGCGATCATGCCGCCTGAGGACCAGTTCTATGGTGACCGCAGCGGCGGCGTGGAGGATATGGCCGGCAATTTGTGGTGGGTCGCCACGCACAAGGAGGACCTCTCCGCCGCCGAGATCGAGCGCCGCGCCCGCGAAATGGAGAAGGAACGGGCGGGGTAGGCGCCACCCGCCCACAGTTGCCGCGGGCGGCGCGCGCCGCTAGTAAGGCCGCGCCCGTCGCGCCCGAAGCGCGGGCGTCCTGACAGCCGGTCGAGAGACCGGGCCCGAACGGCGTTTAGTCCCATGTCCGACAAGACAAACAGGCTTGAGCCGAAACTGCCGCGCGGCTTCGCCGATCGCGAGGCGGCGGATATCCGCGCCGTCGAGCGCATGATGGAGACGATCAAGCGCGTCTACGAGCGCTATGGCTTTGAGCCGGTGGAAACGCCGTTCGTGGAATACACCGAGGCGCTCGGCAAATTTCTGCCCGACCAGGACCGCCCCAACGAAGGCGTGTTCTCCTTCCAGGACGAGGACGAAGCCTGGCTGTCGCTGCGCTATGATCTGACGGCGCCGCTCGCCCGCTATGTGGCGGAGAATTACGAGCGCCTGCCAAAGCCGTACCGCTCCTATCGCTCCGGCTGGGTGTTCAGGAACGAGAAGCCCGGCCCCGGCCGCTACAAGCAGTTCCTGCAACTAGACGCCGACACGGTCGGCGCGGCGAGCCCGGCAGCGGACGCCGAGATCTGCATGATGGCCGCCGACACGATGGAGGCGCTCGGCTTCAAGCGCGGCGAGTACGTCATCAAGGTGAACAACCGCAAGGTCCTGGACGGCGTGATGGAGGCGATCGGCGTCACCGACGAGCGCCAGAAGCTGACGGTGATCCGTGCAATCGACAAGATTGATCGCCTCGGGGCCAAAGGAGTCCTTGAGCTCTTAACGACAGGCCGAACCGATGAATCGGGAGATAGGACTCCCGGCGCCGGTCTAGCCGCCGATCGGGCCGGGAAGATCATCGATTTTTGCGTCGGTGGTATCCGACGGGACGGGCTGGCGCTCTTTGAGAAAGACAATCTTGCTCGGATCGCTAGCCTGAGGGCGTTGTTTCCCGCGATCGAGCTGTACCAGTTGGGGCTCACCGAACTGGAATCGCTCGCCACAGTAGCTGTAGCGGCAGGCTTCGATCACGAAGTCATCGGTGTCGACCCGTCCGTCGTGCGTGGCCTCGAATATTACACTGGTCCGGTCTTTGAAGCAGAACTTCTCTTCAAGGTGCCGAACGAGAAAGGCCAGCCGGTCGTATTCGGCTCCGTTGGCGGGGGCGGGCGCTACGATGGCTTGGTGGGACGGTTTCGCGGCGAGGATGTGCCCGCCACCGGGTTCTCCGTCGGCGTATCGCGCCTTGCGGCGGCGCTGAAGGCTACTGGCAAGCTCGGCGACGAAGGCGCTGTCGGCCCGGTCGTCGTCACCGTGATGGATCGCGAGCGTCTCGCCGATTACCAGAAGATGGTCGCGGAGCTTCGCAGCGCCGGTGTCGCCTCCGAAATCTATCTCGGCGCGTCGGGTATGAAGGCGCAGCTCAAATATGCCGACCGCCGCAACGCGCCTGCCGCCATCATCGCTGGCAGCCAGGAATTCGATTCCGGCAAGCTGCAGATCAAGGACCTCATCGCCGGCAAGGCGCGCGCCGCGGCCATCGAAGGCCACGACGCCTGGCGCGACGAGCGCCCCGGTCAGTTCGAGATCGACCGCACCGGCCTCGTGGCGGAGGTCAAGGCGCTGCTTGAAAAGCAACGCGGCGGGTAGGGCACGCCGTGCCTTTCGCTTTGTCGGTCCAAGACATGCCGAGCCCTTCCCCCTCCCCCTTGTGGGGAGGGGGTAGCCGCGCAGCGGCTGGGGGAGGGGCTTTTGCTGTGCGTCGCGGCAGACGACCGCTCACCCGGCCCGCCCCTCGGCCGGCTCGGGACGGGCCACCCTCTCCCCACAAGGGGGAGAGGGTTACGGGCCGTGCCCCATGACGTCCCCCGCCCAAGACCGTCTCCGCCCGCTCTACGAAAAGGCCGGCGCGCATTGGGTGGAGCTGCCCGTGCTGCATCCCGCCGATCCGTTCCTGGAGACCGCCGGCGAGGACATCCGCCGCCGCATGTTCGTCACCGAAGGGCCGCAGGGCGAACGCCTGGCGCTTCGGCCGGATTTCACCATCCCGCTCTGCCTGGAGCATCTGCGAAGCGCCGACGGCGCCGCGCGCTACGCCTATGAGGGCCTCGTCTTCCGTCGCCACGAAGCGGGCGCGCCGGAGCGGCTGGAGACCGGCTATGAGGATATCGGCCGGCCCGACCGCGCAAAGGCCGACGCGGAGGTGCTGGCGCTCGCCGTCGCTTGCGCGGCGGAGGTCACGGACAAGCCGCTCACCGTCCGCCTCGGCGATATCGGCGTGTTCACGGCGGTGCTGCGAGCGCTTGGGCTGCCCGGCCGCTGGCGTCGGCGGCTACGTCGATCTTTCGGCCTGCCGCAGGCGCTGTCGGCCAACCTCCAGCGCATGGCCGCCCCGCCACAGGCGGAGACAGAGCGGCTCGACCCCGCGCTCGCACGTCTCGTTGAGGCCGGCAAGCATGATGAGCTGATCGGGCTCATCGACGAGCGTCGGCGCGCCCACGGGCATGGCGAAGGCGCCGGCCGCACGTCGGCGGAGATCGCCGAGCGGCTCCTGGAAAGCCGTGCCCTGTCCGACGCCGCGGCCGCCGCCCATACCGTCGACGTGCTGAACCGCTACATGGCTTTGGAAGCGCCGTTCACGGAGGCGGAGGCGCGGCTCAGCGCCTTTGCCGAGACGCAAGGCCTCGACCTTGGTGCGGCACTCGAAGCCTTCGCGGAGCGCGCCGCGACCATTGCCGCCGCCGCACCGGCCGCGCCCATCCGCTTCGAGGCCGGGTTCGGCCGTCCGCTCGATTATTACACGGGCCTGGTCTTTGAGGTTCGCGCTGAGAACATCCGAGAGCCGCTCGCCGGCGGCGGGCGCTATGACCGGCTCATGGAGATGCTCGGAGCGGAAAGCGCAATTCCGGCCGTCGGCTTCACAATGGGCCTCGATGTTCTTGACGCGGGGCCGAAACCATGAGCGCCGGCCTCATCCTTGCGGTGCCCTCAAAGGGGCGGCTGATGGAGAAGTCGGAAGTGCTTCTGGCCGCCATCGGCTTTCCCGTGGAGAAATCCGACGGCCGCAATTATCGCGGCCGCGTCGCCGGCTCCGACGATATAGAGGTCGCCTTTCTCTCCGCTGCCGAGATCGCCCGTGAGCTCGCCGCCGGCACCGTCCATCTCGGCATCACTGGGGCGGACCTTGTGGGCGAAAGCGTCGTCCGTGCCGATGAGACGATCGCGCTTCTAGCGCCGCTCGGCTTCGGCCAGGCCGATGTCGTCGTTGCCGTGCCGGAGCTGTGGGTCGATGTGTGGACCATGGCCGACCTCGACGACGTCGCCGCCGGCTTTCGCGCCCGCCACGGCCGCCGCATGCGTATCGCAACAAAATATTGGAACCTGACGCAGCGCTTCTTTGCCGCCCACGGCATCGCGCTTTATCGCGTCGTGGAAAGCCTCGGTGCCACGGAGGGCGCTCCCGCCGCCGGCACGGCCGACCTCATCGTGGACATCACCACCACCGGGTCGACGCTCGCCGCCAATCACCTCAAGGTGCTCGATGACGGCGTGATCTTGCGGTCTGAAGCGCATCTGGCGGCCTCACGCGTGGCCGAATGGAGCGACTCGGCGCGGGCGCGAGCGGACGCGATCCTGAACGCGGTTGCGGCTGCCGGCATTGCAGTCGACCGGGAACGGCTGCCGACACAGACCGGGGCGTAGAGCAAAAGAAAACGGGGCCCCGCAGGGCCCCGTCTGATTTCCGATGTCGGCGGACTTCCTTAGAAGTCCATGCCGCCCCCGAAGTCGGCTGTTGCCGACTTCGGCTCCTTGAGATGATGGGCGGCCTTCTATGGACTTCCTTAGAAGTCCATGCCGCCCATGCCGCCACCCGGCATGGCCGGCGGCGGAGCGTCCTTCTTGGGCAGCTCCGCGACCATGGCTTCGGTCGTCACCAGCAGACCGGCAACCGAACCGGCATCCTGCAGCGCGGCGCGCACGACCTTGGTCGGGTCGATGATGCCGGCACGAACCAGGTCCGTGTAGGTCTCCGTCTGCGCGTCGAAGCCGTGCGTGCCTGCCTTCGCTTCCAGCACCTTGCCCACGACGATGGAGCCGTCGACACCGGCATTGGTTGCGATCTGGCGGATCGGAGACTCCAGCGCCTTCAGGACGATGTTGATGCCGGCCTGGACGTCGGCGTTGTCGTCGGCGAGCTTGTCGACCACCTTGCGGGCCCGAAGCAGCGCAACGCCGCCGCCCGGCACGATGCCTTCCTCAACCGCCGCACGGGTCGCGTTGAGGGCGTCATCGACGCGGTCCTTCTTCTCCTTCACCTCGATCTCCGTGGCGCCGCCGACGCGGATCACCGCAACACCGCCGGCGAGCTTCGCCAGACGCTCCTGCAGCTTCTCACGGTCGTAATCGGAGGTGGTCTCCTCGATCTGCGCCTTGATCTGGTTGACGCGGCCCTCGATGTCCTTCTTCTTGCCGGCGCCGTCGACGATGGTGGTCTCCTCCTTGGAGATCGACACCTTCTTGGCGCGGCCGAGCATGTCGAGCGACACGTTCTCCAGCTTGATGCCGAGATCCTCGGAGATGACCTCGCCGCCGGTCAGCGTGGCGATGTCCTGCAGCATGGCCTTGCGGCGATCGCCGAAGCCCGGGGCCTTGACCGCCGCGACCTTGAGGCCGCCGCGCAGCTTGTTGACCACCAGCGTGGCCAGCGCCTCGCCTTCCACGTCCTCAGCGATGATGAGGAGCGGACGGGACGACTGCACAACGGACTCCAGAACCGGCAGCATGGCCTGCAGGTTGGAGAGCTTCTTCTCAAAGAGCAGGATGTAGGGGTCTTCCAGGTCGGCGATCATCTTCTCCGTGTTGGTGATGAAATACGGAGAGATGTAGCCGCGGTCGAACTGCATGCCTTCGACCACTTCCAGCTCGGTCTCAAGCGACTTGGCTTCCTCGACCGTGATCACGCCTTCATTGCCGACCTTCTGCATGGCTTCCGCGATCATGTCGCCGACCGTCTCATCGCCATTGGCGGAGATGGTGCCGACCTGTGCCACCTCAGCGGAGGTGTTGATCTTCTTGGATTGCTTCTGAAGGTCCTTGACCACCGCGCCGATCGCGGTGTCGACGCCGCGCTTCAGGTCCATCGGGTTCATGCCGGCGGCCACCGACTTGGCGCCCTCGCGGACGATGGCGTGGGCCAGAACCGTCGCCGTGGTCGTGCCGTCGCCGGCGATGTCGTTGGTCTTGGAGGCAACCTCGCGCACCATCTGTGCGCCCATGTTCTCGAACTTGTCCTCAAGCTCGATTTCCTTGGCGACCGTCACACCGTCCTTGGTGATGCGCGGCGCGCCGAAGGATTTCTCCAGAACCACGTTGCGGCCCTTCGGTCCGAGCGTGATGCGGACCGCGTTGGCCAGGGTATCGATGCCACGCAGCATCTTCTCCCGCGCATCGGCGGAGAATTTTACGTCTTTCGCAGCCATTTCTTCCTCTTAAAACTCTGAATATTCCGCAGGATGGATGGGCGCGGGTCAGGCGGCCTTCTTCTTGGCCGACGTCTTCTCGATGACGCCCATAATGTCGGACTCCTTCATGATCAGGAGTTCCTCGCCATCGAGTTTGACCTCGGTGCCGGACCACTTGCCGAACAGGATGCGGTCGCCGGCCTTGACGTCGAGCGGCTGCAACTTGCCGGCGTCGTCACGGCCGCCGGGGCCGACGGCGATCACTTCGCCTTCCTGCGGCTTTTCCTTGGCGGTGTCTGGGATGATGATGCCGCCCTTGGTCTTCTCCTCAGACTCAAGACGGCGGACGACAACACGGTCATGTAGTGGACGGAAATGCATATGCTCCCTCTCTCGTCCTTCTGGAGGGCGAACGCCCTACGAAAACAGCTGTTAGCACTCGCTCAAGGGGAGTGCTAACAGGCCGGCGGTGAGGTAGGGCGCGTCAGACCGCTTGTCAATGGCAAAGCGCCAGCGCGGCCGGCATTTTCTGACCGGCCGCGCTGCGTCGTCCGCTGTCGCGAGGGCGCTGCCGCCTATTCGGCGGCCGGTAGGGAGACGCTGAACGGCACGTCGAAGCTGCCGCTTTTGTCTGAGTTCTTGTCGTGGACGGTGAAAATCGCCGTGTAGTCGCCGGGGCGCAGGAACGGCACGTCAAAGGTTAACGTCATGTAGAACTCGCGCCGGCCTTCCGCGAACGGCGCGTCGATGGAGAAGACGTCGCTGGTCTCGTTGAGAACTTGGCCGGTGGCGTTCTCCAGCGCCAGATCGGCGGTGAAGGCGACCGTCCCGTCGCCATATCCGAAGCCGACCGGCTCTACATAGACCGTGAGCTTCTGGTCGGGCTTGAACGTCGCGTCGGCGCGCATGTCGTTAAGGCCGAAGCCGCTCGCCGCATCCACGACGGCCACACTCCTGAAGGCCAGGGCGCCGTCGCCCCATATTGCGTCGGTGGCGGCGCTCAGCGCCTCAAGCGCTTCCACCGTCTTACCGGCCGCATGAAGCCTTTCCGCTTCCGCTCCAGCGTCCGCAACCGGCCCGGCCGCCGCGAACGAACTCCATGACAGCACCAGAAATGCCGTAAGACCCGCGGTCTTCAATCGCATATCGCCCTCCAACCCCTTGGCTTGCCCTTTGTCGCTATCGTGGGCAGAAGGCGCGTCAAGCGCAAGCCCGGGGGCGGAGTCAAGCGATTCTGAGCCCGAGCGCGCCCAGATGGCGGTGGCGGGCGTCCGCCTCAGCTTTCGCCGGGCCCCACGGTGATGATGGAGAGCGGCTGGCTCCAGATGCGCTTCGCCACCCGCCGCACGTCTTCCAGGGTGACCGCGCGGATGAGATCGTTCCGCCGCTCCAGATAATCGATGCCGAGATTGTCGAGCTGGAAGTGCAGAAGGTTGCGCGCGATCTTCTGCGAAGAATCGAAGCGCAGCGCGAAATTGCCGACCAGATAGTCCTTAGCCGAGGCCAGCTCCTCCTCGCTCGGCCCTTCCTCGCCAAATCTGGCGATCTCCTCAAGCATGATCTGAACGGCCTTATCGGCGTTGGCGGCATCAACGGAGGTCGCCGCCACGAAGGCGCCCGCATGGTCGAACGGGACGACGCTGGTGCCGACGGAATAGGCGAGGCCGCGATCTTCGCGCACGGCCTTATAGAGCCGCGAGGAGAACGTCCCGCCGCCGAGGATGTGATCGGCGACATAGGCGGCGATGAAATCCGGGTCGTCACGCTTCAGCCCTAACCCGCCGAGCCGGACCGTCGTTTGCGGGACGGACAGTGAGGTATGCGCGGTTTGCGACACTGCCGGCGTGACCTCGGCGATCGGGTTGAGCGTGGCCTCTGCCGGCAGCCCGCCGAAGACCTGATCCAGCACCGCTGCCGCCTTTTCGGCATCGATCGCGCCGACCATGACGACGTGCAGATTGTCGCGCGCCAGCGTGCGCGCATGAAAGGCCTTCAGGTCCTCTGCCATGACGGCCGCGACGCTGTCGGGCGTGCCCTGCCGTGACTGGCCGTAGGGGTGCTCGCCGAACATGGTCGCCGACCACAGCCGGCCGGCAACGTCGCCCGGATCGGATTCCTCGCGCCGGAGATTGGCGATCACCTGACCGCGGATGCGCTCCACCGGCTCCGCATCGAAACGCGGCTCGTTGACCGCAAGGCGAAGGAGCTCAACCGCTTCGTCGAGATTGGTCGTCAGCGTGCGCAGATTGCCGTAAAAGGCGTCGGCGCCGACATCGAAATTGATCGTGACGGAGAGGTCCTCAAGCTTCGTCTGAAACGCGCGCGAATCGAGCGGCCCGGCGCCTTCGTCCAGCAGACCGGACATGAGGTTGGCGAGGCCCGCTTTGCCGTCAGGGTCCTGTGACGCGCCGCCGCGAAACGCCAGATTCATCGCCACGATCGGCAGCGTGTAATCCTCCACGACCCACGCCGTCAGCCCCGACGGGCTGGTGACCTCCTGGATGGTGGTGGCCTCGGCCGGCGGTGTGGCAAGCGCAATGTTCATGAGAGCTCCAAGGGCGAACGCCGCAGCACAGGCGGAACCTGACGGACGCATCAGCTCCGCTCCTCCGCAAGCGGCTCTAGATAGCCGGTGGCGGAGGACTCCGCACGAAGGAATTTTCGCGCCGCCACCTGGACATCGTCGACCGTCACAGCGTCGATGCGCTCCGGCCAGGTCTGAACGTCGGCAAGCGTCACACCTGAGGTCAGCGCCTGGCCCACGATCATCGCCAGTCGCACCTGGCTGTCGAGGGAATAGATGGCCTGCGCAATCGCCGATCGTTTGGCGCGTTCCAGCTCTTCTTCGGTGACCCCGTCCTCCAGGAGCGTAGCGATCACCTCATCCATGCGCCCCTCCAGATCGGTGAGCGCAACGCCCGGCTTGGGCAATCCGTAGATCACGAAGCGCGAGCTATCGAGGCCGGTGGAGCGATAGAAGGCGCCGGCATAGGTGGCCATGCCATCGCCGCGCACGATGCCGTCATAGAAGCGGCTCGTTGCGCCGCCGCCGAGAATCTCCGCAAGCAGGCTGAGCGCTTCCGCCTCGCCGGGCTCCGCCGTCGTCGCCGAAGGCACGATATAGGCGCGCTGTACTTGCGGCTCGCGCACCTTTTCGTCGCGCACGGTGACCGTTCGCGGGCCGGCCCCCGGCGGCTCCGATGGCCGCGCCGCGCGCGCGAGATCGGGGCGCGCGGGGATGACGCCATATGTCTCCTCCGCCAGCCGTTTCACCTCATCGGGCGTCACGTCGCCGGCAACAACCAGGATCGCGTTGCTCGGCGTGTAATAGCGGCGATAGAAGTCCAGCGCCGTCTCACGACCCAGCTCCTCGATCTCGTGGTTCCACCCGATGATGGGCCGCCCATAGGGATGGTTCAGGTAGAGAATCCTCAGCAGCGCTTCGTTGAGGATGGCGTCGGGATTGCGCTCCACACGGTCGCGCCGCTCGTTGAGGACCACGTCGCGCTCCGTCTCGACCACATCGTCGGCGAGCACGAGATTGGTCATCCGGTCGGCTTCGTAGCGCATCATCTCGCCGAGATTCTCCTTGGCGACGCGCTGGAAGTAGGCGGTGTAGTCGGCTGCGGTGAAGGCGTTCTCGTCGCCCCCGATGGCGGCCACACGAGAGCGGAACTCATCGCCCGGGTGCTTCTCCGTGCCCTTGAACATGAGATGCTCAAGGAAATGGGCAATGCCCGATTGGCCGTCTTCCTCATCGGCCGCGCCGACCTTGTACCAAACCATGTGTGAGACGACGGGCGCCCGATGGTCGGGGATCACGACGACGGGCATGCCGTTTGAGAGGCGGAATTCCTCTGCGTTCGGCGCCATGCGGGGGATTTCGGCGCCAATTTCGGCGACCTGAGACTCAGCATAGGCGGGGATTGAGGACATCAGCACTCCGGACAACAGCACGAGCGGCAAGAAGCTCTTCATCGGGCAGGGCCCTCCGACGGTCACATATTGCGGCAATATAGGGGCAGCGCGAAGAGTGGCGAATGAACTTTCCTTCATGATCTGTTCAAGGCGCGCGTGCGATATCGCCGCCGCGCCGATATAGCCAGCCAGTGGCGCCCGCCGCCCGGCCGCGCTTGACGGCGCGCCCGGGCGGGGCTAGGCCGCGCCGCCGGTTCCCGCGGGGGGGGGGCACGCGGGTGTTTCCAGCGCTTAGGATGGAATGAAGACGGAATGCGTCGGATTGCGGGTCTGAAAGAACTGACCGGCGAATATGATTCGCTGCTTTGCGACGTTTGGGGCGTTCTCCACAATGGCGTCGCCGCGTTTCCGCCCGCCGTGGACGCGCTTGTCCGCTTCCGCGAGATCGTTGGCCCGGTCGGGCTCGTCACGAATGCGCCGCGTCCGGCCCATTCCGTCATCGACCAGCTGAGAGGGCTGGGTGTTCCCGACGGCGCCTACGACACCGTCATCACGTCCGGCGACGTGACGCGCGCGGTCATCGCCGCCCGCCCCGGCGCAAAGGTGCTGCATGTCGGTCCCGACCGCGACGATGCGTTCTATGAGGGGCTGGACATTGCGCTGGTGTCTGAGGACGAGGCGGAGATCGTCAGTTGCACGGGGCTCCTCGACGACGACACGGAGACGCCGGAGGATTATCGCACTTTGTTCGAGCGACTTGTCGCGCGCGGATTGACCATGGTGTGCGCCAATCCGGATTTTGTCGTGGAGCGCGGCGGTCATCTGATCTACTGCGCCGGCGCGCTCGCCCGTCTTTACAGCGAGCTGGGTGGGGAGGCTGTCCTCTTCGGCAAGCCGCACGCACCGATCTACGATGCCGCCAAGCGGGAGATCGCGGCGCTGAAGGGCAAGCGCATACTGGCCATTGGCGACGGTCTGCCCACTGACATTCGCGGCGCCGTCGACAATGACCTGCCGGTTCTTTTCGTGACCGGTGGCATCCACGCCGCCGATTTCGGATCGCATGAGGATCCCGACGTGGCGCGCGTCGTTGCCCGGCTGCACGCGGAGGGGCTCGATGCGGTGGCGCACATCCCAGCCCTTGCTTGGGATGGCGTCGCTTGACCCGCTTGACGCTCCCATCCGCGGCGGGCAGGGTCGCCGCCGTTTGCGAACCCCGCCCATGATGCCTCCCGCCAAGCCGGCCCGCTTTGCCAGTCTCGCCGATATGCCGTCGGCGTGGCGCAGCGGCGTGGTGGCGATCGGCAATTTCGATGGCGTGCATTGCGGCCATCAGGCGGTGCTGCGCGCCGCCTCCGCGCAAGCAGAGCACCTGGGCGCGCCCGCGCTGATGCTCACCTTCGAGCCGCACCCGCGCGCGTTCTTCTCTGGAAAGCCGCTCTTTCGCCTGACACCGGCGCCGTTGAAGGCGGCGCTTGCGGCGGCGCTCGGATTTGACGGCACATTGGTGCTGCCGTTCGATCAAGCGCTGGCGTCGCAAAGCGCGGAGGACTTCGTCAGCGATGTGCTGGTGGAGCGCCTCGCCATCCGCGCCGCCGTGACCGGCTACGATTTCCATTTCGGCAAGGCGCGCGCAGGCACGCCGCAATTCCTGGCCGAACAGGGCGCACTGCATGGCTTCTCCGTGACGATTGTCGAAGCCGTGAGCGAGGGGCCGGAGGCGGTGTCGTCGACGCGCATCCGTCACGCTCTGTCGCAGGGCGATGTGACAGCGGCCGGGGCGTTGCTCGGCTGGCGTTACGCCGTTGCGGGAACCGTGCAACGCGGCGACGGCCGCGGCCGCGACCTCGGTTACCCGACCGCCAACATGGTGCTCGATCCGGCGTCTGAACTCGCCCACGGCATCTACGCCGTGCGTCTACTGACGACCGACGGTGCGCTTCGCGACGGCGTGGCAAGCTACGGCCGGCGCCCGACCTTCGGTGGCGGCGACCCGGTGCTGGAGACCTTCGTCTTCGATTTCTCCGGCGACCTTTATGGCGCGGAGGCACTCGTTTCGTTCTGCGGCCACATCCGCGAGGAGCGGCATTTCGACAGCGTCGAGGCGCTGGTTGCCCGCATGGACGAGGATTCCGTTGAGGCGCGGACCATCCTGGAGCGCCATCCGCCGAGCGCCTTCGATCAGCGCATCGCCGACGCCTGGGTCGCGCTCCAGGCGAGCAACGCTCAAAACGCGTAGCGCGCCACTACGAAACCACCGATCAAGAGAACGAAGAAGACTATCGTCACCAGACCGAGGCGCGCTTCGATGAAATCGCGGATCGGCGGGCCGAACCAATAGAGCAACCCCGCCACAAGGTAGAAGCGCAAGCCGCGCGCTACGATGCTCGCCACGATGAACACCACCAGGGACAATTGCGTCGCGCCGGACGCGATCGTGATCACCTTGAACGGGAAGGGCGTCACGCCCGCAACGAGCACTGCCCAGGCGCCCCACGAATTGTAGTACTCGGCGAAGTGATCGAACTGCTCCAGATAACCGTAGAAGCTGAGAATCGGCTTGGCCACGGCCTCAAACAGAAGCGCCCCCAGCGCGTAGCCGATAAGCCCGCCAAACACGGAGGAGACGGTCGCAACCAGTGCGTACCACCACGCCTTGGCCCGCCTGGCTAGCACCATGGGAATGAGCAGGACGTCCGGCGGGATCGGAAAGACGGAGCTTTCGATGGTGGAGATGAACGCCAGCGCCGCCGTGGCATGCTTGGTCGCCGCCAGCCGCATCGTCCAGTCGTAGAGCGCGCGCAGCATCGCTGACGGTCCCATCATGCGAGCCGCTCTATCTGCTTCGCGGCCGAAGCGCCAGATTTGGCGTGGCGCGGGTGCTTCCCTTGCTCGCCGGCCTCCGCTAAAAGCCCCGTCATGGTGCACGTTTCGGCAATCAGTCGAATTATTCGCACGGCCTCGCTCTGACGGGGCCGGAACAGCCGCTATTCGGCGGCGCGCTGCCTAGACGGCGAAGCCCACGTGTAAGTCCCCTAATGCCTTGAAGGCCCCAAGATGAGCGACAAGAAGGCCGCATCCGGCCGCGACTATTCTGAAACGCTGTTCCTGCCCAAGACGGACTTTCCCATGCGCGCCGGCCTGCCCAAGCGCGAGCCGGAGATCCTCAAGCGCTGGGAGGAGATCGACGTCTATCGTCGTCAGCGCGAGGCCGCCAAGGGGCGCGACAAGTATATCCTTCACGACGGCCCGCCTTACGCTAACGGCCACATCCATCTCGGCACCGGGCTGAACAAGATCCTCAAGGACATCGTCACTCGCTCCCACCAGATGCTCGGCTTCGATTCCAACTATGTGCCGGGCTGGGACTGCCACGGCCTGCCGATCGAATGGAAGGTTGAGGAGGAATATCGCGCCAAGGGCCAGGACAAGGACGCCGTCCCGGTCAACGAATTCCGCCGCGAGTGCCGCGAGTTCGCACGCCACTGGATGGGCGTGCAGACCGAAGAGTTCAAACGCCTGGGCGTCGTCGGCGATTTTGAGAATCCCTACACGACGATGAACAACCACGCCGAGGCGACCATCGCCGCGGAGCTGATGAAGTTCGCCATGTCGGCGCAGCTTTATCGTGGCTCCAAGCCGGTCATGTGGTCGGTGGTGGAGAAGACGGCGCTGGCGGAGGCGGAGGTCGAGTACCACGACCACACGTCCGACACGGTGTGGGTGGCGTTTCCGGTGACGTCGGGTCCGCGCTTCCTTCGCGGTGCCTCGGTTGTGATTTGGACGACGACGCCGTGGACGATCCCCGGCAACCGCGCCGTCTGCTATTCGCCGCGCATCGCCTACGGCCTATATGAGGTGACCGCCGCGCCGGAGGGAAATTGGGCCGAGGCCGGCGACAAGTTCGTTCTCGCCGATGCGCTCGCCGCCGATGTGATGAAGCAGGCGCGCGTGGAGGATTATCAACGCGTTTCGGAAGTCGAGACCAGCGACTTTGAGACGCTGGTCTGCGCCCATCCGCTGCGCGCCGCTGGGCTCGGCGGCTACCTGTTCGACGTGCCGCTCCTGTCGGGCGAGCACGTGACGGAGGAGGACGGCACGGGCTTCGTCCACACCGCACCCGGCCATGGCCGCGAGGACTTCGACATCTGGATGGCGAGCCGCGCCGAGCTCAGAGATAGCGGCGTCGACACCGCCATCCCCTATACCGTCGACGCCGACGGCCGCTTCACCGTCGACGCGCCGGGTTTTGAAGGCCGGCAGGTCATCACGCCGGCCGGTGAAAAGGGTGATGCCAACGCCGCCGTCATCGAGGCGCTGACGGAGGCCGGCGCGCTCATTGCACGCGGCCGGCTGAAGCACCAATACCCGCATTCCTGGCGTTCCAAGAAGCCGGTCATTTTCCGTAACACACCGCAATGGTTCATCCATATGGACCGCGACATCGAAGAGCCCGGCGACACGCTTCGCGCCCGCGCGCTGCGCTCCATCGTCGAGACACAGTTCGTGCCTGAAAGCGGTCAGAACCGGCTCTACAACATGATCGAGGCGCGCCCCGATTGGGTCGTGTCGCGTCAGCGCGCCTGGGGAGTGCCGATCGCCGTCTTCGTCAATCTGGAGACTGGCGAGGTCCTCAAGGACGAAGCTGTGAATCAACGCATCGTCAGCGCCTTTGAGGCGGAGGGTGCGGACGCCTGGTTCGAGAACGGCGCGAAGGAGCGCTTTCTCGGCAATACCTACGACCCGGCCGAATGGGAGAAGGTCAACGACATCCTCGATGTCTGGTTCGATTCCGGCTCCACCCATGCCTTCGTCCTGGAAACCCGGCCTGACCTGAAATGGCCCGCCTCGCTCTATCTGGAAGGGTCCGACCAGCACCGCGGCTGGTTCCATTCCTCGCTTCTTGAGAGCTGCGGGACGCGCGGCCGCGCGCCCTACGAAACGGTGCTGACGCACGGTTTCGTCATGGCCGAGGACGGCCGCAAAATGTCGAAATCGCTGGGCAATCAGATCACGCCGCAGCAAGTGATCGAGCAATCCGGCGCCGATATTCTCAGGCTATGGGTCGCCTCGATCGACTATTCGGAGGACCCGAGGATCGGTCCGGAAATCCTCAAGACCAGCGTCGATTCCTACCGCAAGCTGCGCAACACGCTGCGCTGGATGCTCGGTTCGCTGGCGCATTTCCGCCCCGAGCACCGCGTCTCGGAGACCGATATGCCGGAGCTTGAGCGGTTGATGCTATCGCATCTGGCGCGTCTCGACCGAGTTGTCCGCGACGCCTACCAGGCGTTCGATTTCAAGCGCATCTACTTTGCGCTCTTCAACTTCATGACCGTCGACCTATCGGCGTTCTATTTCGACGTTCGCAAGGACCGGCTCTATTGCGACCCGGAATCGTCGCGCGAGCGTCACGCAACGCTGACCGTGATCGACCGGCTGCTTGACAGTCTCGTGCGCTGGTTTGCGCCGATCCTGCCCTTCACCTGCGACGAGGCCTGGGTGCAGCGCCATAGCAGCGAGCTCGATACGGTGCACCTGGAGCTCTTTCCGCTGGTGCCGCGGGCCTGGCGGGACGAGGCGCTGGAGGCCAAGTGGGACACCGTTCTGAGGCTTCGCAGCGTAGTCCTGGGCGCGCTGGAGGAGGCGCGCGTGCGCAAGGACATCGGCTCCTCTCTGGAGGCCAGTCCGATTCTGTTCGTGTCCGACGAAGCCTTGGTCACCGCCATGGACGGCGTCGACATGGCGGAGATCTGCATCACCTCCGGCTTCACGGTGAAGGCGTTGAAGAAAGCGCCGGCCGACGCCTTCCGGCTGCCGCAGGAGGCAGAGATCGCCGCGGTTACCGTGGAGAAGGCGCGCGGCAAGAAATGCGCCCGTTCCTGGAAATATTCCACAGATGTCGGCTCCGACCGCGACTATCCGGACGTCACGCCGCGCGACGCCGAAGCGTTGCGCGAATTCGACGCCGCAAGGCAGGCGGCAGCGGAATAGGCGAATGTCGAAAAGCGCACGGTGGATCGGATATGCCGTGGCGGCGCTTGGCGTAATCGTCGATCAGGCGACGAAGGCGTGGGCGCTCGGTCCCTTCGCGCTCCATGAGAAGGGCCGGGTGGCGGTCACGCCGTTCCTTGATCTCGTCATGGTGTGGAATCGCGGCGTCAGTTACGGGCTCTTCCAGCAGGAGAGTGAGCTCGGCCGCTGGCTGCTTACAGCCATCGGTTTCGGCGGCGGGCTCTTGTTCGCCTGGTGGCTGTGGTCGACGCGCAGCGTCCTGGCCGCGCTTGCGCTCGGTCTCATCATGGCCGGCGCAATCTCCAATGCGATCGACCGCGTGATCCACGGCGCCGTCGCCGATCTTTTTCTGTTCTATGCCGGCGGCTTTGAGTGGTACGTGTTCAATCTGGCCGACACGTGGATCGTCGCCGGCGTGATCGGGCTGGTGCTCGCCTGGCTGCTGGAACGCCCCCAAATCGCCACGGAAACGTGACAAATGCCCGTGACATCAGGGAGGTCGCCCGCCTCGTCTGTTCGTGCTATAGGGCATGGATTCGAAGGATTTAGGCCATGCGCCGTCGGTTGATTCTCACCGCGCCGAAACTGCTTGCCGTGCTGGTTGCGCCGGCATGGATCGCCGGCTGCTCGCCGACGGCTACCTATGGCACCGGTGAATCGCCTGAGATCGCCATGTTCCGCGAGATGACGGGCGGTTTCCTGGGCGAGCGGAAGGAAGAGGAGATCGAATACCAGCCCCGCGCGCCACTGGTTTTGCCGCCGAGTGCGGAGGAGCTTCCCGCACCGGCTGACACCGCTGCGGCGACTTCGCCTGACTGGCCGGTCGGCCGTGACGAGCGCATCGCCGCCATGCGTCCCGACGAAAGCAACGATCCGCGCCACGGCGGCAGCCAAGCCGAATATCGCCGGTTGAAGCCGCTTGTCGGCGTATTGCCTTCAGCACCGGCGGTCGAGAACGAGGGCTCGCCTTACGCGATCGTCAACAACAAGCGCCAGCGGGAGGAGTTCCGCAAAGCGCTTGCCGAGGCTGAGGGCTACGGACAGTCCAGCGAGCGCCGCTTCTTGACCGACCCGCCCACTCAGTATCGCGAGCCGTCCGCTTCCGCCCCGGCGGAATTTGAGAACATCAACGGCAGTGGCGGCTCCAGCGGTGGCGGGTGGCTCCGCTGGCTTATGGGCGGTCGGCGCTAGGGCATGATCCCGAAAAGTGGGAACCGCTTTTCGGATAAGATCATGCCTCATCAAAAAAAGAGCGAACCGCCATTCTGATCTAATCAGAATGGATGGGGCGCTAGTCGGTTTCTTCTACCGGCACTATTGTCCGACGACAGCTTCGGAGATTCGCTCCCGCGCGGAGGAGCCCCTTTGCCAATTCGCCGCCTGCCGGATCACGTCATCAACCGCATCGCCGCCGGCGAGGTCGTCGAGCGGCCGGCGAGCGTCGTCAAGGAGCTCGTGGAGAACGCGCTCGATGCCGGCGCGGCGTCCATCGACATCGTCACGGCCGGCGGCGGCAAGAGCCTGATCCGCGTCGCCGATGATGGCGTCGGCATGCGCCGCGACGAGCTGGAGCTTGCCGTGTCGCGGCACTGCACGTCGAAGCTCCCCGGCGAAGCCTTGGATGACGTCGCCACGCTCGGCTTTCGCGGCGAGGCGCTGGCGTCGATCGGCGCCGTGGCACGCGTCACCATCCAGTCGCGTCACGCTGATGAAGAGCATGCCTGGTCGCTCGACGTGGATGGCGGCCGGCTTGGCGCGCCCGAACCGGCGAGCCGCGCGATGGGCACGCAGGTTGAGGTGCGCGATCTCTTCTTTGCTACGCCGGCGCGGCTGAAGTTTCTGCGCTCCGACCGCGCGGAGGCGAATGCCGTCGCTGACACGGTGCGGCGCTTGGCCTTGGCGCATCCTGATGTGCGCTTCGTTCTTTCGGGCTCTGACCGGATGCCGCTGGATTACGCGCCGCAGCAAGGCGACGGCGCCGGGCGGCGGCGCGCCGCCGACGTGATGGGCGCGGCGTTTGTTGAGAATGCCATGCCCATCGCGGCGGAACGCGAAGGTGTGATGCTGACGGGCCTCGCCGGACTGCCGACCTTCAATCGTGCCAACTCGCTGCAGCAATTTCTCTTTGTGAATCGGCGGCCGCTCCGCGACCCGCTTCTCTCCGGCGCCTTGCGCGCCGCCTATGCCGACGTGCTCGCCCGCGACCGGTTCCCAATCGTGTCGCTGTTTCTGGAATTGGACCCCGCCGAGTTCGACGTGAACGTGCACCCCGCCAAGCTTGAGGTGCGCTTCCGCGATTCCGGACTGATACGCGGGCTGATCATCGGGGCGATCCGCGACGCGCTTGCCGAGCACGGTGTGCGCGCGGCCTCAAGCGTCGGTTCCGCCACGCGCGACGCCTTGCGGCCGGCATCCGCGTCGCCGCCCCGCAGGAGCGATGCGAATTGGGACGGCTGGGCGGCCCCGTCGCTTGCCCCCTCATCGCCGCAGGGTTTTGGTGAGGCGGCGCAGGCGGGATTCGATACGATCGATCGGCCGTCGGCCGATGCCCGCGCCACGCTGGCCGAACCCGATCAAGCCGCACTGGATCAGCCGCTCGGCGCGGCGCGCGCGCAGCTTCATGCCAATTACATCGTCGCGCAGACGCATGACGGCCTAGTCATCGTCGATCAGCACGCCGCGCATGAGCGTATCGTCTATGAGAGGCTCAAGGCCGGGTTCCAAGGCAAGGCTTTGGCGCGGCAGATTCTGCTCATTCCCGAAGTGGTCGAGCTGCCGCGCGACGATGTTGATCGCCTCAATGCGCGCGCCGACGAACTGAAGGACGTGGGGCTCGTCGTAGAGCCGTTCGGGCCCGGCGCCGTGGCTGTGACGGAGACGCCCGCCATGCTCGGCGAGTTGGACGCCAAGGCGCTCATTCGCGACATCGCCGACGACCTTGCCGAATGGGATGCGTCGACGCGGTTGGCGGAACGGCTCGACCATGTCGCCGCGACCATGGCCTGCTACGGCTCCGTCCGCGCCGGGCGCCGGCTGCGGCCTGAGGAGATGGACGCGCTTCTGCGCGAGATGGAGGCGACGCCGCAATCGGGCCAATGCAATCACGGCCGCCCGACCTATGTGGAGCTGAAGCTCGCCGACGTGGAGCGGCTCTTCGGGCGGCGCTAGCCTGCATCCCACGCAGCCATGACGATCTGGCTGTCGCCGGCCGTGCGGCGGTCCAGCACCTCGAAATCATCAGGCAGAATAACGTCCGCGCCGGCCCGCTCCTCCAAGACACAAAGCGCGCCTGGCTTCAGCCATCCGCCGCGCGCGGCGGCGGCGAGCGCTTTCTCGCCCAAGCCCTTGCCATAGGGCGGATCGCAGAACACCAGATCGAACGGCTGGATCGTACCGGCGCAGCCGAGGTCGGTCGCGTCGCGGCGCAAGATGCGCGTGACGCCCGTGAGCCCCAGCGCCTCGATGTTGGATCGGATGAGGCCGCGGCCTTCCACGCTCGTTTCCACGAAGAGCACCTGGCTTGCGCTGCGCGACAGCGCTTCCAACCCGAGCGCCCCGGTCCCGGCGAAAAGATCGAGCGCCCGCGTCTCCGGCCGCGGCAGGCCGTGCGCATGATGCAGCACGTTGAACAGCGTCTCGCGCAGCCGGTCGCTGGTCGGGCGGATGGCGTTCGACCCCGGCCCGACAAGCGCCCGCCCTTTAAGGCGCCCGCCGACGATTCGCATGCGTGCCCCGGCGCGGCTTTCTCTTAGCCGACGGTTTTGTCTTCGCCGCGCGCGTGTCTGTTGAAGCCTTGCTGCCTTGCTTCTCCGGCGCCCGCACCGGCGCGTCGAAATCGACGCCGGCGGCGCGCGCCAGCTTTGCGCCGAGCTGGTCGCGCAAAACCCGCCCACGCACCTCGCGCACCTCCCTTGCGCTGAGGTCCCCAAGCTGAAACGGACCATACGAGATGCGGATGAGCCGGCTGACGGCGAGCCCCAGATGTTCAAGCACGCGTCGGACCTCGCGGTTCTTGCCCTCCCGGAGGCCGAACGTCAGCCATACATGACTGCCCTGCACGCGATCGACCGTCGCTTCGATCGCGCCATAGACCATGCCGTCAATGGCGACGCCGCGCGACAGCGCATCAAGTGCGGGCTGCTCCACAATGCCATGCGCGCGCACGCGATAGCGCCGCATCCACCCGGTGGCGGGTAGCTCAAGCTGCCGCGCCAGCCCGCCATCATTGGTGAGAATGAGCAGACCCTCGGTGTTGATGTCGAGCCGGCCGACCGTCACGACGCGCGGCAGCGCCGCCGGCAGGGCTGAAAAGATCGTCGGCCTGCCTTCCGGGTCGCGATTGGTCGTCACCAGCCCTTTCGGCTTGTGGAAAAGCCACAGCCGCGTGCGTTCCCGTGCGGCGAGCGGCTCGCCGTCAATGTCGATCGTATCGGCGTCGGTGACGTTGATCGCCGGCGAGGAGATGACCCTCCCGTTCAGACGCACGCGTCCCGCTGTAATCAGCCGCTCAGCGTCGCGCCGCGAGCAATGGCCCGCCCGTGCGATCCGCTTGGCGATGCGTTCGCCCGTCGCGTCGGCTATTTGCCGCGCTTGTTTTTTGTCCCGAGCCCCGCCACTCATGCGGCTCCATACCAAACGAGCCGACGCGACGCGAGATGAGCACCAGCCGCACGGACTTCATGCAGCAGGCTCTGGAGGAGGCGAGGGCCGCCGGCGCGCGCGGCGAGGCCCCCGTCGGCGCGGTTCTGGTTTGCGACGGCAAGGTGCTGGCCGCGGCGGGGAACCGCACGCGCGAGCTTAATGACGTGACCGCCCATGCTGAGATTTTGGTGATCCGCAGCGCGTCGGAAGAGCTTGGCAACGAGCGGCTCGCGGCCTGCGATCTCTACGTGACCCTGGAGCCCTGCACCTTATGCGCGGCCGCGATCTCCTTCGCCCGCATCCGCCGGCTCTATTACGGTGCCGCCGACCCCAAGACCGGCGGAGTCGACCACGGCGTCCGGTTCTTTTCCGCCGCCGCCTGCCACCATGCGCCAGAGGTTTATTCCGGCCTGGGTGAGGCCGCCGCGTCCGAATTGCTGCGCAGCTTCTTCCGCGCCAGGCGCTGAGTCGTCGGGCAGTTCAAACGGCGTGTTGATGGCGTGATCGAGCCGGCGCTTCAAATCGTCCTTGAAGGCGACGTTGTTGTCCAAAATCTCCTGCGTCTTCAAGAAGTCGAGGATGAACACGCCGTTGATATCGGGCCGCACCAGCACGTCCGGCTGATGCCATTTCAGCTTCTCGCGAATGACCGATTGCATGGAGATCTGCGCGGCCCCGACCACGCACTCCAGGAGCCCCGGTGATGTGCCGGACATGTCCGCCGGGCCGCCGGCGACATCGCACGCCACGCCGATATCGCATTCGGCAATGTTGTCGAAGGGCAGCGGATTACAGGCGCCACCGTCGATCATCACGCGGTCGTCCATCTCCACGGGGCGGAAGATTGCCGGAATGGCGATCGAGGCGGCGATCGCCGGCTTGAGCGGACCATGCGTCATCACCGCTTCGGTCCAGGCGTAGAAGTCGGTGGCGACCACCTTCAGCGGGATGGCGAGCTGTTCGAACG
The DNA here is from genome assembly GCA_028284625.1 of Afifellaceae bacterium. GTDB lineage: Bacteria > Pseudomonadota > Alphaproteobacteria > Rhizobiales > Afifellaceae > DASWJZ01. Next base: position 135,072 of record JANQRH010000016.1, on the reverse strand, counting down.
TCTCCGGCAGAAGGTCATAGCCCGGCACGAACGTCTCAAGGATGAGGTTGGCGTCGAATTGCGGCGTCAGGCTCCGCCGCCGCAGGAGGTCCGTGAATCCCACCGGCCGTACACGCCACAGCCGCGCCAGAACTTCCCGTCGGTTGGCGTAGAAGGCGCAGGAACTGTCGCGCATCTCTTTGCCGGAAAAGCCCGCCGCATAGCCGGCGCCGATGATCGCGCCGATCGACGTGCCGGCGATCAGCGCCGGCTTAACGCCGAGTTCGTCGAAGGCTTCGCACACCAGGATGTGCGCCATCCCGCGTGCGCCACCACCCCCCAGCGCCAATCCGATACGCGTTTCAGCCGACATGGCAGCGTCCCTTCACGCAGAACCTGGCGAGACAAACATGCCGCAACAAGTACACAATACATCAGAAATTCGATATGGCCGGTTAACCAGCGTGCTTACCGGTTTAGCGCGCGCCAGCCGATATCGCGGCGGCAGAAGCCATCATCCCAGTCGATGCGGTCGACCGCCTCATAGGCGTGCGCCTGCGCTTCGGCGATCGTTTCGCCGATCGCCGAGACCCCGAGCACCCGCCCGCCGGCGGAAAGGATGCGTTCACCATCGCGACGGGTTCCGGCGTGAAAGATCTCCACGCCGGCCGGTGCGGCGGCTTCTGAAAGCCCTTTGATTTCGGTGCCGCTCGCATAGGCGCCGGGATAGCCCTTGGTGGCAACGACCACGCTCAGCGCCGCGTCGTCGCACCACCGGACGCCGGTCTGATCGAGCGCGCCGTCCACCGCCGCATTGAGGATGGCAAGAAGATCATCCTTCAGCCGCAGCATCAGCACCTGGCACTCCGGATCGCCGAAGCGGGCGTTGTATTCGATGAGCTTCGGCCCCTCCGCATCGATCATCAGCCCGGCATAGAGCACGCCGCGATAGCTTATGCCGCGCGCGGCCAACGCTGCGACCGTCGGTTCGATGATCTCCGCCATGACGCGCGCCATCATCGCCTCCGTCACCACAGGTGCTGGCGAATAGGCGCCCATGCCACCGGTATTGGGGCCGGTGTCGCCGTCAAAGGCGCGCTTGTGGTCCTGCGCCGTGCCGAACGGGATGACGTGCTGCCCGTCTGAGAGCGCGAAGACGCTCGCCTCCTCGCCGTCCAGGAACGCCTCGATCACGACGGCCGCGTCGGCTTCCGCGAAGATGGCGTGGAGCGCTTCCATCGCCTCGTCATGGCTGACGGCGACCGTGACGCCCTTGCCGGCGGCAAGCCCGTCCGCCTTCACCACGACGGGGAGGGGATGCGAGCGCACATAGTCGCGCGCCGCGTCATGATCGGTGAAGTGCCGATAGGCGGCGGTTGGGATGCCGGCGTCGCGGCAGAGCTCTTTGGTGAAGCCCTTGGAGCCCTCAATCTGCGCGGCCGCCTTGGTCGGACCAAAGGCGCGAATGCCGGCAGCCTCAAGGTCGTCGACCAGTCCGGCGACCAGCGGCGCTTCGGGTCCGATAACGACCAGGTCGATGGCGTTGTCGCGGCAGAAGCCCACCAACGCGGCGTGGTCGCTCACATCAAGCGCAACGCATTCCGCGACGTCAGAGATGCCGCCATTGCCCGGCGCGGCATAGAGCTTGGTCAGAAGCGGCGAGGCCGCAAGCGCCCAGGCCAGCGAGTGTTCGCGCCCGCCCGATCCGATGAGAAGGACTTTCATGGCCGCCCCCATTTAAGACCGCTCGATTACCATGCGACGATGTGTGTTCAAGTGCGGAACGGCGGTGAGCTTGACGCGGGGGGTCCAGCGCGCGACCACGCAACCATGACGGCCCACGTTCTTCCCGACGCCCCGCCGCGGAACTGGCTGGACCGCTTCGCGCCGGAATGGCTGAAGCCGTATGGCCGGCTGGCCCGCTGGGATCGGCCGATCGGTTGGTGGCTGCTGCTATGGCCGTGCTGGTGGTCGGCGGCGTTGGCTGCCGTCGCCGCCGGGCACACGGTGCCGAATGTCTGGCACCTTCTCCTCTTCTTGATCGGCGCAATCGCCATGCGCGGCGCCGGCTGCACCTACAATGATCTGATCGACCGCGATTTCGATGCGCATGTTGAGCGCACCCGCAATCGCCCGCTGCCTGCCGGCGCGGTGACGCCAATGCAGGCGCTGGTGTTTCTCGTGCTGCAGGCCCTGGTCGGCGCGCTGGTGCTTATCCAGTTCAATCTCTTCACCATCGCAATCGGCCTCGCATCATTGCTCGTGGTCGCCGCCTATCCCTTCGCCAAGCGCGTGACCGACTGGCCGCAATTCGTGCTCGGCCTGGCGTTTTCGTGGGGCGCGCTGGTCGGCTGGGCTGCTGTCTTCGGAGAGCTCTCCGTTGCGCCGATCGTGCTTTATGTCGGCGCGGTCTTATGGACGATCGGCTACGACACGATCTACGCGCTGCAGGACAAGGAAGACGATGCGCTGATCGGCGTGCGCTCCACGGCCCGGCTTTTCGGCCGGCGCTCGCAAAGCGGCATCGCTGCCTTCTATGTCGCGGCGTTCGTGCTATTCGGACTCGCTTTTGCGCTGGCTGACGCCGGATTGTTCGCCTTCGCCGCGCTTGGTGCGGCGTTACTTCATGCGATGTGGCTGATCGTCACCCTCGTTCCCGACGATCCGCCAAACTGCTTGGCGCGTTTCCGCGCCAATTCGATCACAGGATGGATCATCTTCGCCGGCCTCGTGGCCGACGCGTTCGTCGCCTTTTAGGGGTGATTAGTTCAGTTGCGCGCGATGATCTCGCGCCCTTCGACCTTCTCAGTCGCGCCATCGGCGCCCGGTCGGCGGCGCATCAGGAAGCGCGGCCGACGCCCGCGGATGGGCAGGCCGCGGCGCCGCCGCGGCGCGGCGGGCTTACGCGGCGCATCGGATCCGGGCGCACCGGCCATCATCATCGCTGGCAGGTCGAGGAAGTTGGCGAGCCGGTCGCCATATTCTTCCGCCGTCTCGAATGTGTCGAACTCTTCCACGTCGATCGACAGTCCCGCGTCGCGATGCAGGAGACGAATAACGTGGCGGGTGTCGCGCATCAGAACGGCAACCGCCTGATACTGGCGAACCGGAACGCGAATACGGCAGGCAAGGCCGGCAACTGGTCGAGACATCAGGATTGTCCCCCGGTCAAAAGTAGCAAGACATTCCGCACCGTCCCCAGATCGCCCTCTGTATAGAAAAGCGTCTGGAAAGGTGGCGGGCCGTTCAGTCGAACGACCCGCCGGATTTGAGTGGACTTCGTCCATTTCTGTTCGACGCGAATTCTTTTACTACGGACCGTTTCGGCCTCTTGCACAGGCGACACTAGCCCTCAATTTGCCTAAACTGCTTAAGGTCTGTGGTTAATGCTTTTCATCCCTAAATCACGGTAATTGAAAGCTGAATCCGCTTTCGCTTGAGGCTGAAAGGAATCGTTTGCGTGATCGCGTTGGACGCTGATCTGGAGCTGCTCGAAGAAGCCGCGCGTGCCGCCGGGGCGCTCGCCATGCGCTACTTTCGCGCCGACCCGCTCATTTGGTCGAAGGATGGCGGCTCGCCGGTGACGGAGGCCGACATGGCGGTGGACGATTTCTTGCGCCGCGAGCTGCTGGCTGCCCGCCCGCAATATGGATGGCTGTCGGAGGAGACGGCCGACGATCCCGCGCACCGCGCACACGACACGATCTTCGTCGTCGATCCGATCGACGGCACCAAGGCCTTTATTGCCGGAGACGAGCGCTGGTGCGTCTCGCTTGCCGTCGTTGAGAAGGGCCGTCCGATCGCCGCGGCCCTCAACGTACCGGCCCGCGACGAGCTGTTCACGGCAGGCCGCGGCAGCGGCGCCTGGATTGGGCAGGAGCGTCTCACCGTATCGAACCGCGCAGAGATGGTCGGTGCGCGCCTCTCCGGCCCACGCGGATGGATGCGCACACCGACCGTCGCGGAGCTTGGCGCCACGCTCACCGATTATGTGCCGTCGCTCGCCTATCGCATGGCGTCGGTGGCGACCGGCCGGATCGACGTGGCGCTCGCCAGCCCCCGCGCCCACGACTGGGACCTTGCGGCGTGTGACCTTTTGGTGCACGAAGCCGGCGGCCGGCTGACGGAGGTCGACGGCAACGTGCTGTGTTATAACGAAGAAGTCCCGCGCCATGGCGCATTGGCGGCCGCCAACGAGACGCTGCTGCCGGCCGCGCTGGCGACGGTGCGAGACGCCCAGCGGGATGTCGGGCGCGGATTGACCGCCGGACAACCGAAGGAGCCCCGATGAGCGAGACGGCGAACACACGCGACCAGCTCCTGCATCTGGTCTTCGGCGGCGAGCTGGAGGCGCTGGACAAGGTGCGCTTTCGCGATCTCGGCCAACTCGATATTGTTGGGGTCTACCCCAATTACGCCGAGGCCTACAAAGCCTGGAAGGAAAAGGCGCAGATGACGGTCGACAACGCCCAGATGCGCTACTTCATCGTGCATCTTCATCGGCTGCTCGATCCGGAAGACGACCAATGAGCAAGGCCGATACCGTCGGCGGCGCGACGCGCAAGTTCACCTTCGACGCGCGCCCCGATGAGGAGTTCGTCGCCTGGCCGGTGTTCAGGCGTCTCGTCGTTGAGTGCTTCTGGCCGCATCGGCGGGTTCTGGCGTTCACGGCGATCTGCATGGTGTTCACCGCCGCAACCGCTGCGGCCGTGCCGTTTCTTCTGCAGCGAATCGGCGATGACGTCTTCGTCGCCAAGGACGAGACCCTCGTCTATGTCCTGCCGATCCTGGCGGTGGTGCTGATCTCCGTCCGCGCCGGCGCGAGCTGGCTGACATCCGTCGCTGAGGGTTCGCTTTCCACCAAGATCGTCGCCGATCTCCGCGTTCGCATGTTCGACACGATCGCCGCCGCCGACCTGGCGTGGATTCAGGGCTTCCATTCGGGTCGCTTCGTCTCCGCCTTCGTGCACGACGTGCCGACGATCGATCGTGCCGGAACAAGCGCCATGCTGCGCATGGTCAAGAGTGCGCTGACCGTCACCGGCCTTCTTGGCGCGATGTTCTATATGGACTGGCGTCTCAGTCTGCTTGTCCTGATCGGCGCGCCGGTCGCCATCATCAATCTCGGAAAGCAGAAACGCCGCATCAGGCGCGCCGCCGGGCAGACCTTGCAGGAGGCGGGGCATCTGAACTCGATGCTCACGCAGACCCTGGTGGGGATGCGCGTCGTCAAGGCCTACGGCCAGGAGGCCAATGAGGGTCAGCGCCTGCGCCGCATCGTTCGCAAGCTGCGCAAATACCTCATGCGCGGCACGCGATCACGTGCAGCCGTCGGACCGGCCTGGGAGGCGTTCACCGGCGTCGGCATTGCCGCTGTGCTGTTTTATGGCGGCTGGCAGGGCATCCAGGGCAACGTCACGCTCGGCCATTTCATGGGCTTCATGACGGCCGGGCTGCTTGCCTTTCAGCCCATGAAGACGATGGCCACCGTCATGGCGTCTGTCAGCGAGGGTCTGCTTGCCGCGCAACGTGTTTTCTCCGTGATCGACTATTCATCGCATGTCAGCGAAGCACGCGGTGCCAAGCCGCTGCGCCCGGGCGGCGGCGCCATAAGCTTCCGCGATGTCTGCTTCTCCTATGACGGCAGCGGCCCGGTGCTGCGCAATTTCGACCTGGAAGTGCCTGCCGGAAAGAAGGTCGCGCTGGTCGGGCCGAGTGGCGCCGGCAAGAGCACCGTGCTCAATCTCATCCTCCGCTTCTTCGATCCAAAGACCGGGGATGTGCTGATCGACGATCAGGACATCCGCGGCGTGACGATCTCAAGCGTGCGCGGCGCCTCCGCGCTGCTGACGCAGGACCCGGTGCTGTTCGACGACACCATTGCCGCCAACATCGCCTACGGATCGGAGGGCGCAACCGAAGAGGACATCGCAGCCGCGGCGGATGCCGCCGCAGCGCACGATTTCATCATGCGGCTTCCCGACGGCTACCGGACGCGCGTGGGCGAATCCGGAACGCGGCTCTCCGGTGGCGAGCGTCAGCGCATCGCTTTTGCCCGCGCCATGCTGCGCAACACACCCATCCTACTGCTCGACGAGCCGACCAGCGCGCTCGACGCCGAATCGGAGGCCAAGGTGCAGGCGGCGATGGAACGGCTGTTGTCGGGGCGCACGGTGGTGATGATCGCCCACCGCCTGTCGACCGTGAAGAAGGCCGACATGATCTGCTACATGGAAGAAGGCCGTGTTCTAGAGTCCGGCACGCACCAGGAGCTGGTGGCGCAGCGCGGCAAATATGCAAGCATGGTCAAGGCACAGCTTCTCGGTGACGAACTCCAGCTCGCTGCCGCCGGAGGCTGAGGCGGCGCCGGACTGGCCGGCCGGATCGTTCCTCGGCAAAGCCGCGCTGGCGCTTTATGGCGCCGCCGGATATCTGGCGCTGCCCGCCGCCGGCGCGCTGCTGACGCGGCGGGCGAGGCGAGGCAAGGAAGACCGGAGCCGCCGCGCTGAGCGTTTCGGCAAAGCGAGCCTTCCGCGGCCGGACGGACCTTTGATCTGGGTGCATGCCGCAAGCGTTGGCGAGACGGCCGCTGCGGCACCGCTCATCCGGCGCTTGCACGCCAAAGGGCCGGCAGTCCTCCTGACCACCGGAACGCTCACCGCCGCCGACGTTGCGGCGCGGCGTCTCAATGACGTGGCGCTGCATCAGTTCGCGCCGATCGACACACCGGTCACCGTGCGTCGGTTTCTTGATCATTGGCGGCCCGATCTTGCGCTTTTCGCTGAGTCGGAACTTTGGCCCATCATGCTGCGGAGCCTGGCCCGTCGGAACGTGCCACTGGTCGTCGTCAGCGCCAGAATGTCGGAGCGCTCGTTCAGATCGTGGCAGCGTTTCCCGCCGTTGGCGCGCGCCGTGCTCCAGCGCCCGGAGCTCTATCTGGCGCAGACCCTCGCCGATGCGGATCGCCTGCGCGCGCTCGGCGCCGCTAAAGTTCAGGTCTGCGGCAATCTGAAGTTCGATGTGCCGCCGCCGCCGGCTGACGACGCCGTTCTCGCCGCGATGCGTGAGGCAGCCGGTGACCGGCCGATTCTGGTCGCCGCCAGCACGCATCCCGGAGAGGAGGCTGTTGTGGTGGCGGCGCATGCGGAGTTAGTGCGCCGCGGCACGCGGCTTCTGACGGTCATCGCGCCGCGACACCCCAAGCGCGGCGACGCTGTGGCCGAAGCGATAAGGGCGGCCGGGCAACGCGTGCGCCGGCGCTCACTGAATGAGGCGATCGACGCCGACACCGACATCTATTTGGCCGACACGATCGGCGAGATGGGGCTCTGGTACAGGTTGGCCGACATGGCATTCCTCGGCGGATCATTGGTGCCGCGCGGTGGACAGAACCCGATCGAACCGGCCAAGCTCCGCGTTCCCGTGCTGCACGGTCAGCATGTGGGCAACTTCCGCGACGTCTATGAGGCGCTGCATGAGGCCAAGGCGGTGAAGCCCGTGAGCAATGAAGCCGATCTTGCTGCTGCCGTGGCGCAGCTGATCGACGATGCGCATGAACGCGACCGGCTGGCGCGCGAGGCGCATGCCTGCGTTGAGCGCTTCACCGGCGCGCTTGAGCGTATATTGGACGCCCTGAAACCCTATCTCCCGGCATCGGGCCATGAAGATAAAGCTGCCGCAGGCGCCTGAGTTCTGGTGGCGGGGCCGCTCGCTGCCGGGGATGGCGCTTGCCCCTTTGGGCGCCATCTACGGGCAGTTATCCGGGCGCCGCATGATGCGCGCCGGAACGTCGACGGGGGTGCCGGTCATCTGCGTCGGCAATCTTGTTGTCGGCGGCGCCGGCAAGACGCCGACCGCCCTGGCGGTCGCCAGTATCTGCCGAAAGTTGGGCCTCAATCCGGGCTTCTTGACGCGCGGCTATCGCGGGCGCGAAACGGGCCCGCTGGTTGTCTCCCTCGCCGTCCATTCTCCGCATGATGTCGGCGATGAGGCGCTCTTGCTGGCGCAATTCGCGCCGACAATCGTCGCCGCCGACCGCCCGGCGGGCGCCAAGCTGCTCGCCAGTCTCGGCGCCGACATCGTGGTGATGGACGACGGTTTCCAAAATCCCTCGCTCAACAAGGACCTGGCCCTGGTCGTGGTCGATGCGCGGCGCGGTATCGGCAACGGCTTGACCTTGCCAGCCGGGCCGCTCCGTGCGCCGCTCGCCTATCAGATCCGCTGCGCCGACGGGCTGGTGGTGCTAGGCGAAGGCGCGCAGGATAGGGCAGTCCGCGCCGCTGCGCGCGCCGGGCTTCCCATCCTTCGGGCAAAGACGGAGGCGGCGCGCCGCCGTGGCCTCAAGCGCCATGCCTATCTCGCCTTTGCCGGCATCGGCGACCCGGACAAGTTCTACGCGTTGCTTGAGGCATCCGGCGCGGTGGTGCAGCACACGATGAGCTTTGCCGATCATCACCTGTTCACGCATGAGGATTGCGAGGCGATCCTGGCGGAGGCCGAGAGTCGCAAGCTCGTTCCCATCACCACGGAGAAGGACCGGGCACGCCTGACGCGCGGCGGCGACGCGGCGGAGCGTCTCGCCGCGACCGCTGAGACATTTCCCATTCACGTGCGCTTCGAAGAGCCCAATCGGCTTATCGGCATGATTGAGGATGCCGTCGCCGCCCACGGCAGCGCCTATCGGCGCGGCCCGCCGATCATGTCCCGCCTTGGCGAAGGGCCTGCTCCCGCTTGAGCGAGGCCTCCACGTTGGCGTAGGCCTCCTGGCGATCGACGCTCCAATAGCGAAGCTCCGCCAGCGGGATGCGCTTGCCGGTCTCAGCACAAGTCACATAGGCGCCCGGCACGACGACCTGGTAGTCGCTGTCGAGGTAGCGAAGTTGGGCTTCGCCGTCGCGGCCGGAAAGTTCGTGCCTGTTCATCGGGGCCTTTTAGCCAAGCCGCCGGTGGCGGCCAAGCTCTCATGCTGACGCGGGCGCATTATTCGGCCGCGCGGCTTGTTGACTCGTCCGCGGGCGTGTCCTCCGGGTGCCGGGGCGTCGGCCGGACAAGGGGCTCTGGCGTCATCGGCTCGGCCGGCGGGCCCTCGCGGCCGGCATGAATGCCGCCGCTTCTTTGGAGCGCCAGCCGGTCGGCGTCGCGTCGGCGGACCTCGTCGACGATGGTCTGGACTTCTTCGGCGTCATAGCCGAGCGCGCGCAACGTTTCGCCGCCGAAGAGAATGGCTGATTCCAGCGTCTCGCGAACCTCGTAATCGACGCCATTGGCCAGAAGCTCCAGCGTATGGGTGCGGTCATAGGAGCGCGCATAAATCTTGGCGTTAGGGAACTCCGAGCGCACCAGCTCGATGATGCGGCTGGCGACCTCTGGCTTGGCAACGCACACGCAGACGACCGATGCCTGCCCCGCGCCGGCGGCGCGCAGGACCTCGCGCCGCGTGCCGTCGCCGAAATAGATGCGGAAGCCGAACCGCGCCGCCTGCCGTACACGCTCCGCGCTGGCGTCGATCAGGGTGGCGTCGATGTGCTGGGCAAGAAGCACCTGGCTGACGATCTGCCCGAAGCGGCCGAAGCCGATGACGAGCACCTTGCCGCCGGCGCCCTCGAAATCCTCCTCCATCGTGTCGTCCGTCTCGTCGCGTTTGATGAGGTAGCGGTCGAGCATGAGCGCAAACGGCGTCAACGCCATGGTGACGGTGACGATACCGGCGACGAAGGACGTCTCCGACGGCCACAAGGCCCGCACCGCGAAGGCGGAGGCAAAGAGCACGAACGCGAACTCACCGGCCTGCGGCAGGAGCAGGCTGACGCGCACGGCATCGGCGTGACCGGAGCCGAAGAGCCGCGCCAGCCCGTAGATCACCGCGGCCTTGATGATCATGATGGCCGGCACCGCAAGCGCGATCCGCCACCAGCTGTAGATCACCGTGTCGATGTTGATGGACATGCCGACGGAGAGGAAGAAAAGCCCCAGCAAGATGCCGCGGAACGGCTCGACCTCCGCCTCAAGGGCGTGGCGAAAGGCCGAATCCGCCAGCATCACCCCCGCGATGAAGGCGCCCATGGCCATCGACATGCCGGCGAGATCCATGAGCACGGCCGCGCCGAGCACGACAAGAAGCGCCGCCGCCGTCATGATTTCGCGCGCGCCGGTGACCGCAAGGAGGCGGAAGAACGGATTGAGCAGATAGCGGCCGGCAAGGAGGAGCGCCGCGAGTGCGGCGACGACCTTCACGATCTCCGTGACACCGGCCGTCGCAAAAGCCTCGCCCCCGGAAGCCACGATCGGCACCAGCGCCAGGAGCGGGACGATGGCGATATCCTGAAAAAGCAGAATCCCGATGGCCTTCTGCCCGTAGGGTGTCGCTACCTCGTTGCGCTCCGCCAGCGCCTGCATGCCGAATGCCGTCGACGACATGGCAAGTCCGAAGCCGATGATCAGCGCCGGCTCGATGCGCCAGCCGAGCACAACGAAGAGCCCGGTGAGGATCAGCCCCGTCACCATCAACTGCGCCAGGCCGAGGCCGAAAATATCGGTGCGCATCGACCACAGGCGCGCCGGCCGCAACTCCAGGCCGATGATGAACAGGAAAAGCACGATGCCGAGCTCGGCAACGTGCATGATCTCTTCCGCGTCGGTGATCAGCCGCGCAACCGGCCCGATGACGACGCCCGCCGCCAAATAGCCGAGCACGGAGCCGAGCCCGAGCCGGCGCGATATCGCCACGCCGATCACGGCGGCGAGAAGCAGGATCAGCGGTTCGGCGAAAACGAAGCTAAAGCTCGTGCCGTGGGATTCCTCCTGCATGGCGATCGCCGCTCCCGCGCGTGCCGCAGCTTCCGTATTGGGCCGTAAGAGATCGCCGCGGGGCGCCGGCGCTCCTTACGGCGCGTCAGGGAAGTGCGTCGAAGCCTTCGCCGAATCCCTCAAGCGAAATCGGCACACCGATTCCCTCCTCCGGCGTCTGGAAAATAATGAACATTGCTCGATCGCCTGCACGCAAGGACTCAATCAGCGAATCGTCCATGAGAACCTCCGACAGGCAGCCATTCGGCAAACAGCGGATGAAGCCGGTCGTGCCCATGTCGGTATCGTCGATCCTCAGCCCGAGGCCGCGCGGCAGAAGCACGCCGAGCGGCGCCAGGAGCCTGAGGATGCGCGCCTGTTTGTCGGCCGTCTTCATGACAATCACAGATAGGCCGACATTGTCGCGATCGGCCGCGGTGACGAACTGCATGATGAAACATTGCTGGTTCTGCGCGCCCGGCGGCGTGTCGCAGCGCAGATCCCAGTCGCCATATTTGGCTTTGACCTCGCCCTGCGCCAAAGCGTGGGCGGGCGCCAAGAGCAGAAGCGTCGCAATGAGAAGGAGACGATACACGTTTAGCTTTCCAAATCAGAAGGGGCCACATTTTTCGCAAAACGCCCAGCAAAGGCGATGCGAAGCCCTACCAGAGCCGCCCAAGGTGTCAAGAAAGAGGCCGCCCTCTGCGCCCGTCGAGGCCCGATCCGCGCGCAAATATGCCGCATAAATCGCCGCCCTTGCGCGTTGCACCGACTGGCCGATTTGTATAGTCCGTGGAGCCCATCGGAGGGGCATGCGGGCGCGCATTCGGCTGAGGCTCACCCCGGGCCTCGCAATCGCCGAAGTCCGCAACGCGGAGAAATGAATCCATGGCGCTGACGGTGAGATTGTTCGCGGCTCTGGCGTGGCTGGCGGCGGCCACAGGCTTTGCGCTGGCGCAGGATGGCGCACCGGTCCCCTGGCAGATGGACATGCAGACCTCCGCCACTTTGGTGATGGATTATATCCACTGGTTCAGCTGGTACACGCTGATCATCATGTCGCTGATCGTCGTTCTGGTGTTGGGGCTGATCGGCTGGTGCATGGTCAAATACGGCGAGCGCGCCAATCCGGTCCCCTCGCGGGTGACGCACAACACCACGATTGAAGTGCTTTGGACGGTCGTCCCGGTGTTCATCCTGGTGGCGATTGCCATCCCGTCGTTCCGGCTTCTCTACGCGCAATACGATCCCTCCAAGCTCTACGACGAGTTCACGGCGGACACGCCGTTCCTGACGGTCAAGGTTTCGGGTGTCCAATGGGCCTGGGACGTGACCTACGGGACCGATGAGGACAATGTTGCGATGGGCGTTGCCGAGCCGATCTCGCTTTATGTCCTGCCGATCCCCGACGACCAGATCGGGGAGGGACAGGTTCGCGCTCTGTCGGTCGATTATCCCGTCGTCGTGCCGGTCGACACGTTCGTGCGTGTTCACGTCACCGCCGACGGTGCGGCCATTCACGCTTTGGCCGTCCCCTCATTCGGCATCAAGGTGGACGCCGTTCCTGGCCGTCTTAATGAGACCTACTTCAAGGCGGAGCGCGAAGGCATCTTCTACGGCCAGTGCTCGGAGCTGTGCGGCAAGGACCACGCTTTCATGCCGATCGCTTTCCAGGTCGTCTCGCCCGATCAGTTCAAGGCTTGGGCTGCGGCCGTGCCGTCTGATCCCGACGGCGCCTATGCGACGCTGGCCTACGCCATAGAGAACCAGAAGAACGAAACAGAACTCGCCGCCGCCCGCTGAGGCCAGGCGAGGACGTCCAGGAGGTCCGATGGCCACCGCTGCAACCCACGACGCGCATGACGCCCACCCCACCGGGTGGAAGCGCTACGTCTATGCGACCAATCACAAGGACATCGGCACGATGTACCTTGTTTTTGCGATCATCGCCGGCTTCATCGGCGGTGCGCTGTCGATCGCCATGCGTATCGAGCTGCACGAGCCAGGCATCCAGATTTTCCACGGCCTGGCGCAGATGGTCTACGGCGTGTCCGCCGATGGTGCCCTCGACATGGGCAAGCACATGTACAATGTGTTCACCACCGCCCATGGCCTGATCATGATCTTCTTCATGGTCATGCCGGCGATGATCGGCGGTTTCGGCAATTGGTTCGTGCCCATCCAGGTCGGCGCGCCGGACATGGCGTTCCCGCGCATGAACAACATCTCGTTCTGGCTCCTGCCGCCGGCCTTCATCCTGCTTTTGATGTCGATGTTCATGGAGGGGCCGGCAGCCGGCTTCGGCGTCGGCGGCGGCTGGACCATCTATCCGCCCTACGCCACCTCCGGTCAGCCCGGACCGGCGATGGATTTCGCCATTCTGTCGATCCATCTGGCCGGCGCCTCATCGATCCTCGGCGCCATCAATTTCATCACCACGATCTTCAACATGCGCGCGCCGGGCATGACGCTGCATAAGATGCCGCTCTTCGTGTGGTCGATCCTGGTAACGGCCTTCCTGCTATTGCTGTCGCTTCCGGTGCTCGCCGGCGCCATCACCATGCTTCTGACCGACCGCAATTTCGGCACCACGTTCTTCGATCCGGCCGGCGGCGGCGACCCGATCCTGTTCCAGCATCTCTTCTGGTTCTTCGGGCATCCGGAGGTCTACATCCTCATCCTGCCGGGATTCGGCATGATCAGCCACATCGTGTCGACGTTCTCCCGCAAGCCGGTCTTCGGCTATCTCGGGATGGCCTACGCCATGGTGGCCATCGGCGTGGTCGGCTTCATCGTGTGGGCGCACCACATGTTCACCACCGGCATCGATGTCGATACGCAGGCCTATTTCACCTTCGCCACGATGGTGATCGCGGTGCCCACCGGCGTGAAGATCTTCTCCTGGATCGCCACGATGTGGGGTGGATCAATCGCGTTCCGCACGCCGATGCTGTGGGCGATCGGCTTCATCTTCTTGTTCACCATCGGCGGCGTGACCGGCGTGCAGCTTGCCAATGCCGGCCTCGATCGCGCCATGCACGACACCTATTTCGTCGTCGCGCATTTCCACTACGTGCTGTCGCTGGGCGCCGTCTTCGCCATCTTCGCGGGCTGGTACTACTGGTTCCCGAAGATGACCGGCTACATGTACAACAGCGCAATCGCGCGGACGCATTTCTGGGTGACGTTTATCGGCGTGAACCTGGTGTTCTTCCCGCAGCATTTCCTCGGCGTCGCCGGCATGCCGCGTCGCTACATCGATTACCCGGACGCCTTCGCCGGCTGGAACGCCATCTCCTCCTGGGGCTCGTACCTGTCGGCCATCGGTTCGCTCATCTTCCTTTACGGGGTTTTCGAAGCGTTCAGCCGCAAGCGCGCCGTCGGCGACAATCCCTGGGGCGAGGGGGCGACCACGCTGGAGTGGCAATTGTCTTCGCCGCCGCCGTTCCACCAGTGGGAGCGGCTGCCGCAGATCAAATAGTCCGTGGCAGATGGCGGCCCGTTCATGACATCGCGTAAATCGCCGCCGGAGACGAGTAGAGCATGACGACAACGGCAAGTCAGACTAAGGCAGCCGCGATCGCCGAGCCCGCATGGGCCGATCCGGATATCGGCGATTACACCGCGCTGCTGAAGCCGCGGGTGATGTCGCTTGTCGTGTTTACGGCGCTGGTCGGCATGGCGGCCTCGCCGGGCGGGCTTCAGCCCGTCCTGGCGGCAATTGCACTGATCGCCATTGCCGTTGGCGCCGGCGCCTCCGGCGCGCTCAACATGTGGTACGACGCCGACATCGATCGGCTGATGAAGCGCACTGCCGGGCGGCCGATCCCGGCGCGCCGGCTGGAGCGCTCAGACGCTCTGGCCTTCGGCATCGTGCTGGCGACCTTTGCCGTCGTCACACTGGGATTGGCGGCCAACTGGCTTGCCGCCGGCCTGCTTGCTTTCACGATCGTCTTCTATGTCGTCATCTACACGATGTGGCTGAAGCGCTGGACCGCGCAGAACATCGTCATTGGCGGCGCTGCCGGCGCTTTGCCGCCGGTGATCGGCTGGGCGGCGATGACGGGCACCGTCGCAGCGGAACCGCTTCTCTATTTCCTGATCATCTTCCTATGGACGCCGCCGCATTTCTGGGCGCTCGCTCTACTGGCGCATAAGGACTACGAGCGCGCCGGCGTTCCGATGCTTCCGAACGTAGCCGGCACGGCGGCCACGCGCCGTCAGATCCTCGCCTACACCGCGATCCTCGCGCCGATCGCAGTCGCGCCATGGCCGCTCGGCTTCGCCGGCCCGTTTTACGGTCTGGCAGCGATCCTGTTGGGCGCGGAGTTCACTCGCCGTGCTATCCGCCTGTGGCGGAGCAGCGATGAAGACGCGCGCCAGGCCGCCGGGAGTCTCTTCGGCTATTCCATCCTTTATTTGTTCGCGCTTTTTGCAGCGCGGCTTCTGGAAGCGGCTTTGGCCGGGCTGGTCGGTGGCTGAAGATCATGAGGCGCCCCGGGTCCTTACGCCGGAACAGATACGGCGCAGGCGCCGCCGCTCGGTGGCGCTGGCGCTCGTTCTCGCGCTGCTGGTTGTGCTGTTCTACATCATGGCCATCGCCCATGGGCCAAGCATCATGAACCGCCCGCTATGAGCGCCGATCGCCAAACCACAGGCGCCGACGGCGCTGCGAAGCCACGCAGCAACAAGGTTCTGGCGGTCGGATTGTTGGCCGTCGTCTTCGGCATGGTCGGGCTCTCCTTTGCCGCCGTGCCGCTCTACGATCTCTTCTGCCGGGTGACCGGCTATGGTGGCACGACACAGCGCGCCGACGTGGCTTCCGACCGCGTGCTGGACCGTCGTGTGGTGGTGCGCTTCGACGGCAATGTCTCCGAGCTGCCGTGGACGCTGCGCCCCGCCGTGCCGCAGATTGAGGTCAAGCTCGGCGAGACGGCGTTGGTCAACTTCGTTGCGGAGAACAATGGTTCTGACGCGACCGTCGGGACCGCGACATTCAACGTGCAGCCCGACTCGGTGGGCATGTATTTCAACAAGATCGAATGCTTCTGCTTCGTGGAGCAGGAGCTTCAGCCGGGCGAAAGCATCGAGATGCCGGTGCAGTTCTTCGTCTCGCCGGATCTGGCCGACGACCGGGAGTTGGAGGCCACACGAACGATCACGCTTTCCTATACGTTCTTCCCTGCCGTTGGGGTCGAACAACCGGTCGCGCAAGCCAAAGGCGACGCGCTTGAGGAAAGCATGTAGGACACACGGGCCGGACGCGCCGTTCGGCTTGAAGGTTAGGAATGGGGTTGGACGCCATGGCTGACGCACACGCGAAGCACCACGATTATCATCTGGTCGAGCCGAGCCCGTGGCCGATCATCGGCGCGGTTTCAGCCTTCGTCCTGGCGGTGGCCGCGATCTTCGCCATGCACGGCCAAGTGAGCTGGTGGTGGGTGATGCCGGGAACGATCGGCGTCCTCTACACCATGTTCGGCTGGTGGGTGGATGTGATCAAAGAAGCGCATCAAGGCGACCACACCCGCGTCGTTCAGCTCCACATGCGTTACGGCATGATCATGTTCATCGCCTCGGAGGTGATGTTCTTTGTCGCTTGGTTCTGGGCTTTCTTCGACGCCAGCCTCTTCTACAACGAGGCCGCTCAGTTCGCGCGCGTGGAGGCGACCGGCGGGCACTGGCCGCCCGATGGGATGGAGGTTTTCGACCCCTGGCACCTGCCGCTCCTGAACACGCTCATCCTCTTGACCTCAGGGACGACGGTCACCTGGGCGCATCATGCGTTGCTGCACAACGATCGGAGGGGGCTGAAATGGGGCCTGTGGCTGACCATCTTGCTTGGCCTCCTGTTCACCGGCGTTCAGGCCTACGAATACGCCGTCGCGCCGTTCGACTTCGCCGGCAGCATCTACGGCGCCACCTTCTTCATGGCGACCGGCTTCCATGGCTTCCACGTCATCATCGGAACGATCTTCCTGATCGTGTGCCTGGTGCGGGTCTATCTCGGCCATTTCACGCCGGAGCAGCATTTCGGCTTTGAGGCCGCGGCCTGGTACTGGCACTTCGTCGATGTCGTCTGGCTGTTCCTGTTCACCTGCATCTATGTGTGGGGCAACGCCGGCGGCCACTTCCATTAGTCTTGATCGCCGGGCCGGTCGAGCCCGCCGGCACTGGCCGCCGATGGCTGAGGACAAAGCGCTCTACCCGCCGCAACAGCCGGTTCCAACCGGCCTCAGGGGTCGCTGCCCGCGTTGCGGCGAAGGGCGCCTGTTCGACGGGTTCCTGAAGCTCCCACCGCGCTGCAGCGCTTGCGGATTGGATTTCGGCTTCGCCGATTCCGCCGATGGCCCGGCAGTCTTTGCGATCCTGATCGTCGGCTTCATCGTCGCCGGCGCAGCTCTTCTGACCGAGGTGGCCTACGGTCCGCCGATCTGGCTGCACTTCGTGCTGTGGCTGCCGTTGGCGCTGGTGCTCTGTCTCGGCGCAATGCGGCTCCTGAAGGGTGTCTTGATCGCGCTGCAATTTCATCACAACGCCAAAGAGGGCCGCCTTAGCGGCTGAAAGCGAAAGATGCCAGCGCGGCTCAAAGGTCTGATATTGCCGGCATTTTTGACTTGCCTGGCGCTCGCGGTCCTGGTCTCGCTCGGCAATTGGCAGGTGCAGCGGCTGGCCTGGAAGGAAGACCTGATCGCCCGCGTCGAGGCGCGCCCGGACATGGCGCCGCTCACACTGGGTTCGCAGCTCCCGGTGCCGGATGGCGAGGGTGACGCGTTCCTTCAAGCCAATGAGTACCGGCCGGTGCGACTGACGGGCGCCTACCGCCCTGACGGCGAGGTCCGCGTATTCACCTCGCTGGAGCGCCCGCGTGGGACCTATGGCGGGCCCGGCCATTGGGTGCTGACCCCGTTTGCCGTCGCCCCTTCAGGCGCACTACTCTTCATCAATCGCGGGTTCGTGCCGGATGGGCGCGACCATGCGGCAGCGCCGAGCGGCGAGCAAACGATCGACGGGCTGGTCCGCGCGCCGGAAGAAGGCAGCGCGTTTACGCCCGATCCCAAGCCGCAGCAGCGCCTGTTCTTTACGCGCGACCCGCGGCGCATCGCGGACGCTATGGGTGCCGGCCCGGCGGAAGGCTTCTTCGTCGACCTCAGCGCCGCCCATACGCCAATCTCAGGACTTCCTCAGGCCGGCGAGACGCGCATGTCCTTCGCCAACAACCATCTTCAATATGTCATCACCTGGTATGGGCTTGCCGCCGCGCTTCTGGCGGTTTTCGGCGTTTTTGCATGGCGTCGGCTTAAAGAGCCGCAGACGCAGCGCTTGACGGCGCCGAAGGGGCAACCCTAATTGATCAGAGATTCGATGGGCGGACAGAAACTGCATATCCTGCTTTGCGCCCCGCGCGGCTTCTGCGCCGGCGTGGAGCGCGCTATCCAGGTCGTAGAAGAGGCGCTGGAGCGCTTCGGCGCGCCTGTCTATGTCCGCCACGAGATCGTCCACAATCGCTACGTGGTGGAGAGCCTGAAGGCCAAGGGCGCCGTCTTTGTGGAGGAGCTGGAGGAGATTCCGGATTCCGACCGCCCGGTCGCCTTCTCCGCGCACGGCGTCTCCAACCGGGTTTGGGACGACGCCAAGGCGCGCAACATCTCTGTGCTCGACGCGACCTGCCCGCTGGTTTCCAAGGTCCACAAGGAGGCGATACTGCATGCCCGCCGCGGCCATGAGATCGTGCTCGTCGGCCATGCCGGCCATCCGGAGGTGGAGGGCACCATGGGCCAGCTCCCCGACGGCGCCATCACGTTGGTGGAGACGGTGGAGGATGCGCGGGCCTTCCAGCCGCGCGATCCCGACAATCTGGCGTGGATCACGCAGACGACTTTGTCCGTCGATGATACCGCTGAGATCGTCGGCGAGTTGAAGACCCGCTTCCCCAAGATCGCCGGCCCGCACAAGGACGATATCTGCTACGCCACCACCAACCGCCAGGAGGCGGTGAAGCACGTCGCGCCGACAGTCGATCGCATGATTGTCGTCGGCGCCCCCAATTCCTCCAACTCGCAGCGCTTGCGCGAAGTGGCGGAGCGCGCCGGCTGCCCCAAGGCGGTGCTTTTGCAACGTGCGTCGGAGATCAACTGGGCAGACTTTGAGGGCGTGGAGAAGATCGGCGTCACGGCCGGAGCGTCGGCACCGGAAGTGATCGTGGAGGAAGTGCTCGACGCATTCGCGGAGCGCTTCGACATTGAGGTCGAGCTGGTGACGACCGCCGAGGAAAGTATCGTGTTCAGCCTGCCGAGGTCGCTGCGCGAGGCCGCTGCCTGAGATGGCGGTCTACACCGATGTCGGTGACGCCGACCTCGAGGATCTTCTGAAGGATTACGATCTCGGAGCGGTGCTCTCCTTCAAGGGCATCGCGGAGGGCGTCGAGAACTCCAACTTTCTGCTGCGCACCGAAGCCGGCAGTTTCATCCTCACGCTTTATGAGAAGCGCGTCTCGGAAGCCGATCTGCCGTTCTTCCTTGGGCTGATGGAACACCTCGCCGGACGCGGCATACGCTGCCCGTTGCCGGTGAAGGCACGCGACGGCAAGGCGCTCCGCTGCGTCGCCGGCCGCCCGGCCGCCATCATCTCCTTCCTGGAGGGCATGTGGGTGCGGCGTCCCAAAAGAGAGCACTGCGCCGCCGTCGGGCGCGCGATGGCGGAGATGCACGCCGCCGGCCGCGATTTTGAGATCGCGCGCGTCAATGCGCTGGCGCTGAAGGACTGGCGGCCGCTTTTTGAGATGTCGCGCGCTCGCGCCGACACGATCGAGCCCGGCCTGGAGACATTCGTGTCGGCCGAGCTTGCCTTTCTTGAGGCGAATTGGCCTGCCGGCCTGCCGGAAGGCGTCATCCACGCCGATCTCTTTCCCGACAACGTGTTTTTTCTCAAGGGCGAGCTGTCGGGCCTGATCGACTTCTATTTCGCCTGCAACGATCTGTTGGCCTACGACCTGGCGGTCGGCCTCAACGCCTGGTGCTTCGAGCCGGACAATTCCTTCAATGTGACCAAGGGCGGCGCGCTCATCCGCGCCTATGAGGAGGTGCGGCCCTTATCGGAGGAGGAGCGTCGGGCGCTGCCGATCCTAGCGCGCGGCGCAGCGCTCCGCTTCCTGCTGACGCGGCTCTACGATTGGCTTTCCGTGCCGCCCGGCGCGCTGGTGACACCGAAAGACCCACGCGAATATCTGCGCAAACTGCGCTTCCACCAGAAGGCGGAAAGCGCCGACGATTACGGCGACGGGCTGCACGGGTGACGGGCTCCGCCAAACGCGTGGTGATCCACACCGACGGCGCTTGCTCCGGCAATCCGGGGCCGGGCGGCTGGGGCGCGATCTTGGAGTTCAACGGCCGCACGAAAGAGATCTCTGGCGGCGAGCCGGAAACTACAAACAACCGCATGGAGCTGACGGCGGCCATTGAGGCGCTCGGCGCACTGAAGGGGCGTTGCGCCGTCGAGCTGCACACCGATTCAGAATATCTCCGCAACGGCATCACCAGCTGGATCCATAACTGGAAGCGGAACGGCTGGCGCAACGCCGCCAAGAAGCCGGTGAAGAACGTCGAGCTGTGGCAGGCGCTCGACACGCTTGCCGACATGCACGACGTGGAATGGCATTGGGTTCGCGGCCATGCCGGCCATGAACTGAATGAGCGCGCCGACGAATTGGCGCGCCAGGGCATGGCCCCCTATCTGGAAAACTAAAGCGCGTCCAGAACGCGCGCCGCAGAGCTCGCAATCATCTCGCCGGGCTGGTCGAGCATGAGCGCGCTGACGGTTCCGTCCTCCACGATCATGGCGAAGCGCACTGCCCGGATGCCCATGCCGGCGACCGACACATCGCGGGCGAGGCCTGCTTGTTGGACGAATTCCGCATTGCCGTCGGACACGTAGCTCAATTTGCCCTTGCCGCCGCTTGCTTCGCTCCAGGCGTTGAGCACATGCGTGTCGTTGGTGGTGAGGATCATGATCGCATCGACCCCTTTTGCCTGGATCGCGTCGGCATTCTCCAGGAAGCCGGGTAGGTGGTTGCGATGGCAGGTCGGGGTGAAAGCGCCCGGCATGCCCACCAGCACGATCTTGCGGCCGGCGAAGAGCGCGCCGCTCGTCACTTTCTCCGGCCCGCTATCGCCTGGCACGAACAGGTCGACATCAGGCACGCGATCGCCAACGGCAAGGGTCATTGAAGCCTCCTTCAGCACCAACTCTCATACATCAGACGTTATGTCGGTCTATTGAATCTCGATCTCTTGCGAAACGGCATCCCCACCGGCCACCGCCACGAACCGGAAGACCTGACCGCGGACCTCAGCATCCTGCGGCTTGCCGGCCAGCGACAGGCGATAGCGCGAGACGCCATCGGCCCGCGACACCAAAGACGGCTGGCCGAGATACCAGCCCACCGGAGGATCGGCAAAGAGGTCAGAATAGGACGAGTCCGGCATGCGGACATCGATCAGAAGCGCGTCGTCCTCCGCAACGACCGTTTCGACCGCCAGATGCTCCGGCTCGGCGGCGCCTGGCACGCGCCTGAGAAAGCTGTTGAGCCGTGCTTCGGCGAGCGCGTCACGCGCGGCGTCCGGCGGCAGCGTCACGGCGGCACTCGCCTGCGTGGGAATACACACGTTCTTGCAAACGCCGAAGCTCAGTGACACCCGCAGCATCACCGGCTCGCCGAGCCGCTCCGGCGTTACAACAAGCGGAAATAGTGCTTCGTCATGATAGACCAGCGAGACGCTAAAGCCGTCGTCGTAACGCGTCGGCGCCGGGTAAAGGACGTCGACCTTCGCCACATTCGTGGACCCGGAGAAATCGAAGATCGGCGGTACGCCGGCTTCGCCCGGGTTGCGCCAATAGGTGTACCAGCCCGGCTCGAGCAGGATTTCCACACCGCCCTGAACGGCGCCCTCCGCCTTGTCCGACGGACCGGTGAGCAGCACGCGCATCTTCGCCACATCCGCCGGCACCCAGTCGGAGCGCGCCGCCAGCGCCACGCCTGGCAGAGCGAGCGCTGCCATAAGGATGAGACGGAGAACGGTCGTGGTCATCAAATCGCCAATGGTCAGGTTGATCCTTCGGCCCGGAAACGACCTGTGCCGGGATTGTCGGTAGCGCCTATCCAATCCGCGGCGGGATTGCTAGCATCTGAAGATGGCAACGCGTTCAAAACCGGAAGGCTTCCTCGACGGCCATTTCCTGATCGCCATGCCGAGCATGGCCGACAAGCGCTTCGCACGCTCCGTTGTCTATGTTTGCGCCCATTCCGGCGATGGAGCCATGGGCATCGTCATCAACAAATTGGCAGAAGACGTTAGCTTTCGCGATCTTTTAGTGCAGCTCGACATCGTCGAAGCCCGCAGCGAGCCGGATCTGCCCGGCGGTGTGGACCGCGTGAAGGTCCATAAGGGTGGGCCCGTGGAGACCGGCCGCGGCTTCGTGCTGCATTCCGGCGATCTTTTCCTGGAGAACGCTACATTGCCGATCGCGGAAGGCATCTGCCTGACCGCCACGCTGGAGATTTTGCGCGCCATCTCCGAGGGGCGTGGGCCCGACCGTGCGCTCCTGGCGCTGGGTTATGCCGGCTGGGCGCCCGGACAGCTTGAGGCGGAGATCCAGGCCAATGGCTGGCTCCACAGCCCCGCCACGGAGGCCATTCTGTTCGACGACGACGTGGACGGCCGCTACGACCGCGCCTTGGCGACGATCGGGGTTGAGGCGGCGATGCTTTCCGTGGACGCCGGCCACGCCTGAGCGGGGCCTTGGGCCCAGTGCGTTCGGCCTCTCGCTTTGTCATCCCGGTTCGGCCGAAGGCCGAGACTGGGACCCATGAACACCTACGCGGCTTTGGTGGCTATGGGTCCCGCACAGCGTCGCGTTCCGCGCCGCTTGCGGGATGACAGACGAGAGGTCTGACCATGGCGAACCCGCAAGCCGTCACTTACGCCCCCCGCATTTCGCTTCGCTGCATGCGAGCTACGAGAGGCGGGATGCTTCAGCTTGCGCGGGCCACAGCCGGCCGGCGGCGGACCATCTGCTGCACCATCTGCGCAGTCATCGGCCGCCCGTAAACAAAGCCCTGCGCGTATTCGCAGCCGGCTTCGATCAGCTCCGCGACCTCCGATTCCGATTCTGCGCCCTCCGCCACCACCTCCATGCCAAGGTCGTGCGCAAGCGTCACGATGGAGCGCAACAGTACCGACCGCGCCGGCGAGCCGTTGGGGCGGACGAAGGACTTGTCGATCTTGATCGTGTCGAAGGGGAAGCGCTGCAGATAGGAGAGGGCGGAATAGCCCGTGCCGAAATCGTCAAGCGACAGCCCGGCGCCGAGCTCACGCACCCGCGCCAGCACCTTTGCCGAGTATTCCGGGTTCTGCATCACCAGGGATTCGGTGATCTCAAGCTTCAACGTTTCGGGCGCGACGCCGGTACGCGCCAGCACGGCTTTGACGTCGTTGATGAGGTCGTGCCGCAGAAGCTGGGCGCTGGAGACGTTGATGGAGACGAAGGGCAGCGGATCGCTCGCCAGCACCGCCTGCCATGAGGCGAGCTCGCGCGCCGCATGCTCCAACACATAAAGGCCGAGCTGCACGATCAGCCCGCTTTCCTCCGCCGCGGCGACGAATTCCGACGGCGGGATGCGGCCGTGCACCGGGTGTTCCCAGCGCGTCAGCGCTTCAAAGCCGGCGATGGAATTGTCCTCAAGCCGGATGACGGGCTGGTAGACGATGTCGATATGCCCCGCATCCAGCGCCTTCCGCAGCTCGCCGTCCATGTCGATGCGGCGGCTGCGGACGCCGAAGGCCGGCTCGTAGATCTGGATGTAGTCGCCGCCATAGCGCTTGGCCTGATAGACCGCGGCCTCCGCGCGGCGCACCTGCTCCTCCGCCGTGCCTTCCTTGGTCGGCAGCGCAATGCCCACCGACGCCGTCAGGAAGATGTCGCGGTCGCCGACCGATATGGCCGCCTTGAGGCTTCTTACGAGCTCGCGGGCGACCTGCTCAATGGCGTCCGGCTCGGTCTCCGACAGCACCATCAGCCCGAAGGAATCGCCGTGCAGGCGGCCGAGCGTATCCTGCGGCGGCAAGAGCCGCGTGATCCGCCGCGCCAAAGCGAGAAGCACCGAATCGCCCACCGAGTTGCCGAACTCCGTGTTCACCTCGGTGAAATTGTCGATGTCGAAGACGACGACGCTTGGCGCAGCGATGCGCTCCAGCCGCCCGCGTGTCAGCGAGTAGTCGATACGGTCCACGAACATCTGCCGGTTCGGCAAGCCGGTCAGATTGTCATAGATGGCGTCGTGCAGCAGTCGCTCCTCGGCGCGCTTTTGGTCGGTGATGTCGGCGATGGTGCCCGTGCAGCGCATCACCTCGCCGTCGGAGCCGACGATCGGCCGCGCCTTTAGCGCAAACCATAGAAAATGCCCGTCTTCCGAGCGCATACGAAAATCGAGATTGATGCGCCCGCGGCGTTGATTGACCACGGCGTCGAGCACGGCACGAAAGAGGTCGCGTTCGCTCGGGTGGATCAGGCCAAGCCAGTTGCGCGCCGGCCCGTCGAGCGCACCGCGCTTGAAGCCGAGCGCCAGCTCAATCTCACGGCCGGTCTCGATCCGGTCGCGCGCCGTATCCCAGTCCCAGATGCAATGGCCGGCGCCGACAAGCGCCAGCGCCTTCTGCTCCGCATCGCTGATCAGGCCTTGCGCAATCGCCCCGCCAGCGAAGGCGTGCTGCATGATGGTGAAGGCGACCAGCATCACAATCAGAACAAGGCCGCCGGCAAGCGCCGGCTGCACGACGGAATGCTCGATGCGGCCGGTCACCGCCAACCAGGCTGCCGCCACCCAGAAGACCAGCACGATCCAGGTCGGGATGAGCATGATCGCGCGGTCGAAGCCCATGATCGCCAGATAGAGGATCACCCCTAATCCGACCGCCGCCGTCAGCCCGAGCGACAGCCGCGCCACCCCCGCCGCCACGCTCGCATCGACCGCGATAATGCCGGCAAGGACCGCCAGGCCGAGCAGCCACAGGATCGCCACATGGCTGTAGCGCACATGCCAGCGGTGCAGATGAAGATAGGTGTAGAGGAAGACGACAAGCGCGCCGGCGAGAACAACTTCCGTCGCCGCGCGCCACGTCTCGACGCTGCCGCCGCCTCCTTGAAAGATGCGGCCCCAGAAGCCGAAATCGATGGAGATGTAGCCGAACACTGCCCACGCAAGCGCAGCGGTCGCAGGAAACATCGCCGTGCCCTTCACCACGAAGAGCACGCTGAGGAAAAGCGCCAGCAGCCCCGCAATGCCCAACACCACACCGCGATAAAGCGTGTAGCTGGAGACGAAGTCGTCGTAGGCGCTCGGCTGCCAGAGATGGATTTGCGGCAGCCGCGGGTCGGAGAGCTCCGCCACATAGGTGACGATCGCGCCGGGATCGAGCGTGATGCGGAAGATGTCGGTATTGCCGCCGGCGATGCGTTCCGGCGCAAAACCCTCGCTCGGCGTGACGGCGCGCAGACGCTCGCTTCCAAGGTCGGGCCAGATCAGCCCGGAGCCGACCATCCTGTAATGCGGCACGACAAGCAGCCGGTCGATCTGCTCGTCGGAGGGATTGGCGAGCGCAAAGACGATCCAGTCGGACGTGCCCTCCGGATTCTCCGAGCGCACTTCGATGCGTCGTACGATGCCGTCGGCGGCCGGCGCCGTCGACACCTGAATGCGCTCGCCTTCGTTCAGATAGCGCTCCACCGCGCCGGTCAGATCGACGGTCTCCGCCGCCAGTGGTAGCGACACGGCTTCAAGCGCGAACGCCCGGCCGACAATGAGAATCGCAGCAATTGCGAGAAGAAGGCGCTTGAGGGTGGGTCCAGCGCGCAACACACGCGATCTCCGCAACAAATCAGTCATGAAGCTGTAAAGCGCGCCGTCTCCGTTCACAAGCGGCCAAATCCCGGCGGAAGCGCCGATTACCGAAGCCGGTAAACAAGCTGGGGACAAAGGCGTTACGGCAGAAGATCGTCGGTCAGAAGCGCATAGACCACGTGGTCCTGCCATCGCCCGTTGATGCAGACCAATCCGCGCGCCACACCTTCGCGGCGGAAGCCGACCTTCTCCAGGAGCCGGATAGATGCGGCGTTGCTCGCTAGGCAGGCCGCTTCCAACCGGTGCAGGTTCAGCGCCCCGAAGGCGAAGGGCGCGATCGCCCGCACAGCTTTCGTCATGTAGCCGTTATTGGCGTAGCGCTCGCCGATCCAATAGCCGAGCGTCGCGGTCTGCGTCATGCCGCGCGCCACGTTGGAGAGCGTGATGCCGCCTAGAAGCGCATAGTCGCTCTGGCGGAAGATGAAGAACGGGTAGGCCCGATCTTCGCGAATCTCGGCCTGATAGCGCCGGATGCGCCGCCGGAATGCGGTGCGCGTCAAATCATCGGCCGGCCATGTCGGCTCCCAGGGCGTCAGGAACGTGCGGCTCTCCTCACGAAGTGCGGTCCACGCCGCTTGATCGGCCAGACCGGGGTTGCGCAGAAAGAGGCCATCGCCCTGGATGGCGGGTGTCTCGTATGGCGTCGTGGCGCGTAGAAAAGCCATCACACATGCGCCATCTGTCGTTGCCCGACCATTCGCGCGGCGATGTCCTCAGCGCTCGGCAGGTTCGTAATAGGACCGACCGCGGCAAGGGTCGGCGCGCTCGCCAAGGTGTGCGCGGCCAGCTCCGCCAGATCGGCCGTCGTCACGGCGTCGATCTTCGCCAAGGTCTCCTCAAGCGACAGTACGCGGCCATGGATCAGGACATGCCGCGCCATCTGTCCGGCGCGCGCAATGGGGCTTTCCAGGGTCATCAGCAGTCCGGCACGAAGCTGTGCTTTGGCGCGCTGCAGCTCCGCGGCCGTCACGCCGTCGGTCATCTTCTTGAGTTCGCTAAGCACGACCGGGACCAGTTCTTTGATGTCCTCTTCAGACGTCGCCGCCTGGATGCCGAACACTCCAGTGTCAGAAAACGGCCAGAAGAAGGAATAGATCGAATAACACAGACCCCGCTCCTCCCGCAGTTCCTGGAAGAGACGAGAGGCCATACCGCCGCCCAAGATGGCGGAAAAGAGATGCGCTGCTGTGAACGTGGAGTCGGCATAGGACGGGCCGGCGAAGCCAAGCAGAATCTGAGCTTCCTTGACCGGCCGCGTCTCCGTTGACTCGCCGCCTTGGTAGCGGCCTGTCTCCCAATCGGGAGGGGAAGCGGCAGGCAGTCGTCCAAGATGCGTCTCCGCCAGCCGCACCAATTCCTCGTGGTCCAGGCCGCCCGCCGCGGCCACGACGATTCCCGGGCCGCAATAATGGCGCTGGAGAAAGCGAGAGAGGTCGTCGCGCGTGTGTGCGCTGACGGAATCCGGTGTGCCGATGACGCTCCGCCCGATGGCCTGGCCGGGGTAGGCCGCCTGTTGGAAGAGCTCGAACACCCAATCCTCCGCCACGTCATAGGCGGCGCCGATCTCCTGAAGGACGACGTGCTGCTCCAGCGCCAACTCATCCGCGTCAAGCAGCGGGTCGCAGATGATGTCGCCGAGCACGTCGAGGCCGAGCGCCAGATCGTCTTTGAGGAGACGCACGTAATAGGTCGTGTTGTCGACCGTGGTCTCCGCGTTCATCTCGCCGCCGACCGCTTCGATGGACTCCGCAATGTCGCGCGCGCTCCGCCGGCCGGTGCCTTTGAACGCCATGTGCTCGAGGAGATGCGAGATGCCGTGCTCCGTCGACGTCTCCGAACGTGCGCCCGCACCGACCCACAGACCGAGCGCGATGCTCTCCAGATGCGGCATGCTGTGCGAGACGACGGTGATGCCGTTCGCCAGCTTAGTGAGCGCAACGCCCATCAGGCGACCACCTTCGCCGCGCCGGACCGGGCTGCGACCGCGTCTTCGACTGCGGCAAGATCAGCCGGCAGGACGGAGTATGTCTCCTTGCGCGACAGCACCGACTTCGCCCAGTCGGGCAACTCTGGCCGCACGCCCGAAGCGCTTTCCACTGCTTCGGGAAACTTGGCGGGATGCGCCGTGGCGAGCGTCACCATCGGCGTCGTGCCGAGATGGCGTTCTGCGACTGCGACGCCCACAGCGCTGTGGGGGTCGAGCGTGATGCCTGTTTGCTCCCGCACGCGTTTGATCGTTGCCGCCGTCTCCTCCTCGTCGCAGGCGCCGGAGGAGAAGTCGGCCGCGATCGCCGCCCTTGCGCGTGCGCTCAGCGTGAAGGCGCCCGATTGTTTGAGCCCGTCCATCGCGCGGCGCACGATTTCGGCATCGCGCTCCTCCGCCTCAAAAAGCAGCCGCTCAAAGTTCGACGAGACCTGGATGTCCATGGATGGCGAAGTCGTCGCTTTGACCCCGCGCACCTCGTAACGCCCGGTCGTCACCGTTCTATGCAAGATGTCGTTGACGTTGGCGGCGATCACCAGGCGCTCGATCGGCAGGCCCATCTGTTTGGCGGCATAGCCGGCGAAGATGTTGCCGAAATTGCCGGTCGGCACGGTGAAGGAGACCGGCCGATGCGGCGCGCCAAGCGCCACGGCGGCGGTGAAGTAATAGACGATCTGCGCAACGATACGGCCCCAGTTGATGGAATTGACGCCGGAAAGCTGCGTGCGCGCGCGGAAAGCCTTGTCGTTGAACATCGCTTTGACGAGAGCCTGCGTGTCGTCGAACGTGCCTTCAATGGCGATGGCCTGAACGTTGTCCTCGCGCGCCGTCGTCATCTGCTTGCGCTGCACGGGCGAGACGCGGCCGTCGGGAAACAGGATGGCGACATCGATCCGCTCGCGCCCGCGAAAGGCTTCGATCGCCGCGCCGCCTGTGTCGCCGGATGTCGCGCCGACAATCGTCAGCCGATCGGCGCTTTCCGCCAACACATGCTCCATCATCCGCGCCAGGAACTGCATCGCCAGGTCCTTGAAGGCGAGGGTGGGCCCGTGGAAGAGTTCCAGCACAAAATGGTTGGGACCGATCTGGTTGAGCGGCGCCACCGCGTCATGCCGAAAGGTGGCATAGGCGGCGTCGGTCATAGAGCGGAGCGCCGCCTCGGTGACTTCGTTCTCGGTGAAACGGCTGATGATGCGACAAGCCGCCTCCGCATAGGAGCAGCCGGCAAGCGCCGCGATGTCGTCCTCGCTGAGGCGCGGCCAGCGTTCCGGCACATAAAGGCCGCCATCATCGGCAAGGCCGGCGCGTACGACATCTCGAAATCCGAGCGCCGGCGCCTCGCCGCGGGTCGACACAAAACGCACGCTTCACACACTCCCGATAAGCCAAAGGCGGCGCACAGTACAAGCCCGCCCGAAGCGCGGCAAGCAGCGGTTGATCATGACGTTACTCTGGAAGGAGATCGAGGCGTTCCAGCGCGCTGTTGAAGTGAAGGAGGAGCTCCTGCGCATCGGCCCGGCTCATGTCGAAAATCGCCGCCAGATCGTTGTCTGTGAAGTGCATACCGTTGCAGACCTCATTCAGCACGTTTCGCAGCAGAACGAGCTCGCTAAGGTTGAGGCGCACCTCGACCTGGTCCTCCGACTGGCTGATAAGCTTCATGCCCCGAACCACAACCTCCCTGGACCCAGTCTAAGCTACGCGGCGGTCCTGGGCCAGCCGCTGCGGCCGATCGCCTTGCCCGCGGGCCTTGCCCTGCGGCGGCAGCCTGCTACACGGGCGCATGATGTTGATTATCTTCGATTGCGACGGGGTCTTGATCGACTCCGAAATCCTCTCCGCGCGCGTGGATTGCGAGATGCTGCGCGAAATCGGCTATGAGAGCACGCCGGAAGACCTGGCGCAGCGCTATGCCGGCTTCACCACCCAGCGCATCTTCGAGCTGATCGGCGAGGAACTGGGCCGCGCCGTTCCCGACGACCTCGTCGACCGCGCTCTTGAGGAGACCGACCGGCGGCTGGAATCGGAAGTGGAAAAGATCGCCGGCGTCCATGAGATGCTGGACCGCCTCGACCACCCGCGCTGCGTCTGTTCCAATTCGCGCTCCGATCGCCTGCGCGTGTCGCTCGGCCGTGTCGGTTTGTGGGACCGGTTCCGCCCTTATGTCTATTCCGCCCGCGAAGTGGCGGAAGGACGCGGCAAGCCGGCGCCGGATGTCTTCCTCTATGCCGCCAAGATATTCGAGACCGATCCGTCCGATACGCTGGTCGTTGAGGATTCCACCACCGGCGTGACGGCAGGCGTGGCGGCCGGCATGCGCGTCATCGGCTTCACCGGCGCTTCGCATTCGTGGCAGGGCCATGGCGAAGCGCTAATGGAAGCGGGTGCGACAACTGTGATTGATCGTCTCGCCGACCTGCCGGCCACCATCGAGGCTTTGCGCACCTGGCGCGCCGACGCGGTCTAAGGACTACTCCGCAGCGTCCTGATAAGGCTCCGGCCGCGTCCATTTCAGCACCGGCTGGCGCGCGGCGCGCGTTTCGTCGAGCCGCCGCCGTGGCGTGAAGCGCGGCGCTTCGGCGAAGCGCTCCGTCTTTCCGTCCTTCGCGGCGAAGACAAGGTCGCGCAACGTCGCGACGAACAGATCGAGACTGGCGCGCGATTCCGATTCCGTCGGCTCAATCAGCATCGCGCCATGCACAACAAGCGGGAAATAGACCGTCATCGGATGAAAGCCCTCATCGATCATCGCCTTGGCGAAGTCGAGCGTGGAGACACCGCTCTCCTTGAGGAAACGGTCGTCGAACAGAGCTTCGTGCATGGCGCGGTGCGCGGGATAGGAGACGCTCATCACGTCTTCCAGCCCGGCGCGAATGTAATTGGCGTTGAGCACGGCGTCCTCCGACGCCTGCTGCATCCCGTCGGCGCCATGTGAGAGCATCCACGCATAGGCGCGCACGAACATGCCCATCTGGCCGTGGAAGGCGGTCATGCGCCCGAAGGATTGGCCGCCATTTTCGTTCGAATGCTCCACCAGACGGTAACCATCGCCATCGCGCGCCACGAGCGGTAGTGGCGCGAACGGCGCCAGCCGTTCCGACAACACGACCGGTCCAGCGCCCGGCCCGCCGCCGCCATGCGGCGTGGAGAACGTCTTGTGCAGATTGATGTGCATGGCGTCGACGCCGAGATCGCCGGGCTTTGCCTTGCCCATGATGGCGTTGAGATTGGCGCCGTCGCAGTAGAAGTAACCGCCGGCCGCGTGTACCGCATCGGCGATCGCCACGACATCCGGCTCAAAGATGCCGCAGGTGTTGGGGTTGGTGAGCATGATGGCGGCTACTTCGCCTTCATGCTCGGCAAGTGCGGCGCGCACGTCGTCGGCCGCCACCGTCCCGTCGCCACGATCGGCAATGTGCACGACCGTGAAGCCGAGCGCCGCCGCCGTCGCCGGGTTCGTGCCATGCGCCGATTCCGGCACAAGCACCTTGGTGCGTGCTTCGCCGGCCGCCGCGAGCGCCGCCTTGATCGCCATCATACCGCACAGCTCACCATGTGCGCCCGCCTTGGGGCTCATGGCGACGGAATGCATGCCGGTGATCTCAATCAGCCAACGGCCGAGCTCGTGGATGAGCTCAAGCGCGCCTTGCACGCTGGCCGGCGGCTGCAGCGGATGAATGTCGGAGAAACCCGGCAGGCGCGCCACCGCCTCGTTGAGCCGCGGATTGTATTTCATCGTGCATGAACCGAGCGGGAAGATGCCCATGTCGATGGCGTAGTTCTTCTGGCTGAGCCGCACGTAATGGCGCATGGCCTCCGGCTCCGACAAAGCCGGCAGGTCGATGGGCGTGCTCCGGCGATGCGAGCCAAGCCGGTCGCCTTTCGTCTGTGGCATGTCGATGTCGACGCCCGAAACGTCGTGGCGGCCGATCTCGAAGATCAGCGGCTCTTCGATCTGAAGCGCGCGGTTGCCGGTAAAGGTCTCACGCTTCGCGTCGACCGGTTCTGCGCGTGTTGGGCGGCCTTGCTCGTTCATGCGACGGCCCTCCCTAAAGCCGCCGCAAACGACGCGATGTGCTCATCCGTCACCGTCTCCGTCGCCGCCACCACAAGCAAATCGGAAAGCTCCGGCCGATCCGGCTCAAGCCGCGATACCGGCACGCCGGCCATGATGCCTTGCGACGCAAGCGCGTCGACAATTGCAGCCGCCGGCTTCGGCAGCCGCACTGTGAACTCGTTGAAAAACGCCTCGTTCAACACCTCCACGCCCGGCACCGCGGAAAGCACATCGGCAAGCTGACAGGCGCGCGCGTGGTTGGCCTCCGCCAGCGCTTGCAGGCCGCTCTCGCCGAGCAGCGTCATGTGCGCGGTGAAGGCGAGTGAGCACAGGCCCGAATTGGTACAGATGTTGGAGGTCGCCTTCTCGCGGCGGATATGCTGCTCGCGCGTGGAAAGCGTCAGCACGAAGCCGCGATCGCCGGCCGCGTCGACCGTTACGCCTGACAGCCGCCCCGGCATATGGCGCACATATTTTTGCCTCGTGGCGAAAAGCCCGACATAGGGTCCGCCGAAGGTCAGCGGATTGCCGATCGACTGGCCTTCGCCGACTACGATGTCGGCGCCCTGCGCGCCGGGCGGTTCAATGAGCCCGAGCGCCACGACCTCCGTGAACACTGCGACCAGCAACGCGCCGTGCTGATGCGCCTTTTTCGCGATCGGCTTCAGGTCAATGAGCTGCCCGTAGAAGGAGGGCGACTGCACGACCACGCAGGCCGTCTCGTCGTCGATCGCTGCGAGGATATCTTCCGTGCCGAGCGGATCGGGGTCGAGGGCCACAAGTGCGTCGTCGGACATCTCCGACAGCGTTTCCACCACGCCGCGATAATGCGGATGGAGCCCGCCGGAAAGCACCGCCTTCTCCCGCCGCGTCACACGATGCGCCATCAGCACCGCCTCGCCGGTGGCGGTGGAGCCGTCATACATGGAGGCGTTCGCCACCTCCATGGCGGTGAGGTTCGCCACCTGCGTCTGAAACTCGAAGAGATATTGCAGCGTGCCCTGTGCGACTTCTGGCTGATAGGGTGTGTAGGAGGTGAGGAATTCCGAGCGCTGGATGATGTGATCCACCGCCGCCGGTACGTGATGGCGATAGGCGCCGGCGCCGATGAAGAACGGCCCGTCGGCGGCTGCGTGATTTTTGCGCGACAACGCGCGGAGAAGCCGCGTTACCTCAAGCTCGCTTTTTTGGTTCGGCAGATCGAGCGGCTCGGTGAGGCGCTTGTCGGCGGGAATGTCGGCGAACAGCTCATCGACCGATCCGACGCCGATCTTCGCCAGCATATCGGCGCGGTCCTGGGGCGAGTGCGGGAGGTAGCGCATCTCTACGCCTGGCTTTCCATGATCACGTCGCTCTTCACCGAGTTGGCGATGAAGCAAAGTTCGTGCGCCTGATGGTGCAGTTCATCGAGCTTCGCCTGGTCGGGTGGCTCGCCGCCATAAACGATCTTCGGCCTGAGCGTCACTTTGGTTACGGCGCGCCGCCCCGGCGCGATCTCCTCCATGATGCCCACGGCTTCGTCCTCGTAGGACGAAATCACCGCGCCGGCGCGCCGCGCCAGATCGAGGAAGGTCAGCATGTGGCAACTTGAGATCGCCGCGACGAACGCTTCTTCCGGATCGACCGCGTCTTCGCGGATATAGGGCGGCGGCACGATGCCCGGCGAAGGCGAGGCGGGAACCACGGTGCCGCCGTCGAAGTGCCATTCATGCGCCCGGCTGTAGCGGCCCTTGGAAAAATCCTCGCCTTCAAACCGCCAGACGATGGTGGCGCGATAATCATGTGCCATTGTCGCTATCCCGAATGCCCTGCCTTAAAGCGTTGCGACGAAGTCCTTGTAGGCGGCCTCGTCCATCAGGCCGTCGACCTCGCCGGCATCGGCCATCTTAAGCTTCATGAGCCAGCCATCCGTCTCCGGCGCTTCATTCACGGTCTGCGGACTGGCATCCAGCGCGCCGTTCACCTCCAAGACTTCGCCTGAGATCGGGCTGTAGACGTCGCTCGCGGCCTTGACGGATTCAACGACGGCGCCGCCATCGCCCTTCTTCAGCGCCTTGCCGACCTCTGGCAGCTCGACGAAGACCACATCGCCGAGTTGCTCCGCCGCGTAAGCGGTGATCCCCATGATCGCAGTGTCGCCGTCGATGCGGACCCACTCATGGTCCTTGGTGTAGCCGGTCGTAGCCATTCTTCGTCTCCCTCAACGAAAATATCTGTGCGGTACGAAGGGCAGGGCGGCGATCTCGGCGGGCTCTGCGCCGCGTCTGCCGCTCACTTGCAATGTCGTTCCGGGTTTCGCGTAGGCGTACGCCAAGTAGCCCATGGCGACCGGCGCATCGGCCGTCGGACCGAACCCGCCGGAGGTGACCACGCCGATCTTTTCGCCGTCGGGCGCGAGAATGTCGGCGCCTTCACGAACGGGCGCTCGTCCCGTCGGACGCAGGCCCACCCTGAGCCGCGACGGACCGTTCTCAAGCTCGCTTTTAATGCGGTCAGCACCCGGGAAGCCGCCGCTCTCGCGTCGCGATTTGGCAACGGCAAAGCCGAGATCGGCTTCCACCGGCGATGTCGTTTCGTCGAGGTCGTGTCCGTAAAGCGGCAGCCCGGCCTCCAGCCTTAGCGAGTCGCGCGCGCCGAGCCCGATCGGCTTGACCTCCGCCTCCGCCAGAAGCGCCCGCGCCACCGCCTCGGCCTTGTCTGCGGCAACGGAAATCTCAAAGCCGTCCTCGCCCGTATAGCCGGCGCGCGAAACATGACAGTCGATGCCGTCGAACTCTGCGCTTGTCGCGCGCATGAAGGTGAGGTCGCCGGCTTTGGCGCAATGCCGCGCCATCACAGCCGCAGCCTGCGGGCCCTGCAGCGCCATAAGCGCGCGATCCTCCGCCGCATGCAGCGTGATGCCCTCGGGCATCGCGCTGCGCACATAGTCGTCGTCGACCTCTTTGCGCGCCGCATTGAAGACAAGCGCCAGTGTCCCGTCATCGTCTTCGGAGACCGAACGCGTCACCATCAGGTCGTCGATGATGCCGCCGGCATCGTTGAGGAGCAGCGTGTAGCGCATGCGTCCGAGCCCCAGCGTACCGAGCGCCCCCGGCGTGAGCCTTTCAAGGGCAGTCGCCGTGGTCGCGTGATCGGGACCTACGAGGAAGCGCTGGCCCATATGGGAGACGTCGAACAGGCCGGCTTGGTCGCGCGTCCAACGATGCTCGGCGATGATGCCTTCGTACTGCACGGGCATGGCGTAGCCGGCGAAGGGCACCATGCGCCCGCCGAGCTCCACATGCAGCGCATGAAGCGGCGTTTGGTTGAGCGTGTCGTCTGATGTGGCGGTCAAGACCTGCTCCAGAGCGTTGCACGAGGGCGTTTCCGCCCAATCGTGCCCCCTCTGTCGCAAAACCTGAGAGATTCCCGGCCGGGACCGTCGAAATGTGGCCGGTTACTCCTTCGGTGGGCGGCCGGTTGCCCGGTCGCCGCTTTCCAGAGCGTCGCTTAGCGCGCGCGGTCCGTTGGCCTGAGAGTTTCCGGGGCGGTTGCTCCTTCGGCGTCCTGCCTGTTTTGGCAGATCCTCTCCCGCGCGGCCTCAACCTTACAACGCGGATCGCGACGTGATCCGCGAGGGTCACTTATGGACGAATCGCAGCAGAGGTCAATCCGCGCTCGCTCAAACCGGCGTGTCGGCGCTATTGCAGGATGAAGCCGTCCGTTGGCGTCGGCAGCACATTGGGATCCTGCTTGGGCTTAGGTGCCGGCTGTGCCACCGGCGCGGGAGGCGGTGCGGGCTTCTTCTTCTTCGGCGCCGCTATGACGGTCCCCGCCTCGAGATCCCATTCACCGGAATCAAAGCCGACATAGACGATGTAGTCACGCGACCGGCCGGGAGACGGCACGGAAATCTCGCGCACTTCGGAGAAGGTTGCCGAGCCGGTCTGCGGCACGGCGACGGTAAGCGTGTGGCCATCGGAAGCGAGCGCCGCCTCGCGGAACTTCACCACCGCTATCTTGTAAGGAACGGCGACGTCGCCGGCAGCGCCCTTCGGCCCGGCGATCACGCGGCCCGAAACACCGACCTTGATGGTCAGCCCGCCTTGGCCGTCATAGAGGCATTCACGCGCCGTCTCGCCGAAAGAAGCCTGCCAGACGACATGGGCGGGATCGTCTTCGTGTCCGCGCTCGTAGCGGCGCACCAATTGCGCACCGTCGAGAATCCGAAGCTCCGGGCAATAATCGGGTCCAATGAACTGGCGGACGTCGATCTGGTCTTCCGTCGGCGGGCTGCCGGGCGCGGCACCTTCGCCGGTACTGACACCGGTACTGGCGCCGGTGCTGGCGGTCGCCACTGGTTCCGCATTCGGCCCGCCGCCAAGCACTGAGCAGCCGGAAGCCGCCAGCGCCGCAAACGTCGCAATCAACAAGGCCGGCCTAACGGACCGAATCTCCAAAGCTTTCCTCCCAAGCGCACGGCTTGATGCGCTCTATACCACGGGATCGGCCGAACATAAGGGCAGACCGTTAACGAGCCTTAACTACGTTCCTTAGGCGCTGGTTCACCTTGTTCGGCCAGTGTGGCCCGCGGACTGTGTGGAGTTGCGTAATGGGCGGGCGTTCGGCGGCGTCGAAGGCGGTGAAAGAGCGTTTTCTTGACGCGGTCCTCAAG
The DNA here is from genome assembly GCA_028284625.1 of Afifellaceae bacterium. GTDB lineage: Bacteria > Pseudomonadota > Alphaproteobacteria > Rhizobiales > Afifellaceae > DASWJZ01. The sequence continues at coordinate 98,657 of JANQRH010000016.1, read as the reverse complement.
GGCGATTGCGTTGCGGAAATGGAGAAGCTGCCGGCCGGATCAGTCGATCTGGTCTTCGCCGATCCGCCCTACAATCTGCAGCTTTCCGGCGATTTGCGCCGGCCCAACCAGTCGCGGGTCAATGGTGTCGATGAGGCCTGGGACCGCTTCGCCGATTTCGCCAGTTACGACGCGTTCACCCGCGCCTGGCTTCTCGCCTGCCGCCGCGTGCTGAAGCCCAACGGCACGTTATGGGTGATCGGCTCCTATCATAATATCTTTCGCGTCGGCGCCGTGCTGCAGGACCTAGGCTTCTGGATCTTGAACGACATCGTCTGGCGCAAGACCAACCCGATGCCGAACTTTCGCGGCCGCCGCTTCGCCAACGCGCATGAGACGATGATCTGGGCAGCGCCCGCCATGGACGCCAAGGGCTACACCTTCAATTACGATGCGCTGAAGGTCTTCAACGATGATCTGCAGATGCGCTCCGACTGGTTCTTGCCGATCTGCACCGGCGAGGAACGGCTGAAGGACGCCGAAGGCGCGAAGCTTCATCCGACGCAAAAGCCAGAAGCGCTGATCTATCGCGTGCTGCTGGCCGCCAGCAAGCCGGGCGACGTCGTACTCGATCCCTTCTTCGGTACCGGCACGACCGGGGCCGTCGCCAAGAAGCTCGGGCGGCACTTCATCGGCATCGAGCGTGATCCGTCATACGCGGAGGCCGCGAAGCGGCGCATCGCGGCGGCCGAGCCTGCTACAGGAGCGGCGCTGAAGGTCATCGAAGGCAAGCGGGCGGAGCCGCGCGTTCCCTTCGGCGCGCTCTTGGAGGCCGGGTCGGTCTCCGTCGGCGATGTGCTCACCGATTCCCGCCGGCGCTTCGTCGCCACAATCCGTGCTGACGCATCCCTCTTGTGCGAGGTGAAAGGCCGCCAGCATGTCGGCTCCATTCATCGCGTCGGCGCTGCCGTGCAAGGGCTGGAGGCCTGCAACGGGTGGACCTTCTGGCACACCGACGTCGACGGCGCCCTTCAGCCGATCGATGACCTGCGGAGCGCAATTCGCCGCGTTATGGCGGCCTAGCCGCCGGTTCTCAGTCGAAAAGGTTGCCCACCGAACAGGTTGTCCACGCCGGCCGGCGCAACTTGTGGCCGGCGCCTCGCGCGCCCTTGAAGCGGCGATTCCGATTCGCCAAGGTGCCGGTTGTGGGGGCACGATTCCCAGGCACGAACAAACCTTACGGGGGAGGCCATGGCCGGCGAGAACGACACCTTTGAAGTCTACACCGATAAGCGCGGCGAATATCGTTGGCGGCGCAAGGCCTCCAACGGCCAAGTGGTCGGCGCATCGTCGGAAGGCTACAAGTCCAAAAAGGATTGCGAAGCCAACATGAACCGCGGTCCCAATCCGTCGGACAAATGGGAATTCTATACCGACAAGCGCGGTGAACATCGCTGGCGCCGCAAGGCCTCCAACGGCCAGACGATCGGAGCGTCGACGGAAGGCTACAAGTCGAAGAAGGACTGCGAGGCCAACGCCGCCCGGCAGGGCTACACGGGCTAGCGCCCACGGGCGTCGCGCTCAGGCCGGCGAGATGCCGTAGCGCTCCAAATCCCGACGCATGCCATCGGCTGACTGGAAGAGCTCTGCCTTCCAGCCGGCCGCCCGTGCGCCGTCGATATTGTGCGGCGAATCGTCGAAGAAGAGCGTCGCCGACGGCTCCAGCCCGAACGCCTTGGTGTGATGGGCGTAGATGGCCGGGTCGGGCTTTAAGAGCCGCACATCGCCGGACACGGTCACGCCGCGGCTTTCGGTCAGAAACGTGAAGCGCGCCTGCGCTTCGCGAAAAGTGTCGCTGGCGAAATTTGTCAGCATCGTCACGTCGCGTCCGGCGGCGATCAGCGCGCGCAGGATCACGACCGTGTCGTCATAGGCGTGCGGCACCATCAAGCGCCAGCGTTGCCGGTAAGCGCGGATGAGGTCGGCTTTGTCGGGATGACGGGCAATCGCCTCCGCCTCGGCGTCCGGCCAACTCCGCCCGCGATCCTGCTCCTGGTTCCAGGCTGCCGAGCAGACATCGGACAAAAACGCCTGCCGCTCCGCGGCGTCGGGGATGAGATCGGCATAGCCAAGGTGCGGGTCGTAGTGCACCAGCACCCGACCGACGTCGAACACGATATGGCGGATGTCGGGCATTAGTCCTCGCGTTGATTCTTCGTCGCGCCCGGATAGGCCGCTTCGATGACTTTTTTCATAACGCTCGGCAACGCAGCGTCCGACAGCGCGCCGGCGGCAACCCAGAAATGCCCGGCGGGCGCCGGAATGTCCGCAGCGATCTCGGCCCGCTCCACATTGAGCCGCAAGGCAAAGTGCGTGAAGACGTGCTCCACCGGCACGGCAGTCCTAACCCACGCGGCGCGAAGCGGCGGCTTTGGCCGCTTGGCCGGAGTGTCGCCCCATTCGGTATTGGGCACTTCGTTCATGCCGCCAAGGAGCCCACGCGGCGGCCGGCGGCGCAGCAGGATTGCGCCATCGGCGCGGCGCGCCACAAAGGCCGTGCCGTAGCGGACGGGCCGCGTCTTGCGCGGCGCTTTGATTGGCAGCTCTTCCTGCCGACCCTCACGGCGCGTGCGGCATGGCTCAGACCAGGGGCACAGCGCGCACGCCGGCTTCTTGGGCGTGCAGATGGTCGCGCCGAGATCCATCAGCGCCTCGGCGAACGCGCCGGGATGATCCGCCGGCACGATGGGACGCAGCCGATCGCGCACTGTCACCTTGAGACCGGGTGACGGCTCATCGAGCGCCAGGAGCCGCGAGACGACACGCTCCACATTGCCGTCGACGGCGGCCGCTTGTCTGTCGAATGCGATCGCCGCGATCGCCGCCGCGGTGTAGGCCCCGATGCCCGGCAGTCGTTCCAGCTCTCCCGGGTCGTCGGGAAATCGCTTATCCGGCAAGTCGGCGACGGCGCGCGCGCAGGCAATGAGGTTGCGGGCCCGCGAGTAATATCCAAGCCCCGCCCACGCCGCCATCACGTCACGCTCGTCCGCTGCGGCAAGATCAGCAAGCGTCGGCCAGCGTTCGACGAAGCGCTGGAAGTAGGGCGCCACGGCTTTGACGGTTGTCTGCTGAAGCATGATTTCGGAAAGCCACACCCGATACGGATCGGGCCGGACGCCGCGCCGCCGCTCGCGCGGTCCCACGCGCCAGGGCAGCCGCCGGTGATGGCGCTCGTACCAGTGGATAAGGTCGTCGGCCAGCGACGCTTCGGCCGGCGGCGACGGTTTGCGCTTTGCCGCGCGCTTCGGCTTCGCTAGCTTGGCCTGCATCCGCGCCACTGTGTATGGCTAAGCACTTCTGGCAAGCTCTGAAGGAGCCTAATCAACAATGTCGCACCCGGCGAAGAAGCGGGCCCCGATGGCCAAGCCGCTGGCGGAGCTGGTGGGTGCGTCGATCGACCCGCTGGTGCGCAAGCGTGGTCTGGCGCGCGCGGAGCTTCTGGCCTGGTGGCCCGATATCGTCGGCGCGGCCTATGCCGGGCGCACCGCGCCTGACCGTATCCGCTGGTCGCGCGACGGTTCCGCCGCCACTTTGGTTGTCCGGTGCGATCCCGCACTTGCCCTGCAATTCGCACACGAAACGGAACAAGTGCGTGAGCGCCTGAACGCTTATTTCGGCTATCCGGCCGTCGGCGCCGTTCGCATCGTGCAGCGTCCGGTCGGGACGCAAGACAAGGATCCGCCCGCGCCGCCGCAGGAGGTGGCGATCTCGCCCGAAATGGAGGAGCGGCTGAAGCCGTTCGACGAGGAGCTGCGGGCCTCGCTTACGGCGCTTGCCCGCGGCGTCATCGCACGATCGTGACGCTTGGGCGCGTTTGCGGCAGCTCTAAAACACCCTAAGAGGGCGAAATCCGCATTCAGCCTTGGTTCAGCGGCCGCCGCTAAAGCTTGGCGCCAAAGAGGTACGACATGCTCACGATCAATCGTCGCGTCTTCCTGACGACATCCGCCGCTGGCGCAATCGCGCTTCATCCGCTGGCCGCGCTGGCGCAAAGCGTCAACCTCCAGGAGCTTCACGGCCCCGGCCAGCTTGGGCAGAAGGTGCTGGGGCCGGAAGATGCGCCGGTCACGGTCGTTGAATACGCCTCCTTCACCTGTCCGCACTGCGCGACGTTCCACAACAACACTTTCGGCGACTTCAAAGCCAAATACATCGACACCGGCCAGGTGCGGTACATCTTCCGTGAGTTTTTGCGGAACGGCGCCGATGTCGCCATCACCGCGATCGCCCGTTGCGCGCCGGCCGATCGCTACTTCGACGTGGTGGACGCCTATTTCGCCAATCAGGACCAATGGCTGCGCTCCGACGATATGCGCAACGCGATCCTTGAACAGGCGAAAGCCTTCGACTTTACGCAGGAGACCTTCGACGCCTGTCTGAGTAACCAGACGCTGCTCGGCGCGCTCGACGTGTCCATGCAGCGTGCCCAATCATTCGGCGTCACCGGTACGCCGACATTCTTCGCCAACGGCGAGAAGCAGGTCGGCGCTCTACCGATGGAGGAGTGGGACCGGGTCATTGGTCCGATGCTCGCCGCCGCCGGGCAATAACGCGCCGAGAGCTCTCCACCACACGCCTGTGACGCAAGCCTCTTGGCCTATGTGGCTCTGAGCCCGAATCAGGCACTATTCACAGCAGAGGCGGTTTGTGCGGTTGGCGCGCTCATTTGGCGTGCGCGCGGCGTCGGCCTTCTATAAGGTGTGTGGCAGGCTTTTTGTGCGGTGCCCCTTGCAAAGTTGGACGCTGAAAGCGGGCCGCCTCACGGGTGGCGTGGAGAACCGGCCTTGCGCCGGTCGGAGGCGGCTGTACCGATGAAGGTCTCGCGTCTCCGTCTTGTCGGGTTCAAGTCCTTCGTCGATGCCACCGACATCCCGGTCGAACCGGGCCTCACCGGCATTGTCGGCCCCAACGGCTGCGGCAAGTCGAACCTGGTCGAGGCGCTGCGCTTCGTCATGGGCGAAAGCTCCTACAAGGCGATGCGCGGCGGCGGCATGGAGGATGTCATCTTCTCCGGCTCCGGCAGCCGTCCGGCGCGCAATGTGGCGGAGGTCGCGCTGATTGCCGAGCGCGACGAGGGCCGCGGCAAAGGGCCGGAATCCTTGGAGATCAGCCGCCGCATCGAGCGCGATTCCGGCTCCACCTATCGCCTCAACGGCCGCGAGGTTCGTGCCCGCGACGTCCAGCTCATCTTTGCCGACGCCGCCACGGGCGCCCATTCCACGGCTTTGGTGCGCCAGGGCCGCGTGGCGGAGCTGATTGCCGCCAAGCCGGTGCAGCGCCGCGGCATCCTGGAGGACGCTGCCGGCATTTCCGGGCTGCATGCCCGCCGCAATGAGGCGGAGCAGAAGCTGCGCGCGGCCGAGCAGAACCTGGAGCGTCTCGACGACGTGATGGCGGAGATCGGCGGCCGGCTGGACGGCTTGCGGCGCCAGGCGCGCCAGGCCGTGCGCTACCGCAAGGTCTCCTCCGAGATCCGCAAATCGGAGGCGATCCTCTACGTCATTCATTGGGAGGCCGCCGAAGCGCGGCTCGCCGACGCGAAGGCGGAGCTTTCTGAGGCGAAGACGGCCTTCGACGCGGCCGCCGCTCAGCAGGACGAGGCGGTTGAGAACGAATCCACGGCCGCGAGCGCGCTGCCTGAGCTGCGGCGCCGCGCCGCGCAGGCGACCGCCAAACTGGAGCGCCTGAAGGTCGCGGCCAAGGAGATCGACCGCGAAGAGGCGGAGCGCAAGGCACGCCGTGAGGAATTGATCACCCGTCGCGCCGAGGCCGCTGCCGACTTGCAGCACGAGATGGAGATCAGCAGCGACGCGTCAGCCGCCGCAGAGCGGCTCGGCGCGGAGGAAGCCGGACTTCAGCAGGAGACTGAGGAAGCGGCGGAACGCATTGCCGCCGCCCGTGCCAGCGCGGAGGAGGCCGCCGCCGCCGTCACCGCTCGCGAAGCGGAGTTCGCCGCCGCCGCCGGCGCTGTTGCCGCCGCAAGCGCTGAGCGTACCTCGCGCGAGCGCGGCATTCGCGAAGCGCAGGCCAAGCTCGCCCGTCTCCAGCAAGAGCGCGCAGCCGTAAACGAACAGCGCGATCAACTCGTTGCCGAGCATGGCGGCGAAGAGGATGTGGAGGCGGCGAAGACCGCTTTGGCATCGGCTGAGGCCGTCGTCGCCGAAAAGGCGAAGGAGGCGGAGGCCGCCCACGCCACACTCGCGACCGCGCGCGACACCGAGCAGCGCGCCCGCGGGCCGCTTGATGCTGCTGAGCGGAAATACGGGGCCCTGCAGGCTGAGGCCCGCACGCTCGCCGAGCTGCTCGACCTGGAAAGCACCAAGCGCTTTCAACCGCTCATCGATCTGCTCACCGTCACGGCCGGCTATGAGCGCGCGCTCGCCGCCGCTTTGGGCGATGATCTCGATGCGTCGCTCAACGAGGAGGCCCCCGCCGTTTGGGGGGACGCCGGGCCGAGCGACAAGGATGCGCCGCTGCCCTTCGGCGTGGAGCCGCTCACCGCTTTCGTCAAAGGGCCGCAGAACCTGACGCGCCGGCTCAGCCAGATCGGTGTTGTGGCGGTCGAGCAGGCGGCCTCGCTGCAGCCCAAGCTGGCGGCTGGTCAGCGGTTGGTCTCACGCGAGGGCGGGTTGTGGCGCTGGGACGGGTTCCGCGCCGTGGCCGGGTCTGCTGCTTCAGGCGCGCGACGCCTTGAGCAACGCAACCGTGTTGCGGAAGTCGTCAGCGAGCTGAAGACCGCCAAGAAGGCGCTGGAGAATGCCCTCGACCTGTTCGGCATGGCCACGCAGGTGCGCGCCGACGCGGAATATCTCGACGCGGATTCACGTCGCGCCCTGCAGGAGGCGCGCGAGGCCGTCGATGTTTGTCGTCGCGACCTGGCCGATGCGGAGCGCCACAAGAGCCGGATCACGGAGCGTCTGTCGGCCTTCGCCGGCGCGCTGGCCCGCATTGAGGCCGATGCGGAGGCCGGCGACGCTGAGCTCGGTGCCGCCGGCGATGCGCTTGAGGCGCTGACCGATACGGCTGAACTCGAAGAGCGCCGCGACGATGTGCAGGCGGCCTTGGCGAAGGACCGCAGCGCCGCGGCGGAAGCGCGGCTTGAAGCGGAGCGCGCCGCGCATGAAGAGACCGTGCGCGGCCGCCGCGTGGCGGAGATCGCCAATGAGCGACAGCGCTGGACAACACGGTTGAAGCGCGCCGAGGAGCGGGTGGAATCGCTCAACAAGCGCCTCAAGGCGCTCGACACGGAAATCGCGGCGACCCCGGACGATCCGAGTATCTTCGAGGAGCGCCGGCGCGCACTGCAGAGCGACGTGGAGGCTGCCGAGCAGGGTGCGGCGACGGCGTCGCACGACCTCTCCGTGGCTGAGCACACGCACCGCGACACGCAGGAGAAGGCGCGCGCGCTGGCGGAAGCCCTGTCGGAGGCGCGCGAGACGCGCGGCCGCGACGAAGAGCGCGTCATCGCAGCGGAGGCGCGCAAGCAGGAACTGGCGACGCAGATCGCAGAGCATTTTGACGGGCGGCAGGATGCGTTGCGCGATATTGCTGAGCTTCAGCCCGGCGCCGAGTTGCCGGAGGCCAGCGCCGCGGAGACGCGGCTGCACCGGCTGAAGGCCGAGCGCGAGCGGCTCGGCAGCGTCAATCTCCGCGCCGAAGAAGAGGCGGGAGAGCTGGAGACGCGGCTCGGCGAGATGCGTGCCGAGCACGAAGACCTGGAAGAGGCGATCAAACGGCTCCGCCAGGGCATCCACAACCTCAACCGCGAAGGCCGCGAGCGCCTGCTCAAGGCGTTTGAGGCCGTCGGCGAGCATTTCTCCAGCCTCTTCCAGCGGCTCTTCGATGGTGGCACGGCGGAGCTGAAGCTGGTCGGCTCCGACGATCCGCTTGAGGCGGGGCTGGAGATTCTGGCGCGGCCGCCGGGCAAGCGTCCGCAGACGATGACGCTGCTCTCCGGCGGCGAGCAGGCACTCACGGCGCTGGCGCTGATTTTTGCGGTGTTCCTGACCAATCCCTCGCCGATTTGCGTGCTCGACGAGGTCGACGCGCCGCTTGATGACGCCAACGTTGAGCGCTTCTGCAATCTCCTCGACGAGATGCGCGAGCGGACCGCGACGCGCTTCGTCATCGTCACGCACAATCCGATCACCATGGCGCGCATGGACCGGCTGTTCGGCGTGACCATGGCCGAGCGCGGCGTCTCGCAGCTCGTGTCTGTCGATCTGGAGGCAGCGGAGCGCTTCCGCGAGGCAAGTTGACGCATCGGCAGGCGTGCTCAGGGCCACGCGTGATGCTGAAAAAGTGATTTAATTCAAAGAGTTGAAGCGTCGGCGGTCCGCCTTGACACCCCCTGGGGCCAAAACTATGGTGCGCGCGGTTTCGGAGGGGTAACCCCCTGCCGACGCTATCCTTTGCCTGCACGAGAACGGGTTGGCGGATATTCGGATGGCGGCGCAGGACGGCAATTCGGACAAGGCCGCAAGCGCCTCCGATGCCGCGCTTGCCCGACGGCTTGAACGTCTGTCACGCGACCTCGAAAGCGAGAAGAAAGAGCGCTCGCAGGCAGAGGCGCGGCCGAAGACGGACAACGCTGGCTACGGCCTGGCGTTCCGGTTGGCGAGCGAGTTCGTCGCCGGTGTCATTGTCGGCGCGGCGCTGGGCTGGGGGTTGGATCGTATGGCGGGAACCTCGCCATGGGGTCTCATCGGCTTCCTGCTTCTCGGCTTCGGTGCCGGGGTCGTGAACGTGATCCGCGCGTCCGGCGGCATGGCTTCATCCGCCGATGCCGAAGATGGGCAAGGCGGCGAGCGAAGCGAATAGGTGGGCCCGGCGACGGGCGTTGAGAGGAATTAGGCGTGGCAAGCGGCGCGGAAGACAGGGTCGATCCCATCCACCAATTCGCGATCACCGAGATCGTGGATCTCGGCACGATCGGCGGCATCGATTTCGCCTTCACCAATTCCGCGCTCTTCATGGTCGTCACCGTGGTGCTGGTTTCCGGCTTCATGATCGCCGCATCGAGTTCCGGCACATTGGTGCCGAGCCGCTTTCAATCGCTTGCGGAAGTCGCCTACGAGTTCGTCGCCAACATGCTGCGCGACAGCGCCGGCACCGACGGCATGCGCTTCTTCCCCTTCGTCTTCTCGCTCTTCATGTTCATCCTCGTGGCGAACATGCTGGGGATGTTTCCCTACTTCTTCACGGTGACGAGCCACATCGTCGTGACGGCGGCGCTGGCGCTGGTCGTCATAACCCTCGTCATCGTCTACGGCTTTTACAGGAACGGCATTGGCTTCCTCGGGCTCTTCGTGCCCAAGGGCGTGCCCTCGTTCCTCATGCCGCTGGTCGTTGCGATTGAAGTCCTCTCGTTCCTCTCGCGTCCGATCAGCCTTTCCGTCCGTCTCTTCGCCAACATGCTCGCCGGCCACATCACGCTAAAAGTGTTTGCCAGCTTCATCCTCATGCTGGGCGCCTGGGGCGTTGCCGGCTGGTTCGGCGCCATCATCCCCTTCTTCATGACCGTGGCGCTGACGGCGCTTGAGTTTCTCGTGGCCTTCCTGCAGGCCTACGTCTTCGCCATTCTCACCTGCATGTATCTGAACGACGCGCTGCATCCCTCGCACTGAGTGATAAGCGCACCAATCCTCGAACTTAGGAGAACCGATCATGGAACAAGCGATCGTCGATGCCGGCAAATATATCGGTGCCGGCATGGCATGCCTGGGAATGGGTGGCGCAGGCGTTGGCCTGGGCTCGCTGTTCGGCAATTACCTCGCCGGCGCGATCCGCAATCCCTCCGCCGCCGACGGCCAGTTCGGTCGTCTGATTTTCGGCTTCGCGGTGACCGAAGCGCTGGGCATCTTCTCGCTCCTGATCGCGCTTCTGCTCATCTTTGCCGTCTAGCGGCAGGCTGATCGGGACGGCCGCGTTGCGGCTTTGCCGCCGCGGCGGGTCTCTGGGAGGCACGGGCGTGATCTTCATCTCATCGGCATATGCGCAATCGGGCGAGAGCGCCGACGCGCATGGCGAGGCTCAGCCGCATGCGGACGAGCTCCACGAAGGCGTGGAGGCGCATGGCGGCGAGGAGCACGGCACCTTTCCGCCGTTCGACACTGCGACCTGGGGCTCGCAGATCATCTGGTTGGCGATCACCTTCGGCGCGCTCTATTACGTGATGAGCCGCATCGCGCTGCCCCGCGTCGGCGCCATACTGGAGAACCGCTCCAACCGTATCGCCGGCGACGTCGCCGCGGCCGGGCGAATGAAGGACGAGACGGACGCCGCTATCGCTGCCTATGAGCAGGCGCTCGCCGAGGCGCGGCAAAACGCTCACGCCATTGCACAAAAGGCGCGCGACGAGACCAAGGCGGAGATCGACGCAGACCGCGCCCGCACCGAGGCTGAGCTTCAGGGAAAGCTTGAGGCGGCCGAGGCGCGTATCGACGAGGTCAAGACGCAGGCACTCGCCGGGGTCGACACGATCGCGCGCGACGCCACCGCCGCCATGGTGGAGACGCTTGTCGGCGGCAAGGTCAGCGAAGGCGAGGTCGCCGCGGCCGTGGATGCCGCCATGGCGGAAAGGACGTAGAGGATGGACGCCAGCTCCTGGGCCACCTTGTGGGTGTTTCTTGGTTTCCTCGCCTTCTTCGGCGTGCTCTTCTATTTTAAGGTGCCGCCGATGCTGACGGCGGCCCTCGACAGCCGCGCCAAGAAGATCTCCGAGGAGCTTGAGGAAGCGCGCCGGCTTCGCGAAGAGGCCGAAGCCGTGCTGGCCGAGTACAAGAAGAAGACGGGCGATGTGGAGGCTGAGGCCGAGGCGATCATCGCCCAGGCGCGCCGCGAGGCGGAAGCGTTGAGCGCCGAAGCGAAGACGCGCATTGAGGATTACGTCGCCCGCCGCACCAAGGCGGTGGAATCGCGCATCGCCCAGGCAGAGACGCAGGCGGTCGCCGATGTCAGAAGCCGCGCCATCGACGTGGCGGCGGCTGCCGCCGGACAGATTCTCGCCGAGCGCGGCAAGGGCAGCGGCGGCGACGAACTTGTCGCCCGCTCCATCGATCAGCTGCGCAAGAATTTGAACTAGATCCGGCCTTCGCGGCGCTTAACCCTCGGCGTCCAGCGCCAGCTCGCCCTGCGTCTCAAACCAGACAGCGACGCGTCCGAAGCTGCGGCGATGCAGCCGGCATGGCCCGAGCTCAGCCAGCGCGCTTTGATGCGCTTTCGTCGAATAGCCCTTGTGCGACGCCAGGCCGTAGCCGGAAAAACTCTCGTCACAGCGCGTCATCAAGCGGTCGCGGATAACCTTGGCGACGATCGACGCCGCCGCGACCGATAGCGACAGCGCATCGCCGTCAATGAGCGGGCGCACCTCGCACGGCATGTTCGCCGGCACCTGCTTGCCGTCGATGATGACAGCGTCCGGTGGCCGCGGCAGACCGATCACCGCCCGGCGCATGGCGGCAAGCGTCGCCTGCAAGATGTTGATGCGGTCGATCGCCGCCACCGAGCCGAAGGCGAACGATACCTCTGCACACGCGCAGAGCGCTTCAAAAAGCGCCTCGCGCTCCTCAGCGCTGATGATCTTGGAATCGGCAATGCCGTCCGGGATCGCGTCCGGGTCAAGAACAACCGCCGCTGCCACGACCGGACCGGCGAGAGGCCCGCGCCCCGCTTCATCAACCCCGGCCACGCGCGGAAAGCCGGCCGCGACAAGCGCGCGCTCATGCGCGTAATCGGCCGCGACAAGCGTTTGCGATTCGGCGTGCGCCATACACCCGGATAGGGCGGCGCGCTCCACCGCGCAACGCCGGACGCTAGATCAACCGCATTTGTCCACCGACCGGCACCGGCGGCGCGAAGAGGTCGGTCCTGAGCTTCAGCCGCTCGCGATTGAGCCCGAGCCGCCGCGCCGTCATCTCAAAGCGCCGGCCGATCATCCAGGCATAGGGCCCGCGGCCGGTCTGCCGCACACCCCATTTCGATTCGTAATCCTTGCCGCCGCGCATCTCCTGCATCATCGCCATCACCCGGCTGGCCCGGTCGGGGTAATGCGCGGCGAGCCACTCGCGGAAGATCGGCGAGACCTCCAGCGGCAGGCGCATGAGAATGTAGCCCGCTTCCGTGGCGCCGGCCTCGCGTCCTGCCTCCAACAGCCGCTCCAGCTCCATGTCGTTGAGCGCTGGCACGATCGGCGCCGTCATCACGGTGACGGGGATGCCGGCCGCGGCGAGCTTGTCCATCGCCTCAAGCCGCTTGGAGGGCGTCGCCGCGCGCGGCTCCATGGCCCGCGCCAGCCGCCGGTCGAGCGTGGTGAGCGACAGCGCCACCTTGGCGAGACCGCGCTCCGCCATCGGCGCCAGAATGTCGATGTCGCGCGTCACCAACGCCGACTTCGTCACGATGCCGACGGGATGGTTGGTCCGCGCCAGTACTTCCAGCACCTGCCGCGTGATGCGGCTCTCGCGCTCAATCGGCTGATAAGGATCGGTGTTGGTGCCGATCGCGATGGTGCGCGGCACGTAGCCGGGCTCCGCCAGCTCCTTCTCCAAAAGCCGCGCGGCGTTCGGCTTGGCGAAGAGCTTTGTCTCAAAGTCGAGGCCCGGCGAGAGCCCCATATGCGCGTGCGTCGGCCGGGCGAAGCAATAGGCGCAGCCATGCTCGCAGCCGCGATAGGGGTTGATGGAGCGGTCGAAGGAGATGTCGGGCGAGTTGTTGCGCGTGATGATCTTGCGCGCTTCCTCCGCCTGCACCTCCGTGCGGATCGGCGGCAACTCTTCCAGCGAGCGCCATTCGTCGTCGAAGGCTTCGCGCTTCAGCGGCTCGAAGCGGCCGCTGACATTGGTCTGCGCCCCGCGCCCGCGCCGTCGGTCCTCAAAGATATCCGGCGCCAGCGGGGTGCTGTGCGACACCGGCCCGGCGGCCCGCCGCCCTTTGACGCGGGAGCGGACCGCCGGAACCGGCTCGGGGGGCCTCGTTTGTGCGGCGCGACTCAGCATGCCTGTTAGGTAGCGCGACTATGAGAACATTGCAAGAACATTATAGGAAGATATTGACAGCGCCAAGGAGCGCTAAAGCGTTCTTGCGTGGCTCCTGTGCTCCTGCGGGCTCATGCCGCGGGCGCGCTTGAACGCCACGGAGAAGGCGAACGGGCTGGTGTAGCCGACCTTCTCCGCCACGGTGCCGACCGTCTCACCCGGGTCGCACAGAAGGTCCGCCGCCAGTGCCAGCCGCCAGTTCTTCAGATAGGTCATCGGCGGTTCGCCGACGAGCGTGTTGAAGCGCCGCGCCAGTGACGCGCGTGACGCGCCGGTTTCCGTCGCCAGGCTCTCAACGGTCCACGCCCGCTTCGGGTTGCCGTGCAGAAACCGCAAAGCGCGCTGCACGATCGGATCGCCTTGCGACCGGCTGAGCAGATCATCGCCGCTGGACCGCGCGAACCATTCCTTCATCACCGCAACGAGCAACAAATCCAGCAGGCGGTCGAGCACGGCCGCTTGCCCCGGCTCGTCCTTCACGACCTCGTCGCAGAGGATCGGCACCAGCGGCGATTGCCACGTCTCGTGCGACAGCGCGATGACCGGCGGCAGCGCCTTGAGCAAGCGGTCGCTGACATCGCTCAGCGCTTCGTAGGCGCCGACCAGAAACACCGTTTCGCCATCGGGGGCGTTGCCCCACGTGCGGATGCCGTGAGTCATCGCGTCGAGCACCGAATTGCCGTCGAGATCGCGGCAATCCTGGCCGGGATGGATGATGACGTCCGGTGCGGCGTCGCTTGCATGCGCGACATTGTAATGATCGGGCGCGCGGGTGACGCCGATATCACCCGCTTTGAGATGATGCGGCTCGCCCTGGTCCGGCACGATCCAAACCTCGCCGGAGACCACCGCAATCAAGGTCAGCGGCGATTCCGCCTCCACGCGCAGACACCAGGGCGGCTGCATGATTGTGCGCAGCGCAAACGCGCCGCGGGCGCGGGGACCTTCAAGAAAGCCGAGATAAGCATCCATGCGGCGGAATCTTAGACGATCGCGAATGAAACTGAACGCCCCGAAAATGGTGCGCCGAACGCCGCGCCGCTAGCTTCCTCTCGTCACGAAACGAGCAACGCACCCGGTCGGACGACCCAAGCCGCTCCTTACCGACCCGCCTTTCTAGCGGACGGCGAGGGGGGCGCAGGACCCCTCTGCCCGGCGACAACCGAACGAAAGGACTTTTTTTGTCATGCAAACCGCCCCCATCCTCGTCATCGGCTCCACCGGCAAGACCGGCAGCCGCATCGCCCGCATCCTCGCCGAGCGCGGCCATGCCGTCCGCCACGGCACGCGCCGCGCCGACATCCCCTTCGACTGGGACGACGCCGAGACATGGCCAGCCGCGCTTCAAGGCGTGTCCGCGGCCTATGTCTCCTACTTCCCCGATCTCGCCGTCCCCGGCGCGTCGGATAAGATCGAGGCGCTGACCCACGCCGCCAAGAGGGCGGGCGTGAAGAAGCTGGTGCTCCTCTCCGGCCGCGGCGAGGCCCATGCCGAGCAGTGCGAGATCATCGTCCGCGAGTCGGGCGTGGACTACACGCTCGTGCGCTGCGCCTGGTTCATGCAGAATTTTTCCGAAGGCTATCTCCGCGATCCCGTCCTCGACGGCATGATCCCCATGCCCGGCGGCGCGGTGCGCGAGCCAATGATCGATGTCGACGATATCGCCGAGGTCGCCGTCGCGGCGCTGACCGAGGACGGCCATTCCGGCGAGCTCTACGAGCTGACCGGCCCGCGCCTCATGGCGTTCGAGGAGGCGGCGGAGGACCTCACCGCCGCGACCGGCTGGCCGGTCCGCCACGTGCCGATCTCGTTTGAGGAGTTCCACGCCGCGGTCGCGGGCATGGCGGGCGACTTCATCGCCGATGTCTTCACCGGCATCGCCCGCGAGACGCTCGACGGCCGCAACGAGCATCTCACCGATGGCGTAGAGCGCGCCCTCGGCCGCCCCCCGCGCGACTTCCGCGATTTTTGCCGCGACGCGGCGGTGGCGGGGGCGTGGAAACGGGCGGCTTAGGGTTCAAGCGCCGCGCTAAGCGGACAGTTGATGCGCAGCGTCATTGCGTGGCCGCCTCACTTGTTGAGTGTCGCCGGCGTGTGCTCCGGCGGCCCACCACACCACCATCGTCATGCCCGGGCTCGACCCGGGCATCCATGCCTGAGCGCGGCACGCCAACTCCGTCGTCATTGCCGGATCAAGTCCGGCAATGACGACGGAGTTGGCGTGAGCCAGGAGCGCTCCGCTCCCCCCACTACCCCGCGCCCATCGCCTCGATCTGATAGGTCTCTGGGATCCACCGATAGCCGCCGCCTTTCGCGTCGATCATCCCCACGCCCGGGAAGGGCGAGTGATAGGCGATGACGGGAATGCTGTCGGCGGCGACCATGTCGAAGATGCGCTTGCGCGTCGCCGCGGCCGCTTCCTTGTCCATGTCGAATACGACGTGCCAGTCGGGCCGCTGGACGGAGGCCACGAAATGGTTGGCGATATCGCCCCAGATCAGCAGTCGGCCGTTGCCGCTTTCGATGTGGAACGAGAGATGCCCCGGCGTGTGCCCGAAGGATTCCACCGCCCGGATGCCCGGCACCACTTCGTCGTCGGGATCGATGAAGGTGAACTTCTCAAGCTGCGGCTTGAGGTTTGATGTGTAGAGCTTGCCGATGCCGTTCTCCGGGTCGTCCATGGCAATCTTTGACCACGTATTGTGCTCCACCGCGCCTGTGACGTAGCGGGCATTGGGATAGGTCGGCGCGCCGTCGGTCACCGCCCCGCCGATATGGTCGGGGTGGAAGTGGGTGATCACCACGATGTCGACCTGGTCGGGCGTGTAGCCGGCGGCTTGCAGCTGCGTGACCATGTCGCCGCCGCCAAAATTGCTGCCCTGACCGTTGCCGGTATCGAAGACGATCAACGCCTCGCCGGTATTGACCACGGTCGGAGTGAAATAGAAGCGCACCTTGGTCTCCGGCAGCATGTTTTCGCGCAGGAGCTGATGCACGACCTCCGCCGGCTGGTCGTTGCCGAAGATCGGGTGCGGGCCGTCGACCAGCGCCGCGCCGTCAAGCAGCGTCGTGACCTCAAAGTCGCCGATCTTGAAGCGATGAAAGAGCGGGCCGGGCACGTCCTGCAGCGGTGCGGCGGCATTGGCCGGCGTGACGGCACGGCCGATCAGCGCCGGCGCTGCGACAGCACCCGCCAGGCCGAGAAGCGCGTGGCGGCGGTTTAGTTTGATGGTCATCGAAATCTCCCTCCCGCCCTTGCGGGCAATGTCTGCCTTACGCGCATTAGGGAATTCCGGATTGGCGAAAGTAGGCCGCGCGCAAACAGAATGCTTCACGATCGGGTGAGGGCAGGACGCCCTCATGCCTCGTGCGCGCCCCGCGGCCGGGGCAGACATCGCCATGTCGTTGGCTTAGCTTGGTGACCTCAACGCGGGCCGCCATGTCCGGCGGGCCGAAAAGGGGAGGACGTCATGGCCAAGTATATCGTGCTTGTGAACTGGACCGATCAGGGCATTAAGAACGTCAAGAATTCGCCGTCGCGTGTCGCCGCCGTTCGTGAAGTCGGCAAGACGTTCGGCTGCGACATGACCGAGCTCTACATGACGATCGGACCCTACGACCTGGTGACCATGGTGGAAGCGCCGGACGATGAGGCGCTGGCCAAGTTCATGCTGTCGATCGCCTCGGCGGGTAATGTCCGCACGACGACCATGAAGGCCTTCCCTGAGGATACCTACAGGTCGATTGTCACGAGCTTCTGACCAGCTCGTCGCGTGATCAGGTCGTACCGCGGCGCAGATGCTCATCGAGCCGCGGCATGATCTCCACGAAGTTGCAGGGCCGGTGGCGGTAGTCGAGCTGCGCCTTCAAGATGCCGTCCCAGGCGTCGCGGCAGGCGCCGGGCGAGCCCGGCAGCACGAAGATATAGGTGGCGCCGGCAACGCCGGCCGTTGCGCGCGACTGGATCGTCGACGTGCCGATCTTGTCATAAGAGATGCGGTGGAACACTTCTGAGAAGCCGTCCATGCGCTTCTCAAAAAGCGGCTCCACCGCCTCCGGCGTTACGTCGCGGCCGGTGAAGCCGGTGCCGCCGGTGGTGATCACCGCATCGACCTCCGGGTCGGCGATCCAGCCCTTTACCGTCGCGCGGATGTCCTGAACCTCGTCGGGCACGATCGTCCGTGCCGCAAGCACATGCCCGGCCTCTTCAATGCGCGCCGTCAGCGTATCGCCGGATTTGTCGTCGGCGAGCGAACGGGAGTCCGACACCGTGAGCACGGCGATACGTACGGGAATGAACGGGCGGCTTTTGTCGGGACTGGACATACGGCACCTTTAGAGATCGCCGGCACCTTCGTCATCGATCGGGTCGGGGTCAACACGTGGCGCTTCGTCGGCGCGCGGATCAAGGGCCGCCGTCTCCGGCGTAAAGGCCCGCGCGCTCGGCACGGCCCGGAAGGACTCGCGCACGCTTTCCGGAAGCGCCGCGCGCCTTGTGGTGCGATAGAAGGCATACCCGGCAATGGCGACATGTCCGATCGCCGTGGCGGCAAACAGGAACGCCGGCCCAAACGCCGTCATGGCTACACTGGCCGCCAGCGGGCCGACCATGGTGCCCATCCCATAGAGCAGGAGCAGCCCGCCTGAGACCGCGACGAATTCACTGGGGTCGGCATAGTCGTTGGCATGTGCCACCGCCAGCCCGTAAAGCGGATAGGCGAGGCCGCCATAGATGGCGACGAGCGGCAGTACGATGTTGGGCGAGCCCGGATTCAGCGTCAAAATCACCAGCCCGACCAGAGCCGCTCCGCCGGCCCCTCCGATGATCGTGTAGCGCCGATCGACCTTGTCGGAGAGATAGCCGACCGGGATCTGGATGAGCGCGCCTGAGACGACGGTCATCGCCATCATCAATCCGATGGTTGCCGTGCCAAGGCCGATTCCGAGCCCCCACACGGCGGCCAGCGTGCCGAACGCGCCGTTGACGGAGCCGATCACCAGCACGCTGATGAAGGCGACCGGTGAATTGGCGAAGAGCCGCTTCAGGTCCAAGGACGTGCGCGTCAGCGGCTTCGGGGCCGCGGAGGTCGACAATGTCGTAGGCAAAACCGCGAGGCAAAACAGGATCGCCCCTAACATGAACAACGTCGTCGTCGTGGGATCGCCGAGCCCGACGCTGAGCTGCCCCGCGGTGAGGCCGAAATAGGAGATCATCAGATAGACGGAGAAGATCGTGCCGCGGGTCTCGTTGGTGGCGCGCTCGTTGAGCCAGCTCTCCAGGATCATGAATGCGCTTGAGATGACGAAGCCGGAGCCGATGCGCATGGCGAACCACGCCAGCGGCTCCACAAAGAGCCCGTTCAGAATGATGAGGATCGCCGCACAGGCGGCAGCCGAAGCGAAGGCGCGAATGTGGCCGACACGGCGCACGACATAAGGTGCGCCAAGGCTGCCGGCGACGAAGCCGATCGCCCAGCCCGTGCCGAGCAGGCCGAGCTCAGTGGTGGAGAAGCCGGCCGACGCTCCCGACAGCGCCAGGAGCAGCGAATGCATCCCGTTGCCGGTGAGAAGCATCGCTGTCGACAGAAGAAGAGCAAGAACGGGGACGATCTGGCGGGCCACCGGCGCCTCGATTCGGTTTCCTCGTTCTTGCGCCTAACGGGAGCCGAGGGCAATGCGGGAACGCGCTCGCACCCCCTCTCATTTGTCATCCCGCAAGCGGCGCGAGAGCGACGCTGTGCGGGATCCATAATCACTGGAGCAGCGGGGGTGTTCGTGGGTCCCGGTCTCGGCCTATCGGCCGAACCGGGATGACAGACGAGAGGTTGGAGCGTAGCGGGGCATCGCGGACGGCGAGGTTCCCTGGATTGCGCTTCGCTCCATCCGGGCTACGCAGCCGCGGCCCGGTACCTCCCCTCAAGGGGAGGGTTGTGCGGCTCCCTCACTCCGCCGCTTGCGGCAGCTCAGCGATTTCGCCGCGCGCCGGATAGTCCCGCTCGATGACGAAATCGAGCGCCGCCAGGACGTCGGCAAAATGCGGGCGTGAAAACGGCATGGTCTGCACGGCCGACCAGTAGAGCGTCTTGTCCGGCCGCACGAGGAAGAGCCCCGGCTCTGCGAAAAGCGCCGGCTCCTCAATGCCGGCGGAGGTCTTGCCGCGTCCCGACGAGACGAAGAGCCCCCAGGCGCGCGCATCCTTCAGCGTCAGCCCGTATCCGATCCGCAGATTGGGGAGGCTCCAATCCGCCTTAGCCTGCTCGGCGCGCGCCTTGTCGTCTGTGGAAAGCGCCAGCACCGAGACGCCGCGCTTCTCAAACTCCGCCAGCCGCCGCTCCAGATCGGTCAGATAGCGCTGGCACTGCGGGCAGTGCAGCCCGCGATAGAAGACAAGCATGGTGAAATGCTCGGGGCTGTCGGGAACAAGCCCAAAATCGTCTTCGCCACCGGTGACGGGCACATTGAGCGGAGGAACAGTTTGGCGCGGCAGCAGCGGATTGATGTCGGTCATGCAGAAACCCCTCACGTATCGGATGTCACGTTTCGCGGCGGACAATGGCCGAAGCGTGGGGCCAGCGACAATGGCGAAATCTCACGATGGGGTGAGGCGGGTTCATTCGCGAGACGCTGGAGCGGGCGCTGAACTGAGCGCCTCCTGCACCGCCAGAAAATCCCGCCAGGCAAGTTTCTTCTGCAGCGGCTGGCGCAGCAGATAAGCCGGATGGAACGTCGCGATGGCGCGGATGTCGCGCCGGCCGGTGGCGTAGCTCTTCCACTGGCCGCGCAGCCGCGTGATGCCGATCGTCGTATTCAGAAGCAGATGCGCCGACGCCTTGCCGAGCGCCACCAGCACGTCCGGATCGACCAGCGTGATTTGCCGCTCGATGAAGGGGCGGCAGATCTCCGTTTCCTGCGGCGTGGGATCGCGGTTGCCGGGCGGACGCCACGGAATGACGTTGGCGATATAGGCCGTGGTGCGGTCAAGCCCGATCGCCGCCAGCATGCGATCGAGAAGCTGGCCGGAGCGGCCGACGAAGGGCAGGCCCTGAAGATCCTCTTCAAAGCCCGGCGCCTCGCCGACGAACATCACGCGCGCCTCCGGATTGCCATCGGCGAAGACAAGATTGGTCGCCGTGTGGCGGAGGTTGCAGCCTTCGAAGCGCGAAAGCGTGTCGCGGAGCGCCGCAAGCGTCTCGGCCGTCGCCGCAGCCTCGCGCGCCGCCATCACCGCGTCGTCAGAAGGCACGGTGAGGCTGGGTGTCGCCGGCGGTGGTGGCCGGCGCGGCGCCTCAGTTAGCGGCAATGGAGCGACGGGAGGCGAGGTCGTCGGCTCCAGAACCAGCTGCTGTGACACGTCGGCGGCGGAAGTCCTCGGCTCGGCGAAGCGATTGATCGGCTCTTCCGACAGCGCGATGTCCACGCCGCAATCGGCATAGAAACGCAGCAGCGCCTGCAGCGATTGGTGCGTGTCGGGTGGCATCGCGTTGAACTACCGCGCGCGCCGGCGTGTCGGCAGCGCGGGCCTCACAGCGCCGCCATCCCGTGGGCGCGCTTCTGCCGGTCGAGCACGCGGATGCGCGACAGGAGTTCCTCGCGCTCGCAATAGCAGCCCTGCAGCCAGCGATGGCCGGCCGCCGGATCGAAGGCGCTCCGCCCATGCAGCACGCGGCGATTGTCGAAGCCGACCAGGTCGCCGGGCTGATAGGCAAAGGCCAAAGAATATTGCGGGTCGCGCAAGCGCGCCGACAGATGCCGGAAGCTCGCATAGGCCCGCGGCACGTCGGCGAACGAGACCTCCAGCGGTGCGCGCAGAAAGCCGGTGAGTCTCAGCTCGCGATAAGCCCCGTCGCGCCCAAGCACCACGATCGGCGAGCGGAACCGGTAGTCGGTGTTGCGTGCCCGGTTGGTGAAAGTCCACGGAATGCTCGCTAGCGCATCGAAGACTACTGGGTCGGAGCGCCGGATATCGTCGACGACACGATAACCGTCGATGTAGGTCGCAAGTCCGCCCTGCGTCGTGTTCTCCAGGCAATGCAGAAACTGCAGGCCGGGCTCGTATTCGCGCGTGGAAAGATCGGTATGCGGGAAAAGCGGCAGCCCGGTATAGGCGTTGGAATCGGGATCGACCTTGGCCTTCACCTCGAACACGTCGCCGAAATTCGACACGCGGATCGGACCGATGCGCTCCACGACTTTGCGCACCATGCCGGGCTCGGCAGCCACGTCGGTGAGGCGGGCGAGGCCATAACGCGCAATCGCGCTCAGCCACGCCGCTAGAGCGTCGTCGTCTTCCAGAATGTCGCTTCCCTCGAAGCTCGGCGGCGCGCCCAGATCGGCGCCGCGCCAGAGCTCGGGCCGAATGTCGGCCGGATCGGGGCGGGGGAGGTTTGAATAATCATGCGCCCTCAGCCATCCGGGATGAAATCGCGCCGTGAGGTTCTCCGGCTTGAACGTGAGGATCAGGGCGCCGCCGGCATCGATGGCGGCTTCCGCGACGCTGAGATCGGCCGGATAGCTGTCGACCTCGCAGAGACTCTCGCGCGTCTCCATATTATAGGTGCCGGGCTCCATGGCGTGATCGCGCAGAAAGATGCCGTGGAACTGGCTCGTCACGCCGTCCGACCAGACGAGCGTCACGACCGCACCGTCGGTCGTCGCTTTCGTGAGCGACTCCGTCGGGGCGTAGACGTCGAAATCCGGCACTGGCGGCAGCGGATCGGATGCGGCTTGGGTCGTCATGGCATGTCACCGAGCTGGCTTTACCTGCGCGAGTGTTGCGCCCAGCTTCGCCGCCGCGCAAGTCCAAAACCGAACGCGACTGAGGCGTCGGCCGGAGGTCGGCCTTGGCCGCCCATCGTGCTAAGCACCTCGCAGGACACTGACGAACCGGAGGAAAGAACGGCCTATGGCGGAGACCGACGCGCTGCCTGAGCGCGAGAGCATGGAATATGACGTCGTGGTCGTCGGCGCCGGCCCGGCAGGGCTCTCCGCCGCCATTCGCCTGAAGCAGCTCGACGAGAGCCTCTCCGTCGTCGTGTTGGAGAAGGGCGCGGAGGTCGGTGCCCATATTCTCTCAGGCGCCGTCATCGACCCGGTCGGGCTCGACCGGCTGCTGCCGGAATGGCGGAGCGAAGAGACGCCGATCAAGACTCCGGTTACCGCCGACCATTTTCTGTGGCTTGGGCCGGGCGGATCGGTGCGGCTGCCGAACCTTTTCATGCCGCCGCTCATGTCGAACCACGGCAATTTCATCGTCTCGCTCGGCGCTGTCTGCCGCTGGTTAGGGGAGAAGGCGGAAGCGCTCGGCGTGGAAATCTATCCGGGCTTCGCCGCGGCCGAGATCCTCAGCGACGAGAGCGGCGCAATCATCGGCGTTGCGACCGGCGACATGGGCGTCACGCGAAACGGCGAGGCTGGTCCGAACTTCCAGCGCGGCATGGCGCTTCTCGGCAAATATGTGCTGATCGCGGAAGGCGTGCGCGGCTCACTGGCAAAGGAGCTGATCGCCCGCTTCGGTCTCGACCAAGACGCGGAGCCGCCGAAATTCGGCATCGGCTTGAAGGAGCTGTGGGAGGTGGAGCCCGCGAACCACCGCCCCGGCCTGGTCCAGCATTCCTTCGGCTGGCCGCTCGATCGCGGGACGGGCGGCGGTTCGTTCCTCTATCATTATGACGACAACCTCGTCTCCGTCGGGTTCGTCGTCCATCTCAATTATCGCAATCCGTGGCTCTCGCCGTTTGAGGAGTTTCAGCGCTTCAAGACGCATCCGGCGATCCGCGATGTGTTTGAGGGCGGGCAACGCGTCTCCTATGGCGCGCGCGCCATCACTGAAGGCGGTTGGCAGAGCGTGCCGAAGCTTGTCTTTCCCGGCGGCGCGCTGATCGGATGCGCGGCCGGCTTCGTCAACGTGCCGCGCATCAAGGGCACGCACAACGCGATGTTGTCGGGCATGCTCGCCGCCGGGCATGTCGCGGCGGCATTGGGGGAGGGCCGCGCCAACGACACGCTGGAGAGCTACGACACGGCTTGGCGCGCCTCCGAGATTGGCGGCGACTTGAAGCGCGTCAGAAACGTCAAGCCGCTCTGGTCACGCTTCGGCACGCTTACCGGCGTGGCGATGGGCGGCCTCGATATGTGGACGAACCAGCTTTTCGGCGCGTCGCTTTTCGGCACGCTAAGTCATGGCAAGCCCGATTCGGACACTCTGCTGCCGGCTAGCAAGTGTAAGCGGATCGACTATCCCAAGCCCGACAATGTCCTGACCTTCGACCGCCTCTCCTCCGTGTTCTTGTCGAACACCAATCACGAGGAGGACCAGCCGGTGCATCTTCACCTTGCCGATCCCCACATGCAGCGGACGAGCGAGTACGACATGTTCGGCGGGCCTTCGGCGCGCTATTGCCCAGCCGGCGTCTATGAATGGGTGGAGGAGGATGGCCCCGATGGACAAGGGCCGCGCTTCGTCATCAACGCGCAGAACTGCGTGCACTGTAAGACGTGCGACATCAAGGACCCGAACCGGAACATCAACTGGGTGCCTCCGCAGGGCGGGGAGGGACCCATCTACGCCAATATGTGAGGATTGGATGGCTCGCCTGGGCGGACCCGCGCCCGTCAGTTCAGCCCTTGTCCCCATCCTCCAGCCGATAGCGGCCTGTTTCCGGGTCCTGCTGCAACGTCTCCGTTGGGCGCTTGCGCACCGCCTCCATCTCGCGGTCGACGCGGGCCATCTCTCGCTTCAGCACCTTCCACGCGGCCCAACCGCCGACCAATGCGGCGCCAATGATGAGGAATTGCGGCATGGTTTTGCTCCTTGAGCGTTACCGCGCTTCTTTGAAGCGCTCTAACGCTCCCCCTCTTGTTGGAGCATGATCTTGTCCGAAAACCGGATGCCACTTTTCGGGACCATGCTCTAAAGCCGGTAGCGTTCCCAGAGCGCCCGCTCGTCGAGTTCCGATAAAAGCCGGCCGGCAAAGGCCGAACCGATCGCGCCGCCGACGCCCACACCGCGTCTGGTCCCGAACATCGTCCGCTCGGTGGAATAGAGCTTCAGCCGCAGCTTCTCGCCGTAGCGCTCACGCAGGACGGAACGGACATCGCCGATGCCATCCGCTAGGCCGAGCGACACGGCTTTCTTTCCGGTCCAGAACTGACCGGAGAAGAGGTCCGCGTCCGGCGCCTTGTCGAGCGCATCGGCGCGGCGTGTTCGCACAAGCTCGATGAAATGGTCGTGCAGCTCCTCCTGTATCGCCTTGAGGCGCGCCACGTCTTCCGGCTTCTCCGGCTGGAACGGGTCGAGGATCACTTTCGATTCGCCGGCCGTATAGACGCGTCGTTGCACGCCGATTTTGTGCATCGCCTCAACGAAGCCGAAGCCGGTATAGACCACGCCGATGGAGCCAACGATGGAAGCCGGATCGACAATGATCTCATCGGCCGCGCACGCGATCATGTAGCCGCCGGAGGCGCAGACATCCTCAACGAACGCAACGACCGTCTTCTCGTTCTCCTCCGCCAGCGCGCGGATGCGTTTGTGGATCAGGTGGGACTGGACCGGTGCGCCGCCGGGCGAATTGATGATCAGCGCAACGACCGGCGCCTGCTTGATAGCGAACGCCTTCTTCAAAAGCGGCGCGACCCCGGCAACCGTCATGCCGGATTGGTAGCGCGATGTCCGCCCGATGGTCCCAGATAGACGGACAACGGGAACGAGGGGCGCGCCATAGCCGGGGAAGAGCCGCGTCAGGCTTGTTTGGACAGGTCCCAGGGCGTCGCGCCAGGTCGGTTCAGTAGCCATGCGGCGAAACATGGCGTCTGTTGCGCCCTTTCGCCAGCCCTTCTTGTGGGGGCTTAGAGCCTGTTTGAAAAATCAACCTCACGCCACGAGGGTTGGATCACCAGACGTTCGCTCGCGCCAGCATGTTCGGTCCCGGCTCTTAAATCAAAAGAACAAGAGCCCTGAACCGGCCTTCTCCTGGCAGACGGCCGTCTGATCAGCTATCGACACGGCGCGGGGCCGGCATTCTCAAACGGGCTCTTAGAGCGGGAGCGCCGCCTGCCCGCGCAAGATTGCTTCCGCATCGAGCGTCCAGCCGCCGTCGGGCTCGTGCAGCACGAAGCCGCCCAAAAGGCGGAGCGGCGCGCGGCTTCCCTTTTCAGCTCTCACCACGATGCGGCTTGCCGGCGCCTCCGCTGAAGGATGGATGGGGAGGAGGGTAACGCCGCCAAAGGCGCCCGCCATTGTCGCGAGAAGGTCAGGGAGCGCTTCTGTTCGATGGATCACCCCAAGCCTGCCGCCCGGCTTCAGAAGCGCCACGGCGGTGGCGATCCACGCGCCAAGCAGCTTCGCATCGCCGACATGGGCAATGCGCCGGCCGGCATCCGGTGACGGCCGTCCACGCTCGGGCGTGTCGTAGGGCGGGTTCATGAGCACCCAATCCGCGGCGTGATCCGCCTCGCCGAGTGCGGCTCGCACGACAGCAAGCGACGTCACATCCGCGATGGCCGCGCGAACGCGCTCGGAGAAGCCGGCGTTTTCCGGATGCCGCAAGGCCGCTTGCGCCAAGACCACCTGATCGGGTTCGCGCTCCAGCGCAACGGCTCTTAGCGCTGTAGCCCTCGCCGCCGCAGCGAACGCAATTGTTCCTACGCCGGCCCCCAGATCAATCAGCAATCCGGCCGCGTCATCGGGCACGACAGCTTGCAGAAGCGCTGCATCAAGCCCGGCGCGGTGGCCCTTCTTAGGCTGCAGAAGCCTGACCCGCCCGCCGAGAAAAGCGTCTTCGCTGTAGGGCGCCAGCGACGCGCCGCCGCTCACGACAATTCCTGCGCCAATCCGGCGTTGGTCACGATAGTGCGCGCTTCCTCATGCCGATCGCGATCCACCAGAATCCGGCGCGGCAATATGCCGATCGTGCCTTCCATCACGCTCATATTCTGGTCGGCGACCTGATAGGCGATGCCCGCCTCCTTCAGAAGCGCCTCGGCGAAGGAGATGAGCACGGGGTCGTTGCTGCGCAGAAGCTCAAGCACGGGCGGGACCGTAGCCTTTTCCGCCGATGCCGCGAAGGCCGATCCGACGATTTTTCCCCCTTGCGCCATTCTGCCCCTTGCTCAGTCCGCCGGCCTCCCTATGGTTGTTGCGAGATACGAGGAGTGCCGTCTTGGGCGTCGTCCTTTCCTTTGAGGAATATCCGGCGGAGCGGGCGTCGATCTCGCCGCTGGTGGAGATCACTGCGTCGGGAATGCAGCGCGTCAACCGTCTCGTTGTGGAGCGCACGCGCTCCGACGTGACATTGATACCGGAAGTAGCGCGCTATCTGATCGATTCAGGCGGCAAGCGCATGCGGCCGATGGTGACGATCGCCTCCGCGCAGGCCTGCGGCTATTGCGGTAGCGAAGCGGACGTGAAGCTGGCGGCGGCTGTTGAGTTCATGCACACGGCCACGCTCTTTCACGACGACGTCGTCGATGAAAGCAACACGCGGCGCGGCAAGCGCACGGCGCGGCTTGTCTGGGGCAACCAGGAAAGCGTGCTGGTCGGCGATTTTCTGCTCGGCCAGGCCTTCAAGATGATGGTTGAGGTGGAATCGTTGGAGGCGTTGGCCGTGCTGTCCGCCGCCGCCGCCGCGATCGCCGAAGGCGAGGTGATGCAGCTCACCACCGCCAAGAACACGGAGACGACGGAGGACGAATATCTCGACGTCATCCGCGCCAAGACCGCCGTGCTCTTCTCCGCTGCCGCCGAGGTCGGTGCCGTGATCGCCGGAAGCGACCGCAGCGTGCGCGCCGCCTTCCGCTCCTATGGGGCCAATCTCGGCATTGCCTTCCAGCTCATCGACGACGCGCTCGATTATGGCGGCGAGACACCGACGCTCGGCAAGGATGTCGGCGATGATTTCCGTGAGGGCAAAGTCACGCTGCCGGTGGTGCTGGCCTATCGCCGCGGATCGGACGACGACCGCGCCTTCTGGCGGCGCACGCTGGTGGAGGGCGCGATCGGCGAGGACGATCTGGGGCATGCCGTGTCGCTTTTGGAGCGCACGCGCGCGCTGAAGGACACGGTTGAGCGTGCACGCCACTACGCCGCCATGGCGCATGACGCTCTGGCGCCGCTGCCCGACGAGCGCGCCAAAGCGGCACTTTTGCAGGCCGTGGCGTTCTGCATCGCCCGGGCGCACTGATACGCCGCAGGCGGTGCGTTGAAGCGTTCGCCGCCCCGGTGTACAGGCAAGCGTGTACAGGCATTTCCTGGCCTTAAGAGGGTGAGGAGCGAATGACGTCTCTGAGACGACGCGTCACACAAGCGGCGGTCCTGGCGGTAGCCTTGGGCTCTCTCTCCGCCGCCCCGGCCCAAGCCGCACCCTCCTCGGAGGGCGCGTCAAGCCTCGCCGGCGCCTATCTGGCGGCGCGCACGGCCGACGTGGAGAAGGACGTGGCCGCCGCCGCCGGCTTCTATCGTGACGCGTTGGAAATCGATCCGGACAATCTTTACCTGCTGGAGCGCGCCGTCGTCTTAAGCGCCGCGGCAGGTGACTTGGAAGAATCGATCGGTTTTGCTGAGCGCCTTCAGGGAACGTCGCCCGACAACCACGTCGCGCGCCTAATCACCGCGGCCGAGCACATCCGCTCCGGCCGTCACGACGAGGCCATCGAGAGCCTCGACCGAGCCCGCGGCGGCGTGTTGGCCAATCTGGTCGGCGGACTTCTGACGGCCTGGGCGACATACGGCACCGGCGAAGTCGAAAAGGCCTTGGAGGATCTTGCCAACCTGGAGGGCGAAACCTGGTACGAGCCGTTCAAGCTTCTACACGGCGGCTATATCGCGCTGACCGCGGGGCGCACCTCGGAGGCGCTTGATGCGCTGGAGGCAGCGCTCGAAGAGGACGCCAATGCGGTCCGCATAACGGAGGCCTATGCGCGTGCACTCGCCATCGCCGGCCGCGGCGAGGAGGCTGAGGCGGCGCTTGAGGACTTCCTCAGCCGCTTCCCCGACAACGCCTTGGCGATCGCCGCGTTGCGATCGGTCCGCTCCGGCCAGGTCGCCGGCACGGTGACCACGCCCGCCCAAGGGGCGGCGGAGGCGCTTGCCGGCGTCGGCGCCGCCGTCGGCCAAGAGGGCGGGACGGAAGTGGCCTATCTCTATCTGCGGCTGGCGCTGCATCTCGATTCGGAGATCGCCGGCGGCCTTGCCGCGTTGTCGCTGGGCAACCTCCTCGACGCCAACAACCAGGGCGAGGCCGCGATTGAGGCCTTTGAAGCCATTCCGCCCGACGCGCCGTTCCGCGCCCTGGCGCAACTGCGATCGGCGCTGGCGCTTGACCGGATGGACCGGACAGATGAGGCGGAGGCCGCCTTCCAGGCCGCCATCGCCGCCGATCCCGGCGACATCCAAAGCTACATTTCCTACGGCAACATGTTGCGCGGCCGGGAGCGCTTCGCCGACGCGGCGGAGGTCTATGCCGAAGCGATCGCGCGCGTTCCCGAGCCCGGTCCGGCCGATTGGAGCCTCTTCTATTTCCGCGGCATCGCCTATGAGCGCACCAAAGAGTGGGAGAAAGCGGAGGCCGACTTCCGGAAGGCGTTGGAGCTCAGCCCCGACCAACCGTTGGTGCTCAACTATCTCGGCTATTCGTGGGTCGACATGGGCATCAACCTGGAAGAGGCGATGGAGATGATCCGCAAGGCGGTCGATCTCAGGCCGAATGATGGATACATCGTCGATTCGCTTGGCTGGGCGCATTATCGGCTCGGCGATTTTGAGGAGGCGGTGAAGGAGCTGGAGCGCGCTGTCTCGCTGAGGCCCGAGGACCCGGTCATCAACGATCATCTCGGCGACGCCTATTGGCAGGTCGGTCGCGCGCTGGAGGCGCAGTTCCAGTGGCGGCACGCGCGCGACTTCGGCGCTGAGGGCGATGAGCTGGCGCTTGTCCTTCGCAAGATCAACGAGGGACGGCTCGTTGAGCCAGAGACCTCGGAGGCGGAGGCTGAGGCGGAGGCGAAGGGGGAAGGCGACGCCGAAATGCGGTCGCCGGTCACGCTCTACACGGTGAAGCCGGGCGATTCGCTGTGGACGATTTCAGCCGACCTTCTGGAATCGGGCGATGCATTTGAGCGCATCTTCGACGCCAACAAGGACAAGCTGAGCGATCCGAATGTGATCCAGCCCGGCATGCAACTCGTTATCCCGGGCGAAATCTGACCCGCGAGCCGACTCCCAACGTGACGACCTCCACAACTTGACCACTCTTGAGCGCCGCGCCCACGCGAAGATCAATCTGGCCCTGCATGTCGTCGGGCGGCGCGCCGATTCCTATCACCTCCTCGACAGCGTGGCGGTCTTCGCCGATCTCGCCGATCGGGTTGTGATCACGCCGGCGGGCGAACTCTCCGTCTCCGTTTCCGGGCCCTTCGCCGTGCACGCCCCCGCTGACCGGAGCGATCTGGCCTGGCGTGCGGCGGAGGCGTTCTTCGCCCGTAGCGGCCGCCCGCCTGACGTGTCGGTACATGTGGAGAAGAACATCCCAGCCGGAGCCGGGCTGGGCGGGGGATCCGCCGATGCTGCGGCCGTGCTTCTGGCTTTGAACGACAGCGCTGCTCCGCCTGTCGCATCCGATGCGCTGCGCGCCATCGGCCTGTTGCTTGGCGCAGACGTGCCGATGTGCCTGACCGGCCGGGCGCTCCGCGCGCGCGGCGTCGGCGATGAGATCACGACGCTCGAGGGCTGGCCGGCGCTGCCGATGGTGCTGGTCTGGCCGGCAAAGACCGTATCGACCGCTGAGGTCTTCAATGCGCTGCCGTCGCGCGAGAACCCGCCGCTGCCGGAGCTGCCGGCGATAGATGCTTCTCCAGCAGAAGTCGCCGATTGGCTCCACACCTGCCGCAACGACCTGGAACAGCCGGCGCGCGCCATTGCGCCGGAGATCGGCGCCGTCCTCAACGCGCTGCGTGACACGCCAGGCTGCCGCCTTGCTAGGATGTCGGGCTCCGGCTCCGCCTGCTTTGGTCTCTACGGCGACCGCCAAGAAGCGGAGGCAGCGGCGGCGAAACTCAGCGCGGCACACCCGGATTGGTGGGTGCGGGCGGTGACGGCCAAGTAGAAGCCGCGGACTTCCCGCGAGGGCGCCGCGCCGCGGCCGCCGATCCCCGCCTTGACCCTCCACCCCCGAACATGGCACGCAACTTGGCGATTCCAGCCACTTCGAAGTGGGTTTCGCGTGAGCGCTTCCAACGTTCCGTCGCCGAAACAAGGCGTGTCCAACGCGGCATCGCAAAGCGGTGCTGCGGGGGCGGATCCGCTTGATCCACGCCGCTCCTTCCAAGGGCTCATCCTGACGCTGCAGCGCTATTGGGCCGAATATGGCTGCGTCATCCTGCAGCCCTACGACATGGAGGTCGGCGCGGGCACCTTTCATCCGGCCACGACTTTACGCTCGCTCGGCCCCCGACCCTGGAACGCCGCTTACGTGCAGCCGTCACGCCGCCCCACAGATGGCCGCTACGGCGAGAACCCGAATCGCTTGCAGCATTATTATCAGTTCCAGGTGATCCTGAAGCCGTCGCCGCCCGACCTGCAGGACCTCTATCTCGGTTCGCTCGCAGCCATTGGCATCGACGCCAAGCTGCACGACATCCGATTCGTGGAGGACGATTGGGAGAGCCCGACGCTCGGCGCCTGGGGGCTCGGCTGGGAGTGCTGGTGCGACGGCATGGAGGTGTCGCAGTTCACCTATTTCCAGCAGGTCGCGGGCTTCGACTGCGCGCCGGTCTCCGGCGAGCTGACCTACGGGCTTGAGCGCCTGGCCATGTACGTGCAGGGCGTCGACGACGTTTATGACCTTAATTTCAATGGCTTGGAGGGATCAAGCAAAGTCAGTTATGGCGACGTCTTCCTCCAGGCGGAGCAGGAATATTCGCGCTACAATTTCGAGCACGCCGATACGGAGGCGCTGAAGCGGCACTTTGAGGATGCTGAGCGGGAATGTCAGGCGCTGCTGGAGGCCGGCGCCGCCCAAGGCGATGAGAAGGCGCATCTTCTGGCCCTGCCGGCCTACGACCAGGCGATCAAGGCGAGCCATCTGTTCAATCTGCTCGACGCGCGCGGTGTCATTTCTGTGACCGAACGGCAGAGCTATATCCTGCGGGTGAGAAATCTGACAAAATCTTGCGGGGCTGCCTGGCTTCGGACGGAAGGCGGGGGATTTGCGGCATGAGCGACGAGGAGGCGGGAACCCGCGAGGGTTCTGGCGACAACGGTACCGAGGCAAAGGGTGACGCGGCGCGGCCGCGGCTCACCATGCTTTTCTCCGCGACGGGATGGACCTTCAATGTGCGGCTTGGCCGGTCCGGCCGTGAGGAGGGCGAAGGTGTCATCATCATGGGCGACGTGAGCTACCGCACGGCGAGCGGCGAGCGGCGGCTCTATCCGGCCCGCGCCATGGTGGTGAAATCCGATGCTCGCAAACGGCTCGATCTCGTGCTGTCGCAGAAGGAGACGGTGATCACCATCCCGCTGGAGCCGTTCGCCATGCAGCGGCTCCAGGACCGGCTGAAGGAACTGGTCTCCGGCTATGGGATGAATGTGCGCGTCGGCTTCTCCGCCGAGGAAACGCCCGAGCGGCAGGTGCTGGAGGCGGTGGACTTCGCCTTTTCCTCGCCGCAGCGCAGCGCACAGAACCGCTCCGCGCAGGCCGGTAACCGCTAGCGCGCTACTCCCGCCTTAGGGGTTTTTCAGCTTTCGGCCGCAAGAACGGAGAAGAGGCGGCGGGACGACGCCGCTGCTGAAGAAAGGCGAGCGAATGACAACATGGATCATCATGGCGATCGTCGCGGCGCTCGCGGCCTATGGCGTCTATCTCTACAACCGGCTCGTCAGCACCCGGCAGATGAGCCATGAGGCGTGGAGCGGCATCGACGTTCAGCTGAAGCGCCGCTCCGACCTCATCCCCAACCTCGTCGATACGGTGAAGGGCTACGCGTCACACGAGCGAGGCGTCTTGGAGGAGGTCACCGAGTTACGCAATCAGGCGCGCGCGGCCTCGCCCGATGATGTCGCCGGCCGCGCCAAGATTGAGGGCGCGCTTTCCATGGCGCTCGGTCGGCTGCTTGCCGTGGCGGAGGCTTATCCGGACCTTAAGGCGAGCAGCAATTTCGTGGAATTGCAGCGCGAGCTCGGCAACCTTGAAAATGAGATCCAGATGGCGCGGCGCTATTACAACGGCGCGGTGCGCAACATGAACACGATGGTGGAAGCCTTCCCTTCCAATCTGGTCGCCCAACGGTTCAACTTCGAGAAGCGCGAATATTTCGAGATCGAAGACCCCGGCGACCGCGCCGTTCCCAAGGTGTCGTTCCAGACCTGAGGCCTGCGCTGTGTCAGCGATAGGTCCAGGCGACGATGGCAGCTCAACCTCCCCCTTGAGGGGAGGTCGGAATTTCCGAGCCGGAGGCGAAGGAAATTCCGGGAGGGGGGAAGACGTGTCTGCGCTGCTCCCCCCTCCCGAACCGAGCTTCGCCTTGCTCGCCCGGTTCGACCTCCCCTCAAGGGGGAGGTTACGCGCGTTCATTGCCGCTTTCGCCTGCCTCCTCCTCACTGTTGCAGGCCTGCCGGCCTCTGCGGAGGAGATCATCGAGCGCTTCTCCGCCGATGTGACGGTCGCGCGCGACGGCACACTGACGGTCGTTGAAACGATCCGCGTGCGGGCCGAAGGCGACCTCATAAAGCGCGGCATCTT
This sequence comes from Afifellaceae bacterium, assembly GCA_028284625.1. Classification (GTDB taxonomy): domain Bacteria; phylum Pseudomonadota; class Alphaproteobacteria; order Rhizobiales; family Afifellaceae; genus DASWJZ01. Next base: position 65,854 of record JANQRH010000016.1, on the reverse strand, counting down.
TCGCGACTTTCCGCTGACCTTTGAGGATTCCGATGGCACGGTTCGCCAGGTCGGCTTCGACCTTCTCGGCGTCACCCGCGACGGCGCGCCGGAGCCGCACTTCACCGAGTGGCAGGGCGAGGCGATCCGCATCTATGCCGGCGAGGAGAACGTCTTCCTCAGCCCCGGCAGTTACACCTATACGATCAGCTATCGCACCGACCGTCAGCTCCGCTGGTTCGAAGACGGACCGGAACTCAATTGGAACGTGACCGGTAACAGCTGGGCCTTTCCGATCGAGGGTGCATATGTCCGCGTCACACTGCCGGATCGCGCAACGCCAGTCCGCTGGACTGCCTATACCGGGCCGTTCGGCGCGCGCGGCACCGATTTTGCCGGCGCGATCGGCTCTGACGGTGTGCTCGCCGCGCAGACGACGAAACGGCTCGCGCCGCGTGAAGGCTTCACCGTCGTCGTGGCCATTCCACAAGGAGTGGTCGAGGCCCCAAGCGGCCTCGCCAACACGCGCTATTTCCTGCGCGACTATGCCGGCTGGATTATCGGCATTCTCGGTTTCATCGCGGTGCTCGGATATTACGTCGCCGCCTGGAACGCGGTGGGGCGTGACCCAAAGGGCGGCACGATCATCCCGCTTTTCCATCCGCCGGAAGGTGTCTCGCCGGCGCTGGCCCGCTACATCCACCGCTGGGGTCTTGCCGGCAATTCCTGGCGCGCCTTTACCGCCGCAGCGCTCAGCCTTGCCGTCCGTGGCCACGTGCTCTTTGAGGAGAAGGAAAAGGGTGAGCTGACCCTAGAGCGCACCGATTCCGATGGCGCCGCCGACACGACGTCGTTGCCGCCGGGAGAACAGGCGATCCTCGATTGGGTGGAAAGAAGCGGCGGCCGCGCCGAGATCAGCCGCAAGAACGGTACGTCCGTCAAAAGCGTCGGCGAAGCGTTTCGCAAATCGATCACCAAGGAGAACCGCGACAAGTTCTTCCGGCGCAACACGCTTTATTTCGTCGTCGGCCTGATCATGACGGCCGCCGTGTTCCTGGCGATCTTTGCATTCGGCGGCCTGCAGGCGGAAAGCGCCGTGGTGCTTTTTCCAATCGCTTTCTTTGGGGTGTTTTTTGGCCTCTTCATCATCCCGATATTGCAGACGATTCTCAGCGGTCAGTCGGCCGGCGGCGTCATCCGTGCCGCGATGTCGTTGATTGCCGCTATCGCTATGCTCGTCTCGTTTGGCGCGCAGCTCGTAGGCGCGTTTCCAAGTGCCGGTTCGCTTGTCGGCACGGTGCTGGGCGGGCTTGCGGCCAACCCCTTCACACTGTTTCTCGTACTCGTCTTCCCGGCGCTGAACGGCCTCTTCTTCTATCTTCTGCGCGCCCCCACCGCGCTCGGCCGGCCGGTGATGGACGCGCTTGAAGGCCTGCGCCTTTATCTCGATACGGCCGAATCCGGCCGCCTGAATATCGCCGACGCGCCGGAGATCACCACTGAGCGCTTCGAATCATTGCTGCCCTATGCGGTCGCGCTCGACGTGGAGAAGCCCTGGGCCGACGCCTTTGCCGCCGCACTTGCCCGAGCGCATCCCGACGATCCTGAGCCGATGCACCATTATCGCCCGCGCTGGAGCCGCGGCCGCGGCTGGTCGGGCGGCGACTTCAGCCGCAACATCGCCTCCACCGTGTCGAGCGCCACCGGCGCGCTGGCGAGCGCCATGCCGCGCTCCTCATCCGGCTCCTCGGGCTTCTCCGGCGGAGGTGGCTCCGGCGGCGGCGGAGGTGGAGGAGGGGGCGGAGGCTGGTGACAACGCGCCATCCGCTGGGCTAAGCCACCCGCGCGAAAGGCCGATTCCATGCCCGATCTGCTTCTGGAACTCCTGTCGGAGGAAATCCCTGCGCGCATGCAGCGCAAGGCGGCGGACGATCTGCGCCGCCTGGTGACCGAAGGGCTGGTCGCCACCGGCTTGACCTATGAGGGCGCCCGCGCCTTCGCTACGCCGCGGCGGTTGGCGCTCAGCGTGCATGGGCTCATGGCGCGTTCCGCCGATACGCGCGAGGAACGCAAGGGCCCGCGCGTCGGCGCACCGGATAAGGCCATCGAAGGTTTTCTGCGTGCTGCCGGCCTTGCCTCCATCGACGATGCCGAAGTCCAATCCGACCCGAAGAAGGGCGACTTCTATGTCGCGGCGATCACCAAGCCCGGCCGCGCGGCGGAGGAGATCGTTGCGGAGATCGCGCCCGGTGTGATCCGCGATTTCCCCTGGCCGAAATCGATGCGCTGGGGCGCGCGCTCCGCGCCTGCGGACTCGCCGTTTGCTGAAGGGTCGGCGGAGGGAACGGCGAGCCTCAGATGGGTGCGCCCGCTACGTTCGATCCTGTGCACTTTCGGCCCGGAGACGGAGGAGCCGATCGTCGTTCCCTTCGAGGTCGGCGGCGTCACCGCCGGCAACACCACCGAGGGCCATCGCTTTCAAGCCGGCGGCGAGCCGATTGCCGTCCGCCGCTTCGATGATTACGTCGCCTCGCTTGAGGCCGCCAAAATCGTGCTCGATGCCGAACGGCGCAAGGCGATCATCGAGACGGAGGCGAAGAACCTCGCCTTTGCGCAGGGCCTGGAGGTGGTGGACGATCCCGGGCTCCTGGACGAGGTCGCGGGATTGGTCGAATGGCCGGTCGTGTTGGTGGGGGCGTTCGATTCCGACTTCCTCGACATCCCCGACGAGGTCATCCGCCTCACCATCCGCCAGAACCAAAAATGCTTTGTGCTGAAGGATTCCTCCGGCGCGCTGACCAACCGATTCATTCTGGTCGCCAACATCGAGGCGTCGGACGGCGGCAAGGCGATCGTCGCCGGCAATGAGCGCGTGATCGCCGCGCGGCTCGCCGACGCACGTTTCTTCTGGGAGCAGGACCGCAAGGTTCCGCTGGAGGCGTGGGGCGCCAAGCTCGACAGCGTGACCTTTCACGAAAAGCTCGGCAGCCAGGCGGAGCGCGTGGAGCGCGTTGCGCACCTGGCGCGTGAACTGGCGCTGCTGGTCGGCGCCGATCCCGACGCCGCGGAGAAAGCAGCGCGGCTTGCAAAGGCCGATCTCACCACCGCGATGGTCGGCGAGTTCCCCGAGCTACAGGGCGTCATGGGGCGCTACTACGCGCTGGCGCAGGACGAGGCGCCCGAAATCGCGGACGCCATCCGCGATCATTACAGGCCGCAGGGGCCGGGTGACGCCGTGCCGAGCGAACCGGTGAGCATCGCGGTGGCGCTCGCCGACAAGCTCGATACGCTTGTCGGCTTCTGGGCGATCGATGAGAAGCCGACGGGCAGCAAGGACCCTTATGCGCTACGCCGCGCGGCGTTGGGTGTGATCCGGATCGTGCTGACGAACGACCTGCGGATTGCGCTGTCCAATGCGTTTGCATTAAAGGCAGACATCGCCGCCGACCTCCTCGCCTTCTTCGCTGACCGCCTCAAAGTCCATATCCGCGACGAGGGCGCACGGCACGATCTGATCGATGCGGTCTTTGCCTTACCCCGTGAGACGGGGAGCGCCGAAGGCGCGGGCGAGAAGGTAAAAGAAGCTCAGGACGACCTCCTGATGATCGTCCGCCGCGTGGAGGCGCTCGGCAATCTGCTCGATACTGATGACGGGCAAAACCTGCTCACCGGCTTTCGCCGCGCCGCCAACATCCTGCGCGACGAGGAGAAGAAGGACGGCGAGGGCGCCTTCGCCGATCCGCCCGATCATCATCTGATCGAAGAGCGCGGCGCGCCGGAAGAGCGTGCACTCTTCCACGTGATGCAGGCGGCGGAAGGCCACGCGCGCGAGCATGTCGCGAAGGAGGACTTTGAGGGCGCCATGCGCGCGCTCGCCGAACTCCGGCCGGCAGTCGACGCCTTCTTCGACCACGTCACCGTCAATGCCGACGATCCGGAGCTTCGCCGCAATCGGCTAAAACTCCTCAACATGCTTCGGCAGGCAACGCTGACGGTGGCGGATTTCTCCCGGATTGGCGGGTAGCCTTTGCCCGATCGACCAATCCTCGATGTCGTCATGCCCGGACTTGATCCGGGCATCTATTCCTCCCCGGCTCGACTGGGAGCGCCGCATACGGATGGATTGCCGGGTCAAGCCCGGCAATGACGACGATAGGGAATGCTACGCCGCACCCCAAAAACCAAGAAGCGCGCCCGAAGGCGCGCTTCTCACTTCGCAGGAGCAGCGAAGGTCTTTGGCTCAGGACCAGCCGCCGAAACGCGTGCGGTAGAAGATGTGGGCGCCGATCTTGTCGACCCGGATCATGCGCCGGCCCCAACGCGGGCTGACGTAATTGGCGTGGTAGTGCGTGGAATCGCCCACGTCGTCGATCCACAACTTGCCGTCCGTCACGTCGCGGCCGATCTGCTGCGCCACCTTCCATGAGCGCTGCGAGCGGATGATCTCCGCATGGCCGTCGCAAGCGAACGAGAACTGGCATTTATGGCGGCGGCGTTCGTTTTGATAGACGACACCGCAGATCGTGTTGGGATAGGCCGGGTTGCGCACCCGATTGAGAATGACCTGGGCGACGGCGGCCTGACCGGATTGCGGCTCGCCGCGGGCCTCAAAGTAGATGCCTTCGGCCAGGCACTTCTGCTGCTTCTGCGAATAGACATCGGCCGGCAGCGGGTTCTGCAGCCAATCATGCGTGCCTTCCGCGAACTGCGCCGGGCTGCGACCGTCGAGCCAAGCGGCAAGCACGGTGTCATCGGGGCGCGGACGCGGACGATAGTGACCGTCATCCAGTTCCGTGACCGAGCTGCGCAGGCCGAGGACGGCCGAGAAGGGCTCGTCGAACGTGTCCGGCGCGCGCGCATAGGCCATCATCGGCGACGGCGTCGTCATGTTGCCGGGAATGGACCAAACCGTAGCCGGCTTGGCTTGCGGCACGCGCGCCAGCGCGATCTCGCGCTGCAGCTGCTCGGCCGCCCTCTTGGCGAAGGCCGTGCGCGTCACCTCGGCGACGGCGAGCGGCCGACCGCGCGGCGTGAAGACCAGAAGCGGCTCGTCTGGATTGTGCGGGTCACCCAACTCGCGGTTGGCGAGCACGCCGGCCTGCGGCAGATCCTCCGCCTCGGAGAACCTGCGTAATTCCGCCGCATCCGGCGTTTGAACCGCCGTTTCGCCGATAGACACGATTGTCGGCGGAACCTGCGCTTCGGTGACCGTCGCTTCCGGACGCTCAGCCGCGGGCAGAGCCTTTAAGATAGCGGTGACTATGGACTTGTGTACATCGCCGGAGACCGCCGTGGCGATCGCTGCGACCGAGAAGACGGCTGTTGTGGCCGTCAAAACAAGGACGCGTACGCGCGCTAACGCCTGTTGCACAGCGTGGTTACCCCTTCACCTCGCGACGCCTGTTGCCAACTTGCAACAAACGCTGACCGCCGTTCCACAACGCCATTAAACCCGAGTTGAGGTTGACAGGCGGTTAACCGAGATGTGCCCCCCTTTAGGGCTCAACCAGTCGCCGCACTCATGACGCCTGGAAATCGTGCTTAGTTAATCGGGCAATAATGCGGCCACACAGATTTTATGCGGTCTGGTCCTGCGCCGTGGAGAGCGCCGCCTGCGCCGCCGCCAGCCGCGCGATCGGCACGCGGAAAGGCGAGCACGACACGTAGTCGAGCCCGACGGCGTCGCAGAAGCGGATTGAGGCGGGGTCGCCGCCATGCTCGCCACAGATGCCGACCTTGAGTTCCGGCCTGGCCTTTCGGCCCTCATTCGCGCCGACCCGCACCAAAACGCCGACGCCGTCCGCGTCGAGCGTGACGAAGGGGTCTTTCTCGATCAGCCCCTGCTCCTGGTAGCTCGGAATGAAGTTGGCCGCGTCGTCGCGCGATATGCCGAAGGTCGTCTGCGTCAGATCGTTGGTGCCAAATGAGAAGAAGTCCGCGGCCTCCGCAATCTCCTGCGCCCGCAAAGCGGCGCGCGGCAGCTCAATCATCGTGCCGATGGAGAAATCGACTGCCGTGCCGTTGGCCTTCAACGTCTCCGCCGTCTCCTGGATGATCTTTTTGACGGTGTCGAGCTCGCTGCGCATGCCGACCAAGGGCACCATGATCTCCGGCGTGACCGATTTGCCCGTCTCCTTCGCCGCTTCGGCCGCCGCCTCAAGGATGGCGCGCGTCTGCATCTCGGCGATCTCAGGATAGGTGACGAGCAGACGGCAACCGCGATGCCCGAGCATCGGATTGGCTTCGGTCAGCGCGATCAGGCGTTCCCGCAGCCGGGCCGGCTTCACGCCCATCGCCTTTGCGACATCGGCGATCTCGTCATCCTCCTTGGGGAGGAACTCGTTGAGCGGCGGGTCGAGCAGCCGGATGGTCACCGGCAAGCCGCTCATGATCGTGAAGAGCTCCAGGAAGTCCTGCCGCTGCATGGGTAGAAGCTTGTCGAGCGCGGCGCGGCGTCCCGCTTCGTCGGAGGCGAGGATCATCTCACGCACCGAAACGATCCGCTCGCCCTCAAAGAACATATGCTCCGTGCGGCAAAGCCCGATCCCCTCAGCGCCGAAATCAAGCGCCACGCGCGCATCGTTGGGGGTTTCGGCATTGGCCCGCACCTTCATGCGGCGCGCCGCGTCCGCCCATTCCATCAGCGTGCCGAAATCGCCTGTCAACTCCGGCTGGAGCGTCGGTACACGGCCATCGAAGATCTCGCCGGTCGCACCGTCGATGGTGATCACATCGCCGGCCTTCCAGGTCTTGCCTCCGACATTCATGGTGCCCGCTTTGGCGTCGATCTTCAGCGCACCGGCGCCGCAGACGCAGGGCTTGCCCATGCCGCGCGCCACAACAGCGGCGTGGCTGGTCATACCGCCGCGCGCCGTCAGAATACCGACGGCGGCGACCATGCCGTGGATGTCCTCCGGGCTGGTCTCGTTGCGCACAAGCAGCGTGTCGTTGCCCTCGCTGCGCTCCCGCTCCGCTTCCTCGGCGGAGAAGACGATGGCGCCGGTGGCGGCGCCGGGCGAGGCCGGCAGGCCGCGCGTCATCAGCGTGCGTTCCGCTTCCGGGTCGAGCGTCGGGTGGAGCAGCTGGTCGAGCGCATTCGGCTCTACGCGGCCCACTGCCTCTTCGCGCGTGATCAGCCCCTCCGCGGCCATGTCGACGGCGACCTTGAGCGCCGCCTTGGCGGTGCGCTTGCCGGCGCGCGTCTGCAGCATCCACAGTTTGCCGCGCTCCACCGTGAATTCCACGTCCTGCATGTCGCGGTAATGGCTCTCCAGCCGCTCCACGATGCCTTTGAACTCCCCGAACGCCTCCGGCATGATCGCCTCAAGCGACGGGAGGTTGGAGCCGGACGCTTCTTTCGCAGCTTCCGTCAGGTCCTGCGGCGTGCGAATGCCGGCGACCACGTCCTCGCCCTGGGCGTTCACGAGAAACTCTCCGTAGAGCGCCTTCTCGCCGGTCGCGGGATTACGCGTAAAGGCAACGCCGGTGGCGGAATCGTCGCCCGTATTGCCGAACACCATGGCCTGCACGTTGATGGCCGTGCCCCAGCTTGCCGGCAGATCATGAAGCTGGCGGTAGGCGATGGCGCGCGGGTTCATCCACGAGCCGAACACAGCGCCGACGGCGCCCCACAATTGATCGTGCGGCGCCTGCGGAAAGGGTGTTTCGTGCGTATCTTCAACGAGCTTCTTGTAGAGCTCGACGATTTCCTGGAGCGCCTCCGCGTCGAGATCGGTGTCCTGCGCGGCGCCGCGCTTCTCGCGCTCAAGCTCAAGGATCGATTCAAATTCGTGATGATCGACGCCGAGCACCACGTCGGAATACATCTGGACGAAGCGCCGGTAGGAGTCCCAGGCGAAGCGCGGACCGGCCGATTCCGCCACCACCTTCACCGTTTCGTCGTTGAGCCCGAGGTTCAGAACCGTGTCCATCATGCCGGGCATGGAGGCGCGCGCGCCTGATCGCACTGATAGGAGCAGAGGATCTTTGGCGTCTCCGAAGACCTTGCCCGTTACGTCGGCGACCGTGCCGAGCGCTGCTTCCACCTGCTCCTTGAGGTCGGATGGGTAGGTGCGGTCGTTGGCGTAGAAGTGGTTGCAGGCCTCCGTGGTGATCGTGAAGCCCGGCGGCACCGGTATGCCAAGGCTCGCCATCTCCGCAAGGTTCGCTCCCTTGCCGCCGAGGAGCTCCTTCATATCGCGGGAGCCCTCTGCCTTACTGCCGCCGAAAGTGTAGACCCACTTCGCCATGAGCCGCCCCTTCTCAATGCGATTAAATGTTTCCTGGTCGCTTGCTGCTAACCCGAACGGGCCCGCCACACAATCGCCAGCGTAGAAAAGACCCGACCGCCTCGCTCAAGGCGGTTCAGCGCTCCATAGAATGGTTTCGCCGCGCCAAATCCTTGAGATGCCGCAATTCCGGGAACAAAAACGCTGGCCTGATGTCCAGGTGCTAGGCGGACCGGATGGTCACGTCCAATCCGAGGTCGAGCGCCGGGGCGGAATGGGTGATCGCCCCTGACGAGATCGTGTCGACGCCGGTTTCGGCGATCGCCGCAACACTATCCAACGTGACCCCGCCTGAAGCTTCAAGCACGGCCGCCGCGTTGTTCAGCGCCACGGCCTCGGAAAGGAACGCTGGCGGCATATTGTCGAGCAGCACCACTTCCGCGCCGGCCGAGAGCGCCTCGCGAAGCTGGTCGAGCGTGTCGACCTCCACCTCAATCTTCACCAGATGGCCGGCAGCGGCGCGGGCGCGGCGGATGGCTGTCGTCACGCCGCCGGCGAGTGCGATGTGGTTGTCCTTGATGAGGATCGCGTCATCCAGCCCGTAGCGATGGTTGCGCCCGCCACCGCAACGCACGGCGTATTTCTCAAGCGCTCGCAACCCGGGGGTTGTCTTTCGCGTGCAGGTGATCTTGGCCTTCGTATGGGCAATCGCATCGGCGTAGCGACGGGTGAGCGTCGCGATGCCGGAGAGATGCCCAAGAAAATTGAGCGCCACGCGCTCCGCCGAAAGAACGGCGCGCGCCTTGCCGGAAATGCGTGCCACGATCGCACCCGCATCGACGCGGTCGCCGTCCGCGACGAGCGCTTGAAAGGCGCAGGACGCATCCATGCGGCGAAAGGCTGCCTCGGCAAGCGGCAGGCCGGCAATGACGCCCGCCTCGCGCGCCGCGATGACGGCTTCCGCATGCGCATCGCCGGGGATGGTCGCCGCGGAGGTGATGTCGCCCGCGCGCCCAAGGTCCTCTGCAAGCGCCCGCTCTACGGCCTCGTCAACGAGCGGCGGGGGAAGTATCGCCGCGAGCGGCTCCGTCATGAGGCAAGCTCAAGCGCCGGAACTGCTGCTTCGGCCAAGCGGTCCGCATCGGCGAGCGTCATGAAGGTCCGTGCCGCCCGGCCTGGATCGCTGTCGGGATAATCGCTCCGAAAATGCCCGCCGCGGCTTTCCGCACGCTGAAGCGCTGCCGCCGCGATCAGCTTCGCTGCCGCCAACGCGTTGCACACCTGCGGACCGTGCGGCCGCGTGGCGAGCTGTTGGATTTTGGCGAGCGCTTCGTTCAGCCCCGCAGCGTCGCGCACCACGCCCACATGCTGGCTCATCGTCGTGCGCAGCCCGCGCATGGCGTCGGTGTCCGCCTCCGGCCCGGTCGGCGCGTCGCCCTCCGCAGAGCCGCGCCACGGCGTCACCTTGTGGTTCGGCAGAAGTCCCTGAATGTCCTCTGCGGCGCGCGCGGCAAAGACCACCGCCTCCAGCAGCGAATTGGAGGCAAGCCGGTTCGCACCGTGCGCGCCGGTGCTTGCCACCTCGCCGCAGCCCCAAAGACCGTCCAGCGACGTACGCCCGGCGCCGTCCACATGGACGCCGCCCATGTGATAGTGCGCGGCCGGCGCAATCGGGATCGGCTGCGTTGCAGGGTCGATGCCCGCCGCCATGCATGCGGCATGAACGGTGGGAAACGCCTCGGCAAATCGCGCGCCAATGGCCTCGCGGCAATCGAGAAAGGCGCCGCGGCCGGAGACCTTGGCCTCATGCACGGCGCGCGCGACGATGTCGCGCGGCGCAAGCTCGGCATCGGGATGGTGATCGCGCATGAAACGATGGCCGCTGCCATCGACGATGATCGCCCCTTCTCCGCGCAGCGCCTCCGTGGCGAGCGGGGCCGGGTCGTGGCCGATATCGACGGCGGTCGGGTGGAACTGCACGAACTCCGCATCGGCGACCAGCGCGCCGGCGCTCGCCGCCATGGCAAGGCCTTCGCCGCACGCTTCCGGCGGATTGGTGGTGAGCGCATAAAGATGCCCGACGCCGCCGGAGGCGAGCACCACGGCGCGGGTGGACAGGAGCATGCGGGCCGAAAGGCCGCCGCGGCGGTCGCGCACGACGAGCCCAGTCACGTAAGGCCCCTCGGTGCGAAGCTGTTCGGCCACAAAGCCTTCCATGACGCGGATCGACGGCGTGCGCCTGACCGCCGCTGCAAGCGCCGCCATGATTGCAGCCCCCGCCATGTCGCCGCCGACATGAACGATGCGCTTGGTGGAATGCGCCGCCTCGCGCGACAGCTTCAGCGCGCCTTCCAGGTCGCGGTCGAACGGAACGCCGTAATCGAGGAGATCGTGGATGCGGTCGGCCGCTTCTTCCACCATGCCAAGCGCCACACGCTGGTCGACCAAACCGGCGCCGGCGGCGATGGTGTCGGCGAGATGGCTCTTCACCGTGTCGCCGGTGCCGATCGCCGCGGCAATGCCGCCCTGTGCCCAGGCCGACGACGCGCCTTCGCCGATCGGCGCGCCGGAGATCACCGTCACCGGGCGTGGGCTGAGCTTCAGCGCACAGAAGAGTCCGGCGAGCCCGCCGCCGACGATGACCACGTCGTCAATGCCGTCCCAGGATTGCGGCGGAAAGGGGGAGGGGCTCATTGAAGGGGCAGTAGGCTCAAGGGCGGTGCAACCCGGTCAAGCGGCGTCTTTTCACGCCGCCCATTAGCTCTTCAAATTGACCATGCGCTCGACGCTTCGGCGCGCCTTGGCGGCGATCAGCGGATCGATCTGCACCTCCTCCTTCATGAAAAGAAGCGAGTCGAGGATCTTGGGGAGCTGAATGCGCTTCATGTGCGGGCAGAGATTGCACGGCCGCACGAATTCCACGCCTGGCGCCTCCGCGGCCACGTTGTCCGCCATGGAGCACTCGGTGACCATCAGCACCTTTTCCGGATGCTCGTCGGCGACCCACTTGATCATCTTGGCGGTGGAGCCGGTGAAATCGGCCTCCGCCAGGACATCGGGCGGGCACTCCGGATGCGCGATGATCTTGAGCCCCGGATCGGCCTCGCGATAGGCGCTGAGCTCCGCGCCGGTGAAGCGCTCATGTACTTCGCAGGCGCCATGCCAGGCGATGATCTCAACGTCCGTCTGCGAGGCGACCCACTTGGCGAGATATTGGTCGGGCAGGAAGATGACGCGCTTAGCACCAAGCGACTCAACGACCTCCACCGCATTGGACGACGTGCAGCAAATGTCGACCTCTGCCTTCACCTCCGCCGACGTGTTGACATAGGCGACCACCGGCGCGCCCGGATAGGCCTCGCGCAGCCGCCGCACGTCGGCGCCGGTGATGGAGGCGGCAAGCGAGCACCCAGCCCGGCTGTCGGGAATGAGCACGACCTTGTCGGGGCAGAGCAGCTTCGACGTCTCGGCCATGAAGTGCACGCCGCACTGGACGATGACCTCCGCGTCGCTCTCCGCCGCCTCCTGCGCAAGCTGCAGGGAGTCGCCGACGATATCGGCGACGCCGTGAAAGATCTCCGGCGTCTGATAATTGTGCGCCAGGATGACGGCGTTCCGCTGCTTCTTGATGTTGTTGATCGCGTGGATCGTCGGCGCGAAGGAGGGCCACTCGATCGACGGGATCACGTGCCGGACCTTGGCGTAGATCGGCGCCGTCGCCTCCGCCACCTCCGGTGTGTAGGAGAGGTCGGGCATGGGCAGCACCGGGAAGCGGTCATGCGCTTCGGCGTGCGCGATAGTCTCTGCCTCGGGGCCTTGCAGATAAGTCATTCGTCACTCCCTCGGAAATTATGCTCAATGTGAGCATAAGAGGGTTCAAAGAAAACCGGCCGATGCCGGTCGAGCACTACATAGGGCTGTCACATTGCCATTTCAAGCCGATTCGCATGGGTTATCCAGCATCGCGCAATCATCAATGACATTGAAGCGGGCGGTGAAAAAGTTGAACGCGCCAGCCGGCAATATCCGCGATAAGAGTCGCTTCTTCTGACAGACCTCACAGAAGTCGAAACTGCATGTCGCGCACAGCGCAGCCCGCACCCACGAGCGCCCTCGCCGTTGCCCTGCCTTTGGTGATCGTCGCCGGCTGCCTGATCTCGTTTCTCTCCTTCGGCCCGCGCTCCATCATGGGCCTCTTCTTGGCGCCGATGACTGAGGCGCGCGAGTGGAGCCGCGAGATCTTTGCGCTCTCCATCGCCATCCAGAACATCATCTGGGGGATGGGCCAGCCGATCGCCGGCGCTATCGCCGACCGATACGGCTCCGGCCGGGTGCTCGCCGGTGGCGGCCTCGTCTATGCCGCCGGGCTGGCGCTGATGGCATGGGCGCCCGATCCGCTCTGGCTCAATGTCTCAGCCGGCCTGATGATCGGCACCGGCATGGCGGCCGCTTCGTTCACCATCGTGCTTGCCGCCTTCGGTCGTCGCGTGCCGCCTGAGCGCCAGTCCATCGTCTTCGGCGTCGGCACGGCGGCAGGCTCAATGGGGCAGTTTTTGTTCGCGCCATTCGGGCAGGCGATGATCCAGAATTTCGGATGGTCCGAGGCGCTCATCATCATGGCGGTGATCATGCTCGCCATTCCGGTGCTGGCCTTGGCGCTCGCCGGCCGCCCCAACTTGCATGCGCAAAAAGTCCGCGACCAGACCATGCGGCAGGCGCTAAGCGAGGCCTTCGCGCACAGAAGCTACCTTCTCCTGACGGCGGGCTTTTTCGTCTGCGGCTTCCACGTGGCCTTCATCACCACGCACCTGCCGCCCTACATCGTCGATAAGGGGCTCGACCCGCGGATCGGCGCCTGGGCGCTGGCGCTGATCGGGCTCTTCAACGTCATCGGTTCGCTGGCGTCGGGCGTGATCGGCCAACGGCATTCCAAGCCGATCTTCCTGGCGCTGATCTATCTCTCGCGCGCCGTGGCGATCACCATCTTCGTGCTGCTACCGGCAACGCCGGTGACGGTGCTGTTGTTTTCCGCGCTGATCGGGCTGTTGTGGCTTTCCACCGTGCCGCCGACCTCCGGGCTGGTCGCCATCATGTTCGGCCCAAAACACCTCGGCATGCTGATGGGGATCGTGTTCTTCTCCCACCAGGTCGGCGCGTTTCTGGGCGTGTGGCTCGGCGGGCGGCTCTACGACCAGACCGGCTCCTACGATGTGGTGTGGTGGCTCGGCGTCGCGCTGGGCATCTTCGCCGCGTTGGTCCACTGGCCGATCCAGGAACGCCCGGCATACGAGGCGGCCGCGACGGCTTAGCGATGCGCGCGATAACCTCCCCCTTGAGGGGAGGTCGGAGTTTCCGAGGCGAAGCCGATGCAAACTCCGGGAGGGGGGAACGGCCCTGCCGCTGTGCGCCCAAACTCACCCCTCCCCGAAAGCGGCAAGCCGCTTTCGACCCTCCCTCAAGGGGAGGGTTGAAGACAGCCATCCGGCCGAACTGGGACAACAAAACAGGAATGCCGGCTTCCCGGATGACATTCTGCGCGTGGCAGGCCATGAAGGCATGCCGCAAGGGAGAGCCGCATGCCCGAAACCTTCAAAGCCCTGGTCGTCGACCGCGACGCCGACAAAAAGCAGTCGGTCGCCATCCGCGACATGACGCTCGACGAGCTGATGGAGGGCGATGTCGTCGTCCGCGTGCGCCACTCCACGGTCAACTACAAGGATGGGCTGGCGATTACCGGAAAGCTGCCGGTGGTGCGCCGCTGGCCGATGATCCCTGGCATCGACTTTTGCGGCGAGGTGGTCAGTTCCGACGATCCGGACTTCAAGCCCGGCGACGATGTGATCCTCAACGGCTGGGGCGTCGGCGAGACGCATCTGGGCGGCTATGCCGGCCTGGCGCGGGTCAAGGGCGCGTGGCTGATCAGGAAGCCCGCTGACATCACATCCGCGGAAACGATGGCGATCGGCACGGCCGGCTATACGGCCATGCTTTGTGTCATGGCGTTGGAGCGCCACGGCGTGACGCCCGAAACCGGCCCGGTCGTGGTAACGGGTGCCGCCGGCGGCGTCGGCTCCGTCGCAGTCGCGATCCTGAAGAAGCTCGGCTTTCACGTCATCGCCGTCACAGGCCGCGAAGCGGAGCACGCTTATCTCACCGATCTCGGTGCCGCGGAAATCATCGGCCGTGACGAATTGTCGGGCGACGCCAAGATGCTCGACAAGGAGCGCTGGGCCGGTGCGGTCGACACGGTCGGCTCGAAGATATTGGCCAACGTCATTGCCATGACCCAATCGAACGGCGCGGTCGCCGCCTGCGGCAATGCCGCCGGCATGGACCTGCCGACATCGGTGGCGCCGTTCATCCTGCGCGGCGTGTCGCTCATCGGCATCAACAGCGTCTTCGTGAAGCGGGCCGATCGCGAAGCGGCGTGGGCGCGGCTGGCGCTTGACCTCGATCGCGACAAGCTGGCCGCGATGACCACGACCATAGGCTTCGATCAGATCAAGGAGACGGCCGAGAAGATCGCCGAGGGCCAGGTGCGCGGCCGTGTGGTGGCGGAGATCGGGTGAGGGCGCCCGTCGCGCCTCCTCAATCCACCGTCGAAATATCCGGTGCGTCGACCGCCTTCATGCCGACCACGTGGTAGCCGGCGTCGACGTGGAGCACCTCGCCGGTGACGCCGGCGCCGAGGTCGGAGAGGAGAAACACGGCAGACCGGCCGACATCCTCAATCGTCACCGTGCGGCGGAGCGGCGCGTTGTATTCGTTCCACTTCAAGATATAGCGGAAGTCGCCGATGCCGGACGCGGCAAGCGTCTTGATCGGCCCGGCGGAGATGGCATTGACGCGGATGTTCTTCGGGCCGAGATCGACGGCGAGATAGCGCAGGCTCGCCTCAAGTGCCGCCTTAGCGACGCCCATGACGTTGTAATGCGGCATCACCTTTTCCGCGCCGTAATAGGTGAGCGTCAGGATCGACCCGCCATCCGCCATCAGCGGCTCTGCGCGCTGCGTGAGTGCCGTCAGCGAATAGCAGGAGATGTCCATCGTCTTGCGGAAGTTCTCTTCCGTCGTGTCGACATAGCGGCCGGTCAGTTCGTCCTTGTCGGAGAAGGCGATGGCATGGACGAGGAAGTCCAGGCCGCCCCAATGCGCGCGAATGTTGTCGAACACCGCATCCATGCTGGCGCCGTCGGTCACGTCGCAATGCCCGGCGACATGGGCGTCGAGCGTCGCGGCAAGCGGTTCCACGCGCTTCTTCAGCGCCTCGCCCTGATAGGTGAAGGCGAGCTCAGCGCCCGCCTGACGCGCCGCCGAGGCAATCCCCCAGGCGAGCGAGCGATTGTTGGCGACGCCCATGACGAGGCCGCGCTTGCCTTGCATCACTCCGCTGATCGACGCGTCCATCCTGCCCATCTCTGACGCGAGCCGCGATTCCGGCCCAAGGGTGGCTAATGGCACGCGCCTTCCCCCGCAATCAAGCCGCCTCGACGCGGTCGGCGTCATCGCCTAGAGCATGATCCCGAAAAGTGGAAACCGGTTTTCGGATAAGATCATGCTCCAACAAAGAGATAGAGCGTTGGCGCGATTTCAACTAAACGCGACAGCGCTCTAGGGGAGCCATGGGCTTTGCTGGCGCTTCACAGGACCTACTGGCGCGCCTCGCCGCGATCGTCGGCGAGCGCCATGTGCTGACCGCCGATGCCGACAAAGCGCCTTATCTGACGGAGCCTCGCGACCTCTATCACGGCCGATCGCCGGCCGTTGTCAGGCCCGGCTCCGCCACCGAGATCGCCGCCATTCTGCGGCTTGCCAATGAAACCGGCACGCCGATCGTCCCGCAGGGCGGCAACACCGGGCTGGTCGGCGGCCAGACGCCGGACCAAAGCGGGCGCGAATTGCTCTTGTCCACGGAGCGCCTCGATGCGATCCGCGCCATCGACGCCGCCGGCGGCACGATCGTGGCGGAGGCCGGGGTCGTTCTGGAGCGCTTGCAGGAGGCTGCGGCGGAGGCCGGCATGCTCTTTCCGCTATCGCTCGGTGCACAGGGCTCCTGCCGGATCGGCGGCAACATCTCCACCAATGCCGGCGGCACCGGCGTGCTCGCCTATGGCAACACGCGGAGCCTGGTGCTCGGCCTGGAGGTGGTCCTGCCGACCGGCGAGATCTGGGACGGGCTGCGTGGCCTTCTGAAGGACAATACCGGCTACGATCTAAAGCAGCTCTTCATCGGCGCGGAGGGCACGCTTGGAATCGTCACCGCGGCGGTTCTCAAGCTCTTTCCCCGGCCACGCGGTCAGGCCGTCGCCTTTGTCGGGCTCGCCAGCCCGGAGAGCGCGCTGAAACTCTTCCGTCTGGCGCGCGACAGGGCCGGCTCCGGGCTCACCGCGTTTGAGCTCATGCCGCGCATCCTCATTGAGATGCTGGTCAAGCATCTGCCCGGTGCGCGCGACCCGCTCACCGCGCCCCATCCTTGGTATGCGCTGGTGGAGTTCTCGTCCGGCCGCAGCGAGGCGGATGCCACCGCGCTCGTGGAAAGCGCGCTCGCCGACGGGTTGGAGCAGGAGCTTCTCGCCGACGCGGCGATCGCGGCGTCGCTGGATCAGGCGCAGCAATTCTGGCGCATGCGCCACGCGCTTTCGGAGATTCAGAAGCCGGAAGGCGCGTCCATCAAGCACGACGTTTCCATTCCGCTCGACGCGGTGCCCGATTTCATCGCGCGCGCAAGTGAGGCCGTGATCCGCGTCATCCCCGGCGGTCGCGTGGTCGGCTTCGGCCACATGGGCGATGGCAACCTCCACTTCAACATCAGCCAGCCGCTGGACATGGACCGCGAGGCGTTCCTCGCCCGCGCGCCGGATGTGCACGAAGCGGTCTACGAAGTCGTCGCGGCGTTGCGCGGCTCCGTCGCCGCTGAGCACGGCATCGGCCGCTACAAGCGCGAGCTGCTCACGACGGTCAAAAGCGAAATCGAGCTCGACCTGATGCGCCGCATCAAGAAGGCGTTCGACCCCAACACCATCCTCAATCCGGGGCGGGTGCTTTAAGAGCCCTTATGTCTTGTGCTGCTCCAGCGCGCGCTGCGCGGCGGGTCGTTCGCGCATTCGGGCCGTGTGCTCCTGCACCTTGGGAAAGCGCGCCGCGTCCACGCCGTCGGCCTTGAGCCACCGCGCCAGCGTGAAAAGATAGGGGTCAGAGATCGTGTAGGTCTCGCCCATCACCCATGGCCCTTTAAGCATCTCGCGCTCAATCAGTTCGAAGCCCGCGCCGACGGAATCCGGCACCTTGCGCTTCATCGCCTCAATGGCGTCAGGATCATCGGCCCAGCGTGCCCCACGGATTCGATGTGCATGCGCCACATGCACCGTCGCGCAGAGATAATTGTTGAACGCCTGGACCTCGGCGAACGCGAACGGTTCGCTCGGTGCGAGCTTCGCGTCCGGATAACTCTGCGCGATGAAAGCGAGAATCGCAGGCGTCTCCGTCAGGACGCCGCGATCGGTGGCCAAAGCAGGCACCCGCGCCTTCGGGTTGATCGCCAGATAGTCCGGCTTCTTCTGGTCCTCATTCTTGAAGTTGAGGCGCACGGGCTCGTACTCCGCGCCCACTTCCTCCAAGGCGATATGGGCAGCAAGCGCGCAGGTGTTGGGGGCATAGAAATATCTCAACATGTCGGCGTCTCCACGAAATGCGAGCCCGGGGGAGGGGCAGCTCAAAGAAGCTGCAATTGATCGTCCGGCCCGGTCTTTGCCGGCGCGTCCTCCAAGAGTGGCGCCTCTTCAAGCAGCTCCGCATCGTCATTGGCGACCGCATTGACGCGGAGCGAAACCGGATTGAACGTCAGCAAATCCTCGCGCGCCGGCTTGAGCAGCGCAGCCGCGTCCTTCGGCGTCGTCGCCGGCGACAGCCACGCTTCAAAATCCTTCGGCTCAAGCACCACCGGCATGCGTTCGTGCAGCGGCTGAAGCCGCCGATTGGCGTCCGTGGTGACGATGACGGTGCTGTCGATCTCGCTGCCGTCGGGGCCGCTCCACGTTTCCCAGAGCCCGGCAAAGGCGATCAGCCCGCCCTCGGTCGGCAGGATGGCGTAGGGTTGCTTTGGCCCTTTGCCGCGATCCTGCCATTCGTAGAAGCCGGAGGCGGGGATCAGGCAGCGGCGGTAGCGGAACGGGTCGCGATAGGCTGGCTTGTCGGCAACGCTCTCAGCCCGCGCATTGATCATCAGCGGCAGGGTTTTGGGGTCTTTCGCCCACCACGGGATCAGGCCCCAGCGCATGGGCACCAGCTCGCGTCCCTTGGCGCCTTGCCGCACGATCACGACCGGCTGTGTCGGCGCGATGTTGTAGCGGGGCACAAGCAGCCGCGCGTCAAAGGCCGGCACGTCGAAGAGGAGGCGCACCGCTTCGTCATTGGATATGAGGGTGTATCTGCCGCACATTGGTTTGCGATGATCAAGGTCTGCTCAAGAGATGGACGATAGCGCGCTGACGAGCAACAGCACCGAGGCAAAGGCCGGCGCCAGCACGATCGTGCTGAGACGCGACGCCGTGCTGATGGTGGAGCGGGCGCGGGCGCCCTCCAAGGGCCTGTGGAGCTTCCCCGCTGGCCGCGCGGAGCCCGGCGAGGATGCCGAGGCCAATGCCCGCCGCGAGCTTTTTGAGGAGACCGGGCTGACCGTTGGCCCGATGGTCGAGATCGGCGCATTCGGGCCAAGCGGATCGGACTTCCGCGTGACGGTCTTCGCTGCGCGCGCAGGAGAAGGCGACCCGGTCGCGGGCGACGATGCCGCGCGGGCGGCGTTCGTTCCGTTTGCGCATGTCTTGACGCGGCCGTTGACCGCGGGCGCGGTCGGGTGGATCGCGCGCGCTGTCGCCGCTCTGGCCGACCGGCCTTCGCCATGAGCGAGATGGCCACCGGCCTTGCCGTGCGGCGAGCACGCCCGCACAATTACGGCATGACTCGTTTCCGCCAGGCGGCATTTGGCGCGGCCCTGACGCTGGCTCTTATCACGCCCGCCATGGCTCAGGAGGAGGGCGCGACCGAGCTGCCGCCGCCGATCTACGAGGACAAGCTCCTCAGGCTCGCCGAGATCCTCGGGTCGCTGTCCTTCCTGCGCGATCTCTGCGGCGAGGAGGATGGTTCGGCCTGGCGCCAGGAGATGAGCACGCTTCTCGCTGCCGAGGAGCCGGGTCCCAAGCGGCGGCAACGTTTGATCGCGCGCTTCAACCATGGCTTTGAGACCTTCAACGCCGTCTATCGCTCCTGCACGCCGTCTGCGGAGCGGGCGATCGCTCGCTACCTGAGCGAGGGGCAGGCACTCGCCAGCGATGTGCGCAGCCGCTACAGCCAGTAATTCCGCCTGGCCGTTAAGACTCCTTTCACATTGCGGTGCCGGGTGCGCTGCGTGCGTGCTACGCCGCCTCGCGAGCGCATGATCCCAAAAAGTGGCAGCCGGTTTTTGGATCAGATCATGCGCTAAAAATAGATAGAGCGTTTGAGCGATTTCAACGAAACGCAAGAGCGCTCTAACGAAGAAACGGGGCGACGATGGACCACATCATCGAGCAGGAAAGCGAGCAGCTGAGCGCGCAGAAGCGCGAGGCCTATGTGCGCATTTCGGCCGTGTGGCAGGACGCGCTTGGCGCCGGCATCGAGCCGGAAGTTCTGGCGCATGTCGCTTTGTTCGCCGCGCTCGGCGATCTCGTCGCCACCTATGGCGAAACGGCCGTCGCCGACTTCACCGAGCGGCTGTCGCAGCGCGTCGCCGCCGGCGAGTTCACCATCTCCGCCGCCTGTCACTAGCCTCCCTGACGCAGGCCAACGCTGCGCCGGCGCAGTTCGTCGCCTGTTGCGTGTACGGCGCCCGGCCTCTTATCGTGCACATGAGTTGAGGCAGGATGCGGGTATCGGATGCTCAAGCAATTGCTGGCGGGATTGCTCGTCGGCGCATTATGGCCGGCAGCCGGCGCTTTTGCGCAGGCTGAGAACGGCGCGCCCAGCGTCGACGCCCCGCTGCCGACGATCCTGCGCGCCGAAACGGAGCTGCCTGAGCCGGCGCAGGAGAAGCGCCGCAAGCTCATTGAGGCGGCGCGGTCGGGCGACCTGGAGAGGCTGCGCGCCTTGATGAACGCCGAGCCAGCACCGCCGGCCGTGGCCATTGGCGATCCCGGCGATCCAATCGAATATCTGAAAGCGCTGTCCGCCGACGCCGAGGGCCGCGAGATTTTGGCGATCCTTCTAGAGCTTCTGGAAGGCGGGTTCGTTCTTGTCGGCGAAGGGACCGACGAGGCGCTTTATGTGTGGCCCTACTTCGCCGAGTTCCCGTTGGAGGCGCTGTCGTCGGAGCAGCTCGTGGAGCTCTTCACGCTGCTCACCGCCGCCGATTACGACGACATGAAGGCTTACGGGACCTATACGTTCTTCCGCGTGGGGATCACGCCGGACGGGCGCTGGCTGTTCTTCCTGGCCGGCGACTGACGTCGCTATTCGGCCGGCGTTTTTGCCGGATCGGGCGCGTTCGTCCGGCCGCTGGGAAGGAGCGCCAGCAATGTCGTATCGACGTGGAGCCTGCGGCGCGCCGCGATTGCCAGCCAGACCGCCCGTAAAGTCAGTGCCAAAGCCCCGGCCATCGCCGCGCCATTGACGCCGAAGGCCATGATAAGCGGCACGGCAAAGGCGACGTTCACGCCGACGATCACGAGATAGGTCGAGGCGGAGAGACCGCTATAGCCCGTCATGTTGAGGACGTCCTCTGCCGGGCCTGCTGCCACACGCACCACCACGCCGATCGCCAGAATGACCAGCGGCGTGTAGCCCGCCTCAAAGCCGTCGCCGAACATGGCAAGCAGCCAGTCGCCGCCGGCCACGAGGACGGCGACAGCCGCGGCCGCGATGGCAAACGTCGCCGCCACCACATGCCGGCAAAGCCGCTGCAGGTCGTCATGGTCGCCGCGCGTATGGCTGGCGGAGAAGAGATGCGCCGTCCCAACCGTCGCCGCGAACGGCACCAGATTGACGACCTGGATGATGCGGGTTGCGGCGAAGTATATGGCGATCTCCGCCGGGCTGGCGAAGAACGACAGCACCAGCACATCGGCGAAGCTCGCCAGATGCTGGCCGGCGTAAAGCACGGCGAAGGGTGCGGAGCCGATCAGCCATTCGCGCGGCCGATAGGCCGTCGGCCCAGGCGCGATCGTGCGGCGCATGCGCATAAGGATCGCAATCGCCTGATAGGCCGTGGAGACCACCATCGTTGCGACCAGACAGATATATCCGGTGAGCGCCGTCGCCTCCATGTCGATGGCAACAGCGCCGACCATGAAGAGAAGCAGAAGCCCGTGGCGCAGGATGTAGACCGGCGCCAGCGCCGGGATGGTCCAGCTATAGGAGCGGCCGATCGCCTCCAGGAGCGCTTGGACGCAAGCGAATGGGATGGAGATCGCCATCAGCGCCATGGGCATGAGGTAGACGTTGTCGATCCATCCGCCGGCGAGCGGCAGGACCGCGATGATGAGCGCGCCGAAGCCGACGGAGGAAATCAGCGTGGCGATGGCGGAAAATCGGACGAAGCCTCTGAGGTGCGATGGCTCGCCGCGCGCCCTCAGCTGCGCGATGTAGCGTACCGGTGAATCGCCGAAGCCCAGCGTGCCGATGGCGCCGAAGACCAGGAACCACACCCAGGTATAAGCGAACACGCCGTATTCGTGCTGACCCATGAGGCGCGCCAGCACCACCTGTGCAATGTAGGCGAGTGCCGCGCTTGAGAGACGGATGATGAGCGCAATTGCGGACGAGCGCTGCGCCACGGAAGCCGTGTCGGTGCCGGTCAGCGTCGCGCGCGCCCTCTGAAGAAGGCTTCCGCCGCCGAGGCGACTCTCGGTCGCAATCGTCAAGCTGGTGCTCCAGGCCGTCCGCGTTAAACCTTCGTCTTAACTAACGACGGCGCCTTAAAGGAGCGTAATGCTTTGGCGTGGTTACCGCAGGCCGGGCGGCAGCGCGACGTGAAAACGCACGGGATTCCCGGCATTTGCGGTCACAAGTTCGCCCTCCCAGACGACCCTTTGACCACGGATGATCGTGCCGATTGGCCAGCCGGTGGCGGCCATCCCGTCATAGGGCGTCCAACCGGAGCGCGTGGCCATAGCGGCGTTCTCGATGGTGGTCGTGCGTTTCAGGTCGACGATCGTGAAGTCGGCGTCGTAGCCGACGGCGATACGCCCCTTGCAGGCGATGCCGAAAAGCCGCGCCGGCCCGGCGCTCGTCATGTCCATGAAGCGTGTGAGTGACAGGCGGCCCTCAGCGACGTGGTTCAGCATGACCGGCACGAGCGTCTGAACGCCCGGCATGCCGGACGGCGACTTTGGATAGGGTTGCGCCTTCTCCTCCAGCGTATGCGGCGCATGGTCGGAACCAAGAATGTCGGCTGTGCCGTCCGCCACGCCCGCCCAGACAGCGTCGCGGTGGGCGGCGTCGCGCACCGGCGGGTTCATTTGCAGGAGCGTGCCAAGGCGCGCGTAATCATCTGCGCAGAACGTCAGGTGCTGCGGCGTCACCTCCACGGAGGCGACGTCTTTGTGACCGGCAAGGAAACGCATTTCCTCGCCAGTCGTGATGTGCAGCACGTGGATCGCCGCGCCGGTCTCCCGCGCGATCGCCACGAGCCGCCGCGTCGACGACAGCGCCGACTCAACGTCGCGCCAGATTGGGTGGCTTGAAGGGTCGTCGTTGCGCCGCTCGCCGAGCCGGTCGTTCATCCGGTAATCGTCCTCCGAATGAAAAGCGGAGCGCCGGCGCGTGTGTGAGAGGATCGCCCGCACGCCGGCATCGTCCGGCACCAGAAGATCGCCGGTCGACGCGCCCATGAAGACCTTGACGCCGGCTGCACCCGGCAGACGTTCCAGCTCGGGGAGGTCGCGTGCGTTGTCGGCCGTGCCGCCGACCCAGAACGCATGGTCGCAATGCATGCGCCCGCGTGCGCGACTAAGCTTGTCTTCAAGCATGTCGGCGCTGACCGTCAGCGGATTGGTGTTGGGCATCTCGAAGACGGTGGTGACGCCCCCGAGCACGGCCGCGTGTGAGCCGCTTTCAAGGTCTTCCTTGTGCTCCGCCCCCGGCTCGCGGAAATGCACCTGGCTATCGATCACACCGGGGAGGATCGTCAGGCCCTTGGCATCGATGTCTTCTGCACAATCGGCGCCGGAGAGATTGCCCAGAGCGGCGATGCGGCCGTCGCGCACGCCGATGTCGCGCGGACCCGTGCCGTCGTGATTGACCACGGTGCCACGGCGGATAATGAGGTCGAATGTCTCAGGCACGACGTCCTACTTGATTGGTGTTTGGATCTCAGAAGCGATATATGACAAAGTCATACTCAGTCGAGTGCCACAAAGGACGCAGCCGATGCGGACCACCAAGCCTATCACCGTAACGCTGGGCGAACTCCACGAACGCGTGGAGGCGCGCGTGCGTTCCGGCGCGTACAGTTCCGCGAGCGAGGTCGTTCGCGCAGGGCTTCGAGCTCTGGATCGCGAAGAGGAAGCGCTTGACGAGATGCTTCGGCAGAAGATTCGCGAAGCGCTTGACGATCCTCGTCCTAGCATTCATGCCGACGAGGTATTTGAGCGCCTCGAAAGGAAGCACGCCGCCTTGGTGAAGAAGGAAGGCAATGCCAACTAGGGTTCTGCTCCGCCCCAGCGCCGAAGCAGACCTTGACGCAATTTACGACTATATCGCTCGCGACAGCCGCACCAATGCTATCGAATTCACAAGGCGCATTCGAGCCCTTTGCAACAGCCTATCCGATTTTCCTGTTCGGGGAACGCGCCGTGACGACCTGGAACCCGGGCTGAGAACGATAGGAATGGAGCGTCGGGTCACCATTGCCTTTCGTGTGCTGAAGGATGAAACCGTCGAGGTTCTCCGAATCGTCTATGGCGGTCGGGAGCTGGAGCCGATGTTCTCGCGGGCGTAGCATTAACGATGCCCATTGCTCATCTCAACGATCGCGCCGTCATCCGCATCGCCGGCCCCGACGCCATGACGCTGCTGCAAAACGTCGTGACGCTCGACATGGACGACGTCGGCCGGGCCGGCATCGCCTATGGCGGCCTTTTGACGCCGCAGGGCAAAATCCTGTGGGATTTTCTGCTGCATCGTACGCCCGACGGTTATGCAGCCGATGTCCGGGCTGACCAGGCGGAGGCCTTCGCCAAACGGTTGTCGCTTTACAAGCTTCGGGCAAAGGTGGAGATCGTGCCCGCGCCGGAGCTTTGCGTTTATGCCGCGTGGGGTGCGGTCGGGGCAGGGGACCGGCCCGGCGATCCGCGCTTGCCGGCACTCGGGCAGAGGTGGGTCGCGCCGGCAGATTCAACAAAGACCGATGCACAATGCACCGATTGGCACAGCCACCGCATTGCGCTCAGCGTGCCGGAAGGCGGTATCGACTTTGTCTTCGGCGAGGCCTTCCCATTCGATGCGGCTATGGACTCCTTGAACGGCGTGGTATTCGACAAGGGCTGCTATGTCGGCCAGGAGGTCGTCAGCCGCATGCGCCATCGTGGCACCGCACGCCGCCGCATCGTCGCGCTGCAGAGCGACGCGCCCCTGCCGGAACCGGGCGCTGATATCCTTGCGGACGATCGCAGCCTCGGGCGGCTCGGCTCGTCGTCAGACGGTCGCGGCATTGGCGTGGCGCGGCTCGATCGGCTGCGCGCCGCACTCGATGACGGGCTTGCCATCCAAGTCGGTGAGGAACCCGTGACGGCATCGCTGCCGGCCTGGGCCACCTACGATTGGCCGGGCGCCGCGGAAGAAGGGGACTGAGAAGTGCCGGATCGCCCCGGCGCGCCGGCGCGCGCATGGCAGCGCATGCTGTCCGGCCGCCGCCTCAACCTACTCGACCCTTCGCCGCTCGACATTGAGATTGAGGACATCGCCCACGGGCTCGCCCGGGTCGCCCGCTGGAACGGCCAGACCGCCGGCAATCATGCCTTCTCCGTCGCCCAGCACTCGATGCTGGTGGAGCGCGTGCTCAGGCTGCAACAGGCCGGCGCGACGCCACGCGACCGCCTGGCGGCGCTCATCCACGACGCACCGGAATATGTGATCGGCGACATGATCTCGCCGTTCAAGGCAGTGATTGACACGACCTATCGCGACGTCGAAGAGCGGCTCGCCATTGCCGTGCGCCTGCGTTTTGGCCTGCCGGCGACACTCCCGCAGACCCTGCGGCAGCGCATCAAACGCGCCGACCAGGTCGCCGCCTATTGGGAAGCGGTTCGGCTCGCCGGTTTCGACGACAAGGAGGCGCGGCGCTATTTCGGCCGCCCCAGTGGGATCGGCCGCGACGCGATCGCCGCATTGCTCGAGCCATGGCCTGCAAAACGCGCCGAATCGGACTATCTGAAAAGCGTCAGAACGTTGATCGCGGCAACGACGGAGACGGTATGAGCGCCATCTATGTTTGCCCGCTGTCGCGACTCGGCGAAACGGTCGCCGAAAGCGGTGCCGCGCATATCGTCACGCTCATCAATGACGGCACGCAGGTGGAGCGGCCTGAGAGCGTCGAGCCCGACAACCATCTGTTTCTCGGCATGCACGACATTTCTGTGCCGGCGGAGGGGATGGTCCTGCCGTCCGCCGCGCATGTGAACACGTTCTTGAGCTTCGTGCGCAGCTGGGAGCGTGAAGCGCCGGTCGTCGTCCATTGCTTCGCCGGCATCAGCCGCTCCACGGCGGCGGCCTTCTCCGCGTTTTGCGCCATGCGGCCGGAGGTCGACGAGATGGAAGTCGCACTGCGCATTCGCGCCCGCTCGCCGGAGGCGACACCCAATGCGCGCCTCGTTGAGGTGGCCGACGAGATTCTGGGCCGAGACGGACGGATGGTGCGCGCCGTTGAGCGCATCGGCCGCGGCGCATTCGCGTATGAGGGCACCGTCTTCGCGCTCCATCTCGATGAGTGACCCGCACGCGTCGGACGCTTTCGATGGGACCGTCGGATCGGCAATCGTCGTCGGCGTGAACGCCGCCGTCGTTGCTGTCGACAAACTGGCGCCGCTGATCCTTGTCGTGCGCAGCCACGATGGGCCGCAGGACAGCCTGCCTTTCGGCCCGTTCGATCCTGTACGCCACCGCACCTTGGAGATCGGCCTGCGCGCCTGGGTGGAGGCACAGACGCATCTCGACCTCGGCTATGTCGAGCAGCTCTACACATTCGGCGATCGCGGGCGTCACGCTCAGCCCTTCGATACCGATCCGCGCGTCATGTCGGTCGGCTATCTGGCGCTGACGCGGCGCTCCCCGGAATCCGACGAGGTGCTGCAGCGTTCCGCCGCCGCCTGGCGACCGTGGTACGAGTTTTTCCCTTGGGAGGATTGGCGCGGCGGCCGCCCCGAGCCGCTCGACCAATCCATCGTCCCGCTTCTGGAGGAATGGGCGTCACACCGCCCTGCGGCAGACGACCCGCCGCGACCGATGTCACGCCGTGACCGCGTGCAGCTGTCGTTCGGGCTTGGCGAACTGCCGTGGGATGAGGAGCGCGTGCTCGATCGCTTCGAGTTGCTCTACGAGGCCGGCCTCATTGAGGAGGCGTTGCGAGACGGGCGCGAAGCGGCGATGGCGCGCGCTGAGCTCCCGCAATTGGGGGCCGCCATGCTACACGATCATCGCCGCATCCTCGCCACCGCGATCTCGCGGCTGCGCGCCAAACTGAAATACCGCCCGGTTGTCTTCGAACTGATGCCAGAGAGCTTTACGCTGACGGAGTTGCAGCACACGGTGGAAGCGATTTCCGGACGACATCTTCACAAGCAGAACTTTCGCCGCCTGGTGGAGCAGGGCCAGCTGGTGGAGCCAACCGGCGGCACTTCGACGGCAACCGGCGGCCGGCCGGCTGCGCTTTTCTGCTTCCGTCGCGACGTCTTGCAGGAGCGCCCGGCGCCAGGCCTGCGGCTCGGAGGTCGCGCATGAGCCGCGTGCCGCTGATCTTCATCCGCCACGGCGAAACCGACTGGAACCGCGAGTTCCGCTATCAAGGCCAGTGCGACATTCCGCTGAACGATCTCGGCCGCCGCCAGGCATCCCGCAACGGCCGCGCTCTGGCCGGCCTGATCGCGGCCGGCGAGTGGCGTCTCGTCGCCTCGCCGCTTGTGCGCACGACGGAGACGATGCGTATCGCGCTGAGCGAGGCCGGGCAGGGCGGGCGGCCCTTTGCGGAGGATGCGGCCCTAAAGGAAGTCCATTACGGCGATTGGGAAGGGCTGACGATCGATGAGATCATGACGCGCTACCCCGACGAATCTCAGGCTCGCGAAGCGGATAAATGGCGCTACGCGCCGCCCGGTGGCGAAAGCTACGCGATGCTCGCGGAACGCGTCGCCGGCTGGCTACGGACGATGGACGCGCCGACGCTGATGGTCGCGCATGGCGGTGTGCTGCGCGCGCTGCACCACCTTCTCGCCGGCCTGCCGGGCCACGACGCCCCACATCTGGCGGTGCCGCAGGACCGCATCACGCTGTTCACGAACGGCAGGGTGCTGGCGATCTGAATTTGACGCTCTTTCGCCGCCCGCCTACACCTTGCGGCGAGCCGGGATTCGCATGTCGCACAACACCTTCGGTCATCTCTTCCGCGTCACCACCTGGGGCGAGAGCCACGGGCCGGCGATCGGCTGCGTGGTCGACGGCTGTCCGCCGGGAATCCCGCTGACCGAAGCCGACATCCAGAGCTTCCTCGACAAGCGGCGGCCCGGTCAGTCGCGCTACACCACACAGCGCCAGGAGCCCGATGAGGTCAAAATCCTCTCCGGCGTGTTCACCCCCGATGCAGGCGATGAGGCGGCCGGCGCACAGGTGACGACCGGCACGCCGATCGCGCTGATGATTGAGAATGTCGATCAGCGCTCCAAGGATTATTCGGAGATCAAGGAGCGCTATCGGCCGGGCCACGCCGACTACACCTACGATCTGAAATACGGCATCCGCGACTATCGCGGCGGCGGCCGCTCTTCCGCGCGCGAGACGGCGATGCGCGTTGCCGCCGGCGCGATTGCCCGCAAAGTGGTGCCGGGGCTTTCGGTGCGCGGTGCGCTCACCCGTATCGGCGATATCGAGATCGACCGCTCGCGCTGGGATTGGAACGAGGTGGACCGCAATCCGTTCTTCTCCCCCGACGCGGCGACGGCGGAAAAATGGGCCGCCTATCTCGACGATGTGCGCAAGAGCGGCTCCTCGGTCGGCGCGGTGATTGAGGTGCACGCTGATGGCGTGCCGGCGGGGCTCGGCGCGCCGGTCTATAGCAAACTCGACCAGGATATCGCCGCCGGGCTGATGTCGATCAACGCGGTCAAGGGCGTGGAGATCGGCAACGGCTTTGAAGCGGCGCGCATTCGTGGCGAGGAGAACGCCGACGAGATGCGCATGGGCAATGACGGCGAGCCCGTTTTCCTCTCCAACAAAGCCGGCGGCGTGCTTGGCGGCATCTCCACCGGCCAGCCCGTCGTGGCGCGCTTCGCCGTCAAGCCGACCTCCTCCATCCTCGGTCCGGTGCGCGGCGTGACGCGGAGCGGCGAGGACGTCGATCTGGTCACCAAAGGCCGCCACGATCCGTGCGTCGGCATTCGCGCCGTTCCGATCGGCGAAGCCATGCTCGCTATCGTGATCGCCGATCACTACCTCCGCCACCGTGCGCAGACTGGAGCGGGCTGACGGCGATGTGGCGATGTGTGCGCTGGTTGGGTAGAGTTCCAACCGGTATGGCAAGGGGCAGCATTCTGCGAGGGGGCTCGCGGGAGACGTCTTTGCTTCGAAGAAGACATGTAATCGGATTGGCTGTCGCCATTGCGGCGCTGCCGTCTATCCAATCAGCGGCGCAGGCGCAGAGCTTTGAGCAGCTGATCGACGAGGTGCTGAAGCGGCAGCGCCAGGCAGGCACGGAAGAGCAGCAAGACCCGTTGCTGCCACCTGGATTGGCACCCGATCAGCCAGGCAATGCGGCGCCGGGCGCGCCGGGCGCGCCGGCGCTCAATCCGGTGGAGCTTGGGCCGCGACCCTACACGCCGCCCAAGATCGAGCTGCCGCCGGAAGAGGGCGGCACGCCACCGACCGACGGCGCCTCCAATGCGCCGGCTGAAACACTGCCCGCCGACACCGCATCTACCGCACCAACTGAAACGCCGCCCGCCGACACCACGTCATCTCTGGAAGCAACTCCCGCCCAGGACGCACCTTCGGACCTAGGATCGTCCTCGCCATCTTTAGGAACCGACGCAGCTCCGGCCGAGATTGTTATCGCGCCCGGCGAGGATCGCACGCGCGAAAGCCTGCAAGTGGCGGAGGTCAATGCGGTCACATTCAGCGAGGAGACGCTTGCCGTCGGCGGCGCCAATCCACTTGTCCTGAAGGCGCAAGTGCTGCTTGACCGGGTCGGCGCCTCGCCCGGCGCGGTCGACTCCTATCCCGGCGGCAATCTGGCCAAGGCCATATCCGCCGTGGAGACGGTAGTCGGTCTGCCGGCCGACGGCGTCCTCGACGCGGAGGTGTGGAAGGCAATCGGCGGCGACGGCGCCGGCGAGGTGCTGGTGCAATACACCATCACCGAGGCCGATCTAGCCTATCCCTTTACTTCGATCCCTCAGGATCTTGTTGCGCAGGCGCAGCTTCCGAGCCTCTCCTATGGCGGCCCGGTAGAGATGCTGAGCGAGCGATTTCACATCGACGCAAAGCTCCTGCGCGCGCTCAACCCGGATGCGGATTTCACGCAGGCCGGCACCACGGTGTGGGTGACCTCGGTAGAATCGAAACCCGTGAGCGGCGCCGCATTTCGCATCGTCGCCGACAAGACGCGCGGTCAGCTGCGTGCCTACGATGCGCAGAACCGTCTCCTCGTCGCGTATCCCGCGACGATCGGCAGCGCTCAGAACCCGTCCCCGACAGGCGAGCTTCAAGTGGAGACCGTCACCCCCAATCCGGTCTTCTTCTACGATCCCGGCGGGCTTGCCACGACCGGCGACGCGGGAAAGTTGACGCTTCCCGCCGGCCCCAACAATCCCGTGGGTTCAACATGGATCGGCTTGTCGGTGCCCGCCTGCGGCATTCACGGCACGCCGGAACCGGCCAAGGTCGGGAAAACCCCGGCGCGCGGCTGCGTGCGGCTGACCAATTGGGACGTTGAGGAACTTGCCGGCCTGGTCCAGCCCGGCGTCACGGTCTCGTTCGTCGACTAGCTGAGTCAGGTCATCGATCGGCGGGCAAAGCTCGTGCGTGCGATCCGCTGCGAAAGACGAAGCGCGCATAGCCGAAATAAGAGAACACCATCACCAGAAGCGTCGCGCCAATGGCGGCGGCGACGGGTGGCAGTATCGGCCATAGGATCAGCGCCAGCGCATAGATGAGATAGTTGAGACCCGCCGCCAGCCCGGCGACCAAGCCGTAACGCAGGCCCTCGGTGGCCTGGCCGGTCGGCGATGCACCAAACGTATGTGCGCGGTTGAGCCGCCAGGTCGTGAACGCCGCCGCGGCGATCGACATCAGCCGCGCGGAGAAAGGGTCGAGCCCCGCCCAGTGGTGCAGCAGCACCAACAGCCCGGCATCGACGACGAAGCCCGCGCCGCCGACAATCGCGAAACGCACAAAGCGCTCCAACGCGGGTGGCAATAATGGGTGTGCGGCTGTCATGCTCGGCAATCTGCGCCAATCCGCTTAACGCCCCGTAAGGTTCACCGCGCTTGGGAACCTGCCGTTTATCTTTGCGATTTATTCACCTTGGCGACAGGTCCATTTCGCCAAGCGCTCACGTGAAATCGTCCGCCGACATCGCCGCCGACCCCGCCGCAGCCGACAATGTGGTCTCCACAGCGGCCGCGTCGAAGACCGGCTCCAAGGAGCCGGCGCTTTGGGTCGTGCTCTTGATCTTCTGGGGCGCCTTTGCCGCGGCGATCGCCATGACGGCTGTGCTCAACCCCGACATGTTCATCCGCCAGGACCCCGACAGCCTGATGCGCATGGTGCAGGTGCGCGATCTTCTGGCCGGGCAGGGCTGGTTCGATCTCATGCAGCATCGCATGGACCCGCCGGGAGGCGCGCTCATGCATTGGTCGCGCCTGATCGATGCGCCGATTGCAACGCTGGTTGCGCTGGGCGATCTCGTCGGCATTGGCGAGCGTCTCGCGCTCATTGCCTGGCCGCTGCTTCTGCTCCTGGCGCTGATGACGGGCGTGGCGCTGAGCGCCACCGCACTCGCCGGACGCGGCGCGGCCGTGCCGGCGCTCATCCTGTCGCTCGTCTTTCTCGATCCGCTGCTCTTCTTCTTCCCCGGAACCATCGATCACCACAACGCGCAATACGCGCTGACGGCGCTGATGTTAGCGATGGCGTTGCGGCTTGATCGCGGCGCGGTCTACGGCGTGCTGCTCGGCTGCGGCCTGGCGATGATGCTCGCCATCGGGCTGGAGATGATCCCCTATGTGGCGATCTTCAGTGCCATCGTCGCGATCCGCTGGGCGATGGCCGGTCTGAGCGCCCGCGCGACGGCGGCATTCGGACTTGCGTTCGCCGCCGCACCGGCGGCGCTTTATGCCGGCTCCGGCTCGCGAGAGGCCGCCTTTGTTTGCGACGCGCTGTCCTGGGCCATGGCGCTGCCTGCGGCTGTTGCCGGATTAGGCTTGGCGGCGCTCGCGCTGGTGTTTCATCGAACGCAGGCGATGGCTCTTCGCCTTGCCGGTCTGGCCGTGCTCGGCGCAGCAACAGTTGCGGCACTTCTTCTCGTCGCGCCGGACTGCCTGTCGGGCCCCTACGGCAAGCTCTCTGCTGAGCTGCGCGCCGTATGGCTCGACACGGTTCTGGAAGCGCTGCCGATCGCCGATTACGCTGCGCGCCGACCGGTCGCCGCGATCGCAACGCTTGGACCTCCGATTGTCGCCCTGGCGGTGGTGCTCATCCGATTGTGGCATGGTCCGACGGAGCGGCGGATCGCCTGGGGCGTGCCGCTGGCGTTGCTGGCAACGGCGCTGGCGCTCAGCTTCTACCAGGTGCGCACGCTGCCCTATGCCAATGTCGCCGCGATCGCCGTGCTCGGTGCCTGGCTTGCCGAACTCGCCGCGCGCCACTGCGTAACGACGCTGCGCAGCCGGGCGGCGCTGCCGGTGTTGGCGGGCTTCCTCGTGGCTTGTCCGATCGCGCATGTGGGACTCGGCTGGGTCGCGACCGAAGCGCTCGCCGCGGCGACTGCCGGCCGCCTTGCGCCGCCGGAGCGCCCGACCGCGCCCAAGGCGCAGACGGCCGGCCTTTCCAACGCCGAGCGCGAATGCCTCGATCCGGCAAGCGCCGGTCTGCTTGCCGGCGTGCCGCAAGGACGCTTGCTGACGCCGGTGTTCTTTGGTCCTTCCGCGCTTTTGTTGTCGCCCCACGACGTGATTGCCGGCCCCTATCATCGCTCCGAACAGGCGATCCTCGATGCCACCTATGCGACCCACAAGCCACCGCATCAGGCGCGCGCCATCATCGACCGCCGCGCGGTCGACTACATCGCGATCTGCGCCACGTCGCGGGAATCCGCCGTCGCCTCGGACAAGGCGCCGGAAGGCCTGCTTGCGCGTCTTCTGGCGGGC
Source organism: Afifellaceae bacterium (assembly GCA_028284625.1). Taxonomy (GTDB): domain Bacteria; phylum Pseudomonadota; class Alphaproteobacteria; order Rhizobiales; family Afifellaceae; genus DASWJZ01. The sequence goes on along the minus strand of JANQRH010000016.1, from coordinate 33,045 downwards.
GCAACGCCGGCTTGGCTCGAGCCGGTCGAGTCCACGGAAAAGACTCAGCTCAGGCTCTGGCGGGTCACGGAATTGCGCGGGCCCCAGCCTTAAGCGGCAAGCCACCTCGTGCTACAGATCGGCGATGCTTCGTGTGGCGCTGATTCTGAGCCTTGTCGCTGCGGCGGTGACTGCCTCAGCGCAGGAGCGGCCGGCCAAGGAGCTCTTCGGCTCCACAGCGCTCCCCGCCGATCTGCCGCCTGAACCGATCGGCTTCTATAGCCGCGGCTGTATGGCCGGCGGCGTGCAGCTCGCGCCCGACGGGCCGCATTGGCAGGCGATGCGGCTCTCGCGTAACCGCCAATGGGGGCTGCCGACGCTCATCGACTTCATCCACAAGCTGGCGAAGGACGCGGTCGAGCAGGACGGCTGGCCGGGGCTGTTAGTCGGCGATTTGCAGCAGCCGCGCGGCGGCCCGATGCTGACCGGCCACGCCTCGCATCAATCCGGTCTCGACGCCGATATCTGGCTGACGCCGATGCCCGACCGGCGTCTCACCGAACGCGAGCGCGAGGATATGTCGGCCATCGCCGTTGTGGAGCCCGGCCCTCATGAAGTGAAACGCAGCGTCTGGACACCGGCGCACGGTCGGCTCATCCGTCGCGCCGCGCTCGATCCGCGCGTGGAGCGCATCTTCGTGGCGCCCGGCATCAAGAAAGAACTCTGTGCCACGGCCGGCGACGACAGGTCGTGGCTGCGCAAGGTGCGCCCCTATTACGGCCACAACTACCATTTCCACGTCCGGCTATCCTGTCCGCCAGGGGCACGCTGCCGCAAGCAATCGCCGCCGCCGCCCGGCGACGGATGCGGCGAGCCGCTTCAATGGTGGTACACGGCCGAGCCCTATAAGCCGGCGCCGCCGCCGGACCCGGACGCACCACCTCCGCCTGAGATCATGCTGTCCGGCCTGCCGGCCGCCTGCCGCGACGTCCTCACGGCACCGGCACCCGCCGGCGCAATGACGATGCGACAGGCTTTCGCCGCGTCGTTGGGCAAGCCGATTCCCGAGGCGCCCGCCAGGGTGGCGGCTGAGCTTCTGGCTGAGGGCTTGTTGCCGGCGCGTCTGCCGCGCCCGCGTCCGAACGGGCGCTAGCCTCAGTGCAGAGTCACGCAGCGTTTTCCGCAAAGGCCGGGCAGCTGACGCCCGTCCCGCCGAGCCCGCAATAACCGGCGGGGTTCTTCGCCAGATATTGCTGGTGATAGTCCTCCGCGAAGAAGAATGGCGGCGCGTCACGGATCTCCGTGGTGATCTCGCCGAAACTTCGGCCAAGCGCCTGCTGATAGGCGTCGCGCGACGCCTCCGCGTCCCGCCGTTGCGCATCGTCGAAGACGTAGATACCGGAGCGATACTGCGTGCCGATATCGTTCCCTTGGCGCATGCCCTGGGTGGGGTCGTGCGCTTCCCAGAAGCGGGCGAGGAGCTCCGCGAAGGACACGGCCTCAGGATCGAAGACGACGAGCACCACTTCATTGTGGCCGGTCTTGCCGCTGCACACCTCTTCATAGGTGGGATTGGGCGTTTCGCCACCGGCATAGCCGACCGCCGTCACCCACACGCCGGGCGTTTGCCAGAAGATGCGCTCCGCGCCCCAGAAGCAGCCGAGGCCGAAAAGCGCTCTTTGCATGCCGTCCGGGTAGGGGCCCTTCAGCGGATGGCCGTTGACGAAATGCATCTCCGCCGTCGGGATCGCTGCGTCGCGGCCCGGCAACGCATCGCCAGGGGCGGGCATGTCGAGAGATTTCGAACCGAAGAGAAACATGAAGCCTCCGGCGGTCAGGCCGCGAACTCGCGGTTGATGGAGAAGCGTCGACGCTTGGCGCCGGCAATGAGAAGCACCACGCCGGGCACGGCGAAGACGAGGATCGCGGGCGCCGCCAAGAGCCACGTGACCAGAAGGTCGAACGGCCAGACCAGATCGAGCGGCGCGCCGTTCTCGTTCGACGTCCAGCCGATCAGGCCGGCGACGGTCATCCAGGTCTCAGAGAGCGGCGTGGTCACCAGTCGTGACGCGCCGATCGACTTGGCGCCATCGACGATGGCGGCGACGAGGGCGGCGGCGACAAGCCAGAAACCGATCGAGCGGGCAAAGAAGCGGAGCATGACGCATAGGTAGGGCGGATCGCCCCTGTCGGCAATCCGTCGGCGGTCCGCCGGGCCGCCTAGGCGGCTCTAGCCACCGTGCTGTCTGCCCGCCGCCTTGCGAAGGGGCCGGGCGAGCGATACATGAAGCGCCTCCGGAGGGGTGGCCGAGTGGCTGAAGGCGCACGCCTGGAACGCGTGTAGGCGGGCAACCGTCTCGGGGGTTCGAATCCCCCTCCCTCCGCCAGCGGCGCTTGGCGAGCGGGCGGGGCCTGAAAGCCCCGCCCTGGTGCCTTACAGCGGAGGCGAACCTAGAACGTGATGCTGTAGCGGGCGAAGCCTTCCTCGCCGTCGCCAGCCGGCTCGATGGTCACGCCTTCTACGGCGCCGGCGTAATCCTTGCCGGCCGGGCCTGTCTCGAAGATCACGCTCGCGCCGTCGACCGGAACAAAGGTCCAGTTCGCGTCAGCCGACGGATTGATCGTGCCCTGATCGACGATATAGCGCACGATCACGTCGCGGTTCGTGTCGGGTGCCTCAAGGATTGTTACAGCCGGTCCGATGTCAGGGAAGTTGCCGCCACCGCCGGCGCGGTAGTTGTTGGTCGCGACGACGAAACGCTGATCCGGATCGACCGGGTCGCCATTGAATTTGAGATCGACGATGCGATTGGCATCCGGGTTCTGAAGGTCGCCCTTGGGTGTGTATTTCGCCGGCTGGGTGAGGTCGATCCGGTAGGTCACACCGTCGATCACATCGAAATTGTAAGACGGGAACTCCGAATTGATCAGCGGTTGGTCGGCGACACCGGGTTGGACCTGGTTGAAGATGCCGGCCGACATCTCAAGCCATTCCTTGACCTGTGCACCGGTGATAGAAACCGCCCGGACCGTGTTCGGGTACAGATACAGGTCGGCTACGTTTTTGATCGCGACGTCGCCAGCTTTGACGTCAGTGTAATATTCCGGGCCGCCGCGGCCGCCGGCCTTGAACGGGGCTGCCGCAGAGAGCACAGGCAAGCCCTCCCACTCGGTGCCCTTCATGAGATCGCTCACGTACCAGGTCTGGGCCTGGCTCACGATCTGCACCGATGGGTCGTCCGCCACCAGCGCGAAGTAGGAGTGCAACGGCGCCGAAGTCTTGCCGACGGAGCGGCGCACGTAAGCGAGCGTGGCCTCATGGTCAGCGCGGACAGCGTCGAGAATGTCCTCCTGGCTCTCAACGAGCGCCACATTCTTGCGCTCGATGCGCTCCGAGATCGGCCGCGCCTCCGACGTGGAGCTTGCGATCCTCCAGGCGTTGCCGTCGTGTTCCAGAAGCAGGTCCACGAGGCCCATATGCGACCCCCAGAATCCGCCCATCGTCGCCGGCTTGCCGTGGATTGTGCCGGCGACTTCGTCGACGCCGTCAATGTCGGCATAGGTGTCGCCGGGAAAGACGCGATGGTGATGGCCGGTCATAACAGCGTCGATGCCTTCGACCGCGGCAAGCGGAACGGAGGCGTTCTCCATGCCCTCAACGTGCGCGGCGGGTCCGATGCCGGAATGCGACAGCGCAATCACGATATCGGCGCCGGCTTCCTTCATCTCCGGTACCCAGGCCTTGGCGGATTCAACGATGTCGCGAGCGTTGACGTTGCCCTTCAGGTGCCGGCGATCCCAGTTCATGATCTGGGGCGGCACGAAACCAATGAAGCCGATGCGGATCGGGTGGCTGTTACCGTCGCCGTCGACAATTTCGCGCTCCAAGATTCTGTATGGCTCGTAGAGCATATCGTCGTCGCGCGGGCTCGCGCCCAGCGTTCCTTTGGCGACGTTGGCAAGCACCATCGGGAAGTCCGCGCCGGCAGTCGTGTTCATGAGGAAATCGAGTCCGTAGTTGAACTCGTGGTTGCCGATCGTGCCAATCGCAAAATCAAGCTGGTTCATGGCGGCGACGATCGGGTGGACGTCGCCCGCGTTCATGCCGCGCTCATAGGCGATGTAATCGCCCATGGGATTGCCCTGCAGAAAGTCGCCGTTGTCGACCAGCATGGCGTTGGTCGCCTCGGCTTCGATGCCACGGATGAGCGTCGCGGTGCGCGCGAGACCGACTGTGTCGACAGGCCGGTCGCCGTAATAGTCGTACGGGAAGACGTGAACATGCAGATCCGTGGTCTCCATGAGGCGCAGATGCGCCTGATTGGCGGCTGCGAAAGCGGAGAACGGATGGAGAGCGGCGACGAGACCGCTCGCCCCGGCGGCGGCCAGCAATTCGCGCCGCGAGACGCGAAGGTCGAACTCGTTGCGGATCTTGCGGATGATCATGTCGGAACTCCCTGTTGTCGTTGCGTCTTCGCTGCCATTAGCCGCGGACAAAACGTCGTGGGTGTGACAGCGCTAGTTTAGCACCGTTTTCGACGATGGTTCTCGTCAAGCGTGGCAGCCGAACCAACACAAGAGGGTGATGGAGATGCGCCATCCGGCGCTCCCGGTGGGGCTCAGCTAGATCGGTACGCTCGCTCCTGGTCCTCAGCCCAACGCCTTCAGCCTGGCCCGGATGTATTTCGTCGCCGAGCGGTAATGGCTGGGGCCGGCGGCCTCCGCCCAGCGGCCGGGCGTCCACTTGTTGTTGGCGCCCTTCATGGGGCCACCATAAAGCGCCGCGTTGCGCTTGCCCTTGATGAAGGCATCGAGCGCGGCGTGCCGATCGCGCAGCATGGCGCGCGCATCGTCCCAGCTGAGCTTTGCCTGCCTGGCCCTCAGGTCGGAATTGTAGCGCTTCAGCTCGCTCCATTTGTAGCCCTTGGCCGGGAAGAACACGTCCTTGCCCGCCATGCCGTCCGCATACCAGCCAAGAAACAGCTCGATCCAATGCGCGCGGTGCGCGACCACGTCCTTGATCGAGATGTCGTCCTCATCCTTGGCCAGCGCCTGCGCATCGCTGACGGCGCCGATGAGATCGTCCAGCTTAGCGAACTCTTTGCGTGTGACGGCGAGAAGCTCGTCCTTGTTCGTGGACGGCATGGTCGGGTCCCAAGAAGCCCTGCGTGGCATTGCGCTCGGCTGAGTCCCGCTGTGGTGTCAATGTTTTGTGATGTCTCTGTGGCGCCGGATCAGCGTCTCGTCGATGGCCCGGAATCCCGCACCGAGTGCGCGCGGAGAACACCTTGTCGGTTGAGCGCGGCGGTTTTTGCGGGTCTTGCGGGCGGGCGCGAAAACACCGAAGCTGCCCGCGGCCGACGGATGTCGGTCTTTTTGTCTCAATCTCCACGACACCCAAGGGGGAAGATGTGACATTTCTCAAGGGAGCGGCCCTTTCGCTGCTGATTGCTACGTTTTCCGGAACGGCTTTGGCGTCCGACGATCCGATCGACAGCCGCAAGAAGCTCATGCTGAGCACCGGCGGCGCGGCCGGCGCGGCAGTCGCCATGATCAGAGGCGATGTGCCATTCAATCCAGCGATCGCCAATTCCGTGTTCGCCACCATGAACGCTGTCGCCCACACCTATGGCGACTACTTCCCCGAGGGTTCCATGAGCGACGATTCGGAGGCGAGCCCCAAGATTTGGGAGGACATGGCGGGCTTCCAGAGTGAGCTCACGAAGTTCCAGGAAGCAGCCGGTGCCGCAATCGCCGCCAAGCCGCAGGATCTGGACGCCTTCAAAGCCGCGTTCGGCCAGATCGGCGGGAGCTGCAAGTCCTGCCACGAAGGCTATCGGATCGAGAAGCAATAAGCCGTTTCTTTCGGCTGACCTTTTTCACCCCCGCCCCGCAAGCGCTACCGTTTGCGGGGCGGGACGCGATTAAAGGCCCTACTGGATGAGGTAGGCGGCCTCTGCGCGCAGCATGATCGCGCCGCTTGCCGAGCGGCTGAGCGCGTCCTCGCTGCCCGTCGGCAGCGTCACCGCAGCGTTCAGCGCGCGCGCCAATTCGGCGATGTAATCCTCCGCCGCCGGGATCGGCTCCAGCTCCAGATACCGCCCCGTCAGCGACGCCACGGCGGCATGATGATCGACGACCAGCGCGACGATGCGGCCCGATCCCGGCATGTCGGGCACCAGGACGAAGGGGTCCTCGTCGCCCGGCAGAAAGCGCGTCTCGCCGGCGGCGATCTTGGCGGATACGCCAGCCGCCAGCGACGGACTGTTGGGGAAGAGCTGGATGGTCGTGCCGTCGTCGCGCACGTCGAGCACGATCAGCTCGCCGGGATAATCGCTGACGACGCGCACCTGTAGCTGGTCGCCGAGATACATGGTCTGGCCGCCGGTCAGCGACAGCGTGACACCGCCAGTGCTCAAGTCCGTATAGCCCTGCACGGGCAAATCATCGCTTGAGGCGATGGTCGTGGTTTCCTCCGCGGCGCCGGCATAATCCGCCAGCGTCTCGCTGTCATAGCCCACATAGGCTTCCAGCGTCGGCGTCAGTCCGCCCGGGCCGCAACCAAACTGCTCGCAATAGGCCGTCGATTCCGCACGCAGGAACGCCAGGAGCTCCGACGCCGTGATGCGGCCGTTCTTGTTCAAATCGGCAGCGCCTTCGGCGATGCCCTTGATGAAGCGGTTGGTGAAGAGACCCTGCTCGCCGCCAAGCTCCAGATCCTCCATGGCAAGCTGCGCGGAGGCGACGGCCGTCCACACTGCAAGCAGCGCCGGCGCGTCGACCTTGGGTGTTTCGGGTGTGTCGGCGACGACCTCAATCAGCCGCGTCGCGGTGCGGTGCACCGAGCGCGTGGAGAGTTCATCAAGCGCCGGCGTGACGCCGAGCGGGCCGTTCGGCGTCAGCGTGCGCGCGCCGGCAAGCCCGCCGGCGGCGCCTGACTGGCGCTGCTCAAGTGTGCCGCGCGTGATCGTTCCCGAATGGCAGGCATCGACGATCACCATGATCTCGCGGCCGGGAAGTTCTGCCAGCAGCACCTGTATTTCGTCGTCGGAGATGAAGCCCGACAGGCCGGCATCCGCGCCCTGCAATTCGCCCGCCGTGTCGCTGGGCACCAGCACCTCGTCGAATTTGTCCTCGCCCTCGTCGCCGTTTTCGTCGACAACTTGCGCGCCATGGCCGGCGAAATAGAAGATCGCGCGGTCGCCGGGCTCAGTGTCCTCAATCAGCCATTGGCGGAACGCCGTGAGAATGCCGTCGCGGCTCGCTTCCGCATCGAGAAGCAGCTTCACCTCCTCCGGCCGCACGCCGAAATGCGCCGTCAGCGCCTCACGCATGTTGCGGGCATCGTTCACTGCGCCACGCAGGTCGCGCTCTCCGCCGACGCCGTTCACCAAGATGCCGGGATAGGCGTTGACGCCAACTACGAGCGCGCGCGTCTTGGCGAGCGCCGGTGCACCCCAGAATCCCGTAAAGCAGATCGCCGCAAAGAGGATCGCGGCCGTCGTCCAGCGCAGGAAGATCATTTCGCCCTCGTGAAGAAGGCCTGCAGCGCGATGCGGTAGGGCTGTTCGGTAATCGCAGTTTGAAGACTGTCGATCAGCGCCGCCGGCTCGCGCTTGTCGTTGATCGCCTTGAGCGTTGCGCGAAGCGCCGTCGGTGGTGCATCGGTCGCAAGCACCACCAGTGTGTCCGCGCCGAAAGGCGGCGTGACTGAGGCGTTGAGCGAGAAGGTGCCGCCCTGGTCATAAGGGTCGCTGTCGGCAGGGCCAAGCGGCCAAAGAAAGTGCACCGAGCCGGTGGCCGTCAGGTCGAAGATCGTCAAGTAGCGCCCGCCAACGGACGGCACCGTGAAACCGATCTGCGTGCCCTCTGCATGCACCGCGTCATCGGGAGAGAACGCGATGGGCAATGTGCCCTGTTGCGCGAAGCGCTGCAGCGTCTTCAGAGCGCGGTCGGCCTCAATAGCGGTCTTCAGACCCGCAAGATCGAGGCCTTGGGCAACCACGTCGCGCACATTGTTGGCGAGCTCCCCCGTTGCCGGGTCGAACACCAAGGTGGCCGTCGATTCCTCCTCAGCCAGCTCAACGCCGTTCAGCGCGGCGATGGAGGAGCGGAAGTCGCTGTCGGCGCCGGCACGGATATGGATGCGGATTGTGTCGGCGCCATCGTCGGGAACCACCTCAATCAGCCGCTCGCCCGTGACCAACGGAAAGCTCTCGTCGGGGATTTCGAATTGCGGCGTCTGTTTGGACGCGGCGTAGTTGCGCACGTTCTGCCGGACGAACGCTTCGAATTCGCTCGCCAGTACCGTCCCGTCTCCGTTGAGATCGGCGTTGCCCTCAAACGCCCGCGCCACGGCAAAGGACAGCGCGCCGCGCGGCTGATCCTCAATCATGATCTCCGGCACGGTGCGGTTGTCGAGTGTCGCCCCGACGGAGAACACCGATTCCCGCGTCACGACTGTGGCTTCCGCCGTCACCAGCGGACGCGGGCGCTCCGGCTTGGTGCTGGGAATGTAGAAGCGTGTGGGCAGGGCTGCGCCAAAGATGGAGCGCGTTGGCGATCCCGAATGACAGGCGTCGGCGACGAAGAGCACCTTGCGCCCGGCCTCCGTCGCCAGCGTCAGCCATGAATCAAGCTCGTCGTCGATGATCCGCTCACCCGGATTACGGCGGTCGTGATAATCGGCGAGCAGGTAGGATTCGTCTTGCCCGTCAGGCTCGTCGCCATTCGTGTCGGGTTCGTTGATGCCGTGTCCGGCGAAGTGGAAGACCAGGAGGTCGCCGGGCCGGCTCGCATCGACCATGGAGCGCCACGCGTCAAACACACGCTCACGCGTCGCCTGTCGGTCGGTGAGCATGGTGACATTGGCCGCGCCGGCGGCGCGAAGTACGGCGGCGACATCCTCCGCGTCGTTGACGGCGCCAAATAGCTTGGGCGCCCCGGTATAGTCGTTGATGCCCACGACCAGCGCATGCACCGCCGCAGATGCGGAGCCGGGGAGGCTGGTCGCGGCGCCGGCGGCAAAGAGTGCGGCGCCCACGATTGCAGCGAGACGGAACGATCGGCGCGCCATGTCAGCCGTCCGGATTGCGCACCAGCTCGACGCGTCGGTCGAGTTGGTGCCGCGCTTCGATGTCGTTGGCGAACTTCGATGGGTCGACGGGCTGGAACGGCTCGGTCTCGCCGCGGCCTTCCACATCGATGGTCCCGTCATAGCCGCCGGCATAAAGGTAGTCGCGCAGCGCCGCTGCCCGCCGCTCCGAGAGGCCGAGATTGTAATATTCATCGCCCTTCGGATCGGTGTGGCCGACCAGTTTTACATACACGAGGTCTTCGTTGAGCAGGTAGTCGAGTAGATACGCCGCGACCTGCTCGCCCTTACCGGTGAAGCGCGTGGAGTCGAAGTGAAACTGCACCGGCACTGGCACCGCCTTGACCACGTAGCCGCGATAGGCCTCCACAAAGAGCCCGTAGGCGTCGCTGCTGCGACTGCGGGCCGGCGGCGAGAAGGTCTGGGCCAGCAAAGCGGATTGCGCCATGCTCCGAACCATCTCGTCGAACTTTTCTTCGTTGGGCAAGTTGGCCATGACAGGGGAATTTGGATCCGCGCTGCGACTGACGACCTGCAGCTCCTGGATTGTCTGCTGATAATACGACGCGGCAAGCTCATGATTGCCGAGCTCCGCCTGGGCGCCGGCGAGCGTCGCCAGAAGCTGCCAGGGCTCACCGTAATTGCGAGCCTCTTCAAGCACATGGATGTGCGCTTGGAGGTTTCCGTCTTGGTTATTGAGCGCGACAAAGCGGTCGATATGCGCCAACGCCAGATCGCTGCCGAAACTCACGAGGAACAACGGATCGCACCCCGCCTCAGGATGGTGAGCTTCGGTGTAGAAGCGCTTCAACGTCTCAAGATCGCCGGCCTCCTGTGCGGCGAGCGCATCCCTGTCCACCTCCTTGCACGGCCGCGCAGCCTCCGCCGGCGCGGCGACGACCAGCGCCGCAACCATAGCCGCAGCGCCGGCGACGAGGTTGCGGCCGCCGCGCCGTCGCGGCGATGGCGCGGCGCTCACGGGCGCACCTGCAGGACGACCGCCTTCTCTGCAATCACGTCGACATGCGGATCGGGCCTCGCGGTCGTGCTGCCGGAATCGTCCGTCACGATGATCTGCCGGCGGCGCGGATCGACCGCACGTGTGACGTAGTCGTCGTATGAAGCGAACGTCGTGAAGGCGCTTGCGTCGAAATCGTGCTCAATGCCGCGCGTGCGGTTGCCCGACGCGTTGCACTTGGCAATGACGGTTTCCCTGCCGGGATCTCCGAACTTGAGCTTGAAGCCGCCGATCGCGTTTCCGGGCACGCGATAGGTGCGGCCGGCTTCGATGTAGTTGTTGGAATTGAACCTGTTCGGGAAGAGCACGGTCGTGCGTTTTTTCTCATCGACGTTGAAGATGGTCAGGTAGCAGCCCTGCTCCGCAAGCACGGAGAAGGTCAGCTCCGCCCCGACCCTGAAGCGCGACGGATCCTCGTTGGGGAAGAGCGCCAGGTTGAACCGCTTGGAGCTCTCAGGCCTGTTGCCGGCGATCTGAACCTTGTCTCTGCGCAGATCGGTCGCGTGGTGATCGGTGATCTCGTTCACCAATCCGGCGAACAGTTCCACGAACTGATCGCGCGGCACCAGGTTGAACTCCAGCCGCTTCTTGAGCGCGAACGTCTCAGAACTGCCCTGATTGAGCCGCTCCCTAAACGTGTCGGCATCAAAGCCGAGCTCGGCGGCCGCCTGGTTCATCGTCAGATCGCGTTCAAAGCGCAGGAAGAGCACGCTGACGATCTCCTCGCCGCTGAGCTTGAGCGTGGGATCGACGCCGGCCAGCTTAAGCGCGGAAAGAAAGCGCTCCTGGTCGGCCTTCATCAGCGCCTGCATTTCCTCCTTCGGCACGTAGATCTCCTCGATGATCTTGCGCACGTCCTTGTCGAAGGCGGAATGGCTCATCGCGTATTCGCGGACCTGGTCGTCCTTGAACTGCATGCCGTCGCTGTGACAGCTCATGCAGGAGATGCCGTTGGTGACAGCCTGGTCGCGGCGCGAGGGGTCCTGCACGATCTGCGTGGGACCGGTGTCGAGCCGCTGTCCGAGATGGTCGGTGAGGTAATAAGCCTGCAGCCCGTTCGGCAGATTGAAGATGATCTCGCCGCCGTCATGCACGAAGGAGAGGCCGTCCGAGGCCGATCCGAACGCGCGCTCCGGTCCGAGCGGATGGAGGAAGAAGGACTGGCGGTCGCGATTGCCCGCAAAGTCGAACGATTCCCAATAAGCGCCGGTTTGCATCGTGTGGCGCTCGATCAGCCGGTTGTTGCGTGACACGCCCGATTGCTGGAAGCCGGCGCGCGCCACCCTCAAATTGGCGCGGTTGGTGTCGGTGTTCAGTCCGAGCTTGCGCTCAAGCGCCGCCTTGGTGTCGGGCAGATCGAGGATGTCGTAATAAAGCGGCGGCTGCGACGCGACATAGGCAAACCAATCGGCGCGCACGAACGGGACCCTCGCCGTGGTCTCGTTCTGCAGCGACGTCATGATCGGCGAGTCGTATTCCACGAAGTAGGGATTGGAATCCTCAATCAGCTTCCACGTCGCATCGCTCCAGCCGAGATCGGTGATGTCGACCCGGAAGACCGTCTTTGCTTCGTCCACGGGCTCAGGAACGACGATGCCCGGTTCCGTGGACATCGAATTCAGGAACTTGGACAGCGCTTGACGATAGATATCCATCTCCTTGTCGGTGTCGCCGACATTGTAGAGATGGGTGAGCGTGAAGTAGCGCATGCGCGGCCGCTCAAAATCGCTGAGCTGCAGCAGGTCGTCATTCATCGCCTTGAGGACCGTGTCGTCGTCGATGAATGTGCGGCTCGCCGCCATCGCGGTCGCCGCCTCCGACAGCGACTCAATCCACGTCGCGACGGCTTTGAGTTCGTCCGCCGTTGGACCGAGGATGGAGACGTAGTCGATATCTTTCGGCATCGATTGGTTGACGATGCGCGTATAGATCTCCGAAGCGCTCGGATTGCCGATCTGGACGTATTCGGGATTACGTGCGAGCGCGTCGAGGTCCATGACGTAGCCGAAACCGCCGGCCGGCTTTTCGCGGTCGGCCTCCAGGCTCCCGTCCTGGTGACAGCGGGCGCAATGTTCGGAGAAGACCATCTTCACGGTCTCTGTGGGGTCGTCCTGGGCTTGCGCAGTCGACGCAAGCAGGCTGAGTGCCAACACCAATCCCGTTTGTCTCAAAACACGCATCCGTGCCTCCTACCAAGGCGATGGTCGCAAAATGCCGAAGCGTATCGACCTTCTTTGTCGTCATCTGAATGACGGCTGAACAATTATAGGCAAATCCCCGATCCGGTCGAGAGATGCGTGGATCGCTGGGCGCGCCGTTCGTCGCCAAGCCGTCGTATTTAAAGTGTTTTTCACCCGTGGCGTCTGTCAGGACAGAAGCCGTGGCAGGAAGAGCGTGATGCCCGGCAGCGCCACCAGAAGCGTGACACGCACGATCTCCGAGGCGAAGAACGGCATGACGCCCTTAAAGGTCTCGCGCATCGGGATGTCGCGCGCCAGCGAATTGATGATGAAGACGTTCAGCCCAACGGGCGGCGTGATCAGCCCAAGCTCCACGACGATCAGCGTAATCACACCGAACCAGATTTTCAGCTCGTCCACCGACATGCCGAAATCGAGCCCGACGATCACCGGCCAGAAGAAGGGGACGGCGAGGATGATCATCGACAGGCTGTCCATGAGGCAGCCGAGCACGATGAAGATGACGATCACCAGGATCAGGATCGCCATCGGCGACATGCCGCTCCCTTGCAGAATTTCCGCCACCGCTTGCGGCACGCCGGCGCGTGACATGAAGATCGACAGAAGCGCTGCGCCGAACAGGATCAGATAGATGAAGCCGGTTGTGCGCGCCGTTTCCAGAAGCGCATCGATGCCGTCGCGGAAGGAGAGGCGACCCAGCGCGTAGCCGTGCAGCGCGACGAGGAAAGCGCCGATCCCAGCCGCCGGCGTGGGATTGTAGAGGCCGGCATAGATGCCGCCGATCACGATGCCGAACACGGCGAAGACCGGCAGCACGGCGAGCGTGCCGTCGATCAGCTCGCGACGCGTGGCCGGTTCGCCGGCCGGCCCGGCATCGGGGCGGATGCGCACCAGAACACCGATCGTGACAATGAAGAGGAGCACCGCCAAGAGGCCCGGGATGAGCGCCGCCTTGAACAGGGTGACGATGTTCGTCTCGATGATGATGGCATAGACGATCAGGACGACCGAGGGCGGGATGAGAATCCCGAGCGTGCCGCCGGCGGCGATCGTGCCGGTGGCGAGCGACGGCGCATAGCTGAGGCGCCGCAATTCAGGCAGCGCCACCTGGCCCATGGTCGAGGCGGTCGCCAGCGACGACCCGCAGACTGCGCCGAAACCGCCGCAAGCCGCGACGGTGGCCATGGCCACGCCGCCGCGAAACCGCCCGAGCCACGCATTGGCGCCGCGGAAGAGGTCGCGGCTCAGCCCGGAACGCGTGGCCAGGCTGCCCATCAGGATGAACATGGGCACGACCGACAAATCGTAGATGGAGAACTGCGCGTAGGCGAGGTCCTTCAGCTGGAAGAGAACGATCTGCGGACCGGAAAGCAGGCTCGTGCCGACGATGCCCACGACGATCATCGCGTAGGCGATCGGCACGCGGATCACGATCAGGAGGAGCATCGCGGCAAGGCCGGCGGTGCCGATCGCAATGTTAGAGGCCATCGCCGCTCCCCAGCCGCCCCGGCACTTTACGTTTTGGCGCGCGCGCTCCCGGCGCGAACACCCGCCAAGCCTTCACCCGCGGTCATCAAGGCGGCGACAGACAACAACGCCAGTGACACAAGCGCCGGCGGAAACGCCGTCCAAAGTGCTACCGGCACCGAAACCATGTGCACCGGATAGCGGATGTAGTCGATCATGCCGAGCCACATCTGCCGAAAGAGAAGCACCGCCACGATCAGCGCGATCAGCGACGACAGAAGAACCATGGCCGACTTGGCACGGTCGCTCATGCGCTCGGTGAAGATATCGACCGTCACATTGGCGTAGGTCAGCTGGCAATAGGGCAGGAACGCGAAGGCGGCGATGGCGACGCCATGCTTGGTGATCTCAAAATCGCCAAGGATGGGCCTGCCGAAAAAGAGGTTCATCATCGCGCTGGCCGAAGTCAGAAGCACCAGCGCAACGAGAACCACGCCGCCGAGCAGTGCCCAAACGGTAATGATTGAGCGGGCGAGGCTGGAAAGCCTCGCCCTTATCGATTGGTCGGGACCGCTCATGCGGTCGTCGCATCCATCCTCGCCGCTACATCTTATGATGCTTGGCGATCGTGGCGCGCGCGGTATCGACCAGTTTCTGGCCGTCGATGCCCTTCGCCGTGACTTCGTCGATCCAGCGCTGCACCACCGGCTCCATGGCGGTACGGAAGGCCTGCATCTCCTCTTCCGTCAGCGTGATCAGCTCGTTGCCGGCATTGATGGCGACGTTAATGCCGCCGTCCTCCGAGTCGCGCCAAACCTGACCGACCTCGCGCACGTAGTCCTCGCCGGAGTTCCGGTCGATGACCTCTTGCAGGTCCGCAGGCAAGGAGTCCCAGGTGCCCTGGTTCATCGAGATCTGGAAGCTCGTGGTGCCCAGACGCTCTTTCTCTGGTCCCTCGATCTGATACTTCGTCAGTTCCTGGATCTTGAGCGGCGGGATGATCTCCCAAGGGATCAGCGCCCCGTCGACTGCGCCCGTCGATAGCGCCTGCGGCAGATCGGGCACCGGCATGCCGACCGGCGTGGCGCCGAGCGATTCAATAATCCAAGCGCCGGTTCGTGTCGGGATACGCATCTTCTTGCCGGCAAGATCGGCCGGCGAACGAACGGGCGTGTCGCGCATGTGGATGCCCTGGCCGGCATGGACATGCAGCGCGATGACCTTCACGCCCGCATATTCCTCCGCCAGGTACTCGTCGAACATTTCCCGCATGGCGAGATTGGTGGCCACCGGATCGTTGACGTAGACGCCGGGCAGCTCAAACACCTCCGTGCGCGGGAAGAGCTCGGGCGTGTATCCGTTCACTGTCCACATGATGTCGACGACGCCGTCGCGTGCCTGGTTGATGAGCTGCGGCGGGCGCCCGCCGAGCGACATGGCGGGAAAGATGTCGATCTTGATGCGGCCGTCGGAATCTTCCATCACGCGGTTCGCCCACGGCTCCAGCATGTTGGTGTGCGCCGGCGCCTTCGGCCCGAGAAAGTGGTGAAGCTTCAGCGTGAATTCCTGCGCCCAGGCCCGGCGCAACACGAAAGGCGCCGCCAAGGTGCCGCCCGCTACACCGATAAATTGTCTGCGATTGAACATCTTTCAGCGTCCTCCCTTGGGGTGCGTGGCGGATCGGTGATCCAACCGATCGTCCCGCCGGTCGCGTCTATATCAGCCATCGTAGCCGCGTGACGAATGGTGGCGGGATTGTTCGGGAATTGACCGGCCCTGTCCAGACGGTTTTGCTGCGGCTGATCGCCGGTGCCAGGCGGCGAAAAGGAGGACCCGATGGACGCTGAGGGCGTTCTGCCGAAGGGGCTTGAGCGGCTCGACGCGCTGCGCGCCACGCAGTTGCAGCGCCTCAAGGCGACAGTCCGAGCCGCCTGGCGGGACGTTCCGTATTATCGGACAGCGCTCGACCAAGCCGGCGTCACGCCGGACGACCTCCAGGAGCTGAGCGACCTCTCCAAGTTCCCGTTCACCACCAAGGACGCCTTGCGCGAGACCTATCCCTACGGCCTGTTCGCGGTGCCGAAGGAGAAGATCGCGCGCATCCACGCCTCCAGCGGCACGACCGGCAAGCCGACCGTGGTGGGCTATACCGCCGCCGACATGGCGGTCTGGGCGGAGCTGATGGCGCGCGCTTTTCATGCGACCGGCGCCCGCCCGGGCGATGTCGTGCACAACGCGATTCCCTACGGCCTCTTTACGGGAGGGCTGGGATGGCACGCAGGCGCGGAGCGTTTTGGTGCGGCGCTCATTCCTGCCAGCGGCGGCGCAACCGACCGGCACGTTCAGCTCATTGGCGACCTCAGCCCCGATATCCTGATCGCCACGCCGTCCTACATGCTGGTGATCGCTGACGCGCTGGCGGCGCACGGCGTGACGCCGGACGCCTGCTCGCTGCGTCTCGCTTATTTCGGTGCCGAACCTTGCTCCGAAGCCATGCGCAGCGAGATTGAGGCCCGTCTCGGTGTGGAGGCTTACGATTCCTATGGCCTGTCGGAGGTGATCGGACCGGGCGTCGCGCAGGAGCTCCCCGGCGACAAGGGCCATCTGGTGATCTGGGAGGATTGCTTCTGGCCGGAGATCATCGACCCGGAGACCGGCGCTGTCCTGCCCGACGGCGAGACCGGCGAGCTGGTGCTGACCACGCTCGCCAAGGAGGCCATGCCGATTCTGCGCTACCGGACGCGTGACCGCACGCGCCTGCTGCCCGGCAAGGGCTCGCCGCTCCGCCGCCTGGAGCGTATCGCCGGGCGCACCGACGACATGATCATCGTCCGCGGCGTCAACGTGTTCCCCTCGCAGATTGAGGAAGCGCTCGCAGCCGACCCAGCGCTTGCACCGCATTACGTAGTGGAGGTGTCACGCCCCGACCGCCTCGACCACCTCAAGGTGCGCGTGGAATGCCGCGCAGCGACCGGCGGCGACGATCGCGGCGCGCTCGCCAAGCGGACAGAAGTGCATCTGAGGAATGTGCTCGGCGTCTCGGCCAAGGTGGTGATCGAAGCACCCGGCACGATCGAGCGCTCGTCGGGCAAGGCAAAGCGGATCGTCGATTTGCGGGGAAGAGGATAGAGGAGAGGATTGCGGTGAGTGCGGAACCAAATGCGGCCAGCGGCGATGCTGCGATTGCGGCATGGCAGAATACCGAGCCGACGGACACGACGACCTACAGCGCGGATCGCGAGCGGTACTCCGCGTTTTGGCGAAACGGCGCTGCGCTCCTGGCAAAGCTCCCGGCCAAGCCGCAGCGAAGCGACAACGAGGCGTCTGCGGCCGCTGCGATCCTTCGTCGAGCGCGCGAGAGCCGCGAACGTTTCCTCACCGCCCACGCCGCAGCGCTCTACGATGCGCTAACAGATCATTGCGCGCGCTTCGTGCGGCTGGAGGACCTTGTCTTCGCCGCCGCCGATGCCGTTCCCGGCCTGACGCCGACGCAGGAAGAAATGGCCGCGGAGGATCGCCTGCCGCTCGCAGAGAAGGAGGGTCACGAAGTCGATCAGGGCATCTTCCTCGCTCATGTCTTGGCCGATCCGCGCTGCGGCACGCATCTCTGCCACGCCATGCTTCTGCCGCGCGCCGAGGCAGCCGAGCACGCCGCGCGGTTTGCCGCCGACAACGTGCTTGAGCTTGGCGCCGCCCGACTTGAGCGGAACGGCAAGGCGGTATTCCTCACCGCCACCAATCCGCGCTTCTTGAATGCGGAGGATTCCTCCACGCTGGCGCTGATGGAGACGGCCGTCGACGTCGCGACGCTCGATGCCGATAGTTCCATTGCTGTGCTCCGCGGCGGCAAGGTGGAGCATCCCAAATACAAGGACCGCCATGTCTTCGGCGCAGGGATCAACCTCACGCGGCTCTATCGCGGCGAGATCCCCTATCTCTTCTACATGGAGCGCGATCTCGGCTACGTGAACAAGCTCTTGCGCGGCGTCGCCACGCCCGATGCCGTGCCCGACGAGGTCAACGGCCGCTCAGTGGAGAAGCCCTGGGTCGCCGCCGTGGACACGTTCGCCATTGGCGGCCATTGCCAGATTCTCCTCAGCGTCGACTACACGATCGCCGGCGCCGACGCTTACATGACGCTACCGGCGCGCAAAGAGGGCATCATCCCCGGCGCCGCAAACCTTCGCCTGCCGCGCTTCGTTGGCGACCGGGTGACCCGTCAGGCGATCCAATACGAGCGGCGGCTCCCCTGCGACAGCCCGGAAGGCCGTCTGATCTGCGACGAGATCGTGCCGCCCGATGAAATGGACGCCGCCATCGACCGTGTGGTCGACGGGCTGACGAACTCCGGTCCGGTCAGCGCCGTCGCCAACCGCCGCGCGCTTCGCGTTGTGCAGGAACCGCTCGACCTTTTCCGCCGCTACTTCTCCGTCTACGCCCGCGAGCAGGCGTACTGCCATTTCAGCCCGGCGCTCATCTCCAACCTGGAGCGTTTCTGGAACGCGCAGAGCCGACAAGTGTGAGGGGCTCTGCTGCCGACGCGACTTCCACCTCCCGCAAGGGGTAGGTTGGCACTGCAAATCGCGCCCCTTCTGTCGTCATTGCCGGGCTTGACCCGGCAATCCACACCATTTTCGCCTCGCCTGACGGAATCGCTCAGGAATGGATGCCCGGATCAAGTCCGGGCATGACGACAGCGTATCGGACGAAAGGCGGACTAATCAAAGGGCAGCCCGACATAGTTCTCCGCCAGCGCCGTTGACGCGGCGCGCGACTGCGTGAGGTAGTCCAGCTCCGCCAGCTGCAATTTGCGACCGAACGGGCCATCCTCCGGGAAGAGGTGCAGGAGCGTGGTCATCCACCACGAGAAACGCTCCGCCTTCCAGATGCGGCTGAGGCAGTTCTGCGAGTAAGCGTCGAGACCGGAATCGGAGCTTTCCACGAAATGCTCCAACAGCGCGTGGAAGAGGAACCGGATGTCGGACGCCGCGAGGTTGAGGCCCTTGGCGCCCGTGGGCGGCACGATATGGGCGGCGTCGCCTGCCAGGAACAGGCTCCCGAAGCGCATCGGCTCCGCCACGAAGCTCCGAAGCGGCGCGATGCTCTTTTCTATGGACGGACCGGTGACCATCGCCTCGGCTGCCTCGCGATCGAGCCGGCTGCGCAACTCGTCCCAGAAGCGATCGTCGGGCCAGTCCTCGACCGTGTCGGTGAGCGGGCATTGCACATAGGTCCGGCTCACCTGTTTCGAGCGCATGGAGCAAAGCGCAAAACCGCGTGCGTGATTGGCGTATATCAGCTCGTCGGAGACCGGCGGCGTCTCCGACAGGACCCCGAGCCAGCCGAACGGATAGACACGCTCGAAGGTCTGCACTTTTTCTGACACGCTGGCGCGGCTGACGCCGTGAAAGCCGTCGCACCCGGCAATGAACGCGCCGGTGATCTCATGTTCCTCGCCATCCTGTCGGTAGGTCACCGTGGGGAGCGGTCCGTCAATGTCGCGAATAGCAACGACCTCCGCTTCGTAGCGCGGAGGCACGCCGTTTTCGGCGAGCGCATCCATGAGGTCGCGCGTCAACTCCGTCTGGCCGTAGATCATCACTGACTTGCCGCCGGTCAGATCGGCGAAGTCGATCCGGTGCCGGCGGCCTTCAAAGCTGATCTCAATGCCCTCGTGGATGAGCCCCTCAATGTGCATGCGCTCGCTGACCTTCGCCTCGTGGAGAAGGTCGACCGCGCCCATCTCCAGGACGCCGGCACGGATACGACCGAGCACGTAGTCCTGGCTGCGATGCTCCAGCACCACGTTGGCGATGCCGTTGAGATGAAGCAGGCGCGACAGAAGCAGGCCTGCCGGCCCGGAACCGATAATGACGACCTGGGTGTCCATCGCCTCCCTCGCCGATAATGGCCACTCAGGCTGGCACTAGATCAGCCGTTCGTCGAGTGCAGCGGGCAGAGATATTGTGCTAGCCTGCGATGGCCGGCGATGTTAGAGGCACCCGCCTGGATTGACGCCAAGGCCGCCAGCCGCCTGTTGGTCGCCCTGCGGCGTGGCGCCGGTCGGCGTCCATGTCTCGGCCCTGCTCAGGCAAGGCGACGGGCATCCAAGGCACCGCCGATTTCATTGAGGATGATTGTGGGATGTTGAGAGTCGCTGTCGTTGGAACGGGTTATGTGGGTCTGGTGACCGGCACATGCCTGGCTGAGCTTGGGCATGACATCGTTTGTATCGACAACGACCGAGACAAGATCGACCGGCTCAAGGCCGGCGACGTGCCGATTTACGAGCCGGGGCTTGAGGACCTTGTCTCCGCCAATGTGAGCCGCGGGCAGCTGAGCTTCGCCAACGGCATCGCCGAGGCGATTGCGCCACGCGTTGACGTGCTGTTCATCGCCGTGGGGACGCCGACGGAGGACAATGGCAGCGGCGGCGCCAATCTCGGCTACGTCTACGCCGCCGCTGAGGAAGCCGCGATCGCCCTGGCCGCGCTGCCCAACGATCCCGACGCCTTCACCGTCGTGGTCGTGAAGTCCACCGTTCCCGCCGGCACCAACCGTAAGGTTGCCGCCATCTTCCGCCAGCATTTGTCGGATGAGCGGTTTGCTGTTGCGTCCAACCCGGAGTTCCTGCGCGAGGGCGACGCCATCAGCGATTTCATGGAGCCGGACCGGATCGTTGTCGGCTCAAGCTCGGAGCGCGCACGGCAGATTCTCGAAGAGCTCTACCTGCCGCTGACCCGTAAGGGGCATCCGCTGGTGGCGACCTCCACGGCGGAGACGGCTGAGCTGATCAAATACGCCGCCAACGCTTTCCTGGCGACCAAGGTGACGTTCATCAACGAATTGGCGCGGCTCTGCGAAGCTGCCGGCGCCGATGTGGAAGAGCTTGCCGTCGGCGTCGGGCTCGATCAGCGCATCGGCAACAAATTCCTGACGCCGGGGCCGGGCTTCGGCGGTTCGTGCTTCCCCAAGGACCTCATAGCGCTGATCAAGACCGCCAACGATTTCGGATCGCCGGTTGAGATCGTAGAGACCGTGATCCGCGCCAACGATCGCCACAAGCTGTTGATGGTTCGCAAGATCCGTAGCGAGCTTGGAGGCGCGGTGTCCGGCCGGCGGATTGGTGTTCTCGGTCTTGCCTTCAAGGCCAACACCGACGACATGCGCAACGCCCCGGCGCTGACCATCGCCGGACAGCTTATCGCCGAGGGTGCGGAAGTGTGCGCGTACGACCCCGTCGCCGCCGACCAGGCCAAGGCGCTCCTGCCGAAGCTTCAGTTGGCGGAGACGATTGAGGACGCGGCAAACGGCGCCGACGCTATTGTCATCCTGACGGAATGGAGCGACTTCCGCGCCATCAACTGGGAAGAGCTGGCGCCGACCATGCGCCGTCCGCTCCTGATCGATCTCAGAAATGTCTGCGAGCCGAAGGACGTGCTGCGCCAGGGCATGGAATATGTCGCGCTCGGCCGTCCGCTGAGCGAGATGCACTACCGCGCTGCTGCCGAATAGCCGCCATCTATTGCGTTACGACGTGTTTTTGCCGGCAAAGCACGCGCAAAAGTGAAGCTTCCGCCTTACTGCAACCACTGGCCGCAGTTTCGGTGATGAAGCCGGCCAGAAAAGCAACTCAACAGATTGAAATATAGGGTTTAATTCCCACCGGCAGCATTTTCTACGCGGGCGCACATTTTGCCACGCTAGGCCGCGCGTCAATATTTGGTCAATGAACGCTCTGCTAACCTTGCACGAACCATTGCAACCTGGACGAACGCAAGAAGTGCAGGACACCGGCCGAAGATCGGCGCTCGTGGGTATCGCCATCGTGGCCCTGTCGATCGGCTTGTTTGTCGGCATCGCGAAGATCGGCGGTGCAGCTTTTGTCGACGCGCAGCGCAGCCGCGAGCTCAACAGCTACGCAGAGCTCGTGCTGCGTCGTGCCGAATTGGAAGTTGATTTCGCCATCGTTGCGCTGAGCGAGCTGGCCCAGAATGGGGTGACCGATTGCAGTCCCCAGAGCCTGGCGGCGATGCGCCGCCATGTCTATGAGCGCAGCACGATCAAGGACATCCGCATTGTCGACGGCAGCCTCGGGGCGACACAGTGCTCCGCGTTTTCGGAGACGTTGGAGTTCGATACGCAGCCCCTGGAGATAGAGGCGTTTCAGTCGCGCAACACAGCCATCCGGCTGGCGCGGCTGGAGCAGCACTCCGGGCACGCCATGAGCGTGTTCTGGGAGATCGACGATGGCGTCACCCTTGCCGCCGTCGTCAACACCGCCGCGCTCCTGTTCGCAATCCTGCCGCACGAGTTGCGCGATTACGGCGAGGTGCGGTTGGAACTCGCCGACGGTAGTCCGGTCGCCGAGTACCTGACGCAACGCGACGACGCCGTTGACCCGCGGATGATGGAGTTCACCGCGGTTTCGGACCGCTATCCGTTCACCGCACGGATCGGTGTCGCCAGGTCTGTGTACAAGGCCTGGAACCGCGGCCCGGAACGTTACTTCCTTGCCGCCGGCGGCATCTTGGGCCTCGCCTTCGGTGGGCTGGCCGCAGGCGTCTTCGTGCGGCGCCCCGATCAGACATCGGAGTTGGACCGCGCCTTGGCGGCCCGCGAGTTCAGGCCGTTCCTGCAGCCCATCGTGGCGCTCGATTCCGGTGAGATCGTCGGCTGCGAGGTTTTGGCGCGATGGATGAAGGCCGACGGATCGGTGGAATCACCGCTGCGCTTCATCCGCAAGGCGGAGGACAGCGGACGCATCGTTCCGCTCACCGCCTTTTTGGTGTCGGAGGCGCTCGATCATTTGCGCCCCTGGATGAGCAAGCGGCGTGACTTCAAGGCCGCGTTCAACATCTATCCTGGACATCTGATGGCCGACGGCTTCGTGGAGGAATTCAAGGCGTTGGTCGACAATGCCGGCGTGCCGCGCGGCCAGGTCGTCATCGAGCTGACGGAGCGGCACGAGCTGACCGACCTTGCCGCTGCCGCGGAGCGCATCATGGAATTGCGCGTCAACGGCTTCAAAGTCGCCATCGACGACGCCGGCACCGGCCATAGCGGGCTTTCTTATCTGCAGAGGCTCGGCGTTGATATCGTCAAGATCGACAAGCTGTTTGTCGATTCAATTGAGTCCGATCATTCCGCCCGCGTCATCGTAGATATGCTTGTGCGCGTCGCCGGCAAGCTGGGCATGAGGACCGTTGCGGAAGGCGTGGAGCGGCCGGAGCAGGTCGCCGCGCTTAAGGTGTGCGGGGTCGACGAGATTCAGGGCTATCTCATATCGCGGGCATTGCCGCCGACCGAGTTCTTGCGGCTCCTGCATGCGGCCGCAGAGCCGGAAGCGCACGAACCCGTACCCGAAGCGCTGACCGCTTAGCCCGTAGGCTGCTACTGGAACGTTATCGTGGCGAAGGCGCGGTCGATCTTGTCCTGCGGCCAGAAGGTCACGTCGCCCGGCGCCACTCCGGGGGCATCGATGTCGGTGCCCTGGCCTGGCTGATCGAGGATCGCCTCGCCGGCAGCATTCGTCACGCTGACGGCGCCTTCAAGCAGGAATACGCCGAACGCGTCGTCGATCGGGCCGCCCCAGAAATCCGTGCCGCGGATGCCGATCGTCGCCACCGGCGTCGTCACCGCGACCTCCGTATTCGCTAGCTTGGAGGCCTGCCCGGAGATAAAGCGAAACGCGCCGACCACGCCGAGCTTCATCTCGCCATCGTTCGCGCCCGGGTCATAGACGAACGCGTCGAGTGTCATCACCGCCTGCTCGCCAAGCGTCAGCTGCGTGCCGTCTGCGAACGTCACCTCCAGTCGCGCATCCTCGCCAGTGGAAACGATCTGGTTCAAAAAGACGTCGGAGTCGGGTGTCAGCGCGTCTGTCACGCCATCGATCGTGCCGGTTGAGAAACCCTGCATCCGGGTGACCGATCCAATCGGATCGGCCGCCAGCGCCGGCCCGTTTGGTGCGCCTCCGACGACCACCAAGATGACGACCGCGAGGATGATGAGCGCATGGCGCAGTTTGGGGCGCAGCATGGTCGAAACACTCCACATAACGACCCGTAATAGTGCCACGCTTCGTCAGTGCGCCCAACAGCGCCACGCCCCATATGGCGCAATGGTGAACAGCCGCCGAACGCGCCCCATGGATTGCGGCGAACCGGCCGAAGAGCCATAGTTTGGCTTGGCGCAGGAAACCGGCTAGAGGTGGCGCCACAAAGCCACATCGGCGGGACCGACGATCATGTTGCAAACTGCCCCCATCCCCAACAACCTCGAAGCCTTCTGGATGCCGTTCTCGGCGAACCGGCAATTCAAGAAGGCGCCGCGCATCCTGGCGCGCGCCGAGGGCATGCATTATTGGAGCCACGACGGACGCGAGGTGCTGGATGGCACCGCCGGCCTGTGGTGCGTGAACGCCGGCCACGGCCGTCCGGAAATTGCCGAAGCCGTCAAGGCGCAGCTCCTGGAGCTCGACTACGCGCCGGCCTTCCAGATGGGACACCCGAAAGTGTTCGAACTGGCCGCGCGGCTTGCGGCGATCGCCCCGCAGGGGCTCGACCATGTGTTCTTCACCAATTCCGGC
This sequence comes from Afifellaceae bacterium, assembly GCA_028284625.1. Lineage (GTDB taxonomy): Bacteria > Pseudomonadota > Alphaproteobacteria > Rhizobiales > Afifellaceae > DASWJZ01. Next base: position 8,695 of record JANQRH010000016.1, on the reverse strand, counting down.
TCTGAGTCGGTCGATACCGCGCTGAAGATCGCGCTCGCCTATCACCGCGTGAAAGGCGAGGGGAGCCGCTCGCGCCTGATCGGCCGCGAGCGCGGCTATCACGGCGTGAATTTCGGCGGCATCTCTGTTGGCGGCATTGTCGCCAACCGCAAGCACTTCGGCATGATGTTGGCGGGCGTCGATCACATCCGCCACACGCATGATCCTGCGAAGAACGCCTTCACGCGCGGCCTGCCGGAGCACGGCGCGGAACTGGCCGACGATCTGGAGCGGCTTGCGATCCTGCATGATCCCTCCACGATCGCCGCCGTGATCGTGGAGCCGGTCGCCGGATCAACCGGCGTGCTGATCCCGCCGAAGGGCTATCTGGAGAAGCTCCGCGCCATTTGCGACAAGCACGGCATCCTCCTCATCTTCGATGAAGTCATTACTGGCTTCGGCCGCCTCGGCGCGCCGTTTGCCGCGGACTGGTTCGGCGTCACGCCCGACATCATGACAACGGCCAAGGGCGTCACCAACGGCGTTGTCCCAATGGGCGCGGTGTTCGTGAAGTCCGACATCTATGAGGCCTTCATGAACGGGCCGGAGCACCTCATCGAGTTCTTCCACGGCTACACCTATTCCGGAAACCCGGCCGCGTCGGCCGCCGGGCTTGCCGTTCTCGATGTCTATCAGCGCGAAGGACTGCTCACGCGCGGCGCAGAGCTCGCCAAGCATTGGGAAGACGCGCTGCACAGCCTCAAGGGCCTGCCGCACGTCATCGACGTCCGCAATATCGGTCTGGTCGGCGCTGTCGAACTGGAGCCGATCGCCGGCGAGCCCGCCAAGCGCGCCTTCTCAGCTTTCGTGAAGGCCTACGAGGCGGGCATCCTGATCCGCGTGACGGGCGACACCATTGCGCTGTCGCCGCCGCTCATCATCGAGGAGAAGCAGATCGACCAGCTCGTTGAGACGCTTGCCGGCGTCATCAAGAGCCTCGACTAGTTAAACAAGGAAGCGAACATGCAGCGTATTGCCAATGTGATAAACGGCCGTGTCGAGCCGTCGAAGTCCGCGCGCGCGGCGCCGGTCTTCAATCCGGCAACCGGCGAGCAATCCGCGGAGCTCGGCCTTTCCACGGCCGCCGAGATCGACGAGGCGGTTCAGGCCGCCAAGGCGGCAGCTCCCGCTTGGGGCGCCATGCCGCCGCTGAAGCGCGCGCGCTTCATGTTCAAGTTCAAGGCGCTCCTGGAGGAGCATGCCGACGATTTGGCGCGGGCGATTTCCTCTGAGCATGGCAAGACGCATGACGACGCGTTGGGCGAGGTGGCCCGCGGCATCGAGGTCGTGGAGTTCGCCTGCGGCATCCCGCAGCTTCTGAAGGGCGAGTTCTCTCGTAACGTTGGGCCGGAGATCGATTCCTATTCCGATCGTCAGCCGCTTGGCGTGTGCGCCGGCATCACGCCGTTCAACTTCCCCGCCATGGTGCCGATGTGGATGTATCCAATGGCGATCGCCTGCGGGAACACCTTCGTGCTGAAGCCCTCGGAGCGCGATCCCTCCGCCTCCATGCTGGCTTATGAGCTTTTCAACAAAGCCGGCTTCCCCGACGGCGTGCTCAACATCGTGCACGGCGACAAGGAAGCGGTCGACGCCATCCTCGACCATCCCGACATCAAGGCGGTGAGCTTCGTCGGCTCCACGCCGATCGCGCATTATGTCTATACGCGCGGCACCAATGCCGGGAAGCGCGTGCAGGCCTTGGGCGGCGCCAAGAACCACATGATCGTCATGCCCGACGCCGACATGGAAAAAGCCGCCGATGCTCTGATGGGAGCCGGCTATGGCTCTGCCGGCGAGCGCTGCATGGCAATTTCCGTCGCCGTGCCGGTGGGCGAGGAGACGGCCGACAAGCTGGTGGAAACACTGGCGCCGCGCGTGCAGGCGCTGAAGGTCGGCCCAGCCACGGACCCGGAAGCGGAGATGGGTCCGCTCGTCACCAAGCAGCACATGGACAAAGTACTCGGCTATATCGACAAGGGCGTGGAAGAGGGCGCCGACCTCGTCGTCGACGGTCGCGGCCTGAAGCTGCAGGGCTACGAGAACGGCTACTTCGTCGGCGGCTCGCTGTTCGATCGCGTCACGCCGGAGATGACCATCTACAAGGAAGAGATCTTTGGGCCGGTGCTCTCCGTCGTGCGCGCCGACAGCTACGACTACGCCGTCGATCTCATCAACAAGCATGAGTATGGCAACGGCACGGCGATCTTCACGCGCGACGGCGACGCGGCGCGCTCCTTTGCGGACTCAATCGAGGTGGGCATGGTCGGCGTCAACGTGCCGATCCCCGTGCCGGTCGCCTACCATTCCTTCGGCGGCTGGAAGCGTTCGCTCTTCGGCGACCATTCCATCTACGGCCCGGAGGGCGTGCGTTTCTATACGCGGCTGAAGACGGTGACGACACGCTGGCCCGCCGGCATCGCCCACGGCGCGGTCTTCACGTTCCCGTCGATGCATTGAGCGTCCAAGGCCGACCAAGGAGGCCACCCTGCCAATGGGTGCAGAGGCTGCCAAAAGAGCACACGACTACGCTTGGGCGTGGTTCCAATATCACGCCTCTCAGCGCCTGAGTTCCTTCAACTTCTTTTTTGTTTTGGGAGGAGCGCTTACGGCCGGGTACTTAGCGGCGCTGAACGGAGAATACTATGGGCTTGCCGTGGCTCTGGCCGTAGTTCTTCTTATAGTTGCCGTTTTGTTTTGGCGGTTGGATCAGAGGAATAGCGAGTTAGTCAAAATCGGCGAGGCGTATTTGAAAGAAAGCGAGGATAAGCTGGCAGGCGAGCCTGGCGTTGGGAACAAAATTCGTCTGCTTTCCATCGCAGAAAACCGCGATTCAGATTTTAGACCTTGGCCGCTGCCGAGTATCCTTTCGAGCTACAAGCAGATATTTCGGCTGCTGTTCTTTTCTGTCGCCGCGTTTTCGACTTTCGCTATCGTCTATCCTGTTTGGATTCTGCTCTGTAATAGCAAAGGGGATATCTAGTGGCAGCACCCGGTTCTAATCTCAGGATCAACGGCGAGCGGCTCTGGGACACGCTCATGGAGATGGCCAAGATCGGCCCGGGCGTGAAGGGCGGCAACAGGCGCCTGACGCTCACCGATGTCGACAAGGAAGGCCGCGATCTTTTCAAGTCATGGTGCGACGGCGCCGGCTGCGCGATGGCCGTCGACACGATGGGCAACATGTTCGCCCGCCGCGAAGGAACCGATCCCAGTTTGCCGCCGGTCATGGTCGGCAGCCATCTCGATACGCAGCCGACCGGCGGCAAGTACGACGGCGTTCTCGGCGTCCTCTCCGGCCTGGAGATCGTGCGCACGCTGAACGATCTCGGCATCAAGACCAAGCATCCGATCGAGGTGGTCAACTGGACCAACGAGGAAGGCTCGCGCTACGCGCCGGCGATGATCTCGTCGGGCGTCTTCGCTGGCGTCTATACGCAGGATTACGCCTACGGCCTGAAGGATGCCGAGGACAAGTCGCTCGGCGATGAGCTGAAGCGCATCGGTTATGTCGGCGACGAAAAGGTCGGCACGCGGCCGCTCAAGGCGTTCTTCGAGCTGCATATCGAGCAGGGGCCGATCCTTGAGGCGGAGGAGATCGATATTGGCGTGGTGACCCACGGGCAGGGACAGCGCTGGTTCGACGTGACGCTGACGGGCTTTGAAAGCCATGCCGGCACGACGCCCATGCCGCGCCGCCGCGACGCCTTGGTGGGTGCCGCCAAGCTGGTGCAGGCGGTGAACGAGATCGCGCTCGCCAACGCGCCGCACGCTGTCGGCACCTGCGGCGTGCTCAGTCCTTACCCCGGCTCGCGCAATGTCATTCCCGGCGCCGTGTCGATGACCATCGATTTCCGCCATCCCATCGACGAGACGCTCTCCGCGATGAAGGCGGCGATGCAGAAGGCCATCGACGAGATCTGCGCCGACGGCAAGCTGAAGGCCGAGGTCGAGGAGGTGTTCTACTACGCGCCGGTGGCCTTCAACGACGACTGCGTATCGGCCGTGCGCCGTGCCGCCGAACGCCTCGGCTACTCGCACCGCGACATCGTCTCCGGCGCCGGTCACGATGCTTGCTACATCGCCCGCGTCGCGCCGACCTCCATGGTGTTCTGCCCGTGCGTCGACGGGATCAGCCACAATGAGGAAGAGGAAATCCACCCGCATTGGGCGACGGCCGGCGCGGAGGTTCTGTTCCACGCCGTGGTGGAGACGGCGGAGATTGTGGAGTGAGCGTTTAGGCCTCACTTAGTCGGGATTTTGGCGCGGCCATATCGGATTACGGGAGCGTAGAATGAGCAAACTCATCAAGGGCGGCACCATCGTCACCGCCGATCTCACCTTCAGGGGCGACGTGTTCGTGCAGCACGACAAGATCGTCGCGGTGGGGACCGATCTGGAGCACGACGCCGACCACGTGCTCGACGCCGCCGGCTGCTACGTCATGCCCGGTGGCATCGATCCGCACACCCATATGGAGATGCCCTTCATGGGCACCTTCTCCAGCGACGATTTCGATTCCGGCACCGCCGCGGCCCTTTCCGGCGGCACGACGATGATCGTCGATTTCTGCCTGCCGGCTCCCGAGCAGGGCCTGATCGACGCGCTGCAGCAATGGTACCAAAAGGCCGGAAAGGCGCGCACCGACTATTCCTTCCACATGGCGATCACCTGGTGGGACAAGCAGGTGTTCGACGAGATGCCCAAGGTCGTGGAGCAGGGCATCAACACCTTCAAGCACTTCATGGCCTATAAGGGCGCGCTGATGGTGAACGACGATGAGATGTTCGCCTCCTTCCAGCGCTGCGCGGAACTCGGCGCCATGCCGCTGGTGCATGCGGAGAACGGCGACGTCGTCGCCTCGCTTCAGCAAAAACTCCTGGCGGACGGCAATAACGGGCCGGAGGCGCATGCCTTCTCCCGCCCGCCGGAAGTGGAGGGCGAAGCCGCCAACCGCGCCATCATGATCGCCGACCAGGCGGGCGTGCCGGTCTATATCGTGCATGTCTCCTGCGAGCAGGCGCACGAAGCCATCCGCCGCGCGCGGCAGAAGGGCATGCGCGTTTACGGCGAGCCGCTCATCCAGCATCTCGTGCTCGACGAGAGCGAATATGCCAATCCCGATTGGGACCACGCTGCGCGCCGCGTGATGTCACCGCCATTCCGCAACAAGCAGCATCAGGATTCGCTGTGGGCGGGGCTCGCCGCCGGTTCGCTGCAGGTCGTCGCCACCGACCATTGCGCCTTCACCACCGAGCAGAAGCGCATGGGCGTCGGCGATTTCACAAAGATCCCCAACGGCACAGGCGGGCTTGAGGATCGCATGTCGGTGCTGTGGACCTATGGCGTGCGCACCGGTCGGCTGACCATGAACGAGTTCGTCGGCGCGACCTCCACCAACATCGCCCGCATCCTCAACATGTATCCGACGAAGGGCTCCATCAGCGTCGGCGCTGATGCGGATATCGTCGTATGGGACCCGGCGGCGACCAAGACCATCAGCGCGTCGACGCAGCAATCCGCGATCGACTACAATGTGTTTGAGGGGATTGAGGTCACTGGGCGGGCGAAGATGACGCTGTCGCGCGGCCGCGTTGCCTACGAGGATGGCGACGTGAAAGCCGGCACCGGCGACGGGCGCTTCGTGGAGCGGCCTGCCAACGCGCCGGTCAACAAGGCGCTTTCCACCTGGAAGGAGCTTACCGCGCCGCGCAAAGTGGAGCGCTCCGGCATCCCGGCGGGAGTGTGATGTGTCGTGCGCAGGAGCCGCAGGCCGACTCTGTCGTCATTGCCGGGCTTGACCCGGCAATCCACTCCGCAACCGACGCTCCTGGCCGCGCTGCTCAGGAATGGATGCCCGGATCAAGTCCGGGCATGACGACGGAGAAGAGCGGTTGGCGCGACGACAGATCAGGGGATAAGGTCTGACATGCAGGACCACTCGCCGACAACGGATCGCGACACATCCCCCGGCGCGGCCGTCATCGCCGTCGACAAGCTGTCGCTGACCTTCCAGACGGCCGATAGCCCCGTCCATGCGCTCGACGACATCAACCTCAATGTCGAGCGCGGCGAGTTCATCTCCTTCATCGGCCCGTCCGGCTGCGGCAAGACCACGCTCTTACGCGTCATCGCTGATCTGGAGCAGCCGACCGGCGGTTCCATCACCGTCAACGGCATGAGCCCGCACGAGGCGCGCGTAGAGCGGGCCTATGGCTACGTCTTCCAGGCGCCGGCGCTTTATCCGTGGCGGACCATTGCCAAGAATGTCGGGCTGCCCTTGGAGATCATGGGATACAGCGCCGCTGACCGGGCGGAGCGCGTCGCTCGCACGCTGGCGCTGGTGAACCTCTCCGGCTTTGAGCAAAAATTCCCGTGGCAGCTTTCCGGCGGCATGCAGCAGCGCGCCTCAATCGCCCGGGCGCTCGCCTTCGATGCCGATCTTCTCTTGATGGACGAGCCGTTCGGCGCGCTCGACGAGATCGTGCGCGATCACCTGAACGAGCAGCTTCTGGAGCTGTGGGCGAAGACGCACAAGACGGTGATCTTTGTCACGCATTCCATCCCCGAGGCGGTGTTTCTGTCGACCCGCATCGTGGTCATGTCGCCGCGCCCCGGCCGCATCTACGACGTGATCGAAAGCGACCTGCCGCGCGAACGCACGCTCGACATCCGCGAGACGCCGGAATTCCTCGCCATCGCCCATCGCGTGCGCGAAGGCTTGAGGGCAGGGCATTCCTACGATGACTGACACGACCGCGGGTGCGCCGCCGCGGGAGGGCCTTTTCGCCCGCCTCATGGCCGGCACCACCGGGCCGGTGATCGTCGTCTGCCTCGCCATCATTGCGCTGTGGTATGTCGGCGCGTTCTTTCTCAACGCGCCGTTCGCCCGCGAGATGCTGGCGCGCGCCGACGAGGCCTACACGTTCTCCGATCTCCTGCAGCGCACGATGAACGAGGAGCGCCCGGTGCTGCCCTCGCCGCATCAGGTGGCGCGGGAGATCTACGAGACGACGATCCTGAAGAAGCCGACATCCAACCGCAGCCTGATTTTTCACAGCTGGGTGACGCTGTCATCCACGTTGCTGGGCTTCGTGATGGGCACTGTGCTCGGCATCATTTTAGCGGTGGCGATCGTCCATTCGCGCACGTTGAGCCGAAGTTTAATGCCCTGGGTGATCGCCTCGCAGACCATCCCCATCCTGGCGATCGCGCCGATGATCATCGTCGTGCTTGCCTCCATCGGACTGACCGGCCTGTTCCCCAAATCGATCATCTCGACGTACTTGTCGTTCTTTCCCGTTACTGTCGGCATGGTGAAGGGGCTGCGCGCGCCCGACCCGATCCATCTCGATTTGATGCGCACCTATAGCGCCAGCCAGGCGCAGGTCTTCTGGAAGCTCCGCTGGCCGTCCTCCATGCCTTATCTCTTCGCCTCGATGAAGGTGGCGATCGCCATCGCCTTGGTCGGCGCCATTGTCGGCGAATTGCCGACGGGCGCGGTTGCCGGCCTCGGCGCGCGCCTTCTGACCGGCTCCTATTACGGCCAGACCGTGCAGATCTGGTCGGCGCTCATTGCCGCCGCCGTCATCGCTGCGACCCTGGTGACGATCGTGGGTATCGCCAACCGCGCCGTGCTCGCCCGCATGGGGCAAAGCGAATGAAGGCCAGCGCCCCGCAGCTTCTTTATCCGGCCGCAGCCGTCGCCCTCGTCGCCCTCGTGCTGCGGGCGTCACTCGATGGACCATCCGTGATGGCGACGGTGCTCGCCGTCGCCGCGGGCCTGCTCGTGCTGGCCGGCCTAGTGAGCCTTTGGCGACCGCGATGGCAGCTTCTTCTGACCGGCGTGGCGGCCCATGCGGCGGTCTACATTCTGCTTGCGGAATTGCCGGAGATTGCCGGGCGCGCCGGGCTCGGCTTCTGGTGTCTTGTTATTGCCGCCTGGCTGACGGCCTGGGCTTTCGTGCAGTCGCTCTCCGATATGCGCACAGAGGGCCGCGCCGCCGGCCGGCTCTTCGGCGTGATCATCCCGGCTCTGTTCGGCATCTGGTGCCTGATCTTGTGGGAGCTGATCGTCCGCGGCTTCGCCGTGCCGGCGGTGATCCTCCCGGCGCCGAGCGCGATCTGGGAGCGCATATTGGCGTCCATCCCGATCCTGTGGGCCGATTTCCAGCAGACCTTCATCAAGGCGGTGCTGACCGGCTACGCCATCGGCTGCCTCTCCGGCTTCGGGGTCGCCATCCTGGCCGATCGCATTCCGTTCCTCAGGCGCGGGCTATTGCCAATCGGCAATCTGGTCAGCGCGCTGCCCATCGTCGGCATTGCGCCGATCATGGTCATGTGGTTCGGCTTCGACTGGCCGTCCAAGGCCGCGGTCGTGGTCGTGATGACCTTCTTCCCGATGCTGGTGAACACGGTCGCCGGCCTGGCCGCCTCCGGCGCACAGGAGCGTGATCTGATGCGCACCTATGCCGCCAATTACTGGCAAACGCTCCTGAGGCTGCGTCTTCCCGCCGCGCTTCCCTTTATTTTCAACGCCTTGAAGATCAATTCCACCCTGGCGCTGATTGGCGCAATTGTTGCAGAGTTCTTCGGGACGCCGATTGTGGGGATGGGATTCCGCATTTCGACCGAGGTCGGGCGGTTGGCCATCGAC
>JANQRH010000014.1 GCA_028284625.1 Afifellaceae bacterium | reverse complement strand
GCGCTGACGCGTCCCCTCATCCCTCATCCTGGGGTGCTTCTTTCGCCCCTTCGAGGCTCGCTTCGCTCGCACCTCAGGATGAGGGCGAAAGAAGCCTCGAAGGACGGGATGAAGGTGCTTGGCGCCGCCCGAGCACTGCGTCGACTCAAGCCGCCCGCCCAAGCCGCCCCAGATGCGTATCCTTGAAACCGGTGCGGTGCTTCAGCCCGAATCCGAGCGCCCGGTCGACGCCGATATGCGCGCCGAGGATGAACGGCAAGGACAAGAGAAGCGTGTCGCCGCCGCCGGCATAGAAGGCGAGGAAGAACAGCGCCACGGCCGTCACCCAGCTATGGACGAAATTATAGATTGCCGCGCCGATCTTCGGCCCGGCGAGATAGGCCAGCATCGACAGGTCGGGCGTCAGAAAGAGAACCGCGAATATCCACCAGCTTTGATGGAAAAGCCCGTAAAGCCAGATGCAGGCGATAGCCAGCGCCAGCCCCTCAAGCCGAAGAATGATCGTCGTACCGGACAGCCCGTTCATGGCGTAAGCTTCCTCCGTCGGAATCGGGAGAAGACTAACCTCCGCCCGGCCCGCGTGCTATCACGCCTCATCACGTCGAATCGCGCTGTCTTGGGATAAGTGGGGTAGGTCCATGCGCGAGGTTTTGAACGAGCTGGAGCGCCGGCGCTCAGAAGCGCGGCAAGGCGGTGGCGAGCGGCGCATCGCCGAGCAGCACAAACGCGGCAAGCTGACGGCGCGCGAGCGCCTCGACGTGCTTCTCGACGAAGGCTCGTTCGAAGAGTTCGACATGTTTGTCGAGCACCGCGCCACCGAGTTCGGCATGGCCAAGAAGCGCATCCCCGGCGACGGCGTGGTCACCGGCTGGGGAACCGTCAATGGTCGCCCGACTTATGTCTTCGCCAAGGATTTCACCGTGTTCGGCGGCTCGCTGTCGGAGGCGCATGCGGAGAAGATCCAGAAGGTGCAGGACATGGCGCTCCGGAACCGAGCGCCGATCATCGGCCTTTACGATGCCGGCGGCGCGCGTATCCAAGAAGGCGTCGCCTCGCTTGCCGGCTATGCGGAAGTGTTTCAGCGCAACGTGCTCGCCTCCGGCGTCATCCCGCAGATATCGGTGATCATGGGGCCGTGCGCCGGCGGCGACGTCTATTCGCCCGCCATGACCGATTTCATCTTCATGGTCAAAGATACGAGCTACATGTTCGTCACGGGGCCGGACGTCGTGAAGACGGTGACGAACGAAACTGTGACGCCGGAGGAGCTCGGCGGCGCGTCCGTCCACACCGTAAAGTCGTCGATCGCCGACGGCGCGTTTGAGAACGACGTAGACGCGCTTCTGGAGATCAGACGGCTTCTCGATTTCCTGCCGCTCTCCAATCGGTCGGCGCTTCCCGAAATCGAAACGAGCGACCCGTGGGACCGGATGGAGCCGTCGCTGGACACGCTCGTGCCCGACGCCGCCAACAAGCCCTACGACATCAAGGAGCTCATCACCAAGACCGCCGATGAGGGTGTGTTCTTCGAGACCCAGGAAGCGCACGCCAAGAACATTGTCACCGGCTTTGCGCGCATCGAGGGCCGGACGATCGGCATCGTCGCCAACCAGCCGATGGTTCTGGCCGGCGTGCTTGACTCAGATGCGTCGCGCAAAGGCGCGCGCTTTGTCCGGTTTTGCGACTGCTTCTCGATTCCGCTCCTGACTTTTGTCGATGTGCCGGGCTTCCTGCCCGGTACCGCACAGGAGCAGGGCGGTCTCATCAAGCACGGCGCGAAGCTCTTGTTCGCCTATGCGGAGGCGACGGTGCCGAAGGTCACGGTGATCACCCGCAAGGCCTATGGCGGCGCCTACGATGTCATGGCGTCAAAGCATCTGCGCGGCGACATCAACTACGCATGGCCGACGGCTGAGATCGCCGTGATGGGGGCGAGCGGCGCAGCCGAGATCCTGCATCGCAGGGACGACAAGGACCGCGAGAAGATCGCCGAGCATGCCAAAGAATACGAGGAGCGGTTCCTCAATCCCTTTATTGCAGCGGAACGCGGCTACATCGACGACGTGATCATGCCGCATTCGACACGGAAGCGTGTGGCGCGGGCGTTGCGTCTCCTAAGGTCAAAAGACCTCTCCAACCCCTGGAAGAAGCACGACAATATTCCCTTGTGATGCAGTGATGCAGTTGCATCACTGCATCTGATGCGCTATCTTCCGATCATGCGTACGACTTTGGAAATCGACGACGATGTGCTTCAGGCCGCCAAGGAGCTTGCCGCGGCGGAGAGGAAGACCGCTGGCCGGGTTCTTTCTGAGCTTGCTCGTCAGGCTCTCACCACATCTAACGAGCAGACAACTGCCCCGTTTACGCTTGTCGACGGCATCCCTCTCTTGCCGTCGCGTGGCGCTGTCGTGACCAAAGAGTCGGTGGATCAGCTGATTGAGGAAGCCGACCTGGAAGAGGGGCGGCTGTCGCTCGGCGAGTAGGCAATGCGTGCACTGTTCGACGTAAACGTGCTCCTGGCGCTCTTCGACCCGGACCATACGTTCAACCGGCGCGCCCGCGCCTGGTGGTCGACGAACCGGACAAACGGTTGGGCAACATGCCCGCTCACACAAAATGGCTTCGTGCGGGTCATGTCGCAGCCATCCTATCGGCAGAACCGCTCGATCGCGGATACGGCCGCGCTGCTGAAGGCGGGCGTCTCGCAGACAGGTCACGCATTCTGGCCGGATGACGTCGCCATGACCGACGTCCACATGTTCGACCATTCCCGCATACTTGGGCCAAAGCAAATCACCGACATCTATCTGCTGGCGCTGGCCGTGCGTAACGAAGGCCGGCTCGTGACGTTCGATCGCGGCATCCCGTTGGCAGCGGTCCACGGCGCAGAGCCGCACCACTTGGTCGTGCTTTGATGCCTGGTGCGGAGCAACTTAGGTCGAAGACTCAGCCCACACACCCATCCGTTTGCTTAGGTTCGCGCAGCCACCAGTCGACCACCACCGAGGCGTCAATGACAAGGCTCAACGATCGTCCCTGTGCACTCCTTGAGGCGTGCGATCACCGCGTCGTCAAGATTGCGGACGAGTATCTGGCCCATCGACAAGCCGCCGCAACCCAACGCGGCAATAGCAATGACCCCCGCTCAGAGGAGAACCGCGCCATGGCCCTTTCGCCCCGCCAAGAAGAGCTTTGCGAACAGAATCCCTACGACTTCTCAGGCCTTAAGGCGGTTTTCCTCAACTGCACGCTCAAACCGTCTCCGCAGCAATCGCACACCGACGGGCTGATGGAGGTGTCGCGCGCGATCATGCGCAAGAACGGCGTGGACGTGACCTCCATCCGCGCCGCCGACCATGACATCGCCACCGGCGTCTATCCGGACATGCGCGAGCACGGCGCAAAGGCCGACGCCTGGCCGGAGCTGTGGCCGACCATCCTCGCCGCCGACATTCTCGTGATCGGCTCGCCGATCTGGCTCGGGCAGATGTCGGCCGTGTGCTCCAACATCATCCACCGGCTCTACGGCATGTCAGCACAGCTTAACGACAAGGGGCAGTGGATCTATTACGGCAAGACCGGCGGCTGCGTGATCACCGGCAACGAGGACGGCGTGAAGCACTGCGCCATGGAGATACTTTATTCGCTGCAGCACCTCGGCTACGTGATCCCGCCGCAGGCCGATTGCGGCTGGATCGGCGAGGCGGGGCCAGGGCCGTCCTATCTCGACGAGGGGTCCGGCGGGCCTGAGAACGACTTCACCCAGCGCAACACGACGTTCATGACCTGGAATCTGCTTCACACCGCGCGGCTTCTGCGCGACGCCGGCGGTTTTCCGGCGCACGGCAATCAACGCAAGATGTGGGATGCCGGCTGCAGCTTCGACCATCCCAATCCGGACTACCGGTAGCGGTCGCGCTCAAGAAGACGGGCCGGCTTTTCTCTGGCGGCTGATCCCTCCCGGCGATCGCGCGCTAACAATTCGCTAACCTTGGCGACAGATTGCACGAAATAGAAGGAATTGATTTGCGTTAGGACCGTAAGACTTACGCGGCGATAACGGTGTTCTAAAGCCATGTTGGCGAGCGATCTGATCATGAGTGTGCGGGCGTCCCGAGGGATCTCCGCTGAGGATGTGGAACAGCTTGAGCGCATGCTCTTCGCCGGAGGAACGCCAAGTTCCGAGCAACTCGACCTCCTGACGCAAATAGACGGCTACGTGGAGCACGCATGCCCACATTGGGCCGCGCTCCTTATGCGCGCCGCGCAGGCCCGGGCCGGCAGGGTAGACGAGCACGCCAAGGCGGCCTGAGCGCCGAGGCGCTCCTGGCTGCCGCGCGGCTCCACCCGATACCCTGCGCGTCAAAGCTTCATTAGCCTTTCTTCGGCAAGGTCCCCGCGAAGATTTCCGAGGGGAATTGCGATGTACAACCGCGATGTGGTCGCCGAAGTCACGGCTTCAAAACGGGTCACCGCTGGTGACGTGACGGAGCTCCGGCGCGCCATTTATCACGACGGAGTCGCCGAAGCCGGCGAAGTGGAGCGGCTCTTCACCATCGACGAAGTGGCTGTCGAGCGTGACCCGGCTTGGGCCGAGCTCTTCGTTGAGGCTGTGACCGACTATCTCGTCGAGCAGGTGGAGCCGCACGGTTACATCAACGAGGCCAACGCCGATTGGCTGATTGAGCGCATCGCCAGCGACGGTGTGGTCAAGACGGAGACCGAGCTGGAGCTCCTGGTCAAAATCCTGGAGCGCGCCAAGTCCAGTCCGGAGCGGCTGGTCGGCTTTGCGCTCAACCAGGTCAAGAAAGCCGTCGTCGACGGCGAGGGGCCTTTGGCCTGCGGCGGCGGACTGACGCCGGGTCGCGTCGGCCGAGCCGAAGTCGATCTCTTGCGTCGTATCCTCTACGCCTTCGGCGGCGACGGAAACGTCGCCATCACGCACGCCGAGGCGGAGGTTCTCTTCGACATCAACGATCACACTGCCGAGGCGGAGAACGATGTGTCATGGAGCGATCTCTTCATCAAGGCGATCGCCAACTTCATGATGGCGTCGTCCGGCTATGCGGTGCCGAACCGGCAGGAAGCGCTGCGGCGCGAGGCATGGCTCGACACGCCCTCCGCCGGCGTTGGCGCGTTCTTCAGCCGCATGGCGTCCGGGGGGCTGAGCGGCGTGCTGAACGCCTACCGTCAGCCGAGCACCGAGGACGCCTGGGCCGCACGCAACGCTGAGAAGAAGGCGTCGCGGGCAAGCGCTGAGGTGGTCACCGCCAGCGAGGCCGAATGGCTGGCGCAGCGCATTGGCCGCGATGGCGTGATGCACGCCAACGAAAAGGCGCTGCTGCGCTTCCTTCACGACGAAGCGCCGTCCGTGCATCCCTCGCTGAAATCGCTGATCGACAAGGCCGCCTGAACCGGCGGCCGCTCCCGCCGAGCTAAGCCATTCGTGCATAGGTGAGGGCCGAGCCAAGCGCGCGGCCCGATTGCCAGACCTGCGCATTGTGGCCATGCATGATGCATGGCCAATCCCGCCGCCACGCCCGCATCACAGGATCACGCCACGCGTGGCCTGACCTTCATCCTGGTCGCGATGCTCCTGCTGCCGGCGCAGGATGCGGTGGCGAAATATCTGTCGAGCACCATATCGCCCGGTCAGATCACTTGGGCGCGGTTCTTCTTCCAGGTGATCCTGACGCTGCCGTTCCTCCTGGCGCTGCAGGGGTGGCGCGGTCTCATCCCCAATCGGCTGTGGCCCAATGCTCTCCGCGGTGCGCTCGTCGCAGTGGCGAGCGCTGGCTATTTTGTGTCGCTCAAGTTCATGCCGCTCGCCGACGCGCTGGCGGTGATGTTCATTGAGCCGTTCATCCTGACGATCCTGTCGGCGGTCATCGACAAGGAGCATGTGGGATGGCGCAGGCGGATCGCCGTCACGGTCGGCTTCATCGGCGTTCTCCTTGTCGTCCAGCCGAGTCTGGCAGTGTTCGGACCGGTCGCGCTGCTGCCCATGGGGAGCGGCGCGTTGTTCGCCTTCTATGTGATCTTGAACCGCCGCATGGCACGCTATGACACGCCGCTCACCATGCAATTCACCGCCGGCGTTGCGGCCCTCGTGGTGATGACGTTCATCCTCGCCGGCGGCTGGCTTCTTGACGTGCCGGATCTGATGCCTTCCGCCATCGGCGGCGGCACAGCCATCCTTCTCCTCTTGGCGATGGGCATGTTCGGAACGGCGGGGCATCTGCTGCTGGTCTTCGGCGGCCGGTTGGCGCCGTCATCGCTGGTCGCGCCGATGCACTATTTGGAGATCGTCTTCGCCGTGCTGCTCGGCTATCTCGTGTTCGGCGACTTCCCCGGCCCGATGAAGTGGGTGGGCATTGCCATTATCGTCGGCGCGGGTGCCTATGTGTTCTGGCGCGAGGCGCGCGTCCGCTGAGTCTTGCCGGTGCGGCCGCCGCTCAGTAGAGCATGGGTGGGGAGGGCGCATGTTCAACAAGATTCTGATCGCCAATCGCGGCGAGATCGCCTGCCGCGTCATCCGCACTGCCAAGCGCATGGGCATCGCCACCGTCGCTGTCCACTCGGAGGCGGACCGCAACGCGCCGCATGTGGAGATGGCCGATGAGGCCGTTGAGACCGGCGCTAGCCCCGCGACGGAGAGCTACCTCGTTGCC
>JANQRH010000030.1 GCA_028284625.1 Afifellaceae bacterium | reverse complement strand
CCAGGACGAGGCTGAGGCTGTGACGTGGCTCCGCCAGGCGGCCGATCAGGGCTATGCCGACGCCATCTGGATGCTGGGCCAGAAATACATGCGCGGCGGCGGCGGCCTCCCCTTCGACGCAGCACAGGCCGCGCAATACTTCCTCGATGCCCTCAGAAATGCGTCGGGATTGGCCCGGCAGGCATTGGTCAACGATCGCGCAAGCGACCTTTCTGGCGACGCGCGGCGCGAGATCCAAAGGGCCCTGAAGGCGCGTGGCACCTATACCGGCGCCATTGACGGGGTATTCGGCCGCGGCACGATCGCCGCCCTGGAGCGGCACGCCGGCGGCTGAGCGCCTGGCGCGCGGCATCGCCTCCGAAACGATTGCCGAAAAGCGTCGGAGGCGGCAAAAAGCGCCATGCTCGACGGACCTCGCCTCGCGCCGGCTGCCGGCGGCCCTGCTCAGAGCCTCGTCATCTTCCTGCATGGCTTTGGCGCGGACGGAAACGACCTGATCGGGCTCGGCCGCGAATGGGCCCCGGCGCTGCCGAATACCGCCTTCGTCTCACCGAACGCGCCGGAGCCTTGTGCCGGTGCGCCGATGGGACGGCAATGGTTCGACCTGACGATGCGCGACCCTCAGGAATTCGCCCGCGGCGTGGCGCACGCCCAACCGGCGCTTGATGCGTTTCTCGATGCCGAGCTTGGGCAGCACAATCTCCGAGAAGACCAATGCGTTCTGGTCGGCTTCAGCCAGGGCACGATGATGGCGCTTCATACCGGACCGCAGCGGCCGCGACAGCTCGCCGGCATCCTCGGCTATTCCGGCCTGCTCGCAGATCCGGACGCGCTGAAGGGAGACGCCGTTCACAAGCCGCCGGTCCTGCTCATCCACGGCGACCAGGATGATCTCATCCCCGTGCAGGCGCTCTACGGAGCCGCACAAGGATTGGCGGCCGCGGAAATTCCTGTGGAATGGCACGTCTCGCCTGGCATCCCGCACGGCATCGGCCCCGACGGCCTGGAGCTTGGCCTGGCGTTCCTGAGGCGCGTTCTGCCGCAATGACCAACGCGCGCGGGAGTGCTTCCCAAGAGGCGAAGATCGTGCCGGTCACGCCGGACATGACCGACCGCCTCGTCGCGCTGGTACGCAGTTTCCACGGCGAGAGCGGTTACGCCGTCGATCCACTTCAGGCCGACGCGGTCGCGGCTTTATGCGCTGATTCTGGTCTCGGGCGTGCTTGGTTGCTGATCATCGGCGGCAAAGACAGCGGCTATGCCCTCACCTACCGCCGCCATTCCATCGACCATGGCGGCGCGGTGGCCGTGCTCGACGACCTCTGGATCGACGCGTCGGAGCGCGGACGCGGGCTTGGGTCGCTCCTTCTCAGCACGGTCTGCGATGCGCTCCTTGAGAAGGGCTTGCGAGCCGTGCTCCTGA
Source organism: Afifellaceae bacterium (assembly GCA_028284625.1). Taxonomy (GTDB): domain Bacteria; phylum Pseudomonadota; class Alphaproteobacteria; order Rhizobiales; family Afifellaceae; genus DASWJZ01. The sequence continues at coordinate 45,960 of JANQRH010000030.1, read as the reverse complement.
ACGCTGATCCCGCTGACGCCCGCGCCCAAGCCTTCTATGCGCGCGCCGGCTTCAAACCGACTGGAACCGCCACTTTAGAGAGACAACTTACGCCCTGATCCGCGTCCGGCGGCGTCATGAACCGCCCGGCCTGAGGCCGGAGTCTCCGCCGAATCGGCACGAATTGCCGCATTGTCGGCAGCGACCGCAGAGCTTCACAACACTGACACGACCACTGTAGACTATCGAAAACGCAGAGAATCATGGGTTTCGGCGGGGTCGGGACGCGTCAGAGATGACAGTACACGTATCGCCAGAGGCACATCCGGCGCTGGTGCTGAACGCCGATTACCGGCCGCTCAGCTACTATCCGCTGTCGCTGTGGTCCTGGCAGGACGCGATCAAGGCGGTGTTTCTCGACCGAGTGAACATCGTCTCCGAATACGAGCTGAAGGTTCGAAGTCCGAGCTTCGAGATGAACCTGCCCAGCGTCGTATCGCTCAAGACCTACATCCGCCCCTCTCGTCACCCCGCCTTCACCCGCTTCAACGTTTTCCTGCGCGATCGCTTCCAATGCCAGTATTGCGGGGACGGCGACGATCTGACGTTCGATCATCTCGTGCCGCGCTCGCGCGGTGGGCAGACGACGTGGCTGAACGTCGTGGCGGCGTGTGCGCCGTGCAATCTCAAGAAGGGCAACAAGACCTGCGGCGACGTGAAGATGTGGCCGCAGCAGAAACCGTATGAGCCCACGGTCCACGATTTGCACAAGAACGGCCGGCTCTTTCCGCCCAACTATCTGCACGATAGCTGGCTCGACTATCTTTACTGGGACGCGGTGCTGGAGCCTTAGAGCTGCTGCGGCTTAAGCGCGCCGCAACGCCTGGCGCGCTGCATAGAGGCCGAGCGCGGCAAGCGCTGCCGAAACCAGAACGTTCCATCCGGCGAAAGACAGGCCGAGAAAGCGCCAATTCGCTTCCGTGCAGCTTGGCAATGTGACCTGCCCGAGATCGCCAAGCATGTCAGCGGCGCTCCCCCCGCCGGGCGCCTCCGCGCATGCCGCTGGCCCTTCCCAAAAAGCCCACTCCACGCCCGCGTGGTAGATGGCGACACCGCCGCCATAGAACATCAGTGCCGCGAACGCCGCAAAGAGCAGCGCCAGCACGGAACGCATCGGCCAAAACCATGCCGCGGCGACGGCAAGCGCGGCAATCGGCGCGCCGAGATAATACGGCGTGCGCTGCATCAGACAGAGCGCGCACGGCTGATAGCCGCCGATATGCTCAAACGCCAACGCGACGACGATCGTCCCCGCCGAAGCGGCGAGCAGAACGACCGCCAGCGCCAGAAGGCCGCCTGGCAGACGCCCCGCCGCAAGTGTGGCGGCCGCTGATGCGCTGGAATCGGGATTAAGCATGTCTGCCCCATACAACAGATTGCGGCAGAAATCGTGGCCCAAGGCACGGCAAGCGGCAGAAGACAGGATGCGCTTTTAGCCACGAAACGGGCGCTCAGCCGTTAACGCTGGTCACCTGATCCGCTTGCCTTCACCCCTCAGTTTTCCTTTCAACTTAGCTCAAATTTTCGATGGCGCGCTCGCGGGTCAAGGAGGGACGGCCCTGCCCGACGCGCCCTGAGGAGAGGCGGAACCCAATGGCGCACGAATCCATTCTTCAGAATTGGTCACCGAAGCACGCGGAGCTCTTCGGCAAGCACATCGTTCACCTGCAGCATCGGCTGCATGAATCACCGCTCTTCAGCAATGACGCATTGGCGCGGCTGATCGAAACGGTCCCCCGCGAGCACTATCACGTCAACACGATGAATCAGCAGGTTCACGACCCGAAGAGCTGGCGTGACGGCGAGATCGGCGATGCCAGCGGCCACGACGTGATTGAGGCTGTGCGCACCGGCAACATCTGGGTGCTGATCCAGCGCGTCGGCGAAATCGATCCGGCATACCAGCAGGTGATCGACCAGATCTTCGGCGAGTTTGAATCGCACGTGCCCGGCCTCAAGACGTACAAGCAGAAGATGAGCATCCTCATCTCCTCGCCCAACGTGCAGGTCTATTATCATTGCGACATTCCCGGCCAGTCGCTGTGGCAGATCCGCGGGCGCAAGAAGGTCTACGTCTATCCCAACACCGCGCCCTTCCTGCATCAGGAGGCGATGGAGCGGATCATCCTCAACGAGGCCGACGAGCAGGAGACGCCCTATCGGCCGTGGTTCGATGAATACGCCGACATCATCGACCTGGAGCCGGGTGAGATGCTGCATTGGCCGATCAACGGGCCGCACCGCGTCGTCAACCACGATTGCCTGAACGTGTCATTCACGACCGAGCATTGGACCGACGCGCTGCGCAATCGCTACGTCAATCACTATGCCAACGGCCTGCTCAGGCGCACGCTCGGCATGAAGAACCCGGGCATCGCCACATCCGGCCCGGCGCTGTGGAGCAAGCTCGCGCTGACTGCCGCGCATCGCTATTCGGGCATGCGCCGCAAGAACCAGATGACCTACAAGGTCGACTTCCGCGTCGATCCGACGGCACCGTTCGGCATGCGCGACATCGAGGCCTACGAACTGGCGAAATAGCCGGCGCCCGATCGGCTCTCCGGGAGGGAGGCACGCAGTGCTGCAGACGACGCCGCCCAGAGAGGCCCGCTCCGATGTATGGACGATCGCTTGCGTCGACTCCCTGGAGGGCATGGAACGCATCGGCGAGGCGTGGCATGCCCTGGAGGCGCGCGCCGCCGATCCCCTCACCTATTTCCAAAGTTTCGATTGGTGCCGGAATTGGTGTGCTTTCTACGCGGCCGATCACGGCCGCGACGGACCGGCGATCCGCATCTACACCGCGTATCTGGCGGGTCAGCTGGTAGCATTGTGGCCGCTGATGCTGACCAAAAGCCGCCTTGGCGTTCGCAAGATCGTCGCGTTGACCGAGCCGCACGGCCAGTACGGCAACATCCTGATCGACACCGCCTCCGTGCCGCAGCACATGGTCGTCGATCTGGTGCAGCTTTGGCTCCGCGCCATCAATGAGCGGGAAACCACCGACGCGGTCGTCTTCGACAGCGTGCCCGCTTCCGCGCTGCCTGAGACGCTTGCCGCAAGGAGCGATCTGACGGCCGTTCAAGTCGGCCTCAATTCGTCGATGGACCTCACGCCTTTCGCCGGCTGTTACGAAACCTACCGGGCAGGACTGAAGGGCCGAACGCGGCGCGCCCGCAACAAGCGGCGCAACAAGCTCGCCGCGCTGGGCACGCTCGACTATTGCGTCCATTTCGGCGGCACGCCCGAATATCGCGATTTGATCCGCACCGGCATTGAGATGAAGCGCGAATGGCTGGAGCACACCGGCCGCGCCACCATGGCGCTGAACCTGCCACGCGTGCCGGAATTTCTTGGCGCGTTGTCGAACAACGCTCAGGGTGACGATGGCGCCGTCGCCGCGGCGCTGACGCTCGACGGCCGCCCGATCGCGGTGGAGATCGGCTTCCTCTACCACCGGCGCTTCTATTCCTACCTCGGGTCGTTCGACTGGGAACTGCGCGATTACTCCCCCGGCAAGCTGCAGCTTGAGGAGGCACTCAAATGGTGCATGGAGCGCGGCGTTGAGACCTACGATCTCCTTGGCGAGCCGGGCGCCTACAAGTCCGATTGGCGCAACGCCACCGAAGAGCTCGTAGCCTACCGCCAGGCCAACAGTTTGCGCGGCCGTGTCTATCTCTCGCTCTGGTGCGACCGCTTGAAGCCGCTCCTGAAGCGCTCGTTTGAACGGACCCCGCTGCAATTGCGCGCCCGCTTGGCGCCGGTCATCGAGAACCGCTCGACTGCCGCGCAGACCATCGCGACGGCCAGATGACCCGGCAGTCCGCCGAAGGCCGCCCGAACTGGATCGGCGCCCTCATCACCGCTCTGCCCTTGCCGCCAGCGATCGCGGAGCGCCTGGAGGGCCTCTCCGCCAATAGCGCCGTCTATCTCAGCAATGCCGGGATGGCCTTCCTGATCCGCATCGGCGGCGCCGCGGTGGCGCTGGCATTGCAGGTGCTTCTCGCGCGCCTGTTGTCGCTGACCGATTACGGCCTCTATGTCACCTTCTGGACGTGGCTCTTCGTGGCCAGCCAGGTCGCCGCGCTCGGCTTCAACGATTCCTGCTTGCGCTTTCTGCCGCGCTACTTCGCGCGCGGTCGACTGGCTGAAGCGCATGCTTTTCTGGGGACCGGCTACCGCGTCGTGATTGGCGGCTCCGTCGCCATCGCCGCCATCGGTCTGGCGGCCGCCTGGGCCGTGCCGCATCTGGTAGGCGAGATGCGCTGGCCGCTCCTGGTGCTGTGCTTTATCGGCATCCCCATCCTGGCCTTTGAGCTTTACTTGGAAGGGGTCGCTCGCTCCTTCGGATGGTTCGTCCTGTCGGCGGCACCGGCCTACATCTTCCGACCGATCGCCCTGGCGATGGTGGTGATCGCCGTTGCGCTAGGCGGCGTCACGCTCGACGCGCCGATCGCGCTTGGTGCGGCGATTGCCGTGACGGCCTCAATGACGCTCGGGCAGGCCGTGATACTGCGCCGCCGCATTCGCGCCGAGATCGGCCCGCCGGCGACAACCGCCGTCGATCGCAAGAAGCGTCGCCTTTGGCTGGCAGCGACCTTGCCGCTGACCGTCATCTACGGCGTTGAGGAGATCTACCTCGTCTCCGACATCCTGCTTCTCGGCATGCTCGCCGACCCCGCGGAGGTCGGCATCTATTTCGCCGCCGTCCGGTTGATGACGCTGGCGGGCTACGTCTATTTCGCCTTCGCGCTGATCTCCAGCCGCGAGTTCTCGCTCGCCCGCGCCAATCGCGACCACCAGGACCTGCAGCACCGTGTGCTGCGGGCGACGAAATGGACCTTCTGGCTGAGCGTGCCGACCGTGTTGGCGGCGCTGGCCTTCGGTTACCCGCTGCTTGCCATGTTCGGGCCGGATTACACGGCGGGCTATGGCGCACTCGTCATCCTGGGTCTCGGCCTGATCGCGCGCGCCTCCGTCGGACAGGCCGGCGATCTTCTGATCGTTCTCGGCTACCAGAGGGACGGCTTCGTCGTCGCCATCCTCAGCCTGGTCATCAACATCGTGCTGGCGCTAGTGCTCATCCCGGTTCTGGGCATCTTCGGCGCAGCCATCGGCACGGCCGGTTCGCAGGCCGCGCGTGCCGCCGCCCTGGCTTTTTGCGTCAAGCGGCGCGCCAAACTGGACACCTTCGTCCTGAGCAGCCGCGGCGACAGCCCGACACTCCACGCCCCGGCGCCGACTTGAGGCCCCGCCACCCCGATAGTGGACAGCGCGCAAGGTCGTGCTCTATATGCCAGCCGGTCTACCGGGGCTGGTCAGAACCGACGAAAGCCCCGATATCGCAGGCCGGTGATGCCCCTGTGGCGGAATGGTAGACGCGGCAGACTCAAAATCTGCTGCCCGCAAGGGCGTGCTGGTTCGAGTCCGGCCAGGGGCACCATCTCTCATCCTTGTGCCAAAGAAGCGCGGACCAGCGCCTTGGTCAGTGTTGCGCGGCGAGCGCGCCCGCCGACAAACGACGCAACGCCTCATTGCAATGGATGACGACCACCCTTCCGCTGAACTAGGTTTCGGTTTGGGGGCATTTTGCAGGTGCGTAGGGTCAAGATGAACATTGCTCGGACCACAGCCTTTCTCGTCGCATTCGGGTGTCTGCAGCTCGGCGCCACCCCGTCCGGCGCCATAACGGAGGAGTTCGCAGCAATCGTTGCCGAAATCCTCAGCGCCCAGACCGAGGGGCGGATCAGCGAGATGGGCCCGCAGCAGAAGATCGCCATGATCGCATGCGTCAACGGCGTGCTCGTCAACATGCCGAACGGCAAGAAGCGCTACATCATGCAAGGCGTGGACCTCGACGAGCGCGAGGATCGCTTCGGCAAAGTGCTTTATGAGAACCGCGGCGAATGGGTGCAGAACGTCGCGCGGGCCTGCGCCCGGGTTGCCCTCTCCGGCGGCACGTAGCGCTCTATCGCCGCTTATCTGAGCGTCGCTCGACGAGCTGCGACGCCACGCCCTTCGCGAATCCGGCCGAAGTCGCTATGTGTCGGGGCGTAACTGGTGGCCGACAGGCCAAGGCCTTTCCGCATGACCGACATCCTCTTTGCCAACGAGCCGCTTATTCGGCTGGCGGCCTTTGCCGGCGTTCTGGCGGCGATGGCGCTGTGGGAGCTCTCCGCGCCGCGCCGCCGTCAGGAGATCGGCCGCGGCCGCCGCTGGCCGGGCAATCTAGGCATCGTCGTCGTCGACACGCTGTTAGTGCGGCTTGTTTTCCCAACCGCGGCCGTGGGCATGGCGCTCGTTGCCGAGGAGCACGGCTGGGGCCTCTTCAACGCCTATGCTGTGCCCTTCCCGCTCGCCGTAATCTTCGCGGTCGTCTTTCTCGATCTGGCGATCTACCTGCAGCACGTCCTCTTTCACGCCGTACCGCTCCTGTGGCGGCTGCACCGCATGCATCACGCGGACCTGGAGTTCGACGTCACCACGGGCATTCGCTTCCACCCCATCGAGATCCTGCTGTCGATGGTGATCAAGTTCGCAATCGTTGCTGCTATCGGGGCACCGGCCGTCGGCGTGCTGATCTTTGAGGTGCTTCTGAACGCCACCTCCATGTTCAACCACGGCAACGTCCGCCTTCCCGCCGGCATTGACCGATGGCTGCGGCTCATCGTCGTGACGCCCGAGATGCACCGCGTGCATCACTCGGTCGTCGTGCGCGAGGCCAACAGCAATTTCGGCTTCAATCTGCCCTGGTGGGACAGGCTCTTCGGCACCTATCGCGCCCAGCCGGAGGCCGGCCATGAGGGCATGACGATCGGCATCACCCAGTTCCGCGACGCCGGCGAGCTGCGGCTCGACCGCATGCTCACGCAGCCCTTCAGGGAGGACGTGCCCGACTATCCGCTCGGCCGACGGCAACACCGCGAGGCCACGAAGCAACAGCCAACAAAAATGTGATCGGCCGGCGGGTCGAAGACCCTGTCGGCGTTCAACTTTGCCTAGACTTCACGCTGGCTTCGGGCAAACATCACCTTGCCAAAGGGGGGTGCGTTCGCGTTGCGGCGATATCCGCCTGTAGTCGGGCAGCGTAACGCGTAGGGTCAAGGGCTGAAATGGTGCGGCGGCTTCTCACAGCCTGTTTGATCGGTTTAGCACTCGGCTACCTGCTCGAAGGCGACGCCCAAGCCAACTGCCGTTACCACGAGATGGATCTTTTGCGGCTGCAAGGCGGGTCCGGAACAGCCGCACAAATCGCTGCAGCGCGCGCCCGGTTGGATGCCTGCCAAGGCAAGGGCACTGCTGCGATCTGGGGCGAAGATTCAGGGTTTAACTTGTTCAAGCCAAAGAAGCGCCAGCGGGCCGCACCCGTTCAACGCGCGCGCCGCGGGAGCGATTACTCAGCGCCGGCAGGCACTTACCGCACTTTGTGCGTTCGCCCGTGCGACGGCTATTACTTCCCCATCAGCAACGCCACCAGGCGCAAGCACCTGGAATACGACCGGGTGGTCTGTGAGCACCTCTGCCCCGCGGCCGAGGCTGAGCTCTACTACCATTCCGGCGGCCAGGGCCCCGAGCAGATGCGCACCATCGACGGCAAGCGCTATTCTGAGCTTGAGCACGCCTTTGCCTATCGCGAAACATTGGACGATAGCTGCACTTGCGGCACACCGCCGGTCTGGCGCTACGCCGCCATTGCGGAGTCAGTCGACGCTGAGCCTGAGGCGCATCCGCTGCCGCGTCCCCGGCCAGCGCCAGGCGGCGATCCGGAAACGGCGCTCAACAGGCTCGGCGCTTTGGCATTGGCCATCGACACGACGACGAGCACACACGCTGAGCCCGCCGCAGAGGAAGAGGCTGTCCGCGTGATCCTCCCGCCGTGGGATACGAGCGCCGACGCCGTTCTGCTCTCCCCGGTCCCCAACCCGATCCCGCTCGCGCTACGCTACCGGTAGGACCAAACGACCGTCAGGATTTGGAGCGTGGTATGAGCCAAAATCCGTCAGGTCCAGGAGCGAAGCCGCCGGAAGGGTGACCCCCTTTCAAGGCTTCGCGACGACGACCTGGCCGATTTTGGCCATATCCCTCCGGGACGCGGCGGATTTGCGTCCTGAATGCGTTGAACCGCCCTTGCGGTGATGTGCACCGCGGCGGCCGGTTCGCCTATTCAGCCCGCAAATCCGACACGCGCCACGCCCGAAACCTGACGGTCGATTGGTCCTAAGCCGCGCGACAGCTCCAGCGCCTGCTTCTCAAACAGGCTCCGGTAGATGCCGCCTTCCTGACGCACCAGCGTTGCGTGGTCACCCTCCTCCACGATCCGCCCGTGATCGAAGACGAGGATGCGGTCCATCGCACGCACGGTGGAAAGCCGGTGCGCGATGACGATCGCGGTGCGGCCACGCATCAGCCGCGCGATGGCGTCCTGGATCAGGAGCTCTGACTCAGAATCCAGGCTTGAGGTCGCCTCATCGAGGATCAGGATCGGCGCATCGGCGAGGAACGCCCGCGCCAACGCCACGCGCTGTCGCTCGCCGCCGGAAAGCTTCACCCCCCGCTCGCCCACCAACGTGCCGTAGCCCTTGGGCAGCGCGGAGATGAAGGCATGCGCATTGGCAAGCTCAGCGGCATGCTCAATCTCCGCCATCGACGCGCCAGGCCGCGCATAGGCGATGTTCTCCGACAGCGAACGGTGAAACAGGATCGGCTCCTGCTGGACGATGGCGATCTGCCCGCGCAGCGACGCCTGCGTGGCGCCGGCGATCTCCTGCCCGTCGATCAGGACGCGACCCTCATTCACGTCATAAAGACGCTGGATAAGCTTGACGAAAGTCGTCTTGCCCGAGCCTGAACGCCCGACAAGGCCCACCTTCTCGCCCGCCGCAATGCGAACCGAGAAATCCCGATAAAGCGGCGTCGCATGCCCGCCATAGTGAAAAGTGACGCGATCGAACTTGACCTCGCCCGCATCGATTCCGATGGGCGTCGCGTCGGCACGATCGGCCACGCCGATCGGCTCGTCATAAAACGCGACCAGCTCCTCCATGTCGCTGATGGAGCGCTGCAGATTGCGGATATGGTGGCCGACTTCGCGCAAATAGCCGTGGATGACGAAGTAGGACGCAAGCACATAGGTCACGTCCCCAGGCGTTGCCCGGCCGTTCCACCACAGCCACAGCACCGTGCCGATGAAGAGCGCACGCAGCGCCACCAGCGCCGCGAACTGCGCCGTGCCGTTGATCACCATGCGCCGCCAAGTGCGCGACGTGCGGTTTCGCCACTTGCCGACCACAACGGCGAGCCGCTTCTCCTCGCGTGCCTCCGCGCCGAACGCCTTCACCACGGCATTGCAGCCGATGGCGTCGGCAAGCGCGCCGCCGACCTTCGTGTCCCATTGGTTGGAAAGGCGCGCCGCCGGCGCGACGTAATAGAGCGACAACGCCGCGGTCATGCCGACATAGGCCGCCCCGCCGAGGAACACGACCAATCCCATGATCGGCCAGTAGAGCGCCAACACCAGCGCGGAACCGACCAGCACGACGAACGACGCCAACAGCGACACCAGCACGGTGTCGTTCATCAGGTCGAGCGCCCACATGCCGCGCGAAATCTTCCGCACAGTGGAGCCGGCGAACGAATTGGCGTGCCACTCAGTGGAGAAATGCTGCACGCGATGAAACGCCTCCTGCGCCACGTCGCTCATGCTCTTCAGCGTGAAGCGCACGACCGTCATGAACGACAGGTGATGCAGGGCAGCGCTTGCCGCACCGAGCAGCAGGATCGCCGCGAACGCGACGAGAATCTCGTTTTGCGCCGCCGACCGATCGCCGGTCGATGCCACGGCGTCGACAAGCTTGCCGGCGAAGACGGGCAGGAGAACGTCTGCCATGGTCGCCAGAAGCACGGCGATCGCAATGAGGATGACCCCGCCCCATTGTCGTCGCCAATGCGCGAAGGCAAAGCCGAGAACGGCGCGGAAGGCCTCCGCTCGTTCGTCGTTACGATGAGATTTCATTGTGTTCCACCGGCGCGCAAAGATGCGCAGCCGTTCCCAATGTTTGAAACGCGGCGGACGAACCGCCGACTAAAGGCTTAGCTGTGTCGGAAAGACGGGCTCAGTCGGGCTGAGGGCCATCACTCCGGGCGCAATAGGGAATGCGCGGTCCGGGGTCGCGGACGATGCCAGTGATGCCAACCATGCACGGACCTCCCGGAGTTGGAGTGAGTGGAGCCCGCTTGATACGCGAGGCGCGATCGCGGGGCAAGAGCGGCCGTTTCAATCATCGGCCTCTGTTGCCCCGGGGCAACCCCGAAGAATCGGCAGGGCGCGCCGGGATGAAGCGGAGCGCTCGTCTAAGGGAGAAGGCGCGCCCTTCTCAAATCCCCGAGCCGCCGATCTCCTCCGGCTCCGGCGGCGGGGTCGGTGCGATCGGCCGCCCGGTGCCGGTGGCGCGCGGCAACGGATTGGGCATCGGCATCCACCAGGTCAGCTCCACCTCCGCATAGGTGACCAACGCCGCCGGATCGGAATCGATGGCAATCCAGCATGGCTCCGCGGCCGCCTGCGGCTTGGCCCATCGCACGACATCCACCTCCGCGGGCCCCTGCTCCGTCGGCCGGATCGCGACAAGAATGCGCGTGCCGTCGCGGGGCGCCCGCGCCATCGGCAGCCAGTCGCCAAAATCTTTGTCGTTCATGCACGCATCTCCTCTGTCACGACGACCGGACGAAGCCGATGATCCGGCCGGTCGAGCCCTCGGCAAAACGTTTCATCTCATCCATGGCGTGGCTGAAGTCCTTTGTACGCAGCCGCGCCCTCTCGTCCGGTCCGTCGAGCCGCTCCGTAGCCACCTGCACGGCGCGGTGCACCCATTCTTTGAGGAAAGCTTGTGTGGCGTCCTCCGACATCGTGACCAGCGCCTCGAAATCCACATCGTTCTGGGCGTAGTCCCGCAGATAATGGGCCAAATAGCGGCGGCGAAGCTCCGCCTTCGGCGGGCCGAAATGGATGCACTGGCCGACGCGCCCGGGGCGATCCTTGATCGCCGCCTCCATACGCTCAATGGAATTGGTGGTCAGCAGGAAACCAATGTCTTCGTATGGCCGCAGGCCATCCATCTGATCGAGCAGCTCGCCGAGCACGGAGCTATAGAGGTTGATGTCCCGCGAGGCGAAGACCAGATCGACATCCTCCAAAAGCACCAGCGACGGCTGATAGAGACGCGCCAGGTTGAAGATCTGCGTGACCTGCGTCAGCGCCGTGCCGGTCACCGCGATCCGCGTCACGTCCGGCAATTTCGCGAACACGTAGCGACAAGCATAGGTCTTGCCGGTGCCCGGCGGCCCGTAAAGCAGGACGCCGCGACGCACCGGCACGCCATTCGCCTTCAGCACGTCGCGCCGCTGATGCAGGTCGACGATGTTGCGGATAAGGACGCTTCGCACATCGTCGTCGATGACGATGTCCTTCTCCCCCACAGGCTCAAGCTGTTTGAAGAGCAGGCGCAAATGTTCCGGCTGCTCCACATCGCCGTACTCGTCCTTGGTGCCGGTAACGAAAGCGAGCTCGATGATCTGGCCGCGATAGATGGAATGCGACACGCTGCGCTCGATAAGGCGCTGCAGAATGCGCGCCGCCTCCGCCGCATCCGCGTGCGCAACTTCTAGCCGCGCCTGCATGGCATAAGCGTTGTGGCTGAGCCGCAGCACGGTCGGTGAATCGCCGCTCCCGGCGATCCAAAGCTGATCGATCGGCAGGCTCCGCTCCTCCGTCGGGCCGACCGACCATCCGATCATGCGCGACTGCTTAACCGGCTTCTGCGCCCAATTGTTCAGGCGATCGTGCAGCGCGGAATTGAGGTCGACATTGTCCTGCTCCGTGGGAATTGCATCGATCCGCCCGACGTCGGACGTGTGCCACTCAATCGCGCTGTAGAGATCGGGAAACCGGAACGCCGGAAGGTCCTTCGACGTTATGCGAAGGGCCCTCAGCTTGGATTCGCCGATCTTGTCCGCAATCGTCTCGCGGACCGTGGGAGATGCGCTGAACCAGCGCTGAAAGACGGAGGCCAAGCGTGCCGCCTAAGCCGCGGGCATGAGCGTCTCCACCAGCCGCGCCCAGTAGGAGGAGCCATGATTGATGGCCGCATCGTTGAAATCGTAGGCGGGGTGATGCAGTCCGGCCGTGTCGCCGTTGCCGACAAAGATGAAAGCGCCGGGACGCGCCTCCAGCATGAACGAAAAATCCTCCCCGCCCATCACCGGCGCGTGGTTGGCGTCCACGTTAAGCTCCCCCGCGACGTCACGCGCGACGCCCGCCGCCTTCTCCGTTTGCTCGGCATGGTTCACCGTGACGGGATAGCTTCGTGTGTAAGTGAAGTGCGCCGTCGCGCCATGCGCCGCAGCAACGTTCTGCACGACTTCGCGCAGCCGCCGCTCCAGTTGGTCGCGCACAAGCGCATCGAGAGATCGCACCGTCCCGGTCAGCTTGGCGCGCTGTGGGATGACGTTGAACGCGTTGCCCGCATTGATCGTCGTCACCGATACGACGGCGCTGGCGAGCGGATCGATATTGCGTGACACGATCGACTGTATCGCCTGCACCACCGCACTCGCCGCCACGATCGTATCGATCGTGCGATGCGGCTGCGCGGCGTGACCGCCGAGCCCTTCGACCTCCACGGAGAACATGTCGGTCGCCGCCATGATCGGGCCGGGACGCAGCGCAAAATGGCCAAGCGGCAGGCCGGGCATGTTGTGCATGCCGTAGACTTCTTCAATCGCGAAGCGATCCATGAGCCCATCGTCAACCATGGCGCGGCCACCGGCGCCGCCCTCCTCCGCCGGTTGGAAGATGAAAACCGCCGTGCCGGAGAAGCGTCGCGTCTCCGACAGATAGCGCGCTGCGCCAAGCAGCATCGCCGTGTGGCCGTCATGGCCGCAGGCGTGCATCTTGCCGGGGATCTCCGATGCCCACGGCTTGCCGCTTTCCTCACGGATGGGAAGCGCATCCATGTCGGCGCGGAGCCCGATGACCTTTCCGCCGGCTTCCGCCGGATCCGCCTCGCCCTTCAGTACGCCGACGACGCCCGTGCGGCCGATACCTTCCACCACATCGTCGAAACCGAAGGCGCGTAGCTTCTTTGCAACATCCGCCGCGGTGCGATGCACGTCGTAGAGCAACTCCGGATGGCGGTGATAATCGCGCCGCCATGCGGCGATTTCGTCGTGAAGCTCGGCAAAGCGGTTGATCACGGGCATCTGCGTTCTCCTCGCGCCGCCCGACTTTATGCGCCAGCGCGCCCGCCGCGCAATCGCGCGCCCACCACCCAATCGTGCATTCGCCCGCTGTCCTCGCGCCGAATTTTGCTTCGCTCACTCCGCTGTGGGGTGCGGCGAGCCCCGGAATAGGCTAAAAGCGCCTCGGAGATGAGGCCCGTTTTGAGATTGATGCGTCACAATATCCTGCTGCCCGTGCTCGCCGCGGCGATCGCGCTCGGCGCGCCGACGGCCGCTGCCGCGGAGAAGCAGGAACTGGAAATCATCCGCGGCCCCTATCTGGTCGCCGATGCCGAGACCGGCCAGATCATCGAGGAACGCGACGCCATTCGCCCATGGTATCCGGCGTCCACCACCAAGCTGATGACGGTCTACGTCGCCTTCCAGGCGGTCCGAGCGGGCGAGATCACGCTGGACTCCGATGTGCTGTACGATTCCACGGCCGCAGCGCAGCCGGCGAGCAAGATGGGCTTCCGGCCGGGCGCCACCATCAGCCTCGATAACGCGCTGAAGATGATGATGGTGAAATCGGCCAACGACGTTTCCGTCGCCGTGGCCGAGGCCATCGGCGGAAGCGTCGACGGCTTCTCCGAACGCATGAACGCCGCCGCAGCCGATCTCGGCATGACGCACTCGCACTTCGTCAACCCGCACGGCCTGCCCGACAAACGCCAGGTCACGTCGGCGCGCGATATGGCGCTCCTGGCGCGCGCCTTGCTCAGCGAGTTTCCCGAGCATCGGCGTTTCTACAACATTCACGCCATTCAGATCGGCGGCAAGGTGCTGCGCAACTACAACCGGCTCATCGACCGCTTCGCCGGGACCACCGGCATGAAGACCGGCTTCATCTGCTCGTCCGGATATAATCTCGTTGCCACCGCCCGCCGCGACGGGCGCGAGCTTATCGCCGTCGTCTTCGGCGAATATGGCGGCAATCTCCGCAACGAGCACGCCGCCGCATTGCTTGATGCAGCCTTCAGCGCACCGGCGCGACGCGCCGAGGGAGAAACGACGCTCTTCAACGTGACGTCAGGCGCCAACCACCTAGAGGCCTTCGACATGCGCCCGCATGTCTGCGGGAAGCAGCGCAAAGCGGTGCTGGCGGCGCTTGCTCAAGAGCAGCAACAAGACGGGCAAGAGGGCGAAGAGGCCGAGCCTATTTCCTATCTGACGGCAGACATCGATCTCGGCCCGCCGCTGAAGGTCAGCGCCTACATTCCTCCCGAATATGGCGAGCCCGGCTTTGTAGCGCGCCTCCCGCGGCCGCGCCCGGGCGAGGAGACCGGTCCGCCTGTGGCGATGCCCGCCTTCGCACCGGTCGACGACGCCGGCGCATCGGCGCCCGCTGAAGCGATCGGCGCCGCTGCCGGGCAGCCCCGCCCCCTTAAGCAGGTGGCGCCGGAATAGCCGGCTAGCCCTTCTCGATCTCAAACCGCAGCTCATCGCCGTCCCGGTGGTCGGCGACGAGGCGGTGACCCTTCTCGTTGCAGAAATGCGGCACATCGATCGCCGCCATCGGATCGGTGGCAAGGAGCAGGAACCGCGTCCCTGCGTTGTGTGAGCGCATGCGGCGCTCCGCCTTCAGCACGGGTAACGGACATTTGAGCCCGCGCACATCGATCAGGACCGGATCGCTCATCACTCCCGCTCGCCCTGCCGGGCCTCGCCTTGCCTTGGTTCGGATGCTATTTTTCGTCGCCAGGCGCGAGGAATCAACGAGAACACGCAAGAACGCGCGCTGCATATGCGGGAGGCGGAATGGGGCTCGTCCAAAGGATCGGCAGCGACTACGCCTATTTGACGGGCGTGCTGCGTGCCCTGTCCAAGATCACCAAGGTCGCCAAAAACCCCGACCGTACCTACCCGCAGGTCGTGCGTCAGCTCGTCGCCGACCATGGCGACCGCGTCGCGCTGATTTCCGAGCGCGAGCAGATGACCTATCGGCAGTACGACCAGCGCGGCGACCAATATGCCCGCTGGGCGATGGCCAATGGCGTCGCCAAGGGCGACACGGTCGCGCTTCTGATGCCGAACCGGCCGGAATATCTCGCCGCCTGGCTCGGCATCTCGCGCGCCGGCGGCGTGATCGCCCTCCTCAATACAAACCTGACCGCTGCCGCGCTCGCCCATTGCATCAACATCGTCACGCCGAAGCACATCATTGTGGACGGCGCCTTGGTCGACGCTTTCCGCACGGCCGAACCGCATCTCGACAGCAATGCAGTGCTCTGGTGCCACGGCGGCGCTCCGGACGGCTTTCAGCGCCTCGACACGGAGCTCGATTCACTCCCCAACGATCCGATCCCCGATGCGGAGCTTCCCCAGCTGAACATCGAGGATCGCTGCCTGTTCGTTTACACGAGCGGCACGACGGGTCTCCCCAAGGCCGCCAACATCAATCATTACCGCGTGCAGGGCATCATGTACGGCTTCCACGCCGCCATGAACTTGAAGCCCAATGACCGTGTCTATGTTTGCCTGCCGATGTATCACACCTCCGGCGGCGTGCTCGGCCCGGGCTCGGCGCTGACGGCCGGCGCCAGCGTCGTGTTGCGCGAGCGCTTCTCCACCTCCACGTTCTGGGACGATGTGGTCAAGCATCAATGCACGGCCTTCGTCTATATCGGCGAGTTCTGCCGCTATCTTCTCAACAGCCCCACGCACCCGCAGGAAACGAAGCACAAGCTGCGCATCGCCTGCGGCAACGGGCTGAGGCCCGACATCTGGGTCGACTTTCAGCGGCGCTTCCGCATTCCGAAAATCCTCGAATGGTACGCCGCGACGGAGGGCAATTGCGTCTTCTTCAATTTCGACAGCAAAGTCGGCTCCATCGGCCGCATTCCCAAATGGATGGAGAGCAAGTTCTTCGTGGAGATCGTGCGCTTCGACATTGAGACCGAAGAGCCGGTGCGCGGCGAGGACGGCTATTGCATCAAATGCGAAACTAATGAGATCGGCGAGGCGATCTCAAAGATCGTCAACGACCCGGCCCGGCCGAGCCAGCGCTTTGAGGGATATTCCGACGCCGCTGCAACGGACCGAAAAATCCTGCGCGACGTCTTCGAGAAGGGCGACCGCTGGTTCCGCACCGGCGACCTCATGAAAAAAGATGAGATGGGCTACTACTATTTCATCGACCGGATCGGCGACACGTTCCGCTGGAAGGGCGAGAACGTCGCCACGTCCGAAGTCTCAGAAGCCATCACCGTGTTCCCCGGCATCAAGGAGGCGAACGTCTATGGCGTGCGCGTGCCGGGCGCCGAGGGCCGCGCCGGCATGGCTGCGCTGGTTGTGGAGGAAGAGCTTGACCTCAACGGCTTCAAGCACCACGTCACCCAGCAGCTCGCCGCCTATGCGCGGCCGGTCTTTGTGCGCATCTGTCAGGAAATTGAGACCACATCGACATTCAAACAGCGCAAGCTCGACCTGGTGAAGGAAGGCTTCAACCCCAACGGCACCGGCGACGTCATCTACTTTCTGCACCCGGAGCAGCAATCCTACGTGGAGCTCGACGAGACGGTTTACGGGGACATCGTGAAAGGCGGAGTACGGTTTTGACCGAAGGAACGGCCAGCCCGGCCGATGTCGTGACGTTCTGGCGCGAGGCGGGCTACGAGAAATGGTTCAAGAAGGACGAGGCCTTCGACCGCCAGATCAAGGAGCGCTTCGCGGCCACCCATCAGGCCGCGGCTGAGGGAAAGCTCTCCGAATGGAGCCGCACGCCGGAGGGCGCGCTGGCGCTGATCCTGGTGCTCGACCAGTTCTCCCGCAATCTCTACCGCGGCAGCGCTAAGGCCTTCGCTCAGGACCCGGTTGCCGCCAAGCTGGCGGCCGACGCGCTCGACGCCGGATTCGACCGCCAGGTCGATCCGGAGCTGCAGATGTTCTTTCACATGCCGTTCATGCACTCAGAGGCGATCGCCGACCAGGAGCGATGCATCGCGCTCTGCCATTGCCATGGCGGCGCCGACGCCTTGGAATACGCACACCTGCACGAACAGATCATCCGCCGCTTCGGGCGCTTCCCGCATCGCAATGCCCTTCTCGGCCGGCACACCACTGCGGCGGAGCAGGCGTTTTTGGACGACGGCGGCTTTGCAGGCTAGAGCATGATCCCGAAAAGTGGGAACCGGTTTTCGGATAAGATCATGCTCAATCAAAGACATAGAGTCCCATTCTGATTCGATCGGAATGGATGGGGCTCTAAAGATATCGGATTGCCGGCGCGACTTTCCTGTTGAAAGCATGAGGCGGCAACGAGATAGGGCACATTGTTGAACCGGAATTCATCGAATGTGCGCTGAAAACGGCTTAAGCTTAACGGAGCCTTATAGACAAGCGGGATGTCGCTTCCGCCTATAAGGCAACGAAAATGCAGATGCTGGTTCGCACGCCCGTCGCCGTGAGTCCGGCCGCCCGCGCACAGCCGCGGCGCGGCACGTTCGCGCTTGAGCCGGCCGAAGCGCTGCCGCGCCTGGCAGAGCGCGTGAGCCGATTGGCGGAACGGTCACTGGAGCCCAATCCTTTCCTGCTGCCGCAATTTCTTGAGCCGGCGGTTCAGGCGCTCGGCCGCAAGGGACTCAAGCTTGCGACCTATTCCGACAAAGAGGATTTGCGCTTCTTCGTGCCCGTCATGACAGGCGGCGGCGGAATCCTCGGCGGGCGGCGCTTCTCGGTCTGGACGCACGCTTTCGCGCCGCTCGGCGTGCCGTTGATCGACCGCGACAAGACACGGCAAGTGGGCGACGCCCTACTCCGCCATATGCGCAGGAGCGGCCGCAAGCTCTTCATCACGCCGCATTTGCCGTTGGCGAGCGCCTCAGCCGGCGTACTGCGCGAAGCCGCCAAGCGGCACGGCTGCTGGACCGTCGCCGCCCGACAGTTGCGCCCGGTGCTCTACCCTGACGTCGCCGACGGCGCGGAGGCGTTTGAGCGCATGGTCAGCCACCGCCGGCGGCGCGAACTGGACCGCCAGCTCAGGCGGCTGTGCGAAGCCGGCGCCGTGAGCTTCATGTCGGCCCGCAGCCCCATGGAGATAGAAGCTGCGTTCAACGCCTTCGTCGCGCTGGAGAGTTCCGGCTGGAAAGGCCGGCGCGGCACGGCCATGGCGCGGCGGCAGAAGGTCCTGGACTTCGCCCGCACCGCCATCATGCAGCTGGCGCAAAGCGACAACGCCGTCATCGACGTCATGCGCGTCGGCGATCGGCCGATTGCGGCGCTGATCCGCATCGATCAAGGGACGCTGTCGATCCCGTGGAAGATCGCATTCGACGAGGAGTTCGCGGCGTTCTCCCCCGGCAAGCAGCTCATGACCGACGAGACGCGACGCTGGATGTTCGACAGCGCGATTGAACGCGTCGATCCCGTCTGCGAAGAGGACAACGCGCTGCTCGGCCAATTATGGCGCGACCGCGAGGCCTACGGGACCTTGTTCATCAGCGCGACGCGGCTTGGGATCAGAGCCCGAATGCGCGCCGCAATGGCGGACTTCAAGGCGTCCAGCCGCGCGCAGGCAAAGCTTCTCGTTCGCGGGCCCCGCCGCAAGCCGAAGCGCAAGAAGAAGCGCCAATCCGCGGCCCCGGCGCGGCGCTAGCCACTATTTCTTCGGCAGCTTGCCGACGAAGTTTTCCGCCAGCGTGACCCAGCCGGCCAGCGCGCGCCCCTTCGTCGCCGCAACATCCACATAGACCATCCCGCCGAGCGGGCGGCCGGTGAAGTCCATAGGGGCTGCACCGGGCTTCGCCAGCGCCTTCGCCTCCTGCTCCTTGCCGACGCGGAGCATGAGGCGATCCCGCTCCACGCCACACAGCATGTTGCCGTTCAGCATGAAGCAGAGGCCGCCAAACATCTTGCGCTCCGAGACACCCTCACGGCTCTCCAGCACCTTGCGCACGCGTTCGGCCAAAGCGAGATCGTAGGCCATCGAAGCCCCCCTAAGAAGCCCCGCGACGTCGGCCAGACATCAGGCCGACGCGCTGCATGGCCTATCCTCACCCGCCATAGGCAATAAAGGCAATCTTCGCGCCGAGAGGATCGGCAATCGTCGCCATGCGCCCCACGCCGGGCACGGAGACCGCCGGGCTGATGACCTTGCCGCCGGCCTTCTCCGCCGCGGCGACGCGACTGTCGACATCATCCACCGTGACATAAGGCAGCCACTGCCCATCGCCATCGGGCTGCGTAGGGAAGCCACCGACCGGCTGCTCGCCGACCGTGATCACAGAATATTTGCTGCCATCGCCCATTTCCTGGTCGGCAATCGTCCAGCCGAGAACCGAGGCGTAAAACGCCTTCGCCTTGTCGGGCGCAGCACTTGTGTGCCCGCACCAGCTGAACATGCCGTGGGTTTCCATCGGTGAACCGCTCATCGTCTCTTCCTCCTGCTATCCCACGCCGCGTCCTATAGGCGGCGTCAACCAAGGACGCATGGCGGAAGCTCAATCCGACACGACGCCTGGAGATTTGTTGAGTTCGTCCAGCCGTTCGCGGATATGCACGGCCTCTGCCGGCGTGCGCGCCAGCTCCAAGGCGCGAGCGAGCGCCCGCGCCGCTTCCTCCGTCCGGCCGGCTTCCGCCAGAAGCGCGCCGCGCGCGCCGTGAAAGAAGAGATAACTGTCGAGCGCTTCAGCAAGCGGTTGAAGCATCTCCAGCCCCCGCGCCGGGCCCGTCACCTTTGCCACGGCGACCGCGCGGTTCAGCGCCACCACCGGCGAGGGATCGAGCTCAGCCAAGATGCCGTAAAGCCGCGCGATCTCCTCCCAATCGGTCTTGTCGTCGGCCGGCGCGCCGGCATGTACGGCCGCGATGGCTGCCTGCACCTGGAGGGGCCCGGGTTCGCGTTTTCTGAGTGCCTTCTCAACCAGCACCTGCCCCTCGCCGATCATGGTGCGGTTCCACAGCGCTCGGTTCTGATCGGCGAGCAGAATGATGCCGCCATCGGCGTTGAGACGCGCCGCACGGCGGGCGTGCTGCAAGAGGCATAAAGCGAGCAGCCCCATCGTCTCCGGGTCCGACGGAAGCATGCTGAGCAAGAGCCGCGCCAGCCGGATCGCCTCCTTGCAAAGCCCGTCGCGGATCTGCGCATCCCCGCCGCTCGCCGAATAACCTTCGTTGAAAATGAGATAGATGGCCGCGCGCACCGCGTTCAGCCTTTCCAGACGCTCCTCCGCCGAGGGTAGCTCGTAAGAAGCGCCCGCCTCCGCGATCCGCCGTTTGGCGCGCGTGATCCGCTGCTCCATGGCTTTGGGCCGCACCAGAAATGCCGCGGCGATCTCATCGACGCTCAGCCCGGCGATGACCTTGAGGCAGAGCACGACCTGCTGCGGCGAACTCAAAGACGGATGGCAGCACAAGAACAAAAGCCGCAGAATGTCGTCCCGGTAAGGCGCCTCATCGATGCGCTCCACCAGCTCCGCCTCACTTGCCCCATCATCGACAAGGGCGTCGTCCTCCGGCAGAGCCACCTGATTGCGCTGCCGCCGCTTCTGATCAAGCGCGGCGTTGCGACCGACAAAGATCAGCCAGGCAGTGGCGTCGCGCGGCGGCCCGTTTCGCTCCCAGGTCCTTGCCGCCCGCAGGCACGCCTCCTGAAAGGCGTCCTCCGCATCGTCGACATCGCCGAAATAGCGCGTCAACGCAGCGATAACGGCCGGACGGGCGGCCTTAAGACTGGTCGAGAACCAATCGCGGTCCATGGCGGAAATCGGAGCCCTCGAAATAGCTGACCGGCCGAATCTCGATCGTGCCGAAGGACGGCAGCGCCTTGGCCGCTTCGATCACCTCATCGAGGCTTTCCGCATCGACCAGGTAGAAGCCGAGAAGCCGCTCTTTGGTCTCCGCAAACGGCCCGTCGGTGACAAGCTTGTCCTTGCCGTCGCCGCGGAGCGACGTCGCCGTGGAGATCGGCATCAGCTTGGCGACGGCGCCGAGCTTGCGGCTGTCGCGGAGCGGCGCCTGAAACGCGCCGTGCTGCGCCAGGCGCTCGCGCTCGTCCTCGTCCGTCATCGCGGCGATGGACTCCTCGGTGTCGTAGATAAGAACGGAATAGATCATGGGCAGGGATCCTCCTGGCATGCCGGGCCGGCCGGATACGGCGTATTCTAAGAGCCCATTTGAGAATGGTGGCCGAGCGCCGTGTCGATAGCTGATCAGACGGCCGCTTGCCACGAAAAGGCCGGTTCAGGGCTCTTGTTCTTTGATTTAGAGCCAGGACCGACCATTTTGGCGTGAGCGAACGTCTGATCATCCGGCCTCGCGCCGTGAGGTTGATTGTTCAAGCAGGCTCTATGCCAAGGACGCACGGGCCACGCGGATTCCGACATCGGTGCCCTGATCCTCGGCCGCAGGAAGGTGCAGCGCTAGCCCCTTGGGGGCGATCCCTCATAGGCCCGCGCCAGAAGGTCGCGAATGGCCTCCAGATCGAGAGGTCGCGGGTTCCAATACGGGTCCTTGACCGCAAGCGCCGCGGCCCGATCGATCCCGTCGGCCGGCATACCGATCGCCTTCAGCGCCAGCGGCAAATCGAGCGACGCGGCCAGCTCATAAAGGCCCCTCGCCGCATCCTCCACGTTTAGTGCGCGGGAAACCCGCGCCACGGCTTCCGGCGCGGCGGCGGTATTGTAGGCCAAAGCATGCGGTAGAATGATCGCGTGCGTCTCCGCATGCGGCAGATCGAATGCACCGCCGAGCACATGGCAGAGCTTGTGATGCAGCGCCATGCTGGTCGCGCCAAGCGCCATGCCACAAAGCCACGCGCCGTACTGCGCGTTCGAGCGGCCTTCCAGATCATCCGGCGCAGCGACAATTCGCGGCAAGGCGCCGGCGAAAGCGCGCAACCCCTCCTCCGCCATTAGCGAGATGACCGGACTACCGTCCTTGGCGTAAAGCGCCTCCACGGCATGCGCCATGGCGTTGAGGCCACTTGCTGCGGAAAGGCGCGGCGGCAGCGACAGCGTAAGCTCCACGTCGTAGATCGCCGCGCGCGGCAGGATCTCGTCGCGGCGCTCGGTCGTCTTGGCGCCGTCCCTGGTTTGCCCAAGCAGCGACGTGACTTCAGACCCGGCATAGGTTGTCGGGATGGCAAGATGCGGCATGCCGGTGTTGAGCGCGACGGCCTTTCCCAGGCCGATCGTCGAGCCGCCGCCGATGGACACGACGCTGTCTGCGACAAGCTCCTCACAAAGCTCCAGCGCCGCCTCCGTCACGTCCACCGGCGTGTGCATGGCCGCATCTGAGAAAATACCGACGGCGCAGTCGCCGAGTAGGCCGTAGAGCCGCTCCGCGGCGGCGCGCTGGTTGGGGCCTGAGAGCACCAATGCGCTTGAGC
Organism: Afifellaceae bacterium; assembly: GCA_028284625.1. Taxonomy (GTDB): domain Bacteria; phylum Pseudomonadota; class Alphaproteobacteria; order Rhizobiales; family Afifellaceae; genus DASWJZ01. The sequence continues at coordinate 23,321 of JANQRH010000030.1, read as the reverse complement.
AGCCGAAGCCGCGGACGATGTCACGCGCTTCGCTGATCCGGCCAGGGCCGAACACGATATGGTGCGGCAGCGTGCGGTAAGTGAACGGCTTAAGCACAGGCGCCGGGCTCATGGTGAGACAATCGCCGCTGCTTTGGGCTCACAGCAAGCTTGTGAGCTTCTCCATCGCCGCGGTGAAGCCCATGAGCGTGAGCGGCAAGACGACCTCGCGGCCATCTGCATATTGCAGCGCGATGTTCAGATTGTTGCCGAGCTTCATGGCGGTGACGAATTCTTCCGTCAGCGGCATGGCGGCATAAACGCCGCTCTGGTCGCTGGTCTGGATGGCGACGTCGGTCACCTTGCCCTGGTCGACGCGGATCGACAGCCCCGGCGGAAAATAAAGCCCATGCGGCAGCGTCAGGAGCATGCCCATCTGCCGGTCTTCCGATTGCGGGCGGATCACAGCCTGGACAAGCGGCTGCCCCGTCTCTTCCGCAAACAGGCTTTGCGCCATCTGGCACGTCGATTTCGTCGCGTCGGTGTCCGGTGTACACGTGACCACCCAATCGGGCGGCGTCGGACCGGCATCCTCCGTGTCCGTCAACTCCACCGGAACTTGCAGCGCTTCGGCCGGCGTATCTTGGGCATGGACAGTGGATGCCAGCGTGCCGATGACCAGACCGAGGACGGCCACACGATACACAACGAGAGACATGAGTACCCCTGGAACTGAGTGGCATTAAAGCATGCCGCGCGCGGGATACAAATGATTGTTCGACGGCTGTCGGCTTTTTGCGAGAGCCCGCGGCGAATCGCCGTCGTTACTCGGAGATTATATCCCCGAAAAGCTGCCAGCGCTCACCGTCGAAACGCATAAGCTGCATGTCCTGCAGCGGAAAGAAATCCGTCGAGCTCGTGGTCATGGTTATCCCCGGCAAGAGCATCGGAACACGCACATTCTCCATGCTTGCCGCGACTTTCATGACATTTTCGCGACTGAGATCATCGCCCGCCGCCTCCAAGACGTGCTGCAGCGTTTTGGTTACCGCGTAGCCGTAAACGGTCAGGTTCGAGTTGCGATCGCCCTGCGGGTAGTAGTTGTCCATGAAGGCGTGCCAATTGGCCATCTCCGCATCTTCGGCCCATTGCGGATCGCTGGAATCCTTCAGATAAGCAGCGCTGATGATGCCTTTTGCCGCATCCAGTCCGGCGGGCGCCAGCACGGCGCCAACGGATTGAGACACGCTGTTGAGGATATGGAGCGGCTGCCAGTCGATCTCCGCCACTTTGCGGATCGCCTGCGCGGCGAATTTCGGCGTCGCGACGTTCACGAAGATATCCGCCCCCGACGCCTTCAGGTTGATGATCTGAGAATCGACCGTTGGATCTGTCGTCTCATAGGGAAGCGCCGCAACGATCATCGACTTCGCTTGGTCGCCGAGCCCGGCTCTGAGACCCTCCAGATAATCGCGGCCGTAATCGTCGTTCTGATAAAGCACGGCGATCTTGCCGCTCGGCCGGTTCTCAAGGATGTAGCGCGCGTAGATCCCCGCTTCCGTGCGGTAGACCGGTTGCCACGCCATGGTCCACGGATGGTTTTCCGGATCGCCCCATTTCGACGCCCCCGTCGCGACGAAAAGCTGCGGCACGCCCTTGCCGTTCAGATAGTCGTGAATGGCGGAGTTCGTAGGCGTCCCAAGCGACGCAAAAATCAGCAGCGCATCGTCGCGCTCCACGAGCTTGCGCGCTTGCTCTAGCGTCTTGGGCGGCGAATACCCGTCGTCGTAGCTGAGAAGCTCGATCGTCCTGCCGTTGACGCCGCCCTCCGCGTTGATCTTATCGACATAGGCTTCAATCGTCTTGCCGATCTGCGAGTAGGCCGAGGCCGGCCCGCTATAGGGGCTGATATTGCCGATACGAATGGTCGTGTCGCTGACGCCGGGCAGATCGTCGGCCGTGGCGACCGGCGCGAGCACGACCATCGCAGCAGCAGAGGCTGCAAACCAAAACCGATGCCAAAGCGCACAACGCATCGCGGAACTCCTAAATGACTAGCGGCTCGAGCGCGGTCCCCGCGCCAGCCCGAGCTGACGCAAGAGACCACCTGCGCCCGCGGGCATCAAGTAGATCAGCACAATCAGGATGACCCCATAGAGCGCACCGGAGAGTCCCTTGGAGACGCCCTCGGCGATGTTGGGTGCAAAGACGATGAACGCCCCACCGACCAGCGCGCCGGGAAGCCAGCCAACGCCGCCCACAACCAGGCCGACAAACAGGGCGATCGACAACCAGAAAGCAAAGCTGTCGGGTGCGACGAACTGAACCACGATGGCGCTCAGCGCGCCGGCGACGCCCGCATAGGCGGCGCTGATGCCAAAGATGAGCGTCTTATAGGCCGGCAGGTCGACGCCCATGGCGCCGGCGGCGATCGGATGTTCGCGGATGGCGATAAGCGCCCGCCCTGTACGGCTCTCCAACAGATTGCGTGCGACCCAATAGAGCGCCAAGCCGACGGCCAGCGTCAGAAAGTAAAGCCATTGGTCATCGCTGAGCGGCAGGCCGAAAGGCGGCGCCGGCTTGGCCAGAAACACGCCTTGCACGCCGCCGGTCCAGGCTTCCACCAAAGAGAACTTCAGAAGCGGCGGCGTGGCGATCGCCAGTGCGAAGGTGGCAAGCGCCAGGTAGATGCCCTCCAGCCTGAGGGCCGGCAGACCGAACAAGAAGCCGACCAGAAAACAGATCAAGGCAGCAAGCGGCAGCGTCAGCCCGTAGTGAAGGCCGAAGCTGTCGATGGCGATCGCCGCAGCGTAGGCGCCGAGCGCGAAGAATGCGCCGTGCCCGAGCGAGAACTGCCCGCTGATACCGGTCAGAAGGTTCAGCCCGAGAATGGCGATGGCAAAGATCATGACCTGCGTGAGCTGGAAGGTGACGAAGCCACTCACCGCGAATGGCAGCGCCAGCGCGAGCGCAATGGCCGTGGCGCCGCCATAAGCCGCGATGCGTTCGCCCCCTTTGCTTTGCGTGACCGTGCTCACACCCGCTCCACCGGCTTCCGACCGAACAATCCATAGGGCCGCAAAACCAGCACCACGACGATCAGAAGAAGCGCGATCGGGAGCTTGAGCTCCGAACCAACGACAGGAACATAGGTCGCCGCTAGATTCTCCAAGACACCGACCAGGAACCCGCCAAACACCGCCCCGCCCGGGCTCGCCAGGCCGCCGAGCACCGCCCCCGCGAACCCGTAGAGCAAAACGCTCAGCATCATATTCGGCTCCAGGAACACGATCGGCGCAATCATCATGCCGGCCACCGCGCCGATGGCCGATGCCAGCCCCCAGCCAAGCGCCATCATCCAGCCGACCCTGACCCCGACCAGCCGCGCGCTTTCAGGATTGGCCGCCGCAGCGCGAAGCGCCAAGCCAAGGCGCGTGGTGCGAAGGAACAGGAACAGCGCCACAAGCACCACCGCGATCACCACCAGCATGCCGGCCTGATGCGCGCCGATCAGCCCGGCGCCGAAGAGCGGCGTGGTCCCGAAAGGACTAGGGAATGGCTTGATGGTGAAGTCCCAGATGAAGCCGGCCAGGCTGTTGAAGATCGCGAACAACGCGACGAACACGACGAGATGGCTGAACACCGGCGCTCGGCGTAGCGGCTTGAAGACGATGCGCTCAATCAGCACGCCCGCGACGAACGACAAGGCGATCGTCGCGACAAAGGCGAGCCAGTACGGCGCGCCCCAAAGAAGCAATTGCCAGGCGACGAAGGCGGAGAACATCCCCATTTCGCCTTGCGCGAAATTCAGGTGATGGATCGCCTGGTAGATCATCACGATGGCGAGCGCCATCAGCGCATAGATTCCGCCGGTGGCGATCCCGGCGAGCACCTGCTGCGTGAAAAGCTCCATTCAGCGCCCGCAATCAGTGGCCGAGATACGAGCGGCGCACGCCGTCATCGGCAAGCATCTCCTCCGATCGCCCGGATTGCACGATCGCTCCCGTTTGAAGCAGATAGGCGTGATCGGTGATGGCAAGCGCCAACGCAGCGTTCTGCTCCACGATCAGCAGGCTCACCCCCTCCTCCCGCCGCACGCGGTCAAGCATCTCAAACAATTCCGTCACCAACATCGGCGCCAGACCGAATGACGGCTCGTCCAGAAGCATCAATCGCGGGCGCAGCATGAGTGCGCGGCCGATCGCCAGCATCTGTTGCTCGCCGCCGCTCAGCGTGCCCGCCTGCTGCTGCCGCCGCTCCTTCAGGACGGGGAAATACGCATAGACCCGCTCCGTGTCCGCCGCTGCTTCGCGCGCCGGTCGGGTGATGGCGCCAAGCGCGAGGTTTTCCTCCACGGTGAAGGCGGTGAGCGTGCCGCGTCCCTCCGGCACATGCGCGACCCTGAGACGAACGATCTCCTCCGTCGGCCTGCCAGCAATGTCCTGCCCGTCAAGCACGATCGCGCCGGCGCGCTGGGTCATGCCGCAGAGCGCTCGCAGCGTCGTCGTCTTGCCGGCGCCGTTTGCGCCAAGAAGTGCCGCCGCGCCGCCTTCGGCGATGTCGAAATCCAGGCCGTTCAGAACCCTCCGGTCGCCATAGGCCGCCGTCAGCCCACGCACGGACAACAACGCCGTCATGCCGCGCGGCCGTCGAGATAGGCCTCGATGACACGGGCGTCATTCTGCACGGCCGCCGGCGGGCCGTCGGCGATCTTGCGGCCGAAGCTCAACACAATCACGCGGTCGGAGATCGACATGACGAGACCCATGTGATGTTCCGCCAAGAGCAGGCTAATGCCGCGCGTATCGCGGATCGTCTTAATCAATGCGCCGAGTTCGACGGCCTCCTCGTGATTGAGCCCGCCGGCCGGCTCATCGAGGAGAAGCAATTGCGGGTCCGTCGCCAGCGCGCGCGCCAGCTCCACGCGCCTCTGTCGCGCCAATGGCAGCGCCCCCACCGGCGTCAACGCGACATCGCCGAGCGCCAGCTCGTCGATCAGTGCTTCGGCCACTTCATTGATCGCTTGCTCGGCGCGGCGTGAACGCGGCAGTCGCAACGCATCGGCGATCGCATGCCCGCCGACCCGCGCATGTCCACCGATACGAATGTTGTCGAATACGCTGAGGCCGGCGAACGCTGCAACGTTCTGAAAAGTGCGCCCCACTCGGCAACGCACGACATCGCTGATCCGCAGGCTAAGCAGATCGCGGCCGGAGATGTGGATGCGGCCGGAGGACGGCATATAGAAGCGGCTGAGGCAGTTGAAGAGCGTTGTCTTCCCAGATCCGTTCGGGCCGATCAGCCCGAGAATCTCGCCGCGCTGCATTTCGAAGCTCAGGCCGTTCAACGCCGATATGCCGCCGAATGTCACGGCGACATCATCCACGGAAAGAAGCGGCGTTGCTTCGCGTTTGTCTGTGGCGGCAACCATTCCCTGCTTTCCTCGGCCGCCCCGACAAAGCGCCTGGGGCCCCGGCGCGGCTGTTCGCAGGTTCGTCTTAGTGTTGCGGCGTGAGCGCGTCGAGGCTCGGAGGCGCGTCGCCTCTGTGTTAAACGCGCAGGCGCGATGGCTGCCCGCAAGCTTGAGACCTACCGCAAGAAGCGCGACTTCCGGCAAACGAGTGAGCCGGCCGGCGCCGATATCGGCGAGACCGGCGAAAGCGGCGATCTCTATATGATCCACAAGCACGACGCGACGCGGCTGCATTACGATTTGCGGCTGCAGGTCGGTGGCGTGCTGAAAAGCTGGGCCGTGCCCAAGGGCCCGTCGCTCGATCCGGGCGAGCGACGCTTGGCCGTGGAGGTGGAGGAGCATCCGCTCGAATACGGCGCGTTCGAGGGGGTCATCCCCACCGGCAATTACGGCGCAGGTGCAACTATGATCTGGGATAGCGGCACCTGGGCGCCGATGGGCGACCTTGAGAAGAGCCTGGAATCCGGGACGCTTAAGTTTCGACTGGCCGGCGAGAAGCTGAAGGGCGGCTGGACGCTCGCGCGGCTGAAGCGGCGTGAAGGCGACCGCCAGCCCAACTGGCTCCTCATCAAGGAGCACGACGATGCGGCAACGACCGACTTCGATATCCTCCAGGAGCGGCCCGAAAGCGTCGTTTCCGGCAAGTTGATTGAGGAGCTGCTCAGTCCCGACGCCGCAAAGTGGACGACCGGTAAGCCCGCCACGCGCGGCGCGCGGCCCAAGACGCCATCGGAGGCACGACCCAGGAAGCCCGTCAAGAAGCCGAACCTGAAGCCCGGTGCTTTGAAAGGCGCGCGCATGGCATCGCTGCCTAAGACCTTCAAGCCGCAGCTTGCTACAGCCGTCGCCACGCCGCCCGAGGGTGACGGATGGCTGCACGAGATCAAGCTCGACGGCTACCGCACCATCGCCATTGTCGCAGATGGCAAGGCGAAGCTCCTGACGCGGAACAGCCACGACTGGACCGAGCGCTACGGCGACGTCGCCAAGGCCTTCGATGAACTGCCATGCGACGCGGCGATCATCGACGGCGAAGTGGTCGTTCCCGACGCGCAAGGCCGCACGCATTTCAGCGCGCTCCAGGACGCCATCGCCGAAGGCGAGACATGGCGCATGGTCTTCTACGCTTTCGATCTGATGCACCTGAACGGTTGGGACCTGACCGCCGTTCCGTTGGAGCAGCGCAAGGCGCTTCTTGAGAAGCTGCTCGCACCGATCCTCAACGGCGCATCCGCCATTCAGCTCAGCGAGCACGTTATCGGTAACGGCGCGGCGTTCTTCCAGCAGGCGTCGAAGATGAAGCTGGAAGGCATTATCTCAAAACGCGTCAACAGCACCTACGTCACGGGGCGCTCCAAGACCTGGGTCAAGGTCAAAGCCAAGCCTTTGGAGACGTTCACGATCATCGGCTACACCACCTCCAAGGCCGCCGGCGGTCTCGCCGCGCTGCTTCTTGCCGAGGATAGCGATAACGGCCTCACTCCGGTCGGCAAGGTCGGCACGGGCTTCTCCGTGGATGACGCCACCGAACTGCTTGAGAGGCTTCAGGCTTTGGCCGCCGCCGAGCCGCCGGTGACATTTGAGGGGCCGACGCCACGCGCGAACTGGGTTGAGCCGCGCATCAAGGCGCTGATTGAGTATTCCAATCGCACCTCTGCCGGCAATCTGCGTCACGCTGTCTTCCGCGGCATGAGCGAGCCGGCGCCCAGTCGTGCAAAAGCGGCCCCCGCCAAGCGACTGATCACCGACAAGCATCTGGCGTCGATCTGGGTGACGAACCCGGAGCGGCGGATGTTCTCCAAGACCGGGCCGACCAAGCTCGATCTCGCTGTCTATTACGCCCGTGTCGGCGACTACATGCTGCCGCAGCTCGTAAATCGTCCCGTCTCGCTGGTGCGCTGTCCGACCGGCGACGCCAAGGATTGCTTCTTCCAGCGCCACGCCTTCTCCGGCATGCCGACGGAGATGGGCATATTCCCGTCCAAGCGGGGCGACGAGGAAGAGCGCGACTATCTCTTCATCAAAGACGCGGAAGGCTATCTGGCGCTGGCGCAATTCGGCGTCGTGGAATTCCATCCCTGGGGCTGTCGAGTCGACAAGCCGGAGCGGCCGGACCGCATGGTGCTCGATCTCGATCCCGGCGACGGCATCGCATGGCGCGATGTGGTGGACGCCGCCTTCGCCGTCCGCGACGTGCTTGAAGAGCTCGGCCTCACGCCCTTCGTGAAGACGACCGGCGGCAAGGGCATTCACATTGTCGTGCCCGTCAACCGCCGTCACACCTGGAAGGAGCTGCACGAGACGAGCGGCAAGATCGCGGTCCTGCTGGCCAAGCGCCACCCAACGACCTTCGTCACGACCATGGCCAAGAAGGAGCGGCGGAACCGTATCTTCCTGGATTTCCACCGAAATGCCCGCTCCGCGACCGCCGTCGGCGCCTATTCCTTGAGGGCTCAGAAGGATATACCCGCATCCGCCCCCCTTCATTGGGAGGACCTTCGCTCAATCGACGCCCCCGGCGATTTGAATTACGCTACGATACCGAGCTTTTTAAGCAATTCCGGCGATCCTTGGGCTGGGATCGAGGCCAGTGCCTGCGCGCTCGGGGCGGACTTGGCGCGCAAGCTGGCGAATGCGTAAGGGATTATCGACATGGCACCGCGTGCGAGCTGGAAGGGATATCTGAAGCTCTCCTTGGTGAGCTGCCCGGTGCGGCTCTACAACGCCACCAGCTCCGGCGAACGGATCGCGTTCAACATGCTGCACAAGGACACGCACAACCGCGTGCAGATGAAGCCGGTCGACCCGGAGCTCGGGCTGGTGGAGCGGAGCGACCTCGTCAAGGGCTATCAGTACGAGAAGAACCAATACGTCATCCTCGAAGAGGAGGACTTCGAGAAGGTCCGCATCGAGACGACGGAGACGATCAACATCGAGGCCTTCGTCGATGAGGGCTCCGTCGATGTGCTCTTTCAGGATTCGCCCTATTACCTCGCGCCCGACGGCGCCGTTGCCGAGGAGACGTTCGTCGTCATTCGCGAAGCCATGAAGAAATCCAAGAAGATGGCGATCGCGCGGATCGTGCTGTCCAGCCGCGAGCGCGTTGTCACCATCGGCGTCCGCGACAACGGTATGCTGGTGCGCACCCTGCGCCAGGCCAAAGAAGTGCGCGGCCAGGGTGCCTATTTCGAGGACATCCCAACCGACAGCGCCGATCCCGAAATGCTGGACCTTGCCCTGAAGCTGATCGAGCAGAAGGCGAGCGATTTCGACGCTGGCGAATACAAGGATCGTTACGAAGAGGCGCTCCTCAGCGTGATTAAGGCGAAGATCGCCGGCGAGGAACCGGTGATGGCGGCCGCACCTGCGCGCGGCAACGTGATCAACCTCATGGATGCGCTGAAGAAGAGCCTGGAAGGCGAGAAGCCGCCGGCCAAAAGCAAGGCCCGCAAAGCGCCTGTGAAGAAAAAAGCCGCACCGAAACGGAAGAGCGCATGATACAGGGGGCGGATGACGGTCGAAGGCGCGATATTCGCCATTATCGGAGCGCTTGACGCCTTTCCCCAGCGCCTGGCGGCACGGGAGATCGAGGCGCGCGACGGCACGCTCCGACGCGGCGTCTCCCGCGGCACTTCTATTGCGGTCATCGGCCACCGGCTCGCCCAAAAAGGCGACGCGGAGCGCATCGACAAGCGCCTTAAGGAGGCGCGCGCTGCCGGCACGACCCTCATCAGCGAGCACGCTTTCCTGCGCCTTCTGGGCCTCGCGCATGAACCTGAGGACCATCGCCAGCTTTCCGCCGACGAGCTCATGGACAAGTCGGGGCTCGACGCGGATTCCTTCGATCGCCTTCGCCTGTTCGATGTCTTCAGCGTCGCGGAAGAACCTTTCGGCTTCCGTGATCTCGTTGTCGCACGGCAATGCGCCGGCCTGATCCGCGACGGCGTGGATTGGATCACGCTGATCCGCGCCGTTCAGACGCGGAGCCCCATCTCGTCCGATGGCGGGCTGTCGCAGGTGCGGCTGGAGCGTTCCGAGTGGAACCGCGTGCTCATGCGCTCCGGCGACGCGCTGACGGAACTGTCCGGTCAGCTCATCCTCGACCTGCCGGAAGAGGCCGACAGCGTCGACGCCCTGTTCGACGACGCCAAGGACGCAGAGGACGATGAAGATTGGGCGCGCGCCAACGCACTTTATCGGCGCTGCCACGCCATGGAGCCGCGCGACCCGGTCATCGCTTTCAACCTCAGCCACGCGATGCTGCAACAGGACGATCTGACCGGCGCCCGTCGCGCTCTCAACACGGTTCTGAAGCTTGACCCGACATTCGCCGAGGCCTGGTTCAATCTGGCTTCGATTGCACGCCGCGAGGACGACGTTGCCGGCGCGCGACGGCACCTCAAGAAGGCGATTGAAACCGACGCCGACTACCCCGATCCGATCTACAATCTGGCGCTCTTAGAGTTTGAAGCCGGCAAACACGACGAGGCCGTACGGCTGTGGACGCGTTATCTGGAGCTCGACCCGGATTCTGAATGGGGGCACAAGGCACGGCAGGGCCTGCAGCTAATAGCGTTGATGAAGGGCCCGCGTGAGCCGGGCGATACCAACACCGGCAAGAACCACGGCTTGCGCATCGTCGGATGAATTTCCTCCACACTGGCCCTGAGGACGCGCCGGCCGACCTTCTCCTCGCGCATGGCGCAGGCGCACCGATGGATTCCCGCTTCATGAACGAGTTCGCCGAGGCGTTGGCCGCACATGGCCTGCGCACGACGCGGTTTGAGTTCGCCTATATGGCCGCGCGACGCACCGGCGCCGGACGCAAGCCGCCGCCGCGCGCGGAGCGCGTCATGGATGAGTTTCGCGACGCGGTTGCGGCGTTGAAAGCGGATCGGCCGCTTGTCATCGGCGGCAAATCCATGGGCGGCCGCGTGGCGAGCATGATCGCCGACGAGCTGCACAAGAAACAGGCCATCGCTGGGCTCGTGTGCCTCGGCTATCCGTTTCACCCGCCAGGCAAGCCGGAGAAGCTCCGGACGGCACATTTGGAAACACTGTCGGCGCCGACGCTGATTTGCCAGGGCACGCGCGACCCCTTCGGCACGAAGGACGATGTGGACGGCTACAAGCTATCGCCGGCGATCAGGTTCCATTGGGTCCCCCACGGCAATCACGATTTCCGCCCGGCCAAGGGCTCCGGCGTGACGGCTAAGGAGAACCTCGCAGGCGCTGCGCAAGCCGTCGCGGACTGGATTGGCGCGTCGGTGGCTTAACGCTACGGTCTGAGCAACCGAGCCGGGGCGGCGCGGAGAATTGTCGATGAACGATCGTAGAATGAGAGTTCCTGGGCCGGATCACCCGATCACCATTGCGCCCAATCCGAACCGCGTCGTCGTGACGCTCGGTGGCCACACGCTTGCCGATTCCACCCGCGCACTGACGCTGAGCGAGGCGAGCTATGCGCCCGTTCATTACATCCCGCGCGACGATGTCGACATCACGCTGCTGGAGCCCAGCGCGCACGCGACCTATTGCCCGTACAAGGGCGACGCCTCCTATTTCAGCATCCGCGCCGGGGCACAAAGCGTCGACAATGCCGTGTGGTGCTACGAAGCGCCCTACGAGGCAGTCGCGGCCATCAAGGGCCACCTCGCCTTCTATCGGAAGCACGTCGACGCCATTGGAGAGCGGCCGGCTTGACAGCCGGGCGGGTGGACGTGCATCGCCGAATGTGAAGCCCGCGCGCCAGATCGCACGGGTGCCGCGGGGGAGCGAGCGTGCGCCAGATCGCGATCATGGAATGGGGCGGCGAGGTCGGTGAGATCAGCGCCCCGACGCCAGAGCCCACCGGGACAGAGGTCCTCGTACGTGTGGAAACGTGCGGCGTCTGCCATTCCGACGTTCATATCTGGGACGGCTATTTCGACCTCGGCGGCGGGCGCAAATGGGAGATGTCCTCGGCCGTCGACCTCCCCTTCTCGCCTGGCCACGAGATCGTCGGCTCAATCGCCGCAACGGGCCCTGATGCGAGCGGTGTGGAGATCGGCGGAAGCTACGTCGTCTATCCGTGGATCGGATGCGGACGCTGTTCGCGCTGCACCGGCGACGAAGAGCTTCTGTGCGACAGCCCCGCATCACTCGGCGTGCGCCGCACCGGCGGCTTCGCCGACCATGTCGTCGTGCCGCATCCGCGCTACCTGGTGCCTTATGACGGCCTCGCCAAAGAGCTCGCCTGCACCTACGCCTGCTCCGGAATCACGGCCTATTCAGCGCTGAAGAAGACGCAGCACCTGAAAGCGGACGACTGGCTGGCCATCATCGGTGTGGGCGGCGTCGGGCTATCGGCCGTTCAGCTGGCCGATGCCGTGGTCGGGTCGCGCGTCGTTGCCGCCGACATCGATCCGGCGAAGCGGGCGCACGCGCTGACCGCCGGCGCGGAGGCCGCGCTCGACAACGGCTCGGAGAACGCCGTGAAAGAGGCCAAACGCGCGACCGGAGGCGGCCCGGCCGCTGCGATCGATTTCGTCGGTTCGCCGGCGACGTTCGAGTACGCCACGAACATTGTTCGGCGCGGCGGGCTTGTCGTCGTCGTTGGGCTCTTTGGCGGCGAGGTCACGCTGCCGACCATGACCTTCCCCAACAAGCTGCTCACGATCACCGGCTCCTATGTCGGCACGCTCGATGATCTGAAGGCGGTGATCGCACTGGCGCAGGCCGGGAAGCTCGCGCCCATTCCGGTTACGCCGGTCCCCGCCGAAAAAGCCGGCGAGGCGCTCAGCGACCTGAAGCAAGGCGGCAAGGTCGTGGGACGCGTCGTGCTCGTGCACGATTAGCCCATCCGCAGGGGGTCAACTTCCGCGGGAAGCCTATACGATGGTTATTGCGGCGCCCGCCCCATCCACGTCGTCATGCCCGGACTTGATCCGGGCATCCATCCCGTGACGCTTGCGGTCCGCCTCATCCTGAGATGCTGGATTGCCGGGTCAAGCCCGGCAATGACGACAGAGAGGTCCGATAACGCACAAAGCCGACGCCCCGCCCTAAAGCGCCTCGGCCCCCGTCTCGCCGGTGCGAATGCGCATCGCCGTTTGCAAGTCGAACACGAAGACCTTGCCGTCGCCGATCTTCCCGGTATGGGCCGACGTGCGGATTGCTTCTACGGCCTTGTCGGTCAGCGCCTTGTCCACCGCCATCTCAAGCTTCAGCTTAGGGATATAGGTGATCTGATATTCCGCGCCGCGATAGATCTCCGTGTGGCCCTTCTGACGGCCATATCCCTTCACCTCCGTCACCGTCAGGCCATGGATGTTGATGGCCGTCAGAGCGTCGCGAACCGCGTCGAGGCGGTGCGGCTGGATGATCGCAATGATCCAATTCACGGGGAATGCTCCTTCTCTAGAGCGTTATCGCGCAGAAGCGCTCGAACGCTCTATCTCTTTGTTTGAGCATGATCTTATCCGAAAACCGGTGCCCACTTTTCGGGATCATGCTTTAGAGGCTGTAGCCGCGCTCGCCATGCGTGGAATAGTCCAGGCCGTCGATCATGGCCTCGTCCGGCACGCGCAATCCGCAGGTTGCCTGCGTGATCTTGATGATCACGTAGCTGGCCAGCGCCGACCAGATCAGCGTCACGACGCAGCCGATCACCTGCACGCCGAACTGGCTTGCGACGGTCGCGCCATCCGCCAATCCGACGCCGCCCAGCGCCGCCGTCGCGAAGAACGCCGCAAGCAGCGTCCCGGTCAAACCGCCGATTCCGTGCACGGCTAAAACGTCCAGCGAGTCGTCAATGCGCAGGCGCCGCTTCACGACATCCACGGCAATGTAGCAAAGCACGCCGCCGGCCAGGCCCAGGCAGATGCCGCCCGCCGGTCCGACAAAGCCGGAGGCGGGCGTGATGGTCGCAAGCCCCGCGATCGTGCCCGTCACCAGGCCGACAACCGACGGTTTGCCGTACTTCACCCACTCAATCACCATCCACACCAGCGAGGCGACCGCCGCCGACATATGCGTCACAAGCATAGCCATGGCCGCGTCGCCGCCGGCCGCGAGCGCGCTGCCGGCGTTGAAGCCGAACCAGCCCACCCACAGCATGCAGGCGCCGACCATCACCAGCCACGGCGCATGCGGCGGGCGCACGCCATCGGGGAATCCAGGGCGCGGGCCAAGCTGCCACGCAATCACAAGCGCCGACACACCGGCCGTCAGATGCACGACAATGCCGCCGGCGAAATCGAGCACGCCGAGCCCGGAGAGCCAGCCGCCGCCCCAAACCCAATGCGTCACCGGTGCGTAGACGACGATCAGCCACAGCCCGGAAAACACCAGCACGGCGGAGAACTTGATGCGCTCAACGAACGCACCGACGATCAGCGCCGGCGTGATGATGGCGAACGTCATTTGAAACATGAAGAACAGCGATTCCGGGATGCCCGTGCCGTCGACCACAGCGTCGCGCGTCAAACCGACGAGCAGGAACCGCGACAGCCCGCCGATCAGCGCATTGCCCTCCGCGAAGGCGAGACTATAGGCGGCGATAAACCAGATCACCGATGCCATGCACGCAATGGCGATGCAGTGCATCAGCACGGAGAGGATGTTCTTCGACTGCACCAGGCCGCCATAGAAGAGCGCCAGCCCCGGCAGCGTCATGAACAGCACAAGCGCCGTTGAGGTCAAAATCCACGCTGTGTCACCGGTATCGATCATGGAAGAGCCCCCCGGCAGATGTGCCACGATGTCGGCCCGCTGGGGCCTCGGTGGCGTTTCTTGCCCAAAAGATGTAGACGCGCAACCGTTGCGCCCAGGCTTCTACGCCCAGGGCCGCGCGTGTTAGCCGCCCAAGAGGCTCAACCGCGAAGAGGGAGAAGGCGAATGGCGGCACCGGATACGATCGCCGCAAGCGATGTGCTGAACGCCAGCAAGGGCATGCTGCAGAAGCAGCTCTATGCAATCTTCACCGAGCCGACATCCGGCATGGGCCCGGTCCTGGAGGTGCTGGAGAAGCATCTCCAATTCCAGGTCGGCCTCGAAAAACGCGGGATCATGGTCGCCGCCGGCCCGTTCTGGACCGACGACGAGACAAGCTGGGCCGGCGAGGGCATGGTGATCGTGCGGGCAGGTTCGCGCGACGAGGCGGTGGCGATCGCTGAGTCCGACCCGATGCATCAATCGGGCGCGCGGCGCTTCACCGTCCGCCCCTGGCTGATCAACGAGGGCACAATGACCCTCAAGGTCGGGTTCTCCGATCAGCGCGCGGAGTTTCTGTAAGGATCGCCGCCGGCGGCGGGATTCGGCTATGAAGCGCGGATGACTGGCCTTTCGCCACTTGTCCTGCGCGAGCCCTTCGGCCGGCTGCCGACGACCGACCTCTATTTCCTGAACCCGTTGCGTGCCCTCAGGCGGAGCGCCGCGGGCGCGCACGTGCCGCCGCCGCGCTGTCTTGCGCCCAATGTTTACGCAATCGGCGGAACCGGCGTGATCGTGCGCTACGGCAGCGAAGGCGACATCGAATTGCTGCGGCGCGCCGGCATGCGCCAGCTTGTCTATATCATCGACGACGACATCGCCGCGGGCGCAGAGGACGAACTCCTGCCCACGCGCTACCGGGAGAAGCTTGACGCGTTCGCCCGTGGGCCATGGCGGACGCTGCGCGAGGCGGCCGACATCGTCATTGTGCCGGGCGCTGTGCTTGCCGAGGCCTACGGCACGAAGGCCCGCATTCTGCCTCCGGCCTGGCATGGCAAGCCCCCGCCGCCCCACCCTCCCGGTGGATCGGAGACGATTGACATCGTGCATCTGGGGACCGGCTCGCACGCCTCCGATTTGACCGCTGTCGCACCGGCGATCGTCGATGCGCTGAGCGCTCACCCACACGCTCGGCTGACGCTGTTCACACTGGCCGAACCGCCGCTGGTGCTTGGCGGGCACAAGCGGGTGCGACTTCGCCGGCCGATGCGCTGGTGGCGCTACAAACGCGCGCTGCCGCGCATGCGTTATCACCTGGCGCTCTATCCCCTCGCCGAGACCGCCTTCAATCGCGCACGATCGGCCAACAAGCTCTTCGAACACGCATTGACCGGCGCCGCATCGCTGATGTCCCCCAACCCGGCGCTGCGAGATGCAGCCGGCGACATCCCCGGGCTTTTCGTCGAAGACGGTGTTGAGGAATGGGCTCGGCGGCTAAACGCCGATCTCGCCGACCCGGGTTCCATACGCCAGCGCGCGGCGGAGACCCGCGAACGCATTGAAGCTACAGCACCGCTCCAAAACGCGATGGACGCCTGGCGCACAATTCTGTCCGAAGCGAACGATCCTGACGGCCGTTAGAGACTAAAGGCGCGCCGCCGCGGCCCGAAGCTCCGCGACGCCCTCTTTCAAAGCCAGATGCGCCGGCAGTCCGGTCCGGTTCATCAGCTCGGCAATCCAAGCCGCGTGAACGAGCCGAACCTCCACGGGAATACGCGGCAATTTGAGCGCCTGCGCAATCGCCATCCGATGTTTGCCGCCGAGAAGTCGGATGATCGTGCCGTCGGCGGTGATGGCCACGCCCACATCGCGCTCGCCGGCATCGACCGCGATGGAACGCAGGCGGCGATGCTTGAGCCTGAGGCGATGGAACCTGCCTAGGACGGTATGCCGAACGATGCCGCGCTTGCGGGCGCTTTTGATCAGATCGCGGCAATAGATGATGTAGGCGTCGATGCGCTCCGTCGACGACATGAGAACGCCGTGCCGATAGGCCGGCTTGCCGACCTCGATGCCCAGCATTAGATTCCGGTAGGTCTGCGTGCGGCGATAGTCCGACGGCCCGGCGACAAGCTCGCACATCTCCAAGTGGATCGGCGACTCGTCGATACGCGAGATCACGCCGCTCCAGTCCGCCGCGTCCAGAAAGGACCGGCCCATCCACCGAGCGCCGTCCGGTGTCGTCACCTCATCGCTGATGCGATGGGTGAGGGTTGCCGGGTCCAGATCGAGGTGGAGGTCTGCGCCGTAATAGCCCGCCGCATGTTCAGGCGGCAGGTCGCCTGCCTCCTGGCCGGCCTGCAGCAAGGCGACCGCCTCGTTCAGGCGACGGGGAAAGACGAACCGCGACCCAAAGATCGGCGCGCCGGCACGCGCCGCCATATGCTCCAGCGCGCTGTGGCGTTTGGCGACATGACGCGGTGCCGGCCGATAGGCGACCGTCGCGCGCGGGGCCTCTTTGTCCAATCCGAGCCTGTCGTGGAAGTTCATCGAATACGCAAATGGCTACCGGAACGGCGATACGCGACTGCCAAGCCGTGAATCACGGGAGCGCAAGCCCCTCTCCTGCCTTGGCAGCCCATCTCAATTACCCCGACGCGCCATCTCGCGCAAAGTCTGCCCCATGTAAAGCGCTCGCGCGGCGGAAAACTGAACCAGCCGAACCAGACGCCGGGCCGGCGACGGCGCCTGCCCGCCCGCGTTCGCCAATCGCTGGATCAAGAGCTCCGGCGGGCACCGGAGACCGCTGACCGGGTCAAGATAGGACGGGTAGAGAATCAAAGCGGCCGCCACCAGTTCGTCCAATGTGCGCGACCGGGAGCGTCGCTCGACCGGGCAGAGGTCCTCCGTCAGGCCCCAGCCCGCGAAGAACGGCTGGCCGTGCGTCGTCACCGGTTTGCCGCGCAGAAGCGCCTCAAATCCGGCAAGCGACGTCATCGTTTCCATCCGGTCGCAGACGCCGATAAGGTCCAGGATCGACACGTCCCTCACCATGCGGTCGGCGAACGCTAGCGCTTCTTTCTCGCTCACACGGCCACTTCGAATGCCGGCCTCCACGTCGGGATGCGGCTTGTAAAGCACGAAGGCGTCGCTATGGCGGTGTCGCACGGCCCTCAGGAGCTCAATGTTGGTTTTGAACCGCGGTGAGCCGAGGCGGATAGAGGCGTCATCCTCCACTTGTCCGGGCACCAGGATGAGCGGCCGGCCGCCGGTCTCCACGTGCACTTCGCGCCGCCCCGCGACATTGTATTTGGTCGTGCCGGCGGAGACGATGAGCTCGCGCAATCGCCGCGCGCGATCGACGACATCGGGGGCAAAATCGGCTTCGTTCAAGAGCCGCTCAAGATCGCTGGTTTGCGTGGAATCGTAGAAGATGCCGCTCCCGTCGAACACCAGCGAGGACGGCAGAACGAATGTCGCGCCGAGCCCGCTGGAGCGGACGAACCCGTCCTCCACCTGCTCCAGCCTTATGCCGGCTTCCGCGCAGGCCGATTTCAGCTTTGTGTTGTCGCGCGACGCCCAGGCCACGATCCGGCCGGAACGCTTTTTGGCAGCGTCCAGCGCCGCCGCCATGTTCCGGTGATGGACCGGCGGCCCGCTCGGACCGTCCAGCATGCGATCGATCGGACGGCGCTTCCAGCCCGCGATGCGATAGCAGACCGCCGGACTGGCCTGCTCCAGAAACCGGTCGCGCATCCAGGCGAGCTGCTCAGTCGCCTCTGCAAACGTGATCTCTTTCCGCGAATAGGCGTCGAAGTAACGTGCGTAGCGCAGATAGTAGGCGGCAAAGAGCGCCTGCACGGAGGTTTGCGACGGCCGCGTGATCTTCGGCGACCGGTCCTCGGTGAAGCCCCAGCCGGAATAGAATGGGGAACCGAAACAGACGACACGCTTGCCAGCGAGCGCCGCCTCAAAGCCAAGGCCGGACGACACCGTGTAGACGGTGTCTACGACATCCAGGAGCGACCACGGATTGATCGATTCGGCGATCACCCTCACCCGGTCGCCCGCCTTGACGTCCGTGAGATATCCCTGCTGCCGTCCGGAGAGCACGTCGGGATGCTGCTTGACGATGATCTCGGCGCCGGAGTTCTCCTCAAAAGCTGCCGCGAGCATGGCCGCAAAGGATCGCTCATCCGCCAATGCGCCGGGGATCGACTGATCCCCAAAAACCTGGTCGAGCACCAGCACGCGCGGCGTATCGCCGGTGAGCCCCAATTGGGTGGGGCTCAGGTCGGGACCGGCATTGTATTTTGAGAGCCTGTGCCGCCTGAGTGCCGCAATGGCCTCATCGGCGCCGGCCGCCGCGGCCGCGTCGGACCGGTTCGGATCAACCACCAATGCAACCAGATCCGACGGTGCATCGGCCCGGTAGTAAATGCCGGCGCGATCCATCACCAGGCTCATCGGCGGCTGAGAAGGTCCGGGACGTACCGAGCGCAGCGGCCCATCTTCAAACGCGATGAACGGCGCCCCGTGTCGCTCCGCAAGGCGTCTGGCGCGTGCCGCCGTCGCGCGGCGCCCCCATCCGGCAACCGCATCGAAGCGGGGCCGCCTTACGCCATCCCAACGCACCGGAATCATGCCCGTCAGCGAAGCGATCTCTCGCTTCAATCGCCATAAGCCGTTGGTTAGGATTGCTATTCTTTGCATATGCGCCGATTAGGTCGAGCCGTGCAAAAGTGCAACAGTGGTTGCCGTTTTGTTGTGGGGCGGGCACGTCGGCATGGAGTAATGCCCGGTCGGAGTTTGATGGGTCCGTCTAACGTGCTAGACGTGTCCCGTCATCCAAGCGATTGAGTTGGCAGCGGCGAAGCGGTATTCTGGCCGAGGCAATTGGCGGAATCCTAAGGGATACCTCCGGGGGGAGTAATGGTTGTCGGCTTTGGAACGAAACGCTCGTTCCTATTCCTGCAGGGGCTGGCCACACCTTTTTGGTTGCGGCTCGGCAAGGAAGTCGAAAACCGCGGCCATTCCGTCCATCGCATCCTCCTAAGTGGCGGCGAACGCCTGTTCTGGCCGAAGATCGGCGCGGTGAGCTATCGCGGGCGTTTCGACGGCTGGCGCGACTTCCTCGGCGGCTTTCTCCACGAATCGGGCATCACCGACATCGTCCTCTTCGGGGATTGCCGGCCCTACCATGAGGTCGCCCTCGCCTTGGCGCGCTCCCGCGGCATCGCCGTCCACGTCTTTGAGGAGGGCTATTTCCGCCCCGAATGGATCACGCTGGAGCAGGAAGGCACGAACGCGCATTCCTGCCTGCCCCGCGACCCGGAGACCATTCTTCAGGAAGCTCAGCAGATCGGCCCCCGGGATGAATCAGCGCAGCATGTGAGCGGTGGATTCTCACGCCGGGTCTTCTGGGAGATCTTGAACCAGACGGCGATGCTGGCTCTGACGCCGCTTTATCCACATTATCGCCGTCACCGGCCGGAGCATCCGGTTGTCGAGATGTGCGGTTGGCTGAAGCGCCTCTTCAAGGGGCCCTATGAGCGGCATCACACGATCCGCATGTCGCGCTATCTGCGGACGACCGATCGCCCCTACTATCTGCTGCCGCTCCAGCTGGAGACCGACTACCAGATTCGCAGCCATTCCTCGTTCCGGTCGATGGAGCAGGTCCTGCAGGTGACAATGGAGTCATTTGCCAAGGCTGCGCCGTCCGAAGCCTTGCTCGTTGTGAAGCTTCATCCCCTGGACAACGGACTGGCGAATTTCCGCATGCAGGCGGACCGGATCGCGCGGGAACTGAACCTCGGCGACCGCGTCATCGTCATGGATGGCGGGCACCTGCCCTCCCTATTGGCCAAGAGCGAAGGCATTGTGCTGGTCAACAGCACGACCGGCCTGTCAGCCCTGCATCGCGGGCGCCCGCTGAAGGTTCTCGGCAATGCCATGTTCGACGTACCGGGCTTGACGTACCAAGGGTCGCTCGACGACTTCTGGCGTCAAGGGTCGGAGCCGGATATGGACCTCTTTGCCGCCTTCCGCCGCGTGGTGTTGGCGCGAGCCCAGCTCAATGGAAGCTTCTTCACTCGTGAAGGAATCGAGCTGGCGGTCGACGCCGCGATGGACCGCATGCAGGTGGTGACCGCAGCACCCATCGTGCTCGCCAGGACCCAGCCGGACGAAGAGGTTGACCTGGCGCCGGCCGCTCCCCCGGCGCTCGCCAGCCACTAAAGGCGGCCTCTCCCAACTTTGCTGCTACCGCGGCCGGCTCTTGTGCCGGCGTTCTCGTTTGAGAGCTTGCGGGTCGCTGGTCGGCGCGCCCTTAGGCGTCGACCTGGCTCTCCAGGTCACGTGCTGCCGCTTCCGCACCATCCGCCTGACGCCGGAAGACACGTAAGCGAATGCCGTTCTCCGAACGGAGCGTCAGCCGCGCAATGGGTCGCGGCGTATGGCCCTCCACGGGCTCGAAGCGAAAGTGGCGGGCAAGCGACGCCAAGATCAAAATCCCCTCTTGCATGGCGAATGAGGCCCCCAGACACACTCGCGGCCCGGCGCTGAAGGGGAGATAGGCGGAACGCTGCGACTCGCGGCTCGCCGGATCTGAAAAACGATCCGGGTCGAAGACGTCTGACCGATCCCAATATTTCGTGTGCCGCTGGATGAGCCATGGCGAGACGAAAATCATCTCACCCGGCTTCACCTGCTTGTCGCGGAAGGTCACAGGCTCGGTGGCGTCGCGGCTCATGAACGATACGGGCGGATAGAGCCGCAGCGCCTCGCGGAAGACGTCGCGTGCGAACTTGAGGTTCTTCATGTCCCCAAACGCCGCGCGGCGATCGCCGAAAGCCGCGACAGCCTCCGCGTGCAGGCGATCCTGCACATGCGGGGACTTGGCAATGAGATAGAGCGCCCAGGCCAGCACACTGGCTGAGGTCTCGTGACCGGCCAGAAAAAGCACGGATATCTGGTCCACCAGATCCTTCCGCGTGAACGCTTCACCCGTCTCCGGGTCTCTGGCCTCCAGCAGCGACGCCAGGATGTCTTTGCGCTGCCCCGCCTCGCCGGCGGCAAGCTCGTCCTGTCGATCCTGGATACCGCGCTCCAGTAGCCGGCGGATGATGTTCCCCTGACGGCGCGCAAAGAAGCGCCCAAGCGAAAGCCATTTCGGAACGCCGGCCAATTCCCACACGCCATGTGCATAGGCGAGCTCCTGGAAGCGTACAAAGGCTCGGAAGATCTCCCGTGACTCTTCGCTTTCCAATGGCCGAGAGTAGATCGTCCGGAAGATGATGTCGGCCGTCACATGCGTGGTTTCCTCGTCGATCGACATCACGTCGCCGTCGGCGTATCTGGCGAAGCGCGCAACCATGTCCTCCGTCGCTTCCCGCATGAGCGGAAAGACATCGCGAATGCGCGCCTGATCGAAGGCCGGGTCCAGCATGCGGCGTTGCTTGCGCCACAGCGCGCCATTGGAGACGAACACGCCCGTTCCCATCAGATATTCGAGCATCACGCCCATCGACGTGCTCTTCGGGAAGCGGTCGGCCTCCTTGACCAGCACGCGGTTCACCAGATCGGGCTGATTGACGAAGTAGCAGCGCCGGGACGGCGTCCACACGTCGCCCATATGCATGGAATACGAGCGGTCGTAGAGCACCGAGATCGACGAGTGGCGGACATCGATGATGCGCCGCCACGGCGACAGCTTGCGGGCGCGGGGTTCCGGCTTTGGCGGGACGTAGTCGCTCAAGGCGTTGCCGAGTTCTGAACGCCGGCGACGCGGGGTCGCCGATGCGGGGTTGCCGCGAACATTAAGCACATCGCGAAAGCACGAGAAAGCAGGGCGCCAATGGCGCTGGCATCAAACCGCTGTACCCTCTGAGCCCCACCTCGATTCCATCCAGCGCGGGTCGGCAAAAGAAAAGCCCGGCCGAAGCCGGGCTTTCCGTATTCAGGCTCTGAGTGAGATCAGAAGTTGCGCTGCACGCGCCACATCACGCTCCAGAGCTCATAATCCTCGCCGGCGTCGTCGCCGTCGAAGTCGTTGTACGCCACCTCAGGACCCATGATGAGACCAGAGACCGGCTCCCAGCTCGCACCAGCTAGGATCGACCAGAAGTCGTACTCGTCACCATTGTCAGCTTCTTCGGCGTGGTAGAACGAACCGCCAACCCAACCGGTCCAGTTGCTGAACAGCGGGCCCTTCAGGCCAGCTCGGGCACCCCAAGCCTCGTTCTTATCGTCGCCGGTCGGACCATTGAAATCGCCAATAGCACCAGGATCGCTCGAGACATACTTGACAGCACCCTCAGAGTAACCGCCCTGCGAGCTGAACACCCAGCCGCCCGGCAGGTTGAGGGAGAGACCACCACCGACTGCGAAGCCGACGCCATCACCGTTCACATCGTTGATGTGGCGAACCGCGCCCATGATCTGAGCAGAACCCCAGCCCTGGTCAACGCGGATGTTGGCGACGCCGTCAGGCGCTTCTTGGCCCTCGTAGTCGTCGTCGCCATTGGCGCGACGGGCGATCGTGCCCGGATCCTCAGCTGAGATCGTGAACGAGAAGCCGTTCCCGCCGGCAAAGGTCCAAGCGAACAACGTCGCTTCGCCCGTGCCCGCTTCCTCGCCGAGGCGGAAGCCCCAACCCATGCCACCGTAGAAGTCGAAGAACGACCCCGTGTGACCGGCTGTGTAGGTGCCCCAGTCGTTGCTGACCTGGATGTAGGCAGCAGCGAGGTTCGCCGACGTGCCGTCGTAGTTCGGCGTGCCGCCAGTATTGGCAGCACCCGGCGTGCCGCGCTCAGTGCGGTTGTCGCCACCAACTGTCATCTCCAGCGCGATGTAGGCACGCACAAGACCGAAATCCGTCTGCGTGCGGGCGTCGAGCAGGATATGGCCGCGTGCCTGAGTGGTGTAGTTGTTGACCTCGTTCGCCGGTACGACCGTCGTAGACGGAACACCATTGCTGTAACCGGTGTAACGTGCCCTCAGCGAGGCATTGTCGCCCCACACACCGCCCGACTGGACGCGGACATAACCGCCGACACGCAAGCAGGTGTCGGTCCCCGGGATGTAGTAGAATCTCGCCCCGAAGGCGTCGCAGATCCGGACGTAGTCGACCGGCTCCACGACCGGAAGGTCGGCGGCCAGTGCCCCGGAGCCGGCG
>JANQRH010000009.1 GCA_028284625.1 Afifellaceae bacterium | reverse complement strand
GTGACGACATCCTGCGGGAAGCCGAAGCGCGATTGAACGACCCCTCATCCGCCCTCCGGCAGAGCCGGAGGGCACCTTCTCCCACAAGGGGAGAAGGTTGAGCCATGCCTTAGGCGCGTTTTCCCCCCTCCCGACCTTCGGCCAAGGCCGAAGGCCACCCTCTCCCACAAGGGGAGAGGGCTGGTGCCGCATGAAAGTCCCTGCACACGCCCGCCGGCAACACGCGCCGGCCCTAAGCCGCAGCCTTCCCCTCCTCCGCCAGACGCACCAGCCGCGTCAGGAGCGTGGCGACGCCCTTCAGCCGCTCTTCCGGCCGGCCCCAGTCGCGGATGAAGACCACGCGCTGGTCGGGGCGGAGCTTGGCCATGGACCCCTGCTCGGAAATCTCGCGCACCAGCGCCGGCGGATTGGCAAAGACATTGTCGCGGAAGGCGATGACCGCGCCCTTCGGCCCGGCCTCCACCTTCTCCACATTGGCGCGGCGGCAGAGCGCCTTCACGAACACGATCTTTAGGAGATGCTCCACGGCGTCGGGCAGCGCGCCGAACCGGTCGATCAGCTCCGCGCCGAACGCGTCGATCGCCTCCGCGCTGTCGAGCTCGGCGAGCCGCCGGTATAGGCTCATGCGAAGCTGCAGATCGGGCACGTAATCCTCCGGGATCATCACCGACATGCCCACCGTGATCTGCGGCGACCAGCGCTCCTCGCCCGCCTCGCCGTCGCCGGCCTTGAGGCTCGCCACCGCCTCTTCCAGCAGCTGCTGGTAAAGCTCAAAGCCGACCTCCTTGATGTGGCCGCTCTGCTCCTCGCCCAGAAGATTGCCGGCGCCGCGAATGTCGAGGTCGTGGCTGGCGAGCTGAAAGCCCGCGCCCAGCGTGTCGAGCGATTGCAGCACCTTGAGGCGGCGCTCCGCCGTCGGCGTCAGCACCATCTCCGCCGGCACGGTGAAAAGCGCATAGGCACGCAACTTGGAGCGGCCGATCCGCCCGCGGAGCTGATAAAGCTGCGCCAGGCCGAACATGTGCGAGCGATGCACGACCAGCGTGTTGGCGCGCGGAATGTCGAGGCCGGATTCCACGATCGTCGTGGAGAGAAGCACGTCATATTGCCCGTCATAGAAGGCGTTCATGACCTGATCGAGTTCAGACGGCGGCATCTGGCCGTGCGCCACGGCCACCTTCACCTCCGGCACATTGTCGTCGAGGAATTGATGCACCTCGGCGAGGTCGGAGATGCGCGGCACGACATAGAAGGATTGCCCGCCGCGCAGCCGTTCGCGCAGAAGCGCCTCGCGGATAGTCAGCGCATCGAACGGTGTGATGAAGGTGCGCACCGCCAGCCGGTCGATCGGCGGCGTGGCGATCATGGAGAGATCGCGCACCCCGGTCAGCGCCAATTGCAGCGTGCGCGGGATGGGCGTGGCCGAAAGCGTCAGCACATGGACGGCGGCGCGCAGCTCCTTCAGCCGCTCCTTGTGTTTCACGCCGAAATGCTGCTCCTCGTCGACCACGACGAGGCCGAGATCCTTGAAGTTCACGCTCTTGCCAAGCAGCGCATGCGTGCCGATGACGATGTCGATCGCGCCGTCGGCGATCCCCGTCTTGACGCGGTGCAGCTCGCGCGAGCCCACCAATCGCGACGCCTGCCCGATATTGAGCGGCAATCCACGGAAGCGCTCGATGAAGGTCGCAAAATGCTGGCGCGCCAGGAGCGTGGTCGGCACGACGACCGCGACCTGCTTGCCGTTCATCGCCGTGACAAAGGCCGCGCGCAGCGCCACCTCCGTCTTGCCGAAGCCGACATCGCCACAGATCAGCCGGTCCATCGGGCGCCCGGCGTTGAGATCGTCTATGGTCGCATCGATGGCGTCCATCTGATCATCCGTCTCCTCGTAGGGGAACTGCGCGGCGAACTCGTCAAAAAGCCCGGACGGCGGGGCGAGCGCTGGCGCCTTGCGCAGAAGCCGCGCGGCGGCCGTCTTGATGAGCTGATCGGCGATCTCGCGGATACGCTTCTTCAGCCGCGCCTTGCGGTTCTGCCAGCCAACGCCGCCGAGCCGGTCGAGATCGGCCTCAGAGCCCTCCGCGCCGTAGCGGGTCAGCAGCTCGATATTCTCCACCGGCAGGAACAGCCGGTCGTTACCGGCATAGGTGAGCTCCAGGCAATCATGCGGCGCGCCCGCCGCTTCGATGGTCTTCAGCCCGGTGAAGCGTCCGATGCCATGCTCCACATGCACGACGAGTTCGCCGGCCGCGAGGCTGGCGACCTCCGTCAACGCATCGGCGGCGCGCTTGCGCCGCGCCGGCCGCACAAAGCGGTCGCCGAGCACGTCCTGGTCGCCGATGACCGCAAGGTCGGGCGTCTCAAAGCCGGTCTCAAGCGGCAGCACGGCGAGCCCGATCTCGCCGTCCGGCAGCGCCTTCAGCGCCTGCCAATCGCCGACCGGCTTCAGGTTGAGCAGGCCGTGATCGGTGAGCACCTGACCAAGCCGGTCGCGCGCGCCTTCGCTCCATGACGCAAGGAGCACCGCGCGTCCGCCGGCTTTGAGGTCGGCGACGTGGGCGACCAAAGCGTCGAACACGTTGACGTCGCCGGCGGCGCGCTCCGCGGCGAAGTTGCGGCCGTTGCGACCGCCGAGATCGATCGCCGCGCCGCCGCTGTCCGGTTCAGCGAACGGCGAAAGCGTGGCGCGGCGCCGGTCGGCAAGACGCGAGGACCATTCCGCGTCGCTGAGATAAAGCGCATCCGGCGGGACCGGATGATAGACGACCCCGCCGCCGGCCGCCCCCTTCTCCGCCGCGTCCTGGCGCGCCTCAAAATGATCGCGCACCTGCTCCAGGCGCTCGCTCACGGCCTGCTCAACCAGATGTTCCGTCACGATCGGCGCGTCGTCGGGCAGATAGTCGAAGAGCGTCTCCAGCGCCTCGTAGAAGAATGGCAGCCAATGCTCCATGCCGGCAAAGCGGCGCCCCTCGCTCAGGGCCTCGAAGAGCGGATCGTTGCCGATGACAGCACCGAACGCGGCGCGATAGCTTTGCCGAAACCGGGCGATTGAGTCCGCGTCCAGCACGGCCTCGCTCGCCGGCAACAGGTCAAGCCGCTGCAACTGCCCCTCTGTGCGCTGGCTGGCCGCGTCGAAGGGGCGAATGGTCTCCAGCGTATCGCCGAAGAAATCGAGGCGGTAGGGCGTCGGCGTTCCCGGCGCCCAAAGATCGACGATGCCGCCGCGCACGGCGTATTCGCCCACCTCGCGCACGGTGTCGGAGCGCTCAAAGCCGTTCGCTTCAAGCCAGCGCGTCAGTTCCTCCATCGCGACCACGCTGCCCGTCGCAGCACTCCACGCCCGCGCTTGAACGCTTTCGCGATCCGGCATTCGCTGCACAATGGCATTGGCCGTGGTGAACACGACGCGCGCGCCCTCATGCGGCTGAAGAAGCGCATGGAGTGCGCTCATGCGCTCCGCCGAGATCTCCGCATTGGGCGACACCCGGTCGTAGGGAAGCGCATCCCACGCCGGGAAAGTCAGCGTCGGCACGGCTGGCGCGAAGAAAGCCAGCGACGCCTTGGCCATGGCCAGCCGGCGTGCGTCACGCGCCACGAAGAGGACTGTCCCCTCCGCGTCAGCCAGCCGCGCCAGGACGCGGCCCTCCAGCCCGTCCGGCACGCCGCCGAGCGTCAGGTGCGAGCGGCCATGAAACAGATTGGCGAGCGGGTCGCTCGGCGAAAAGGACTTACGATTCGTCATGGGCTCCGGCGTGAAAGGCGACAATCGCGGCAAAAAGCGGGCTGTCATGCGCGGCGGCCACCGGCTCCGCCCCGGTAATCCAAGCCAGCACATCCTGGTCGGTGGCGTCCAGAAGCGCCTCGAATGCGGTCAGGTCGCGGTCGCTGAGATCGCCGATACGCGCATCGGCGAAGCGCCCCAGAATGAGGTCCAGCTCCCGCATGCCGCGCCGCCAGGCGCGAAACAACACCCGCCGCCGACGCGGGTCGAGTCCGTCGCTGGAGCGTTCGCTGCCTGTCACCGGCGGCGTCCCATGGTTGGAGGTTGAACGCTGATGTCCCTATAGATCGGCCTCGCGCCGCACAAGGCGGTGCTGCCCGTACCTGAATCGAAAGCGCATGCGCCCAACCCGCCTCGATCCGCTCTTTGCACCCGCCAGCTCGCTGCCGAAGATCGGCGCACGCCTGGAGCAGCTCATGGCGCGTGCGGTCGGCGCAGAGGGCGACGCCGCACTCGTGCGTGACCTCATCTTCCATCTGCCGACAGGCTTCATCGACCGCCGCCAGCGCCCGCCGCTCTATCAGCTGCCGCAATCGGGAACGGTAACCATTGAGGGCGTTGTGGAGCGCATCGAGAAGCCACGCGGCCGCGACGCCCCGTGGCGAGTCATCCTGTCCGACGGCGGCGGCGCGGCCGTGCAGCTCATTTATTTCCGGGCGCAACCGGACTGGTTGAAGAAGCTCTATCCGTTGGGCGCGCAAATGGTGGTGAGCGGCAAGGTCGAATGGTACGACATGCGCCCGCAAATCCCACATCCCGATTATGCGCTGCCGGTGGAGCGCGCCGCCGAGCTGCCCGCCATCGAGCCCGTCTACGGACTGACCGGCGGTCTCTCCCCGAAGGTGCTGCGCCGCGCGATCAACGACGCGCTGGCGCGGCTCCCCGATCTGCCGGAATGGCTCTCGCCCGACCTTGTCGCAGACCGGCATTGGCCGCCTTTCGGCGAGGCCCTTCGGCATATCCATGCGCCGGACAATGTCGAAGGCGCCGGTCCCATGAGCGCCGCCTGGCAGCGGCTCGCCTTTGACGAGCTGGTGGCAAGCCAGCTCGCGCTCGCCCTGGTTCGCGGTAGCGTCCGGCGCCGGCGCGGCAGCACCTGGCAGTCGCCCGGTGCGATGAAAGCCAAGATCGAGGCAGCCCTGCCCTTCAGCCTCACAACCTCGCAGCGTCAGGCGCTCGGTGAGATCGAAGCCGACCTTGCCGGCGAAGACCGCATGGTCCGCCTGCTGCAGGGCGATGTCGGCTCCGGCAAGACCGTCGTGGCGCTGATCGCCATGGCGGACGTGATTGAAGCCGGCGGCCAGGCGGCGCTCATGGTGCCCACCGAGCTTCTGGCCCGCCAGCACCACGCCACGATCGCGCCGCTCGCCGCAGCGGCCGGCATCGACACGGTGCTCCTGACCGGCAAGGACCGGGCCGCCGAGCGCAACGCAACGCTCGACAAGATCGCCTCCGGCGACGCCGGCATCGTCATCGGCACGCATGCGCTGTTCCAGGCCGGCGTGACCTTCAAGCGGCTCGGGCTTGCGGTGGTCGATGAGCAGCACCGCTTCGGCGTCCACCAGCGCCTTGCCATCTCCGCCAAGGGCGATGCGCCCGACATGCTGGTGATGACGGCGACGCCCATCCCCCGCACGCTCGTGCTCTCTTATTTCGGCGACATGGAGGTGTCGCGCCTGACGGAGAAGCCGGCCGGGCGGCAGCCGATTGAGACCCGCGCCGTGCCGCTCGACCGGCTGGCGGAGGTGGTTGAGCGGATCGGCCGCGCCATTGAGACCGGCGGAAAGGCCTATTGGATCTGCCCGCTCGTCGCTGAATCCGACAAGAGCGACCTCGCCGCCGCCGAGGAGCGTTATGCCGCGCTTGCCGCGCGCTTCGGCGGGCGCGTCGGCCTGGTGCACGGGCGCATGAAGCCCGCCGACAAGGATCGCGAGATGGAGCGCTTCCGCGCCGGCGACATTGCCATTCTCGTCTCCACGACAGTCGTTGAGGTCGGCGTCGATGTGCCGGACGCAACGATCATGGTGATTGAGCACGCCGAGCGTTTCGGCCTGGCGCAGCTTCACCAGCTCCGCGGCCGCGTCGGACGGAGTGCGGCGCGCTCCGCCTGCCTGCTGCTTTATCGTGCGCCGCTCGGCGAAACTGCGCGCGCCCGCCTTGCCATCATGCGCGAGACGGAGGACGGCTTCCGTATCGCGGAGGAGGACTTGCGCCTGCGCGGCGAAGGCGATGTGCTCGGCACGCGGCAATCGGGCATGCCTGGTTTCCGCATCGCGCTGCCGGAGGTACACGGCGATCTTTTGGAGGCGGCACGGGACGAAGCCAAGCTGGCCCTCACCCGCGATCCGGATTTCACGTCAGACCGCGCCGAAGCACTCAGGCTCTTGCTTTATCTGTTCGGCAGCGACGACGCGGTGCGGCTCATGCGGGCTGGGTGAACCTATTCCGCGGCCTCTGAGATCGCCTTGTGATGCGCGGTGAGGAAATCCTCCGCCAATTCATGCTCCGGCACGACAAGCCCGGCGGAGATGATCATCTTGGCCGCCTCCTCCACCGACATGTCGAGGAGGATCGCCTCACGCCGCGGCACGAAGACCAGGAACCCGGCCGTCACGTTCGGCGTGTTGGGAATAAACACGGCAAGCGGGTCTTCATCAGCAAGCCGCTCCATGACCTCGCCCTTGGCGATGGTGGCCACAAAGCCGACGCGCCAGACCCCCTTCTCAGGATATTCGACCAGCGCCACCTTCTGAAACGAGCGGCTCGACTGCGACAGCACCGTCTGGAAGAGCTGCTTCAGCGCGCGATAGATGTTGCGCACCAGCGGCGTGCGCTCCACCAGGTTCTCCCCGTAGGAGACGATCGTGCGGCCGACCAGGTTCGCGGTGAGGAAACCGAGCAGCGTGAGCATGAGAATGGCGAAAAGCAGCCCCACGCCGGGCACGGAGAACGGCAGGTAGGTATCGGGATTGTAGACCGTCGGAATCAGCGGCTTCACGCGGCTATCCACCCATTGGACGAAGGTCCAGGTGAGGTAGGCGGTGATGCCCACAGGCGCCGCGACGACGATTCCCGTCAGGAAATAGTTCCTGAGCCGCACGCGCCAGCGCGGGCGTCGCGGGGCGGCGCTATGGACAAGATCGTCTAAATCCATCCGCGGAACTCCGGGCCGGCCCGGAAGCGGCGGCCGGCTGGCCGTCAACGCGCGAACGCGTTTCGTCGTCTCTATATAATCAGTCGAAAGGCCGAGCGCCGCAAGATTGCTGATCCGTTATTCGACCGTGACCGACTTTGCGAGGTTTCGCGGCTGGTCGACATCGGTGCCGCGCACAACCGCCGTGTGATAGGCGATCTGCTGCACCGGGAGCGCGTAGACGATCGGCGCCACCTCCGGCGCAATATCGGGCAGAACCAGCGTCGCCATCGTGTCGACGGAGGCCTCCGCGGCTCCGCGCCGGTCGGTCAGTAGGATGATCCGCCCGCCGCGAGCAGCAACCTCCTGCATATTTGAGATGGTTTTTTCGAAAAGCTGGTCGTACGGCGCAATCACAATCACGGGAACCGATTCATCGATCAGCGCAATCGGCCCGTGCTTGAGCTCGCCGGCGGCATAGCCTTCCGCGTGGATATAGGAGATTTCCTTGATCTTCAGCGCGCCTTCCAGAGCCAGCGGATAGTTCGTGCCCCGACCGAGATAAAGAACGCCGGCGGCCTTGGAGAGCTCCTTGGCCAAGGCCTCAATCTGCGGCTCAAGCTTCAGCGCATGGGCAGCGTGGCGCGGGACCTCGATCGCCGCGTGCACTAGGCGCTCCTCCTCCGCCTGCGAAATCGCACCGCGCTGCCGCGCCGCCGCGACCGCCAGCACAAACAGCACCGTAAGTTGGCAGGTGAACGCCTTGGTGGAAGCAACGCCGATCTCCGGACCGGCGAGCGTCGGCAAGACGTAGCTTGCTTCGCGCGCGATGGTGGAGCTTGGCACGTTGACGATCGCACCGATGGTCTGGGCGTTTTCGGCGCAATAGCGCAGCGCCGCCAGCGTGTCGGCCGTCTCGCCCGATTGCGAGATGAAGAGCGCCAGCCCGTGCGGCTCCAGCGGCGTCTCGCGGTAGCGGAACTCCGAAGCGATATCGATCTCCACCGGCAGACGGGCGATCTTCTCAAACCAATATTTGCCGATATGCCCGGCATAGCTGGCCGTGCCGCAGGCCGACATGACCAGACGGCGGAGCCCGCTGAAATCGACCGGCGCGTCTTCCGGCAGATCGATCCGGCCGCCGACGAAATCGACGTAATGGCTGAGCGTGTGAGAAATCACCTCCGGCTGCTCGTAGATCTCTTTGAGCATGAAGTGCCGGTGATTGCCCTTATCGACCGTCAGGCTCGCCGCCACCGCGTGAACGATAGGGCGCTCGACCGATTGGCCAGCTTCGTTGAAAATCTGGACCGCGTCGCGCGTCACCACCGCCCAGTCGCCGTCCTCCAGATAGGTGACGGCATCGGTGAACGGCGCGAGCGCGATCGCATCGGAGCCCAAGAACATCTCGCCCTTGCCGTGGCCGACCGCAAGCGGACTACCGCGGCGAGCAGCGACCAGCAAATCCTCTTCGCCGGCAAAGAGCACTGCGAGCGCAAACGCGCCCTCCAGCCGGCCAAGCGCGTCCGCGACAGCCTCAACCGGCTTCAATCCGCGATCAAGCGCCATCGTCACAAGGTGGGCAACGACCTCCGTGTCGGTCTCGCTCGTGATGTCGCGGCCGGCCGCTTCAATCTCGCGCTTCAGCGTCTGAAAGTTCTCGATGATGCCGTTATGGACGACGGCGACCCGGTCCGTGGCGTGCGGATGGGCATTTACTTCTGTCGGCGCGCCGTGGGTCGCCCAGCGCGTATGGCCGATGCCGGCGGTTCCGGAGAGCGGCGCAGACGCCAGCCGCTCCTCCAGGTTCACCAGCTTGCCGCTGGCACGCCGGCGCTCCAGGTGTCCGTGTTCGAGCGTAGCTATTCCGGCGGAATCGTAGCCGCGATATTCAAGCCGCTTCAGGGCATCCACGATGAGCGGCGCCACCGCGTCGCGTCCCAGAATGCCCACGATTCCGCACATACTTGACCTCGCGAAAAGCTCCGCCCGCCTTTTCCTAGAAAAGCCTCATCCCCGGCGGAAATCAAAAGGCATGTCAGAATATGACTAAAATGCGAGGGAGGTCTTAAGACGCGCCGCTCTTCTTGCCACGACCGGCCGCGCGGCCTGGCTTGTTAACCTGCCGCGCCCGACCGAAGGCCAAAGCCTTGCCTGGCACCTCCTCGGTGATGACGCTGCCCGACGCCACATAAGCGCCGTCGCCGATCGTGACCGGCGCAACCAGCGAGGAATTGGAGCCGATAAAGGCGCTCTCGCCGATCTCCGTGCGATGCTTGGCAGCGCCGTCATAATTGCAGGTGATCGTGCCGGCGCCGATATTGGTTTTCGCGCCGATGCCGGCGTCACCGATATAGGCGAGATGATTGGCCTTCGCGCCCGCACCGATCTGAGCCTGCTTCACCTCGACGAAATTGCCGATATGCGCGCCTTCGCCGATGGCCGCACCAGGCCGCAGCCGCGCATAGGGCCCGATGATCGCACCGGGCTCCACTGAAGCCCCTTCAAGATGACTGAAAGCCCGGATCGTCACGTCGTCAGCCACGGTGACGTCCGGCCCGAACATGACGTTCGGCTCAACGACAACGTCGCGGCCGAGCGTCGTGTCGTGGGAGAAGAACACCGTCTCCGGCGCGACCAATGTCACGCCGTCTGCCATGAAGTCCGCGCGGCGGCGCGCCTGGAACAGACCCTCCGCGTCGGCAAGCTGGGCGCGGTCGTTGATGCCGAGCGCCTCGTCCGCGGCTATCTCCACCGCATTCACTTTGAGGCCGCGCGCATGCGCGATCTCAACGGCATCCGTCAGATAGAACTCCTTCTGATCGTTGCGGTCGCCGATCGCGTCGAGAAGGTCGAGCGCAGTCGCGCCATCGAAAGCCATCAAGCCGCCATTGCAGAACCGAACCGCGCGCTCCGCGTCGCTCGCATCGCGCTCTTCGCGAATAGCGATGAGCCGATCGCCCTCCATGATGAGTCGGCCATAGCCGGCCGGATCGCCGGGCCGCATGCCGCCCACAACCACTG
Source organism: Afifellaceae bacterium (assembly GCA_028284625.1). Classification (GTDB taxonomy): domain Bacteria; phylum Pseudomonadota; class Alphaproteobacteria; order Rhizobiales; family Afifellaceae; genus DASWJZ01. The sequence goes on along the minus strand of JANQRH010000009.1, from coordinate 499,585 downwards.
AGGCGCCTTTCGCCAGCTCGCCGCGCATGCGTGCAATCGATTGCGACGTGACGAAAGGCGTGTCGCCGAACACGACGATCACATCGTCCGCACCGGCGAAGGCGTCGCGCGCCATCAGCGCCGCATGCGCCGTGCCACGCTGCTCCTGCTGCACGCAGACTTGAGCGTCTGGATAAGCCTTGGCGAGCGCTCCGGCGATCTCCGCTTCGCTCGACGGCGCTGCCACGATCGCCATCCGATCCACCGCTGCATCAACGGCATTCAAGACGTGGAAGAGCATCGGCAGGCCGCCGATCGGGTGCAGCACCTTGGGGCGGCGCGACTTCATCCGCTTGCCCTCGCCTGCGGCAAGCACCACGGCCAGACATGTGCGCATCGGCGGTCCTTGAGCGTTCGTTTGCCGGCTTCAGCGATTCGCCGCAGCAGCCGGCTTCTGGGCGTGGGTTAGCGGAAAGCGTGGCGTCGCGAAACCGGGACCTTGCGTTATGGTCTCCAAGCGACGGAACCGAGCCGGGCGGCTCAGAGCACCTAAGGGCTCAGCGTGTTGTGCGCCGGCGTTGCCTCTTCTTCGCCTTCTTCTGAGGCGCGCGCAGCGCTGCTTCGTAGGCGAGCTCCGCCCAGTCCTTCATGCGATCCGGATCGTCAAGCGCATCGTCCGGCACGCGCCAGTAGGACATCGTGGCAGACTTGCCTTTCTGCTCATAGGTGAAGGGCCGCGAGCCGGCTTCCTTGAACCGCTCAACCGTCTCATCATCGACCTTCAGGTAGATTTCGTTGCTCGCCACCAGCCCGAACATACGGCCATCGCGATAGAGCCCGGCACCGCTGAACATGCGACGCACAGTGATCGGGCCGAACGGCTCGAAGATATCGTGCAGCCAGTCGGTGTCGTCGCTCAGCCGCGGGCCTCGGCGACCTGCTCTGAGTCGAGCGGCTTCAGCTCGACGGATTCGCCGCAGCCGCAGGCAGAGGTCTGGTTCGGATTGCGAAACACGAAGCCGGTTCGCAGCTTGGTGACCTCAAAGTCCATCTCCGTGCCCAAAAGGAACAATGTCGCCTCCGGGTTCACGAAAATCTTGGCGCCGCCGATATCAACCACGTCGTCACCGGCCTCCGGCTCACGAACCAGATCGACCGTATATTCCATACCGGCGCAGCCGCCCTTCTTGATCCCGACGCGAATGCCCTCCGCCGGTCCTTCGGCATTGGTGACGATCTCGCGCACGCGATCGGCAGCGCGTTCGGTAACCGAGACGACTTGAAAACCAGCCATAGCCATCAATTAATCACCCTTCAGCGGATTTCCAGCCGCTCACCACCAGCCGATCGCGACCTTGGCCTCGTCCGACATGCGATCCGGCGACCACGGCGGGTCGAAGACAAGCTTCGCCTTGGCGCCTGAAACGCCGGGAACCGCAGCCACCGCATCTTCCACCCAGATCGGCATTTCACCGGCAACCGGACAGCCCGGCGCCGTCAACGTCATTTCAACGTCGACGTGGCGGCTGTCATCGATATCGACCTTGTAGATCAGCCCGAGTTCGTAGATGTCGGCGGGGATCTCCGGGTCGTAAACGGTCTTCAGCGCCGAGACGATGCTGGTGCTCAGCTGTTCAAGCTCGTCGGCGGGGATCGCCGTGCTGTCGAACACAGCCTCATTCGGCTGCGCCTCGTCGGACGCCGCCTCCGGCGCGTTCTCTTTGGCTACCGTCTCGGCCTGGTCGCTCATCGATTCACTCATCTCAAGCAAAGAAAGAATGGGCTTTTGCCAGCGCCTTCGCAAGGGCGTCGACCTCCGCCCGGGTGTTGTAGAGCCCGAAGGAGGCGCGGCAGGTCGAGGTGACGCCGTAGCGCGCCAGAAGCGGCTGGGCGCAATGCGTGCCGGCGCGCACTGCGATTCCCTCCCGGTCGATGATCGTGGAGACGTCATGCGCATGCGCGCCGCGCATCTCAAATGAGACGATGGCTCCCTTGCCCGGCGCATGACCGAAGATGCGGATCGAATTGAGCGCCGAAATCTGCTCCTGCGCATAGGCCGCCAGATCAGCCTCATGCGCGCGGATGGCATCTTGCCCCAGCGACTTCATGTATTTCAGCGCAGCACCAAGACCGATCGCCTGCACGATCGGCGGCGTGCCGGCCTCAAAGCGATGCGGCGGCACGCCATACGTCACCCAGTCTTCCGTCACATCTGCGATCATCTCGCCGCCGCCCATATAGGGCGTCATGACCTCAAGATGCTCACGCTTGCCCCACAAGACGCCGATGCCCGACGGCCCATAGGTCTTGTGCCCAGTGAACACGAAGAAGTCGCAGCCGAGATCCTGAACGTCGACCGGCAGGTGGACAGCCGACTGACTACCATCGACCAGGACCGGGATGCCGCGCTCATGCGCGATCCGACAGACTTCCTTGATCGGCACCACCGTTCCGGTGACGTTCGACATGTGGATGATGGCCACCATCTTCGTGCGCTCGGTGAGGAGCGCCTCGAAGGCTTCAATGTCGAAACTGCCATCCTCGCGGATCGGCGCCCATTTGATGACCGCGCCTGACCGCTCGCGATGGAAGTGCCACGGCACGATGTTGGAATGGTGCTCCATGATGGAGAGCACGATCTCGTCGCCCTCGCCGATCCGCATGCCGCCGAAGGATTGCGCCACCAAATTGATGCCCTCGGTGGAGGAACGCGTGAAGATGATCTCCTCAACTGACGGCGCGTTCAGGAAGCCGCGAACGGTCTCGCGCGCATCCTCATAGGCCTCGGTGGCCGCGTTTGAGAGATAGTGCAGTCCGCGATGGACGTTCGAATATTCCTCCGTGTAGGCGCGCTGAATGCGGTCCAGCACCGCCTTCGGCTTCTGCGCGGAGGCAGCGCTGTCGAGATAGACGAGCGGCTTGCCGTAGACCTCCCGCGACAGGATCGGGAAGTCGGCCCGCACAGTCTCAACATCGTAGGCGCCGTTCTCGGCCATCAGTCGCTCATCGCCTCCAAGCCGAGCCAACGACGGGTGCGCTCTTCCAGCGCCGCCACAACAGCGTCGTTGTCCTCAATCATCTCCACGGCCTCCGCCAGAAAAGCGAGGACCAGCATGCGCTCCGCCTGGTCCTTGTCGATGCCGCGTGAGCGCAGGAAGAAAAGCATCTGCTCGTCGATCTGCCCGCAGGTGGCGCCGTGGCCGCAGACGACGTCATCGGCGAAGATTTCAAGCTCCGGCTTGTTGGAGAAGCCGGCGGAATCCGACAGAAGCAGCGCCCGGCTCATCATCTTTGAGTCGGTCTTTTGCGCCTGCGGCTCCACGATGATCTTGCCTTGGAACACGCCATGCGCGTCGTCATCGATCGCAGACTTGAAGAATTCCTCGCCGCCGCAATGCGGAGCAATGTGGGTCGCGACGAGCGTCGTATCCATATGCTGATAGCGCCGCGCCAGCGTGGCGCCGCGCAATCCCATAACCGAATGCTCCGCCTCGAAGGTCACGTGGATTTCGTTGCGTGCCACGCGCGCGCCGACATTGAAGAAGAACGGATCGAAGCGGACATTGCCGGCCAGCCGCGGAATGAGCATTGAGAGGTTGATCGCCTCATCGCCATGCTCTTGTGCGGTGACCCAACTCAGGCGCGCGCCCTCGTTGATCTGCACCTCGCTGACGACGTTGGTCTGATATGCCACGCCGTCGGGGCCCGCGAGCGTATGGAGGATCGTCGCCTCCGCCCCCTCACCGATCGTGATCTGATGGCGCAGCGTCACCAACGCCGGCTCATCGCCGGCATATACGCCCACCAGCTCCAACGGCCGCGCCAGCTTCGCGCCATCACGCACCTTGATCACCGCGCCGTCGGTTACAAATGCGCCGTTGAGCGCAAAGGCGGGCGCATCCGCCGGGTCAAGCGAGCGGTCGAGGATGGCACCGCCATCAGCAAGGAAGCGCCCAAGCGACGCGAACTCGATATCCTCTTCCAAGCCGCTCATGTCCGACAGTGCCGGCACGAAATAGCCATTGACGAAGACGATGCGCGCCCGGTCGATCTGAGCAAAGACCTCGGCGCGGTCGCGCGCGGCCTGTGCCGCCTCCGGGGACGCCGGCTCGGCGGGCGGCGGCGCGTCGCGCATGAGCGCACGGAGATCGGTGTATTTCCACTCCTCCACCCGGCGATTTGGCAGCCCGCGAGCGGCGAAAGCATCGAAGGCCGCCGCACGCTGAACGCGCATGGCGTCATCGGCCGGCAAGGCGGCAAAGTGCGCCGCCAGCGCCTCTTCGGCGGTCGTGCGCATCTGGGTCGGTTGTTCCGTCATGCCGCTCACGCCGCCTGGCCGACGTAATCGGCGTAACCGTGTTCCTCCAGCTCCAGCGCCAGCTCCTTGCCGCCGGAACGTGCTATGCGCCCCTTCGACATCACGTGCACGACATCCGGCACGATGTGATTGAGAAGCCGCTGGTAATGGGTAACGACGATGAAGGACCTGTCCGGCCCGCGCAAAGCATTGACGCCGTCGGAGACGACCCGCAGCGCGTCGATATCCAGTCCGGAATCCGTCTCGTCCATCACGCAGAGCTTTGGCTCAAGAAGCGCAAGCTGCAGGATCTCGTTGCGCTTCTTCTCACCACCGGAGAAGCCGACATTAAGCGGCCGCTTCAGCATGTCCTGGGTGATCTGCAGCTTGCCGGCCGTTTCGCGCACCAGCTTCATGAATTCCGGCGTCGTCAGCTCCGCCTCGTCGCGCGCCTTGCGCTGCGCATTGAGCGCCGTCCGAAGGAACGACATCGTACCGACGCCGGGAATCTCGACCGGATATTGGAACGCCAGAAAGACGCCCGCCACCGCGCGTTCATCCGGTTCCATCTCCAGAAGGTCGGCGCCTTGATAAAGCACCGAACCCTCGGTCACCTCATACTCGTCCTTGCCGGCAAGCACGTAGGAAAGCGTCGATTTGCCGGAGCCGTTCGGCCCCATGATCGCGTGCACCTCGCCGGCTTTCACCGTGAGGTCGATCCCGTTCAGAATCTTCTGGCCGTCGACTTCGACATGCAGGTTCTTAATCTCAAGCATCGTCCATCCATTTGTGATTACGCGCCGGTCGGCGGTTCGGGTCTCAGGTGGTTCAGGTCTTCACGGAATAGGCGTACGCGCCGAGCTTGGCGGCACATTCATCGACGTCCTTGGCCTCGTCCTCGTTCGAGCCGTCCGTGACGGCATATTTGTGTATCTTGTAGGCGCGCGCGTCCGGGTCGAACGTGACGCCAGCCAGCGGCTCCATCAATCGCTTCAACACCAACGACCCGTGCTCCATCTTCAGCGTCAATTGCTGCTCCGTGAGCGCTGTGCTGTCGGCTGAAAGCGTATCGGACAGCGCATTCAGCGCCGTCGCGATCCGCTCAAGACGCCGTTGCTTCTCAGCTTCCGCCGCCTCCGCCGCGGCGCGCGCCTCATTCCACCCCTCCTGGAACTTGCCCATCGAAGCGCCCTCAGCCGTCCTCGCCGTCCCAATAATCGAGCGAGGCGTCGGTGCGGCCGACAAAGCGAACGCCGCCCGCACCAGGATTGCTCCAGTTGAAACGCGAAAGAACGGCGAACTTGTTTGAATCGGGATATTCCACGACCTCGGTGCCGGCGTTGGTCGAAATTCCAAGATATTTCAGCGGCTTGTCCCCGGTATTGATGATCTGGTGAGCCGATTCCGGCCCACCGGTGGGCGCCGCCAGAACGTCATTGGCGCGGACCTTGTGGGTTTGGTCGCCGAGCCGGTATTCGCCCTCGCCTTCCAGGATCACGAACAGCTCGTGAATGGCGTGGTGCGCGTGAAACGGGAACGCCTTCTTGCCCGGCTCCACGACATGCAGCATGCAGCCAATGCCAGTTGAGCCGATCATGTGACCGAAGCTGCCGATCTTGGCCTGAAACGCCTCGCCGTGGCCATTGTCGCGCAACGGCACATCGTCGAGATTGATGACGGGCTTTGCCGGTGCGTCAGCCATCACCCCACGCTCCCCTCCAGCGAGATGCCGATGAGCTTCTGCGTCTCCGCCATGAACTCCATCGGAAGCTGCTGCAGCACGTCGCGCACGAAGCCGTTGACGATAAGCGCCGTCGCCTCTTCCTCGTCCATGCCGCGCTGCGTGCAATAGAAGAGCTGGTCGCCGGAGATCTTCGACGTCGTCGCCTCATGCTCGAACACCGCCGAAGCGTTGTTCGACTCAATGTAGGGCACGGTGTGGGCGCCGCACTTGTTGCCGATCAGGAGCGAGTCGCAATTGGTGAAGTTGCGCGCGCCCGTCGCCTTGCGATGCGCGGAGACGAGGCCACGATAGGTGTTGTCGGAATGGCCCGCGGCAATGCCCTTGGAGATGATGCGGCTCGACGTGTTCTTGCCGAGATGGATCATCTTGGTGCCGGAATCGACCTGCTGATAACCGTTTGAGATGGCGATGGAATAGAACTCGCCGCGCGAGCCGTCGCCGCGCAGGATGCAGGAGGGATACTTCCAGGTGATGGCCGAACCGGTCTCCACCTGTGTCCAGGAGATTTTCGAGTTCTTGCCGCGGCAATCGCCACGCTTGGTGACGAAGTTGTAGATGCCACCTTTCCCCTCGCTGTCGCCGGGATACCAGTTCTGTACCGTTGAATATTTGATCTCCGCGTCGTCGAGCGCGATCAGCTCCACGACCGCGGCATGCAGCTGGTTTTCGTCGCGCATCGGCGCCGTGCAGCCTTCCAGATAGCTCACATAGGAGCCCTCGTCGGCGATGATCAGTGTTCGCTCAAACTGCCCGGTCTTCTCTTCGTTGATGCGGAAATAGGTGGAGAGCTCCATTGGGCAGCGCACGCCCTTGGGGATGTAGACGAAGGAGCCGTCTGTGAAGACCGCCGAGTTGAGCGTGGCGAAATAATTGTCGGTGATGGGCACCACAGTGCCGAGATATTTCTGCACGAGCTCCGGATACTCGCGCACCGCTTCGGAGATCGGCATGAAGATCACGCCGGCCTTCTTCAGCTCCTCCTTGAAGGTGGTCACCACGGACACGGAATCGAACACCGCATCGACTGCCACCTTGCCGGACGCGTATTGGCTGCCGTCCTCCGCGCCCTCGCCGTTGGACGGGCGCTTCACGCCGGCGAGAATCTCCTGCTCGCGAAGCGGAATGCCGAGCTTCTCGTAGGTCGCCAGAATCTCCGGATCGACCTCATCGAGGCTCGCCAGCTCCTTGCGCTTGGGCGCCGCGTAGTAATGCAAGTCCTGATAATCGATCTTGGGGTATTTGACGCGTGACCAGGTCGGTTCCGACATGCTGGTCCAGCGGGCAAAGGCCTTCAGGCGCCATTCCGTCAGCCATTCCGGCTCGTTCTTCTTGGCGGAGATGAAGCGAACGATGTCCTCGTTCAGGCCTTTCGGGGCGAGGTCGGATTCAATGTCGGTGGTGAAGCCGTACTTATATTTGTCGACATCGATCGCCTTGACCTGTTCGATGGTCTCTTGAACGGCGGGCATGTGCTCTCCTCGCTCTTGGTCTCAGGCCGCGTCCATGCGGTGCGCGCGGTCCTGAATGGCGCGCCATGCGGCAATAAATGTTTCCACGTCGGTATCACGCGACGTGTCGGTCAGGCTCACCCGAATGCCGCCATGCGCGAGCGCATCCGGCACGCCCATGGCCTCCAGCACGTGGCTCGTGCCGACCTTCCCCGACGAGCAGGCTGATCCGGCAGAGACCGCGACCCCCTTTAGATCGAAGGCGATGATTGCGGTTTCAGCCGCAAGGCCCGGCAACGCAAACAAAGTGGTGTTCGGCAACCGGTCCGTGTCCGTCCCGAAGATCACCACCTCCGGCGATGCCGTTTGCAACGCGTGCTCCAATTTCTCATGCAGGGACGCGATACGACCCACCTCTTGGAGATGGTAGCGCGCCGCACGCGCCGCAACGCCGAACCCGGCAATTGCGGCGACGTTTTCGGTGCCGGCGCGTCGCCGGCGTTCCTGCCCGCCTCCCGTCAGAAGCGGCTCGGGATGGACGGCTTTGTCAGCCAGGACAAGCGCACCGGCGCCCTGTGGGCCGCCGATCTTGTGCGCCGACAATGCCAGGAAATCGACGCCGAGCGCCGAGATATCGACCGGGATGCGGCCGAGGGCCTGCACGGCATCGCAGAACACATAGCCGCCATGCGACTTCACAAGCTTTGCTGCCTCGGCGACCGGATGAATGATCCCGGTCTCGTTGTTGGCGAGCATCAGCGCGACATAGGGCACCCCGTCGCTGTCCTCATGCGAGGCCAAAGCCTGCTCCAGCGCACCCAAATCGATGCGTCCCGACGGCTCTACAGGCAACACTGTGATCTTCGATTGCGGAAAACGGCCGCCGGCCAGCACGCACGTGTGCTCGGTTGCGCCGACATAAAGACGCCCGGCCGGAGCCGGCGATCCATCGGCATAGATCCGCGGCGTCAGGGCAAAAGCGGCCGCTTCCGTTGCGCCGCTCGTGAAGATCACATTCTCAGCAACACCACCGACAGAAGCAGCGACCGCCGCGCGCGCCGCCTCCAAGGCCGCGTGCGCGCCCCGCCCCTCCGTATGTACCGAAGATGCGTTCGCCATGCCCTGCAGCACCGCGACGGCCGCATCACGCGCTTCCGGGAGGAGCGGCGCGCCCGCATTGGCGTCCAGGTAGGTGCGCTGCAGCATTCCACGCCCTCGAAGACGAAATCCTTGAAACCGGACAAGCCTTTGGTGTTTACATACGCGCCCTGCCGAAACCGGCACGAACCGCGCTAGTTTTGAAAAGTTCCAAACTGGTTCTAGAAATGTGGAGCCTGCGTGTCAACATAATGCACGCGGCTGTCCGAAGAGACATGGAGCACGCCCTTTATGCCGGAAGTGATCTTCACCGGACCCGATGGACGACTGGAAGGGCGCTACCAGCCTTCAAAGACCAAAACCGCACCAATTGCGCTGGTGCTGCACCCCCATCCCCGATTCGGCGGCACGATGAACAACCAGATCGTCTACCGGTTGTTCTACATGTTCCAGGAGCGCGACTTCACCTGCCTGCGCTTCAACTTCCGGGGCGTCGGGCGCAGCCAGGGCTATTTCGATCACGGCGTCGGAGAGCTGGCTGACGCGGCTGCGGCGCTTGATTGGATTCAGACACTTCACCCCGATTCGCGGGGGGTATGGATCGCGGGCTTCTCCTTTGGCGCTTGGATCGGCATGCAGCTTCTCATGCGCCGCCCCGAGGTTGAGGGCTTTATGTCGATCGCCCCGCAGCCCAACCTCTACGATTTCTCGTTCCTCGCCCCCTGCCCGTCCTCCGGTCTGATCATCAACGGCGAGATGGACAAGGTCACCCAGCCGGAATCGGTTCAGGGCCTGGTCGACAAGCTGAAGACACAGAAGGGCATCACCATCGACCACGCACTGGTGCCCGGCGCGAACCATTTCTTCGAAGGCTCAGTCGATGAGCTGGTGGAGAACTGTGCCAATTACCTCGACATGCGCCTGGCGGCGATCGAGGCAGAATAGCTTAAGCGGCCGACCGCGACGCTTTCGCGGGCCCCGGACCAGCGTCTGACGCTTTACGCGTATCCTTGGCGATAATTGCAGCCAGGTCTTCAACCGGAACGGGACGTCCGAACAGGAAGCCCTGCACTTTTTGGCAGTCGTTGGCGATCAGGAAATGTGCCTGCTCGACATGCTCCACGCCCTGCGCATGAACGTCGAGGCCAAAAGCCTTTGCCGTGCCGATCAGGCCGCGCGCCAGAGCCTCCGCCTCTTTGTCGCTGCCGACGGTTTGCAGGAAGGACTGATGGATCTTCACGGCGTCGCAGACGTCTCGCGACAACGACTTCAGCCGTGAGTGCTCCAGGCCGAAGCCGTCGACCACGACCGTGACGCCACGGGTCTTCAACCGCCGAAGCTGATCGGCGACGGCGCTTGACCAATCCACGAGCGCCGCTTCCGGAACCTCAACGCGAAGCCGCTTGCCGTCAAAGCCTGAGTTGGACAGCATGCTGATGATTGAGCCGGCGATGTCGCCGTGGCGGAGCTGCGCGGCTGAGACATTCAACGCCAATGTCGTGTGCACCGGCCAGTTGGAGGCGGTGGCCAGCGCATCCTTGATGATCCAGTCGCCGAGCGGCTGAATGAGCCCGCTTTCGTCGGCAACCGGTAGAAAATCGCCGGGCGGGAGCTCGCCGCGCTCCGGGTGGTTCATGCGCACCAGCGCTTCAAAACCCGTGAGGCGCCGCGTGATCAGATCGTATTGCGGCTGATAGTGAAGCGCGAACCAGTTTTTCTGCAGGCCGTCGCTGATCGCCGTTTCTGTCTCCCGACGCGTGTCGACCGCAATGTCCATGCCCCGCGAATAGACCTGGAACGTATCGCCGCCGGCGCGCTTAGCGGCGTGCTGGGCGAGTGACGCGGTGTGGAGGAGCTTGCCTGCATCGTCGCCGTGCTCGGGGAACACCGCGATGCCGATGCTGGCGCTCGGCCGCGCATGGCGTGGGAGCTGTGCGCAAACGTCCTTCAGCGTTTCCTGGATACGACGCACATAGATTTCCGCGTGGCGCGCTCCGCCGACCTCAGGCTGGATGATGGCGAATTCGTCGTCACCAATCCGTGCCAGCCGGTCGGCGTGATTGACGAACACCAGAAGCCGTTCGGCGACAAGGCGCAGAAACGCGTCGCCCTCTTCTTCACCGAGCAGATCGTTGACGGTACGAAAGCCGTCAATGTCGATCAGATGCAGCGCAAGTTGCCGGCCCGATTTGCCATGTGCATCGATCCGCGCCGCAAGCGTCTTGAGAAACGCTGCGCGTCCGCTTAGCCCGCCGGACCCGCCCGTCACTTCGACCGCGGCGCTTTTCGGCTTGGCGCCCCGGCGCCGTCGCACGAGGATGATAGCCGACGCGATGACGGCTACCACAACTCCGCCCATCGCGAGCTGCGTGATTGGCAGGCTGCCAAGGACCTGCCTCAGCTGCGACAGGATCGAGGCGCCCATGTTGGTCACCCAAAAGGCATAGCCGGCGACCAGAAAAAACGTCACCGCCAATAGGGCGAGCATCAGGCGGGGTTCGCGGCCGGACCCGTTCTGTGAGTCATCTGGAGCGTTGCGGCCCATCAACTGTCGTCCCATCGCCCTGGAAGAAGAACGACAGCAGAATCAGGGAGAAAGCTTGATTGGAGGTTAAGGGTTAACCGGTTTTGGCGGGTCGGCTGATGCGGCCGCCGGTCAATGGTTTCGCTACACCGGTCGTTAACGGAAACGTCAAGGGCTTGCCGTCGAACGCCCGAACCGCGAGGAAGGCGAAAGCCTGCGCTTCCGTCGCGTCTCCGTCGAAGCCGAGCGCCTCCAGCATGGCGAGCGGCGCACCGGAAAGAGCCTCCCGCAGCGCCTCCATGAGTGCCTTGTTGTGACGGCCTCCGCCAGACGCATACCAAGCAAGCGGCGGCTCAGGCAGATGCGCGATCGCTGCTTTCACGGCGAGTGCTGAAAAGTGCAGCAAGGTGGCCGCGCCGTCAGCGTCGGAGAGCTTCGACAATTCCGATACCGAGAAGGCGTTGCGATCGAGCGACTTGGGCGGCGGCTCTGCGAAATATGGATGCGCAAGCAGCACGCTCAGGATGGTGTCGTCGGGCGTCCCGCTTTGCGCCAGCCGGCCATCGATGTCGAAGGGCTGTCCCGTCCGCTCCAGCATCCAATCGTCGAGGAGGCCGTTGCCTGGCCCGGTATCGAATGCCAGAAGCTCGCCCGCCGCGCCGACATAGGTAACGTTGGCGACGCCGCCGAGGTTCAGGAACACCACCGGCCTGGCGAGACCGGCCGTCTCGGCGAGCGCCTCATGGAACGCCGGCGCAAGCGGCGCGCCCTGGCCGCCGGCCGCGATATCATCGGCGCGCATGTCCCAGGCGACCGGAATGGCGAGTTGCGCCGCAAGTGCCTGGCCATCGCCGATCTGGACCGTCAGCTGCTTGTCCGGATCGTGAAAGACCGTCTGCCCGTGAAAGCCGACGAGGTCGATATCGGCTGCGGCCATCCCCTCATCGCGAAGGAAATCCTCCGCCGCCTCCGCATGGCGGCGCGTGACCAGCGCCTCAGCCTCACGAAGAACGCCCGGGCGCGCTTTGCGATCCGTTAGGCCAAGGGCATCCTTCGACGCCTGCCGCAGGACCACGCGATCGGCCTCGCGATAGGGATAGGTCCGCGCCGCGCCAAGCTCCGCGATGCGCTCGCCGTCGGTCCTGATCAGCGCCACGTCGACCCCGTCGAGCGACGTGCCGCTCATCAGCCCGATCGCCGTTCGATTTCCCGCCACGCCTGGAAGCCTCGTGTCCCGCCGAAACCCATGTTAAGAGCGCCGGACCCTGGCAGCGGCCAGTCCAAATCTCAAGCACCCAACCGCAAGCAATGACCAGCTTCCGCTCCGATTTCCTACGCATTCTCAGCGAACGCGGATATATCCATCAATGCTCCGACCCGGAGGGGCTGGACGACCTGCTCGCAAAGGGGTCGGTCACGGCCTATGTCGGCTACGACTGCACCGGGCCGTCCCTGCATGTGGGGCATCTGCTTTCCATCATGATGCTTCGCTGGCTGCAGAAGACCGGCAGCCATATCCCGATCGCGCTGATGGGCGGCGGCACGACCAGGGTCGGCGATCCCTCCGGCAAGGACGAAACACGCCGCATCCTGAGCGTTGAGGACATTGAGGCAAACAAAGAGAGCCTCAAGTCGGTGTTCGCGCGCTTCATCGACTTCGGTGCATCCAACGCCGCGCTCATGCCGGACAATGCGGAATGGCTCGCGCCGCTCAATTATGTCGACTTTCTCCGCGACGTCGGGCGGCATTTCTCGGTCAACCGGATGCTGAGCTTCGATTCCGTGAAGCTCAGGCTTGAGCGTGAGCACGAGCTGTCCTTCCTGGAGTTCAATTACATGATCCTCCAGGCATACGACTTCGTGGAGCTACACAGGCGCACGGGCTGCGTCTTGCAGATGGGCGGCTCAGATCAATGGGGCAACATCGTCAACGGCATCGACCTTGGCCGCCGTATGGGCACCGATCAGCTCTATGCGCTGACTTGCCCGCTGCTTGCGACCTCCTCCGGGGCCAAGATGGGCAAGACCGCGCAAGGTGCTGTCTGGCTGAACGCCGAGCAGCTTTCGCCCTACGAATACTGGCAATATTGGCGGAACTGCGAGGACGCCGATGTCGGCCGTTTCCTGAAGCTTTTCACCGAGCTTCCGCTTGACGAGATCGCCCGGTTGGAACGTCTTGAGGGTGCTGAAATCAACGACGCCAAGAAGGTTCTGGCGACGGAAGCGACCGCGCTCTTGCACGGAAAGAGAGCGGCGGAAGATGCCTCAGAAACCGCTCGCCGCACATTCGAGGAAGGCCGTACGGGCGAAGCGCTGCCATCCATCGACGTGCCGCGCGCCGAGCTTGAAAGCGGCCTGGGTGTCCCAGCGCTTTTTGTGCGCGCCGGTCTCGCGGGCTCAAACGGCGAGGTGCGCCGGGCAGTGGCCAACAAGGCCATTCGCATCAACGATGAGCCGATCAGCGATCCGCACCGCACTGTCACGTTGGACGACGTCAACGCCGACGGCGTCGTCAAGCTGTCGCTCGGCCGCAAGAAGCACGCGCTCGCCGTGCCGGCCTAACTCAACGATATTCGAAAATCTTGCGGAAGATTCCGGGCGCGATCGCCGATACCGGATTGACGACCAGCGACGGGCTGTCCAGCGGCCCGAACAGCTTGTAGGTGATCCCGACCAGGCCTTCGTCACGCCCGCCGCCAAGAATAGCACCGAGCAAGGGGATCGCACCGGCGATGTTGTTGAGGCCGAAGGCCGGTATCAGCGTGCCGCTGAGCGCCATTTTGCCGTCCGGCACGTTGATCGTTCCGCCTGAGGTCGCACCGATCGACACGCCACGAAGTGCGGCGTCGTCGATCGTTATGACCCAGCCTTCCTGGCGGAAGGGAATGCGAAGCTGCGAAAACTGATAGGCCTCGCCGGTCGCCGAGTAGGCATGCACCATCCCGTCACGTGGCGACGACGGCTCCAGCACGTCCTTCAGCGCCTCCTCGTTGACGACGGCGAAGTCGCGCATCACCAGCACGCCTGTTCCGGTCCCGCCCACTTCGCCGCTGTAGTCGAGGATCAGATTGCCGCCGACCACGCGTCCGTAGATACCGGCGAAGCGCACCATATCGCCGCCGGAGCTGGCGAGAACACGCAGCGTCCGTTGGTTGCCGTCGCGCGTCAGCGTCCATTCGAACGGCTCGCCCCGCGCATTGCCCTTAAGCGAGACGGTTTCGAGCCCGGAGCGCGTGACCGTGAAAGCGCCCTTCACATCGGAAAGCGAGACGTCGTTCTCGCCGCGAAGCACATCCACATCGACGGAAACGCGGATCGGGAAGATATCGACATCGCCCGCCAAATCGCCATCGCCCATCCGGCGGATGATGCCACGAGCATCGAGCACACTGCCGTTGATCGACACGTTGTAGCCGCTGCCCTCCGCGGTCACCCGTGCGGTAAGCTGGTCGCCCGGACGAAGCGCGACGCGCTCTAGCGACAGATCCTGCAAGCGCCCGTCCGGCCCGATCAGAAGTTCGCCACGCGCCTCAAAGCCCTTGCCTGACAACAAGAACTTGGTGAGCCGCGTGCCTTCCTCGGACGTGTTCATCACGAAGCTGGCGGTTGCCGGCACGCCCGGACCTTTCTCCCAGCCGAGGAAGGGGATGTTGATGCGCGTCTGTTTCAGATCGAGCGCGACCTGCTGGCCGAGCTCGCCGGTATTCATGATGAAGGCCTGCGCCGGCCCGGTCATCAGCTTGCCGAACGCTAGGCCCATGCGCTTGCGGGCCGCTTCGTCGAGCTCCACCGTGACCGCGGATTGATCCGGCGCGGCGCTCCCCTGGATAAGATCGACCGACGCGCGATATCCGTCGAGCACGCCCTCACCCTTGACCGTGTAGCTTCGCGGATTGCCTTCAAGCACCAGGTCCGCCTCGCTCACGATCCGTCCGTCGATCGGGCTCTCGCTTGAGAATGCGTTGAGCGCCAGCCGGAAGTTGGGGATCACGTCGGAGAAGTCGCTCGCATAGAGCGGAATGTTTGCATCGAGCGAGAGCGCGGCCTCACCGACGATATTGTCGGGGCTGATTCCGCGATCGCGGGCAACGGAAAGCGGCGGTGTGTTGGACGCGGCCGCAAGCGCCGGCGCCGGGCCGGCGAGCTCCAGATGCAGCTCGCCACGCGGCTTCAGGCGCCCAAGCTCCGGAATGGTCAAGGTCGTACCGGCCGCCTGGAGCACGCCTCTGTCCGGGACGTTCACGACACCCGACTGCGCAACGATCTGCGCCGTCGCATTGCCGAACACGATCTCGCCCGACGCGGCGGTGATCACCGGAAACGTGCGGATCGGCGAGAACGCCGCGTCGCGAAACGGCAACGAGCCGACAAGCGCGTAATCCGGCAAGATTTTCCCGCGATTGCGCGGCCCGATATTTTCAAGCGGCAGCGCAACCTGCAGCGTCGCCGGGCCGAGCGTGCCCGACCTCACGTTGACTTCAAACCATTTGCGCACCTTGGCGGCAACGAAGGGCGGCCACATGGCCCGCACCGCACCGGCCGACAATTCGTCGAAGGAGAGTGCAAAAGACAGGCCCGGGCTCGCGCCGGCGAGGCTTGCCTGCCCAATCGCCGACGCCGTGCCCTCCGGTGTGACGACCTCCAGGCGCTCCACTTCGACGCCGATATCGGCGAAGTTGATGCGCGCCACGCCGCCCCCGCCGGCAATCTGGACGGCGGCGCTGTCTCCGATCGGTGTTGCAAGCGATCCTTCGCGGATGCGCGCGACAAGCGTTGCATGTCCGAGTTCCGACAGATCGGCCACACCTTCAAACGCCACGCGCCCCGTCAGCGTCCGGACGTCACCGCTGGGAATGCTCATCCGGTCGCCCTCTGCATCGAGGACGAAATTGACGGCTGAGGACACCAGGTTGATTTCGTCTTTGCCCGTGAACGACAGCTCGCCCTCAGAGGCGGAAAGCGCGCCGCGCAAGCCCACGAACTGCCGCTCAGCGGTCTGCGCCATGCGTATCTGCAGCGTGACGAGTGCGCGGAAACGCGGCCCCCCCGGCGCGCCGGCGAGCTGCGGCACCAGCCCGGTGCTTGGCACATCCTCCAACTCGAGGTTGACGACCGTATTGCCGGCTTGTGTCTTGCGCCGCTCCAACGTGAGGTCCCAGCCCGAGCCGTTCGGCTCTACGATCTGCACCCAGGCTTTGCTGCGGTCCGGCGACAATGGCAGCCAGTTCGCCTCTCCGATCCGCAGCGCCGGAGCCGCTGCCGCACCGGCATCGTCAAGCCGGATCGTTGCGTCGCGGACGAGCACCTCTTGCAGGCCAGCGTCTCGGATAAGATCATCGGCTTCGACGACTTCGTTCATGAAGTTCGTCGCAAGATGCCGGACCAAATCGGCGCCGGTGCCCTCCCGACTGGCGGCCGGCAGCGCGGAGACACCGATATCGGCACCCGACACCGTCACTGATTGCAGATCGATGCGCCCGGCAAGAAGCGCACGCGCTGTCGTCACCGTCGACAATTCGCTGACGGTCACGGTCGCCATTCCCGGAAGGAGGAGGCCCAGCTCCTTGATCAGCAGGATGACGCCCTGGCCGTCTCGATAGGAGAAGGCTGTGGAGCCCACACTTATGCTGGCGTCTGGCGGTAAACGCTGAGAGATGGCCGCCTCGACGCGACCATTGAGATAGGCAAGGCTGACCGACCCGCGTGTCGCCTGCCAATAGAGACCGACGCCGATCGCCACCAACAGGGCCAGCGAAGCCAGGATTGCTGTGGCAATCCGCCGTTTCGGCTTGCGCGCTTCAGCGGCGCCCGCCGATTGCGACTCCTGCATGGGCTCAGCGATCTTCAGCATATCCTTCCGAACGCGCCGGCAATCGCGGCAGCGGCAAGGCTAAACACTAGTCGATTCAGATCGGTAAACCATCTTGAAGCACCGCGTGCCAGGGCCAACTGATCGATAGAAGGCGATTGTGACAAGATGACGAGTTTCGCTGGGCCCGACAATACCGGCTTTGGCGGCATGGTGAGCGCAAACGACCGGCAACGCCTGGGAGAAGACATGGGCGGGATAGAACCCTCAGATGTCGAAGATACAACCGAAACGATAGTTGCGGAGCTGAAAGCGCTGGGCTCGGAAGAGAATCGGGCCGGCCAAGCGCGCTTCGGCATCAACACGGGCCGCGCCTTCGGCGTCTCCGTGGCGGCGCTGCGCCCATTGGCGAAACACCACAAGAACGATCACCGCCTTGCCGTGGCGCTTTGGAAGACCGGCTGGCACGAAGCACGAATCCTCGCAGCCTTGATCGACGATCCGGCCAAGGTCACCCCGCAGCAGATGGACCGCTGGGCAGCCGCGTTCGATTCGTGGGATCTTTGTGATCAGGCCTGCATGAAGCTCTTCGTCAGGACCCCACACGCCACGAACAAGATTCGCCAATGGGCCGACGACGATCGTGAGTTTGTCCGCAGAGCCGCCTTTGCGCTGCTGGCATCTTGTGCGTTCAAGGGACGGAAGGTGCCGGACACCGAGCTGCTTCCCTTGCTGCCATTGATCGAACGACATGCCACGGACCCACGGAACTTCGTCAAGAAGGCGGTGAACTGGGCGCTCCGCCAGGTCGGCAAGCGATCCATGACGCTGCATGGACCGGCGGTGAAACTGGCGGAAAAGCTGTCCCTATCGGATGATAAAGCGGCGCGCTGGGTTGGTCGCGATGCCATCAAGGAACTGACCGATCCGAAGCAGCTGGCGCGCCTTCAGCGGAACCGTGACGAGGGGCGCTAACGCGCTGCGGCGTGATGCTATGATGCGCGCTGCTTGGCCGGCGGATCGAGCTGCATGTAGCTCAACGGCAGCGCCGTTTCGTTCTTGATCACCTGCATGGCGAAGGCGGAGGACACGTCGGTGATGTCCATCTTGGCGACAAGCTTCTTATAGAACGCGTCATACGCCTCAATGTCCGGCACGACGACCTTCAGGAGGTAGTCGATCTGGCCGCTCATCCGATAGAACTCAACGACCTCCGGAAACTCCGAGATGATGCGCGAGAAACGCGTCAGCCAATCCTCGTTGTGCTGATTGGTCGTGATGGAGACAAAGACGCTCACCTTGGCGTTGACCTTGGCCGGATCGAGCACGGCGACGCGCGACTTGATGACGCCGTCCTCCTCCATCTTCTGGATGCGCCGCCAGCAAGGCGTCGTCGACAGCCCGACACGGCGGCCGATCTCGGCCACAGGCAAAGTGGCGTCTTCCTGCAAAATACTGAGGATCATGCGGTCGGTGCGGTCCATGGCCATCGCTTGAGGTGGGCGAGAAAAAGAACCGTTTCCTAAGACAGGGGCATATCCGCCGTCAATATTGCACGCACGGGCTCATAAGCGGTCGCCTGTAAAACAGATTTGCCCCGGCCGGTTGGGGCAGCTGTCCCCGGAATGCGGCGGCGCGCTTTGGCGCGGCCGAGCCTGGCCGTCGGCCGCCCCAAGGTTCCAAATCCTTAACCAATAGTGCTCGCGCAATCTTAACGGGGACCGTGCAATGCATTGAAAAAGCGAGCGAATAACGAAGCAGCGGACATGGCGTCAGTAAGCGAGGCAGAACCCGGCCCGACCTTGGATACGGAGTCGCGCGCCGCCCGTCGGCAGTTGATCGCGCGTGCGCTGCTCGGCCATCTGCCGGCCAGCCGCGATCCGCGCCGCAGCCTCTTCCATTTCGACCAGGAGATGACCGAGCAGTTCGCTAAGAACAGGCTCTCCTCCTACGCCTTCATCCCGCTTCTCGTGCTCATCATGGGCGGCGTGATCGGCTGGCTGGGCAACATCCAGACAGCGGCCGTCTGGGTCACGCTGATGCTGATCGTCCACGTCTACGCCATGGCGGCGGCGCGCAGCTTCCTGCGCGAGGGCTTGGCTAATGCCAGCCTCTATACGTGGAAGGGCCGCTTCGTTCGCCGTGACCTCGCATACGGTCTGGCATGGGCGGTGTTCCCGATCCTGATTGCGACGAGCACGGACCCGCAAACCGCCGGCGGCATCACGATTGTCCGGCTGGCGGCCGTCATCATTGTCCTGGCCGTCGGCGCGCTTCTGTCTGCGCCGATCCCGGCGGCTGCCGTCGCCAGCACGTTGCCCATCACGCTCTGCATGGCGGCCGTTCATCTGCTTGAGCCGACGTTTCTCAACGTCACGATCGCCATCTGCACGCTGACCGCGGAGGTCCTGTTCCTTTATCTGGCAGCCCACATTTACGAACAGAACGCGCGCAGCCTCGCCTATCGCGCGGAGAAAGACGCTCTGTTCGCGGAGCTGGAGCAGGCCAAGGCCGTATCGGATGAAGCGCGCCGCCGCGCTGAGGCGGCCAACATGGCCAAGTCGCAGTTTCTTGCCACGATGAGCCACGAACTGCGCACGCCACTCAACGCCATCCTCGGCTTCTCAGATCTCATGCGCGGCGAGATGCTCGGTCCGATCGGCAACGAAGCCTATAAGAGCTATCTCGACGACATCTATTCCAGCGGGCAGCATCTGCTGAGGATCATCAATGACATCCTCGACCTGTCACGCATCGAGGCCGGCAAGCGGGCGCTGCGCGAGGAGCTGACGTCGCTGACGGAAGTCGCGCGCGAAGCGTGCTCGCTTCTCGATCTGAAGGCACGCCAGAAGAACATCGACGTGCAGGAGACGTTCGAGGACGAATTGCCCAAGATCGTCATCGACGAGCAGGCGATCCGCCAGATGGTGCTCAACCTGATCTCAAACGCACTGAAGTTCACGCCTGAGGGCGGCGAGATCACGGTGAAGGTCGGACGCACAAAGTCGGGCGGGCAATATGTGGCCGTGCGCGACAACGGACCGGGCATTCCGGAGAAGGAGCTGCCCGTCGTGCTCTCTGCCTTCGGTCAAGGCGCGATCTCGCTGAAGACGGCGGAACAAGGCACCGGGCTCGGCATCCCCATCGTTCAAGCGCTCATCCATCTGCACGGCGGCAACTTCACGCTGCGCAGCAAGGAAGGCGTGGGTACCGAGGCGATCGCCACCTTCCCCGCCAAACGTGTCGTGTCCGCCTTCACCCGCGAGGTGCGGCCGCGCATACCGGAGCAGCTTCGCAAGCCGCGCAATACGAACGTCACGCTCCGCCGCAAGGCGAGTTGACTTAGGCGCCGCGTTCAGCCCTTCCCCGCCACGCCGGCTTCGTCGAATGTGGCCATGCCGGTATGGGTCGCCACTGCGGCCTTGACGATGCCGGCGGCAAGGGCCGCACCGGTGCCTTCGCCGAGCCGCATGTTGAGCGACAAAAGCGGCGTCTTGCCCATCTGTTGAAGCACGGCGGCGTGACCTGCCTCCGCAGAAGAGTGTGCGAACAGGCAATGGTCGATCGCGTCAGGCCGAATGGCCTGTACGATCGCCGCTGCGGCGGTGACCACAAAGCCATCGACGATCACCGGCACGCTCTCGCTCCGCGCCGCCAGGATGGCGCCAACCATGGCGGCGATCTCACGCCCACCGACACGGCGCAGCACCTCAAGCGGCGCATTACCCGCCCCGATCCGTGAAATTGCTGCGGCGACCGCTTCCGCCTTGTGCGTGAGCCCGGCATCATCCACGCCGGTGCCGCGACCAACCCAGTCGGACGCCTCGCCGCCGAAAAGCGCGTGATAGACCGCCGCCGCCACGCTCGTATTCGCGATTCCCATCTCGCCCAGGCACAGAAGATCAATGCCGCCTGCCGCCGCCTCCATGCCATAGGCGATCGTTGCGGCGCAGGCGCTTTCCTCAAACGCATCCGCCTCGACAATATCCGGCGTCGGCTGCTCCAGCGCCAGCTCAAACACCTTGAGGCCGAGCCCGTAGGCTTCGCAGATCTGATTGATCGCCGCTCCGCCGGCGGCAAAGTTCTGCACCATCTGCTCTGTCACCGCCGCGGGGAAAGCGGACACGCCGCGCGCCGCAATCCCGTGATTGGCGGCGAAGACTGCCACCATCGGGCGCGTGATGGCGGGCGTTTCCCGGCCCTGCCACGCCGCCACCCACTCGGCGATTTCCTCAAGCCGGCCCAGGCTCCCGGCGGGCTTCGTGAGCACCGCGTCGCGCTTTCTGACGGCCGCAGCCGCAGCTTCGTCCGGGCCCGGCAGCTCCGCGACAATCCGTTCGATATCCGCGAAAGGTCGGCCGCTTTCGGCTTGGTTCATATCTTCGTCTCCACAGACCTTCGCCCGCGACCGGTTCTCCGCGGCAGGTCGGCGGGTCTATAGGGGGAATGGCGCAAGAGCAACGGCCGCGCCACGGAGAACGATCGACCGGATGGAAACCGTCATTGCGCGCATCCGACGCCTGCCCGGCGACACCTTGACGGCGCTGGGGTTCTTCTCGCGGCTGCCCGTGGGCCATTTCTCGAGGCAATCCGAGGATCAATCCTCAGACTTCAGCCTGGGAACCGTTGCCGGCGCATGGCCGATCACGGGATTGATCCTGGCGATCGCACCGGCGCTCGTGCTTCTCCTCGCCCACGCGACCGGTCTTCCGGCCTTTATCGCGGCAATCCTGGCGCTGGCGCTGATGACGGCCCTTACGGGCGCCATGCACGAGGACGGGCTTGCCGACACTTTTGACGGGCTTGGCGGCGGGCGGACGCCAGAGGAGAAGCGCGCCATCATGCGCGACAGCCGGCTCGGCAGCTACGGTGCGCTAGCGCTGGTCTTCACGATCCTTGCCAGAATCGCCGCCCTCGCCGCGCTCGGAATCCGGCCCGGTCACGCGGCGCTAGCCCTTATCTGTGCGGCAATCGTCTCACGAGCCCTGGCCTTGTGGCATTGGCACGAGACGCCGCCGGCGCGCGCGGAAGGCATAGCACATGCAGCCGGCCGACCGGATCGCACGGCGTTTCTTATTGGCCTGGCGACCGGCGCAATCGCCCTTGCGCTACTGCTATCGGCTTTCGGCATGGCCGCACTAATCGGCGCGCTTATGGCCGCCGTGGCCGTCGGGCTCTTCTCGGCCGCCACCCTCCGGCAGATCGGCGGGCATACCGGCGACACAGTCGGCGCCGCCCAGCAACTCGCCGAAACCCTGCTGATTGCGGGCCTCGCCATCGGCAGCCCTTCAATCGCCGCATAGGAAGGCCCACATATCTGCCATGTTCGGCCTCAGCGAAGACCAATCGCTCAGTCTCGTCTATCTGCTGATCCTGCTGGTGTTCCTTGTCGGCACGGCGGGCTTTGCCTGGCGTCGCCCCGGTTCGACCATCCGCCATCTGGCGATCTGGATATTGATCGGCCTGGCGCTGGTGACCGTCTACGCCTATCGCGCGCCGCTCCAGCGCTTCGCCGCCCCGGTCTTGCAGGAGCTCGACCCGAGCCGCGCCATCGAGGTGACGAACGCCGACGGGCAGCGGGAGCTCACCATCGCGCGCGGCCGCGACGGCCATTTTCACATCGATGCGGCAGCGAACGGCACGCCGGTGCGCTTTCTGGTCGACACCGGCGCAAGCACGACGGTGCTGACACTGCGCGACGCGGAACGAAGCGGCATTGAGATCGCCGGTCTTCAATTCGATCGTCCGGTGCAAACCGCCAATGGCATCGCCTTCTTCGCGCGCGCCGATCTGAGGACGCTTGAGATCGGTCCCTACCGCCTCTCCGCGATCCGCGTCGGAATCATGCCGGAGGGCACGCTGGAGACCAGCCTGCTCGGCATGAACACCATCAACCGCTTTGCTGAGTGGCGCGTGGAAGGCAACCGCATGGTGCTGGTGCCCTAGTTAATGCGCTCGTGCGGTTAAGCTGCCTCGTCCAGCGCACCCGATTGCTGAATGGCAGCGAGCGCGCGGGCAATCACCTCCGCGTTGGCGCCGGGCCGCGTGCCCTCCACTGTCAGGATGCGCCGCCATTGCCGCGCGCCGGGCCGGCCATGAAACAGGCCGATCATATGGCGCGTCACCGCCGACACCTTGCCGCCTGCCGCGCAATGGCGCTCCGCATAGGGGATCATCCGCTCCGCGGCGGCGGCGAGGTCAGCGCCGGTCGCCGGATCACCAAGCAACCGATCGACATCGGCGAGTAGCGCCGGATGCTGATAGGCGGCGCGCCCCAGCATGACGCCATCGACATGCGCAAGGTGCGCTCGCGCCGCATCGAGATCGGCGATGCCGCCGTTGATGCCGACGAAGACATGCGGCAGCCGCGCCTTCAAACGATAGACGCGGTCATAGTCGAGCGGCGGCACTTCGCGATTCTCTTTCGGCGAGAGGCCTTTAAGCCACGCTTTGCGCGCATGCACCCAGATCGCGTCCGCACCCGCCGCCACGACCGCATCGGCAAGCCGGTCGAGTGCTTCCTCCGGATCCTGCTCGTCGACCCCGATGCGGCACTTGACCGTAACCGGAAGAGCGACAGCATCCGTCATGGCGGCGACGCAATCGCCCACCAGTTCCGGCTCGCGCATCAGGCACGCGCCGAACGCCCCCGACTGCACGCGATCGGACGGGCAGCCGACATTGAGATTGATCTCGTCATAGCCAAAGTCAGCACCGATCTGCACCGCCTCGCGCAGCCGCAGCGGCTCCGAGCCGCCGAGCTGCAACGCGACCGGATGCTCCGCGTCGCTGAAGCCGAGGAGCCGCTCACGGTCGCCGCGAATGACCGCCTCGGCCGTGACCATCTCCGTATAAAGCAACGCCCTTCGCGTTAGCCCGCGATGGAAGAACCGGCAATGCCGGTCGGTCCACTCCATCATCGGCGCCACGGCTATGATAGGTCGTTGTTCGTATTGCATTATTCAGTTCGTTACATCAGGTCGTGTGGCAGCGTCACTGGTGCACGGCAAGCAGTGGGACCGAAAGCCAGTGCAATGTGCGACGGCAAGGGCAACATAAGCTCGCGACCGCCGAGCCGCCAGGGACTGGTAAGCGCGGCCGTTAATCCGCCGACGCGGTCAGATCGAAGGTCTCGTCGGGAAAGTACTTTTCGAGGCGGATATCGGCCGTGCGCGCATGGCCTTCCATGCCTTCAAGCCGGGAGATGCGCGCCGTGGCTTCGGCAACCGGCTTGGCCCCCTCGCGTGTCGCACGCTGCCAGGTGACCGTCTTCATATATTTGTGCACCGACAGGCCGCCGGTGTAACGAGCCGCACCCGAGGTCGGCAGAACATGGTTCGGTCCGGCCGCCTTGTCGCCGAAGGCAACCGTCGTCTCCTCGCCCAGAAACAATGAGCCGTAGGACCGCAATCGGCCGAGCCACCAGTCCAGGTCGCCCGCCTGGATATGCAGATGCTCCGGACCGTACGCGTCGCAGGTTTGCACCATCTCCTCACGATCCGAGCACAAGATGATCTCGCCGTAGTCGCGCCAGGCGGCCTCGGCGTTTTCGGCGTTGGTTTTAGGCAGTTGCGCCATGACACCGGGCATCAGCCGCATCACGTCCTCGCCGAGCGCGCGGTTGTCGGTCACCAGCCAGACCGGCGAGTTGTAGCCATGCTCGGCTTGTCCGGCGAGGTCCCAGGCGACCAGATGCGGGTCGGCCGTCCCATCGGCAACGACCATGGAATCGGTTGGGCCGGCGAACATGTCGATGCCGACACGGCCGAACAGAATGCGCTTGGCCTCGGCGACGAACTGGTTGCCCGGCCCCACCAGAATGTCGGCCTTCGGCAAGCCGAACAGGCCGAACGCCATCGACGCGACGCCCTGGACGCCGCCCATGTTCAGCACAGCATCCGCGCCGCACAGCTGCATGGTGTAGAGGATCGCCGGCGGGATACCGACGCCGGACTTGGGCGGCGAGCAGGCGGTGATGTGGCCGACGCCGGCCACCTTGGCGGTGGTGATCGTCATGATCGCCGAAGCGATGTGGCTGTAGCGGCCGCCAGGTACGTAGCAACCGGCCACAGATACGGGGATCTGTTTCTGTCCGGCGAAGAAGCCCGGCTGTACCTCGATTTCGCAATCGCGGATCGTCGCCCTCTGCGCCTCGGCGAACCGCCGGACATTGTCGTGGGCGAAGCGGATGTCCGCCTTCAGCTTGTCCGGCACCTCGTGCGCCGCCGCCTCCAGCGCGTCCCGCGACACAAGGGCCGGGCCTGTCCACCCGTCGAACTTCTCCGCATAGGCGCGTGCGACGTCGTCGCCGCCGCGCTCAATCTCCGCCAGCAACGCCTGCACCGTAGCGGAAACATCGCCCTGATCGGCCTCTGCCTGCCGGTGCGCCTTCTTCAGGTACTCGATCGCCATCGACCTCTTTTAGGACCTCGCTCGGGCTATTTCTGGTCCGCGCGGCGGAAGGCGCCCTGCACGATCCGGTCGATGACCATTGCGACGAACAGGATGGCGAACCCGCCGAGAAGACCAGGCCCCTTGGCGGCAAACTGCAACGCTTCGAGGATGACCTTGCCGAGCCCGCCGCCCCCGATGAGCGAGATGATCACGACCATGGACAGACACATCAGGATCGTTTGGTTCACGCCGGTCATGATCGACGGCAGGGCGAGCGGCAGCTCGACATCTTTGAGCAGCTGCCAGCGCGAGGCGCCGAAGGCTGTCGCCGCTTCCTTGATGCTGTCGGGCACACCGCGCATGCCGAGCGCCGTCAGTCGGATCACCGGCGGCATGCCGAAGATGATGGTCGCCAGGATGCCGGGCGGGTTGCCGGTGCCGAAGAAGGCGATGATCGGGATGAGGTAGACGAAGGCCGGCAGCGTCTGCATGAGATCGAGCACCGGCTCGGCGAACTTGTACGCCCGCTGCGATTTGCCGAACCAGATGCCCAGCGGAATGCCGATGACGACGCAAAGGACCACGGCCGCGCCGACCAGCGCGACCGTCTCCATTGCGATCTCCCAATAGCCGAGCAGAGCGATATAGGCGAGCGCTGCGGCCGTGAAGATCGCTACGCGCGGCCCCGCGGCACGCCAGGCAAAGACGCAGATCACCGCCATCACGACTGGCCACGGTGTGCCGATGAGCGCGAGGGAGATGGTGTCGAGCACCTGCCGGACGGCCAGCACGATGCCATCGAACGCACCGGCGCCGCTGCGTGCCGCATCGTCGATGACCGCTTCGAGCCAACGCGCCGTCGCTCCATAATGGTCCCCGTTGGCGGGGAACGCCGTCAGCCAGTCCGGAATGTTCTCGATGGTGAAGCGGTAGACCGTCAGCGGCATGATGATCAGACCGAGCACGACGCCGAAGACGACATTGGGAACACGAACGCCCGACGGCACCTCATCGGGTGCAACGCGCCATCTGGTGTACTGCTTCTCGTAGACGACGTTCGACCACAGCCCTTGCACAACACGCAGCACGACGAGCAGTACGAGCCCGGACACCAGGATCATGAAGGCGTCGGCGGCCGCCGCCTCAGCGGTTTCGCGGCTGCGCTCAGCGGCGCGCATGAGATTGCCGCCGAGCGTTTCGAACCGGCTCGGATCCTCACCTGCGTCGCGCGCCGCCTGGGCTTGTTGCAGGAACTCCTCGGCGCGCGCCGTCTGACGCTCCGCCTGCGCCATGGCGTCCGCGCCCAGTTCCCCCCATGTGCCGCGCCCGATTTGCACCCAGGCAATGATCTCCAGGATCAGAAACGCCCAGAAGAACCCCCAGACACCACGCGCCGCCGCCCAGAACGGGCCCAAGAGGGCTGCCGCCCAGTTGAACACACGTGGGATGCCCGTGGTCGTGTCGTGAATAGTGTGGAACGCCTTCGCGTAATATTGAGGGTTGCGGTCCACGAATGCGGCGATGGACTGGTCGAGTTCGTGGCGGTCGACCTCAATGTCCTTGACCGAAGACGCCTTGTTGGTGACCGGGTCCTGGGTGTCGTCGGGTGACGCCTGGATGTTCATCACCGGCCTCCCTGAATGCCGCGAAGCAATGTGGTCTTCGTGATGATGCCAACGTCCTCGCCGGCTTCGGTGACGATAAGCGGTTGCTCGCTCCCGACCGAAACGTCGATCAGTGAGTCGAGATCCTGTTCGCCATCCACGCGAATGGAATCGGGGCGCGCATCGCCGTTGGAGAGCGGCTCCATGATCGTATGGGCGCGGACCAGCTTGAGCCGCGAAATGCCCTGAACGAAATCGCGGACATAATCGTCGGCTGGCTTGGTGACGATCTCCTCCGGCGTGCCGATCTGGACGATGATGCCGTCCTTCATGATCGCAATTCGGTGACCGATCCGGATCGCTTCATCGAGGTCGTGCGTGATGAACAGGGTGGACTTGTTGAGGTCGCGCACCAGCACCTTGAACTGATCCTGAAGCTGCAGCCGGATAAGCGGATCAAGCGCCGAAAACGGCTCGTCCATGAGCAGGATTTCAGGATCGCTCGCCAACGCGCGCGCGATGCCCACCCGCTGCTGCATGCCGCCGGACAGTTCTTTGGGCAGACGGTCTTCGTAGCCGGTCAGATCGACCAGGCCGAGCGTGTAGTCGGAGATCGCCCAGCGCTTCGACTTCGGTATCTTGCGGATCTCAAGCGGGTAAGCGACGTTCTCGCGCACCGAGCGGTGCGGCATCAGCGCCATGTGCTGGAACACCATGCCGATGTGGCGGGCGCGCATCTGGCGCAGCTCCGCCGGCCCCATCGCGCCGACATCTTCGCCGAGCACCTTGATCGAACCGGCACTGGGCTCGATGAGGCGATTGACATGCCGCACGAGCGTCGACTTGCCCGATCCCGACAATCCCATGATGCAGAAGATTTCGCCGCGCGCGACGGAGAACGAAGCATCGCGAACGCCGATGACGGTCTGATACTTCTCCAGCGCCTCGGCCTTGGAAAGCTCGGTCCGTTCCGCTTCGGCAATGGTCTCGCCGCTGAGCTCTCCAAACACCTTCCAAACATTGGACAGTTCGACGACGGTCTCGGCCATGACGATCTCTTAAGCGATTGCGGATCGGAGCTTGGAACGCGAAACCAGCCGCCGCGGAACCTCGGGCCCGCGACGGCTTCGACAGTTGATCAGTTGGTCAGCCAGCCGAGTACGATGTCCTCGTTCTCCGCCACCCACTTCTTGGCGAACTCCTCGACGTCCTGATCCTCGACGGAAAGAGCGTAGCCGGCCTGGCTCAGCACTTCCGGCGGCATCTTGTAGCTGTCGAGCATGGCGGCAACTTCGGGGAAGTTGTCGCGGATGGAAGCGGCGTAGTGCAAATGCAGCGTAGCGCCTTTCCATGCGGTCGACGCCGACGACTTCTCTAGCCATTGCGGGTCGTCGGTCGGCTGGATGATTGTCCATGTGGCCGGATCGTGCGCCGGCTCGTCCAAATAGACAAGATCATAAGCCACGAAGATGAAATGCGGCTCGTAGCAGAAGCCCATCCATGCCTCGTCCGCCGATGCGGCTGCGCCCAGCTCGCCCCAGGCGACCGTGCCGTCATATTCCTTCAGTTCCATCGTCTGGTCATAGCCATAGGATTTGGCGCGGATCTTCTCAATCACCGTGGACGCCCAGCCCGGAGCGCCGATCCACACTTCCGGCGTGCCGTTGCCGTCCTTGTCGAAGACCGCCATCTTGTCCGGATCGGTCAGATCGTTGATCGAGCTGATGCCGTAGGTGTCGGCGGTGTGTTTAGTGACGCACATGCCCTGGACGGCCTGAACGGGGTTCTCGTTCATGACCACGGATTTGTTGTCGTTGACGTATTTGTCGTGAAGGTTGATCTGGTTGGGCAGCCACACCTCCGGATGGAGATGCATGGAGCCGGCATCCATGGCTTCGAAGATGATCGGGTTGGTGCCGCTCTGCAGCTCGACCTCCAGACCGAAATTCTCCTCGATGACGACCTTGAGAATGTTGGACGTGGCGTTGGCTGCCGGCCAGTTCGGCACGCCCAGAACCAGATCGGCGGCCTGTGCCGCGCCCGCGGTGCCCATCGAGACGAGCGCGGAGGCCAGCAACAGTCGGTACTTACTCTTCAGCATTGCAGGTTTTCCTTTCCCAGTTGGTCGGTTTGTGGGGGCACGGAAGCAGCGCTCGACCTGCGCGCTACCTCGCTGGAACGGGTCTTGCCTGTTGAGAACGCAACGCATGCCTCAACTAGGACATCGAGCGTGTCGAACAGCGGCGCTTTAGTGCGCAGCCGATCGGTCAGCAGCGAGAACTCCGTGCAGCACACCATGATGACCTCTACGCCCAGATCGGCGAGACGATCGGTTGCAGTCTGCAACTCATCGGCCGTCTTCATCGAGACGCCGTTCTTCTTGACGGCGCGGATGATCTCCAAGCGCGCGTCGTCATCGTCGCCGTAGACCGGCGCAAGGCCCGCATTCATCAACGGTGCGTCGAAAACGCCCGTCGCCCGCAAGGCAGGCGAACCCAGAACGCCGACCCGCGCGCCGGGCGCAGTCAGCTGAAGTGCTTTGCCTGCGGCCAGCTGCACCATGTCCAGAAACGGAATGGAAACGGCGCCGACAATCGCGCTGGCATAGCGGTGCGCGGTGTTGCAGGGCATCGCAAGTGCCTCGGCGCCTGCGGCCTCAAGGCTTTGCGCCATCTCCACCAGCACCGGGCCCGGGTCTTCACCGCGGCCCTCAATCAGCGCCCTTATGCGCGATGGGACCTGCGTGTTGTTATGCACGATCAGCGGAACATGGTCGCAATCGTCGTGGGCCGGCACCGCATCCAGCATCTTCTGCATGAACAGAATCGTTGCTTCCGGACCCATGCCGCCCAGAACGCCGATCGTCGCGTTTGCCGATGTCATGCCGCACCATCCAGCGACAATTGAGCGAGCGTGTAGGCGATGATCTGTGCGATGTGCTCGCAATCGTCGAGCGTGAAGGTCAGCGGGATGCGCATGTCGAAGAGCCCCGCAAGAACGCGGTCGGTCTGCTCGAGGACCTGCGGCTCTATGTACGTCCAGCTATGATGATTGGAGGTAAAGGCGACCGGGTTGCTGTCGCCGAACCATTTCAGCTCGACCCCCAGAGCCTTGTTGGCGGCAACGAACGCGCGCGCGGCGTCTGCATCGGCCCATGGAAGCCGAAACTGGATCGAGCTCCCGACATAGCGTTCCGCGGACGGGCGTTGCGGTAGGGCGACGCCCGGAATGGCCGCAAGACGCTTGGCGATGAGGTCGTAGCGTTCCTTCCAGCGCCCGACATAGCGGTCCAGTTCGGCGAGCTGCGGCAGCAGAATGGCGGCGCGCAGATTGTCCATCCGCCCCGACATGTTCGGCGTTTCGAGTCGGATTCCGTCGAAGGCCGCCTTGGGCGGCGCCGCGCCGTGGCGTTCATAGAGCATGTATGAGCCAGACAGCACGATGGCGCGGGCCATGAAGACGTCATCGTCTGCCGTCAGCAGTCCGCCCTCACCGGAGTTTATGTGCTTGTAGGTCTGGGTGGAGAAGCACGCCGCCCGTCCGAAGGCGCCGCTCAGCCGCCCGTTCCACCGGGCGCCCATCGTGTGCGCGCAGTCTTCCAGCAGCATCACGCCCGCTGCGTTGAGCATGGCGACAAGGGCATCCATGTCGCAGAGATGTCCACGCATATTCGACAGGAGCAGGACCTTGGCGCCGCTCGATGCGATCTTGTTCTGAAGATCGTTGAAATCGATGACGAGGTCGTCGGTGATCTCAACGAGCAGCGGCTTTGCGCCGACGCTGGCGATCGCGCCGGGCACTGGCGCCAGCGTGAAACCGTTGGTCAGAACAGGCTCGCCGGGCCCGACCCCGGCGGCCCTGAGCGCCAGCGACATGGCGTATCCGCCCGAAGCGCAGGCAAGGCAGTACTTCGCGCCCTGATAATCGGCAAAATCCCGCTCCAGCCGTGAGACGATGCTCTCCTCGCCCTCAGCGGCGTTGTACCTGTGAAGGCGGCCGCTGCGCATGACCTCCACCGCGGCCGCGATCGCCGCATCCGGTATCGCTTCCTGTTGGGTGAAACTGCCGCGGAACGGGACCAAAAGCGCCTCCGCTCACTCGGCCGCCTGCATGATCGACGTGTCGTCGCCGAATGCATGGGTGTAGCCGAAGAGCGCCGCCGCGCCGCCGGTGTGCAGGAAGACGACGTTCTCGTCGTGCGAAAACTCACCCTTTCTGGTCAGGTCGATCAGTCCGGCTGCGCCTTTGCCCGAATAGACCGGGTCCAGCAGGACGCCCTCCAGGCGAGCGAACATCTCAATGGCCTGCAGGCATTCCGGCGTCGGAATGCCGTACCCCTCGCCGACATAGTCGGTGTTCGCGACGATGTCGTCGCGCGACACGACACCGGGACATCCCAGCTTCTCTGCGGTTGCGATCGCCAGATTGTAGACATTCTCCTCCTGCGTCGGTTTGGGGGCGCGCACACCGATGCCGAGGAGCGGGATGTTGGCGTTGATCGCTTTGAGGCCGACGACCAGGCCGGCCTGCGTGCCCGCGCTTCCGGTGGCATGCACGATCCGGTCGATCCTTAAGCCCATCGCGTTGGCTTGCTGAACAATCTCCATAGCGGCGTTAGCATAGCCCAGTGCGCCCGTCGCGTTCGAACCGCCCCCCGGAATGGTGTAGACGCTCCGACCGTTGGCGCGGAACGTCTCCGCGACCGCTTCCATCTCCGCATTCATGTCGAGGCCGCCCGGGCGCATCTCCGCCGTCGCGCCGTGCAGATAGTTCAGGAACACGTTGCCGTTGTTGTTGTAGTTGGGATCCTTAAAACCGGTCCGGTCTTCCAGCAGGATGTGGCAGGCCATGCCCATGCGCGCTGCAAACGCCGCGGTCTGGCGGGCGTGATTGGACTGCGTTGCGCCTTGCGTCATGACGAGATCGGCGCCCTGGGCCGATGCTTCCGCCATCAGGAATTCCAGCTTCCGCGTCTTGTTGCCGCCGGTGGACATGCCCGTGCAATCGTCGCGTTTGATCCAGATGCGTGGGCCGCCAAGGGCCTTCGAGAGCCGGTCCATCGGCTCAAGAGCAGTCGGCAAGTGTGCCAGATGCACCCGCGGAAAACGCGAAAAATGCATGGAAACCACCTCCAGGTCAGAAATTTCGGCAATTGTTGACACGGCGTTTCCGGACATTCAAATGCATTTTTGAACGCATCTCATGCAGGATGTGCATATTGACACGGAGTCGTCATGAGGATCGATTGGATGGAGGACGTCATCGCGTTGCTCGACACCGGATCGGTGGTCGAGGCGGCCGCCATGCGCAATGTCTCGCAGTCGGCTTTCTCGCGACGTATACAGACCCTTGAGATGCTGCTGGACGTCGCGCTGATCGACAGACGGTCGAAGCCCAACCGACCGGCGGCTGCCCTGCGCAACAACCAGGAGCGACTGCGGCAGGCAGCACGGCAACAGCGCAGTCTGATCAAGCAGATTCAGACCGAGAGCCGGTCGGGTTCACGCCTGGTCGTGGTCGCCTGCCAGCACGCCATTACCGCCTCGCTTGGGCCGCAGATCGTCAAACTGATATCCGGCATTGGAAAGGCGCACGTCCGTCTGCGCTCAGCCAATCTGGACGAATGCGAGGCCCTGCTTCTTACCGGGCAGGCGGACTTCTCCATCACCTACGGCATGGAGTCCGAAGCCGCCGGCTATCGGGCTGCGACGACCCAGGAAGCGTTCATTGCAAACGAAAGGCTTGTCCCCGTTTATCAGGCGCGGACCGTCAAGGAGATGCTTTGGCGCTTCCACATGGGCCATCTGGACGTAGTTGCCTATCCTGCCGACGTCTTTCTGGGCGTGGCCGTGGAACGGCACATCTACCCTCACATTGAACGCCAGTGTCGGCTCAACATCGTCGCGGAGACGGCGCTCACTCTGGCGGCTATGCAGATGGCGTCGGCGGGTGTTGGCGTCGCGTGGGTCCCGGAGGCGCTTGCGCAAGCCGATCTTGACGACGGTCGGCTCAGCGATCTCAGCGATGAACTCGGTAGCGTGCACATGCAGATTATTGCGCGAAAGCGCGCCGAGGACGCTTCGGATCTGCATTCGCGTATCTGGAACGCGCTTTCGCGCGGTGGCGCTGTGGTTCCGTAGCGCTGCTGCCGGTGAAGATATTGCACACCCGCTCGATCAAACGACTGAAGAACACAGTCTTTCGGTCCACTCCACCATCGGCGCCACGGCTATGATAGGTCGTTGGTGTAACTGCATTTTTTCAAGACAGACCAAGTCGTCCAATTCGCTCCGTTTCCAGGTGAGCCGGAAGCGCGAAGTTGTCAACGATAGGCGCTCTGCCTTCAGGCCTTCGGGGCGTAGCTGGTCGGGTCGATCGTGGTCTGGCCTCCGTCGAGCGAAAGGTCCGTCGTCACGGCCGCGCTTCTTGCGATCACGCGGCCGGATCGAATGACGGCAAGGCGGTGCGCACGAAGCCGGATGGCTTCGATCGGGTCGGTGGCTTGAAGTAGGACCATGTTCGCCATGCTCCCCGGCTCCAGGCCGTAGCCCTCAAGCCCCATGATCTTCGCTGAGTTGGTCGTCACGGCCTCAAAGCACCAGGCCATGTCCGCGCGGCTCGACAGGTGCCCGACATGCAATGCCATGAACGCGACGTCGAGCATGTCCGCCTTTCCGAGCGAATACCACGGGTCCATCACACAATCGGAGCCGAACCCGACGTTGATGCCAGCGTCGCGCAACTCGCGCACACGGGTCTGTCCGCGACGCTTGGGATACGTGTCGTGACGCCCCTGGATCATGATGTTGATGAGTGGGTTCGGAATGGCGTGAACCCCCGCTTCGACCATCAACGGAATGAGCTTGGACACATAGTAATTGTCCATGGAGTGCATTGACGTGAGGTGCGAGCCGGCGACGCGCCCCTGCAGGCCGAGCCGCTGCGTTTCACGCGCCAGCGTCTCGATGTGCCGGCTCATGGGATCGTCGGTTTCGTCGCAATGCATGTCGACCATCAGCCCGCGCTCCGCAGCGATCTCGCAGAGCAGACGCACCGATTCCGCGCCGTCGGCCATAGTCCGCTCGAAATGCGGAATCCCGCCGACGATATCGACGCCCATGTCGAGAGCCCGAACCGTCAGCTCCATGGCTTCAGGGTCGCGGAGCACGCCGTCCTGAGGGAAAGCGACAAGCTGTAGGTCCAGATAGTCCTTCACGGCGTCGCGGACCTGGAGCAGCGCCGTCACGCCCTTGAGCTCCGGATCGCACGTATCGACATGGCTGCGGATGGCGCCGATCCCCATGGTGACCGCAAGGTCGCAATAGCGCCGCGCCCGCGCGACGATATCCTCAACGCTCTGCACGGGCTTCAGTTCGCCCCACAGCGCGATGCCCTCCAGCAACGTGCCGGAGACGTTCATGCGCGGTGTCCCCAAAGACAGCGTCGCATCCATGTGGAAATGCGGATCGATGAAGGGCGGCGAAACGAGATAGCCGCCGGCGTCGATCTGGGCTCCCGCGTCCGCGGCAATCCCCGCCTCCACAGCGGCGATCGTGCCGTCCTTGCACGCGATATCCACGCCGGTCTGCCCGTCGGGCAAGGTGGCATTCCTCACGACAAGATCGAACATTTTATCTTTGACCTTTGAACCAAGGCGTGAGCAGCGCCCGCGGATAGTCGGCGCTGCGGGCCGCAATCACCAGCGCGATAATGGAGAGCACGAATGGTGCGGCCAGGAAGACCTGGCTCGGTAGGAACGCGCCGACCTCCGTCTGCAGCCGCACCTGAAGCGCATCGAAAGCACCGAACAAAAGCGCGCCGAGCAACGCCTTGCCCGGCCGCCAGCTCGCAAAGATCACAAGTGCGATGCAAATCCAGCCGCGTCCGTTGACCATACCGAAGAAGAAGGCGTCGAACGCCGACATGGTGAGAAAGGCACCGCCGAGCGCCATAAGCGCTGACCCAGCCACCACCGCTCCGATCCTGAGGCCGTAGACGCTGAGCCCCTGCGCATCGATGCTCGCCGGATTGTCGCCCACCGCCTTGATCGCCACGCCGAGCGCGGTGCGGTTCAGGACGTACCAGACAATGGCCACCATCAAAATGGCGAGCCAGGTCAGCGCCGTCTGTTGGAACAACACCGGGCCTAAGAACGGCAGGTCGGAGAGGATCGGTATGTCGAGCGCGCCGAAGGGCTCAATACGCGGCGGCGAGGTGACATTCGGCAGCGCCGTGCGATAGGCGAAGTAGCTCGCCGACGTTGCGAACAAGGTGACGCCGAGCCCGGATACATGCTGCGAAAGGCCGAGCGGAACGGTAAGGATGGCGTGGATCAGCCCGAATAACGCACCGGCGAAAGCCGCGACGAGCACGCCACCCCAGAGTCCCGCGCCCAGCCAAACGGCCATCCAGCCGCTCATCGCGCCGACCACGAAGATGCCTTCAATCCCAAGATTGAGGACACCGGCCCGCTCGCAAAGAAGCGCGCCGAGCACGCCGAAGATCAGCGGCGTCGCGATCCTGAGCGAAGCCGCCCAGAACGACTCGCTGAGCACGATCTGCAGAATATCCATCATGTGCCGGCGCCCGCCGTTTGGATGCGTGTCAAGCGGAAGCGCGCGAAGAAGCCGCCAATGAGCACGCACAGAAGCGACATGGAGACAACGAGATCAGCGAGGAACGACGAGACCCCCATGGCGCGGCTCATGCTGTCGGCGCCGACAAAGACGGAGGCAATGAACAGGGCGGCGGCAACGACGCCCAAGGGGGACAATCCCGCCAGCATGGCAACAACAATGCCGCTGAATCCGAAACCCGGCGAAAGGTCCGCTGTGAGGTAGCCCTTCAGCCCGGCGACTTCGCTGACGCCGGCCATACCCGCCAGCGCGCCGGAAACGATCGCCACGCTCATGACGGTGCGATTGACCGGGATGCCGGCATGACGTGCGGCCGCAGCGTTCTCCCCAACCGCGCGGAGCCTGAAGCCCCAGACCGTTCGCGCCAAAACGAAATGCGCAGCGACCGCGCAGATGAGCGCGATGACGAGACCGGAATGCACGCGCATCCGTTCGATGAGCGGTGGAAGCATGCCCTGATCAAGGATCGGCGGGCTTTGTGGCCAACCGAGCCCCATGGGATCCTTCAGCGGCCCTTCCAGCATGTATTGCAGGAAGATCAGGATGACGAAGTTCAGAAGCAGGGTCGTGACGACTTCGTCGGCGCCAAAGCGCGTCTTCAGCGCCGCGGGCACGGCCATGCCAGCGGCCCCGGCCGCGCATCCGAAAGCAATGATGAGCGGCACGAGTACCAAAGCCGGCGCATCGATTGCGCCGGAGCCGATCGCCACGGCGGCCATGGCGCCAAGATAGAGCTGGCCCTCAGCACCGATGTTCCAAAGCCGCGCCCGAAAGGCGAGCGCGGCCGCAAGGCCGGTGAAGATCAACGGCGTTGCCCGCGTCAGCATCTCGGTGAAGGCGAATACCGATCCGAATACGCCTTTGAACATCTCGCCGAATGCAATTGTGATATCGGCCCCGGCGAAGGCCAACGGGATGCCGGCCAGAGCGAGTGCAATCACGCCCGACAAGATGGGGAGCCCGATGCTCCAATAGCGCGAGGGTGCGTCGCGTGGCTCGATCCTGATCACGCCGCCTCTCCCGCCATCATCAGCCCCAACGTCTCACGGTCGCGTGTGTCCGCCTCGACCAGCTCTCCGTCGTGGATCACCATGATCCGGTCGGAGAGGCTCAGGATTTCATCCAGGTCCTCGGAGATTAGAATGATGGCCGCCCCCCGCGATCGCGCTTCCAGGAGCCGGCGCGCGACCTCCGCGGCCGCGCCCATATCGAGTCCGCGCGTCGGCTGGTTGGCCAGGATAAGCTTCGGGCTCCTTTCAAACACGCGGGCGAGGATCATCTTCTGTATGTTGCCGCCCGACAGCAGACGTGCATTCGCCTCCACGCCCGGCCCCCGCACATCGTAGTCGCGAGCAAGCTTCTCCGCGTGCGCCTGGATGGCATCGCGCTTCAACAAGCCGCGCGTCTGGATCTCCGGATCGTCCAGCCGCTCAATCACCATGTTCTCCGCAACACTCATCGAGCCGACGATCCCGTCGTGATGGCGATCTTCAGGAATGCGCCCGACGCCGGCGCGGATCATGGTCAGCGGGTCGTGACCGTTGATTGTGGCGTTGTCGATCACCATCGCGCCTTTGGACAGCGGCATGAGCCCGGAAATGATCCCGGCTAGCGCGCTCTGTCCGTTGCCGGACACGCCGGCCACGCCCAGAATTTCATGCCGCCGCACAGTCAGGTCGGCGTCGCTCAGGCTGTCGCGTCGCGAGCGGCCGGCCACCGACACGTTCTCAAGCCTGAGAACGGGCGCGCCAGGCTCATGGCTTTCGCGTTTCGTCTCCGGCGTCTCCGCGCCGACCATCATCCTGGCAATCGTGCGCTCGGTGGCATCGGCCGAAGCAATTTCGCCGACCTTCGTTCCGTGGCGGAGCACGGCGATGCGGTGCGAGAACGCCAGCACCTCACGCAGCTTGTGGGAGATGAAGATAACCGACAACCCGTCCTTGGCCATGGCGCCGATATTCTCAAACAGCGTGTCGGCTTCCTGCGGCGTCAACACGGCCGTCGGCTCGTCGAGCACCAGGATCGACACGTCGCGATAGAGCGCCTTCAAGATTTCGACGCGCTGCCGTTCACCAACGGACATGCGGCCGACGGGGATATCGAGGTCCGCCCTCAAGCCGCTGTCGCTCATGATCTGATCGATCTTGGCCCGGCCGGTTGAGCGATCGCGCCTGAGGCGGCTGAGCGGCTCAGAACCCAGGAGAATGTTGTCGAATGCGCTCAGATTCTCCGCCAGCGTGAAGTGCTGGTGCACCATGCCGATACCGGCCTCCAGCGCGGCCTGCGGATGGCCGAGCGCGAGCGGGCGAAGCGCTCCCTTCTCGCCGGCCACGTGCACGCTGCCGCTGTCGGGCAGGTAGTGGCCGAAGAGCATGTTCATCAAAGTGGTCTTGCCGGCGCCGTTTTCGCCGAGCAGCGCCAATATCTCACCCCGATAAAGTTCGAGGCTCACATTGTCGTTGGCGACAACGGAGCCGAACCGTTTCGAGAGCCCCTCAAGGGAAAGAACTTTGTCCGCAATCATGGTGTCGGGTGCGGGCCGGCCCGTTGTGTTGCCGGCCCGCAGTCCCGTATCAATTGTCGGAGACCGGACGGTCGTCGTTGACGTTGACGCGGAAGAGCCCCGCGTTGATCTCCTCTTCCTTGGCGCGCACCGCAGTCACGGTATCGGTGGGCAACAGGCTCTCGTCCATCACCAACGAGCCGCCGCCATGCGCCATGAAGCTGTACTGCCCGTAATCGGCCGCCTCGAACGTCCCGGCACCGACATTGGCGATCGCCTTGTCGATGGTCGCTTCCATGTGCCACAGCGCCGAAGCCAAGATGGTGCCGGGATAGTCGCCGGCCGTGTCGATCACGTTGCCGATGGCCTTCACGCCGCGCTCCACGGCCGCGTCGGACACGCCAAAGCGCTCCGCATACATGATGTCCGCACCAGCATCCATCATCGCGAACGCGCTTTCCTTGGCCTTGGGCGGGTCATACCAGCTGTCGATGAAGTTCACGATGAACTTCACGTCCGGATTGACCTCCCGCGCGCCGTCCATGAAGGCGTGCATGAGCCGGTTCACTTCCGGAATCGCGTAACCGCCGACCATGCCGATGACGTTGGACTCCGTCATGGAGCCCGCGACCATGCCGGTCAGGTAGGACGGTTCGTGAATCCAGTTGTCGAAGACGGAGAAGTTCGGCGCCACCGGCCCGAATGACGATCCCATCAGGA
The DNA here is from genome assembly GCA_028284625.1 of Afifellaceae bacterium. Classification (GTDB taxonomy): domain Bacteria; phylum Pseudomonadota; class Alphaproteobacteria; order Rhizobiales; family Afifellaceae; genus DASWJZ01. Next base: position 460,829 of record JANQRH010000009.1, on the reverse strand, counting down.
AGGCCGTGTCGGGGTAGTCGGCGGCGACCTTGCGCGCTGCCCGTTCAAGGCCGAAGACCTCGCCGACGACGAGCTGCATGCCTTGCTCGGCATATTCGCGCATCACCCGCTCGTAGTCGGTGTTGGCGACGTTCTCAGAGAACACATAGTCGATGTCCCCCCGCTCCGCGGCCGTATTGAGAGCCTTGTGGATACGGCTGATCCACTGCTGCTCTACCGGAAGCGTATAAATCGCCGCGACCTTCAACTTTTCCGCTTGTGCGGTCACGGTTGTGGCGAGCAAGCCAAGGCTCGCCAGGCAGGCAAGCGCAATCGTGCGCAGTCTCGCAATGGGCTTCATGTCCGTGCCTCTCTGGCTCTTTGTTCGACCGCGCATTCTTCACCAGATGATCAAAGCTGGCAACGCGCGCCGTTGTCGAACCAGGGCAAAGGCTGCACGGCCATCCGGACACCTCCGAGCAGCGGAACTTTGCTGCCCTTGTGATGGGCGTAGGCCAAATCAGCTCAGGACGTCGTCCTCGATCGAAACTGTGGGGTCGGCCCAGCGGGTGTTGGGGACGAGCGAGAACCAATCTTTGCGTCCCGGATCCCGATCATACGGATAGCCGCCATGTTCCTTGTAGTACGCCGCATATTGCCGGAGCTTGTCGCGATCCAGCTCAACGCCAAGGCCGGGCCCGTCTGGCACTCCGATCGCGCCCCCCTCGTAGACCATCGGCCCGCCTGCAATGATGTCGTCCATCAAATGGTGATAATGGGCATCGGCGGTGAAGACGAGGTTCGGCAGAACGGCTCCGAGATGCAGCATGGTGGCAAGCTGGATGCCGAGTTCACCCGAAGAATGCACAGCGATACCCAGCTGAAAGGTGTCGCATATCGCCGCCGCCTTGATGCAGGGCCGGATGCCGCCCCAGAACGTCGTATCCAGGAGAATGACATCGACCGCGGGGTTCAGAATATTAGAGGAGAGCTGCTCGAAGTTCACCACGACCGTGTTCGTCGCCGTGGGAATCCGCACCGCCTCCCGCACGCGGCGCATGCCGTTCAGGCCCCATGTCGGGTCCTCGAAGTAATCGTTCCTGAGATCCTCGATCCCGCGCCCGAACCGGATGGCTTCTTCAACTGAATGGGCCGCGTTGGGATCGTATCTGACGCTGTCCTTGGGAAACTCCGCAGCAAGGGCGCGGAATAGCTCAAGCTCGTAATCCGGCGGAAAGACACCGGCCTTCAGCTTGTGGGCCTTGAATCCGTACAGCGCCTTTAGCGCCCGAGCATGCGCCAGAAGCTGGTCGGCGGTGCGCACCTCCCCGCCCCGCTCACGGTCGTCATAGCGGAAGAACAGATACGAGGCGAAGCCGACTTCGTCCCGCAACTTGCCTCCAAGCAGGTCGTAGACGGGCACGCCGAGCGTCTTGCCGACAATGTCCAGGCACGCGAATTCGATCGCGGCATGAAGCTGTATTCGGTTGTTGTAGAGCGAAGCCGTGGGGTTGCAGATCTTGAACCACAGCGCTTCCAGTTCGAACGGATCGTGGCCGATCAAATAGTTCTTCAAGGCCGAAAAAGCCGCCTCCGCGGATTCCCCTCCGCCGCCCATCTCCCCCAGCCCGATGACGCCGGTGTCGGTCTCGACCTCCACAATGGTCCTGACGAACCGGCCCCAATGCGCGCCGTTGGAGTGGCGGATCGGGGCCTCAAGCGGAACCGCGACCGTGGTCGCACGGATGTCCTTGATCTTGGGACGTTTCATAAATCTTCCGACGCTTCAGGTGATGAGATCGATGCCCTTAAAACCGGCGAGCACAACTGGCAACCGACCGGCAGCCGGCATTTCAGCCCATGATTTTTGGGCTGCACAAGGCCTCCAACATCTGATATGACACCGATGTCATGACATTGGTGTCATAACCGGTGCATGGCAGGGAGGATTGTGTGGCGACCATCTACGATGTTGCCAAAAGGGCGGGCGTTTCGCCGAAAACCGTCTCGCGCGTGATGAACGGCGACGCGCCGGTCAATATCGACACGCGCAAGGCGGTTCAGGCCGCCATGGGCGAGCTTTCCTACGTCCCCTCGCGCGCCGCGCGTGCCATGCGGTCCAACAAAACCGGCCTTGTCGGCCTGATCACCGGCGCCATCAGCACGACGCCCAACTCGCCCGATTCTTCCGGCCTGCCCGATCTTCTGATCGTCCAGGGCATTCAGCAGGCGCTGAGCGACGCCGGCATCACGCTCCTGATTTCAGACACCGGCGGCGACCCTGACCGGGTTGAGGATCTGACGCGAACATTTGCGCAGCATCGCGTCGAAGGGCTGGTCTATGTCGCCGACCATCACCGCAAGGTTGAGCTTCCCGACGCCGCCCGCGCCGAGAACCTGATCCTGGTGAACTGCTTTGACGACGCGGGGACGCCATGCGTGCTGCCGGACGACCGCGCCGGTCAGCATGCGCTTGTGTCTCGGCTGATCGAAGCAGGCCACCGACGCATCGGATTTCTGACTCTGCCGGACGATCTTGTTGCCTACGATTTGCGCCTCGCCGGCTATCGCACCGCGCACGAGGAAGCCGGAATCGCCTTTGATCCCGATCTCGTCGTCGTCGCCGGCCTGCATCAAAGCGGACCGCGCGAATCCGCGCTGATGAGCCAAGCCGTCGAACGCATGATGGGGCTCGCCTCACCGCCGACGGTTCTTTGTTGCGGCAATGACCGCATGGCCCTGAAGCTCTACGGCATCCTGCGCAGTCGCGGCATAGCGGTTCCCGACGACATCTCAGTCGCCGGCTTCGACGATTACAGGCTCATCTCCGAGACCCTCTACCCGCCGCTCACCTCTGCGGTTCTTCCCTATCGGGCAATCGGCGAGACAGCCGCGCAAATGCTGCTCGCACGCTTGCGCGGAGGCACGCCGCCAGACGCCGGTTCAACGCCGTTGATCAGCGGTCCGGTCGTCTGGCGCCAATCGGTCACCGAGCGCAAACGGTGACCTCAAAACTCAAATGACGAATAGGAGGAATGATCGATGAGAAAGCTACCCAGGATCGCCACGGCTCTGGTGGCGACACTTTCCTTGTCGCCTGCTGCGCTCGCGGCAACGGAACTCAGCATGTGGTACCACGGCGCCGGCAACGAAGTGGAATCGAAGCTGATCAATCAGATCGTCTCCGATTTCAATGCAAGCCAATCCGACTGGACGGTCACGATCGAAAGCTTCCCGCAGGAATCTTATAACGATTCCGTCGTGGCGGCGGCGCTTGCCGGCAACCTGCCCGATATCATCGACGTCGATGGTCCGGTCATGCCGAACTGGGCGTGGTCCGGCTACATGCAGCCTTTGCCGATAGACGAAAGTGAGATCGCGGACTTCCTGCCAGGAACGATCGGACGCTGGGACGGCAAGCTTTACTCTGTCGGCTTGTGGGATGCCGCCGTTGCGACAGTCACCCGCCGCTCCACGCTTGAGAAATTCGACATCCGCGTCCCGACGCTTGACCAGCCTTGGACGGCGGAGGAGTTCGACGCCGCCCTCATGAAGATCAAGGATAGCGGCGAGTTCGACTATGCGATCGATCTCGGCATGGCCTGGACCGGCGAGTGGTATCCTTATGCCTTCAGCCCGTTCCTGCAGTCCTTTGGCGGCGACATCGTCGACCGCTCGACCTACCAGAGCGCGGAGGGTGTTCTGAACGGCGACGCAGCACTTGCGTTCGGCGAATGGTGGCAGTCGCTGTTCACGCGCGAACTCACGCCCGGCACCAGCCAAGATCCGGCCGACCGCGAGACCGGGTTCCTCGAAGGCCGCTACGCCATCCAGTGGAACGGCAATTGGGCTGCCGTGCCGATGCTTGAGGCTTATGACGACGTGCTGTTCCTGCCGGCGCCGGATTTCGGCAATGGCTCGACGATCGGTGCGGCAAGCTGGCAGTTCGGCATCTCGGCAAGCTCGCAACATCCGGACGGCGCCGCGGCGTTCATCAAGTTCGCCCTACAGGACAAGTACATGGCCGCGTTCTCCGACGGCATCGGCCTCATTCCGCCGACGCCGCAATCGGCTGCCATGACTGAGAAATACAACGAAGGCGGCCCGCTAGAGGTCTTCTACGGACTGTCGAAGGCGCAAGCGCTCGTGCGTCCGGTGACGCCCGGCTATGTGGTCGCCGCAAAGGTGTTTGAAAAAGCGCTGGCCGACATCGCCAATGGCGCCGACGTCGCCGACACGCTCGATGCGGCCGTCGACGAGATCAACGCCGACATCGAAAAGAACGGCGGCTACGGCCACTAGACCCTCAACTAAGCAAATGGGCCCCGCGTCTTTCGCGGGGCCCAAACCAACCGCTATCCGGTCAGGACTGTCATGGCTTCCAAGCTGACGACATCCAATGCAGCAGGCTGGGCGTTTGCCCTCCCTGGCTTCGGCCTGATCTGCCTGTTCATTGTCGTGCCGTTCTTTCTGGCGTTCGCGCTGTCGCTGACCAATCAGCGGCTGATATCGCCGAACCCGACGGAATATGTCGGCTTCGCAAACTATAAGAGCCTGCTCAGCCTGGCCGTCATCACGCTTGAGCCGGAACGCGACGAAGCCGGCGAGATCGTCCGCGCCGAAGACGGCACACTGGTATATCCGCGCGTCCGCACGATCACGCGCAACCCGGACTTTCCTGAATATCGCGGCATGCGGGAGTGGTTCCGCTGGCACTCCGGCGACAATGCGCGCGTGGTCGTCGCCGCCGACGTCGTGTTCATGAAGGCGCTCGTCAATACGCTGACTTTCGCGCTGGTCATCGCGCCGGGACAAGGCGGGTTGGCGCTTCTGCTTGCGCTCCTCATCAACCAGCGGCTCCGCGGCATCAACATCTTCCGCACGATCTACTTCATGCCTGTGGTGGTCTCCATCGTCGTCGTCTCGCTTCTGTGGCGGTTCATCTACGACGGCAATGACGGGCTTCTGAACAATATTTTGAGCAGTCTGACGTTCGGCCTGTTTGAGCCAATCGACTGGCTCGGCCGCACCGACACGGCGCTCGGCTCCATCATCGCCATGTCGATTTGGCAGGCGGTCGGCTTCCACATGGTCATCTGGCTGGCGGGGCTGCAGACCATCTCGCCGACACTCTACGAGGTCGCGCAGATCGAGGGCGCCTCTAAATGGCAGACGTTCCGCTACGTCACCTGGCCAGGGCTGCGCAATACGGCGGTGCTTGTGCTGATCGTCATCACCATGCAGGCCTTCGCGCTGTTCGCCCAGATCGATGTGATGACCAATGGCGGCCCGCTCGACAGCACGCAGACGCTGGTGTTCCAGGCGGTTGAGCGCGGCTACGGCAAGCAGGACATTTCCGGCGGATCGACGATATCCGTTGTCCTCTTCCTTATCGTCCTGACCATCTCGCTGATCCAGCGCTACCTGACGCGGGAGCGAAGCTGATGGCCGTCGTCAGTCAGGACAATCGCGGGCTCAGGCTTGCCGTGCGCTATCTGGTGCTGGCGCTTGTGGCGATCGTGTTCATGTTTCCACTGGTTTTCATGATCATCTCGTCACTGAAGCCAACCCAGCAGCTCCTGAGCGACACCGCATCGATGCGCGCCTTCCTGCCGGTCGGCGATATCTCGCTGGACAATTACTTTGCGGCGTTCGCACGCGCGCCGGTGGAGCTGTTTGTCTTCAACTCCATTCTGATCACGGTCATCACCGTGTCGGCATCGATCTTCCTGTGCTCGCTCGCCGCTTTCTCCTTCGTCTATCTGAATTGGCGCGGCAGCGGCCTTGTGCTGTCGATCGCGCTTGCCACGCTGATCATCCCGTTTGAGACCATCGCCATTCCGCTCCTGCTGTTTGTTTCTCGACTTCCATGGATCGGGATGAACGGCATCGAGATCGGATGGCTGAACACGTACCACGTGCAGATCATCCCCTGGATCGCCGACGCGCTGACGATTTTCCTCTTCGTTCAGTATTTCAAAGACCTGCCGGGCGAGCTGGTGGAGGCGGCGCGCGCGGAAGGCGCGTCGTGGTGGCAGATCTATCGCAAGGTGGTGATGCCGCTATCGGGACCGGTGCTTGCCACGGCGGCCATCCTGAAATCGCTGAAGATGTACAACGAGCAATATCTGTGGCCGCTCATCGTCGTGCAGGACGAAGCTCACCGGCCGATCATGGTCGGCCTCGGTTACTTCTTCCAGTTGGACGTCGCCTGGGGTGAAGTGATGGCCTACCTCTCGGTGATCACCGTTCCCGTTCTCGTTTTCTATCTGGTGCTGCAACGCGCCTTCATTGCCTCGATCGCATCGACCGGCGTGAAAGGCTGAACGCAAAGGACAAGGGGCCATATGGTTCTGGCGCTCGACGACAAGTGGATATGGGATAGCTGGTACGTCCGCGACGGCGACCTTTGGCATGGCTTCTTCCTGCAAGCCGACAAGGCGATTGGCGAGCCGGAGCTCCGCCATTGGAACGTTACGCAAGGTCATGCGACCAGCACCGATCTCGTCCACTGGCAGCATCTGGGCACCTGCCTGGAACCCGCGCGCGAGCCGGCGTGGGACGATTACACCACTTGGACCGGCTCGGTCGTGCAGGATTCCGGCGGACTTTGGCACCTGTTCTATACCGGCTGCAGCCACGCTGAGGACGGGCTGACGCAACGCATTGGCCATGCGACGAGCACCGATCTGCACAACTGGCAGCGCATCGGCGACGGCCAATGCCTCGATGTCGTTGGGCCGGCCGCCGACGGCTACGAAGCCGATCACGCCGCCGGCATCTGGCATCATCGGGCCATGCGCGACCCTTGGGTCATGCGCGATCCCGACGGCGACGGCTGGCTCATGTATTTCACCGCCCGAGCTGCAAATATCGCTGAGCCGAATGGCGGCGGCGCCATCGGCTTTGCGACCTCACCCGACCTGCACCAATGGACGCTTCAACCGCCGGTCTTCGTCGGCGGCTACGGCCAGCTTGAGGTTCCGCAGGTCTTCGAGGTCGACGGAACCTGGTACTGCCTCTTTTGCACGGCGGCCGAGCACTTCTCCAAGCAGCAGGCCGAAGCGACGCCTGGCGGGCCCGTAACGGGCACGCATTACCTCATCGCCGACGACGCGCGCGGCTCCTGGCGCATCGCGCCGGGTCCGTTTCTCGACGGCGCCTTGCCGTGCAAACGCTACGCGGCGCGGATCGTTTCCACCGACGAAGGCCTGGTCATCCTGGGCTTTGCCGATCGGCCCGATGGCGGCGCCTTTGTCGGCCACGTCATGGACCCGGAACCAGTAATTGTCGGCGACGACGGCCTGTTGACGGTCGTCGACAAATCCAGGCCAGCGGCCTGAGGAGCGAACGAATGGCGGATGTTACCCTCAAACAAGTCCGTAAGAGCTTCGGCAACGCCGAGGTGATCAAGGGCGTCGACATCGATATCAGCGACGGCGAGTTCGTCGTCTTCGTCGGCCCTTCCGGCTGCGGCAAGTCAACGCTTCTGCGGATGATTGCCGGCCTGGAGGACATCACGTCAGGCACGCTGGAGATCGATGGCCGCGTGGTCAATGACGTTCAGCCCAAGGATCGCGGCATCGCGATGGTCTTTCAGACATACGCGATCTTCCCGCACATGTCGGTTCGCGAGAACGTCGCTTTCGGGCTGACGATCGCCGGCGTCTCCCGCGAAGAGAAGGAGCGCAAGGTCAACGAAGCGGCGCGCATCCTGCAGATGGAGCATCTGCTCGACCGGCGCCCGTCGCAATTGTCGGGCGGGCAGCGCCAGCGCGTCGCGATCGGCCGGGCGATCGTGCGCGATCCTTCCGTGTTCCTGTTCGACGAGCCGCTCTCCAACCTCGACGCCGCGCTTCGCATGGATATGCGCATGGAGATCGGAAAGCTGCACAATCAGCTGAGCGCCACCATGATTTACGTCACGCACGACCAGGTTGAGGCGATGACGCTGGCCGACAAGATCGTGGTTCTGCGGGACGGCGTGGTGCAGCAGATCGGCGCGCCGATGGAGCTTTATCACAAGCCCGCCAATCTTTTCGTTGCCGGCTTTATCGGATCGCCGTCGATGAACTTCATGGACGTCGAAGTCCTGGAATCCGTCAGCGACGGCGTCACCGTCAAAGCCCCGGCTCTCGATCCGGTCAAACTGCACGTCGACGAGCAGACCTACGCCGCGCATTCCAAAGCCAAGCTTGGACTGCGGCCGCAATATCTGTCGGTTCCGGACGATGCGAGCGAAGGCACGCTGCACGGAACCGTCGCGCTCGTGGAGCGCCTTGGCACGGAGACCGTGGTGAACGTGGAACTCACGCGCGGCGGGCGCATCGTTGCAGCGCTTTCAGAAGACAAGCCGCTCGACATTGGGTCGGAGATCGCTTTGGATTTCGACCCCGCCAAAGCACATTTGTTCGCTGAGCCTTAGAGCATGATCCCGAGAGGTGGGAACCGGTTTTCGGGCAAGATCATGCTCCAGCAAAGAGAACCGCTCGCGCGCCGCTCCGAACCGACGGGGCAGACGGCCCGGCTCAGGATCGCTTGGTCGCCGGAGGAAGCGCTGTGATCTCCTTGTGCATCTGCGCCAGAGCCTGGTCGACGCTGAGGCGGCCGACGATCGCGCCGCTGACGGCTTCGCCGACGGCCACGCAGGCATCGATACCGAGCGTTCCGAAAGGCCTTTCCTCATAGGCGATGGCACGACTGGCGCGCACGGCGCCGAGCAGGTCGGCTCGAAAGTGTCGGTCGAATTCCGGGCTGTAGAGGACGGACATCGCCGCCGCCTCGATTGCTTCCGACTTCAGCCCATCTTCCATCAGTTGGCGCGGCGAGGCCAGGAACTTCGCCAGCTCCCACGCTTCGTCGCGAACAGGCGAGCGAGCAGGAATCGCCCAAGGCGGTGAGTAGAGGTTGGGCCAACGACCGGCCGGCCCCGCCGGCACGAGCGCCACACCGGATTTCTCCGCGAGTTCGGCATCGTCGGCGAGCAGATACGCATATTCCATGCCGACCTCCACGATCATCCCGACCCGACCAAGCCGGAAGTCGCGCATCAATTCGACGAAACTGATCTCACCCTGATCGGGCGGCGCCACGGTCTGGAGGAGATCGACATAGGTCGCCAGAGCTTCTCGGTAGGGCTCGCCGAACGGCGCTATCGGTTCGTCGCCCGTCGGCCAGCGGCCACCGAAGGAACCGAGCATAGTGCCCATTGTCCACACGGCGTGCCCGCCGCCGCCCGCGCCGCGGCTGGCGAACGCATAGAATTCCTCGTTCCCACGGTCGCGACGAACGGCCGTCTGCAGTTCTTCACCGACGGTCTTCACCTCCGCCCAGGTCTGCGGAACGGGAAGCGAATATTGGTCAAGAAGGTCACGGCGATAGAGGAGAAGATTCGAGACGTTGATGCAGGGCAGTCCGTAGACAGACCCGTCGAAGGTCACGACACGCCGTGTTTCCGCCGTTGCGTCATCCAGCGTGACGCCGTCGCGCGCCATCAGATCGTCAAGGGCCAATACGCGCCCCTGGGCAGCAAAGCGGCGCAGCACCACTTCGTCACAGCAGACCAGATCGAAAGGCGGATCGTCGTCGGTGAACGAACGGATCATGTTTTCGAACATGGCCTCGATCAGCCCGACGCCGACTTTGTCCCAGACGAGTTCGGTCTTGATGCCCGTCTCGCGTTCAAACGCCTTGAGCGCGTTCGGCAAATTACGAAACGGCCACCAATCCTCCTGATACACTCTGACCGGCCTAGCCATCTTTGCTCCTCCGCGCGCTATCTGTGCCTCAACGCTCCGCCAAAACGCCTTCAGCCAAATCGGTTCTCCGGGCGGCCTTTGATCCCCACATCGACAGCGAAGAGGCCGCCCTCATGCGGATTGGCCTCCAGATGGCTCTCATCCATCGTGAAGCGAGCGGATGTGACGTAGAGCGTGTCGAAATCTGGACCGCCGAAGGTGCAGCTCGTCGGCCAGCTGCATGGCAGTTCCACGGTTTGCCTGATCTCACCGTCGCTTGTGATGCGGATCAGGCTTGATCCGCCAACCACGCGGCAGTTCCAGATCAACCCCTCTTCGTCCTTGGTGCTGCCGTCGGGCAGCCCGCGGGGATGATCCTTTAGGAAGATCGTCCGGTTCGACAGGCGCGCGGCGTCCGCATCACAGGCATAAGAATAAAGCGCGTTCTTCGTCGTATCGGCTGTGATCAGCCGACCATCATCCGTCCAAACCAACGTGTTGGTGATGCCGAACGTGTCGTCCGACAATCGGGCGACCGAGCCATCCGCGTCGACACGGTAGAGGCGCCCAGAATCTTCGGTGATGTCGCTCGGGCTTCCGTCCGGGTTGATGTTGTTCTGCATCGTTCCGACCCAGAACGCGCCGTCAGGTCCGACAACGCCTTCGTTCAGGCGATTGCCGGGCAGATCACTTTCGATCTCGCAGAGCGTTGAGACATCGTCGCCGTAGTCCCAAAGCGCGATCGTCTTTTGGAGCCCGACAATCGCGCCGCCGTCGCGACGCAGCCCGATGGAGGTCGCGATCGTGGGCATCTGCCAGCTTTGGTGCTCGCCGCTCTCCGGCGAGAAGACGTGGACGCGCTTGGCGATGATGTCGACCCACAGCAGGCGCTGGCGCTGCTCGTCCCAGACGATGCTTTCGCCCACGATGTTGCGGGCGTCCAGAACCATCCTCGCGCCGGCCGACATGCCGCTCCCCCCGTGATTATTGACAGACTGAATATAGACCGCCTAGATACAGTTCAAGTCAAACCTGTCTGACAGCTTTTGCGGTTCAATATGCAAGGTGGTCGAGCGACGACGAGCGGAACACGCTCCGCAGCAGAGGAAACCAGAGTTTCCGGAGCGATTGGCGCGATAACCGCCCATATCCGCAACGCCGATCTCGGTCCCGGCGACCGGCTGCCGAGCGAAGCAGCTATTTCCCAGGAACTGAGTGTCTCGCGATCGGTGGTCCGCGAAGCCTTCCGTTCGCTGGCGGCGATGCGCCTCATCGATTTGAAAGCCGGTCGGCGCGCAACGGTCGCGGAGATCGACTACGGCGCGATGTCGCCGGTGATCGAGCACGGCGTGAACACCGAGCAGATCTCCATTCAACAGATCTACGACGTGCGCCGCACGATGGAATCGCGCACCGCCGCCCTTGCCGCGATGCGCCGCTCCGACGCGGAAGGCGAGGACATTCTCGCCCATGCTCATGCGATGCGTACAAACATCGCGCGGCCGGAAGTCGTCATGGAGCACGACCTGGCGTTTCATGTCGCCATCGCGGCGGCCGCCAAGAACCCGGTCTATTCGCTGATCATCGGGGCCTTCGACGGCGTGACCCGCCAGACATGGCCGATCGGGTGGCGCAGCCGCACCACGGATGCCGAGCAGCATAAGATGATCGACATCCACATCCAGATCGCCGAGGCGATCGTCTCCGGCAATCCGCAGACCGCAAGCGCTCTGATGGCGACCCATTTCGACGTCAGTGTTCAGGCGCTGCTGACGGCGGGCCTCGCATAATGAAGATCAGCCGACTGGAGACCGTGCGGGTCGCTGAGCGGCCGAACCTCTTGTGGGTTCTGGTGCACACCGATGAAGGCCCGATCGGGCTTGGCGAGACATTCTTCATCGCCGAGACCGTTGAGACCTATCTTCACGAATTCGTCGCGCCGCGCGTCATCGGCCGCGACCCGCTGCAGATCGACCTTCTGGCATCGGAACTCGTCGGTTATCTCGGATTCCGCTCAACGGGCGCGGAGATGCGCGGCAATTCCGCCTTCGACATCGCGTTGTGGGATCTCTTCGGGCGTGCCACCGGCCAGCCGATCGCGCAGCTTCTGGGCGGCTTCAGCCGCTCGTCGATCCGCACCTACAATACCTGCGCCGGCAGCGACTACATCAAGGAGGCGACCGGCCAGCAGACGGACAATTTCGGCCTGGGCGGCGGCGACAGCCGCTACGACGACCTCAACGGCTTCCTTCACAGAGCGGACGAGTTGGCGCAATCGCTCCTGGAGGACGGCATCACCGGCATGAAGATATGGCCGTTCGATACGGCGGCTGAGAAAAGCCGCGGCCAATACATCTCAGCGCCCGACCTCAAGGCAGCCCTTGAGCCGTTTGAGAAGATCCGCAACGCCGTCGGCGACACCATGGACATCATGGTGGAGTTCCACTCCATGTGGCAGCTGCTGCCGGCCATGCAGATTGCGCGCGCGCTCGCGCCGTTCAACACGTTCTGGCACGAAGACCCGATCAAGATGGACAGCCTCGGCAGCTTGAAGCGCTACGCCGAGAGCTCCTCTGCCCCGATCTCCGCATCCGAGACGCTCGGCTCGCGCTGGGCTTTCCGTGATCTTCTGGAGACCGGCGCCGCCGGCATCGTCATGCTGGATATCAGCTGGTGCGGGGGCTTGAGCGAAGCCCGCAAGATCGCCGCCATGGCGGAAACGTGGCATCTGCCGGTCGCACCGCACGACTGCACGGGACCGGTCGTGCTCGGAGCGTCGACCCACCTTTCGCTCAACGCGCCCAACGCATTGGTGCAGGAAAGCGTCCGCGCATTTTACAGAACTTGGTACCGCGATCTGGTCACGGCCCTGCCTGAAGTCAGGGACGGAATGATCACAGTGCCACCTGGTCCGGGCCACGGCATGGACCTCAACCCCGAGCTGGAACGCGCATTCACCGTGGTCCGCCGGAAGACAGATGCGGCCGATTTGTGATCCCTCGGATCGATCGGTCGCGCCAAAACCGAAGGAGGAAAAGTTGAGAAGGTTATTGAGCACCCTCACACTTGCCGCGGCGGTCAGCGTTTCGGCTGTAGTCGCCAACGCGCAAGATCCGCTGAACGTCGTCTTCACCCACCATTCGTCGGCCTCCAATCCGTTCTGGCAGGCCGTCAAGAAGGGCTTTGACGACGCCTGCGACAAGCTTCAGGCCAATTGCCAGATGATCTTCACGCAGACGGAAGGCTCTATCGAGCAGCAGGCCGCCAACATGATGGCCGCATTGTCACGCAACCCGGACGCGCTCATCACCTCCATCGTCGACAACAACGCCTTTGATCAGATCATCTCCGGCGCGCGCGAAGCGGGCGTCATCGTGATCGCGTCTAACGTCGATGACACGGAAGGTGCTGCCGGCAGCGAGCGCCAGGCCTTCATCGGCCAGGGCTTCATCCCGGCGGGCTATTCGCTCGGCAAGAAGATGGCGGAGTTCTACCCCGCTGAAGGAAAGATCAAGGCCGTCGTGGGCGTTTCCGCACCTGGCCAGAATTGGTCGGAGCAGCGCGCCCAGGGGATCATCAACCACCTTGAAGAGATGAAGGCCGGCGGCCGCGACGTTGAGATCGTGCGGCTAGACACGGGCACTGACGGCGCCATCGTTGCCGAACGCGTCGGCGCCTACATCAACGCCAATCCGGACACGACCGTCTACTTCGACACCGGCCTGTGGCACGCTTATGTCGCGCAGGTTCTCGCCGACCGCGGTGTGGAGCCGGGCAAGGTGCTGATGGGCGGCTTCGACATCGTCGCCGAGGTGCTGCAGCAAATGGAGACCGGCTACATCCAGGTCCAGGTCGACCAGCAGCCGTATATGCAAGGCTTCATGCCGGTCATGCAGGCCTATCTTGCCAAGACCGTCGGGTTGTCGCCGGCCGATATCGACACCGGGCAGGGTCTTGTCCTGGTTGAGGATGTCCCGGACCTTTGGGAACTCGCCAAGCAGGGCAAGCGATAAGCGAAATCAAGATGGGCCGCGGCGGCTTTGCCGTGGCCCGCTTCTCTCAGGGGGCTCATGAAACGCTGGCTGAAAATCTATCTGGAGAAGCCGGAGCTTGCCGGCATCGTATTTCTGGTTCTTTTGACAATCGTCTTCCAGATCCAGACCGACGGCATCTTTTTGAGCCCCCAGAATGTCCAGGGGATCCTTGGGATCCTTCCTGAGATGGCCATGGTCGCCATTGGCGTGACCTTGCTGATGATCTGCGGCGAGTTCGATCTATCCGTCGGCTCCGTCTTCGCGCTGACGCCCATGATCATGGCCGTTCTGATCGAATCCGGCACGCCCTTCGTTCTCGCATTTCCCGCAGGCCTGCTGGCCGCCGCGCTCGTCGGCTTCACCAACGGCGCACTGACGATCCGCTTCAACATACCGAGCTTCATCACGACGCTCGGCATGTTGTTTGTGGCGCGCTCCATCACCGTCGTGATCTCAGGTGGCTTCCCGCCGTTCCTGCCGGCCGATGCGCTGCCCAAGGAGCTTTTCACGCATTATGTCGGCCCGGGCGACATGTTCCGGATGTCGTTCTTCTGGTTTCTGGGGATCGGCATATTGGCGTCGCTTCTCCTGTCGCGGACGAACTTCGGCAACTGGGTGCGGGCGACCGGCGGCTTCCTTCCGGCAGCCCGGTCGATGGGCATCCCTACCGCGCGGGTCAAGATCGCCTGTTTCATGATCTGCTCGGTGCTGGCGGGCTTCGCCGGCACCATCCAGGTCATGCGGCTCGGTGCGCCGCTCCCCTCCATCGGCGAAGGGCTGGAGCTCCAGGCCGTCGCCGCGGCCGTGATCGGCGGGACTGCCTTGACCGGCGGCATCGGCACGATTCTGGGAGGCATTATCGGCGCGACGCTCATCCGCGTCATCGACAACGGCCTCGTGCTCTCGCAGGTCGATGCGAACTGGTTCAAGCTGGCGATCGGCAGCCTGACGATCTTTGCCGTCGTTGTGAACGCCTGGCTGCGGAGCAGGGCCAAAGCTATGAAGGTCGAGACCTGAAGATGCCCGATCCGATCATCCGCTTTCAGGATGTGCACAAATGGTATTCCGGCGTGCATGCGCTGAAGGGCGTGACGCTGGACATCTACCCGAACGAAGCGCTTGGCCTGGTCGGCGACAATGGCGCGGGCAAGTCCACGCTGATCAACATCCTGTCGGGAACTGAGAGCCGCAGCTCCGGCGAGATCACACTGGAAGGCGAGCCGATCAATTTCGCAACGCCGCGACAAGCCATGGATCGCGGCATTGAGACGATCTACCAGTACAATTCCATGGTCCCGAGCATGTCGATCGCACGCAACATGTTCATCGGCCGCGAGCCCGTGAAGATGTCGATCGGCAGAATCGGCTGGCTCGATCAGGACCGCATGCGCTCAGAGAGCGTCTCTGCGATCGCCGATGTCGATCTGCATGTGCGATCGCCGGACGCGATCGTCGGAGAATTGTCCGGCGGCCAGCGCCAGGGCGTGGCGATTGCGCGCGCCATGCACTTCAAATCGAAGGTCATGATCCTCGACGAGCCGACCAACCACATCTCCGTCAAGGAGACTCAGAAGGTGATCGGGTTCGTGCGATCGCTGAAGGATCAGAGCATCACGTCGGTCTTCATCAGCCACAATATGCACCACGTCTTCGATTGCTGTGATCGGGTGGTAGCCATGCGGCTGGGCGAGATCGTCATGGACAAGCGCATCGAGGAGACCTCGATCGAGGAAGTCAGCAACATTCTCTAAAGGGGGAGGCGATGGCTGAACTGAGCGGCAAGAACGTCCTTTTGACGGGCGGCCTGGGGACGCTGGGCCGCGCCCAAGCCACGCGACTGTCGGAGGCAGGAGCGGCCGTTACCGTGCTGGACCGGCCGGACCTTGAGGATGCGGAAGCGCGCGCCAATGCACTCGGCGCAAATGTGTCATTCCTCGGCTGCGACCTGAACGACCTCTCCGGCGCGCAGGCGATCGTTCGCGATGCCGCCAAAGCCAAAGGCGGCTTCGACATCCTGATCAACAATGCGGCGCTGATCATCAACCGGCCCTACGAAGAGTTCTCGCTTGAGGAATATGAGGACCAGATCCGCGTGAACTCCTCAGCCGCCTACGCGATGAGCGTGGTGTGCGCGCCGGCCATGAAGGAAAAGCGCTGGGGCAAGATCATCAATTTTACGTCCATCACACTGAACGGACAGCTCGACGGCTATGTCCCCTACATCACCTCCAAGGGCGCGCTCTTGGGCATGACCAAGTCGCTCGCCCGCGAGCTTGGGCCGTTCGGCATATGCGTGAACGCCGTGGCGCCGGGCGCCATCGTGTCGGAGGCGGAGGCGCGCGTCTTCGGGCACAAGGCGGAGGAGTATTCCAACTGGGTTATGGACCGGCAGTGCCTCAAGGTCCGTATTCAGCCGGAAGCGGTCGCGGAGCTCGTGGTGTTCCTCGCCTCGCCGCGCTCCGACATGATCACCAGCCAGAACATAGGGATCGACGCGGGCTGGTGAGATGAGCGAGACGCTCACGCTTGCGGATGACCGCACGCGGCTTGAGCTTGCGCCTTTGCTCGGCGGCGGCATCGTTTCGGCGGAGGCGCTTGTCGCCGGCGAACGGATTCCCATCCTGCGGCCGTGGCAAGGAGCCGACGCGGGCCCTTTCGGGCTTGGATCGAATGTGCTTCTGCCCTTCTCCAACCGAATCTCCGGCGGCGGATTTTCCTTCGACGGGACGTTCCACCCGATCGAGCCGAACTTGGACGGCGAGCCCTTCCCAATCCACGGCGATGCTTTTCAGAAACCTTGGACGGTCGCCGAGGCCACCGTCAATGCGGCGACCCTAATCTTGGAAGACGGCACCATCGGCCCGTTTCGCTATGACGCCGAAGCGAAGGTTGAGCTGCGCGAAGGATCGGTGGCGCAAACGCTGACGATCACCAACCGCTCCGGGCGCGCTTTGCCTTTCGGCGGCGGCTTTCATCCCTGGTTCCCGCGAACGCCCGACACAAGGCTTCAGTTCAAAGCCTCCGGCGTGTGGCTGGAGGATGAGCGCCACCTACCGACCGACCATATCGGGATCGGCGAACGACCGGATTGGAACTTCGCGGACGGCGTGGCGCTGCCGCCGGGCTGGATCAACAACGCCTTCACCGACTGGACCGGTTCGGCGACCATCGCCCAACCGGCTTCCGGGCTGGCCATCACATTGAGCGCCGACGTGCCGCTGACGACAGCCATCGTCTACTCGCCGTCTTCGGAGGCGGACTTCTTCTGCTTCGAGCCGGTGTCGCATCCCGTCGATGCACACAATCTCGACGGCCAACCGGGCCTCATCCAGCGCGCAGACGGCGAGACGCTGACGCTCTCCATGCGGCTTGATTGGCGCACTTTATAAGGCGCACACGCTCGATACGGCTCAGACCTCCGGAAGGTTCTCTTTGAAGATGACCTGAAGCCGCGGCAGGTGCTGGACATTGGGACGGCCGAGCACGGCGTTGGCCAGCATGTTGATGGCCTCACGCGCTTCAACGCGCGGATTCTGGTCGATGACGGCGTCGAGCGTGCCATCAAGCAACAAGCGTCGGTGGTGACTTGTCAGGTCGTGGCCGACAAAGACAACGTCCCGCCCCCGCCCCCGATCACACAGCGCCCGGGCAATACCTTCATTGCCGGCCCCGACATTGTAGACACCGGAGATATCGGGAAATTGCTTGAGCAGCGCTGTGGCTTCCGCCTGCGCGCGCTCCCAATCGTCGCGCACTTCCCTCAGCTGAACGACCTCCAGATTGGAAAACTCGTCCGCGAGGATGTTGCGAAAGCCCATCTCGCGCTCTTCGTGGCCGCGATAAGACATCGACCCGGCGAAGACGGCGATCTTCTTGCGGCCGTCCCTGCCGAGGAAACGCCCCAGAAGATACCCGGCCAATCGTCCGGCGGCGCGATTGTCGATGCCGACATAACCCACGCGCGGCACTTGAGCGATATCGGAGACGAGGGTCGCGACATGTATGCCATCGGCAACGAGCGTGCGCACCGCTTCGCGAACCGTCGGATGGTCGATGGCGATAACGCCGACGGCCTGCGTGTGCCCACGCAGATCATCAAGCGCATCTGCGAGCGTGTCGGGATTGAAGACCTCGATGGAATGAACGGCGACGTCGAGATTGCGGTGATAGGACGCCTGCTCTCGGATATGCTCCTGAAGGTCCGCCATGAAGACATTGGTCCCCGCCGGAAGAACAAAGTCGAGGCGCACGCGGCGGTCGACGGAGAGCGTCATCCCGTCTTCCTCGGCGATGTAGCCGAGGCGGGTCGCCGTCTCCAAAACGATCTCGCGGGTCCGGGCGCGAACGCCGGAGCGATTGTTCAGCACCCGGTCAACGGTCGCGGTGGACACACCCGCCTCTCGGGCGACGTCGCTTAACGTGAAGCGCAATTCCAGCTCCCAAAGAGCAGAATGATGGAAAATGATGTCTCTATCACGATTTCCCGAACAGTTCACTCCAGCACGAGGGCGCCATCATAATCCTGTCTTTTCACTGGACGCAAACGCGACGCAATGTGCTTTGATTTCATACCATTACGAGATGGCTCACCGATTTCCGTGTGGGTCTCGTCCCCGGATAACTGATTGAATATGAGGAGAAATGACGTTGACTTGATCTTGCAGAAACGTCAACTTGGACGTGGTCGCCGGAAGAGCGACGGACAGAAACGGGGGGCGGCGCGTTGCGATTGCAGTTTCCGAAAATCGTCAGTCCGCTACGGCGCGTTGCCTCGCCGATTGCACCGTCACATCAGCAGCGCCGCGCATAGGTCTGCCACGTGGCCGCTGCACCCGCCCTCAAGCCGGACCCGGATATCCGCGAAAGAAGTTATCGGATCGGCTGCATCGGTGCCGGCATGATCATGGCGGAATGCCATCTCGCCGCCTACGCCCATGCCGGCTTCCAGGTGGCAGCAATCGCCTCGCGCACACGCGATCATGCAGAGGCGGTGGCGAAGCGTTGGAGCATTCCGCGTGTGCACGACACGCCCGAGGCCCTGATCGACGACCCGGATGTCGAGATCATCGACCTCGCCTTTCCGCCTGATCAACAACCCGAACTCATCCGCAAGGCGCTTTCTGCACCCCACGTCAAAGCGGTGCTGGTGCAGAAGCCGCTCGCCCTTTCGCTGGATGAGGCAATCGCGCTGCGCGATGAGGCGATCCACGCGGGCAAGCCCGTCTCGATCAATCAGAACATGCGATACGACCAGTCGATGCGCGTCCTGAAACAGCTGATCGACGCCGGCGTGCTCGGCGACATCGTCTTTGCCGAAATCGACATGCACGCGATTCCCCATTGGCAGGGTTTCTTGGCCGAATACGATCGGCTGACGCTGTCGAATATGAGCGTGCATCACCTCGACGCACTGCGCTTCCTGTTCGGCGATCCACTGGAGATCACCTCCCTCACCCGAAAGGACCCCCGCACCACCTTCGATCACAGCGACGGCATCGTCGTCTCCACCTTGAAGTTTCCGAGCGATGTCATGGCGGTCTCGGTGGAGGATGTCTGGTCGGGGCCGCGCGGCGACGATGACTACCAGGATGATCAACACATCGCCTGGCGCGTTGACGGCACCGACGGCGTTGCCAAGGGGAAGATCGGCTGGCCGACCGGCGTAGCGTCCACCCTCACCTATGCGTCGCGCACGGCGACAAAGGGCAAATGGGAAACGCCGCATTGGGAAACGATGTGGTTTCCCCATGCCTTTGCCGGCGTCATGGAGCAGCTGCAATACGCCCTTAGCACGGGCGAGCCGCCGGTCTTGTCGATCGCCGACAACGTGAAGACGATGGCGCTGGTTGAGGCCGCCTATCGCTCCATAGACGAGAAACGCACGGTTGCGCTGTCGGAGTTCGACCTGCGCGGCCCATCCGGAGCGTCCCGGCCATGATGCAGACCGGCATCTTCACCGCGTACTTTCCCTACGCTCTTGAGGAATCGGCGAAGAAGATTCGAGCGCTCGATTTCAACACCGTGCAGCTCGATCTGCACTTCCCAGATATCGATCTCAGCCTCGGCAACATCACAAAGGAAAAGTGCCGGACCATTCGCGACACGTTTCGCGACCATCATCTGCCGATCTCATGCATCTCCGGCTACACCAACATTGTCCATCCCGATCCAGCGGAGCGTCGCGAGCGCAACGCGCTTTTGAAGGAGATTATCGCGCACGCCCAATATCTCGGCTCGCCTTACGTGATTTCCGAAACGGGCACGTTCGATCCGGATTCCGATTGGGTCCATCACCCAAAGAACAAGACCGAGGAGGGTTGGGACGAGTGCCGCGCGGTGATCGGCGATCTTGCTCAACATGCCCACGACCACGGCGCAGTTTTCCTGCTTGAGACTTACGTGAACAACGTCGTGGGTTCGGTGGAGGAGACTCTCAGAATGTTCGCCGAGATCGACCATCCTGGACTCGGCCTCCTCATGGACCCGACCAACTACTTCGAGAACCACAACATCGACCACATGGACGAGACGCTGAACCGCGTGTTCGACGCGCTCTCCGACAAAATCCGCATCGCCCACGCCAAGGACGTGAAACGTTCCGGCGGCGACAAGTCGGAGAAGCACGCTGACATTGGCGATGCAGACGCCCATGAAGGGCACACCTTCCGCGGCGTCGGCGAGATCGAGCTACCGGCTCCGGGGCTCGGCGATCTGAACTACGACCTTTATCTACGGCGCCTGGCCCAGAAACATCCCAACATTCCGATCATCATTGAGCATCTGGACGAATCCGACGTGCCGAGAGCCAAACGCTTCCTTGAAGAGAAGCTCAAGGCCAACGGCTTGTAGACGGCGCGGAACCAGGACGGGAGGAACTGAATGGTCCAGCTTTACGGTCGAGAGATGACAAGAAAAGCTGTCGCGGAATCGGCAGGCGCCCTGTCGCAGTTCGCCGGCGTGCGGCTGATGACTCTGGGCGACGGGCTGGAGCGGGCAATTCGCCTCCTTGAGTTCCGAACTGGAACCGGTCTTCGCTTCACCGTCCTCGTCGACCGGGCCATGGATATTGCCGATTGCGAATATTCCGGCATGGCCATCGGTTGGCACTCACCTTCCGGATTCCGCCATCCCGGCCTGCACGAATACGAAGGCGAAGGCGGTCTCGGCTGGCTGCGATCATTCTCCGGCCTGATGGTGACCTGCGGTCTCGACCATATCCTGTTCATGTATGAGGAACCGGCCGAACATTACATTTATGATCCGCGCAAGACCGTCAGCCATTCCATCCACGGACGGATCAGCACGATTCCGGCGCGTCTTCTCGGCTACGGCGAACGATGGGACGGCGACCGCTGCATTCTTTGGTGCGAAGGCTCCGTCATGCAGGGAACCGTCTTTGGCGAGCACCTGGAGCTGGTGCGGCGCATTGAGATCGATGCCGGCACCAACGAAATCAGGATCAGCGACAAGGTCATCAATCGCGGCTTCTACCGCACGCCGCACATGTATTGCTATCACATCAATGTCGGCTACCCGGTGCTGGCGGAAGGATCACGTTACCTTGCGCCGATCGCCGATGTGGTGTGGGCAGCGCATGACGGCGAGGCCTATCGCAAGCAGGGCGTCGGCTATCGCACCATGCGAGGACCGCAACACGCGTTTCATGAGCAGGTCTGGCAGCACGAAATGGCCGCTGACGAAAACGGCCTAGTGCCCGTTGCGCTGGTCAATGAGGAGCTCGGGATCGGGTTTGAGGTGGTCACGCAGAAGAGCCAGTTCCCCTGCATGTATGAATGGCAGAACCTGCAAGCCGGTCAGTATGCGCTCGGTCTGGAGCCTTCAACCGACCATGTTCTCGGCCATGCGGCGGCGCAGGAACGCAAGGAGCTCATCTGGCTGGAGCACGGCGACGAGCGGAGCTACGACTCTGTCTTCCGGATCCTGACAAGCGCTGAGGAGATTTCGGCGGCGGAGGCGCGCATTACGTCCATCCAGCAACAACCGGATGACGACTATCCGACACCTTCGGGCAACCACCAACCAATCAAGGGTCGCGCTTAGTCATGCGGTTTGCCGGAAAGACTATATTGCACACCGGGACCGCCGGCGGCCTTGGCGCCGAAGCCGCACTTGCGTTCTTACGTGAAGGCGCCCGCATCGTCGCCATCGACAAGGATTCCGAGAAAGCGGCGATGCTCAAAGAGCAGGCGGCGGCAGAGAACCTGGACGGCCTGTCGATGCACGAGATCGACCTCGCCGACATTGCCGCGCTCAGTGATACGCTTGATCAGACGGTGGCGGATATTGGCGGCTTCGACATCGTCATCAACAATGCCGCGATCTATCCCTTCCGCGCAGCCCACGAATTCACGCTAGAGGATTACCGGACGGTCCAGGCGGTGAACGTGGATGCCGGCATCATCTGCGTTCAAAAAGCCCTGCCGCATATGCGCAAAAAGGTTTGGGGCCGCATCATCAACATGTCCTCCGTCACCATTTCCGGCGGCTGGGCCAATCTGGCACCCTACGTGCAGTCCAAGGGCGCGTTGATCGGGCTCACCCGGGCCTGGGCGCGCGAGTTCGGCCAGTTCGGCATTACCGTCAACGCCATCGCCCCCGGGGCCTTCCCGACCGAGGCGGAGAAGATTCATCCCGATCCGGAGGGCTATTCCCGCTATGTGCTGGAGAACCAGGCCGTCAAACGCCGAGGGCATCCCCGCGATATCGCCAATGCGTTGATGTTCCTGGCGTCGGAAGAGGCTAGCTTTATCACCGGGCAGACGCTCAACGTCGACGGCGGATGGGTGATGAAATGACACATTCGAGCAGACAGGAGCCATGGTCGTGACCGGGATATTGGAGGGCATCCGCGTTCTCGACTGTTCGATCGCAATGGCCGGACCATTCGCCGGACAGCGGCTGGGCGACCTTGGCGCCGACGTGGTCAAGGTGGAGCCGGTCGCCGGAGAGTGGCAGCGTCACGTCTCCGCGGGCGGCGCCCAAGGCAACAAGATCAACGTGTCGTTTCTTTCCCTCAATCGGAACAAGCGCTCTTTGGCCATCGATTTGAAGGCGCCGGAAGGGCGCGATGTTCTGCAGACGCTGGTCAAGAGCGCCGACATCTTCCTGCAGAACTACCGTCCTGGCGTCGCTGCGCGACTCGGTGTCGACTACGCGACGCTGAGCGCGATCAATCCGCGGCTCGTCTACGTTTCCATCTCCGGCTACGGCGAAGACGGCCCTTACCGCGACCGTCCCGGCCAGGACTTGATCCTACAAGGTATGTCCGGCGCCATGCTGTCGGCCGGCCAAGCCGATGAGCCGCCCGCCCCGGCCGGCCAATATCTCGTCGATGCCGTCACCGCTTACACGGCGTTCGAAGGCGCCCTGGCGGCGCTCTTCCATCGCGAGCGCACCGGTGAAGGACAGCTCGTCGAAGTCAACATGCTCGACGCCATAACAGCGCTGCAGATGCAGGAGCTCTCCGTGTTCACGGTCGGCGGGATCAAGCAGCGACGCTCCACCGAACCACATGCGCATGTGTTCATCCGCTCGCCTTATGGCGTTTTCGAAACGGCGGACGGATTCATCGTCCTCGCCTTCCCGTCGCTGAAGACGCTCGGAGAGGTGATCGGTGAAGCCAGCTTCCTGGAACTCGATGACGAGAAAGATACGTGGGACAAACGCGACGAAATCTATGCGACGACGCGCCGGCATCTGAAAAGCCGCAGCTCGGCGGAATGGCTCGACGCCTTTGCAAGCGCCGGCATCTGGGCTGGTCCCGTCTACGGATACGAGGACCTGGTGAACGATCCGCAAGTTCAACACAACGGGACGTTCGTGGAATACGATCACCCAACGGAGGGTCACGTCAAAACCCCGGGCTTCGCCATCCGGTTCGCCAAGACGCCCTCACGCGTTGAGCGCGGTGCCCCACTCGCCGGCGAACACACCGAGCAGATCCTGAGCGAGGCCGGCTATGACGCGGCGACGATCGCGCGCCTTGTGGAAAGCGGCGTGATTGCCCAATCGGAGGTCACATGATGCGAGCGCCGTTTAGTCCAGCTGCACGGCATCGGCATCCGGCCGCTGCAACCCGCGGAGCTTTGTCATGACCGACGATGTTCTCTTCAATGTCGCGGGCCGGGTCGCGACCATCACGCTGAACCGGCCGAAAAAGCTGAACGCGATCACGCCTGCCATGGCCGACGCAATCGTCGCCGCGGCAAAGGAGTGCAACGACAGCGACGCGGTTCGTTGTGTGATCCTGACCGGGGCCGGCGATCGGGCGTTCTGCGCTGGTTCCGACATCGCCGAGTTGGACAGCTACGAAACGCCGTGGCAGTTCCGCAATCGGCCCGACTATTGCGATGCCATCCGCGCGCTCCTGAAGCCGTCAATCGTTGCCATCAACGGCTACGCCTTCGGCGGCGGGCTGGAGACCGCCATGTCATGCGACATTCGTATCGCTGCGGACACCGCGAGCTTTGCGGCTCCGGAGATCAAGCTTGGATGGATCGGCGGAGGCGGTATGGCGACCTATCTCGCCCATTCCATCGGGGCGTCCAACGCCGCCATGATGATGATGACCGGCGACCCGATCGATGCGGAGCGAGCAAGAGACTGGCATCTGATCAGCGAAGTCGTGCCGGCGGCCGGTCTCATGGATCGGGCCCGGGCGATCGCGGAAACGATCGCCAGCCGCGCGCCAATTGCAGCCGAGACTGCCAAGCTTAATCTGAAGGCGGCCTTCACCGTGCCGCTGGAAAAAGCGATCGAATACGAACGCGACCTGCAGACCATTTGCTTTGCAACGGAGGATGCAGCGGAAGGGCGTGCGGCCTTCAAGGAGAAACGCCAAGCCGTGTTCCGCCGGCGCTGAGAGAACAAGCGGCCCGAGCCGTCCGCATCGGGCCGTGCTGACACCAAGCGGACAAAACAAACCGGAGGGATGTTATGTTCCGATATCTGAAGTACTTACTCGCCGGCGTCCTGTTCGCCGCGATCCTGCCGGCGACGGCCGCCCAGGCTCAAAACGGCAGGACTTTCTACTGGATCTCGCACGGCTCGCCTGCGGACCCGGTCTGGACGTATTTCTTGGATGGGGCCAAGCAGTGGGCCACTGACACCGGTAACGACGTCAACACCTCGTTCCATAGCGGCGACGTTCCATCTCATCAGGAAGCCGTGAGAGCAGCCATCGCGGCCGGCGCAGACGGCATCGTCTCCACCAGCCCGGATCCGGGCAGCCTGATTGAGGTCGTGGCGGAAGCCAATGCCGCGGGCATTCCGATCATCAACATGAACACGCCCGACCCGTCCGCCGATTTCGGTGCCTATGTCGGGATGGACCTCGTGGTGGTCGGCCAGAAATGGGCCCAGTACATGGTCGACAACGGCCACGTAAAGTCCGGCGATTTCGTCTGGATGCCGGTGGAAGTCCCCGGCGCTACATACGGCGTCCAGGAGGAAGAAGGCATCGCCAGCGTGTTTGAGCCGCTTGGCGTCACGTGGGAGGTCACGGACGCGACGCTCGATCAGGCGGAGGCCATCACCCGCATGACCGATTACCTGAACGCCAATCGAGACAAGGTCACGGCGATTATCGGCCTTGGCGATCTGGTGACGGGCTCCATCAAGCGCGTCTTCGATCAACTCGGAATCGCGCCGGGCGACATCCCGGTCGTTGGCTGGGGCAACTCGCTCGACACCACGCAGGAAGTGCTGAACGGCTACGTCAACGCTGCGATGTGGCAGGACCCGCAGATGACCAGCTACCTGGCGCTGTCACTCGCCAGCGCAGCGGCAAGCGGCATCCCTCCGGGCTTCGACATCATCGTCGGCGCTCTCTACGAGGCCGACACCGCTCAGGTATATGACGACATCATGAGCGGCAATTAAGCGTTCAACATGCACGCCCGTCTCGGTTCGTCGGTTCGGGCGTGCATGACCGGCACTCCGTCAGCAGTTTTGGGGGCAACATAACAGCCATGGAAAGCAACCGGACCATTCTAAGGCTGATCGGCCGGCCTGAAGCGGGCCCGTTCGCCCTCTTGGTTCTGCTGATCGTCGTTTTCACGTCGATCAATCCGAACTTCATCTCGGTCCTGAACATCAGCAACACCCTGGCGTTCACCGTGGAGCTTGGACTGATCGCCCTGGCGATGACGCTCTTGATGACGTCCGGCGAGTTCGACCTATCCGTCGGTTCGGTGTTCGGCTTCTCCGCCGTCCTCATGTGGACGCTTTTCAACAGTGGCGTTGCGTCGCTTGAGATCGCATTTTTGGCAGCGCTGGGGACAGCGGCACTGATTGGCCTTTCCAGTGGCCTCCTCGTCACGCAGCTCAAGATCCCATCGTTCCTCGTGACGCTCGGCATGCTTCTTCTCGTGCGCGGCACGGCGCTTTTCATCACCGACGGCTTCCCGCAGCGAACATGGAACGCGGCCGGTCAGCCGCTTGCCGAAATCCTGGTCGGCGATTTTTGGATCGGCCCCTTGCGCATCTACATGTCGCTGTTCTGGTTCGCACTTGCGGCGATCGTGCTCGGCTACGTCCTGACGGGAACAAAAGCCGGCAACTGGATTCAGGCGTCAGGCGGCAACCCCGATGCGGCGCGCGCACGCGGCGTCAAAGTCAACCGCACCAAGATCTATCTCTTCATGCTGAGCAGCACATTCGCGGCGCTGGCGGGTATTATCAGCTCCATCCGGACGTCGGCTGCGAATCCCAACAGCGGCACGGGATACGAACTGGAGGTGATTGCCATGGTGGTGATCGGCGGCACCGCTCTTATGGGCGGGCGCGGCACGATCATCGGAACGGTGATCGGCGTCTTCATCCTGCGCCTTATGCGCAACGGCATCATCATGATCGGCGTGCCGGGGCTGGCCTACAACATCTTTATCGGCGCCATTATTCTCGGGATGATGGCACTTCACTCATGGCTCGATCGCCGGCATCAGGAGGCAACCTAGACATGGCCGAAGACCTGATCCGGATGGTGGATATCAAGAAGTCCTACGGCAACGTGCACGCCTTGCGCGGCGTCGACTTCTCGGTGAGGCGCGGCGAAATCGTCGGCCTGCTTGGCGACAACGGCGCTGGCAAATCGACGCTCATCAAGGTGCTGTCGGGGGCGGTCGCCGCCACCAGTGGCGACATCTACGTCAACGGCGAGAAGGCGACCATCAGAAACACGACCGACGCCATCAACTACAGCATCGAGACGATCTACCAGGATTCCGCGCTCGTCACGCAGCTTTCCATTGCGCGCAACCTGTTCCTTGGCCGCGAGCCCCTGCGCGGCCCGCGCTTCTTCAAC
Source organism: Afifellaceae bacterium (assembly GCA_028284625.1). GTDB lineage: Bacteria > Pseudomonadota > Alphaproteobacteria > Rhizobiales > Afifellaceae > DASWJZ01. The sequence goes on along the minus strand of JANQRH010000009.1, from coordinate 433,755 downwards.
CGGCTCGACCAGCCCATGATGGATCAAGTCGCAAGCGATCTCCTCAAGGAAGTCGGTATCACCAAGGACATCCCGACCACGACACCCATCGGCTCGCTGTCGGGCGGCGAACGTCAGGCCGTGGCGATCGCGCGCGCTATGCATTTCGACAGCGACCTGATTATCCTGGACGAACCGACCAACAATCTCGGTGTCGCGGAGACTCAAGGTGTCCTTCAGTTCGTTCGTAACGCACGCGATTCCGGCCATTCCTGCATCTTCATCGCGCACAACATCCACCACGTGTTCCAGGTGGTTGACCGAATTGTCGTGCTGCGTCGCGGCACGGTCGCCGCCGAAGATATCGACCCGAAGAAAACCTCAATTGAGGAAGTCGAGAAGATCATCACGGGCATGGAGCACTAGTGGAGCGAATTTGACATTTGAGTGCCGTTTGCGGCGAAGTTCGTGCTCAAATGTCGAATTCAAAGCTCCACTAGAATCATAAACTTGCTAGTGGTCCTGATGATTCCGACATTTGCTCTGGGAATGGCTGCAATGGGTCGCAAATGTCGGAATCGGAGCACTAGTCGCTTGCCGATAGCGGCAGTTAAAGGCCCGCGGTATTGGACCGCGCACATTTTGCGGTTTCGCCCGCTTGCTCTCGTCTGCGCCCTACTCCTGCTGCCCGTCCCGGCGCAAGCCGACATTGGAGCGGAGATCGCTGCCCTTGCGCCCTCTGGCTTGGTGCTTGTGCTCGACGCAGAGGGCAACAAATTGGTGGCCCAAAACGTCGAGCAGCCCTTTGTTCCGGCTTCCGTCACCAAGCTCGTTACTGCCTGGTTGGCGGTGGAGGTGTTGGGCGGCGACTACCGGTTTGAGACCCGCTTCTATTTGGGCAATGACGGAGTGTTGTATGTCCGCGGGGGCGGCGACCCCTTCCTGATCTCCGAGGAGCTGGCGCTGCTCGCACCCAATCTCATTGCCGCAGCCGACAGGAAAGCGTTCACCGGCATCGTGCTCGACGCGAGCTACTACCCCGCCGACCTTCGCATCCCGGGCATTGAGAACGACGAAGAAGCCTATAACGCCCTGAACGTCGCGCTTGCCGTGAACTTCAACACGATCCACGCCGTGCGCCGCGGAGATACGATCCGCTCCGCTGAGGAGCAGACGCCGATCACCCCGTTGGCTGTCAGCCAGTTCCGAGCGCGTGGTCCCAGGGGTCGGGGCCGCATCAACCTCGGCCAAGAGGATTCCAGCGTCAGCGTTCGATATGCTGGCGAGCTCATCGCCGCCTTCATTGAGAAGGCCGGCGGAAGCGTCGAGGGTGAGATATCGATCGGATCGGTGCCGGAAGGCCTGGAGCCGATCTACATCCACCGGCAGCCGCGAACGCTGTTGGAAATCCTTGCCCTGATGCTCCTTGGCTCGAACAACTACATCGCCAACCAGGTCTTTCTGGAGATCGGCGCGCACCGCCTGGGCGGCCCGGTCAGCCTTGAGAAGTCGCTGCAAGTCGCTGGCGAGCTCCTCGCCGAGCACGGCCTTGCCGAAGCCATTCGTCTGAAGGAGGGCTCGGGCATCAGCCCCGAAAACGAGCTCACGGCCGGCGGGCTTGCCAAGCTGCTCCACCAACTTGCGCCCCACGCCGACCTGCTTCCCAAGACCAGAGCCGGCTCGCGATACAAGACGGGCTCCATCCCAGGCGTACGCACGCTGGCGGGCTACGCCCAAACGTCCGAACACGGCCAGGTGCGTTTCGTGATCTCCCTGGGCGGCAATACGGGGAAGCTGCGCTTCCGGCTGCTTCGGGCCATCGAGCGTGGCCTTTAACCGAAAAACGCTGAGAGCGCCGAATGATCGCACCCAATACTGAATGTGTTCGCTGTGCTTTTCGGCCTTGATATCGGCGGCACCAACCTGAAGGCGGTCAAGGTCACGCCAGCCGGCGAGATCGCTGAAAGCGCAACCGTGCCCGCCGGCGGTTCCATCCCGCGCGATGCGCTTCTGAAGCGCGCGGCGGAGACGCTCCGTTCCATTGCCGGCGACGATCGGCCTGAGCGTGTGGGGATTGCTTTCGGCGGCATGATCCAGCCCGACGGCACGATGCGCCTCGGCAGCACCAATCTACCCAACCTCGCAGACATGCCTTTGGTTGAGGCGTTTAGCGATCGCCTTGCGGCCTCCTGCACGATCGACCACGACGCCCGCGCCGCAATGCGCGGCGAGGCCTGGCTTGGCGCGGCGCACGACGCCCAAAATGCCATGACCGTGACATTCGGCACCGGCATCGGCGCCGGGCTGCTTCTCGGTGGGCGCATTCACGGCGGCGCGCATGGCGGCGCTGGCGAGATCGGCGTGTGGCGGTTGATCCCGCCCCCGGACACCGATCCTTGGCCGACCGTTGAAGACATCGCAGCACCGGCGCAATTCGCGGCTCGGCGAGGCACCGCCTTCAGCGAGGCCTTCCACGCTTGGATTGACCGCGACAGCGCCACCGGTAGCGATGACGAACTTGACGAGGCGTTTGAGCTGGTCGGACGCATGATCGCCAACGCCCATCTGCTTCTCGACCTTGAGGTCATTGTCCTCATTGGCGCGGTGACCGCGCTTGGCGAGCCCTTCCGCCGCGCCATCGAAACATCGTTTCTTGCAGCCTGTCCGGCCGGCTTTCCCCGCGATCTTACGATCCGTCTTGGGACGCTCGGGCCGCTGGCCGGCGCCGTCGGCGCGGCCGCATTGCATCGCGATGAGGCCCTATCGTGAAGCTCATCGAGGCGGCGGACTATGAGGATTTGAGCCGACGGGCGGCGGAGTTCGTCGTTGCCCAATTGCGCGCCAAGCCGGCATCGCTGCTGGTCTTTCCAACCGGGCGCACACCGCTCGGCCTGTTCAAGGCGCTGGTTGACGCTGGACATTGTGGCCGCGTCGACTTCGGCGCCGCGGAATTCGTGACGCTCGACGAATATGCCGGCATCGCCGCCGGCGATCGGCGACGGCTACTCCTTTGGCTGAAACGCGAGCTGCTCGATCCGTTGCGTATTCCCAACGACGCCGTGCATGCGTTCGACCCGACCGCCGAGCCGCACGCGGAAGCGGATCGGATTGAGGCGCTGATTGCCAGGCGCGGCGGCATTGACCTCGCCATTGTCGGCCTCGGCCCAAATGGGCACATCGGCATGAACGAACCCGGCAGCGCGTTTGACAGCCGCACCAGGCGCGTTGAACTCGCGCCGGCAACGATCCGCTCCAACGCCGCCTACTGGGGCACGGAGGCCGACGTCCCCCGCGCCGGCCTGACGCTCGGACTTGGCACGCTGGGCGAAGCGGGCGCGCTGGTTCTAGTCGCCAGCGGCGCCAAGAAGGCCGGCATCCTCGCTGAAGCTTTGAACAACCCAATCTCAGAGGACCTGCCCGCCACCGCGCTGCGGCTGCATCCCGACGGAATTGTCGTCGCCGACCGCACCGCCATGGCACAGGCAGCCCGCCGGCCCAACTGAGCCGGTGGCAACCATTTGGGCCTGAATACGCTTGAATTGAGTATAATATTGGTACAATGCTAAGGCATGCGTCAGCGCTCAGAAGCGGCGGTTGCCAGTATCCAGGCCTGGCTGAGCCAGGCCATCGACGAGGCCAAGCCCGGCGACCGCCTGCCCACAATGCGCCAGATCATGCAGCGCTTCTCCACCGCGCAGCGCACGGTGGAGGCAGCGCTCCGTCCTTACGTGGAATCCGGTCAGCTTCAATCCCGGCCCGGGGCCGGGATCGTCGTCGGCGACCCTGGTCAAGCCGACGCCAAAGGCGACGACTGGGAGGGCGACCTGCTTGTGCTCTACAGGACGTCCGACAGCCGGCTCGCCCACAATGCGCTGCAGGAGATCGATGCGCGCCTCAGCGCACGCAACATCTCCATCCTGCAGATTGGCTACTCCGATGAAGCGCAGGCGTTGTCGGTGCTGGAGAAGATCGGCCGCTTCAAGACCGGCCTGCTCCAATCGAATTTCGAAGTTTTGTCGATCGCCTTTCTCGCCGCGCTTCACAAACACGTCGCTCGCATCGTTATCGACGGCGTCTCCGCGACGGGCATCGATGTCGACGCCATCGGCACAAACTGGCGAGAAGCGTTGTCCGTGGCGTTTCGGATCGTGCGGAGCAAAGGTCATGAGCGCATCGCATTTCTCACCTCTGCCCACCACGCCAGGCAGATCGCCATGGCGCGCCGCGAGTTCCGCTTGCTGAGCGAGGCGCTGCCCGATCCGGCCACAAGCTGGCTGGTGGAGATTCCCAAGCTTCCGGGAAGCTACGAGGTCGCGGACATTTCAGACGCGCTGTCGCGACTGAAAGACGATGACGGCCGCCTGCCCTTCACCGCGCTGATCGTTTGGGGCGTTGTGGAAGGTTACGTGCTGGATCGCGCGCTGACGGAGATCGGATGCACCGCCGGTGCAGATCTCAGCGTCGTTCTTTTGGGGAGCGTCGACTTCCCATCAGAACATCTCGGCCGCTACGACGTGGTCGGCAACAGCAACGCCCACAAGCTCAAGGTCTTCGAAGAGATCGTCATGCGCCGCATCGCCCTGGACGACGCGGCAACGGAGACAATCTACCTGCCGGTGAGCTATGCCGAACACGGCAGCTTGCTTACGCGATAGAGTATAAGTTCTATTGTAACAGCATATATACTCACATACGATGCGCGCCAATAATCGAGTGCAGGGCGGGCGTGCATGCTGCAGCGGCGGCCACAGCAGGACATCATTGGTGTGTCGATTATCGGCGCCGGCGAACGTGGCGTCTTCTTTCTCGGCACCCGCATGGCGGAGATCGCCGCGGAGACCGGCTTCCGGATTATCGGCGTCTATGACGTTCTGCCCGACCGTGCGCGCTATGCCGCGGAGCATCTGAACGCCATCTATTCGCGCCGCGGCATCGCGCACGACGTGAAAGTCTTCGACGGCCTCCATCCCGCCGTCGACGACCCCGCTGTCGACCTCGTTTTGGTGACCACACACACCAACACCCATCGTGAGCCCGTCGAGGCGGCGATCAAGGCGGGCAAACGCGTTTATCTCGACAAACCGATCGCGGTGACGCTTGCCGACGCAGAAGCCATCCTTGGAGCCGAAGAGAAGAGCGGGCAACCGCTCCTCATGGGCTTCACACGGCGCTACGAGGGCCCGTGGATCAAGTCGGTCCGCCTCGCCCACTCCGACGCGATTGGCGATCCGCAGATGATTCTGTTGCGGTCGGTGATCCCCTACACACGCTACCTGCAACTCTGGCACCGCAAGAATGCCCTCTCCGGCGGCGCTTTAAACGACAAGTGCTCGCATCATTTCGATGTCTTGAACTGGATCGCCGGGTCACGCCCGCTGTCGGTCTCGGCGATCGGCGGACGGAGCTCGATTTTCACACCGGACCCCGATGCGCCCGAGCGGTGCAGCGAATGCACGCGCACTTGCCCCTATCGCCGGCACGAGACGCTCGTCGACCGGTTCGAAGGCGTCGGCGCTGCTGCTAATCCAAGTTGGCGCGACGCGACGCGGATCGAGGACCGGAACGACACCTGCGTCTACTATCCTGGCGCCGACATCGACGACCACGCTATCGTTACCATCCGTTACGAAAACGGCATCTCCGCTTGCCTGTTCTTCGCCATTTTTGGGCCGTGGGCGGAGGACCAGGAAACGCTGGAAATCGTCGGCTCGACGGGCCGTCTACGGATGGTCCGCCATTCCGGCGCGATCGACGTGGTCGCAGATCACGGCCGCAAGCACGAGACGCATAGCTTCACCGATCCCGATCGTGCATCGACGCATTTCGGCGCCGACCTAGAGCTCGTCCGCACGCTGAGACGCTTCTACGACGGCGAGACGCCGCCCGCCCGGGCCAGCGACGGACTGGCGTCGCTGAGGATCGTACTCGCCGCGCAATCCTCACTTCGCTATGGCGGCGCACCGGTGGACCCCTATCGCCTGGAGGCAGAGTCGTGATCCGCGACGCGCTGCCCGATCGTTTGACGCCGCTTGCGGCTTCGCTGGGCCTCGCGCCGCTCTTTGGCGATGTGCACAATCATTGCAATCTCTCCTACGGCCACGGCGACCTGGAGGACGCCCTCGCGCGGGCGCAGCTTCAGCTCGACTTCGTGTCCGTCACCGGACACGCCGACTGGCCGGACATGCCGAAAGATGAGCCCGGCATCGCCCACATAGTGGCGTTCCATGTCGAGGGTTTCGCGAAACTCAAAGCCAACTGGCTTGGGCACTTCGACACGTTGAGGGCCTATGAGCGCCAAGGCGTGTTCAGCGTCTTTCCCGGTTATGAGATCCACTCCTGCGCGCATGGCGACTATACGATCGTTTACGCAGACCTCGAACCGGCTGAAATAGAGCTTGCCCAATGCCCCGAGGCGTTGCGGTCTGCGTTGGCGAAGAGCAAAGCTGATCGCGCCTTCGCCTTCCCTCACCACATCGGCTACCGCCAAGGCGCCCGGGGCATCAATTGGGATACATTCGACCCGGCTTTGTCGCCGTTCGTCGAGATATTCTCCATGCACGGCTGCGCCGAAACGTCTGAGGGCGATCGCAGTTTTCTCCACTCCATGGGGCCCACCGACGGCCGCTCGACCATGGCGGCAGGCCTGGCGCGCGGGCACGTCTTTGGCGTGGTGGGTAACACCGATCACCACAGCGGCTTCCCCGGCTCCTACGGGCACGGCCGCACCGGCCTATATGCAAAGAGTCATTCGCGCGACGCCATCTGGGAGGCCATGCGCGGCCGGCGAACGAACGCGCTGACCGGCGACAACATCCACCTGCTGACGGCCATCGATGATGTTGTGCAAGGGGGGATCGTCGCCCCGCAGAGCGACGCGGCGCTTGCAATCGAGGCCGTTGGCGGAGGCTTCATCGATACGATCGACGTCATTCGCAACGGCCGTCTTTTCCGGCGTATCTCGCCAGAGCTTTCGCCGGCGCCAATCGACGCCGATGACGACGACACCTGCGAGACCATCCTCCACGTCGAGCTTGGCTGGGGCGCCCGCGGGCACGCGCACCGATGGACAGGGAATGTGAGGCTTGAAGCCGGCGAGCTTCTGGCCGTGGAGCCGCGATTCCGAGGTGCGGAAGTCGTCTCACCGTTGGAGGGAGGCGAAAGCAAACACGCCCTGCCGGAGATCATGCGCGACGCCGACGGCATCACGTTCGCTGTCACCGCGGAAGCCAATCCGAACAATGCGACACCGGCCACACAAGGATTTGCGCTGAGAATGCGCGCTAGCGACGAGACAACGATACATGCGGAGCTCTCCGGCACGTCGGTCGCAATACCGGCCAAAAGGCTCTTTGAAGGCGCGCTCGCGGGCAATCTCGGACCGATCGATTCACCGGCCTATCGCTTCCACGCTCTGCCGCGTCCGCGTCAATGGCAGTGGCAAGGCCGTGTGGAACTCGGACAGATCGAGCACGGCGAAAGCATCTATGTACGGCTGCGGCAACTCGGCGGTCAGACCGCTTGGGCGTCGCCAATTTTCTGCCGAAGCAAACAGAAAGCGAATTGATGCTGCGCACAACGACGGACTGCGCCGCATCTAAACTGGAGGCCAATAACTAGGAGGAGAATGAAAACATGAAACGCATCGCTGCATTTGCAACAACTTTTGTCGGCGCGACCATGCTGGCCTGGTCATCGGTCGCGGTCGAGCTGAGCATCGTCCACGGCTCGGTCGGGCGCGATCAGGAAATCCTGCGTAAGCAGCTCGACAAGTTCGAGGCGGAGACCGGTCACACAGTGACCATCGTCTCCATGCCGGAATCGACCACCGACCAGTTCGGCCAGTACAAGCTGTGGCTTGCCGCCCAGTCGAGCGACATCGACGTCTATCGTCTCGACGTGATCTGGGCACCGCAGATCGCCGACCACTTCATCGACCTGAACCCTCACGTCGCCGACATCAAAGGCGACTTCGTCGCTGGCGCAATCGAAAGCCAGACGGTCGGTGACAAGCTGGTCGCGCTACCGATGTTTCTCGGTGCACCGGCCCTCTACTACCGCAAAGACCTGCTTGAGAAACACGGTGAGGCGGTGCCGGAGACCTGGCAGCAGCTGACCGCCACTGCACAGAAGATCATGGATGCCGAACGCGCCGCCGGAAACGACGACATGTTCGGTTTCGTGTTCCAGGGTGCGGCCTATGAAGGACTGACGTGCAACGCCCAGGAATGGATCGTAAGCTTCGGCGGCGGCCGTATCGTGGAGAACGACGGCTCCATCAAGATCAACAATCCGATAGCTGCCGAAGCGTTGAATCTGGTGGCCTCCTGGGTCGGCACGATCGCGCCTGAGGGTGTGCTCAACTACAAGGAAGAGGATGCGCGCGGCGTGTTCCAATCCGGCAATGCCGTCTTCATGCGCAACTGGAACTACGCCTATGCGTTGGCTGCTGGTGACGACAGCGCCGTGAAGGGCAAGTTCGCGGTGACGACTTTGCCCTCCGGCGGCGAAGGTCTGCCGTCGGCCGCGACGCTTGGCGGCTGGCATCTGGGCGTCACCAAATACTCAGAGAACCAAGCCGAGGCGATTGAGCTCGTTCGCTTCCTGAACAACTACGAGAACCAGAAGGAACGGGCGATCGTGACCTCGCGGCCGCCGACGCTGAACGCCGTTTACGAGGATCCCGACGTCGCCCGCGAACAGGAGTTCATTCCGCTGTGGAAGCCTGTCGTCGACGGAGCGCTGCCGCGACCCTCGGCAGCGGCCAAGCGCAAATACAATGAAGTGTCCTCAGAGTTCTGGACAGCGGTGCACAACACCATGTCCGGCAACGGAACCGCAGAAGAGAACCTCGCCGTGCTTGAGGCGAAGCTGAAGCGGCTGAAGGGCGCCGGCTGGTAAAATCTGGCAAAAGCAAAGCGCGCGGGCCTTCCCGGTCCGCGCGCTTGATGCGAGCGGAGTGAGCCATGCCGCCAGCTGAGGCCGCTGCCACGGCCGCTGCAACGCCCGTCAGGAGCGGAACGCTGTCGACGCTGTCGCGGCAGCGAATTCGTTCCGCATGGGTGTTTCTGGCACCGATGCTGGTGGTGCTTGCCAGCGTCGCGGCCTACCCGCTCTATCGAACCATCTGGTTCAGCTTCACCGACGCCTCACTCGATCTGATCAGCGAAGCGCGCTGGGTCGGGTTTCGCAACTATCTCGAATATGTCGATTACGGAAACGGTCAGGGCGAATACTTCGGGCTGCTCGCCGATGCGCGCTGGTGGCGCTCAGTCTGGAACACCATCTGGTTCGCAACGGTCTCCGTCTCGTTCGAGACCCTCTTCGGCCTGATCATCGCACTGGTCCTCAACGAGCAATTCAGGGGCCGCGGCCTCGTCCGCGCTGCCGTGCTGATCCCATGGGCCATCCCCACCATCGTGTCTGCCAAGATGTGGGCGTGGATGATGCACGACCAGTTCGGCATCCTGAACGACATTCTTCTGCGCCTTTATCTGATCTCCGAGCCGGTCGCCTGGACCGCCTCAGCCGATACGGCGATGATTGCCGTGTTGATCGTCGACATCTGGAAGACGACGCCGTTCATGGCACTTCTGATCCTCGCCGGGCTGCAGATGGTGCCTAACGATATCTACGAGGCGGCGCGGCTTGACGGCATCCACCCCTTCCGCGTGTTCCGCAAAGTCACGTTGCCGCTGATCATGCCGGCCGTGCTTGTCGCGGTCGTCTTTCGGGCGCTCGACGCGCTGCGTGTGTTCGACATCGTCTATGTGCTCACGCCGAACACCGACGCGACCCGGACGATGTCCGTCTATGCGCGCGAGAACCTCTTCGACTATGACCAGTTCGCCTACGGATCGGCCGCCTCAACGCTGCTTTTCCTGGTGATTGCCCTGATTACCATTTCGTTCATCCGCCTGAGCCGGATGGACCTGGAGGGCAAGGAAGAATGACCGCAAGGCGCTGGCTCACACGTGCGGGGTTCTACGCGCTGGTGGTCGTCATCATCGTGCAGGCCATATTCCCCTTCTACTACGCGATCCTGACGTCGCTGGAGGACGGTCAAGCGCTCTTCGAAGTCAACTACCTTCCCGCGGCGTTGGACTTTTCGAACTATGCCTCGATGCTGACAAGCGGCGTGTTCGGGCGCCAAATCCTGAACTCGGTCTTCGTAGCGGCCGTTGTCGTGGTGATCTCGCTCTTCCTCGCCGTCACCGCGTCCTATGCGCTTTCCAGAATCCGCTTCCGCGGCCGTGGGCTTCTGCTCCTCACCATCCTGTCCGTGTCGATGTTTCCGCAGATTGCCGTCCTTGCCGGGCTCTTCGAGGTGATCAGAACCCTTGGGCTCTTCAACTCGCTCTGGTCACTGGTCTTCTCGTACATGATCTTCACCCTCCCCTTCACCGTCTGGGTGTTGACCACGTTCATGCGCAACCTTCCGATCGAGATCGAGGAAGCCGCCATCATGGACGGCGCACCGCCCTTCACGATTATCAGGCGCGTCTTCTTGCCGATCATGTGGCCGGCCATGGTGACGACGGGGCTCCTGGCTTTCATTCACGCCTGGAACGAGTTCCTCTTCGCCCTGACGTTCCTCTCCACCGACACGCAACGCACGGTGCCGGTGGCGATTGCGCTCATTTCCGGCCGCAGCGAGTTCGAGGTCCCCTGGGGCAACATCATGGCGGCATCGGTCGTCGTGACGCTGCCGTTGGTGATCCTGGTGCTCATCTTCCAGCGCCGAATTGTCTCCGGCCTCACCGCCGGCGCAGTGAAGGGATAATTGATGGCATCCGTTGAGCTGAAATCGATCTGCAAATCCTTCGGCTCCGTGGAGGTTCTGCGCGACGTCAATCTGTCTTTGGAGAAGGGCGAGTTCGTCGTCTTCGTCGGTCCGTCCGGTTGCGGCAAGTCCACCCTTCTTCGTCTGGTGGCAGGCCTGGAGGACATCACCGCCGGCGACCTTTACATCGACGGCGCGCGGATGAACGAGGTGCTGCCATCCAAGCGCGGCATCTCCATGGTGTTCCAATCCTACGCGCTTTATCCGCACATGAATGTCTTCGAAAACATGGCGTTCGGTTTAGAGCAGGCGCGGCTGAACCAAGCAGAGATCAAGGCTCGGGTCGCGGAGGCCGCAGAAATCCTGCAGATCACACCGCTGATGGAGCGCAAGCCGCGGCAATTGTCCGGCGGTCAGCGCCAGCGCGTGGCGATCGGGCGCGCGATCACGCGCAAGCCGCGGGTGTTTCTATTCGACGAGCCGTTGTCGAACCTCGATGCAGCCCTCCGAGTCGACACGCGACTGGAGATCGCCGCACTTCACAAGCGCCTCTCGGACACGACGATGATCTACGTCACGCATGATCAGGTCGAGGCCATGACTTTGGCCGATCGGATCGTCGTGCTGAATGCCGGACAGGTCGAGCAGGTTGGCCGGCCGATGGACCTCTACGAGCAGCCCGCCAGCGCGTTCGTCGCCGGCTTCATCGGCTCGCCGCGCATGAACTTCGTCACGGGCGAGACAGCTGAAAAGCACGGCGCACACACACTCGGCATCCGCCCCGAGCACATCACCATATCGCGCGACGCCGGCGAATGGAGCGGCTCCATCGTCCATATCGAGCAACTGGGCAGCGACACCTATGTGCACGTCAGAACCGAAGAGGCCGGCATCGTGAACGCCCGCGCCATCGGGGCCAACGCCTTCCGCGCCGGCGACGACGTGTTCCTCACTTTCCAGTCGGATGCGGTGCATTTATTCAACGCCGACGGTCTGCCGGTCGGCTCGGCCCGAACGTAGCGTCACTGACGATGCGGAACATTCTTCTTCTGATTGCCGACGATCTCGGCAGGATGACCGGTTGCTACGGCGAGCCCGCCATCCGCACGCCCAATATCGACCGCCTTGCCCGGCAAGGCACCCGGTTCGACATGGCGTTCACCTCCACGGCGTCGTGCTCCGCCAGCCGTTCGGTGATCTTTACGGGCCTCCACACGCACGAGACCGGCCAATACGGGCTCCACCACGACTACCACCACTTCATGACCTTCAGCCACGTTGAGACAGCGCCCGCTTTGCTCAACGACGCCGGCTACCTGACCGGCATCATCGGCAAGGTTCATGTCGGTCCGCCCGATGTCTATCCCTGGGCCGTGCGCGAAGCGAGCATGACGCGGGACGTCGCCTGGGTGGCGGAACGGGCGCAAGCGTTCTTCGCATCGGCCCGGACCGCGGCATCGCCGTTTTTCCTGACGATTGGCTTCGTTGATCCCCACCGCGACCTGACGCGGTCGGGGTTCGGCAACGACCGGACCTATCCGGGCATCGATGACCGCGTCTTCTCACCCGAAGAGGTCAGCGTTCCGCCTTTCCTGACCGATCTCCCCGAAGTGCGGACCGAGCTCGCGGAATATTATCGCTCGGTGCACCGGCTCGATCAGGGCGTCGGCCTTGTGCTTGCGGCACTGGAGCGCGCCGGCTTCGCCGACGATACGCTCGTCTGCTTTCTGAGCGACAACGGCGCGCCGTTTCTCAACTCCAAGACCACGCTCTACGACGCCGGCGTCCACCTGCCGCTGATCATGCGCATACCTGACGCAAAGGCAGGCGTCGCCAATCCCAACTTGGTCTCGTTCGTCGACATCTTGCCGACATTCCTCGACTGGGCGGAACATGACGTGCCGGCGGGCGCGCGGCGCGGGCGTTCATTCCTGCCGATCCTGCAAGAGACTGACTTGCTGCCCGATTGGGAGCGTGTCTTCGGATCCCACACGTTCCACGAGATCACGAACTACTATCCGACTCGCTTCATCCGCACGCCGCGCTACAAATACCATCGGAACGTTGCCTGGAAGCTCGACTTCCCCTTCTCCGGAGATCTCTACGGCTCCCTGTCCTGGGAGGGCATTCGCAACACGGAGCCGGTCCGCATCGGCGCGCGCGCACTGAAGGACTACGTCCGACGCCCGCCCGAGGAACTCTACGACCTTGAGGCGGACCCGCGCGAGGTTCGTAATCTCGCCAGCGAGGAGAGCCACCACAACGTTCTGCTTGAATTGAGGGCCGCGATGGAAGCGTGGCAGCGCGAAACGAATGATCCTTGGCTCTATCGGGACGGCGTGTCGGTGCGGTCCGTACAGCATCATTTGAGCGCCGGCCTGAGCCTGCCGGACCGTTTCGACTTCGATCCCGACAACGCCGGCAATCGATAGCGGCAGTTACGATTGAACCAGGGCGTTCTCGCTACCGGCAGCTCCGGCCCGCAACACGACTCATCGAACGTCAGGCAATCGCTTTATCCCTGATCATGTCGGCAGCCTTTTCGGCGATCATGATGACCGGCGACGCCGTATTGCCGGAGACAATGCGCGGCATGATGGATGCATCGACCACGCGCAATCCGTCGAGCCCATGGACAGCCAAATCAGACCCAACGACCGCGGCGGGATCGCTGCCCATCTTGCAGGTGCCGACGGGGTGGAAAATGGTGGTCCCGATATGGCCTGCCTGTGCTGCCAACGCCTCATCCGACCGGTGGGCGGGCCCGGGTAGGATCTCGTCGGGCCCATAAGGTTCAAGCGCTCTGGCGGTCATGATCATGCGCGCCTGGCGAAGCGCCTTCACGGCCACGGCCCGGTCCGTCTCCGTGGAGAGATAGTTCAGCCGGATTTCCGGCTGCTCATCCGCATCGACCGACGTGACATGGCAGCTCCCCATGCTTTCCGGCCGCAGATTGCAGACGGACAAAGTGATGGCCGGGAACGGATGCAACGGATCGCCCAGCCGATCGGTGGATAGCGGCTGCACGTGATATTCCAGGTCGGGCGTCTCCTTGGACGGGTCCGACTTCGTGAACATCCCGAACTGACTCGGCGCCATCGACAACGGACCGCTTTGCGTCAGTGCATATTGCAACGCGATCCCCGCCTTGCCGATCAGACTGTTCGCTCTCGTATTGAGGGTTTCGGCATTCTTGACCTTGAAGACCGTCCGAAGCTGCAGATGGTCCTGCAGGTTCTCGCCGACGCCGGGAAGGTCATGGCGCACCTCTATGCCGAACGCCTGCAGCCGCGCCCCCTCGCCTATCCCCGAATGCTCCAGAAGCTTGGGCGTATTGATCGCACCGGCCGCCAATATGACCTCCGCCCTGGCGGTGACCGCAAACCGCCGGTCGCCGCGGCGGTAGATGACGCCGGTGGCGCGCTTGCCCTCGAAACGGACCACCTCGGTCGTGGCGTGGGTGACGACCCGCAGATTGTTCCGCTTCATGGCCGGGCGCAAAAAGCCCTTGGCAGTGCTCCACCGGACACCGCGCTTCTGGTTGACCTCAAAGAAGCCGGAGCCTTCGTTGTCACCGTCGTTGAAGTCATCGCGAGGCAGGATACCGAACTCTTTGGCGCCTTCCTGCACGGCACGCAGAATGTTCCACGACAGCCGCTGCCGGGTGACCTTCCATTCGCCGCCGGCATTGTGCATCGGCGTCTTCCCGCCGTGATGATCCTCCGACTTGAGGAAATACGGCAGGACGTCGTCCCAGCCCCAGCCGACATTGCCCATCTGCCGCCACCGGTCGTAATCGGCGGCCTGGCCGCGCATGTAGATCATGCCGTTGACCGACGTGCAGCCGCCAAGCACCTTGCCGCGAGGGTAGACGAGGCTGCGGCCGTTGAGCCCGGGCTCCTCGACCGTCTTCATCATCCAGTCGGTGCGCGGATTGCCCATGCAGTAGAGATACCCGACCGGGATATGGACCCAATGATAATTGTCGGAGCCGCCCGCTTCGATGAGGAGCACGCGTGTGCCGGGATTCTCCGTCAGCCGGTTCGCCAGCACGCAGCCGGCCGTGCCAGCGCCAACGATGACGTAGTCAAAGACGCCATCGTCTTGGGTGGTCTGATCGGTCGCTGAAGAACTCACCGCACCAGGCCTTCAATACTTCACGACGATCTTGCCGATCGTCGCGCCGGTCTCGATGCGGCGATGCGCTTCCTTCAGCGTCGCCGCCGAAAGTCCGTCCAAAACTGAGGTCTCTGTCGTCGCGACAATGCCGTCATCGACGAGGCGCGCCATGCGGGCCAGGATCTGACCTTGCCGCTTCATGTCGGGCGTGCCGAACATGGAGCGAGTAAACATCAGCTCCCACACCAGCGCCGCGGATTTGCCTTGCAGCGCGGAGATATCCACCTTCTCTGGGGTCTCCACGATGGTTCCGATGCGCCCCTGCGGCGCCACCAGCTCGCACATGGCATCCCAGTGCCCGGCGGTGTCGGCGTATTGCGCGATATTGTCCACATGCTCCCGGCCGGTCGCGCGGACATTAGCCACCAGATCGCGATGATCGACGACATGATGTGCGCCCATCTTGCGGCACCAAGCAGCGGACTCTTCCCGGGAGGCTGTGGCTAGAATCTCCAATCCGGTCAGCTTGCGGGCAAGCTGAACTGTGATGGAGCCGACACCACCCGCGCCGCCGACAACAAGCAGAGAGGCGACCTCTTCGTTGGTCGGCACTTGCAGGCGGTCGAAGAGCATTTCCCACGCAGTGAGCGCAGTGAGCGGCAGCGAGGCCGCCGCCTCTGGGGAGACTGAAGTCGGCGCCAGCGAAGCAATGCGATGATCGACGCATTGCAACGCCGCATAGGAACCGGGTCGGTTCGCGTCGCCCGCGTACCAGATGCGATCGCCCGGAGCGAAGCCGCGCACCGCGGCGCCCGCCGTCTCCACGATACCGACGGCATCGTAACCCAGTATGAAGGGGGTCTCGTGCGGCTGGTCGATAGCGGTTCTCACACGCCGCTTGGCATCGGCCGGATTGACGGAGATCGCCTCGACCCGCACCAGCAGATCGCTCTCAAGCGGCCGCGGCTCCGGCAGATCCACATCGAACAGGCTCTCGCCATGCTCGATGGGCAGCGACTTCAAAAATCCAACGGCTTTCACGAGAGCACCTCCCCGCCTCCGCCGCTCCAAGCGTTCCACAACGGCGCCATAGCCTCGACGAGGTCGAGGTAGATCCGGTAGCGGCGATCGTAATGGGCCTTGAGACCATTGTTCGGCTGGAAGACCCGCTGCGCCCGCGCCATGGAGGCGACACCATCCTCAAGACGAGGGAACAAGCCGGCACCGATTCCGGCAGCAATTGCCGCGCCCAGCGCTCCGGTCTCTCGGCTCTCCGGCACAGTGATGGGGACGCCGAGGCAATCGGCCATCATCTGCGGCCAATGCGGGCTGCGCGTGCCGCCGCCCGACATCACCGCCTCGTCGAACGCAACGCCGGACGCCGTCAGCACTGCGATGTGACGGCGATGTTCGAACGCCACACCCTCATAAAGCGCCCGTAAGACATGGCCCTCATGATGCCAGCCGGCGAGGCCGTAGAATCCGCCGCGCGCCGCTGCCGATTGACCGGAGCCATAGAGGTAGGGATGGAAGATCGGATCGTCGGCACCAGGCTCGACCTCGGCGACACGCGCATTGCAATAGCCGAACGGGTCGTCGTGATGCCCGCCGCGCTCCAGAAATGTGCGGACATACCACTCCAGATTAGCCGCCGATGTGGCGCTTGCCTCGATGCTGACGAAAAGCTCAGGCCCGAAGCTCGACACCATGAAGACCGCTGGGTCGACCACCGGCGCTTTCGAGACGACCTGATTGATGTTCCATGTGCCGACGATAATCGACGCTTGGCCCGGCTCCACCACACCCGATCCCAGCGCCGAAGCGATGACATCGAAGAGCCCGCCGACCACCGGTGTGCCGACTGCCAGACCTGCGGTGGAGGCCGCATCTGCTGTGACCTGGCCAACAATGTCGGCCGGCTGAACGATGAGCGGAAGCTTGGCGCGTGCGTCTTCCAGGCCGTAAAGCGCCAGCAAGTCGTCGTCATAGGAACCGGCCGGCATCGCCACCAATCCCGCCCCGCTCATGTCGGAAACGTCGCTGGCGCGCTTGCCGGTCAGCCGGAAGTTGATGAAGTCCTTGCATAGAAAGACAGTCGCGGCGCGATCGTAGAGCGCTCGGTCGTTGCGTTTCACCCAGGCAAGCAGCGTCGGCGTCTGCGACGGCCACGGCTTCTGCAAGCAAGCCGTATGAAACGCATCGCCATTGGCCTCAGCCAGCTCGCCGGCGACATCCCCGGCGCGCGTATCGAGCGATTGCACGCCAAGCAGGCCCTCGCCGTCGGCATCAAGCATGTAGAGCCCGTTGCCGTGCCCGGCGCAGCCGACCGCCGCGATCGCCTCAGGCGCAATGCCGGCCGCATTGATGCAATCGCGGATCGCGCCGCCTGCATTGACCCATAACTCGTCCATGTCGCGCTCGACATGACCCGGCCTCGGAACGATCGAACGGCCGTCTCGTGCGGCACGCGCGATCTGCCGGCCGGCAAGGTCGAACAAGACAGCCTTGATGATTGTGTTCCCGGCGTCGAGGCCGAGAAGATATCGCCCGCTTTCAGCCACGATTGTAGATATCCCAGGCCTCCTCCCCGGACGCGCCATTGTGGATCATCGCCACCAACGCTGCGACAACGGCTTTGGGGTTGTCATGCTGATAGACATTGCGGCCGTAGACGAGCCCCTTGGCACCCTGTCCCAAAAGACGCGCCGATTTATCGAGGACGTTCTTCAGATCCTCCTTGCCGCCGCCGCGAACGAGAACCGGACAGCGTGCCGCCTCCACCACCCGGTGAAAATCGTCAGGGTTTTCGGTCGGGTCGGCCTTGATAATGTCGGCGCCCATCTCCGAGGCAAGGCGAACCAAGGTGACGATCTTCTCAGCATTGCCGTCGACCTGGTATCCACCTCGAACCTCGTTGGGCAGCATCACCAGCGGCTCGATCATCAGCGGCATGCCGTATTCGGCGCAGGACGCGCGCACGCGAGCGATATTCTCCACGCATTGCCGGAAAAGCTCCGGCTCGTCCGGCAGCATGAAGAGGTTCACCACCACACACGCCGCATCCATCTCCAGCGCGCCGATGATCGGCTCGTCGGTGTTTTGCAACTGCGCCCACATGACCCGGTGGCGCTGATCGTTGTAGGGGTTGCCCATATCGATGCGCATCACCAGCGCCGGCTTGTCCTTCTCCGGGCGAGCTTGCAGGAGGTCGGCCTGTCCGTAGGCCATCTGGATGGCGTCGGGTTTGGCTGCCACCAGCGCGTCGACCACCGCCGCCATGTCCTCCAGTCCGATCATGAAGCTCGGCTCGTTGCACACGCCATGGTCGATGGCCACGTCGAGGCAGCCCCCATGGGTGAAAAGGCGGTTCATCCGCGCCTTGCTGCTTATGCGCATTCCTCTCTCCTGGTGTCCTCTCCGGCAGCGCCCGTCAGGCGCACGCCGTGATAATCGCGAAGTTCGTCTGCAAACGCCGTGCGCTCGCTCGTGGCGCGCTCTTTGCTCCAACCGAGTGCGGCGGCCGCGACCTCCACGAGCGCATCGACCACCGCCGGCGACAGCTGCCCGGTAATGGCCAAATCGGTGCGACGCAGTGCCAGATCGGTGAGATGGACCACGTGCTCGTTGCGCACGAGGTAGTCGATCTCAGCCGTGCTGTAGGCACTTTCTGGCGTGAGCGGAGCGTCCTCCGGGTGATCGGCGCAGTAAGCCTGAACAACCTCGCCTTTTGTGCCGTAATGGCCAACCAGATGCGTTGCGCGCGACTCATCTACACCGAAGCGCTCCATGTAGCGCAGCACCAGATCGCTGCGATCGGCCGGAAAGTCCTTGCCACCGCCGATCGGCAAATTTTTGCTGTCGCGATGGCGAGTAGCGCCGAGCTCGCGCAGAGCGTCGTCGCTCGCTTGCTCAGCGAAAGCACGAAACGTCGTCCACTTGCCGCCGACCATGCATATCTGCGGCGGCGAGCCATCGATACGTCGAGTGAAATGATCGCGTGAAATGCGCCCGGTAAAGGCGTGCCCGCTGCGTGGCAGTGGTCGTATACCGCTGAAGCTGAAGACAATGTCGGCAATGTCCATTGGGATGTCGGGGAAAAGCCAACGCAGCGACCTGAGGATATAGTCGCGCTCGTCGTCTTCGCAGCGCACACGCGCCGGTCGGTCGACGCGAATATCCGTAGCTCCGGCGAGCACGCGCCCCAGATAGGGAAACGCGATGCAGATGCGTCCATCGGCGTTCTCGTAGTAGAGCATATGCCCGCCGAGCGCGTCGCGAAGCGCCGGATTGTCGATCACAAGATGCGAGCCCTTCGTGCCGGCCACCAGCCGTTCGCCGGGCGTGGTAAGCTCAGAGCGAGTCTCGTCGAGCCAGGCGCCGGTCGCATTGACGATGACCTTTGCGGTCACGGCCAGGCGTGCGTCCGCGGCGGCGTCAACCAACTCCAAGCCGCCGTCGGCGCGACGCTGCAATGTGACGTAGTTCAGCGCCACGCTCTCCGGCGATGCCACCTCCGCGTCGGCAACAAGCTCCAGACCCAGTCGCTCAGGATGGCTGATCCAGGCGTCGTAGTAGGTCGCCGAAAAACGAACCTGGCCGTTGAGTTGCGGCCATTGTCGGAACGTCGCCTCGCGTCCGTTAAAGGCATGCCGCGGCAGGATGCGGCGTTTTCTTGTCAGCCAGTCGTAGACGCCGAGACCGATCTTGATCGGAGCCGCGCCGCGGTTCGACGGCTTGCCGCCGCCGCCGAGGAAACCCACTGTCGAGTTCCACAATCCGGAGAAGATCTCCGTGATGGGAATCGTCGTCGGCAGGGGACGAACCATGTGGGGCGCAATTGCCAGCAGGCCATCGCGCTCGCGCAGCGATTCCTTGACGAGCGAAAACTCGCCATTCTCCAGATAGCGCAGGCCGCCATGGATCATCCGCGACGGGGCAGAACTGCACCCGGAGCAAAAATCGGAGCGCTCCACGAGGAGAACCCGCAGGCCCTGCAAAGTCAGTTCGCGAAAGACGCCAATGCCGTTGATGCCGCCACCAAGGACGATGGCGTCGAACGCACCGTCGGTAGCGACCTGATCCAGCCTGTCCTTGCGCGTCCTAGGCATAGCTTTCCCGTGCGCAGACAGGGCCCACGCCGGCATTCCCCTTCTCTCTGCCGTCTACCGATCCAGCGCGCCGAGATGGCGGCCTATCGCTGCATCGATCCCTTCAAGTTCGGTGTCGCTGAGCCGTATCCTGCCGGCCCCAGCATTCTCGATCGCTTGTTGTTCATTGCGCGCGCCGCACAGCGAGAAAGTGATTCCCGGCTGCTGCAGCGTCCAGGCAATGACGATCTGCGCGGTGCTTGCCTTGTGGTTGGCCGCGACCGGTGCGATGTCTTTTGCGAAGGCGGCAACTTTGTCGCGGTTGCTCATGGAGAACAGCGGATTGTCCTTGCGGAGGTCGTCACCGCTGAAGGTCCGATCCGGACCGATCCGGCCGGACAGAAGGCCCAGCGCCAGCGAAGAGTAGCTGAGCGTTGCGACGCCATGTTCGGCGCAGACAGGCAGCAGCGTCTCTTCGATATCCCGCTTCACCATCGAATATTCTTCTTGAATGGCGTCGAGCTGGCCGGCAGCGACATAAGCCTTCACGTCGCCGACTGACGTGTTGCTGGCGCCGATGGAGCGGATCTTGCCCTGAGACTTGAGGCTCTCCAGCGCCTCCATGGTCTCCTCAATCGGTGTCGTCGGATCCTGCCAATGAGTGATGTGGTGGTCGATGAAATCGGTACGGAGGCGCTTCAGGCTCTGCTCTACTTCGTAGACGATGGAATCTTTGCCGAGATAGCGGTGAACCGGCCGGCCGTCATAATCGAAGAAATGATTGCCCTTGGTCGTGTGCCACACGAGCCCGCATTTGGTGGCCAGCACCACCTTGTCGCGACGGCCGGCGATCGCCTTACCGACAATTTCCTCAGCAACGCCCTGCCCGTAGGCCGGTGCGGTGTCGATAAGCGAGAGTCCCTCATCGATCGCGGCGTGGATAGCGGCAATGGAACGGGCCTCATCAGTGCCGCCCCACATCCAGCCGCCGATCGCCCAGGTCCCCAGGCCAACCGCCGACGCCTTGAGACCGGAGGCGCCAATGGTGCGTGTTTGCTGTTCTTCTGCGGTTTTCTCAAGCAAGCTCCACCTCACTTTCCAGCACGGCCTCCGCCGTGGGCTCGTCGACGACGAGCGCATTCAAGTAGCGGCCGTTGAGCGCCGCGACGATCGGGTCGACTTTCTCCGGCCCGGATGCCACCCCGATTGTCAGGGGGATGCGCGCAGCCTCTTTCGGCGGCAACGCGACGAGACGCGAATTCAGCTCCGTCTCAGACAGAGCGCCATCGCCGTCGATCAGGTATCCGAGAAACTCTGCGCGGACGCCGCCCTCAACCAGCCTGGCCCGTTCGTCCTCCGGGATCGGGCGGGCCTCGTAATAGGTCGCGTTGGGGCCGACCACCGATCCGACGCCGACTACCGCAACGGCGGCCTGCCGCGCGACATCCATGACACCGCGCACGGCGCGCACCGACATGAGAAGGTCCCGTTCCTTGGCGGTGTCGGCATGAAGGGGCGCGTGGATCAGGGTAGCATGCCCACCGAGCTTGCTGGAGAGCTCGGTCGCGATGTGATTGACGTCGGTGTAATGCTGGCCCTGCACGCCGCCGGTCATCGGCACGACATTCACGTCGAACGCACGATCGACCGCGAGGTTCTCAATCACCGCGCTGAGCGCTTTGCCGCCGGAAATGGCGATCGTGTCGCCATCTCGAATGGCCTCGACAAGAAGCTCCCCCGCCCCTTTCCCGACAAGGCTGAGCGTGGTTTCGGCATTGCCCGTCACAGCCGTCACGACGCGGCACCTTTTCAGATTCCACCGGCGCGTCAGCCTGCGCTCCAGATCGAACAGAGGCTGGAACGGGCTGTTGACTGAAATCTGCACCATGCCCAGCTCCCGGCCTCGCTTGATCAGCCGGTTCACCTTGGCGGAAGAAAGGCCGAGCTCCGCGGCGATCTCCGATTGGAGGTAGCCCTCCACGTAGTGAAGCGTCAGGACGCGCGCCATCAGCCGCATGTTTTCAAGGTCAGCGCCGCTCGCATTCACGAGGCTTTCTCCTTTCGGCTGATGAGATGGTTGGAGGCCGCCGCCGCCAAAAGCGCTGAGCCAAGGACCAGCGTCTGATAGTAGGCCGGCACAAGCGTCAGCATACCGACCGTCAGCGCCATGATAATCAGCGCACCCACGAACGATCGAAGCACGCGGCCCTCGCCACCGCTAAACGCCGTGCCGCCAAGCAGAACCACAAGAATGGCGGATAGCTCCATGCCGTCGCCGGAAAGAGGGTCGCCCAGCGACATGAAGCTTGACCGCGCGATGCCCGCCAGCGCCGCCGACACGCCGACGATCACGTAAAGGAGGAAAACGATCCGCGTTGTGTTGATCCCGGAGAGTTTCGCGGCTGTCGGATTGCCGCCGGTCGCCGCGGCGTATTTCCCGAGCAAGGTGCGGTCCTGTGCGATGACAAGGACGATCGTGACGAGAACAGCAACCCAAAACGCCATCGGAAGGCCCACCAGTACACCTTCTCGGCCGTAGGAATTGAACCACCCGGGCATTGAGAGCCCCCCACCGGACTTGATCGCCGACACGCCATCCTGGACCAGAAGCAGCGCGACACCCTTATAGAGGCTGAGCGTGATCAAGGTTGCGATCACAGGGGTGATCTTGAGCCTGGCGACCAGGAAGCCGTTGATCGCTCCCAGCCCCACACCGACCAATATCGTGATGCCAAAGGCGGCGAGGAACGGAACGCCGTTGATCGCCAACAAGGCGTAGACAACGGCACTCAAGCTCATCGCGCTCCCGACCGAGAGGTCGATGTAGCCGGAGACCATCAGAAGCGTGAAGGCGCCCGCCAGCGTCAGAAGCGGCGCCGACACCCTGAGAATGTTGATGATGTTGCTGGGATTGAGGAAGTTGCCGCGCTCGAAGAGATCGAATCGGTCGAGATTGGCAACGCTCAGCACCACCACGACGGCCACCAGAACGAAGTAGATGTAGTAATTGCGCAGGAACCGCGCGACGTGATCCCCACGCGTCGTCGAGGCCGGGTGCTGCACGGAGATATGCGACATCACCGTCACCTGTGCCTCCAGGCAAGCGCCCATGTCTGTGTGGTGATCGCCAGGAACACGGCGATCGCCTTAAGGATAAACTGCCAATCAGGCGACAGGATCATCCCGGTCGCCGCGGACGTGACGACCGCCAGGATCAGCGCGCCGAAGAACATCCCGACCACCGAGCCGAAGCCGCCGGCGATGGCGACGCCACCCAATAGCGCGATGACCAGGGCATCGAACTCCATCAATGTGCCGCGATTGGAGAAGCCGGACTTGAACTCTGAGGCGAGCAGGATGCCGACCGTTCCGGCAATAGCGGCGCTGAAGAGATAAAGGTACGTGACGTGCTTTGCCGTATCGATTCCCGACAGACGCGCCGCGACGGCATTCTCACCCGCCCAATAGGTGAGCCGTCCAAACACCGTCTTCTTCTCGATGAAGACGGCAACGACGACCAGGATGACCATCAGAACGACGGGGAGCTTGACCGATGTCCCGAACATCGTCAGGTTCCCGAGCATCCCGAAATCGTCAGGCAAATTGGTGTTTCGCTGCGACCCTTGCGTGATCACCTGCGCGATGCCGCGTGCGACCATCATCGTGCCGAGTGTCACGATGATTGAGGGAACGCTGAGCCGAACGACAAAAAAGGCGTTCAGCCCACCGATCGCAAGCGCGCCGCCAAGGGCGCAGACAATGGCCAGCCAGGTCGGAAAACCTAGCCCGGTCGACAGCGGATTGGCGCCGTCCGGCGACTGGGCGAACCAGACCGCCAGAACCCCCGACAGCGCGACGACTCCGCCAACGGAGAGATCGAAATTCCCCGACACAAGCAGAAACGTGACTCCCACGCCAAGCGAGATGACCGCCCAATTGTTGGTCACCAGGTTGAGCATAGTCAGGGGCTGGAAGAAGTTCGGCACGGAAACAGAGGCGACGACAAAAAGGCCGACCGCGACCGAGGCGACGAGCAATGTGATGAACGTCTCGTCGCTCATGCGGCGAGCATCCAAACGGGTCCGTTCGATTTTGGCGGATGCACTCATTGCACTGCGTGCGCCCCACCGCCGGTCACGACATTGAGGATGGAGGCGGGGTCGACATCGGGACCGTTCGTGACCTCCGCCTGAACTGAGCCGGAAAACAGGAGGAAGATGCGATCGCAGATTCCCAGCACCTCCTCCAACTCCGATGAGAACACCGCCACGGAGGTTCCCGCGTCCGCCAACTGCCGGATGATGTCGTAGATTTCTGTCTTGGCGCCGACGTCGACGCCGCGCGTCGGCTCGTCAAGTAAGAGCAGGTCGGCATCGGCAAACAGGCATTTGGCGAGCACGACTTTCTGCTGGTTTCCGCCCGACAGCTTCTCCGCGTACTTCTCGATGGAATCGGTCGCGATCGAAAGCTTCTGCACATATTCGACAGCAGCCGCCCTCTCGTCCGACGACCGGAATACACCCCCGCTGGAAAGCCGCCGCGTGTTCATGACGGAAATGTTCCGCCGGATGCTGAGGCTGGTGAACAGCCCTTGCGTCCGCCGCTCCTCAGGAACCAGGGCGATGCCCGACGCGATCGCGCCCTTCGGCGAACGTCCGACACTTTGTCCCTTGAAGCGGATCGACCCAGAAACCCTGTCGGCACCGAAGAGGGCTCGGGCGATCTCGGTCTTGCCCGCGCCGACAAGGCCGTAGAAGCCGACGATCTCGCCGCGATTGATGTGGAAGGATACGTCCTTGAGGAGTTCGCTGGTCAGACCTTCCGCTGCAAGGACGGTCTCGTCAGTGACGGTCGAGCGTGGCGCGTAGGTCTGCAACACTGAGCGGCCAATCATCATCTCGATCAGTTCCGCCCGCCCGGCGACCTCCGACAGCTTCTTGGTGGCGATGTGCTTCCCATCACGAAGCACCGTTACGGCGTCGCCGAGTTTGAAGATCTCGTCGAGCTTGTGGGAGATGTAGATCACCGTGACATCGGCTTCCCTGAGCCGCCGTATCACCGCAAAAAGCCTCTCAACCTCCCGCTCCGAAAGTGCGGCGGTCGGCTCGTCCATGATGATGACGCTAGCGCCGGATGAGGCCGCGCGCGCGATCTCCACGATCTGCTTCTGCGCGACGCTGAGGGTCGAAACCCTTGCCGACGGATCGATGGACGGCTCGATCGCGGCGAGCGTTCGCACCACGCGGTCGTCGAGATCGGACTTCACCAGGAAACCGAAGCGACTGCGCTCCATCCCCAGCGTCAGGTTTTCCTGGACGGTGAGCTCATCCACGACGTGGAGCTCCTGGAAAAGCGTCGCGATGCCGCCTGCCCGCGCGTCGCTCGGATTGCTCGGCTCATATGGCGACCCGCCGACACGCATGCTTCCGCTCGTCGGCCGCAACGCTCCCGTCAGCATCTTGACGAGCGTCGACTTGCCGGCACCGTTTTCGCCAACCAGGCAGTGGACGGTGCTCTGCTCGACGGAGAAGCTCACATTGTCGACCGCCCTGACGCCGGGATAGTCCTTTGTGAGCCCGTCGACAGCGAGGACGGGTGATGGCTGCTGGCCTGTCAAACCGATCTCCTTCGGCCGCTGACGCCACGACGTTCATCAACGTCAGGATGCCGGGCCGGACGGGACTCGATACCACTAGCGAGCGGGAGAGTGGGAGGTTTCTCCCACGCGCTAGCGGCGCCGGCTACACTTAACGCCTGGCCGCCCCGATTTAGGCGCGACCGCCGGGCACGATCCACAGACTATCCGCCGAACTGAGCCTCAAGCCACTGCTTGGCATCGTCCTTCGGCATCGTCCAATAGGAGATCGTATAGGCCTTGTAGAAGAACTCCTCGGCCGGGCTCGTCGTGGCCGCAACATCGCCGTCGACGACATCCATGATCAGATCGATGCGCCCTTGCGCCGTCTCAATCGGCGGCAGGCCCATCGAAACCTTGAGGCTGGAGTTCGGGTCGTAGATCTGGTCGAACTCAACGGAATCGAAGTCGACGCTGGCGACGATTTCCGTCAGCGGCTTTCCGTCTTCGAATTTGCCGCGGCCCAGCTGGGAAAGGCCAGCCATCGTGCCAACGGTGAGGTTCGACGCTTCAGAGTAGATAAGGTTGACTTCAGGACGCTGCGTCAGGAGATCGACGATGATCTGCTTCGCAGCTTCCTGTCCCGCACTTGCATCGAGCGCGCCGAGGTTCTCAGCGTCCGGATCGACCGACAGCACGCCCTCAACAAACGGCGCCGTGCGGCCGGAATTCACTTCCGTGTGGTTCGGCCATCCGAGCTGCACCATGACGATCGGCTTGTCGGGATGGGCCTCTTTCCAGGCCATCGCCATTTGTTTGCCCATCTCAAACGAAACCCCGGCCTCGTCGCTGCGCGCGGTCGGAATGCCGGTGTCAGTGATGGGGCTGAAGAACGACGTCATCACAACGCCGGCCCCGATGGCATCATTGACGCCCGGCGTCGCTGCTTCGGCGTCCCAAATATGCAGGGTCGCTGCGTCGAAACCGCCAGCGACGACCTGATCGATGTTCTGCGTCATGACGGCGGAATCCGCCTGGCCGTCGAAGATGACGACCTCCGCGCCGTATTTCTCCGTGGCGTAACGCTGCGCCTCGGCGGCCTGAGACTGGTGAAATACGTTCGACAAATCCGACACGAAGAACGCGATCCGTTTGCCATCTGCTGCTACGGCGCCGACGCTTGCGGCGGCCATCAGCGACGAAGCCAACAGGCCCGTCACGAACAATCTTTTCATCTTCATTGAGCGCTCCCTTGCTTTCGACCGGCCGGCCACCTGACCTGACGGCCTCTCCTGCACCGCAAGCCATCACGAACGAGATGTGTGACATTATTTGCAGCGTACGATATTTTCTGCACATCATTGCAAGAACTGTCAATGCATGAACTTGTTTGCGTGGATAGAAGCAGGAAAGAACGCGCGCAGCCGACATGCTATCGGCATGCGTGAGCTGACGCCCGAACCACCGCGCAGCCCGCCGCCGATCAGTGTTGCTAGGTAATGCCGCAGCCCTTCAGGACGACGCGCGTGATCGTCTCTGCAGCGCGATCGTAGTCGCCGGCGCTCAGTCGTTTTGACACTAGAGCGTTACGGGCGAGTACATCGAAATCCGCGTAATACTGCGTGGACGCCCACAGCATGATGAAGAGATGGATCGGATCGACCGGGTCCATCTTGCCGGCTGCCGACCAAGCGTCGAAGACCTTCGCCTTCTCCAAGGTGATCGCCTGCATGTGGGCCCGGTCGCGGCGGCTGAGGAAGCGGCCACCATGTACGGCCTCCGCGGCAAACATGCGCGACTGGGCGGAATGCTTGCGTGTGAACTCAAGCTTAGCGCGGATGTAGTCGCTGATCGCTTCGGCAGGCTCGCGGTCCGACCTCAGATGATCAAGCGCCCTGTCCCATTCAGAGATGAGATCGGCAATGATCGTCCGGTAGATCGTCTCTTTCGATCCGAAATAGTAATAGATGTTCGCCTTCGGCAGCCGCGACATCTGCGCGATTTCTGCGATGCTCGCACCGTCATAGCCCTTTTCGGTGAACGTCTGAATCGCGGCGTCCAGGATCGCCTTCTTGTTGCGGGCGCCAATGCGTGTCTCGTGGCCAGCGCCCCCGTTACGGGCTTTTCGTCGTCCCATATCCTTGCCTCTCTCGCGGGAAAGTTGCCGAACTGTCTGCCGCTGTCCACAAAAAAGTTGACGCCTGCGTCAAAGTCATATGTTCGAAAAGTTGACGCTTCGGTCAACTTTCGATTAAGCTGGTCCCCACTAGGGAGACCGCCTCATGAGCGTGGCGCTCAGAGACGCGATGCAAGAGATACTCGCCGGCTGGAGCGACGACCTTGACCCGGCCTGGCGCGATGTCGCGGGTGGGGTCGAACTAGGCTTTGCCGACATCGACCCGGAGCTGCGCCTTGAGGCCTGGGAGCCCGTCTTCCCCGCGCGCCGAGGACAAATCTTTCTGGGCGCACCCGAAGCGGCCCACATGCTGCGCGCTTTTGACGACATCGCGCCGCCTGATGTGCGTTGCGTGATCCTGGGGCAAGACCCCTACCCCTGCCCTGCCTTCGCAACCGGCCGTGCTTTTGAGGCCGGCAATGTCGCCCACTGGATTGAACTGGAGAAGATGTTCTCCACCAGTGTGCGCACATTCATGCAGCTTATCGCAGCCGCCCGCACGGACGACACATCGTACGCGGCCGATGATGGCTGGCCCCGGCTCATTAAGAAGATCGATGCCGGCGATATCGACCTGGAGCCCGCCGCAACAATCGCATACCGCTGGGTTGCGGAAGGCGTGCTTCTGCTCAATTCGTCGCTCACGATTAGCCGCTTCGCGGTCGATGGCGACCCGCACCAGACGCGCGGCCACCTGCCCTTGTGGCGCCCCTTCACTGTCGCCGTGCTGCGCCATCTCGCGGCACGCAGCACGCCGATCGTGTTCATCGCCTTCGGCGAACAAGCCATTGCGGCCATCCGCGCCGCCGGCATCAAAGAGAGCGACACCGTCGCCTGCGTCCTACGGGAGCATCCGGCACGCGCCGAAGCAGTTCTTGCCGAGGAGAACCCGTTCGTGGCGTGCAATCGGAATCTCGCCGCAATGGGCGGAACAATGGTGTCCTGGTAGGCAGACATGGCTGAGCACCCGACCTACGATTACATCGTCATCGGCGCCGGCTCAGCCGGCTGCGTGCTCGCCAACCGGTTGTCGGCCGATCCGAACAATTCGGTCCTGCTGCTTGAAGCCGGCGGGCCGGACCGCCACCCGCTGGTGCATCTCCCCATGCTTATGGGCAAGCTGATGCACTCCAAGATCTACAATTGGAGCTACGACACCGAGCCGGAGCCCGAGCTCGACAACCGCCGCATCTACTGGCCGCGTGGCAAGGCGCTGGGCGGCACATCGACAATCAACGGCATGATCTATGTGCGTGGCAATCGCGCCGATTACGACCGCTGGGCACAGATGGGCAATCCCGGCTGGTCCTACGCCGAGGTGCTTCCCTATTTCCGCAAATCGGAAACCCACGAGGAGCGGCGCGACGCATTCCACGGCGATGACGGCCCGCTTTCAGTCTGCCGCGCGCGCGGCACCAACGGGCTCTTCGATCGCTTCGTACAGGCCGGCATTGAGGCTGGCTACGCGTTCAACGACGACTTCAACGGCGAAGTCCAGGAAGGCTTCGGGCGCTACGACTTCACCATCCGCAACGGCAAGCGCTGCAGCACCTCCAAGGCTTTTCTGCGGCCCGCCATGCGGCGGCCTAACCTGACGGTGCAGACACACGCTTTGACGCTTCGGATCGTCATGGAGAACGGCAAGGCGGTCGGTGTCGACTATGCGGTCGGCGGAGCGCCACGCCACGCGCGCGCTGCACGCGAGATTGTGCTGTCGGCCGGCGCCGTCAACTCACCGCAGGTTCTGATGCTCTCCGGCATCGGCGATGCAGACGAGCTGGGCGCGCACGGTATCAATGCCATCCACCACCTCCCCGGCGTCGGCAAGAACCTGCAGGACCATGTCGATGTCTGCCTGGTCTACGAAATCAAGGAGCCGATCACGCTTTACAGCGAACTCCGCGTCGACCGCCTGACGCGCGCGATTGTGGAAGGCACGCTGTTCGGTACGGGCGTGGCGACGACGTTCCCTTACGAAGGCGGCGCGTTTGTCCGCTCAAGGCCAGGCCTGGAATCCCCCGACATCCAGGCGCATTTCATGCCGGCGCTTGAAAAGACCGCCAATCTTCATTGGCCCAAACCGTTCGCGCGTGCCCGTACTGAGGACAATCACGGCGTCACGATCCGCGTCGGGCCGGTGAACCCGGAGAGCCGCGGCCACATCATGCTGCGTTCGGCCGACCCGCGCGACCCCCCGCGCATCTTCGCCAATTACCTGACCACGGCCTTCGACAAGGCAACGACCATCGCCGGCGTGAAGATCCTGCGTCAAGTGATGCAGCAGCCGGCATTCGCCGACTTGATCGGCGCGGAGATCGCGCCCGGAGCGGACAAGGCGAGCGATGCGTCGCTGACGGAATGGCTGAAACAAGCCGGCGGCACGACGCTCCACCCTGTCGGCACCTGCAAGATGGGCAACGACGCAGACGCCGTGGTTGACGCTGAGCTCAAAGTGCACGGCGTTGAGGGCCTGCGGGTTGCCGACGCCTCCATCATGCCGATCATCTCCAGCGGCAACACAAACGCACCAACCATCATGATCGGCGAGAAGGCCGCCGACATGATGCTCAAGCAATCGTCCTGACCGGGAGAGCGCGTTGATCGTCGAACACCGAACCTACACCTTTCGCCCCGGCACCTTGCCGGCTTGGCTGAAGAAGTACGAAACGGAAGGCCTGCCCATTCAGAAGCGCCATCTAGGGCACTTCATGGGTATCTTCACGACCGAGTTCGGCAATGCGCATCAGACGGTGATGCTGTGGGCCTATGAGAACTTCGACGAGCGTGAGCGTCGGCGCGCCGCCATGAACGCCGATCCCGCGTGGCAGCAATATATCGACGACATCTGGTCGATGAACGCGATCCAGTCGCAGGAAGTGCGCGTCCTTAGACCCACGGCGTTTTCGCCGGCGATCGGCTAATCGCGGGCGTTGGAAAGTTGACACAAACGTCAAGATCAGAACGTGCAAAGTTGACGGTTCGGTCAGGATGCGTCTATCGTCAACAATGCCATTCACACGCAGAAGACCGGTCGATGCGATTGGCTCCGGGCATGCCCATTCCGCCCGTCACAATGCGTGCGCTTTCAAATCCGATCTCAGCCCGATCGCGCCGCGCTCGGCCGTCTTTTTCGGACGCTCCGGAAGCCAGCCGTTCGCCGGCGGCTCATCCGCACGGACTTACCTTGGACTGACAACAAACGAGTGGTGTCACCAGGACGCCGCAAGGAGGGAAGCATCATGAGCAGAGGAATCCGATTTGGCCGGAACCAGACTTGGTCACGCCGCACATTTCTGAAGGCGTCGGCGGGTGCGGCCGCTCTTGCCGGCACCGGTGGCCTGGCGCTGCCGAACCGTGCACGCGCGCAAGGCTCCGGCCTCGTGGCGCTGGTCCATACACAAGCGGCCGGCGACAATGGCCCGATCGATTCCATGATCGCATCGCTGAAGAAGCTGTCGGAGGAACAAGGCTTCCCGATCCGCACGATTTACGCACAGGATTCAGCGACCTTCCCGCAGATTTTCGGAAGCCTCGCCGATGCCGGCGCCGAAGTGATCGCCGGCACGTTCAACGAGGTCGCCGAGCCGATCAAAGAGCTTGCACCGGCCTATCCCGACACGAAGTGGATCCAGATTTTCGGCGACCCGTTCGATCCGCCGATGCCCAATGTGGTGACCGTGTCCTACGACTATTATCTGGGCTGCTATCTGTCGGGGCTGTTCGCTTCGAGGGTCTCCAAGACCGGCAAAATCGGATATATCGGCGGCGTCAGCCTGCCGCCACTGAATGCCGACCTCAATGCGATGAAGGCAGCAGCCGCGGCCGCCGGCGGTGGTCAGACCGTGACCGGCGCCTTCGCCGGCTCCTTCCAGGACCCGGCCAAAGGCCACGAGATCGCCAACCAGATGTATCAGGACGGCATCGACTACATCCAGACGGATGCAGCCGCGACGGATACCGGCATCATCCAGGCGGCGAACGAAGGTGAAGGCCGGATGGTGAGCGCCATCTCGCCGGAGCAATACAAGCTCGGGCCGAGCACGGTGATTGCTCTTGTTGCGCTCGATTTCGGTCAGTCGCTCTATAACGAAGTCACCAAAGCGATCGGGCCGGACTTCCAGGGCGGGCATCTCAGCACGGGCTTGGGGACTGGCGTCATCGACTTCCTCCTCTCGCCGGTGTTTGAAGAGCAAGGGCCGGCCGATCTGGTAGCCAAAGCCAAGGAAGTGTGGCCGGAAATTGAGGAGGCGCGCGCCGGGATCATCAACGGCACGCTCGAGGTGCCATTCAACACGGAGCTTTAGCCGAACCTCCTCCCTCCGAAACCGGCGGCGCGCCGATGACCTCTTCATCGGCTCTGGCGCTCGCCTGCCGTGACATCACCGTCAATTTCGGGGATGTCACGGCGCTGTCGGATGTCTCGGTGGGTTTCGCGGAGGGCTTGATCCACGCCGTTGTCGGCCAGAACGGCGCCGGCAAGACGACCTTTGCGCGCGTGGCTGCCGGCATCGTCCGACCCGATAGCGGCTCAGTCGAGATCGAAGGTCAGAACGTGCCGCTCGGCAATGTCGGCCGGGCGCGCGCGGCCGGCATCGAACTCGTCCATCAGAGCTTCGCCCTGCCGCCCTCTTTCACGGTCGCGGAAGCCATGGAATATGGGGCGGAGGGCGGTCGCACCATCTATGCCCGCGGCGCGATGGAGCGTCGCTGGATGCGCCATCTTGAGATGCTGGGGGTTCAGGTCGGGCCGCGTGAGCGCGTGCGCGACCTGCCGGTGGAAACGCAGCAGGCCGTCGAAATCGCCCGCGCTCTGGTGACCGACGCCCGCATCCTTATTCTCGACGAGCCGACCGCGGTGCTGTCGCCCTCTGGCATCGACAATTTGTTCGCCCGCCTCAAAGTGATGCAGGAGAACGGCGTCACGATCATTCTCATCCTGCACAAGATCCGTGAAGTGCTTGCAGTAGCCGACACGGTGACAGTGCTCCGTGGCGGTAAGCTCGTTGAGGGCCCGATCGCCACCGACGCCACCGACGCCGCACAGCTTTCCGCCTCCATTATCGGCTCGTCGGTGGCCGGCGATATCTCCGAGACCGACCGCGAGGCGCTGGTCGGCGCCGCGGAGGAGAGCGACACCGATGAGCCGATTACGGCCGAGACAAAAGATGCGCCGGCGATCCTCGATATCCGCAACATCACGACCCGCCAGGACGCCGAAGGCCCAGCGCTCGACAAGGTGGCGCTCCGCGTCGGGCGCGGGGAGATCGTCGGCGTCGCCGGCGTGGAAGGCAACGGTCAACGTACGCTTGTCCGCGCGCTGTCGCACCTCGCCGACATCGTTTCCGGCAACATTGAGCTTGCCGGCACCGATGTGACGCGAACGCCGCTCAGCAGCCGACGCGCCAACGGCCTGCGCGTCATCCCGTTTGAGCGCAACAGCGAAGGCCTCAGCCTGTCGAGTGCCCTGTGGGAAAACTGGGCAGCGCGTACCCTTCTGCTGGGCGGCTCCCTCAAGCTTATCAATCCCGCCCAGCTCAAGAAGACCTGCTTCGATACGCTGAACCGATGGGGCGTCCGCTTTTCGTCGCCCAGCCAGCCGGCCGGCTCGCTCTCTGGCGGCAACGCCCAGAAACTGATCCTCGCCCGCGAAATCGACGACGACGCGACGCTGATCATCGCGGCGCAACCGACGCGCGGACTGGATGTCGGCGCCACGGCCTTTGTGTGGCGCGCTTTGCGCGAAGCGCGCGCCCGCGGCTGCGGCATCCTGCTGATCTCCTCCGACCTTGACGAATTGTTCGATATCAGCGACCGGATCGTCGTGATGCTGTCGGGCCGCATCAATGGTGAGTTCAGCCGACCGTTCCATCTCGCCGATATCGGCACCGCAATGACCGGTGCGGACCGATGATCGGCTACCTCACACAAGTTATCCGCGCGCTCGCCTTCGTCTTCATCGCGCTTCTTCTGTGCAGCATCATCTTCGAGTTTGCAGGCTTCTCCGCCCCGCTGATGTTCCAGAGCATCGCGGAAGGGGCGTTCATGTCCACGCGCGCCTGGCAAAACAGCCTGCGCTGGGGGCTCCCGCTTTTCCTCACGGCACTCGGCGTCGTCATCTCGTTTCGCTGCGGCTTCTTCAACATTGGCGCCCAGGGCCAGTTCTACATGGGCGCCATCGCGGCGACCTTCGTGGTGGACGGACTGAACGGCCAGCCTGCCTTCATCGTGATCCCTCTGACCTTCGCCGCCGGCATCTTGGGCGGCGCGGTGTGGGCAGCATGGCCCGGCATCTTGCGCGTGCGCTCCGGCACCGACGAAGTCATCACCACGCTGATGGGCAATTTCATCGCCGGGCTCCTGCTGATCTACGTCACCTCCGGACCGCTTAAGGACCCCTCCGGCACGGGACAGGCGGCGTCCAGCCGGCCGGTCGGCGAGCTCTACCGCATCAGTGCCGGCAACTCGCTGTCGCCGACGATCATCGTCATCTGCGTGCTGGTCGGCGTGGCGATGTGGGTGCTGGTCAATCGCACCTCATTCGGCGTGCTCTCAAGCCTCGCCGGCCGCAATCCGATCATGGTCGTGTGGCAGGGCGCGAAGCTGTCGCGGCTCGGCCTCGTCGGCTTCGTCATCGGCGGCGGGCTGGCGGGGCTTGCCGGCACGATTGAGGTGCTCGGGCCGATCGGCCGTCTGTCGAGCGGCATGCTGCCGACGCACGGCTTCACCGCCATCCTGATCGCGCTCGTCGCCAACCTTTCGGTGATGGCGACGGCCTTCGTGGCGGTGTTCTTCGGTGGGCTCGCGGCGGCGGGGCTTTATCTGCCCGTGCTCGCCGGACTGCCGGCTGCGGCGATCGACATCATCAATGCCGCGATCGCCTTGTTCATCACCGCGCGCACCTGGCCGAAGCGCCTTACGGGCCTACTGCGCGTCCGACGAGAGACCACCTGAGAAGCGGCCATGGACGACACCCTCATTGCCATATTGCGCTCCGGCACGCCGCTGATCTACGTGACGCTCGCTGGTGTTTTGGCGCAGCGGGCCGGCATCTGGCATCTCGGCCTTGAAGGTCTCATGATCATCGGCGCCTGTGCGGCCGTGGTGGGCACGGTGCAATCCGGCTCTGTGCTGGTCGGCCTGGGGATCGGCATCGTTCTGTGCGTGCTTGCCTCAGCGCTTTTGTGGTTCGTGATCGAGAAGCTGCGCGCCAATCCCATCATTGCCGGGCTCGGCCTGACCGGCCTCGGCCTCGGCGGCACCGACCTTGCCGTACAGGCCATCTATGGCAGCCAAGCGTCGGTGAACGCGCCGTTCGGCCTGCCGCGACTGGGTGACGCCTTCGGCCAATACGGTGTGCTGTCGATCCTGGTGCTCTTCATGCCGCTGGCGGTCGCCGGCGTGTGGGTGCTGACGCGACGCACGCGCTGGGGCTTGCAGCTTTCCGCCTGTGGCGAGCACCCCTTCGCGGCGCGCAGCGTCGGCGTAAACCCGGCGCGCATGCGGCTTGCCGCGCTCTGCTTGGGCGGCGTGTTCTGCGCCATCGGCGGCGCCGAGCTCTCCATGGGTTCGTTGCAGATCTTCGCCTATGGCATGACCGCGGGACGCGGCTTTATGGCATTTGCGGCGGTCATCTTCGGCGCCGCCCATCCGGTCGGCGCCACCGGCGCATCGCTCTTCTTCGCAATCGTTGGCGCGCTCGGCATTCGTGCACAGCTTCTCTTTGGCGAGCGCGTGCCGCACGACCTTCTTCTTGCGCTGCCTTACATCGCCACGGTCATCGGCGTGTGGATCAGCGGCAAGCTCCGCGGCGGCGCCAAGGCCGCAGCGACTTTCGGTGAACTGCGGGACTATTAGGAGGCGAGATGGACTTCGCTCAACGCCACGCCATCAGCGATGTTTGCGTGCTGGTGGAAGACATCGAACGCTCCATCCGCTTCTATGTCGATTGCCTCGGGTTCACGCTTCTGCACCGCGCGGAAGGCTTTGCCGACTTCTCCGGCGCAGGGCTGACGCTTGCCCTGTGGGAGATCGACCACATCAGCCAGCACACCGGCATCGCCAACACACGCGGACCCGGCGCGCACAAAGCGTGCATCGCAGTCAAGCTCCCCTCGCCGACCGAGGTCGACGCCTGTTATGCGGAGCTCAGCGCCAAGGGCGTGACGTTCCAGGACGCCCCCGCCGACTATCCGTGGAACGCACGCTGCTGCTACTTCACCGGCCCCGACGACGAGGTCTGGGAGCTCTACGCGTGGCGCGAGGGCGGAGCGGTCGGCGCGCTGGATTAGCTCGATGCAGCCGCAGGACCTCATTCGCAAGAAGCGCGACGGCCAGGCGCTCGACGGCGCCGAGATCGCCGCCTTCGTCCACGGCATCGTGGAAGGCAGCGTGTCACAGGGCCAGATCGGCGCCTTCACCATGGCCGTCTACCTGAACGGCATGAGTGCGGCGGAGCGCATTGCGCTGTCGCTTGCCATGCGCGATTCCGGCCGCGTGCTCGACTGGTCGTCCATACCGATAGAGCCGGGCCGTATCATCGATAAGCACTCCTCCGGCGGCGTGGGCGACGAGAAGATCACGCTCCTCGTGGTGCCGCTCGCAGCCGCTTGCGGCGTCTACGTGCCGAACCTCTCCGGTTGGGGCCTCGACTATTGCGGCGGCGAGATCGACATGCTCGACAGCGTTCCCGGCTATAACGGCGCACCACCGCCGGATAAGTTCATGCAGGCCGTGGCCGAAACCGGCGGCGCCATCATCGGCCCCACGCCTGACCTCGCTCCAGCCGACGCCAAGATCTTCAAGGTCCGCGACGTGACGGCGACCGTTGAGAGCGTTGCCCTCATCACCGGCTCGATCATGTCGAAGAAGCTCGCCTCGGCGCCACGCGGGCTGGTCATCACTGTCGGCTCCGGCTCAGGCGCTTACATGGCGACGGTCGACGATGCGCGGGAGTTGGCTGAGAGCATGTCGGAGGTCGCCGCCGGCGCCGGCGTTGCAAGCGTGATGCTCCTCACCGACCTTGACGCCGTGCTTGGCACAGCCGTCGGCGCGGCCGTGGAGATGATTGAGACCGTCGACTTCCTGACCGGCCGCTATCGCGATGCGCGCGTGACCGATCTGGTGCTGAGCGTGACGGCGGAGATGGTCGTGCTTGCCGGGCTTGCAGATGATGTCACCGCCGCGCGGCATATTGCTGATGCGCGACTCGCCGATGGATCGGCCGCGGACCGCTTCGCACGCATGGTCTCCGCCCTTGGCGGACCGGCCGACTTTGTCGACCGCCCGGCGCATTACTTGGAGCCCGCTGCGATCGTGCGTCCGGTCTTCGCCGATGAGGCCGGCTACGTAGCGCGCATGAACGCCAAGGAGATTGGCCTCACGCTGGTGGCGCTTGGCGGTGGGCGCAAGCGACCGGAGGACCCGATCGATCACGCGGTCGGGCTGACAGACTTCTGCCAGATCGGCGACGCGCTCAATGACGACAAACCGATCTGCGTGATCCATGCGCGTAACGAGGCGGAGTGGGAGCGCGCCGCCGCGCGCGTTCGCGCATCTGTTGAAATTGCCGCCGCCCCACCCGCTCCGCTGCCGCCGATCGTCATCGATCGGATCGAGCGACGTCCCTGACCGGCAATCTGCCGACCGGCCGTCCTTACCGCTTCAAGCGTTTTGCGACCTGTCGTTTCTCCCAATCCGGGCCAAGCCAGTTGAAAACCTCAAAGACGGAAAGCCCGTGCACGACCAGACCGATCCCCCAGCCGACTGCAACGAAGGCAACCCAATAGAAGCCGGGCGTGAGCCAGAGGTTTAAACCGACGAAGACCGCGATGGTCACCGCGAACTGCATCGCATGCGTATAGAACCCCTTGATATCACGGACATGTTCAAGCGCATCGCGCTCCATGTCGGTGAGCCCGGGATGAGACGTGTTCGTGGTCATCTGCTGGTCCTTTCGCAGTTCGGAGAAGTCCACCTCCAAAGCAGCCGCCAGGCATTTCAGGGTCTCCGGCGTCGCCTGAGCCCCGCGTTCGATCCGCTGAATCGTGCGCACGCTCACCCCGGACATGTGCGAAAGCTGTTCCTGGGAAAGGCCCATATCGAGGCGAAGCTTGCGCAGGATCATTAGCGATCTCCTTCGGCTGTCTCGCGGGCAACCTTTGCCGAAACGCGGGTCCTGGACCACGTCAACCACCCGCCATCTTCATGACATCAGGGCGTCGATGCAGTGTCGTCCATAAAGCTGCAAGGATGCACCCGACCGGCTCAATAGGGCGTATCGCCCCCGTCGGCATTGATCGCCTGACCGCGGATAACGATCGCCGCGTCGGACAGAAGAAACGCAACGATGCGGCCAATTTCCAGGGGCTCCACGTGCCGGCCGAGCTGCGCGGGAACCATGCTCGCAAAGAGCGCCGCCGCGTCGCCGGCTCCGCTCTTCTCCAGTTCGTCGGCCACCTCATGAAGCATCTGCGTTGCGACGCTTCCCGGGCAGATTGCGTTGACGTTGATCGCCTCGCCCGCCCATTCATGGGCGAGTGAGCGGGTCAGGTTGATCACCGCCGCCTTGCTCGCATTGTAGGCGGCCATGTTCGGAAACCCCACTTTGCCGGCATTGGAGGCGACATTGACGATCGCTCCGCCCTCGCCGGCAAACGCCCTATATGCGGCCTGCGCGCCAAGAAGCACGCCGCGGCTGTTCACTGCGAGCTCCAAATCCCACGCATCCGCGGTGATGTCCTGAGCCTGCGACATGCGGATGATGCCGGCATTGTTGACCCAGCCCTGAAGCCGGCCGAAGCGCTTCCGCGCCGCCGCCGCCGCCCGATCAAGGGAAGCGGCGTCGGTGACATCGGCCGCGACCGCCAAGGTTCGCGTCGCGTCGGGATCGAGCCGGCGCGCCGTCTCCGCGGCGGCATCGGCATCCAGGTCGAGAAGCACGGCGCGGCCGCCGGCTTCCAGCACAGCCTCGACAATGCCGGCGCCGATGCCGCGCGCAGCACCCGTCACCGCAATCGCGCGGTCGGCGAGTGCCGAATTGGAGATGGCGCTCATGTCGTGACCTAGAAGGACGGCGTGCAGGTGATCCCGCCATCGACGACGAGATTGGCGCCGGTGATGAAGCGGGAGGCAGGCGACGCCAGGAAGAGAACGGCGTCGGCGATGTCTTCGTCTTCGCCCAGACGGCCGAGCGGAACGGCGTCCATCCAGCGCTTGACGCCCTCCGGCCAGGCGTCCTCGATGCCCTCACGATGAATGACGCCGGGAGAGACCGCGTTGACCCTGATGCCGCGCGGCCCGAACTCCAGTGCCGCAGCGCGGGTGAACATGATCAACCCGGCTTTCGTCGTGGCGTAATGGCCGTGGGTCAGCGCCGGATGCAGGCCCTCGATCGACGATATGTTGACGATCACGCCCGCCGCTCCGCGCGCCACCATCGCATCGGTGGCTGCGCGCGTCGCGTTGAAGACGCCGTCAAGGTTCGTTGCGAGCGTGCCACGCCATTCCTCCGCGCTCATCTCGCCAATCGTGGAATGCGTCTGGCGCGCCGCATTGTTGACGAGGATATCAACGGGTCCGAGCGCCGCTTCGACCTCCGCAAAGGCCGCCTTCACCGCATCCGCGTCGGTCAGGTCGGCGTGTACGGCGATCGCCTTGCCGCCACCTGCGGCGATCTCCGAAGCAATCGCCTCTGCCTCGGTCTTGCCGCCGCGATAGTGAACCGCCACCGCAGCGCCCGCCTCCGCCAAGCGGCGCGCAATACCGGCGCCGATGCCGGCAGACGCGCCGGTCACAATCGCAACGCGCGACGATAGGTCGAGAAGACGACCAACCGGTACGTCGGTCCCGCTTACGCTTTGGTTCATAATCGTCGCTCTCCCCAAAATTGCATACCGGCCGGCTTACGCGCCGCAGCGCATCGACCGAGGCCAAAGAGTCTCGCATACGCACCGCGCTCTTCCAATCTTCCATTCGTTGTGCGCATCGACAGCGATAAGCGCCTCGCCGCGAAGACGCTGCGAAGCCTTGCCGCAGTGAGCAACTCCGATTCCGGTTTACTTGCCGCAACGTTGCCGATAACGATGCCGCACCGACAGGGGTGCTCCGTATTGCCGGGGCTGAGATGCGGGCCGCATGGCCGCGAACCCTCAAGCTGATCTGGATAATGCCAGCGGAGCGAGGCGAGCCATGTTTTCCGGCGCACAAGTGTCTCTTTATCCCATGACCGACGATTTCGTCGGCATCATCATGGGCGCGTTGTCCGCGCTCGATCCCCATCGTGATCGACTGCGAATGGAAACCGACGACATTTCCACTTTGATGGTCGGGCCGCCGGACGCCCTGTTTGACGCGATGCGCGACCTGTTCGTCGCGGCGGCCAAGACCGGGACGCATTGCGTCCTCTCCGCGACGGTGTCGCGCGGCTGCCCCGGCGAGCCGGACGATCCGATCTGCACGCCCATCGAAGGACGCGCCCCGGACACGCCGTTGCAGCAGCGCATCCAGGCAGCGGTCGAAGCTGTGAAGCGCGCGCCAATGATGGGCCAAACCGTTGCTTGCCAGGTCTCGCTTTATCCGCTCGGCGCAGGCCAGCACATGGACGAGATCGAGGGCTGCATCGCCTTCCTGAAGGCATCGGGCGTGTTCGATCGGCCCAAGAATTTCTGCACCAAGCTATCGGGCGACGCGGGCGCAGTTTTCACCGCGCTGGCAGAAGCATTCACCCGCTTCGGTTCGCTCGATGGCCATCTAACGCTTGACGTTACGGTATCGGCCAACAGCCCGACCCGCGTCTGAGTGCCTGCCGCGCTGTGCGGCTTCCTCTTCTTCCACTCCAGCACGAAAGGTCGGACCATGCCCGACAGCAATTTATGGACTTTGCGTGAAACTCTGATCGTCGCCGTGCTCGGCGCGGTGTTTGGCGTGCTTTATCTCGGCTGGGTGCAGGTCTGGCTGATCGCCCAGGCCGTTTTCGGGCCGGTGACAATGGATGTCGTCATGGGCTTCTGGTTCATCGTCTCAATGATCGCCGCCGCCATCATCAGAAAGCCGGGCGTTGCGCTGGTCTCCGAGGTGCTCGCGGCCGGCACGCAAATCCTGCTCGGCTCGCCGGCCGGCCTGCTTCTGCTTCTGACGGGCCTCGTGCAGGGCGCTGGCGCTGAGGCCGTCTTCGCCGCTGCCCGCTGGAAGCGCTACTCGCTGCCGGTGCTCATGGCGGCGGGCGTGGGCGCGGCCATCTTCTCCTTCATCTACACGTGGATCCGCTTCGACTATGGCGATTTGGCGCCGACACTCCTCATCATCATGTTCACGCTCAGATGCCTTTCCGGCGCGCTACTCGGCGGATTGCTCGCATGGGTCATCGTCAACGCGCTCTACAGAACCGGCGTGCTGTCCGGCCTGAGGATCGACCATGAGCGCCGCGCCGCCCTTGCCGGCTGAGCAACCGACCACGCCGCTTGCTGAATGGGATGGCGCCGCGGTGCGCTATCCCTATGCGGAGCGGGATGCGGTCGGCCCTGTATCGCATCTGGTCGCGCCGGGCGAGCGGGTGCTGCTGCTCGGCCCGTCCGGCTCCGGCAAGTCGACGCTGCTGTGGACGTTGACGGGTATCGTGCCGCAGACCGTCCCCGCAACCGTGCGGGGTCAAGTGTGGATCGGCGGCACCGATGTCGCCGCCCGCTCACCCGCCGGCTGGTCCGACGCGGTGGCGCAGCTCTTCCAGGATGCCGAGCACACGCTCACCGGCCTCCGCGTCGCCGACGAAATCGCCTTCGCGCTCGAAAACCGGGGCTTGCCTGAGGCCGAGATCGAAGCGCGCACACGCGCGGTGATGGCACGAGTCGGCCTGCCGGAGGATTGGCGCGACCGGCGTACATCCACGCTCTCCGGCGGTGAGAAGCAGCTTGTCGCGCTTGCCGCCACGCTCATCGCCGGCGCGCCTCTCTTCGCCGCCGATGAGCCCACCGCCAGCCTGGCGCCGGCCGTCGCAAGGCGCGTCTACGATCTGGTGCTGAACGACCCGGGCAACGGCGGCGTGCTGATCGTCGACCATCGGCTCGACGCGATGATCGGCGCCATCGACCGCGTCGCCGTGCTCGACGATCAAGGCGCGCTTGTCGCTGAAGGCGCGCCGGCAGCCTTGTTTCGCGCGCATGGCGATTGGCTCGACGCTGAGGGCATCTGGACGCCGCTCGCAAGTCGCTTCGATCGTGCGCTCGTCAAGGCGGGCCTTGCCCCAATTCACCCGGCACTGACCATGGAGCAGCTTGGCAGCCACCTGGCGCAGCTCTCCACCGACGCGGTCGATCGCGCCCGCGCAATAATTGCCGAGATCGCGGCGCCGATGCTGCCGTCGCGAGCGCGCACGCCCGGCGCGCGTGTCGTCCAGCTCCAAGACGCGGCCTGCGCCCCGCTCTTTGGCCCGATTGTCCTGCGCGATGTGACAATGGAGATCGGCGCCGGCGAAATCGTTGGGATCGTCGGCGCCAATGGCGCGGGCAAGTCGACGCTTGGCGCGACCCTCGCCGGCCTGCTGCGATCGAAGGCCGGCCGACGCGACGGGCTACCCGGCGCCATCGCTTTCCAGAACCCCGAGAACCAGTTTCTTGAGGCCAGTGTTCGCGACGAAATCGCCGCCGCCCTGCCCAAGGACGCCGGCGAAAACTCGACCGCCGAAATCCTGGCACGCTGGGGGCTTGGCGATGCCGCGCGCCAGCACCCTTACGAATTGTCGCAAGGTCAGAAACGGCGGCTGGCGCTCGCCTGCCTTACTGCCACCGATCGTTGGCCTCTCATGGTGCTGGACGAGCCGACCTCCGGGCTTGACGCGCGCGGCGTCAAAACCATCGCCGAGGCCGTCAACGCGCTTGCCGATGATGGCCGGGCGATTGCAATCATTACGCACGACATGGATTTCGCGCTCGCCGTCTGCGACCGGCTCATCGTACTCGTCGATGGCGGCATCGCCGCCGAAGGCAAACCAGCAGAAGTTCTGCGCGACGCCGACCTTCTCGCTCGGGCGGATCTGGCGCCACCAGCGATCCTGCCCGTTCTCGATTGGATGGAGCCGGTCACATGCTGAGCACGCTCCACCCGTTGCCTAAGCTTGTCGTCTGCGTGCTTTGGATTCTCGCCTCGATCCTCATCTTAGACCTCGGCTTTCAACTCGCGACGATTGCGCTTGCCGCCGGCGCGTTGATCGTGCTTGAGCGCCGCTCGCCGCTCCTCGTGCTGGCGTTGATGGTGCCGTTCGCCTTGTTCGGCTTCGGCTTCTTCACGACCAGCGTTTTGTTCCGCCAGGACAGCACCTTCGCCCTGCAAATGGCGGCCGAAACGCCCTTCGGCGACCCGGCATTCTCCGCCGGGCTGATCCTGTTCTGCCGGGCGATCGCCTGCGGCTTGGTCTCCGCGCTGTTTGCGCTGACAACCGATCCGGGCGCGCTGATCAAAGCGCTGATGGTGCATTGGCGCCTGCCGCCGTCCATCGGCTTCGCTCTGTTCCAGGCGCTTAATCTGGTCCCAGACCTCGGCCGCGAGATGCAGCAAATCCGCATCGCGCGCGCCATGCGCAAAGGCCGACCGCCGCGGCGCGTGCCGGGACCCGTCGAGTTGGTCTCGCTGATCGTGCCTCTTCTCGCTTATGCGATCCGCCGCGCCGGCCGTTCGGCACTCGCCATGGAAGCCCGCGGGCTCTCTCCGACACGTGCGCGCACCGTCACCAACGCGCCCGTTCCAACCGGCCGCGACCGCCTCTTCGCCATGATCTGTTTGTGTTTGTTGGTGGCTGTAGCGGTGTCGTCGCTTCGCTCCGACCGCCCCTTAGATGAAGCAGCTAGCGCAACAGGCAGCCCTTACACCGGATCGCGCGGACCGGCCGCA
Organism: Afifellaceae bacterium; assembly: GCA_028284625.1. Taxonomy (GTDB): domain Bacteria; phylum Pseudomonadota; class Alphaproteobacteria; order Rhizobiales; family Afifellaceae; genus DASWJZ01. The sequence continues at coordinate 390,160 of JANQRH010000009.1, read as the reverse complement.
ATGATCTGGCGCACTTCGTGTTCGACCGTATCGATGATCGACGTGACCGCGGCCACCGCCTGGTCCGCATCGCCGCGCATGATCCCATCCGCCAGATCACGATGCAGCGGGAAGCTTTTCAACCCGAAAGCGCTCGGTCGAAACGGCGAGTCAGCCGATTTCTCGAACGCCTCGTCGAGCCGCGTCAGGATCTCGACGAAGAAGGAATTGCCCGACGCCTCGTAGATCGCGCCGTGAAACGCCTGGTCAGCCTGGCGATAGTCGCTGCGCGCGTCGACGACCGCCAGAAGCGCATCGCACAGCCGGCCAATCTCGGCACGCTGGGCGGCGCTGGCGCGTTCCGCTGCCAGCCGGACGACCTCAATCTCCAGCGCGCGCCGCACTTCAAGAAGGCGCAATATGCCCTCGCCTTCCAGCCGCACCATGACCGGCACGGGCCCATCCGATCGCGGCAGCCGAGCCGCCAGATAGGTGCCGACGCCGCGCTTGCGCCTGATCAGGCCGACGCCCTCCCAGCGGTTCAACGCCTCGCGTATGGTGGAGCGGCCAACGCCAAGCTGCCGGGCAAGCAGGATCTCCGGTGGAAGCCGGTCGCCAACCTTAAGCCCGGCGCGCTCCACCATTTCGGCAAGCGCTTCAAGCACCGCGGTGCCGCGCGAGCGGTCGTCCAGCGGTTCCAGATAGCTTAGCGGGCTGTTTCTCTGCATGATGAATCCGCGGCCGAGGCTCTCTCGTTTCAGGCCGCTTCACTGAGATGCAGGATGTCGGTCAGCGCCGTGACCAACAGGTCCATCTGGCGCTCGGTATTGTATCCCTGCACCGACAATCGCATGACGGTGTGCCCGTTCCATTCAAAGACCGGGATTTCGATGCCGTAGCGCTGCATCAACGAGTGTTGCAGGACTGCGGGATCGGTGCGCGGCAACGGGATGGCGACCATCTGCGGCGCGACGAAATCGGGCGCTCCAAATAGCGGCAGCCCGGTCAGCGCCGTGATCCGGTCGGCGGTTGCGTGCATCATCTCATTGCAGCGCCGCGCCACCTCGTCCCAGCCCTGGGCGTGGCGAAACCGGATTGCCTCCGGCACGGTCAGCCAGGCAGACGGATCACGCGTGCCCTGCATCTCCATGGCGTCGACAAAGGCGGAATTGCCGAACGGGCCGGGCTCGGCGCGCTCCGCAGTCCATCCGTGCGAGATGACGAGCGGGCTCATCTTCGCCTGCTGCTCGCGGCGGACATGCAAGAACGCCGAGCCCTTCGGGGCCATCAGCCATTTGTGGCAATTGCCGGCGTAGAAATCAGCACCCAGCGCATTCAGGTCCAGCGCGATGTGGCCGGGTGTGTGGGCGCCGTCAATCACCGACCAGATACCGCGCGCGCGGGCCTCCGCGACGACACGTTCAACCGGCAGGACAAGCGCCGTCGGCGACGTGACGTGGCTGAGGAAAAGGACGCGCGTACGCTCGGTCATGGCGGCCAAGATCGCGTCGGTGAAATCAGCATCCTCCGTCAGTGGCAGCGGCAAACTGACGGTGACGATGCGTGCGCCTGTGCGCCGAGCGACGTAGTTCCAGGTCTTCTCCAGCGCCGCGTATTCGTGGTCGGTCGTCAGAATTTCGTCGCCAGGCTCAAGCGGCAGCGAGCGCGCGACGATGTTGAGGCTGAACGTGGCGTTGACGGTTCCGAAAATGTCCTCCGGATCGGCGCCGATCTCTTCGGCGAGCGAAACGCGAGCGTCTTTCATCCAGGCGACATAGCCGCGCATCGGATCGAGGAACGCCACCGGCTGGCGCTCCAGCTTGAGCTGCCAGGCCTGATAGGCCTCAAAGACCGGCTTGGGACACGCGCCGAACGAGCCGTGATTGAGAAAGACCACGTCCGGGTCGAGCAGGAACAGGCTCGCGAGATTGTCGGGCATCAGGTCAGCGGCCTTTCAAGGTGGGATCGAGCGCATCGCGCAGCCCATCGCCGAACAGCGTGGTGGCGAGCACCGTTATGGCAAGTGCTGCGGTCGGAAACACTGCCATATGCCAGTAAAAATACATGAAATTCATCCCGGTGTTGATCATCTGGCCCCAGCTCGGCGTGGGCGGCGGCACACCGACACCAAGGAAGCTGAGCGATGCCTCCAGCATCATCGCCAGCGGGATCGCCAGGACGAAGCCGACGATGATCGGTGAGACCGAATTGGGAATGAGGTGGCGGCGGATGATGTAGCTCGGCGTCGCGCCAAGCGCCTGTGCTGCGCGAACAAACTCCCTCTCCTTGAACGCCTTGATCTGCGCCCGCACAAGCAAGCAGACCTGCACCCAGCCGAACAAGCCTGCGATGAAGACGATCATCCAGAAGCCGCCGCCGGCGAGCGCGCCGAGAAGCATGGCGGCGAGCAGCGGCGGCACGACGGAGAAGATCTCAATCACCCGCATGATCAGCCAGTCAGCCCGGCCACCGTAATAGCCGGCGACGGCGCCGAGCGGGATGCCAATGATCACCGAGAAGGCCGCCGCTGCGAAGCCGATGGTCAGCGACACGCGCGCGCCGTAGACGATGCGCGAGAAGAAGTCGCGGCCGAGATCGTCAATGCCAAACCAATGCTGAGAGTCGGGAAATCCCAGCGCGCTGGTCAGAAAGATCTGCTCGGTCGGCCCGGCAATCGTGATCAGCGGGGCGAAGATCGCCATCAGCGCAATGATGGCGAGCGCGCTGCCGCCGCTGACGGCGGCCTTGTTGGCCAGGAACCGGCGCCACGCGTACCAGAGCGGACTGCGCTGGCGTGTCTCCGGAGCAGCGACCGGCGCCACCGGCTTAGCGGCCGCGGCGGGCGTGCGCGACCCAAACGTATCGGTCATCCGTTCGCCGCTCATCCCTTGCGTCCTCCGTGACGAAGGCGCGGGTTGAGCCACGCATAGACGATGTCCGAGATCAGATAGGCGAGGCAGAACATCACCGTGATCATCAGCATCAGCGCCATTTCCAGCGGATAGTCGCGGGTCCTGATGGAGGTGACGAAATAAGCCCCGAGCCCGGGCACGCGGAACATGGCTTCAACGAAAATCGAACCGGTCGCCGTGCCGATGAACATGGGCAGGAACACGGTGACCATGGGGATCGCCGAATTGCGCAGCACATGCTGGAAGATGATCTTGTTCTCCGACAGGCCCTTGGCGCGGAGCACCATGACGAACGGCTTGTTGAGCGTATCCAGCATGGCGGAGCGCGTGTAGCGCGCATAGGTCGCCATGGGGATCGTCGCATAGGCGGCGATCGGCAGAATCCAATGCGTCGGCGAACCCCATCCCGATGCCGGCAGCCAGTTGAACCAGACCGCAAAGACCAGGATCAGCAGCATTGAGGTCACGAAGACCGGCACCGTGAGACCGAGTGTCGCCACGACAGAGGCCAGATAGTCGAGCCAGGAATTGCGGCGAAGCGCGGCCGCAATGCCCAGAAGCATGCCGAGCGGAGCGCCGATCAGAACACCCAATCCACCGAGCACCAGCGAAGGGACCCAGGCGCGACCGAGGAGCTCCAGCACAGTCTCGCCGGGGCTCTGGAAGGGCACGCCGAAATCAAGCTGAAGGACGGCCCACATGTAGCGCACATATTGAACGTAGAGCGGCTGATCGAGCCCGTATTGCGCCATCAGCCGCTCGCGCACCGCGTCGGGCAACGGCATGTCGCCGTGGTCGAACGGCCCGCCCGGGATGGAGTGCATCATCAGGAAGATGATCACCGACACGATGATGAACGTGACCGCCACGGAGACCAGCCGGCGGAGGATGTACCCGGTCATCGCCGCGCGCCCCCGTCCGCGCGCCGATGACGCATCGGCTTCATTGCGTCACCACCGCCTCGACCCGATGGCCCGGTGCGACCGAGACAAGGCGCGGCTGATCCGATGGCGCCGGCCCATCTGGCAGGTCACCTGAGGCGATCTGAGGATTGTCGGCCTCCAACTCGTCGCGGGAGCGGAACGTGCGGGCACGCCGGTGGCGTGGATTGAGCACTGGGATCGCATCGAGAAGCGAGCGCGTATAGGGGTGGCGGCTATCGGTGAAGATCGCCTCCGTCGGCGCCTGCTCCACGATCCGACCGTTGAACATCACCACGACCGTATCGGTCAGCGAGCGCACGACGGAAAGATCGTGACTGATGAACAGGATCGACAGACCCATGTCCTCCTGCAGGTCTTGCAGAAGGTTGATGATCTGCGCCTTCACTGAAACGTCGAGCGCCGACGTCGGTTCGTCGGCAATCAGCACATCCGGCTTGAGAATGAGCGCCCGCGCAATGGCGACGCGCTGGCGCTGCCCGCCGGACAATTCATGCGGGTAGCGGTTGCCGAAAGACCGGTGAAGCCCGACGCGCTCCAGCCAGTCCAACGCTAGATCGGTCTGCTCCGCGGCGCTGCCGATGCCGTGAATATGCAGCGGCTCGGCGACTATCTGCGCCAATGTGAACATCGGGTCGAGCGCGGAGTAGCTGTCTTGGAAGACCACCTGCATCTTGCGCCGGTGGCGCTTGAGTTCGCCCGCCTCCAACGCGGTGATGTTCTCGCCGTTGAGCCAGATCTCGCCGGTGGTCGGCTCAATCAGCCGCAGCGCCATGATCCCCGTGGTCGTCTTGCCCGAGCCGCTTTCTCCAACAAGCCCCACAATGGCGTTCTTCGGAACGGTCAAATCGACGTCGCGCACCGCCTTCAGTTCAACATAGCCTGGGCGGAAGAAGCCGCCCTTCTTCAGACGGAAGCTCTTGCCGAGCCCTTTGAGCTCAAGCGCCGGCGGGGCGGCTTGATCGACCTGCGTATCGGCGGTGCTCAATGCACCCTCCAGCAGGCGGCCTGGCGGCCCGGTCCGATCTCGGCAAATGCCGGTTCCTCCGATACGCATTGGGAATCGGCCTGCGGGCAGCGCGGATGGAACGGACAGCCGGTCGGCGGATTGACCGGATTGGGGGAACCGCCGGGAATCTCGCGAAGGCGCCGGCGTCCGCCCTCTTGGCCCGGCATCGATTCCATCAGCGCGATCGTATAGGGATGGCGCGGGTCGTCGAAGATATCCTCGACACGAGCCTGCTCCATCACCTTGCCGCCATACATGACGATGACGCGGTCGACCGTCTCGGCGATCACGCCCAGATCGTGCGTGATCATCACCAATCCCATCTTGAGATCGTCCTGCAGCTCCTTGATGAGCTGGAGGATCTGAGCCTGGACCGTGACATCAAGCGCCGTCGTCGGTTCGTCCGCAAACAGAACCGCCGGGCGACAGGAGAGCGCCATGGCGATCATCGCGCGCTGCAGCATGCCGCCGGAAAGCTGATGCGGATAGGAATTGAGCACCGCGTCGGGATTGCGAATCTCAACACGCGCCAGCAAATCATGCGCCTCCTGGCGCGCCGCGGCCTTGCTTGTGGAGCGGTGCGCACGAATGGTCTCCACGATCTGCTGGCCGATCGTGAACACCGGATCGAAGGCGGTCATCGGGTCTTGAAACACCATGGCCGCCAGCCGGCCGCGAATGTCGGAAAGCTGCGCCTTGCCGGCGCGCATCACCGACACGCCGCCGATCTGGAGCGTCTGCGCCTCGATGCGGGCCGGAGGACTTTGCAACAGCCGCAGAACGGCCATGCAAGAGACCGATTTGCCTGAGCCGCTTTCGCCGACGATGCCCAGGCTCTCGCCCGCATCGACGTGAAACGTCACGCCACGCACGGCCTGAACCAGGCCATCGTGCTGCGCGAAGCTGACATGAAGATCGTCGATCTCGACAAGCGGCGTCGATGCGCCGGCACTCGCATCGCCGCCGCCTTCCGTCTCGCTTCCCGGCGGCGGGCGCCGGGAAGCGACAGTTTGGTTGGTCGCCGCTAAGTTACTCGGCGACATTCGTATGCGCGTAGAAGAACGGCACCAGCCGGTTCATCGGCGTCATGCCCTGCGCATTGGACCCAACGCCATCGCCCGTCAGTCGTTCGCTGACCACGAACATCTGGATCGGGTGAACCAGCGGCACAATCGAAGCATTGTCGATCAGCACCTGCTCGGCCTGTTCGTAAAGTGCAACGCGCTCCTCCCACACCGGATTGGCGTCGGCTTCAGCGACCAGGCGGTCGTATTCAGGCACTTTGTGATCGTGCCGGCCGCCATTGTAGAAGATGCCGAAGAAGTTCGACGGGTCGATGTAGTCGAACTCATAGGGCGACAGGAACAAATTGTTGGTCTCGTTCAGGAGCGCATCCATCCAGTCCTGGATCGGCATCACGCGGATGCCCATCTCGATGCCCAGATGCTCCTTGAACTCCGCCTGCAGGTACTGAAGCATCGGCGGCGTGATCGCGCCGTTATAGCCGCCCTGCTCGCGATACCAGATCTCGACCTCCGGGAAGCCCTCGCCGTTCGGATAGCCCGCCTTCGCCAGATGCTCCCGCGCTTTGTCGGGATCGAACACGGCCTTGTCGGCAATCGCCTGGCTGTAGCCGGGATAGGAGGGTGACAGAAGCGAATTGGCCGGGATGGCCAGGTTCTTAAGCACCGTAGAGGTCATCTCCTCCCGATCGATCGCGTACCAAAGCGCCTTGCGCACATCGACATTGTCGAAAGGCGGGCTCTCCAGGTCGAACGAGATGTATGAGATGGCGAAGATCGCGTTCTCGCGGATCTGATCCGGCATGCGTTGCTCAACAAACGGGATCTGACCGGCGTTCAAGAAAGCGAAGTCCACTTCGCCCGCCATGAAAGCGGGAAGCCCGACTTCCGGCGCGCCAAGGCTCTGGTCGATGGTGATGCTCTCCGGCAGACCCGGCCAGACGCCCGCATATTCCGGATTACGGACGAGCGTCATGGTGTTGTCGTTCTTCTCCCACGCTTCCATCTTGTATGCGCCGGACCCGACATGCGTGTCCACGCTCAGCGCATAATCGTCACCATGCTCGTCCACGACGTGTTTGGGCACGCTGTACCAAAGGCTGACGACGCTCGGCAGATAGGGCTTGGGCGTCTCGGTGGTGACTTCGATCGTGAGATCGTCGACCGCACGGATGCCTAGCGTGGAAACGTCGGCCTCGCCCTCGGTGACCGCCTTCCAGTTCTTGATGCCGGCGGCAAAATCCCAATACCAGGCGAAATCGTAGCCGCTGGTGGCTGCACGCTGCAGCGCGAACACATAATCCTCCGCAGTCACCGGATGCCCGTCGGAGAATTTCAGGCCCTCCCGCAGGGTGAAGGTCCAAGTCAGCCCGTCCTCCGATTGCTCCCAACTCTCCGCGGCAATGCCGTGCAGTTCATAATTGTGGTCGAAGCTCGTCAACGAAAGCTGCAGCATCTCAGGGTAGCCGGCGCGGGAATAGACCGTCTTCATGTAGTCGGCGTGGGTGCCGGTGGTGTTGTCCCCCGGCGCGTTCACGTGTTGCGCCGCCGCCGGCAGCGCGAGGCTTACGGCGAGCGTGGCCGCCGCTGTGAATGTCGCAATGGATCGGATGTTCATGATCGCTCCCTCGTTGTCATGTTTCACGCTCCGCCCCCGCCCATGCAACGCCGACGGACGGCCATGACCCGGCCGACGGCGGGCACTGAACGGCTCGCTCAGGCGACCGATGACAGATGTCTGACAAATTGCGCTAGGAGGCGCAATGGCTGGGACTTCAGAAAGCGATGCAACCGCGCAAGCGAACTGGCGGCCGCCTTGCAACCGTTCGGCGATCAGACCACCGCCGACACAGATCTTGAAGCGCGCGATGTGGTCTCCATGGCGGCTCGACAGATAGCGACGGCCGCGTCGAGCGTCTCAGGTGACACCAAAATCCATCAGCCCAATTCCTTCAATCGCGTTTCCTGCCGGGCAAGGAGCGCATCGATCTCGGCGATGGCCTCCGGCAGCAATTTGCTGCCGGGCCGCCGCAGCGCGTCACTTGCGATGATTCCCCGGCGGCAGAGCACGTATTTGCGTACCGAAAGGCCTACCCCAGGCTGCTGCTCGTAGCGCAAGAGCGGCAGGTAAGCGTCAAAGATGTCCCGCGCCCGCGCCACCTCACCGGCGGACACGAGCCGAACGACGTCGACCATCATCTCAGGAAAGCCGAAGCCCGTCATGGCGCCATCGGCGCCGCGCGCTACCTCCTCCGGCAGGAAGAGGCCGCCATTGCCGCACAGGATCGACAAGCGCCGCTGCCCCTCAGCCTCCGCCTTGCGGACAGCGCTGATCTTCGCAAGACCCGGCCAATCCTCGTGCTTCAGAATGGCAACGCTCGGCACGCTCGTGACGATCCGGTTGAGCGCCGCATTGCTGATCGTCACATTGGTGGCGAGTGGGAAGTCCTGAAGCACCAAAGGCACGTCGCGCCCCAGCGTCTCCGCCACGAGACTGAAATAGCTGACGATCTGATCGTCGGTCTTCAGCGTGGAGGGCGGCGCAACCATGACGCCGCCTGCTCCGATATCCATAACAGCACGTGTTAGCTCATCGATGGCCGCCAGGCCCGGCGACGACACGCCCACGACAACCGGCCGCGTGCCGGCGCGATCGATCACCCGGCGGGCCAGTTCGATGCTCTCCGCCTGGGTAACCTTGGGCGCCTCGCCCATCATGCCCAGGATGGTCAGCCCGTCGGCCCCGGCCTCGAAGTAGAAATCGACCGCCCGGTCGAGGCTGTCGAAATCGATCGCGCCGTCCTCGGAAAAGGGCGTCACGGCGATTACGAAAACACCGCGGGTTTCGTTGTCGATCAGCGGCATGGTGTGCTCCTCGACGCAAAGCGGCTGAAGCGGAACGGTGAAGGATCGACGCAAGGCGTATCCCCTGTCACCAATTGCAACATGAGCATGCCCGCCCCCGGACCGATGCCGAAGCCATGTCCGGAAAAGCCTGACGCCAGATAGAGCCCCGGCCATCCATCGACTGCGTCGATGACCGGGATCTCGTCCGGTGTGACGTCGATCATGCCGGCCCAGCTCTGCGTGATGCGTGCGTTCGCAAAGGCCGGGAAGGCGCGGCTCAGCGCCGCTAGGGCTTTTTGGTTCAGCGGCTTCGGCGGCACCGGATCAAGCACGCGGAACCGCTCAAACGGGCTTGGCTGATCGAGCGCCCAGCGGCGCGGCATCGCAAGCTCGGTAAAAAACTGCCGGCCAATGCGAAGCCGCAACTCGCGCCACGTTCGCAGATATGTCGGAAGGAACTCCGGCAAGAACCGAAAACTGTCGGGAACGATCGGCGCAATGTTGACGTTGCGTGGCGCAACCGTGAAGCCGCCGTCTAATCGTCGGCGAAAGGCGAAATCGCCGCCGCCGACCGGCATGTTGGGCATGCCCGGTACGTCGTCGATACGGGCCGCGGCCGACAGGACTTTAAGCTGCGGGAACGCGATGCCGAGGTTCCCCAGAAAGAGCCGCGACCACGCCCCACCGGCAACGACGACGGCCATGCAACGGATCGGCCCCTTTTCCGTGACGACCACCGAGATGCGCCCGCCGGTCGTCTCAATGCCGCGCGCAGCGCAGCCCGTCGCGATGATGGCGCCGCGTTCCGCAGCAGCGTCGGCAATCGCCGGTGCGGCGATGCTGGGCTCGGCCCGTCCGTCGGAAGAGGTGTGCAGCGCGAAGGTGAAATCTGCCGCCGCACCCGGCAAGAACGCGGCGATCTCGCGCGCGCCCAACGTCCGCTGCGGCAGGTTGTGCGCCTTCCCGATCTCGGCCCAGCCGTGAGCCTTCTCCTCCTCACGCGCATTGCGGCAAAGATATGTGATGCCGGTTTCCCGATAGCCGACTTCGATGCCGAACCGCTGCTTTAGTTGACGCCAGATGGCCAGGCTTTCGATCGCCAGCGGCATCTCGGCCGGATCGCGACCCATCTGCCGCGTCCACCCCCAGTTCCGCGACGATTGCTCAGCCGCGACCCGCCCCTTCTCGCAGACGCAGACGCGCAACCCCTTCTCCGCCAGAAACAGCGCCGTGCTGACCCCGATAATCCCGCCGCCGACGATCACGACATCCGTTTCGCTGGGCAAAGCGGTGACCGATTGCTGGGGATCGGCCGTCGTGGCTTTTTGACCGCTGTCCATGGCCGGCACCTTAAAGCATGTCCTTGGACCGGATGCTCACCAGCGGCTCAAGCCATTCCGTGTCAGGATGAGGGCGCGCGCAGCGTTTGCTCGCAGAGTGCGACGTAGCGCTGAAACGCCTCGTCCGTCGCTGACACGTCCTTCTCGACCGGCTCAAAGACACGGCCCGTCTCAACGAGGCTCTCCGTAAGCTCCGCCACTGGGGCACCTTCCGCCCCTGCCCTGGCGAGAATGGCGGCGCCGGCGGCCGAGGTGTCGGACTCAACGAGTAGCCGCACCGGCCGCCCCAACGCATCGGCAATGATCTGACACCAGAGCGGCATCTGCGCGCCGCCCTCCGCAAGCCGCACATGCTCCACAGCACCGCCATTCGCCTCAAACACCTCCACGCATTGCCGGACGTTGAACGCCACGCCTTCCAGCACCGCGCGCAGCATGTGCGCCGGGCCATGCGTCGATGACATACCGTGAAACGAAGCGCGCGCGTCCGGCCGGTGATAGGGCGTCGACGCGCCTTCAAGGAACGGCAGGAACGTGACGCCGCCTGCGCCGGGCGGCGCAGAACGCGCCAAGTCCTCTAGCGCGGCGTAATCGTCTTCAACACCGGCAGCCAGGACGCCCCGGCCCCACGACAGACTGAGGCCGCCGCTCATCACCAGCCCGAGCCAAAGCCGGCGGTCGGGAATGGCGTGAGGAAGGAGCCAGACTGCGCCCGGATCGGGCGGCGGTCGTTCGGTGGCGTCGAGAACCACGTGACCGGCTGTGCCGAGCGTCACGGCCGCGCGTCCGCCTGCCACGATCCCGCATCCAACCGCTAGCGCCGCAACGTCGCCGGCGCCGGTGACGACAGGCGTCTCCGCCGGCAGACCCAGCTCCGCCGCAACTTCCCGCCTGACGCGGCCGGCAATCGCGGCGGATGGTGCGATGCGCGGCAGCTGCGATGGCGGAACGCCGGCGAGCTCGCAAAGGTCAGGCTCCCACACGCCACTGTCGATCCCCATGAGCGCCGAGCAGCATCCGTCCGATGGATCGGTCGCAAGCTCGCCGGTCAGCCGCATCAGGATGTAATCCTTGACCAGCGCGATCCGGTGCGCGCGCTGCATGAGCTTTGGTTCGTGCTCAGCGAACCAGGCGAGTTTGGTCAGGATTGCGATCGGCGAGAGAGGATTGCCGGTCAGTTCCGCAACGCGCGCACCGGCGCTCTCGGCGAGCCGCGCGCATATATCGGCGCTGCGCAGATCGAGCCAGATGACAGCGTCGTGCAACGGTTCAAGGTCACGATCGAGTAGCACAAATCCGTTGAGTTGGCCGGAGAGGCCAATGCCGCGCACATCCGCCTCGCCACCAAGCGAAGCCAGAACTTCGCGCACGGCGTCACCGGTCGCGCGCCACCAATCGTGCGGCGATTGCTCCGCCCAGTTCGGATGCGGGGCGCGCGTCTCGTATGCCGCGCGCGCCTTGGCGCGCACTTCGCCGTCCTCGCCCTGGAAAAGAACTTTGACCGCGGACGTCCCGAGGTCGATGCCCAGATAGCCGGGCACGCTCATTGCGCGCCGTCATGGTGATGCAGCTCGTGACGCGCCAGAAACGACAGCCACAACGCGGCTGAACGCGCGCCCGCCAGCTCAATCCATCGCCGGCCCTTCTCCGCTGTGGATGGCGTCGGGTCACCGAACACGCCGCTTTGCATCATGTGCCCCATGGAGAGCTCCGACTTACCGTAATCGGCCGGCACCGGCGGGTAGTCCGCCGCCGCAAGATCCATGCGCACAGTCTCCGGCGCGATCGCCAGCATCATGGACGTCTCGATCTCTTCCGCATGAATATCGTTGTGCCAGCGTTCGGAGTCCGTCTCCGCAAGCATCTCATCGATCCCCTGATACATGCCGTAAAGCACCTTGATGCCGTAACGGTCGTGGATCAGCTCGCGGACGGCATGCTTGACCACTTGCGAATTCGCGCCGTGCCCGGACATCACATAGACCGCCTTGATACCCCATAGATCGAGGCTCTCGGCAAGGTCGCTGATCATCGCCTTGTATGTGTCGAAGCTGAGCGTCAGGCAGCCGGGGATGCCCTTCCACACCCACGCGTAGCCGAACGGCGTAGTCGGGAGCACCAGGCCAAGGCTTTTCGTCGCCGTCTCCCACGCGACGCGTTCAGCGATACGATTGTCGGTGTCCAGCGGCAGATGCGGGCCGTGCTGCTCGGTGGAGCCGACCGGTAGGATGGCGAATGGATATCGGTCCACGAAGGCCTTGACCTCCGGCATCGTCGCCGAGGCGGCGAGCAGATAAGGCGTCATCCAGGTCCCCTCCCCGATTGCCAGCTTAGCCGGTATTCCTCGTCGTCGTCCCATCGCTGCTGGTCAAGCGATTCTCCGCTTATTGCGCCCGGCGGCTGTGTGGCAAGGAACAGCGCCGTCTCGTTGAGCACCGTCGGCGGCGCCAGGTCGGCGCGTTCCGGTGCATCCAGATGGGCGAAGAAGCCGGTGTCGATCTTGACGGACGGAAACAGCGTGTTGACGTTGACACGATCGCTCGCGATCTCCTTGGCGAGCACCCGCGCCAGCATCTCCACGGCCGCTTTTGCCGTGCAATAGGGTGCATCGCCGGGCAGCGCATCTGAGAGCCGCCCCAGCGACGAGGTGACAAAGACGATGTTGCCGCTGCGCTGTTCGACCATGTGCCGCGCCGCCGCCCGCGCCGTGACGAATGCACCGTCGACATTGACCCGCAGCACCGACTGCCAAACGGCCAACGGCAGATCGACGACATTGTGGTGGCGAAGATCGGTGACCGCCGCATTGGCAATGACGGTGTCCACCGGCGCGACCGCCCAAGCGTCGTCCATGGCTGCGCCCATGGCGCCCTCGTCGGTGATGTCGGCGGCAACGCCTTGAAAGCCTGCCGCGCCGGCAAGTTCAGCACCGTTTGGCCGGATGTCGATGCCGGTGACACGCCAACCAGCGTCAAGGAAATGCGTGGCCAACGCCGCGCCGATGCCACCGGCCGTGCCCGTGATAATGGCGTGACGCGATCGCCGTGACGATCCGGCGTTCATGACATCTTCCTCTTGCCTATTTGATCGCCCCGCTCGCCAGCCCGGCCACGATATGCCGTTGGGCGACGCCAACGAACAGGAAGGCCGGTAGCATGGAGCAAACAGACACGGCCGCAATCAGCGGCCAGTCAAAGCTCATCGTGCCCGCCAGGCCGGCGACCACGACTGGCACGGTCTGCGCGTCGCGCGACGTCAGGAAGAAGGCGAGCAGAAACTCGTTCCACGAAAAAATGAACACAACGACCGCGACGGACGCAATCATCGGCCGGCTGATCGGAACGATGACATAGAGCAAGGTCTGCAGCGGCGAGGCGCCGTCGATCATGGCCGCATCATCCAGCTCCGTCGGCAGGCCACGGAAATAGGTCATCAACAGCCACACAGTGAGCGGCAATGTGAGGCTGAGATGCGCCAGCGCCACGGCGAAGCGCGTGTCGAGCAGTCCGAGCGATTTGAAGAGCACATAAAGCGGCAGGATGACGCTGAAGAGCGGCGCCATGCGGATGGAGAGCACCCAGAAGGAGAGGTTCTCCTGAACCGCCCCGCGCATGCGCGAGAGCGCATAAGCGGCCGGAACGCCGATGGCCAAGGCGAGCGCGACATTGGTCAGGCCGATCGTCAAACTGTTGGCGAAGGCGTTCAAAATGCCGCCGGCGAGGATCTTGTTGTAGGCATCGAAGACCGGCGTGAAGATGAGCCGTGGCGGCAGCGCCAGCGCATCGTGCCGCGTCTTGAGCGATCCGATGATGAGCCAGACCAGCGGGAAGATGGTGAAGATGCCGACGATCGTCAGAAACGTCGTGCGAAGAATGGCGATGCCGCGATCGTAGGTAGGGTCCATTCGCGGCGCCTCAAGCGTCCTGCCCGGCCGGGCGCAAGAACCGGCGGAACATGATGAGCGCACCGACGAGCGTGATCGCCAGCATGACGACGCCGAGTGAGGCTGCCTGGCCGAAATCGAGCTCCTGAAACGCCGTGCGCCAGCCGAAGATCGACAGGACCTGCGTCGCACGCCCGGGTCCTCCCTTGGTCATGACGTAGATCAGCTCGAACGTGTTGATGGCGTCGATGATGCGAAAAAGCAGCGCAACGATCAGCGGGCCGCGCAGCATCGGCAGCGTGATGCGTATAAACTGCGCGACCGGCCCTGCCCCATCGACCCGCGCCGCCTCGTAGAGGTCCCTCGGTATGCCCTGCAAAGCGGCAAGCAGTATGAGGAACATGAACGGCGTTCGGCTCCAGACATCGGCAATGACGACGGAGAAGAGTGCGCCCTTCGGGTCGGCAAGAAGATTGGCCTCAAACCCGACGGCCGGCAGCAGAAACGCGCCGATGAATCCGATCTCGCCGTTCAACAGGAAACGCCACGTAAAGCCGGCGACCACGGGCGGGATGATCAGCGGCATCACGATCATCACCCTGAGAAGCGTGCCCGATTTCGTGTTGGCGAAGCTGAGCGCCAGCCCAAGCCCGATGACCAGCATGATCGCCGTGCCGAGCACCAGATAGGCGACGGTCACGCGAAGCGACTGCCAGAAATCCTTGGCCGACAGAAGGCGCGTAAAGTTCTCCGCGCCGACATAGAACTGATCGGGGTCGGTGACGAGCCAGTGCTGCGTGCTCATCCAGAACAGGAAGACCGTCGGAAAGAGCACCACGGTGGCGAGCGCCACGACCATCGGAGCGATGAACCAGAGGCGCCAGAGCAATGATTAAGCCCGCCTTTGCGTCTGTGCGAAAACAGGGGCGGCGGACGGCGCGGACTTTAAGCCCAGCCGCCCGCCGCGCGAGCTCAAGTCTTATTCGTAATAACCGGCGCGTTCCATGCGCTCTTCGGCCCAGCTCTGCAGGTCGTTGAGGGCCTGTTCCACACTCTTCTCGCCGGAGATCGCTTCCGACGCCGCCGTGCCAATGCGCTCCATAAAGGCGCTGAGCTCCGGGATGTAGGGGAAGTAGTGCGGATTGGCCTGCTCGTACGACGCTTCCACTTGGTCAAGCAGCTCCGCCGGCCACTTGGCGGTGAGCACCTCGCCGCGCGTGATGGACGGGAACGTGCTGTACGGCCAGCCGATGGATTCCGCGAAGCCCTGCATGGCCTGCTCGCCGGTCAGGAACGCCAGCGTCTTATAGGCCGCCTCCTTGTTGGCGGACTGAGCGCTGACACCGACTGAGAACGTCCAAAAGCTCTGCACCGGCTTGCCGGACGCACCGACCGGGCTTGGTGCAAAGGCGGTGTGGTCGCGCACATTCTCGTCTTGTGTGCCTCCAAGCGCTGCAAACCCGTTGATCGCCGAAGGCATCAGCACGACCGCCTGGCCTTGACCGTAGAGGTTCATCATGTCGACCCAGGTGTGGGTCGCGATCCCCGGCGGGCCGAACTCCTTCGACCATTCCACGAAACGCTCAAAGCCGCCGCGAAACTCGCTGTTGAAGATCGGCTTCGCTTTCTTTGCTTTGATCTCTTCAGGTGTCGTCGGGCCACCCTCGAACCACGCCGGAAAACCGGCATCGGCATACACGAAGCCGGAGAGGTCCAGACTCGGCTCTTCGCCGGGCGCGCCGCGCATGGTCAGCGTGTGCACGTTATCCATGCCATCCGCTTCAAGACCGGCCTTGATGGTGCGCAGCACCTCTTCAAGCTCGGCGACAGTGCCGGGGAACTCATCGATCCCGTATTTGTCGAACAGATCCTTGCGGTAGATGACCCCCGCCCCGAACGAGTAATAAGGCAGCGCCCACAGCTTGCCGTCGACCGTATTGGCCTCCAGGAACTGCGGGTAGACTTGATCGGCGTCGAAATAGTTCTTGGCCGTGCCGAGATAATCGTCGAGCGGCTCCAAATAGCCGGCATAGCTGAACGTCTGCACGGCTCCGTCGCTGCCAAGCATCACGAGATCATAGGTGCCGGTCTCGTTGACCAGGTCGAGCAGAACCTTCTGACGCGCCGTCTCCTCGTCGGCGAACTCCATGTTCACCGTGATGCCTTCCGCTTCCTCGAAGGCGCGCAGCTTGTCCGTCTTCTCAGTGCCCGAGGGACCGAACATGTCGGCCCAGGCAAAGCCCGGTGCAAAGGCCAGGATGTTGACCTCGGTCTGCGCCAAAGCGGGGCCGGATGCTGTGGCGATGATCGCCGCCAAAGCCAATGAAATGCGGGGTGCCGCGGTCATGGATAAGCCTCCCGTGTTGGTGGATGACATTGTCGAATGCGCCGTCTTCGCGCGGCGTCACAGGATTGACGCGCAGTTAGCACATTTGTAAAAGCCCATCAACAAAATTGCCCCCGCCAACAAAATAGCCGAAGGAGGCCCGCGTGGCGGACCTGGATACGATCACGGCGCGCGACGCTCCCGCCGAAATGATCGGCGACGAGGACCGCGCGCTGATGCTGCGTGCCGCCTGGCACTACTACATCGAGGAACGCACCCAGGCTGACATCGCCGACGTGTTGGGCGTGTCGCGGTTTCGCATCAACCGCGCGCTGGCGGAGTGCCGTCGCCAGGGCATGGTGCAGATCCAGATCACCTCGCCGCTCGCCTCATGCGTCGCCCTGGAGCGCAAGATCGTCGCCACCTTCGGTGTGCGCGAAGCTATCATCGTGCCAAGTCCCGCCGACCCCGTCCGCAGCCACATCCTGGTTGCAGCCGGCCTTGCCCGTCACGTCGACGGCCTCGTCGCCGAAGCCGAGAAAAAAGTATTCGGCTTCGGCTGGGGCAAGACGATCAAAGAGGCGCTGCGCTTCATCAATCCGGCGCGGCGGCCAGACGCCACGATCGTCACGCTCTTGGGGACGCTCCCCCACGTCGCGGAGCGCAACTCCATTGAGATCATTGCCGAATTGGGCCGCCTCCTCGGCGCCGAACGACGCTATATGACCGCGCCGATCTATGCCGACACGCCGGAGGCCCGCTACGTGCTGACCGGCCAGCACTTTTTCTCCTCCATGCTGGAAACGATCCTCAACGCCGACGCCGCCTGCTTTGCCGTCGGCAACGTCAGCGAGGAATCGCTGCTGATCCATCACGGCCTGCCGAAAAATGTCAGCGTCGACGACCTCGCCGCCCGCGGCGCCGTGGGCGACCTCCTGGGCAACTTCATCGACATCGACGGCAGGCCGATCGATCATCCGATCAACCGTCAGCTTGTCGGCCCGGACCTGGATGACCTCCGCGCCATGCGCTCGCTGGTTCTGGCAAGCGGCGGCCTGGAGAAGACCGACATCCTGACCGGCGCGCTCCGCACCGGGCTGATCGACGTGATCATCTCCGACGAGCGAACCATGCAAGCCGTGCTCCGCCGCCACGAGACGGCGCGTGCCGCCCGGCCCTGACGACACGAGAGACAACATTCTTGCGAAACAAAATCCAATTGTGCGATGACACGCAGGATCGAGCCGGACTCCGGAACTGACACCATGGTCATCGAATGGAAGCGGCTGACAAATCCGGAGGTCGACGCGCTCGACCGGCGATTGCCGGTGCTGATCCCGATCGGGCTGATTGAGGCGCACGGGCCGCATCTTTCTCTCAGCGTCGATATCGATACCGCGGAATATTTCTCGCGCGCCATCGCCGAGCGCACCGGCGCAGTGCTTGCCCCCGGCCTGCCCTACGGCTTCGCCGACGAGATGCGCGAATATCCCGGCACCATCGGATTGACGACCGGCACGTTCACGATCGTCATCACTGAGCTTGCAAAGAGCTTTTGCTTCCACGGCTTCAAACGGCTGATCTTCGTCAGCGGCCACGGCGCTAACAAACCGCCTTGCGAGGCGGCGTTCTGGAGCGTGTGGGAGATCTATCCCGACGCGGAACTCGCCTGCTGGAACTGGTGGACGGAGGCCGGACTCAGCGGCATCCATCACGCCGACAAAGGCGAGACGGAAATCGCCGCCATCACCGGTGCCGTCTACCACCCCGACCGAGCGCGCGACTTCAAGATCGACAAGCCCTGGCACAAGCTGCGCTCACGCCACGCGATCAACCCCAATTCCGGCGGCATTAACGGGGCCCCGACAGAGGCCGATCTCGAGGCCGGCGCCGCCGCGCGCGACGCGGTGATCGAGAACCTCTCCGGCAAGGTCGCCGCCATCATGCGTGACGCCGGCCTGGAGACCGCGTCGCCCGCTTAAGCTCCCACGGCGTGCCCGTTGCCGGAATGTCGAAAACGCCGTTGAACCCGGTTGCAGAACCCACTGACGTGCAGGCAATAATGAGGTCCGGCATCGGATGGATTACCGGCTGGGATTTGCAATTGACGCACGGAGAGCCGTGTGTTTAACGTTAAAGCTCTAGTGGAGGCTTCAGTCCTTGATCTCACCCTCCGAACTGCGGAAAACGCTCTACACCGCCGTCCTGTCCGACGTTCTGGACGGCATGGGCTACACGAACCAGGCCATGCGGCCGTTCGTACGTCCCCTCGATGAAGCGCTGGTTCTGATGGGCCAGGCCCGCACCGGCACCTATGTCAGTACGTATTCCGTGGAGGACGGCGAGAATCCCTACGAGCTGGAGATCCGGCTGATCGACGATCTGAAGGACGGCGAAGTGGCCGTCCTTGGCTGTGACGGCCCAACAGAGCGCGTCGCACCGTGGGGGGAACTCCTGACGACGGCATCCATGGCGCGTGGCGCTGTCGGCTGTGTGACGGACGGTCTGGTGCGCGACGTGAGCAAAATTCGCACGCTCGGCTTTCCCGTCTTCCACGGCGGCATTGGTCCGCTCGACAGCCGCGGTCGCGGCCGCATGGTCGAGATGGACCGCCCGATCAAATGCGGTGGGGTCATGGTGCATAGCGGCGATGTCGTCTTCGGCGACATCGACGGCGTCGTGGTTCTGCCGCAGGCGATCGCCGACGAGGCGTTCCGCCTCGCCATGGAGAAGGTGACGGCGGAGAATCACACCCGCGACGAGCTGCGTGCCGGCAAGCGGCTTGCCGACGTTTATGCCAAGTACGGAGTCCTGTGAGCGGCAGATGCTGCCATAGAGGCACGCGCGCCCGACAAGAGCGCGCGAGGGGCCAGCATGGTTGAGACGCCCCCTCCTCCTTCTGCGGAATCGATTTTCGACATGGCAGGCGCAGTGGCGTTCGTCACCGGCGCATCCAGTGGCCTTGGCGCGCGCTTCGCCGAAGTGCTCGCCGCAAACGGCGCCAAGGTGGCGCTCGCCGGTCGTCGCCGCGAGGCGCTCGAGGAGCGGGCGGAGCGTATCGCCGCGCACGGTGGGGAAGCGATAGTCGTTCCCTTCGACGTCCGCGACCACGAGCGCATCGGCGAGGCTTTCGACCAAGCGGAAGAGGCGCTCGGACCTGTCACCGTCCTGATCAACAATGCGGGCATCTCAGGCGCCGCAAAGGTCACCGACCTCTCGCTCGCCGAATGGCGTGAGATTCTCGACGTCGATCTTGACGCGCTGTTCGTGCTGGCGCGCGAGGCGGCGAAGCGGATGAGCCGTGGCGGCGTCATCGTCAATGTCTCCTCCATTCTGGCGCTTCGGCCGAAGGCTGAGATGGCCGCCTATTCCGTCGCCAAGGCCGGCGTGGAGCACCTCACCCGCGTGCTCGCGCTGGAGCTCGGTGAAGCGGGCATTCGCGTGAACAATCTCGCGCCGGGCTACGTGGTGACGGGCATGAACGCAGCGTTCTTCGCCAGCGAGGAAAGCCGTCCGCTGGTCGCCGAAATCCCGCTCGGCCGGGTCGGCCAGGTCGACGATTTCGACGGCGCGATCCTCTACCTCGCCTCCGACGCATCACGCTTCATGACCGGCGCGACACTCGTCGTCGACGGCGGCCACATTCTCGCATTCTGACTGAGCGTCCCGGAGGTCCCGGCACTTGAACGAAACACACAAGCCCGCGCTGCGCCTCGCCGTCGACACCGGCGGCACCTTCACCGACCTGATCGTCGGCGCGCCGGACGGATCAATCGAAATCTACAAGGCCTCCACCACCGCGCACGACCCGGCGGAGGGCGTCTTGAATGCGCTGAAGGTTGCCGCCGACGCGCATGGCGAGAGCCTCCGATCGCTGCTCGGACGATCCGAGATGATGATCCACGGCACTACACACGCCATCAACGCCATCGTCACTGGACGGACCGCCAAGACCGCCTTCCTCACCACGGAAGGTCACCCCGACACCCTGGTGTTCCGCGAGGGCGGCCGCCAGGACGCGTTCAACTTCACCATCCCCTACCCCGAGCCTTTCGTGCCGAAGGCGCTGACCTTCGAGGTGCCGGAGAGAGTCCTGCGTGACGGTTCAGTTCACAAGGCGCTCGACGAGGCTACGGTGGTCGACGTCCTTTCGCGGCTGAAAGCGCTGGAGGTCGAGGCGGTCGGCGTTTGTCTCTTCTGGTCGATCGTTTGCGCCGATCACGAGGTCGCAATCGGCCGGCTTATCGAGGAACACCTGCCCGGCGTGCCCTATACGCTCTCCCACCGCATCAACCCGTCGATCCGCGAATATAGGCGCGCCATGTCGACCTGCCTCGACGCCGCACTGAAGCCGGTGATGGGGGCCTACATGAGCGGGCTGGAGAGCCGCCTCGCCGATTCCGGCTTCAAGGGACGTCTCCTTGTCGTCACGTCGCAGGGCGGTGTGATGGACGCCGGCGACACGGCGGCCGCACCTGTGCATCTCATCAATTCGGGTCCCTCAATGGCGCCGGTCGGCGCACAGGCCTATGCCGGCGCGGCTGCCGACACGCTGATCGTCGGCGACACCGGCGGGACCACGTTCGACATCTCAGTCGTGCGCGCCGGACGGATTCCACGCACCCGCGAGACCTGGCTCGGCCGCCCGCTCTCCAGTCACATGACCGGCATGCCGTCTGCCGACACGCGCTCAATTGGCGCCGGCGGCGGGTCCATCGCCTGGGTGGATTCAGGCGGCCTCCACCATGCCGGGCCGCAAAGCGCCGGCGCCATGCCCGGCCCGGCGGCATACGGGCAAGGCGGGACGCGACCCACCGTCACCGACGCCTCAATCGTTCTTGGCTACATCGATGCCGACTTCTTCCTTGGCGGGCGCATGCATCTTGATGCCGAAGCCGCCCGCGCGGCGGTGAGCCGCGACGTGGCCGAACCGCTTAGCATGAGCGTGGAGGATGCTGCCGCGGCCATCGTCGGGCTTGCGACGGAGAATATGGTCCAGGCGATCATGGCGATCACCGTGAACCAGGGCATCGACCCGGCCGACGCCGCCTATGTCGCGGGCGGCGGTGCGGCCGGCATCAATTGCGTCGCTATCGGCCGGCGCCTCGGCTGCCGGACCGTCCTTGTCCCGGAGACCGGCGCTGTGCTCGCAGCAGCCGGTGCGCTCGTCTCCGACCTCGTCGCCCACCACCAGGCGATGTTCTACACCGACAGCCGTTCCTTCGATCGCGACGGCGCCAACGCCGTGCTCGAGAAACTCGAAGGCCAGTGCCGCGCCTTCGCTGAGTCCACCGGCATCGATCCGTCTCGCGTTGAGATCGATTGGGTGACGGAAGCGCGATATCCCGACCAGGCATGGGAGATCGAAGTGCCGCTGCGCGCCAGCCGCTTTCGCTCCGACGAAGACGTGGCCGCGCTTGTGGAGGACTTCCACAAGACCCATCAGGAGATCTTCGCCGTGTCGGATCCAGGCTCGGCCATTGAGACGGTGGGATGGATCGCGACGGTGCGCTGCAAGATCGGCGCGTCGAAGCCGGGTCGCATCCACGCCGACATTCCAGCCGCTGAAGCCATCGCCAAGCGTCCCGTCTACTTCCCCGGCATCGGCTGGACCGACGCGGCCATCCATCGCTTTGAGGCGCTGGCGGAGGCTGACGCAATCACCGGGCCGGCCATCGTGGAATCTGCGTTCACCTCCGTTGTGATCGACCCCGGCGTCACCGCGCGCCGCGACGCGATGGGCACGCTCGTCGCCGATCTTGGCACCAACCGCCAGGGAGTTTCCTTATGACAAGCGGGGTGCGCATGGCTGTGCTGACAGCGCGGTTCGAAGGCATCGCCCACAAGATGGCGAACACCCTTCACCGCACCGGTCGTTCCGGCATCCTGACCATCGCGCGCGACTTCTCGTGTGTGATCCTGACAGCGAAGCACGAGCTTCTGACCGCCTCCGACAGCCTACCCATCCATGTTCTGCGCGGGCCGGAGATCATGTGCCGGACCATGACGGAGAACCATCCAAAGCTGAAACGCGGCGATGCGTTCCTGCACAATTCGCCCTATCACGGATGCACGCATCCGGCCGATCATTCGATCCTTGTGCCGGTGATCGATGACGACGGCGTTCACCGTTTCACGGTGCTGGCCAAAGGTCATCAGGCCGATTGCGGCAACTCGCTGCCGACCACCTACATGGGCTCCGCCAAGGACGTCTATGAGGAAGGCGCGCTCATCTTTCCGGCGGTGAAGATCCAGTCCGACTACGAGCACAACATGGACATCGTGCGCATGTGCCGCATGCGCATTCGCGTGCCGGATCAATGGTGGGGCGACTACCTCGCCACACTCGGTGCGGCCCGCGTCGGCGAGCGCGAGATATTGGCGCTGGGGCGCGAGATCGGTTGGGACACCCTGGAAGCCTACGCCCACGACTGGTTCGACTATTCGGAGGAGCGGATGATGGAGGTCATCCGCGCTATGCCCGGCGGCACGCTCTCCCGCTCAAGTCGCCATGATCCTTTCCCCGGAACGCCGGACGACGGCGTGGAGATCAAAGTCAAAGTGGACGTGCGGCCCGGCGACGCGATGATCGAGGTCGACCTCCGCGACAATCCGGATTGCATGGAGAACGGCATCAACCTGTCGGAGGGTTGCGCCCACTCCGCGCCCATGGTCGGCATCTTCAACTCCATCGACCACACCGTGCCCAAGAACGAGGGCAGCTTCCGGCGCATCAAGGTGCATCTCCGCGACAATTGCTGCGTCGGCCGGCCGCGCCACCCGACGTCATGCTCGGTCGCCACGACCAACCTCGCTGACCGCGTGTCGAACCCGGTGCAATGCGCCATCGCCGATCTTGCCGACGGGCTCGGGATGGCGGAGACCGGCGCAGTGATCCCACCATCATCGGGCGTGATCTCCGGCATCCATGACGGCGAGCCCTTCGTCAACGAGGTCTATCTTGGCTGCACCGGCGGTGCCGGCACGCCGACGACGGACGGCTGGCTCACGATCCTGCATGTCGGCAATGCCGGTATGTGCTTCCAGGATTCCATGGAGATCGACGAGCTGCGTCATCCGATCCTCGTTCACAGCCGGCGGCTCATGCCCGACACGGAGGGCGCGGGGCGGCTTCGCGGCGCGCTCGGCGCCTATTCGGAGTTCTCGCCGCTCGGCTGCGAGATGACTGTCGCCTATGTCAGCGACGGTAATCAGAACCCCGCCTCCGGCGCCCGCGGTGGGCTCTCCGGCGGGCCGTCGTCGCAGTTCCGCAAGACTCCCGATGGCACCCTGGAGCCGGTGCCGGGATGCGCTGAAGTGGTGATCGGGCCCGACGAGGCAATGGTGTCGATCAGCTGCGGAGGCGGCGGCTACGGCCCGCCGGTAGAGCGCGATCCCGAACGCGTCGCCCACGACGTTCGCGAAGGCTGGGTAAGCCGCGAGCGGGCCGAAACCGTCTACGCCGTTAGCCTCGATGATGCGCTGCAACTCGACACGGAGCACACGGCATTGCTACGCAAGGCGCGGATCGCGGAGGGCTGATTCCTTCCGGGGAGCGTGGCAGCAGAGGCGCGGAAGACACCGATGGCGCTCACCAAATCAAGTCGGCCGGCCGAGAAGCGACGGCGTCCGCCAACGCTCCGCGACGTCGCCGAGCGCGCGGGCGTCTCCATGATGACCGTCTCCAACGTCATCAACCAGCGGACGGCACGGGTCTCGGAAGAGACGCGCGCGCGCATCCACGCCACCATCGACGAGCTCGGCTACCGCCCGCAGCGCTCCGGCAGAAGCCTGCGCATGCAGCGCGAATATTCCATCGGCCTCACCATCGTTCGCCCCGACCGCCGCTTCCTCGACGACCCCTATGCCACCGAGATCGCCGCCGGCATGAGCAACGAACTGGCCAAGGCCGGCTACGGACTGATGGTCAATGGCGTGCCAGACCTCGACGCGCTGCGCACGACCGTCACCCGGGTCGCCAATGTCGACGCGCTCGCCGTGTTCGCCTCCGGTCCTCGCGATCTCCGAGAAGAGATCTACGGATTGCTAGGACGCCTCCACCATCCGCTCGCTGTGATCCAGGACGACGTCGCCGACCTGCCGGATTCGTGCTGTTTCATCCAGGATGACGAAGCCGGCGGGCGGATCATCGCCGAGGGACTGATCGCCGCCGGTGCGCGCCGTTTCCTGTTTGCCGCGACCGACACCGACTGGCCGGCGATCGAACGACGCGAAGCCGGTGTACGCGCCGCGGCGGCTGCCGGTGGCGCAACGGTGGCAACCGTCCGGTGCAACGAGAACGACTTCACCGAGATCATCCACGCCGTCCTCGCCTGGTTTGACGAGAACGGCGTGCCGGATGCCGTGATCGGCGGCAACGATCAGATCGGCATCGCCGCGATTCATGCAGCAGCCGAGCGCGGCATTGCCGTTCCCGACCAGTTGATGGTGACCGGCTTCAACGCCTTCCCCTTCCGGCGCTTTTCCAAGCCGCTGATCTCCAGCGTCTCCTCGCCGGCCTACGCGCTTGGCGAGGCCGTCGCCCACGGCCTCCTCTCCCGCGTGGAGACCGGCCGTTTCGAAGAGGCACGCCGCGCGCTTCCCGTTGAAATCGCCCCCGGCGAGACGGTCCGCACCGCTTAGGCACCTCCGCAAGCCCCGCCCGCGACTTCACGCCGCTCCTGTCGAGTCTCGCACCGGCTGAACCTTGACATGGTCCGGACACCGCCTAATATCGGCATCAAATTTAACGATAAACTAAGCGCCGACGAGGGAAGTCGCAGAGGGATAAGGCGGATTGCTGAACGAGGCCATGGGCGCATCTCACCCGATCCCGTCGCCAACCGCGACACCCCCTTCGGCCGACGACGCCCCGATCCTCGACATCGCGCACGCCTCCCATGATTATTCCGGCACGCCGGCGCTGAACGACGTCTCGCTCACCGTCCCGCGAGGCGAATTCCTGACCATCCTCGGCCCCTCCGGCTCAGGCAAGTCGACGCTTCTGCGCGTGATTGCCGGCCTGGAGCATCCGCGATCGGTCGCCCGCATGATGCTCCACGGCGCCGACATCGTCGGATTACCGCCCAACCTGCGGAACGTCTCCACCGTCTTTCAGAATTACGCGCTCTTTCCTCACATGAGCGTGGGCGAGAACGTCGCTTATGGGCTGAAGATCAGGAAGGTCCCGCGCGACGAGCGCCGCAAGCGCGCCGAGGCCGCGCTGACTCTCGTGCGCCTGGACGACAAGCATGACCGCCGCATCCATCAGCTCTCCGGTGGCGAAAAGCAGCGCGTGGCGCTGGCGCGTTCGCTGGCGACTGAGCCGGACGTGCTTCTGCTCGACGAGCCGCTCGGCGCGCTCGATGAGCGCCTGCGCCTCGACATGCAGGTGGAGCTGATCGAAATCCGCCGGAAGACCGGTGGCACGTTCATTCTCGTCACGCACAGTCAGGAGGAAGCGATCACCATGAGTGATCGCATCGTCCTGATGCGCGAAGGCGCCATTGAGCAGATCGCCGATCCGGAATCGCTGTTCGAAAGCCCAATCACACGTTTCGCCGCGCGCTTCATGGGCGTGGAGAACGTGCTGCAAGGCACGGTCACAATTGTTGAACCCGACCGGGTCACAATCCGCGTCGGCGAAACCGAAATCCGCGGCCGGCCCGTTGGCGGAGCTGACAACGCACAGCCCGGCACCCGCGCATTCGCCGCCATCCGGGCTGAGCGCATGCGCTTCGGCGACATGGCCGGCGAAGACGAGAACGCCATCCCGGCCCAGGCCGGCACCGCGATCTACAAGGGAAAGTACCACGACATCTCCGCCGAGAGCCCCGTCGGCGAGCTGATCGTGCGCCGCTGGGACACCGAAACCGCGGCGCTCGCGGGAGGCAGCATCCGTTTCCGCGCAATCGACTGCGTCGTGGGGCTTGAGCAGGACGATGCCGCCTGACCAATCCGGCATCAGAGCAAAAACAGGGAGCAGAGACATGGCCAAAGCGAAGACCGGAAGCGCGGGCGTTTCCCGCCGGACAATGATGAAGGGCTTGACGGCGGGCGCAGCAGTGCTTGCGGCGCCGGGCCTGATAGGACGAGCCAAGGCGGAAACCGGAACGATCCGGATGATGGGTGGGCCGACCGTTGCGCTGGAGGATTGGAGCCTCTTTGAGGCCGAGACCGGCCTCAAAATGGAATTCACGCCGTTCCACGTCGATGACGTTGGCGCGCTCTACAACGAAATCCTAGTCAACGAAGCCGGCGAGCGCTTCGACCTGATCAACACGCTGGCCGGCGTTCAGAAGAACCTCGTTGAGCAGGGTGCGGTCGCCGAACTCGATACCGGCAAGCTCACCAATTATGGCGGCATCGCCGACACCGTGAAGCGGAGCCCGGTGCTCTATCAGGGTGGGGACAAGGACTGGAGCATTCCGCTCTATTACAACGCCGACAGCTTCGGCTACTTCCCTGAGAAGCTCGGCCTGCCGCGCCCGCCGGAGGCACTCGATTGGGACCTCCTGCTGAACAGCGAAGAGACGCTCGGCCAGACCGCCCTCGACGGCGACTTTATCGCGCTGATGATCGGCGGGATGTACTTGAAACACCGCGGCCTCGCCGACATCGCAGATCCCGCCAACATGACTGCCGCGGAGGTGAAGATTGCGACCGATTTCCTGATCGAGCGCAAGCAGGCCGGCCAGTTCCGCACGCTGTGGAAGACCTATGACGAGCAGGTCGCCAATTTCGTCAACGGTGAAGTGCTGGTGCAGCGCTGCTGGGAGCCGGCGGTGAAGGAAGCCAAGTCCAAGGGGCTCGACATCGAATACGCCACCTGCAGCGACTTCCACATCAACTGGATGCACGCCACGTTCATGCCGGTGCAGGCGGCGGAGCGCGAAAACGTCGACGAGATCTATAAGGCGATGGATTGGTTCCTCGGCGGGTCCTACGCGGCGGAGCTTGCGATCTTCCGCGGCTATACAGGCTCGCGCGTCGACCTCGGCCTGGAATACGCCAATGAAGCGGGCTGGCCGGAAGACAAGATCGCCCAGGTGGAAGCCAATATCGTCAAGGTCGACACCAAGTTTTCCAACCCGAACTATTGGATCGGCGGCGCACCGGACGATCTCGCCTCGCATGACGCGGAGATGGCGCGCTTCCGCAACGCTTAAATACAAGGGGCGCCGGGGCATTTCCTCCCGCCGCGGCGTCCCGCCCGGCCCCGGCTCCAACGCCGGGGCCTCTTGACGAGCCGGCGCCTATTCGGTGCGCTGCGGCAAGACCCTGAGGACAACGAGCTTGTCGGCAACGCACGCGCAAAAATCCCGCGCCGGCGGCGCATCGATCTCCGTTGAGCGCGCAAGCATGGCTGTGCTGACCACGCTCTGGGCGATCGGCGTGCTCTTGCCGATCATGTCCCTGGTGCTGATCTCATTCCTCCAGGGACGCGGCCTGAGCTTTCTGTGGACGTTCTCGTTCAGCGCCTACGCTTCGGTCTTCGTCGACTATCGGATCGAGACGATCCTCCGATCGCTCCGCGTCGTTGGCCTGGTAACGCTGATTGAGCTCGCCCTCGCCTTTCCCTTCGCACTTTGGCTCGCCAAGGGCATTCGCGAAGGCTGGACCAAATCGATCCTGCTGGTTCTCCTTGTCGTGCCGTTCTTCCTGAGCCCGGCCGCGCGCACGATCGTCTGGCGCCCCATCCTCGGCCGCGAGGGCCTCATCAATAGCATGCTGATGGGAAGCGGCGTTACCGATACCCCGATGGATTGGCTGCTCTTCACGGAATTTGCCGTCCATCTCGGACTGATCGGCCCGTATTTCCCCTCGATGGTCTGGCCGATCTTCATATCGATCTCGCTGATTGACGACGAGCTGATCAAGGCCGCCCGCGACCTTGGCGCGACACCGCTTCAGGCCCTTAGAGATGTCGTTCTGCCGCTGTCGGTGCCCGGCATCGTCGCCGGCGTCATCTTCACCGCCATACCGATGCTCGGCGACAACGTCGCGACCACGCTTCTCGGCGGCGGCCGGGTCTCGCTGATGGCGGAGACCTTCGACGACCTCGTCCGCGCCATGAACTATCCGGGCGCCGCCGCGCTCGGCTCGGCTATGCTCGGCGCGTTCCTGGTGATCGCCATCATCATCGTTCTGGCCTTCGCGCGCTTGCGCAGCAGCGCGACCAATCCATTCGAAAGCATGAAGGCATGATCAACCCCGCAGGCGTCTTCAGCCGGACAACGGCGACGATCGCGATCGCCGCCGGCGCGTTCGCGCTCGTGCTTCTTTACGCGCCGATCGCCGGCCTTGCGCTCCTGTCCTTCAGCACGCGCCCCCTCTCCGGCATCCCCTGGCCGATGACGATGGAATGGTACGCGTCGCTGTTTGAGGGCGACAATGCCCGCTGGGTGGAGCCGCTCGTCACAAGCGTCGGCGTCGGCCTCATCGTCTCCGCGTTGGCGACTGTCGCGGCGGTCGTCATCGGCCGGCTGATCCCGCTCCTAAAGCGCCGCGCGGGCCTCCTTGCCGCCTACCTCTCCGTGCTGGTGATGCCGGGCATTCTGGTCGGCGTGGCCGTGCTTTTCTTCTACCGTGGGCTCCTCGACATCCGCACCGGCCTTTGGTCGGTAGTGCTGGTCCACTTCGTGTGGGCGCTGCCATTCGCCCTGCTTTGCATTCTGATCGTCGCCGTGCGCTTCGATCACCGGTTGGTGGAGGCAGCGCGCGACCTCGGCGCCGGGGCGTTCCGCACGTTCCTCGACATCGAGCTGCCGCTGCTCAGACCCGGTATCGTCGCCTCGGTGTTCTTCTCGTTTCTGCTGTCCTTCAATGAACTACCGCGCACGATCTATACGCGCGGCGGCATCACCACCCTGCCCTACTACATCTGGACGGCATCGGCCGCTCACAGCTCCCAGGTGTCTCTCATCTACGCGCTGAGCGCGATCATTATGGCCGCGAGCTTCATCCTGGTGCTGATCGCGACCCGCGTGCTTATGCGGAACAATTAGGAGGAAGCCGATGCGACTGACGGGCTACAGCGACCGCTGGTCGGTCCGGCCGCGTGAGACTATCTCCTTCCACGTTCACAGCGAAGCCGCCACCTATCAGGCGAAGCTCGTGCGCCTCATTCACGGCGATGAGAATCGCAATGGGCCGGGCTTCAAGGAGATCGAGGTCGACAGCGCGATTGACGGCGAGCACGCCGGGGCGCCGCGCGAGGTCCGCAAAGGCTCGTACGGCCTCGTTCCTTACGCCATGCCGGCCGATGATTTTGTGCTCGATTTGTGGGTGTGGCCCACTTTGTTCGGGCCCGGCCGGCAGGGGATCGGGACATGGCTGACGACGGACGGCACGGCCGCGATCGGCCTTTGTCTCACGGCGGATGGGCGGCCGGCTTTGAGCGGCGCCGGCCTGCCATCGCTTGAATTGCAGCAACCGCTTGTGACGCGCCAATGGTATCGCCTCCGCCTGATTGTCGATCGGTCGGGAAGTCGGATCGCGCTCGATGTGGAGCCGAAGCGACCGGCGCCAGGGATTGCGGAGCCGGAGCACGCCGAGGCGGAGTCGAACTTGCCCGAAGGCCCGAGCGAGCGCCTTGCTTTCGCCGCTGGCGCGCTCGACGACACCGCCGATGGATTGCGGCCGCGCGAGGTCTTCAATGGCAAGATCGCCAAGCCGAGCATTCTCGCCAGTGACGGGCCGATGCTCGCCGGATGGGATTTCGCCGCCGACGCCGGAACCGCACGGCTCGCAGGCATTGCCGGTGCGCCCGACGGCCACACGGTCAACCGCCCCGCGCGCGCCATGACCGGTACCGGTTGGCCGGGCGACAACATGTCCGGCGCAGCTCTGCCTGAAACCCACGACGCCATCCACTTCCACGACGACGACGTGGCCGATCTCGGCTGGCCGGCGAGCCATGTGTTCGACGTGCCCGACGACCTGCCGTCCGGTGTCTACGCGATCCGCCTCAACGCAGGCGAAGACGAGGATCACCTGCCCTTCTTCGTCTGCCCGGCGAAGGGCCGAGAGAAGCCACTTGCCGTCCTGATGCCGACCTTGAGCTACCTCGCCTATGCCAATGAATCGCTCGACGTGAGCGGCGGCCTCGACACATCGCCGCGCCAGAACATGGCGATCACGCCCGAGCGCTATGCCTATGTGGACGAGAACGGCATGAAGAGCCTTTACGACGTGCACCGCGACGGCAGCGGCATCGCCTATGGCTCGCTCAGGCGGCCGATCATCGACTTCCGCCCCAAGGCGCGCTGCCGCACGTTTGACGCGCCGCACCAGTTCCCCGCCGACCTCTATCTGATCGATTGGCTGACGGAGAAAGGTTACGCCTTCGACGTCATCACCGATCATCTGCTCCACGAGGAAGGCATCGCAGCGCTTGAGCCGCACCGCGTGATCATCTCAGGCAGCCACCCGGAATATTGGACGAGCGAGATGCTCGACGCCCGCGATAGTTGGCTCGATGCCGGTGGTCGCTTCCTCTATCTCGGCGGCAACGGCTTCTATTGGGTGACTGCCGTCGCTCCGGACGCCCCGGACGTGATTGAGGTCCGCCGCTATGGCGGCACGCGAACCTGGATGGGCGAGCCTGGGGAGGACATTGTCAGCCTGACCGGCGAGCGCGGCGGCCTATGGCGCGACCGCGGCCGCCCGCCGAACGAGCGGATGGCAGTCGCCTTCACCGGCCAGGGCTTCGACCGCGGCGCCCCGTTCCATCGCACCGCAGCCAGCCGGTCGCCCGAACATGCCTGGATCTTCAAGGGTGTCGACGACGACATCGTGGGCGCCGGGCCGGCGCTGGTGCTGGGACACGGCGCGGCCGGCTTTGAGGTCGACAAGGCCGACCCGCTGAACGGCACGCCACCGCACACGACCGTGCTTGCCTCTACCAAGGGCTTCACCAACGCCTATCAAGGGGCCATTGAATCCACGCCGCAAGTTCACCCGAAGATGGGCGGCTCACATCCGGAATCCGGCGTCCAGGCCGATATCGTATTCATGCATGGGCCGAACGATGGCGCAGTGTTCTCGGCCGGGTCGATCACCTGGTCGTCAACGCTCAGCGCCAACAATTATGACAGCGACACCTCGCGCATCACCGCTAACGTGATCGACGGCTTTCTTGGCGGAAGGCTCGCGTCCCGAATCTGACGTTCGCATCATTGTTCAGCTCACTCCGGACGAACTTCAGATTCGATCGGGACACTATCAACATATTGAATCTAGTGTGGTTCTAGGGTTTGAAGTTCCCATGACCAGCTCACCGGAGCAATGATGGGAACTTCAAACCCACCACACTAGCCCGGTGCGCCGTCGTCGGAAGAGTAATCAGCAGGAGAAGATCGGTGTCGGAGAAACCCATACCCGTCACGAAGTCCCGCGGCGCTCCGCCCGCCGGCAGCTATACCCCGGCGCTTGTCTTCCGCGACCTCGTGTTCGTTTCCGGCCAAGGCCCACTCGATCCGAGCGGCGCGATCGTCTCCGGCACAATCGAGGAGGAAACCGAGCGGACGCTTCGCAACGTCGAAGCGCTGCTGGTTGCCGCCGGCAGCAGCCTCGATCATGTGCTGAAGTGCAATTGCTACCTCGCCGACATCGAGGATTTCGACAGGTTCGATGAAGCCTACCGCCGCGTCTTTGCCGGCCACTTGCCGACGCGCACCACGGTGGAGGCTGGGCTTGCCGGCATCAAGGTCGAAATAGACGCGATCGCTTATCGAGCGACCTGAGGGTCGGCCGGAAGCCATAGGCGTTGCCGTCTAAGCCTCTCCCCAGTCCAGCACGACCTTGCCGGTCTCGCCCTTGCGCATGACCTCAAAAGCCTCGGCGAAGTTGGCCATCGCGAAGCGGTGCGTGATGATGGAGCGGATATCGAGGCCCGATTGCAGCATGGCGATCATCTTGTGCCAGGTCTCAAACATCTCGCGCCCGTAGATGCCTTTGATGGTCAGCATGTGAAAGACGATCTTCGTCCAGTCGACCGGGAACTCTCTGGCCGGGATACCGAGCATGGCGATCTTGCCGCCAACCAGGATCGTGTCGAGCATCTGATTGAGCGCCGCTTCCGCGCCGCTCATTTCCAGGCCGACGTCAAACCCTTCGCGCATGCCGAGCCGCTGCATCACGACTTGCAAATCCTCCTCCGCCACGTTGACCGGCACCACGTCGGCGACACGGCCGGCAAGCTCCAGGCGGTATTGGTTGACGTCGGTGATCACCACGTGCCGCGCGCCGACATGCCGCGCCACCGCCGCCGCCATAATGCCGATCGGCCCGGCGCCGGTGATGAGCACATCCTCGCCGACGAGATCGAAGGAGAGCGCCGTGTGCACCGCATTGCCGAGCGGATCGAGGATGGCGCCGAGCTCGTCATCGATGTCGTCTGGCAGAAGCACGGCATTGAACGCCGGGATCTTCACATATTCTGCAAACGCACCAGGAATGTTGACGCCGATGCCACGCGTCTCCGGATCGAGGTGATAGCGCCCGCCGCGCGCCGCACGGCTGAGCATGGAGATGACGTGTCCTTCGCCCGTCACGCGCTGGCCGAGCTTAAGACGACGCACGGCTGAGCCCACCTCAACGATCTCGCCGGAATATTCGTGGCCGACGATCATCGGCACGGGGATCGTCTTCTGGGCCCACTCGTCCCAGTTCCAGATATGGATGTCCGTGCCGCAGATGCCGGTCTTGGCGACCTTCACCAACACCTCGTCCGGGCCGATCTCCGGCACCGGTTCGTCCAGAAGCCAAAGCCCGGGTTCCGCCTTCGCCTTCACCAATGCCTTCATGTCATTGCGCATCACACGACCCCTAGCTCGCGTCCAGCGTCCGCGAACGCCTGCACGGCCATATCGATATCGGCCTCCGACAAGCCAGCC
Organism: Afifellaceae bacterium; assembly: GCA_028284625.1. GTDB lineage: Bacteria > Pseudomonadota > Alphaproteobacteria > Rhizobiales > Afifellaceae > DASWJZ01. Next base: position 357,003 of record JANQRH010000009.1, on the reverse strand, counting down.
GACATTTGCGTGCGGATGCGCGCCTGGCCTTTCGGCACGACCGGGTAGAAGAAGCCCGCGACATAGATTCCGCGCCGATCGAGCGCCGCCGCCATCTCTTGCGCCAGCTTGGCGTCGCCGAGCATGACCGGCACGATCGGTGTCTCGCCCGGCAGTAGATCGAAACCGGCTGCTTCCATGCCGGCACGGAAGCGGGCGACGAGCGCTGTCAGATGCTCGCGGCGATCCTCTGCCGCCTCTGCAATGTCGATCGCTTTCAGCGCACCCGCGGCTACGGCCGGCGCCAGCGAGTTGGAAAAAAGATAGGGCCGTGCACGCTGACGCAGCATGTCGATCACCGGCTGCGGGCCGGCAATGAAACCACCCATGCCGCCGCCAAGCGTCTTGCCGAGCGTGCCGCTGATGATCTGAACACGATCGCCCGCCCCGGTGAGCGCCGGCGAGCCGCGACCGCCCTCGCCCAAATGTCCGTGCGCATGGCAATCGTCCACCATGACCATCGCGGCGTAGCGCTCGGCGAGATCGCAGATCTCTTTCAGCTTCGCGACATAGCCGTCCATGGAGAACACGCCGTCGGTGGCAATCAGCTTGAAGCGTGCACCGTCCTGGTTCGCCTCCTTCAGGCGCGTCTCCAGCTCGTTCATGTCGGAATTGGCGAAGCGATAGCGCTTCGCCTTGCAGAGCCGAATGCCGTCAATGATGGAGGCATGGTTCAGCGCATCGGAGATGATGGCGTCTTCCGCCGTGAGCAGCGGCTCAAACAGTCCGCCATTCGCATCGAAGCACGCCGCGAAAAGGATTGCGTCGTCCTTACCAAGCCAGCTTGCGATGCGTTCCTCAAGCTGGCGGTGCAATGTCTGCGCGCCGCAGATGAAACGCACCGAGGCCATGCCAAAACCGAACTCATCGAGCGCCGCGCGCGCCGCCGCGATGACCTCCGGGTCATCGGCCAGGCCGAGATAATTGTTGGCGCAGAGGTTCAGGAGCCCCCGTTCGCCACCTTGCGCGCGCTCATCCTGGATGCGGATATGCGCCGCCTGCGGCGTGGTGATCAGCCGCTCGCGCTTATGAAGCCCGTCGGCCTCGATCGAGGCGAGTTGCGCTTCCAGATGATCAAGAAACTGGGTCGCCACGTCGTCTCTCCGTTCCGAAAGCATGGTCCCGAAAAGTGGACACCATCTTTTCGGATAAGACCATGCTCCAGAGAAGAGATAGAGCGTTAAAGCGATTCAACGAAACGCGAAAACGCTCGAAGGGACTGCTGCGAGCCTCCCGCTTCAGCCACGATAATGGGTCGGAGGTGTGTGATTCCGCAAGGCGGCACCGGACGGCGCGAGCCTCCCTTCCAGGCATATTGCGCTCGGATCGCGGTGCTAGATATTGACCGCCAACTGATGCGACAGCACGAGCGCGGCAGCGCCGGAAACGCTCGTCAGGTGCCCGTCATTGGACGACAGCACCTTGAGCGTGCTGCCGGGCCTGGGCGGCACGAGGGCGCGTGCGTGATCCTCAATCAACGTCCGCATCATCTCGCCGCCCGCCGCCGCATCGCCGTGAAGAATGAAGGTGTCCGGCGCGATCGTCTGCTGCAGATTGGCAATGCCGATGGCGAGGTTATTCGCGTATCGGTGCAGCAGCGTCTTTGCAGCTTCGTCTCCCTGTTCGCTCTGCCGGACAAGGTCGACCGCCGTCAGAGAGTCCGCTTTCTTGATGCCCAGTGCCTTGGCCTGTTCGCGCATCCAAGGAACCGTCGCGATGGTCTCCCAACAGCCGACGCGGCCGCAACGGCACACCGCACCATTTGCGTCGACAAAGGTGTGCCCGATCTCGCCACCGGCGCCGCCGACGCCGCGATGCAGCCGCCCGCCGAGGTAATAGCCGCCACCCAAGACCTCGCCGGTATAGATCGACGCAAAACTCTCAAGGCCGCGGCCCAATCCGAACATTCGGTCGCCGACGCTGATCGATCGCGGGTGATGGTCGATCTGCACCGGAAGGCCGAAGCGCTTCTCAAGTTCCGGCCCCAGAGCAAGGCCGTCCAGCGCCTCCGCCAGATTGACCTTCACGATCGTGCCGGAATCGGTGTCGACCATGCCGGAAACGGCAACGCCGATGCCAAGCGGCGCCCGGCCCGCTCTTGCGATCGCTTCGCTCAAGGCAACCTGCATGACGTCGAGAAACGCCGCCGATCCTCCCGCGGCGGGATCGACCGCGTCATCGCGGAAGAACAGCACATTGCCGCCGAGGCTCATCAAAGCCGTGTGCACCGCATTATGCTCAACCACCATCGCGGCGATCGATGGGCCGTCGGGCGAGAACCAGATCGGCCGCGCAGGCCGCCCTCCGACGCGGGTGGAGGGTATGGGGCTGTTCTCCACCAAGATGCCCTCTTCGATCAGCGGCTGGACGATGGCGGTGATCGTGGCGCGATTGGCGCCGAGATGCCGCGCCATCGCCGACCTGCTGATCGGCCCTAGATCATAGAGAATATGAAGCACCCGGCTGCGGTTCGCCTGACCGGCCGATGACGGCGAGATGATCGATCGGGCAAGCGATGTCGATTGCCGCCGCGCACCTCGATCCGCCGGTCTGGAGCGTTCCGAAACGAGTCCGTCGCCTATGTCGTTCATCGCTCGATGGATTGTTTGCTTTTCATACAAACATCTGGTAATTTTTTGGCGGCGGTTTGTCTACAGTAAAGGCAAGGGAGGACACAAATGGCATCGGAATATAAAAAGGGCATTTCGCGGCGCACATTGTTGAAAGGCGCCTCTGCGACAGCAATTGGTGCTAGCGCAACAAGTCTTCTTGCGGCCCCGGCGATCGCGCAAGCGAGCGACACTATCCGGATTCTTACCGTCGAAGACCCCTTCTTCTTCGCGCTGCGCGGGGTGCTTCCCGAATTCGAGGCCGAGACCGGCATCAAGGTTGAGATGGAGAGCCTCTCTTACGGCGGGCTCCAGGCGCGTCTGATCTCATCCTTCGTCGCCGGCAATCCCGATGCCGACCTCATCTCGGTCGACAACATCTGGAACGGTCAGATGATGGACAATGGCTGGCTGCAGCCGGTCGACGAGTTCATCGCTGGCGATGATATCGACTTTGAAGATTTCATGCCGGAGGTGATCTACTCCTTCAACGCATGGCGCGGTAAAATCGCGTCGCTTCCGGTTGCCACTTACGCGCAAGGCGTGATGTACCGGCCCGACATCTTCGAAGCGCTCGGCATCGAAGCACCGCCGGCTGTCGGCGATGACCTCTCCGCATGGACGTGGGAGGCCTACATCGAGCGGCTCCAGCAGATTAACGGGCAGAGCTTCGACGGTCAGACGATCGCCGGCTCCGTGGTGTCCGGCCAGCAGCCCGCACCGGTCGTCCACATGTTCACGCAGGTTGCCGCCAGCCACGGCATGAAATGGTTCAAGAACTTCCCGCAGGCGCCGTGGGATTTTGAGCCGCTCATGAACAGCGCTGAGAACAAGAAGGCAGCCGACCTGTTCAAGCAGATCTACGACCTGTCACCACCGGAATCGCTGAACTACAACTGGTTTGATGCCGGAACGCGCTTCTCCAAGGGCGACATCGGCATGTTCTTCTGGTGGACGCCGTATTTCTACCTGATCCGCAACGATGGCTATATGAGCGGTGTGCCGTCGGCCGTTAAGGAGAAATACGCTACCGCCCCGCTGCCGATCGCAAGCGACGGCACCAAGCAGACCGTGAGCCTTGGTGGGTGGAGCCTTGGTATGCCGGCGAACTCGGCCAACCAGGACAACGCCTGGCAGTTCATGCGGTGGGCAACGTCCGCGGCGACGCAGAAGAAGATGGGTCTCTACAACGAGTTCGGCTATCAGTTCAGCGACTTCGGCCGCCGCTCGCTTTACGACGATCCGGAACTGAAGGAGGTCTATCCCTACCTGGATGACCAGCTCGTCATGTTCCAGCAGGGCGACGGCAAGTTCTCCCGCCCACCCTCGCCGATCTACACCACGCTTGAGGGCATCTACGGCCTGCAACTGAGCAAGATCCTCAGCGGCCAGTCGAGCGTGGAGGACAGCCTGGAAGAGACCAATGTCCTGTTTGAGAACGTCCTGAAGGGCAACTTCCTGATCCCCTACGAGCGCGACAGCTACGACGACACGCTTGAGGGAACCAAAGAGCTGATGGCGAAATTGGCCGGCGGCTAAGCATGATCCCGAAAAGTGGGAATCGGTTTTCGGAAAAGATCATGCTTCAACAGAGAGATAGGGCCCCCATTCTGATTCATTCAGAATGGACAGGGCTCTAGCGCTCCATCGCCTTGGCTGCGATTGCCCTGTCCGATAGCGGATCGGCGGCGTCTACGCGGAAGCTCGGCAAGTCCTTGCCGTGGCTTCTGCTGGCGCCGTCGATCACTCTTCTGCTTCTGCTGATTGCCTTTCCCCTCTTCTTTGCCCTCTACAACAGCTTCTATTTTTGGAACCTGCAGATGTCGCCGCAACCGATGGCGTTCATCGGGTTCGGCAATTACGAACAGGCGCTGGGGTCTTCGACCTTCATGCTGGCGCTGCGCAATACGCTGCTCCTGTCCATTGGGGGCACGGCGATTCAGTTCGCGCTTGGCCTGGCGATCGCGGTGCTGCTAACGCAAACGCTGCGCGGCGTGACCCTGGTCCGCGTGCTTCTGATCATGCCCACAACGATCGCGCCGATCGTCGTCGGCTTCCTCTTCCGCTACATGTACGACGCCAATGGCGGGCTCCTGCCCTGGGTACTGCAGGTGCTGTTCATCCCGCTCCCCGCCGAGGGCCTGCTTGGCAGCTCCACAACGGCGTTGATGAGCATCATGTTCGCCGATGTGTGGCAGTGGACGCCGTTCTTCGCGATCGTGCTTTACGCCGGATTGCTGTCGGTTCCCGACGCGCTAGTGGAAGCGGCGCGCGTGGACGGCGCGTCACGCTGGACAATCCTGACGCGCATCAAACTGCCGGTGATCAAACGCACCGTGCTGATCATCCTGATGCTGCGCTTCATGCAGCTCTTCAACACCTTTGATCTTGTCTTGATCCTGACGCGCGGCGGCCCCGGCGCATCGTCGCGGACGCTGAGCTACAGCCTCTACCAGCAGGGTCTGATCGACTTCAATATCGGCGTGGCGAGCGCCATGACGTGGATTATCGTCCTGATCCTCAACGTCATTTTGGCGATCTATATCTACATCGCCTTCCGCGACTGGGAGTGGTGAGCCATGCATAGGCGCAGCCCCGTCGCGACAATCCTGCTCTACTTGGCGCTTGCCCTGACGATGGTCTTCTTCCTCGGGCCCATCCTGTGGTTCTTGGCACTCGCTATCCGGCCGCCGGAGACGGCATTCGCAAGGCCACCCGTCTTTGTGTTTGAGCCGACGCTCCGCGCAATCAAACACACCTTCGTCGATCCGGGCGCCAACGCGCAGCACCTGACCAACAGTCTGATCGTCGCGTTCGGCGCGGTGCTCCTCAATCTGCCGCTGTCGATACCCGCCGGCTACGCGCTCTCGCGCTACCGGCTGCGCGCCAAGAAGTACATCATGCTTTGGTACCTGGGGCTCCTGATGGCGCCGCCGGTTGCCTTCCTCATCCCCTATTTCATCTTGATCACGCGGCTCGGCCTGAGCGGCACCTATATCTCGATGGTTCTCGTGCTGCAGACGCTCACCGTGCCGTTCTCGGTGTGGCTGCTGAAGAGCTTCATCGACGATGTCCCCGTCGAATTGGAGGAAGCGGCGCGCGTTGACGGAGCGCCCTGGCATACGGTCATGCGCCGCATCACATTGCCGCTCGCCATGCCGGGTCTAATCGTGACCTCCATGTTCGCGTTCGTGTTTGCGTGGAACAACGCCGCGTTTCCCCTCGTTCTAAGCTCGGGATCGACGACGACGCTGCCCATCGGAACGCTTGGATACTTCGCCACTTCGGGCGTCACCTGGAACTTCATCGCATCAGCCGCGGTCGCCGCGATGATTCCCCCGATGCTCGTCTTCTTGACGCTGGACCGCTTCGTCGTCCGCGGCCTCACCCTCGGAGCAGTGAAAGGATAACAACGGTGGAAAAGCTAAACGTTGCGATCATCGGTGCCGGATTGTGGGGGCGAAACCACGCCACTGTCTTCTCTACGCTGCCGCAGACGCACATCCGCGCGATCTGTGACGTCGATCGCGGACGAGCAGAAGCGACAGCGAAGGAGTTCAAGGCCGACCAAGCCTGCACCACGATCGACGAAGTGCTCGCCCTCTCCGACGTTGACGCGGTCTCCGTCGCAACACCGGACGCTACGCACACCAAGCTCATCCTCGCCGCCCTTGAGGCCGGAAAGCATGTGCTCAGCGAAAAGCCGCTGGCGACGACCGTCGAAGAGGCCGAGGCCGTTGCCGCCGCGGCGGAAGCTGCGCCCGGCCGCCTGATGGTCGACTTCCATAACCGCGTCAATCCGGCCTTTGTCGGCGCCAAGAATGCCATCGACGAAGGCCGCATCGGCCAGCCCATCCACATCACCGGGCGGCTCAGCGACACGGTCTTCGTGCCCTTCGAGATGTTGAGCTGGGCGGCGCAATCGTCGGCCCTGTGGTTCCTCGGCAGCCATCTGGTGGACATTCTGCGGTTCCTGACCGGACAGGAGGTCACCCGTGTCTACGCCGTCAAGCATCACGGCTTTCTGGCGGGGAAAGGCGTCGACACCGACGACGTGCACCTGTCGACGCTGGAGTTTTCCGGCGGCACGATCGCGCAGATTGAGAACAGCTGGGTCCATCCGGCCGACGGCCCGTCCGTCTATGATCTGAAATGCGAAATCTTCGGAACCGCCGGCGCGCTGCAGATCGACGTATCGCACAACGGCGGCCTGCGGTTTCTGACCGGCAAAGGGATGAGCTACGGCGACCTCGTCGGCGTGACACCGACCGGTGTCGGACGTGTCGGCGGCTTCGTGATGGAAGCGATTGCCCGCTTCGTCGACGCCGTGATGCACGACGCGCCTCTTCTGGCGGATGCGAATGATGGTCTTCGGGTCACGCGGGTGCTGGCGGCCATTGAGCAATCGGCCACAAGCGGCCAGCCGGTTGATTTGGCGAGCTAGAGCGGAAAACGGCGCGGAAAGCCCGCCTGGGAGATCGGAATGGCTGAGATAAACTTTGACAATGTCGGCAAGGTTTACGACGGCGGTACGGTCGCCATCTCAAACATCAACCTGAAGATCGCCGACGGCGAATTCCTGGTGCTCGTCGGCCCCTCCGGCTGTGGCAAGTCGACCATGCTGCGCTCCGCCGCCGGTCTGGAGGAGGTCACGAGTGGCCGCTTCTGGCTGGGCGGCATCGACATGACGAACGCCGACCCTGCCGATCGCGACGTGGCGATGGTCTTCCAGAACTACGCGCTCTACCCGCACATGACGGTCCGCGACAACATCTGCTTCGCGCTGGAGCAAAGGCGCGTGCCGCGACCAGAGATCGAGACCCGCGTGAACGATGCCGCGCGTATTCTCGGCTTGTCGGACTTGCTCGACCGTAAACCGGGCACATTGTCGGGCGGACAGCGGCAGCGCGTGGCGATGGGACGCGCCATTGTGCGCAACCCCCGCGCCTTTCTGATGGACGAGCCGTTGTCGAACCTCGACGCCAAGATGCGTGTTCAGATGCGCGCTGAGCTGAAGCTGCTCAGCCGTCGCCTGGGCGTGACCACGCTTTACGTTACGCACGACCAGGACGAGGCGCTGACCATGGGCGACCGCGTGGCGGTGCTCCGTCCGATCAGCAGCGAAGCCGAATCGAACACCCAGCAGGTCGACGACCCCAAGACGCTTTACAGCAAGCCGTGCAATCTGTTCGTCGCCGGCTTTATCGGCAGTCCGCCCATGAACTTTCTCTCCGGGCGCGTCAGCGTCGTGGCGGACCGCCCGACATTGCTGATTGAGGGATTCGAGAACACCATCGCGCTCCCCGGCGACGCACTGAGCACGCGCCCGGGGCTCAGCCAGCATCTCGACAAGCCGCTGATTGTTGGCATCCGCCCGGAGGATTTTCGCGTGGTTCCGGAAGACAGCGCGGACGGCTTCTCGGTGATCTCGCTCGTAACGGAAACGACCGGCGCGGATTCCTACATCTATTTTGATCTGGTGGCGCCGGAAGTGAGCCATCCCGACATCACTTACGACACCGCGCGCTATGACGGCGACGAATCGTCAGGGCATCTGCGCCTGACGGCGCGCGTTGAAACCGCGCTCGCGCCGCAGAGCGGAAGCACGGTGAGGCTCGGCATCAGCCCCGACCGCGTGCACTATTTCGACCCGGAGACCGGTAACGCGATATTCTAAGGCCGGTGAATCGCGAGGGAGGCGGCACCCATGAAAACCGGCTCTGTTGAAACCGGGAAGCGAAGCGACTTGTCGCCGGTTGAGCGCGCCGCGCTGCTCGCCGATCTGGTGGATGAACTGATCCCCGGGGATGATAACTGGCCGTCCGCCACGTCGGTGGGTGTGCACGGGCTTGTCGCGATGCGCCTTGCGGAGCAGGCCGGCGAGGCTGTGCTTGGTCAGATTGTCGATGCGGTCGTTGCTGCCGGTGGTCCGTTCACGGAGCGGACGCCCGAGGAACGCGTCGCCATCGTGGAGCGCTTCGAAGCGGCAGAGCCGGGGCTGTTTGAGCAACTGCGTGTCGCCGCCACGTTTGCCTATTACGAAAGCCCCCTTGTCGTGGCCGCGATCCGGCGGCTTGGCCGCCCCTATGTGCTCCGCCCGCATCTGATGGGCTTTCCCAAGCGTCCTTTCGACTTTGATACGGACACGCCACGACACGACCGCGGCACCTATGTCGCCACCGATGACGTCCGCCGCGTCGATACCACCGACCTGCGGCTCGACGAGACACGCACCGCGCGCTGGGGGCTTCAGCGATGATCGGCGGCAGAACCTGCGATGTCCTGATCATCGGCGCTGGCGCATCCGGGTCGCTGGCGGCGCTCGTTCTGGCGGACGCCGGCCTCGATGTGGTCTGCCTGGAGCAAGGCGCATGGGTGGAGCCTGAGGACTATGCGCACCTTCATGCCGATTGGTCCTGGCAGCGGCGCACAAACTGGAACCCCGACGTCAACAAGCGCGTGCACCCGGACGATTATCCGGTGATCTCAGATTCGTCGCAGATCCTGATGTGGAACGGCGTGGGCGGCTCCACGAACGCCTATGGCGGCATCTGGCCGCGCTACCGGCCTTCGGATTTCCGCAAGGGCGTTGAACACGGATTACAGCCCGATTGGCCCATCACCTATGAGGACCTGGCGCCCTTCTACGACCAGGCGGACCGGCTCATCGGCGTATCGGGTCTCGCCGGCGATCCGGCCATGCCGACGCGGGGTCCCTGTCCGACGCGCCCCATGCCGCCGACCAAGGTCTCCAGGCGTCTTGCTGACGCCTTTGACCGGCTCGATTGGCATTGGTGGCCGGTCGAGGCGGCGGTCATTAGCGAGGATTATGACGGCCGCCCCGCCTGCAATGGCTGCGGCCTGTGCAATGGCTGCGCCCGCGGCTCCATGTGCATGTATTCCGCGGTGATCTGGCCACGCGCCCTCAAGGACGGCGCGGAGCTCCGAACCGGCGCGCGCGTGCTTCAAATCGAGACCGGCGCCGACGGCAACGCCACGGGAGCGCTCTACGTCGATCGCCATACCGGGCAGCAGCACTTTCAGAAGGCCCGCATCGTTATCCTGGCGGCCAATGGCGTCGGCACGCCGCGCCTGCTTCTTGCCTCCGACAACCTCGCCAATCGGTCCGACCAGGTGGGGCGCAACCTCCTCCACCACACGCTCGTGGCCGGCGAGATCTGGGTCGACGAGCCGGTCGACGGCCACACCGGCTATATCGCCTCGCTCATCTCGCGCGAATTCGCCGAGACCGACGTGTCGCGCGGCTTCGTCAACGGCTTCAACTTCAATTGCATCACCAGCGTCGCATCCGCCGGTGAGACGGCGGCCGGCTGGTTTAGCTCCGGGCGCGCGCCTTGGGGTGGCGATCATCACCAATGGTTCGAGACGCATTTCGGACACGGCATCGGAGTTTTCGCCATCGGCGACGACCTGCCCAACCCGGAGAACCGCGTGACGCTTGACCCTGAGAAGACGGATTCCGACGGCGTGCCCGCGGCAAAAACACGCTACGCGCCCGGCGAGAACGACAAGCGCATGATGAACTACATGCTCGACCGCATCGAGGACATCGCCAAGGCCGCCGGCGCGTTCGAATATCGGCTCCAGGATTATCGCGACAGCGACGGCGTCTATCGCACGCCGGCCTGGCACATGATCGGCACGTGCCGCATGGGCGCCGACCCGGAAACATCCGTTGTGAACCAATGGGCGCAGTGCTGGGACGTGCCCAACATGTTCATCGTCGACGGAAGCATTCTGACGACCGGTGGCGTGGTCAACCCAACGCCGACCGTCTCCGCGCTCGCGCTCCGGACGGCACACTACATCCGCGACAATTTCCGCGACATCGGCGGCGCAACGAAACCGGCTGAGGCTTGAGGCTCGGCGTTAGCGCACGATCAGCGCGTCGGCAACGATCCCCGTCGTGAAGTTGACCGGTCGCACACGCCCCTGCACGGCGGCCGGGCACCCCTCCCCGCATTCCAGAAGAAACGCCCGGCGCTCGCGGCGCGGGATCGTCTCAAACTCCACGGGCATGGGGCGCTCGTCGGCTTCATCGACGCCGAGGAAAAGGAAGTTTTCGCCAGGCGTCACCCAGCCTGTCACCTCCACCAGCTGCCCGCGAAAGCTGAGCGCAAAGGATTTCAGCTCCTCCAGCGGCACGGGTTCGTATTTGGCGCGCGGCGGCCCCGGCGACAGCCGGATCGCGTCATAGCAGGCGAGCCGGCGCTCATCGCTTTCGATCGCCCGGCAGCGCTCCATTTCGTCGCGCGTCTGCGCCCCGGCGGCCGCCGCCCAAAGGGCGCCGCAGAGCGCGAGAAGAACTAAGGTCAAAAACCGCATAGCGGCGCTGAAACTCCCTTTCGGCGCGATTTTGTCAACACATGATCTGCGATGATATGAACGCCCGGTGCCGCGCCATGTCCAACCGGCGCCGGCCTACGCTTTGGTGAACGCGACGGCCCTGATTGTCACGATTTCGCGCCCTGGGCGAGGGAACTTGTGGTTCCTCGGCAAAACTCTAATAGGCGATAATCGGCGGATCCTGATTCAAGGCTTGAAAGGCCGCGCATGATCGAGATTGGCATTTTGGGGGCATTTCTGGGCGGGCTCCTGTCCTTCGCCTCGCCCTGCGTGTTGCCGCTCGTGCCGCCCTATCTCTGCTACATTGCCGGTGTCTCCATCGAGGAGCTTGGGCAGCCTGAGCCGGAGAGCAAGCGCCGGCGCGACATCGTGATGGCGGCCCTGGCCTTCGTGCTGGGCTTCTCCACGGTTTTTGTGGCGCTTGGCGCCACGGCAAGCGTGTTCGGCCAGGCCGTGCAACGCTTGACTGTGCTGCAGGTCGGCCTCTTCGGCATCAATGTCTCGCTGGTCGCCCTGATCGCTGGCATCGTTATCGCGGTGATGGGCCTGCATTTCCTCGGCGTTTTCCGCATCGCCTTCCTCTCGCGCGAGGCGCGCGTGCAGGTCGATGAGAAGCCGCCCGGTCTTTTCGGCGGCTACGTGCTGGGCCTGGCGTTTGCGTTCGGCTGGACGCCGTGTATCGGACCGATCCTCGCCGCCATCCTGGCGCTGGCCGGATCGGAGGACACCGTCTCAAGCGGCGCGTTCCTGCTCTTCGTTTATTCCATGGGGCTCGGCGTACCGTTTCTCCTTGCCGCCGCCTTCGCGCCGGTCTTCCTCGGCTGGTCCAGCAACTTCCGCCGCCATCTGCCGACGGTGGAGAAGACCATGGGCGGCTTTCTGGTGCTGACCGGCGTGCTCTTCGTCACCGGCCAGATGACGGCGTTCTCCTATTGGCTCCTGGAGACCTTTCCGGCACTGGGCACGATAGGCTGACGCTGGCCGCCACAGTTGACCGCGGCGGACGGGTGAGCTTCATCGTCAGGCATGACCGGCTCATCTGACCTCCACAACGCGATCCGCGCCGCCGTTGACGCAAGCGCCGCGGCGCGCGAGGCGTTCCTTGCCAAGCTCTTGCAGACGCCCTCCTCCAATCCGCCCGGCGATTGCGCACCGATCGCCGAGGTCGCCGCGGGGCTGCTCGAAGAACTCGGTTTCGACGTTGAGAGGCACAAGGTGCCGGACGACCAGGTCCGCGCGCTCGGCATGCAATCGTGCACCAATCTCGTCGTCCGCCGCACTTTCGGTGACGGCCCGACCATTGCGCTCAACGCCCATGGCGATGTCGTGGCGCCCGGCGAAGGCTGGACGCATCCGCCCTTTGCCGCGGAGATCGCCGACGGCGTGATGTATGGCCGCGGCGTGGCGGTCTCCAAGTCGGACTTCGCCACCTACGCTTTTGCGCTCACGGCGTTGGAATCCGTGGCTGCAGAGCTCAAGGGCGCAGTAGAGCTGCACTTCACCTTCGATGAAGAGGTCGGCGGGCTGATCGGCCCGAAATGGCTTCTGGAGAACGGCATTGTGAAGCCGGACCTCTGCATCTCCGCCGGCTTCGCCTACTCCATCGTCACCGCTCACAATGGCTGCCTGCACCTCAAGGTCACGCTGAGCGGCAAATCGGCTCACGCGGCCGCGCCAGAGACCGGTCACGACGCGCTGGAGGCGATGAACGCCGTGCTGAGCGCGCTTTATGCCGAGCGTGAGGCCTATCCGAGCCGCCTTTCCGGGCACCCGGGCATCACCCATCCCAATCTGACGGTTGGGCTCATCTCCGGCGGCATCAACACCAATGTCGTGCCCGACCAGGTCGCCATTCGCCTCGACCGCCGCATGATCCCGGAAGAGAGCCCCGATGAGGTCGAGGCGCATCTGCGGAACGTCATCACACAGGCCATCGCAAGCCGAGCCGGCATCGGCGTTGAGATCGAGCGTGTGCTCCTGGCCTCACCACTCCGCCAGCTTCCCGGCGCGGAGGCGCTGATTGAGCCGCTCCGCCGTCACGCGACGGAGATCCTCGGCGAGACGCCCAAGGTGGAAGGCGTGCCGCTTTACACCGACGCGCGGCTTTATGCGGAGGCCGGCATTCCCACCGTTGCCTACGGCGCCGGCCCGCATTCCTTCCTGGAGGCCAACGGCCACCGCGCCGACGAGCGGCTAGTCCTCACCGACCTTCACGCCGCGACGACTATCGTCGCGCTGGCCGCCGCGGATATTCTGACGGCGTGACCTATCCGCGCGACATGGTCGGCTACGGCCGCACGCCGCCTGATCCTCAGTGGGCCGACGGCGCGCTTGTCGCCGTGCAGTTCGTGGTCAATTACGAAGAAGGCGGCGAGAGCAACATCCTGCACGGCGACCCGAGCTCCGAATGGCTGCTTTCCGACATTGTCGGCGCGGAGCCGTGGCCGGGCGAACGCCACATGAACATGGAATCGCTTTACGAGTATGGCTCGCGCGCCGGCTTCTGGCGGCTGTGGCGCGCCTTCACAGAACGCGGCATTCCGGTCACCTCCTACGCCGTCGCCACCGCCATGGCGCGCAACCCGGAGGCGATCGCGGCGATGAATGAGGCCGATTGGGAGATCGCCAGCCATGGCCTCAAATGGCTCGAGTACCGACACGTGCCGGAGGACGAGGAGCGCCGTCACATCGCCGAGGCGATCCGCATCCACACCGAAATCGCCGGCATGCGGCCGCTCGGCTTCTATCAGGGCAAGGCCTCGATCAACACCACACGGCTGGTGATTGAAGAAGGTGGTTTTGTCTACTCGTCAGATAGTTATGCGGACGATCTGCCGTATTACATCAAGGGCCCCAACGGCCCTCATCTCATCATCCCCTACACCCTCGACGCCAACGACATGCGCTTCGCCACCGCACAAGGCTTCAACTCCGGCGACCAGTTCTTCGCGTATCTCAGGGACAGCTTTGACGTTCTCTACGCCGAGGGCGAGGCCGGCGCGCCGAAGATGATGTCGGTGGGCCTGCATTGCCGCCTCGTCGGCCGGCCGGGCCGCATGGCGGCGCTCCTGCGCTTCCTCGATTACGTGCAAAGCAAGGACCGCGTTTGGCTCGCTCGCCGCGTCGACATTGCGCGGCACTGGCTTCAGCACCACAAGCCGCAGGCGTGACGCTTAAGCCGGTCTGATCCGGCGCGGACCAATTGAGACCGCGCCGGGCCGCGGCGTCAGTCGCCTTTGTCGTCCGTCACCTGGGCCGGATGCTCCTCCGCCCAATCGCGAAGGAAGGCTGACACGTCCTCGTTCATCGCGCCTTCAATGTCGGAGCGCCTGAGTGGCGACCCAGCCTCCAGGACCAGCTTCAGGCAGCCGACATGATCGCGCTCGTCGACATCCAGCCGGTTTTGGGAGCCGTGCACGATCGTGCCGACAATGTCGCCGCCATAGGCGTTGACGTGCGTGAGGTCCGGCGAAAGCGTCAGGAGCCACGCGAGATGCGCCTTCAGGCCCGCCCAGCCGGCAAGGTGCAAAGGCGGCATGTCCATCTCCTCCGCGACGTTGGGATCGATACCCGCCGCGACCAGCGCCTTGGCGTGATCAAGGCGATCCTCCCAGAGAATCACACGGGTGAGAATCTGCCGCTCCTCCTCGCTGAGCGGCAGCGTCGCCAGCGGCCGGCCAGGAGGCGCGTGGCCCTCTGCACACGCCACAAGCGCCGCCTGCACGGCGCTCAGCCCGTCAGCATGCCCGGCTTCAGCCAGCGCCTCGGCGAACGGATCGTTGCCGTAGATCCGCGCCAACGCATAGGCGCTGTGGCCCTGCCACAAAGCGGACGCGTCGGCTCCGTGCTCAAGCAGCAGCTTTGCGAAGCGACCGTCGCGCCCGCGCCGCGCCGCCTGATGGAGCGCCGGTATCGTATCGATCGGCTGGCCGCTTGGATGATCGAGCACCGCTTCGTTCGGATCAGCGCCGTATTCCAGCATCAGCCGCGCGCCCTCCAGATTGTCGAAGTCGAGCATGCGCGCCAGCGCGTTCGTGCCGCGCGTCGAGACGTTGTGCTTCATGAGGAGCTTCACCCCGTCGAGATGGCCGAGCTCCGTGGCGTGATAGAGCGACTCGTTGTCGTCCGGATTGGCGCCGTGACTAAGTAGCCATTCCGCCAGACGCAGATTGCCGGCATGCCCCAGCGCACCGTAGAGCGCCGAAAGGCGATGCTCCGAGCCCGGCTCCGACGGGTAGCTGTCGTTCACATCCGCCCCCGCCTCCACCAGCGCCTCCGCGATTTCAATCATCGCTTCGGCGCGCTCTGGTGCGGCACGAGAATGCCGGGAGAAGGCCAGATGCAGGATCGGCGTGCGGACCCCTACAACGCGTGTCGCCGCATCCGGGTCCTCGGCAAGTGCTTCGCGGACGCCGTCGACATCGTAGATCGCGCATTGCAGGCCAAAATTGTCCGACGGCAGTTCAGGATCGGCGCGCAGCAGGTCCTGCACGATCCAGTCCTGGCCGAGATAAAGCGCAATCTTCAGGCGCTCCGCCCGGGCAGAGCGATCCATCTCTGCCAACTCCGTCGCGAGCTTCAGACGCGGCCAGCTTGGATGCCCCTGCTCGCGCGCTATGACATGGAGCGCCTGGCTATGGCGGAGCGTCGCTGTGTCGGGCAGCACGGCGCGAACGCGCTCAATCGCGTCCGGCTCGCCCTCGCCGAACGCACGCTTCAGGTGCTTCGCCCTACGGCGAAGATAGTCGAGTGATTGGATCATCGGTTCCCTCGTCAACGCCCGCCGGTCCGCTGATCGGGCATGAGATCACCGATGAGGTGGTCTGAAAGAAGACGAGGTGTTGAGACAACTTTCCGCGGACCAGGATGCCGCCTCGAAACGGCACCGCAAACGTACCGGCTAAGCGGCGCCCGCGCAAGCGGCCGGTCAAGTACGCAGGTGCTGCGTCATTGGCCATCCGCGGCGGCGTCCGTTAGCCTCCGGGAAAACGCCGGGAGGATAGTCATGACGATCATTCGGCAAAGCACGGCCCGCACGCTGCTGACAATTGCCGCCGCAATCGCGCTGCTGGCCCCGGCGGCCGCGCAGGACGACGATGCGGGCGGAACGCATCCCTATTTCCGTCATTGGCCGCAGCCCATGGTGCTTGTCGAATTGTCGCCGACTTCCGGCCAAGGCGTGGTGACGTGGCGCTTGGTGCCGGGAGACTTTGCGCGCACCGCTCCCGATGGCATGCAGGCCAAACAGATCGGCGGGCCCTACCGCAGTCGCTCCGGTGTGGAGCTTGACCGCAACCGCCTGGCCCGCGAGGGCCACAACGCCACACTAACCAGCATCGACGTCTACCAGACGCATGAAGGCGGCGGCTCCGGCGAGATCGCGCTGGAGAAGCGCCACAAATTCCTCCTCGGGTCAAAGCCGGTTCTGGCCTATCCGGGCTTGTCGCTCTCTGAGGGCAACCTCGACGCCTCCTTCGAGCCGGCAAGCCCCGATTTCTTTCCGCTGCCCTTTGAGCTCGACCATTACCTGGATTACGCCAGCGACCTGTTGGAGCAAGCCGAGTTGCGCCGTCTGGAAGAGGCGGCCGCCAATGAGGACGCCAAAGGCGGTCCGCTGAGCGGCGCCTTCGCCGAACAAATGACCGCCATCGACGCCAATGCAAGCATCGCCGCCGACGTCACTTGCCCGCCGCTGATCGCCCAGATTTTCGGCCAGGATTCAGGCGGTGAGGTCTGGACGTTCAGCAATACGGTTCCCGTCGGCTTTAGTCGCAGCCAGGACGGCGCGGTTGAGATCAGCTTCGACAGCGGCGGCCAAACCGTCATCGTGCCGGGCCGATCCGACGCAAACGGGATGGTTGTGGCGCGACTGGCAACGGAGGCCGGCGTCTTTTCCATCGGTGGAATCGTCTTCGAGGGGCCAAACCGCCTGCATGGCAAAGGCCGGGCTTTGTTTGCGTTTGAGGGCGAGCGCTGCGACATCGACTGGAGCGTCCCCGGCTGACCGAGGCGCGCGCCAAAGCCTACGCGCGTTCAGCGCCGCTCCGCGGTTGACAGCCCGCGGCGGCGGCAGCACTGTCCGCGCCCAAAGGGAGGCAGCCGGGCGTCATCAATGTATCTTGGTATCGATATCGGCACGTCGTCGGTGAAAGTCGTTCTGATCGACGCCGACCAGACCATCATCGCATCAGAAAGCCGCGCTCTGACCGTGGAGCGGCCACATCCCGCCTGGTCTGAGCAGGATCCGCAGAGCTGGCTGGACGCCACCACGGCGACGATCGACGCCCTCGCCAAGGCCCACCCGGCCGAGGTGAAGGCCGTGCGCGGCATCGGCCTTTCAGGGCACATGCACGGCGCCACGTTGATTGACGCGGCGGACAAGCCGCTCAGGCCCTGCATCATGTGGAACGACGGCCGTTCGTCGGCCGAGGCCGCGGAGCTCGATGCCGACACGCGTTTTCGTGAGATCACCGGCAATATCGTCTTCCCCGGCTTTACCGCGCCGAAGCTTGTCTGGGTCCAGCGCAACGAGCCTGAGACCTTTGACAACGTGGCGCGTGTGCTCCTGCCCAAGGATTATGTGCGCCTCTGGCTCTCCGGCGACGCCGCGTCGGACATGTCCGATTCCGCCGGCACATCATGGCTCGATGTTGCGAAGCGCGACTGGTCCGACGCCTTGCTCGCCGCCACAAATCTGACGCGCGATCAGATGCCGGCCCTCTATGAGGGCTCCGAGGCAACGGGGACGCTTCGCGCCGAACTGGCGAGCCGATGGGGCATGGACAACGCACCGGTGATCGCCGGTGGCGCCGGCGACAATGCCGCCTCCGCCTGTGGCGTCGGCACGGTCGCGCCGGGCGCGGCGTTCGTGTCGCTCGGCACGTCGGGCGTTCTCTTCGTCTCCAACGAAGCCTTCCGCCCCAACGCCGCAAGCGCCGTGCACGCCTTTTGCCACGCCCTACCCAACACCTGGCACCAGATGGGCGTCATCCTCTCCGCCGCCGCGTGCCTGGAATGGCTCTCCGGAACGCTCGGCAAGAGCGCCGGCGACCTCGCCGGTGCGGTAGACGACTCTGCAGCGGTGCAGGAGCCGCTCTTCTTCCTTCCCTATCTTTCCGGTGAGCGCACCCCGCACAACGACACAGCCGCGCGCGGCAGCTTTGTCGGGCTGTCGCATGCGACCGACCAAACCGCGATGACGCGCGCCGTGCTGGAAGGCGTTGCTTTCGCGTTCGCCGATTGCCTGGAGGCGCTGAAAGCCGCCGGCACAAGCGTAGAGCGCGCCACGGCCGTTGGCGGCGGCTCGCGCTCCAATGCGTGGCTTAGGATCATCGCCAACGTGTTGAACGTGCCGGTCGACGTGCCTGCTGAGGGCGATTTCGGCGGTGCGTTCGGCGCCGCCCGGCTCGGCCTGATCGCCGCGGAGAATACCGACCCGATCGAGACGTGCCGGCCGCCGGCGATCAACGAGACCATCACGCCGGACCCGGCGGCGGTAGAACGCTACGCCGATCTCTTCCAGCGCTACCGCGCGCTTCATCCGGCCATCAAAGGAGCCCTTCACACATGAGCACCGGCTTTTTCGGCGACCTGGAGCCGATCCGTTTCGAAGGGCCGGACAGCAAGAATCCGCTCGCCTTTCGTTTTTACGACCCCGACCAAATGGTGCTCGGCAAGCGGATGGAGGACCATTTCCGCTTCGCCGTTTGTTATTGGCACTCCTTTACCTGGCCGGGCGGCGATCCGTTCGGCGGACAGACCTTTGTGCGCCCGTGGTTCGGCGACACGATGGAAGACGCCAAGCTGAAGGCTGACGTCGCCTTTGAGATGTTCGCGCTGCTCGGCGTGCCCTTCTTCACGTTCCACGATCGCGACATCGCGCCGGAAGGCGCCACGCTGGCGGAATCGAACCGCAATGTCCGCGCCATAACCGATGTCTTCGCCAAGAAGATGGAAACGGAGAAAGTGCGGCTCCTCTGGGGCACGGCCAATCTCTTCTCCAATCGCCGCTTCATGGCCGGCGCGGCGACAAATCCCGACCCGGAATTGTTCGCCTATGCCGCCGCGCAAGTGAAGAACGCCATGGACGTGACGCATGAGCTCGGCGGTGAGAACTACGTGCTGTGGGGCGGGCGCGAAGGCTACGAGACGCTGCTCAACACCGACATGAAGCGCGAGTTCGCCCAGCTCGGCCGCTTCCTCACTATGGTGGTGGAGCACAAAAAGAAGATCGGCTTCAAAGGCACGATCCTCATTGAGCCGAAGCCGAAGGAGCCGACCAAGCACCAATACGATTTCGACGTCGGCACCATCTACGGCATGCTCAAGGCTTTCGACCTGGAGAACGAGGTCAAGATCAACATCGAGCAGAACCACGCCATTCTGGCCGGCCACTCATTCGAGCACGAAATCCAACTTGCCGCTGCTCTCGGCATCTTCGGCTCGCTCGATCTGAACCGCGGCGACGATCTGCTCGGCTGGGACACCGACCAGTTCGCCATGAACGTGCCGCAGCTCACATTGATGATGATCGAAATCCTCCGCGCCGGCGGCTTCACGACGGGCGGCATGAATTTCGACGCCAAGATCCGCCGTCAGTCGATCGAGCCCGACGATCTGCTTCATGCCCATATCGGCTCCATGGACGCCACCGCAAAGGCGCTCCTCAACGCAGCCGCCATCATCGAGGACGGCACGTTCCAGGCGCATGTCGACGAGCGTTATGCCGGCTGGGACGCTGCCCTCGGCAAGGACATCCTTTCCGGCAAGAAGAGCCTCGACGACCTTGCGGCGCATGTCGACGCTGAAGGTCTGGAGCCGCAGCCGAAGAGCGGCCGGCAGGAATATCTAGAGGGGCTGATCAACCGGTTCGGGTAGACTGGCCGGCATCGGCCGACGGTGGTGACACCGCTACTCGGCGGGCGTGCTACGGCGCCTTTCACCCCTCTGCTCCCAGCGCTGCCAGGCCAACGCGGCTAGTGCGACGCCCAACAGCATCAGCGGAATACCGAACATGACGTAGGCCTCAAGAAACGTCATTCTTTGAGTCCTCCGAGAATGGCTCTAGCCACTATATGTATGCCGACCGCGGCGAAAAACCAAATCGCGCTCGTCGCCGCGAAATAGGTGGCATCCTGCGCCGCCGACACACCGTAGCTGACCGCCACCAAAGGAGCGACGAAACCCGCGACCATCGTCGCCACGGCAAGCCCGTTCAGCGCCGTTGCCGTCAGCTTCCAGCGTTCATTCGCAACAAGTGCCATGCAATCCCCGCGGGCATCACAACACTCAGCATAGCGGAATGAACCAGCGCTACTCCAGCCGCGCGCCCTGATCGATCCACGCGCCCAGCGCCCGCCGTTCGCTGTCCGTCATGCCGGTCTCGTTGCCGAGCGGCATGATGTCGGAAAGCACCGTCTGCGCCTTGATCGTCTCAGCGTGCAGCTTGATCGCGTCGGCCGTGTCGAATGCCACGCCTTTGGGCGCCTCGTCAAAGCCGTCGTGGCTGGGCGTCGCCGAGTGGCAGGTGACGCAATGCGTGTCGACAATCTGCCTGACGTCACCGAAGGCGACCTCGCCACCATCCGCGCGCAAGTCCGGCCGATAGGCTGTGATGATGATCAGGACGATGACGACGGCAACCGACGCCGGAATGGACGCGATCGCCGCCCAGGTGACGATGCCGTGGTTGGTGACGTTGAAATAGTGCCGGACCAGCGCGCCTGCGATCACGACGCCAAGCGCAATCAGCGGGCTCCAGGGATGCCCGAACATCGCCGGGTAGTGGTTGGAGACCATGAAAAAGATCACCGGCAGCGTCAGGTAATTGTTGTGGAGCGAGCGCTGTCCGGCCTGTTTCCCGAGTTCCGGATCAGGCTTCCGACCGGCCACTAAGTCGGCCACGACCTTCTTCTGGTTGGGAATGATCACGAAGAAAACACTCGCCGCCATGATCGTGCCGATCATCGCGCCGACATGCAGGAACGCCGCGCGGTCTGAGAAAACGCCGTGATAGAAGAAGGTGAAGGCGGCGATCTCCACGAAGAGCCAGAACGCCAGCCAGCCCGTTTTCCGCCCAAGCGGCGACCGGCACATCGCGTCATAGATGAACCACGCCACCGCCAGCGAGCCGGCCGACAGGATGCTGGCCCAGACCGGACTGAGCGCCACCTTGTCGCGGTCGATGAGGAAGGCTTCCGCTTCCAAATAATAGATGATGGCGAGGAGCAGGAGCCCTGTGATCAGCGTGAAGTAGGCTTCGTATTTGAACCAGTGCAGCTCGTCGGGCATGCGCTCCGGCGCCACGGCGTATTTTTCGGCCAGATAGAAGCCGCCGCCATGCACCATCCAGGTCTCGCCCTGAATGCCGGGCGCCTGGCCGTCGCGCTTCTTCAGGCTCGCCTCAAGCCAGATGAAGAAGAATGACGAGCCGATCCAGGCGATCCCGACCATGATATGCGCCCACCGCAGCACGGCGCTGAGCCAATCGACTATGGCGCCGCTCATGTGGGGATTGGGGATTGGGGACTGGGGATTGGAGCAGTTTCAGCGGGCGTTCCTGCTCGCGCCCCACCTCCCCCTTGCGGGGAGGTCGAAGCCGGCAAGCATACGCGCAGCCGGGTTCGGGTGGGGGTGAACTGCGGCCCCTTAGTCCCGTCCTTCGAGGTGTCATTCGCCCTGACCCCCACCCGAAATTCGCGCGCATCGCTTCGCGGCGCTGCGAATTTCGACCTCCCCGCAAGGGGGAGGTGTGGAGCCGTGCCGCGAACAAACGCCGGTCGAGCCGGTAAAGCCTGCATGTCGCAGTGCTGCACGCAACACAGAGCCGCGTCACGCTCCACCGACATCGCTTGAGGTGCCATCTAATACTGCACCTTATCGGGCTTGGCCTGCCATTCAGCGAACACGGCTTCCGCCTCCGGCATGTCGAGCTTGACCGTTGGGATGTCGCGGCGATCGATCGGCTTCGCCACCTCGCCATAAATGTGCTCGTCGTCAAAGCCGATCGCAGCGGCGTCCTCGCGCGTATTGGCGAAGAAGATGCGGTCAAGCCGCGCCCAGTAGATGGCCGCCAGGCACATCGGACAAGGTTCGCAGCTCGTATAGATTTCGCAGCCCGCTAGCGAGAAGTCGCCGAGCGCAGCGCAGGCGCGGCGGATGGCCGTCACTTCCGCGTGCGCCGTCGGATCGTTTTCCGACGTCACGCGGTTCCAGCCCTCCGCGATGATTTCGCCGTCCTTGACGATGATGGCGCCGAACGGACCGCCCTCGCCCGCGCGCATACGTTCTGCTGAAAGCTGGATGGCGCGGCGCATGAAGCCGCGACGCTGTTCATCGTCCATGCAACACCGTTTGGATTGGCTGGAGGCTGCCGGCCTCGCGGCGAGTGAGAAGATCAGCGGCAACCGATGCCGCAATCACTGCCGGCTCCTTGCTTGAGATGCTGGAAAGCCCGATCGGACAAATGAGCCGCTCAAGCTCAGTCGAAGGGATGCCGGCGGCGGCAAGTCGTTTTCTAAACTGCGTGCGCTTCGTCTTCGATCCGATGAGCCCGAGATAGGCAAAATCCGCCCGCCGCAGCACGGCCTCGCAGATTGCCTCATCGAGCGGGTGGCTGTGCGTCATCACCAGGAAGATCGCGCCCGGCTGAGCTTCGTCCACCGCAAGCTCCGGCATCGCCAGCGCCAGCTGCTTCACGCCGGCAAGCGGCGGCTCGGGAAACTGGCCGGCGCGACCATCGACCCAGGTAATGGCAAAGCCGAGCGGATGGAGCGCCGGTACCAACGCGCGGCCGACATGCCCCGCGCCGAACAGCCACAGCTCTTGCTTTGGCGGATTCACGCGCTCGCGGATGGTGACCGTTGCCCGCTCTTCAAAGCTGACGAAATCCTCCCCCTCGCCGCCAGCCTCCCATTCTCGTCGCAGAGCGCCGGACGCATCGATCGCCACGGTGCGGAACAGCGGCGTAGGCTCCTCTGCCGCGCGCATGAGCTTCTTCAGCCAGGCCAGATCGGCCGGGGCGAATGGTTCAAACGCCAGCGTCACCGACCCGCCGCAGCATTGATTGAGCTCCGGGCCGAGCGCCAGGCGCTCGACCGAAGCCCTGCCCGACCGCATCAATACACGCGCGCGCAAGATGGCCGCGCGTTCCAGTTCGCCGCCGCCGATCGTTCCGGAAATGCCCTCCTCACGCACCAGCATCTGTGCGCCCTCTTCGCGCGGGCCGGAGCCCTTCAGCGCCACCACATGAACGAGCGCAACCGCCTCGCCGCGTTCAAGTGCCGCCGCTGCCGGGGCAAGCCAAGCGCGCATCAATCCGCCTCCCCGCGGGCAAGCACATCCTCCACCGCCATCAATATCCGCTCCGGCGTTGCCGGCGTATCGAGATGCGGGAAGACTTTATAGTCACCGGCCGCCGCCACCGCATCGACCAGCGCGGAGAACGCCGAAAGCGCCAGCATAAGCGGCGGCTCGCCGACAGCCTTGGAGCGATAGATCGTCTCCGACCTGTTCACGCCTTTGTCCCAGATGCGGATGGTCATCTTATCCGGCCGGTCATTGGCGGTGGGGATCTTGTAGGTCGAGGGCGCGTGCGTGCGGAGCTTGCCGGCCTCGTCCCACCACAATTCCTCAGTCGTCAGCCATCCGAGACCTTGAATGAACCCGCCCTCGATCTGCCCCATATCCACGGCCGGATTGAGCGAGCGGCCGGCGTCGTGAAGGATGTCGACGCTGAGCACGCGGTTCTCGCCCGTCAGCGTGTCGATCACCACTTCACTCACCGCCGCTCCATAGGCGAAGTAGAAGAACGGGCGACCGCGCGCCTGGTCACGGTCGTAGTGAATCTCCGGTGTGGCGTAGAAGCCGGTGGAAGACAGTGACACGCGGCCGAGATAGGCCTCCGCCACCAGATCGGCGAAGCGCATTTCCTCGTTCCCGACCCGCACGCGGTTCGGCAGGAACACCACCTGCTCCTCGCGAACCTTGTACTTCTCAGCAGCAAACGCGATGATCCGATGCTTGATCGTGCGGGCGGCGTTGCGCGCCGCCATGCCGTTCAAGTCAGAGCCGGATGACGCCGCCGTCGCAGACGTGTTCGGCACCTTGGCGGTCGTCGTCGCGGTGATCTTCACATGCGACAGGTCGATCTGGAACTCCTCCGCCACCACCTGCGCGACCTTCGTGAAGAGGCCCTGCCCCATCTCCGTGCCGCCGTGATTGAGATGCACGGAGCCGTCCTTGTAGACGTGAACGAGCGCGCCAGCCTGGTTGAGGTGCTTGGTGGTGAAGGAGATACCGAACTTCACCGGCGTCAGCGCAATGCCCTTCTTGAGGATCGGACTGGTGGCGTTGAAAGCGCGCACCGCCTTTCGCCGCGCGCGATAGTTTGACGACGCCTCCAGCGCGTCGACCATCTCGCCGATGACGGAATCGGTGACCTCCATATGGTAGGGCGTGATCCCGCCACCTTCGGCCGGATAGAAATTGGCGCGCCGCACGTCGAGCGGGTCCTTGCCGAGCTTGAACGCGATCGCATCGATCACGCGCTCAATCCCGACCATGCCCTGCGGACCGCCAAAGCCGCGAAACGCGGTGTTGGACACAGTATGCGTCTTCATGCGCCGTGAGCGGATATGCGCGTTGTTGAGTCGATACGCATTGTCGGCGTGGAACATCGCGCGGTCTGCGATTGCGGCGGACAGATCGGCGGAATAGCCGCAGCGCGCCGCCTGGTCGAAGCGCACGCCTTTGATGCGGCCGTCATTATCGAAGCCGACCGCATAATCGATGCGGAAGTCGTGGCGCTTGCCGGTCATCTCCATATCGTCGTCGCGGTCGAGGCGAACCTTGGCCGGCCGACCCGTCTTCCGCGCCACCAGCGCCGCAATCGCCGCCATGAGCGCCGGCTGACTTTCCTTGCCGCCGAAGCCGCCGCCCATGCGCCTGAGCTCCACCGTGACAGCGTTGTCCGGCAGGCCGAGCACCTTGGCGACATTGTGCTGCACTTCGCTGGGATGCTGCGTGGAGGAATGGACGAGCATGTCGCCGGCCTCGCCCGGCACGGCATAGGCGACCTGGCCCTCCAGATAGAAATGATCCTGGCCGCCGATCTGAACCGTGCCTTCCAGCCGATGCGGCGCAGATGCGATGGCGGCGTCCGCATCGCCAAGCCGCATCTCGTGCGGCGGCGCGGTGGGCAGATCCGCATCTTCGGCGAGCGCCTCGTCGATGGAGATCAGCGCCGGCAGGTCTTCGTATTCAACGCGCGCCAGCTTCGCCGCCGCCCGCGCGTCGGCAACGCTTTCGGCGGCCACCGCGAAGATCGACTGACCGACATATTCCACCTTGTCTTCCGCAAAGACCGGATCGTCATGCGCAACGGGGCTGGCGTCGTTCTCGCCGGGAATGTCGCCCGCCGTCAGCACGCAAGCGACACCAGGCGCGTCGCGCACCGCGGAAACGTCGAGCGAAGCAATCCGCGCATGCGCCCGCTCGCTCATGGCGATATAGACTTGCAGCGTGCCAGGCAGCTCCGGGATGTCGTCGACATAGGCCGCCTCGCCGCTGACATGCAGAGCGGCGCTGTCATGAACAACGGCGCCGTGCACGCCGCCGCGTATGGAATCCTCGTGAGACGGCTTTTCGTGCGGAACCGAACTGATCACGCCCGCGCCACTGCGGTCCTGGATGGCGGTCTCGTCCATCACCCATGCTCCAGAACGCGCGTCGCCGGCGGCGCTTCGGTGCTGTTCTCAATATGGAAACGCCGCACGAGATTCTGCGCGACCTTGAGCCGGTAACCGGCCGAGGCGCGCATGTCCGTGATTGGCGCAAAGTCTTGCGCCAGAGCCTCCGCCGCTTGCGACACGGTCGCCTCATTGAAGACTGCGCCGACCAGCACGGCTTCAGCGGCACGCGCTCGTTTCGGCGTCGCGGCCATGCCGCCGAAGGCGATCCGCGCGTCGTCCACACGACCGCCGCGCAGCCTGACGCGAATGGCCGCCATCACCGCTGAGATGTCCTGGTCAAAGCGCTTCGAGATCTTGTAGCAGCCGAAGCTTGTGCCCGGCGCCAGCCGTGGCACGAACACGCTCTCAACGAACTCGCCCGGAGCACGGTCCTGCTTGCCGTAGGCGATGAAGAAATCCTCAAGCGGCAGCTTTCGCCGTTTGTCGCCATGCCGCAACGTCAGCTCCGCACCGAGCGCGATCAGCGCCGGCGGCAGGTCGCCGATGGGCGAGCCGTTGGCGATGTTACCGCCCACCGTGCCGGCATTGCGGATCTGGATGGAAGCGAAGCGGCGCTCCAACTCCCCGAGATCGGGATGAAGCTGCGCCAACGCCGCCGTCGCGTCGCGATGCGTGCAGGTCGCACCGATCGTCAGCCCGGCATCCGTTTCGTCAATACCGGAAAGATCGGTGACACGGGTGACATCGATCAGCGTCTCGAACGACCGGTGCTGTTTGGTCACCCACAGCCCGACATCCGTGGCGCCAGCGACAATCACGGCGTCCGGGTGCGCTGCATAGACGTCCGCCAATTCGTCGGCGTCGCGCGGCGCGTAGACACAGGCCTCCGCTTTGCCCGCGCTCAGCATGCCGTCGCCTTGCAGTTCGGTGAGCCGCTCCGCGATACGCGCCTGATGCGTAGCGTCCGGCGGCGGCGCCTGTCCTGCCTCCAGCCCCGCTTCGACGATCGGCCCATAGCCCGTGCAGCGGCAGAGATTGCCCGCCAGCCAATCCTTCACCGCCTGCCGATCCGTCAGCGTATCCTCAAGCCATCCGGCATAGAGCTGCATGACAAAGCCCGGCGTGCAGAAACCGCATTGCGAGCCGTGCTTCTCCACCAGCGCCTGCTGCACCGGATGAAGCGAGTTGTCGGCCTGTTTGACATGCTCCACCGTAATGAGCTGCCGGCCGTGCAGAACCGAAACGAACTGAATGCACGAATTGACCGCGCGATGGCGTAGCCCACCTTCTCCGTCCGGCTCCGACAGGACGACCGTGCATGCGCCACAATCGCCTTCCGCGCAGCCTTCCTTCGTGCCGGTCAAGCGTTCGTGGCGGCGCAGATATTCCAACACCGTCAACGTCGGCGCGAAATCCGATAGCGCCCGCTCTTCCTCCCCCAACAGGAAACGCACGGTGTCGCCCATCAGCTTCCCCGATAGGTGGAGTAGCCGAACGGCGAAAGAAGCAGCGGCACGTGGTAATGCGCGTTCGGGTCCGCGATGCCGAAACGGATGACAACCTCCTCGAGGAATTTCGGCTCGGGCAGTGTCACGCCGACACGATCGAAATAGGCGCCGACCGCAAAGACCAGCTCGTAGCGCCCGGCCTGCATCGCATCGCCCTCCATTAAAGGATGTTCCGCGCGCCCGTCGGAGTTGGTCACAATGCGCGCCAGCGCTCCGCCAGACCCGTCGGCGCGGCGCAGCGTAACGGCAAGCGCGGCGGCGGGCTTGCCGAGCGCGGTATCAAGCACATGTGTCGTCAGTCGGCCCAAAATCCCTCGCTTATCGAACGCGAAAGCCGCAAAGCGGTCGCGCGGCAAATCACTTGGGTCATATTGCCCCGTGCGCATCGATTGGGCAAAGGGTGCCTCGATTGTGCGATGACAGGCGGCAAAGATGGCTGACAAGACGGTAACCATGCGCTTCGACCCGCCACCGCGGACGATGGGGCGCGGCGCCTTTATCGAGGCGTTCGGCGGCGTCTACGAACACACGCCGGAAATCGCGGCAGCCGCCTGGGATGGCGGCCTCAACGAGCGCGCCGACACACCGGCTGGATTAGCGGACGATATGGCGGCGGCCGCGGCATCCTTGAACGACGAGCAGAAGCTCGCCCTGATCCGCAACCACCCCGACCTGGCCGGCAAGGCGGCGATCGCTGGTGATCTGACCGCGGAATCGAAATCGGAACAGGCGGGCGCCGGGCTGGACCGCTGCACGCCGGAAGAATTCCAGCGCTTTCAGGAACTGAACGCCGCTTACAAGGAGAAGTTCGGCTTCCCGTTCATCATCGCGGTCGCAGGGCTCGACCGCACCGCCATCCTTGCCGCTTACGAACACCGCATCGAAAACGACCGCGACACAGAATTCTCAGAAGCTCTCAAGCAGATCGACAGGATCGCCCGCATCCGGCTTGAGGCGCTGGCGGGCTAATCGCCACTCCTTGACCACACGACCCATCTAAGGCTTTCGTTTCACTGGCAGATCGCCGTGGGGGGCGCATGGCCGAATATTCCATCTGGTCGGTGCTCAGACATGGCCTGACCGGCAATAAGGGCTGGAAGCCCACCTGGCGCAAGCCGGACCCGAAGCCGTCCTACGACGCGATTATCGTGGGCGGCGGCGGGCACGGGCTGGCGACCGCCTTCTACCTCGCCAAGGAACACAAGATCCGCAACGTCGCGGTCTTGGAGCGCGGCTGGCTCGGCCAAGGCAATATCGGCCGCAATACGACGATCGTGCGCTCCAACTATCTGCTCGACGAGAACGCCCAGTTCTATGAATGGAGCCTAAAACTCTGGGAAGGGCTGAGCCACGCGCTGAACTACAATGTGATGTTCTCCCAGCGCGGCGTGCTCAACCTCGCCAACAATCCCGCGCAGCTCGACCAGTTCGCCGAGCGCGGCAATGCCATGCGGCTGAACGGCATCGACGCGGAGCTTCTGATGCCCGACGCGATCGCCAAGCTCTGCCCCGGCCTCGACCTCAGCCAGAACGCGCGTTTCCCCGTCGTCGGCGGGCTCCTGCAGCCGCGCGCCGGCACCGCCCGTCATGACGCGGTCGCATGGGGATTCGCCCATGCCGCCGACCGGCTCGGCGTCGACATCATCGAGAATTGCGAGGTCGTGGGTTTCGTCAAAGAGGGCGAGCGCATCACCGGCGTGGAGACCACGCGCGGGCGCATCGCTGCGCCGAAGATCGGCGTCGCTGTCGCCGGCATGACGTCTGAAGTCATGCGCCGCGCCGGCATCACCAAGCTGCCGATCGAGAGCCACGTGCTGCAGGCCTTCGTCACCGAGCCGCTGAAGCCGCTAATCAATTGCGTCGTCACCTTCGGTGCCGGGCACATGTACGTCTCGCAATCCGACAAAGGCGGGCTGGTCTTCGGCGGTAGCCTTGA
The DNA here is from genome assembly GCA_028284625.1 of Afifellaceae bacterium. Lineage (GTDB taxonomy): Bacteria > Pseudomonadota > Alphaproteobacteria > Rhizobiales > Afifellaceae > DASWJZ01. Next base: position 327,854 of record JANQRH010000009.1, on the reverse strand, counting down.
CGGCTACAATTCCTACGCTCAGCGCGGCAATCTACCGATCGTCCACGAGGTGGCGACCGAGCTGCTCGCCTGCTTCCCCAATGCCGGCAAGGTGCGGCTGCTGAGAAGCTGGGGCGGCATCATGGACATGTCTATGGACGGCAGCCCTATCATCGCCAAGGGGCCGCTCCCCGGCCTCTATCTGAATTCCGGCTGGTGCTACGGCGGCTTCAAGGCCACCCCCGGCTCCGGCTGGTGCTTCGCCCACACCATCGCGCATGACGAGCCGCACGCGCTGAACGCCGCCTTCACGCTGGAGCGGTTCCACGAAGGCCGGCACATCGACGAGGCGGGCACCGGCGCCACGCCGCGGCTGCACTAGCGCGATGACAACATCACTCGATCAAGCGCACCTCAGGCGCCCCAGCCGCCGCTTAACCTCCCCCTTGAGGGGAGGTCGAAAACCGCAAGCCTTTGCGAAGCGGTTTTCGGGAGGGGGTAAGCGGGTCGATCGGCGGAGGGACGTCGCCCACCCCTCCCCGAAATCGGCTCGCACCGCTCACCGATTTCGACCCTCCCTCAAGGGGAGGGTTACGGCGCCGCGTGACTCTAGCTGCCCTGCTTCGAGGTCGCGATGCTGATCCCCTGCCCCGTCTGCGGCCCGCGTGACCATGAGGAATTCGCCTATGGCGGCGACGCCACCGTCGCCCGGCCGACCATCGCCGAGCAGAGCGCGACCGCCTGGGCCACCTTCGTCTACGACCGCACGAACCCGAAAGGCGCGCACCAGGAGCATTGGCACCATGTGCATGGTTGTCGCCAATGGATGGTGGTGAGCCGCGACACGGAGACCCACGCCGTAACCGGCGCGCGGCTCATCGGCGCCTGGGCTGAGCCGGAAACCGAGCCGGGGGACGATTGATGCCCGGTTTTCGGTTGCCTCGCGGCGGCAGCCGCATCGACCGCCTCCGCCCGCTTCGCTTTACGTTTGACGGCCGCGGCGTCGACGGGCTGGCCGGCGACACGATCGCCTCAGCCCTCATCGCGTCCGGACAAACGCTCGTGGCGCGCTCGTTCAAATACCATCGGCCGCGCGGCATCTATTCCGCCGGCGCTGAAGAGCCCAACGCCTTGGTTACGCTGGGCGCTGATGCTGCGACCGATCCGAACGTCAAAGCGACGATCGTCGAAGCCAGCGACGGCATGGCTGTGCACAGCCAGCACGCATGGCCCTCTTTGTCGACCGACCTGGGAGCCGTGAACGGCCTCTTTGCGCCGTTCTTCGCCGCCGGCTTCTATTACAAGACCTTCATGGGCCCCGGCCGCCGCGGCTGGATGCGTTACGAGCCCACGATACGGCGCGCCGCCGGCCTCGGCCGGGCGAGCTTTGAGCCCGACCCCGACCGCTACGAGATGGCGAACGCCTTTTGCGACGTGCTGGTCGTCGGCGCCGGCCCGGCGGGTCTCGCCGCGGCCCTTACCGCCGGTCAGGCGGGCGCGCATGTGATCCTGTGCGACGAGGCGCCGATCTTCGGCGGCATGGCGGACTTGGAGGACCGGATCGGCGATCAGCCCGCCGCCGACTGGCTCTTTGCCATGATGTCGGCGCTGAATGGCATGAAAAATATCGAACAGCGCAAACGGCTCAGCGTCTACGGCTATTACGACGGCAACGTACTTGGCGCGGCTGAGCGCGTGGCATGGGATAGGGCGGACGGGCGCACGCGGCAACGCCACTGGCGCATCCAGGCGCGGCGGGTCGTTTTGGCCACCGGAGCGATTGAGCGGCCCTTCGTGTTCCCTGAGAATGATCGCCCCGGCGTGATGCTGGCGCATGCAGCCCTGGCCTACGCGCGCCGCTATGGCGTTTCGGTCGGCGGCGACGTTGTGCTCTTCACCAGCCACGACGACGGCTGGCGGACCGCCGCTGCGCTCGCCCGCGCCGGCGTTCCGATCCGCGCTGTCGTCGATCCACGCTCCGACGCGCCAGCCGAAGTTGAAGCGGAACTGCTGGCAACTGGCACAAAATCCTTCGCCGGCCATGTCGTCACGGCTGTGGAAGGCAGGCGTGCAATAAAGGCCATCGCGATCGCACCCTTCGATGCGGCTTCGGGCACCGTCTCCGACGAGGGGCTTCGGCTGGACTGCGACGCTCTTCTGCTGGCCGCCGGTTGGACCCCGACCATTCACCTTGCCAGCCAGGCCGGCGGCCCGCCGGTTCATGACGAAGCGCTCGACGCCTTTCTGCCCGGCGAGCCGCGTGAAGCCTGGCACGCCGCCGGCGCCATGTGCGGCATCGCGGATACGAAAAACGCCGCAGCAAACGGCGCGATGGTCGGCGCAGCCGCCGCCGAAGCGCTCGGCCTGAAGCCGCCGCGCAATGGCGCTCGTAACAGCGCCAAGGCCGGGCGGTCACCGAAGGCCATGCCGGACAACCGCTTGCCGCTCATCGAAATTCCCGCGACGGGCAAGGCGTTCGTCGATCTGCAGAACGACGTAACCACCTCTGATGTGCGGCTCGCGCAGCGTGAGGGCTTTCAATCGGTGGAGCACCTGAAGCGCTATACCACGCTCGGCATGGCCGCCGATCAGGGAAAGACGGCCAATCTCAACGCCATCTCAATTCTCGCCAAGGAACGTGGCGTGCTGGCCCCGGCGATCGGCACGACCCGTTACCGGCCGCCCTACAATTCCGTCAGCCTCGGAGCGCTGGTCGGCCGGTCCCGCGGCGCTCACATGCAGCCGCTCCGCCGCACGCCGCTGCATGATTGGCACCTGAAGGCCGGTGCGGAGATGATCAATGTCGGGCTGTGGCAGCGGCCGCGCGTCTACGCCCGTGAAGGCGAGACGCTGGAGGCGGCTTATGTACGCGAGGCGCGGCAGGTGCGCGCCGCTATCGGCATCACCGACGTCTCCACCCTCGGCAAGATCGACGTGCAGGGGCCGGACGCGGCGACCTTCCTCGATCGCGTCTACACCAACACGTTCTCCACGCTTCCGATCGGCAAGGCGCGCTACGGGCTGATGCTGCGCGACGACGGGTTTCTGTTCGATGACGGCACGACCTGGCGGCTCGCCGAGTCGCGCTATCTGATGACCACCACAACGGCCAACGCCGCGTTGGTTCTTCAGCATCTTGAGATGCTGCTCGCCATTGCCTGGCCCGAATTGAAGGTCTCGGTCACTTCGCTCACCGACCAATGGGCGGGCGCCGCATTGGCCGGACCGAAAAGCCGCGACCTCCTGGCCAAGGTTCTCGACATCGACGTCAGCGATTCCGCGCTCCCCTTCATGGGTGTGAAGCCGGGGCATGTCGGCGCAATACCTGTGCTCGTTGCGCGCCTCTCATTCTCCGGCGAGCTCGCCTACGAGATCTATAGCGGCGCGGACCACACGCTGGCGCTCTGGGAAAGGCTGGTCGAGGCCGGCGGCGAGTTCGGCATGGTGCCTTACGGGCTGGAAGCGCTCGGCGTGTTGCGGCTTGAGAAGGGCCACGTCGTCGGCTCCGAAATCACGGGACGGACCACGGTTCACGATCTCGGCCTGGAGAAGATGTTCTCCAAGAAGAAGGACTTTGTCGGCAAGCCGCTGGCGCTGAGGCCGGCGCTCACCGATCCCGGCCGCAAGCAATTGGTCGGCGTGAAGTCGCTCGACGGCAAGCCGGTGATGGCAGGCGCGCATCTCGTGACCGGCGCCGATTCTAAGACGCCCGGGCCCTCCGAGGGCCACGTGACCTCCATGGGCTACAGCCCGGCAATGGAGGGTTACATCGCGCTGGCGCTCCTGAAGGGCGGCCGCCAACGGCATGGCGAAAAGCTCTATGCCGCCGACCCGCTGCGCGATGGGCACGGACCGGTCGAGATTGTTGCCCCTCACTTCTTTGACCCGGACGGGAGCCGCATGCATGGCTGAGCGTCCTACCGCCGAACGCGCAACGCCCAACGCCAAGGCCGACACAAGCGGCCGCGATATGTTGCGCCTCGGCGAAGTCCCCCCCGCGGCGATCCTGCAGCTCCAGGCCTGGCCCGAAACGCTCAGCACTGTTGAAGCCGTCGTCACGCAGATGCCCGGCGTCGGCGGCTTGCCGGCGACGGGTCACACAACGGCCTTTAGTGGCGGCACGATCATGGCGCTTGGCGCGGGGCGATACGTCATCGCACTGTATGATGCGGAGATCGTCGCAAGCTGGCGCACGGCCTTCTCTGCGCGAGACGCGGCGATCGTCGACCTTTCGCACGGGCGCACCGTCTTCAGCCTGGAAGGTGAGGCCGCGGCGGAATTGCTGTTGCGCTGCGCGCCGATCGATCTCCGCGCAGAGGCGTTTCCGCCCGGCCGTATCGCTCAGACCGCGATCCACCACATCGACGTTCTCATTCACCGCCGCGGAGACTCGCGCTTCGACATCTGGGCGCTGAGGAGCTTCGCGGAGTCGCTTGCCGAGTGGCTCATCGATGCCGGCGTCGAACTGGGCGTCGAACGCCGCGTGTGATCACCTCCGGATGCGACCGCATGTCGCACCTTCATCGCATCTTCGGATGCGGATTCCCTCTTGTTTCTTAACCGGTTGAGGCGCAAGTGCGCCGCAATCGACGCCAGCGGGCGCCGGTGAATTGCCAACGCCAATGAGGCCCGCAATGAACACGCTGCAGACGCTTATTTCCGCGGTGAAACCCGGCCGCACGGCGACGCCGGATCAGAAGGTCAATCAGACTTCGCTTTGGGCGCAGAGCCGCTTTCGGCATTCGATGCTGGGCGAGTCCGGCATCCACGAAGCGGCGCGACTTTACGGCGTCGGCCGTTAGGCAGCCCGCGTCCGGTCCCGCTGCGGACCGAGCGCAGGTGAGCCACGCCATGCGCGTCGCCTCAAAACTCTACCCGCGAGCACGCTACACCAAGGCCACCGATTGGCGGCCCCCTCCTCCCGTTCGGTGATTGCACCCGCCCAAGCGGACAATCCCCGACAGGGAGGAGATCATGACAGAAGCATTGCTGCGTGCCGACAAGCGCACAGTTCATGTTCAATGGAATGACGGCACAAGCGCCGACTATCCCTTCATCTGGCTCCGCGACAACGGCCCGGAGGGCTTTCACGCCGACACGAAGGAACGGCACTTCGACCTTCTGAGCGTGCCGGCCGATGTGGCGCCGAAGACCGTCGCGCTCAACGGGAGTGCCCTTGAACTCGACTGGGGCGATTCCGGCGGCGTCAGTCGCTTTGACTTGGACTGGCTGAAGGCACACCAGCCCGGCTGCGCGTTTAACGACCCGGCGGGGGTTGCAGTTGAGACCTGGCGCGCGGACCTTGGCCCCAGCGGCGTTCCCCGCGCTCACGCCGATGACGTTTTGACCAGCGACACGGCCCTGCACGAATGGCTCTGTGCGACCAAGCGCTATGGGCTGTCGATGATTGAGGGGCTCGCCGACAGTCGCGACGCCGGAACTGAGGTGGCGCGCCGCATCGGCTTTCTGCGCAAGACCAATTTCGGCACGACGTTCGAGGTCAAGTCGAAGCCCAACCCGAACAACTTGGCTTACACCGCAGATCGGCTGCCCTTGCACACGGACTTGCCGAACCAGGAGCTGCCGCCGGGCTATCAGTTCCTGCATTGTCTCGCCAACGAGGCCGTGGGCGGCGGCTCGCTTTTCTGCGACGGGTATGCCGTCGCAGCCGATCTGAAACGCGACGACCCGGCCGCCTACGATCTCCTGTCGCGCATCTCCATCCCGTTCCGCTTCCACGATGCCGAATACGACATCCGCCGCCGGCACAAGGTCATCGTGCTGGACGACACGGACGCTGTGGCGGAGATTCGCTTCAACGCTCACATCGCCGACGCCCTCGATCTGCCGGCCGACGCAATCGAGCCCTATTACCGTGCCTATCGGCGCTTCATGGCGTTGACCCGCGACCCCGCCTATCTAGTGACGCTGAAGCTTGCGGCCGGTGAGATGGTGGTCTTCGACAACCGCCGCGTCCTGCATGGTCGCGAGGCGTTCGATCCCAACACCGGCTACCGGCATTTGCACGGCTGTTATGTGGATCGCGGCGAGTTCGACAGCCGCCTGCGGGTGCTGTCGCGATGAGCAGCGCTATCCGATGGTCAGTCTTTCGCCCTTGATCGGCGCTTCTTCCGGCACGCCCCATTCGCGCCCGGCCTCGGCGATCAGGCACCACAGATAGTCGGCCATGGACCAGCGGACGAAGAGGTTGAACGCGTTCGCGTCGCGCGTCGCCAGCGGCAGCCACAGAAAGGCATTGGCGCGGCCGAACATGGAGCCGGCCACCATGCCGCCGCGGAACACGCGCGGGTGAAGGTCCAGCGTCGTGAGCTTCAACAGAAGCTCACGCGCGCGCGGGCCCACAACTTCGATTGCCGTGTAATAGTCGCTCACATCAGCAAGCTGATAGTGAACGCCAACGAGCACACCGCGCGCCGTGCTCGCCCGCTCTTGCGCATCAGCCTGCGCGGTCACCAGCATCCACTCATCCGGCCCGAGCCAAAGGAACGAAATGTCACCCTGGCTGGCACTCATCAGCGGTTCGGTCGGCAGCCCCAGGCCAAGGGCCGCGCGCAGTCGGTCACCCGCGGCGTGAGCGTCGGCACGCAGGATGAACTTCCCAAGGAACGGCCGCTCGGCAATTCGCACCGCGCCCGCCTCGCCCTCTAGCGGCCGGCGATGAAAGAGCGGCGAGCGGCGGAACGGCGTGCGTGGCTCAGCCATTTTTTGCCTCCGTCGCGCTATCTTTCGCGGCGAGGAAGTCCGTCCCGCTCACCGTTACGGGGATCGGCGCGCCGTCGCGGCGCGACACAAAGAGCTTGTCGCCCATGCGGCTGCGCCCGCTCTTCACCAGCGCCATGGCGATAGAGCGATCGAGGTTGGGGCTGAAATAGCTCGATGTGACATGGCCGAGCATCGGCACGGGCGGCGCACTCTCCGCCGCCGTTTCAATCACATGCGCACCTTCCATCAGGACAACGTTCGGATCGTCGGTGAGGAGCCCCACGAGCTGCTTGCGGTCGGTGCGCGCGGTATCGGACCGGCTGAGCGAACGCCGCCCGATGAAGTCCGCGGATTTCTTGACCATCCCGCCAAGGCCGAGATCATCCGGCGTCACCGTGCCGTCCGTCTCCTGCCCGACGATGATAAAGCCCTTCTCCGCCCGCAGGAGATGCATGGCCTCCGTGCCGTAAGGCGTAATGCCGTGCAGAGCGCCCTTCTCCAGCACCTGCTCCCAAAGCCACAGCCCGTAGGTCGCCGGGATGTTGATCTCGTAGGAGAGCTCGCCGGTGAACGAGATGCTGAACACGCGCACCGGTACGCCACCAATATGCGCGTCGCGCCACGTCATGAACTCAAAGCCTGCCGGGTCGGCGTCAAGATCGTCGCAGAGCTCGCTTACCAGCCGGGCCGATTGCGGGCCGCACACGGCGGCAACCGCCCACTGCTCGGTCACAGTCGTGAGATAGACCTTCAGATCCGGCCACTCGGTCTGAAGGTAGTCCTCCAGCGTCGAAAGCACGCCGGCCGCGCCGCCCGTCGTCGTCGTCATGTGGAAGTGATCGTCGGCGATGCAGGCCGTGACGCCGTCATCGACGACCATGCCGTCCTCGCCGAGCATCAGACCATAGCGGCAGCGGCCCGGCGCGAGCTTCATCCAGGCATTGGTATAGACGCGGTTGAGGAAGGTGCGCGCGTCAGGGCCGCGCACATCGATCTTGCCGAGGGTGGACGCATCGAGCACGCCGATCGCGGTGCGCGCAGCTTTCGATTCCCGCTGCACGGCGTCTTCAAAGCTCTCGCCCTGTTTGGGATAGGCGCGCGCCCTGAGCCATTCGCCCACCGGCTCGAAGATCGCGCCCTGCCGCTTGTGCCAATCGTGCATCGGGGTCGTGCGACGCGGGGCAAAATGATCGCCGGCATGCTGGCCGGCTATGGCGCCGATCGTGACCGGTTTGTAGGGCTGGCGATAGGTCGTCGTGCCGATTGCCGGCACGCTCTCGCCGCGCGCCGAGGCGAGCAAGCCGAAGGTATTGAGATTGGCCACCTTGCCCTGGTCGGTCCCCATGCCCGCCGTGGTGTAGCGCTTGGCGTGCTCAACCGAGCTGTAGCCCTCCTTGACGGCGAGCCGCAGGTCCTTGGTCGTCACATCGTCCTGCAGATCGACGAAGGCCCGGGTCCGATGCGGTGCGACGTGGCTTGGAAGCTCCGGCACGACGCGGATGCTGCCCTGCCCGGCCTGGCCGCCGACAATGCGCGGCGCCGGCGGCGGTGAGGCATCGAAACCGGCCGCAGTCGCGGCCTGCGCGCCAGCGCGCACGCCTTCTGAAAAGCAATCGGCCATGGCAAAGGCACCATTCGCCGCGCCGGCTGAGCGCTCGTTCTGCCAGGAGCGGCCCGGCCGAAACGCCTCTATCGCACCGTCGTAGCGAAGCTTGCCGCGCGACTGCGAGAAAAGCGCCGCGTTCGGCGTCCAGCCGCCAGCAACAGCGAGAAGATCGCACGCAATCTCCACCGGCCGGCCGCTCGCGGCGGCGCCGCTCATCGCACGCACCGACACGCCGCGGATGCGATGGCGTCCTTCCGTGCCAACGATGGTGGCGTTGGCGTGAATGGCGATCCCGGCCTGCGACGCCTCAGCGAGATGCCGCGGCGCGATATCGGCGCGAAGATCGATCACGGCGACGACCTCACCGCCGGCCTGCGCCATATCGAGCGCCGCATCCCAACCGGAATCGTTGTTGGTCGCGACGACGATCCGCTTGCCGGGAAGCACACCGTAGCGGTGCATGTAGGTGCGCACCGCGCCGGCCAGCATGATGCCCGGCCGGTCATTCTGGTGGAACACCAACGGGCGCTCCACCGCGCCGGTCGCCAGCACGACCTCCTTGGCGCGCACGCGCCACAGACGCTGGCGAGGCAGCCGCCGTGGCCGCTCCGCCTCCGGCAGGTGGTCTGTCACCCGCTCCCACAGGCCGACGAAGTTGTGGGAGTAGTAGCCGAAGGCCGTGGTGCGCGTGAGGATCGTCACCTCGTCACGCGCCTCCAGCTCTGCGCGCACACCTGCGATCCATTCCACCGGCGCGGCATCGTTTAGACGAAGCGCCTCCGGGTCGCGCGACAGCAAGGCGCCGCCGAGCTCCGCCGTTTCCTCCGCCAAGATGACACGCGCGCCCGCACGCCCCGCGGCCAGCGCCGCCATCAACCCGGTCGGCCCGCCGCCGACGACCAGCACGTCGCAATGCCGGTTCACCGCTTCATAGCGGTCGGGATCGGGGCCCGACGGCGCATGCCCGAGGCCCGCCGCGGCACGGATGAACGGCTCAAACCACATCCAATTCCCGAGCGGCCCTTTGAAGGTCTTGTAGTAGAAGCCCGCCGGCACGAAGGGGGCTATGAGATCGTTCATCGCGCCGACGTCATATGTGAGCGTCGGCCAGCAATTCTGCGCGCGGGCGATCAGGCTGTCATAGATCTCCTGCTCACTCGCGCGGGTATTGGGATCGGTCCGGTTGGCATCGTCGCCGATCTGCACCAGCGCCGCCGGGTCCTCGCTGCCGGCGCCCAAAATACCGCGCGGCCGGTGATATTTGAACGACCGCGCCACCATGTGCTGGCCGTTGGCAAGCAGCGCCGAAGCGAGCGTGTCGCCTGGATGACCGTGAAACGCCCAGCCGCCGAAGCTGAACGAAATCGTGCGGCCGCGATCGATGCGGCCACCCTTTGGCAGGCGATAGGGCTGGGTCTTGCTCATTTGCCCGCAGTTGCGCCCCCAGTCTCGTCCGGACCGAGGATTTTGGCAGCATCGTTGCCGGAGCCGATCGCCGCCTCACCGCTTGGCGTGGCCGGCAGGTTGGCGGTGACCTCCGGAGGCGACTCGCCCATCTTGTAGACGGCAAGGATGTCATCCGTGGCGGTATTGCGCAGTATGTTGAACCAACGACGGCAGCCCGCCTGGTGGTTCCAACGCTCCGCGTGCACGCCCTTGGGATTGCTGCGCAGAAATACGAACTCCGCCCAGGCGGAATCGCTCATGGTCTCAGAATCCGTCGGGCGCGCGATATGGGCCTCGCCGCCATAGCTAAAGTCGGAGACATCGCGTTCGCCACACCAGGGACAGCGGATCAGAAACATTTCTTGCCGCCCCCAATTGCCACATTTGATGTCGTCATCGCCGGACTTGATCCGGCGATCCATTCTGAAGCCGGCCGGCACGGAACGGATGCCCGGGTCAAGCCTGGGCATGACGACAGTGAGCAGGGTCGACGATGCGCCATCATCCCCTCAATGCGCCACGGCTGCGGCGCCGTGTTCGGCAACCAGCGCGCCGGAGACGAACCGCTCCAGCGCAAACGGTGCGGCAATGGCGTTCGGCTCGTCATTTGCAATGAGATCGGCGAACACATGGCCGGAACCGGGCGTCGCCTTCCAGCCCCCGGTGCCCCACCCGCCATTCACGTAGAAGCCCTTGATGCGCGTCTTGGAGATGACCGGGCTCGCGTCCGGGCAGACATCAACGATGCCCCCCCATTGCCGCATGAAGCGCAGCCGCGACGTGAACGGCAGAAGCTCCACCATGGCGGCCATCTGATGCTCCACGATGTCGAACGAGCCACGCTGCGTATAGGAGAGATGCGGATCGATGCCCGCGCCGATCACCAACTCGCCCTTGTCGGATTGACTGACATAGACATGGACGGCGCTCGACATCACCACGCATGGCATGACCGGCTTGATCGGCTCCGACACCATCGCCTGCAAAGGATGGCTTTCGATCGGCAACTTCAGGCCGAGCATGGCGGCGATGACGCTGGTGTGCCCGGCCGTGACGCTGGCGACCTTCGGCGTGGCGATCGGACCCTTGGTCGTCTCAATGCCGGTCACAGCCCCACCTTCGGAGAGGATATTCGTCACCTCGCATTGCTGGATGATGTCGACGCCTAGCGCATCGGCGGCGCGCGCATAGCCCCAGACCACCGCATCATGCCGGTTGGTGCCGCCGGAGCGCTGCAAGGTCGCGCCGAGCACCGGATAGCGCAGCGTCGGCGCAATTGAGATCGGCGGGCAGAACGCCTTCACGTCCTCCGGCTCCAGCCATTCCGCATCGACGCCGTTCAGCCGGTTGGCCTCCACGCGGCGTTTGAGCTGCCGCATCTCGCCTTCATCATGCGCCAGGTTCAACACGCCGCGATGGCTCATCATGATGTTGAAATCGAGCTCGCGGCCGAGGTTCTTCCAGAGCTGCAGCGCGTGGTCGTAGATCGCCGCACTCTCGTCATAGAGATAGTTGGAGCGGATGATCGTCGTGTTGCGGCCGGCATTGCCGCCGCCGATCCAGCCCTTCTCGATCACCGCGATGTCGGTGAGCCCGTGCTCCTTGGCGAGGTAATAGGCGGTCGCCAGGCCGTGTCCGCCGCCGCCGATGATGATTGCATCGTAGCGCGGCTTCGGCTCCGGAAAGCGCCACGCCGGCTCCCAGCCGGTATGGCCGCGGAGCCCCTCGCGGATCAGCGAAAGAATGCCGTAGCGCTGCATCGCACCCCTTTAGGGGTGCCGGCCGCCCTGGGCAATCGCGGATGCGGCGGGGCCGTGTCGCAGGCAATGCGTGAGAGCCAAGAATCGGGCGGCGCGCGCCGACGGACCTGCTAGAAGTAGCGCATGTCCGCCACCGGATTCGCCCTGTTTGACACCGCCATCGGCCCTTGCGGCATCGCCTGGGACGAAGCCGGGCTTGTCGGCGTCCAGCTCCCTGAGGCGAACCAGGATGCTGCCCGCGCCCGCCTGGCGCGGCGCTTTGCGCAATCCAGCGAAGAGACGCCGCCGCCCGACGTGCAGGCCGCGATCGACGCGATCAAAGCGCTGCTCGCGGGCGAGCCGCGCGACCTCGCGGACATCCCGCTCAACATGGATCGCGTGCCGGCCTTCAACCGCGAGGTCTATGATGTGGCGCGCTCAATCCCGCCCGGCGGCACGCTGAGCTACGGCGAGATCGCCGCGCGTATCGGTCAGCCGGACGCCGCGCGCGAGGTGGGTGTCGCCATGGGCCGCAATCCGTTCCCTATCGTGGTGCCGTGCCACCGCGTGCTGGCGGCCGGCGGCAAGATCGGCGGCTTCTCCGCCCATGGCGGCATTCAAGCGAAGCGCAAGCTTCTGGCGATTGAGAGCGTCCACGCCAAGGGCGAGGCCGATGCGCCGACACTGTTTGATGGGGTGTGAGTTTACAACCGACGCTCGCCTTACCTCCGTCGTCATGCCCGGACTTGATCCGGGCATCCATTCCTGAGCGGGTCTGATAGACGCGGCGCATGCGGCATGGATTGCCGGGTCAAGCCCGGCAATGACGACAGAAGACAAAGTTTCAGAAGGAGTGCACGCTCCACCTCCGCTTTCGGGGAGACGCAGTATCGGCTTTCTCACTCGCCAAAGTTTTCGGGCGCCTTACCTAGAACAACCCCTGCACGAGCCCCGCTTGGTCCAAACCGATGGCCTCCGCTGCCGGTGTCCGCGGCAGGCCGGGCATGGTCATGATTTCCCCGCAGATCACCACGACGAAGCCGGCGCCGGCGGAGAGCCGCACTTCGCGGATCGGCACGACGTGGTTCGACGGCGCGCCCTTCAGATTCGGGTCGGTGGAGAAGGAATATTGCGTCTTCGCCATGCACACCGGCAGCTTTGAATAGCCCGCCTCGTCCCACGCCTTGAGCTGGTCGCGGATCTTCTTGTCGGCCACCGCCTCGTCGGCGCGATAGATGCGCGTGACCACGGCGTTGATCTTCTCCCAAAGCGGCATGTCGTCGGGATAGATCGGCGCGAACTGCGCCGCGCCGGAATCCGCCAGCGCCGCCACCGCCTGCGCCAAGTCCTTCGTGCCTGCCCCGCCCTCGGCCCAGTGCCGGGCAAGCACCGCCTCCACCCCATGGTCGCGGGCGAAATCCTGCACAGCGGCGACCTCCGCGTCCGTGTCGGCGGAAAAATGATTGATCGCCACGACCACCGGCACGCCGAAGGATTTCACGTTGTCGACGTGACGGCCAAGATTGGCGCAGCCCTTGGTCACCGCCTCGACGTTCTCATCGCTGAGTGCGTCGCGCGCCACGCCGCCATGCATCTTTAGCGCACGAATGGTGGCGACGATCACCGCCGCCGCCGGATTGAGACCCGCCGCGCGGCACTTGATGTCGAAAAACTTCTCCGCCCCGAGATCGGCGCCGAAGCCGGCTTCCGTCACCACATAATCGGCGAGCTTCAGCGCCGTCTTGGTGGCCATGACAGAGTTGCAGCCATGCGCGATGTTGGCGAACGGCCCGCCATGAATGAAGGCCGGGTTGTTCTCCAGCGTCTGCACGAGATTGGGCTGCAGCGCCCGCATCAAGAGCACCGTCATGGCGCCGTCGGCTTTGATGTCGCGCGCCGTCACCGGTGAGCGATCGCGCCGCTGCGCCACGACGATGTTGCCGATCCGCTGCTGCAGATCGGCCTGGTCCCTGGCCAGGCACAGGATGGCCATGATCTCCGAGGCGACCGTGATGTCGAAACCCGCCTCGCGCGGAAAGCCGTTGGCGACGCCGCCGAGCGAGCACACGATCTCCCTCAGCGCCCGATCGTTCATGTCCATGACGCGGCGCCAGCTCACGCGGCGCGGGTCGATCTCAAGCGCGTTGCCCCAATAGATGTGGTTGTCGATCATCGCGGCGAGCAGATTGTGCGCCGCAGTAATGGCGTGGAAGTCGCCGGTGAAATGGAGGTTGATATCCTCCATCGGCACCACCTGGGCATAGCCGCCGCCCGCCGCCCCGCCCTTCATGCCGAAGCACGGGCCAAGTGACGGCTCGCGCAGGCAGGCAACGGCGTTTTTGCCGATGCGGTTCAGGCCGTCGCTTAAGCCGACCGTTGTGGTCGTCTTGCCTTCGCCCGCCGGCGTCGGCGTGATCGCCGTCACCAGGATCAGCTTGCCGTCCGGCCGGTCGGCCAATCCGTTGACGGCGTCTGTGGAGAGTTTCGCCTTGTCGTTCCCGTAGGGCTCCAGGCTCTCCGCCTGAATGCCGAGCTTGGCGGCAATATCCCAGATCGGTTGCTTGGTGGCGGCGCGGGCGATTTCGATATCGCTCTTCACGTCGTCGCTCATGCGCACCCCTCCCCCACACCGGACCACGTCTACCGGTCTTTACGTGCTGGAATAATCTATACCAGACTGCGCCTTAGGCATTACAGCCAAGGAATTGACGCAAGTGCTCTGGTTGCGACATGACGGGAAGCAGATCAGACAGGGCGGAGGCCGGCTTGCAGCCTGAGAGCATTCGGGAGCGGCACTTCTATTTCGTGCTCATACCGAACTTCACCATGATCGCGTTCGCCATGGCTGTCGAGCCGTTGCGCATCGCCAATCGCATGGCGGGGCAGAGCGCTTATCGCTGGTCGCTCGTCTCGCTCGACGGCGAACCGGCAACGGCCTCCAACGGCATGCAATTCATTGCCGACATGTCGCTTAAAGAAGCACGCGAGCGCGTGCGCGGCGGCGAACGACCCGACCACGTCTTTATCTGCGGCTCGCTAGGGATCGAGCGCTTTCGCGACCGCAATCTCAATCAATGGATCGCCTCGCTCGACCGGCAGAATTTCGGCATCGGCGCCCTGGACACCGGCGCCTGGGTGCTGGCCGATGCCGGCGTGCTCGACGGCCGCCGCTGCGCGATACACTGGGAGTCACTGCCGGCCTTTTCGGAGCGCTTCCCAGAGGCGGAGGTTTATGCCGATCTCTTTGAGGCCGACGGCAATTGCTACACCTGCGCCGGCGGCACCGCCTCGCTCGACATGATGCTGCACTTGATCGGCGAGCACCTCGACGAGCAGATCGTCACGAAAGTCTGCGAGCAGGCGCTGACCGACCGCATGCGCTCGCCCACCGACCGCCAGCGCTTGCCGCTGCGCGCCCGGCTTGGCCTGCAAAACACCAAGCTTCTCTTCATCATCGAGCTGATGGAGGCCAACATCGCCGAGCCTCTGTCGCTGGTGGAGATCGCCCGCTACGCCGGGCTGTCACGCCGCCAGATCGAGCGGCTCTTCCGCCGCAATCTGGGGCGCTCGCCGGCTCGTTACTATCTGGAGATCCGGCTGGATCGCGCTCGCCATCTCCTCATTCAATCCGACGCGCCGATCGTGGAGGTCGCCGTGGCCTGTGGCTTCGTCTCCGCCTCGCATTTCTCAAAGTGCTATCGCGAACTCTACGGCCGTTCCCCGCAGCAGGAACGACAGGGGCGCGAGAAGCTGCTTGCCTAAGGAGCCGGCCGCTCCGCTCGTGTGTTCGGTTCCTAGCGGACTAGGATGTGTACTCACCAACGTAAGTTCCCGGAAAGAAACACGAAGCATGATTGCCTACGTCACAGTCGGTGTTGATGACATCGCCCGCGCGAAACGGTTTTACTACGCGTTCCTGCCAGCCCTTGATTACGAGCTGGAGGAGCGCCCTGACGGCTTGAGCTGCACGCCGCCTGAACAACCGGGTCAGTTTACTGCTATGCCGGATTTCTACGTTAAGTCCCCTTTCGATGGACGTCCGGCCTCTGCTGGCAATGGCGCTATGGTCGCATTCAAGGCTCGCAGTCAGAAGCAGGTTCGTGACCTTCACGCCGCCGCGCTTGCCGCAGGCGGCTCTGACGAGGGTCAGCCGGGCTTCCGTGACTCATACGGACCCCGATTTTATGTTGGCTATCTGCGCGACCCTCAAGGCAACAAGATCGCACTGTTCTCCAACGACCCAAACGAACCAGGGCGAGACGGATAACGCGGGTTACATCGCCCGGTTAGCCTAGCCGGGCCGGCCATCCACGAAAGGCGAAAGTGCAGCTGAGACAGCCCAATGGGCCGGCGTGGCGATGCCGTGCTTTCGGCCGAGTTCGTAGACCCGTCCCGAAAGCCAAGGCAACTCAAGCGCTTTGCCGGCTTCCAGATCGACCTGCATCGACGATTTCTGATCGTAAGGCTGATTACGGAAGAGCTCCAGAACGCGGTCCGCCTCTTCGGCTTCGAACTGCTGCCCTTCCGCGTTCGCCACCGCGATGCTCTCTTCAAGAAGCGCGCGCATAAAGGCGAACGCCTCGGCGTTCTCATAGACGGCGCCGATCGGCAGCCGCGTGATCGACGTCACGCCGGAGAATGCGACAAGCGCGATGAACTTCTGCCAGATGGTTCGGTCCGGCTCGTCGGTTGGGATGGCCTCTATGGCAACGGCCTTGTCGCACGCGGCAAAGAACGCCGCCATCGTCGGGTCGCCCGCCTTGGCGTCGATGGTCATCCGATGCACACCGCCGGGATTGGAGATGGTTCCCGGCTCTTTGATGTAGGCGGCGAGATAGATGATCCCCGGAGCGATCTGGGCACGATCCACATGCGCGGCAATCATGTCGGCGCTGTCGACGCCGTTTTGCAGCGTGATGATGCGTGTATGCGCAGCGATCATCGGGCCGAGCTTTGCAGCGGCCGCCGCCGTGTCAGGGAGCTTCACCGTGAACAGGACGATGTCGACCGGCCCGACCTCGGATGGGTCGCCCATTGCGGCAATCTCAGGAATGTGCGCATCGCCGAGAGGACTCTCGATACGAAGTCCGGATTTGCGGATGGCCGCAAGGTGCGCACCGCGCGCGACGAGGTGAACATCCTCGCCGGAAGCTGCGAGCCGGCCGCCGACATAGCCTCCGATCCCGCCGGCACCCATAATCGCAATCTTCAAGCCACGCGCTCCGCTCTGCCGCCAACAATCGATGATAGCGGCGGGCGGCCTTGATCGGCAATGCGCGGCGCGGCGTTACGCCCGGAGCCGAGCGTTCTCCGGGTCGTATGGGCTTTCCGGAATCACAGTTGCGCGATAGCGCTCGCCGAGGATCTGAATCTCCAGCTCCGCCCCCTCTTCGCCGTGCTCCGGCTGGACCATGGCGAGCGCCAGCGACTTCTCCACGCGCCAGCCATAGCCTCCCGAAGTGGCGCGGCCGACCAGCGTATCGCCCTTCCAGATCGGCTCGTTGCCCCGCGGGTCGGCGTCCGTGACGCCGTGCACCTCCATCGTCACGTAGCGCCATTTGTCACCGTCGGCATGCGCTTTGACCAGAGCGTCGCGGCCGATGAAGTCGCCCTTGTTGGGATGCACAAAGCGGTCGAGACCGGATTCATACGCCGTGTATTCGATCGACAGTTCACGCGGGACGAGGCGGTAGGATTTCTCGATCGCCATCGCCGTCATCGCACGGATGCCGAACGGCTTGATGCCGAATTCGGAGCCGGCCTCCATCACGCGATCGAAGATCACGTTCTGCTTTTCGATCGGGTGGTGGAGCTCCCAGCCCAGCTCGCCGACGAAGTTCACCCTGAGCGCATGGGCGCTCGCCGGACCAATCGATATCTCTTTGCCAGAGAGCCAGGGAAAGGCGGCGGTGGAGAGGTCCGTGTCGGTAATCTTGGCGAGCACATCGCGCGATTTCGGCCCTGCCAGCACCAGCACGCCCCACGCCGTCGTAACCGGATACATGCTTACGCTGCCGTCGTCCGGCAGAAGCTTCATCAGCACGTCGTGGTCGTGCCGCTCGAACGCGCCGGCCGAGACCATATAGTAGCCGCCGTCGCGCACCTTGTAGATCGTGAACTCCGAGCGCACGCCGCCGCGCGACGTCAGGATATGGCAGAGGTTCACCCGCCCGATCTTCTTCGGGATGCGGTTGGCAAAGATGGAATCGAGCCACACCTCCGCGCCGGGCCCGGTGACGAAGCACTTGGCGAAGGCCGACATGTCGAGCAGCCCGACATTGTCCTTCACATTGAGGCATTCATTGCCGACATGCTCAAAATAGTTGGAGCGGCGGAACGACCAGCGCTCGCGCACCTTGCCGGTCCAGTCCGCGGGCGGATGGTTGTGTCTGGTGAGCGTATCGTCGATGTCGAGTTCGCCGGCCGGCACTTCATAGCCCTCCGGCGCAAACCAGTTCGGACGTTCCCAGCCATAGACTGTGCCGAACACGGCGCCGAGCGCCTTCATGCGGTCGTAGCAGGGCGTCGTCTTGAGCGGCCGCGCCGCGGCGCGCTCTTCGTCGGGGTAATGCAGCGTGAAGACGTTGGCGGAGGCTTCCTCGTTCTTCTCCTTGAGATAGCCTTCGCTCGCATAGGGGCCGAAGCGGCGCGGATCGACGCCCATCATGTCGATGGTCGGCTCGCCCTCCACGATCCACTCCGCGAGCTGCCAGCCCGCGCCGCCGGCAGCGGTGATGCCGAAGGAATGCCCTTCGTTCAGCCAGAAATTCTTCAGGCCCCAGGCCGGGCCGATGATCGGCGAGCCATCCGGCGTATAAGGAATGGCGCCGTTATAGACCTGCTTGATGCCCACTTCGCCGAAGGCCGGCACGCGCGCAATCGCGGTTTCGATATGCGGCATCAGCCGCTCCAGATCCTCTTGGAACAGCTCGTATTCAGCGCCCTCCGCCGGCCCATCGACATAGCAGGCCGGCGCGCCTTGCTCGTAGGGCCCGAGCAGCAACCCGCCTGCCTCTTCACGCATGTACCAGGAGGAATCGCTTTCGCGGAGCACGCCCATCTCCGGCAGGCCGGCGGCGTGCCGCTCCTGAATTGCGGGATGCGGCTCCGTCACGATGAACTGGTGCTCCACCGGGATGACGGGCACGTCGAGCCCCACCATCGCGCCGGTCCGGCGGGCGAAATTGCCCGTGGCGGAGATCACGTGCTCGCAGGCGATGTCGCCCTGATCGGTCTTCACCAGCCATTCGCCGGACGGCGTCTGCTCAATGCCGGTGACGGACGTGTTGCGATTGATCTCCGCGCCCATGGTCCGCGCGCCGCGCGCCAGGGCCTGTGTAAGATCGGCCGGCTGGATGTAACCGTCGTCGGGATGCTGGATGGCGCCTAGGAGCCCGTCCGTCTCGCAGAGCGGCCAGATCGCCTCGATCTCGTCCGGCGTGAGCACGTTGACGTTGACGCCGATCGTCCGCGCCACGCCCGCGTAATACATGTACTCGTCCCAGCGGTCCTTGGTGCGCGCCAGACGGATATTGGAGCAGACGGAGAAGCCGACGTTCTGCCCGGTCTCCTCCTCCAGCGTTTTGTAGAGCGCGACGGAGTATTTGTGGATCTGGCCGACGGAGTAGCTCATGTTGAAGAGCGGCAGCAGTCCTGCGGCATGCCACGTGGAGCCGGAGGTCAGCTCCTTGCGCTCTACCAGCACAACGTCCGACCAGCCCTTCTTGGCCAGATGATAGAGCGTGGCGACACCGACCACGCCGCCCCCGATCACCACCGCCCGTGCATGGGTTTTCACGACCGCCCCCCTTCCGCTGGGTGTGTCTTCCTTCTATCGGCAGGAGCACGCCAGATCGTCTATCAAAGACGACACCAGCTTGCCCAGGTGCGGATTCGACGATCTGCCCGATCTAAGCCTTAGGTCGGCGGACGCTCGAAGATCACTGTCAGATTGTTCGCGGGCATTTCAACGATCTCAGCCAGCCGCAGTCCTTCCCTCTCGGCAGCCGTCTCGACGTCCTCCAGATCGCGTACGCCCCACGCGACATTCTCCCGGCGGAGCATCGCGTCGAAGGCTTCATTGCTCGATGCGGTGTGCGTGCTGCCACGTTTGAACGGACCGTAAAGAAAGAGAAGCCCGGCTGGCGCGAGATATGCGCCGGCGAGACGCATAATGCCCTCGCAGACGCGCCACGGCGCGATGTGGATGACATTCATCGAGAGGACGGCGGCAAAGCCCTCGTCGGGCCGGACGGCGGCACTACCTCGCTCCGCATCGGCTGCGGACGCGTCGAGATCGATCGCGGGCATGACGTTGGCCGCGCCGCCTTCCGAACGCCAGGCATCCACGCTTCGGCGGTGCTCTAAAGCCGGGTCGCTCGGCCACCAGGTCAATGACGGGAGCGCGCGGGCAAATCCCACGACGTGCTGCCCCGTGCCGCTGCCGACCTCCAGGACATGCCCGCTTCGCTCAGCCAAACGGCCGCTGAGCACCGCCAGCATTGGCTCGAAATTGCGATGAAAGGCCGGCGCGTCCAGGCGGCCGTCCGGCGCATGCGTGAACTGCCGGTCATATGGCGTGTCGGTGGACGGCAACGGCTTCAGCCTCCCTGCTGCGTAGAGCGCCCGCCAACCAACAGCGCGGCGCGTTCATATCGGCGTAACCGTCACGCCTCCGGCACGAGCGCCAGCGCGGCGCCGATCGTGGCCTTGAGCGCCTTCTCCGGCATGCCGGCGCGGGCCTGGATCTGCAGGCCTGAATAGAAAGTCGACAGCGCCCCCGCCACGGCGTCAATCCTCTGTGCGCCGATGCTCTGCAGGGCCGGCGCCTGTTGCGCCGCAATTGCAAGCGCCGCGCGCAGGCGCTCCGTCATGGCCGCGACCTTGGCCTCAACCGCCGCATCAAATGGCGCGCGTTCCGTCGCCGCATTGCAGAGGAAGCAGCCGCGACGGTCGGTGCGGCCGCCGGCGGCAACCGCATTGAAGAACGCCGCGATGCGGGACCGGCCATCGCCGCGACCCGTGTCGGTCAGCCGCGCAACGGCCTCGCTGATGACGGCGCGATCGTAACGGTCGAGGCAGGCGAGGTAGACGGAGCGCTTGTCGGCGAACGCCTTGTAGAAGGAGCCGCGCGCAATCTGCATGGCGTCCAGAAGGTCGGGCAGCGACGTCCCGTCGTAGCCTTTGCGCCAGAACACCGCCATCGCGTTGTCCAGCGCCTCGTCGATGTCGAACTCGCGTGGGCGCGCCATGGATCAGCCTTTCAGGGGCATTTTAGGGGAACAAACGGTCTCTATCAAGCACCGCTCACATCCGATTGATCTCAGTTTGATTTGGAAAGCCGGAACATCTGGTTTAGCTCACTCCTCATTAGAGACCGATCAGTTTCTAATAGCCCCCAAACCAGCCGCGCCGCGGCCGTAGACGGAGACACAGAACATGACACGAATCTTGCAGCGGACGCTGATTGTCGTCGGCTTCATCGGAGCCCTCGTTACCGGCGCTTTCGCGGCCGGCGTGGACGTCAACGCCACTTCCACCGGCCTTGCGCTGCGCGGCTTCGACCCGGTGTCCTACTTCACCGAGGAGCAGCCCATCGCGGGCGACTATCGCATCACCGCCGAGCATGATGGCGCGACCTACCGCTTCGCCAGCGAAGCCAACCGCGACGCCTTCCAGGCCGACCCGGCTCGCTACGCGCCGCAATATGGCGGCTATTGCGCCTTCGGCACGGCCATGGGCTTCAAGTTCGACGGCGACCCCAACGTCTACAAGGTCGTCGACGGCAAGCTCTACCTGAACCTCAGCAAAGACGTCGCAGAGCGCTGGAACGAGGACATCCCCGGCTTCATCGCGCTGGCGGAGGATAAGTGGCCGGCCATCCGCGACAAGGCGCCGACTGAGCTGCAGAACTAGAGCATGATCCCAAAAAGTGGGCACCGGTTTTCGGATAGATCATGCTCACACAAAGAGATTGAGCCACCATTCTGATCAATCAGAGAATTAGGCTCTAAGGCGGTCTCCTCCCCACCGCCTTCCCCGAGGCCGGCGGCGTGTTACCCGCCGGCCTCTCCGTACTCAGGCTTCAGTCAAGCCCGCGGCAATATCTGCCCGCCCCGTCGAACGCGCCGCCGCCGTCACCGTATTGGCCATGAGCATGGAGATGGTCATCGGCCCGACGCCGCCGGGCACCGGCGTAATGGCGGCTGCCACCTGCGCGGCCTCGGCATAGTCCACGTCGCCGACAAGGCGCGTCTTGCCCTCGCCCTTCTCCGGCGCCGGTACACGGTTGACGCCCACATCGATGATCGTGGCGCCGGGCTTCACCCAGTCGCCCTTCACCATGAGCGGCCGCCCGACCGCCGCCACCAATAGATCGGCGCGCCGGCAGACCGAGGCGAGATCACGCGTGCGGCTGTGGCAGATCGTGACGGTGCAGTGCTCCGCGAGCAGCAATTGCGCGACCGGTCGTCCGACGATGTTGGAACGCCCGACGACCACCGCCTCAAGGCCCGACAGATCATTGCCGAGCGCATGTTTGGCGAGAACCACGCAGCCCTGCGGCGTGCACGGCACGAACGCCTTGTCGCGCGCGCCCGTCGCCAGCCGCCCGACATTGATGGGATGGAAACCGTCAACGTCCTTGTCCGGATCGACCGCGAGGAGCACCTTCTGCTCGTCGATCTGATCGGGAAGCGGCAGCTGCACGAGAATGCCATGGATCTGCACGTCGGCGTTGAGCCGCGCCACCAGGTCCAGCAAATCCGCCTCAGACGTGTCGGCCGACAGATTATGCTGCACGGAATGAAAGCCGCATTCCTCCGCCTTTCGTCCCTTGTTGCGCACATAGACGCCGCTTGCCGGGTCGTCGCCCACCAGGACGGTCGCCAGGCCAGGCTTCAGCGCGCTCTCCGAGACCAGCCGGTCCCGCGCGGCCTTGACCTTCTCGATGATCTCGGCGGCGACGGCCTTGCCGTCGATTACGCGCGCTGCGTTCGCCGCAACGTCCATGGCGCCCTCCTCACGATTTGGCGTGAGCCTTCTAGAGCATGAACCCGAGAGGTGGGAACCGGTTTCAAGCAGGCTCCAATTCCTCAAGCATCAAGCGTTGCACGAGGATGAGCGTCTTGGCGTCCTCCAACGCACCGCTTTTCGCCATGGCGCAAAGCTCCGGAAGCGGCACTTCGACCACCTCGATCGCCTCCCCTTCATGCGCCACGCCGCCGCCATCATGCGTTCGGTCGGCCTCGGTGATTTCCGCCACGAAAAGATACATACGCTCCGTGAGCGTGCCGACGGACGGCAGCATCGTGCCGAGGCTCCGCACGTCGCGGAGCGTCACCCCGATCTCCTCCTGCGCCTCGCGCCGGATCGTTTCCTCCGGCGTCTCGCCGGCCTCCACGATGCCGGCGCACGCCTCAAGCAAGAACGGATCGTCTGCATCGACGGCGAGCAGCCCGGCGCGCCATTGGCGCACCAGAAGCGCCACGTCGCGCGTTCTGTCGATCGCCAGCACGACCGCCGCGGCGCCATGATCGACCACCTCGCGCACATGGCGGTGACGCCCGCCTTCGCCGTCGGCCGCCTCGACGGTCAACAGATCAAAGGTGTTCCAGCCCGTGAAGACACGATTGCGGTCGACGATGCGCGGCGGCTCAGACGACATGCGCGGGGCACTCCTCGATCAAAGGTTCGTCGCCGCCTGATCGGCGACGAAAGGAGGCCCGTCAAGCGCTCACGCGGCTGCGATGCTGCTGCCGTTGAAATTTCGTTCGATATGGCTCGCCAAGGCGTCGAACAGCGCGCCGCTGGCGCTCGGCGAGCGGTGCAGCTCGATCTCAAAATGCCCGATCGTCGGCAAGCCGGATTCTTCGCCGATGATCTTCAGGTCGCCGGTCGCAGAGGAGCGCGGGAACGGGGCGATCGCGAGCCCCGCCATCACGGCGGCGAGCTGGCCGATATAGTGCTTGCTGGAATAGGCGATGCGGTAGGAAATCCCGGCGCGATCCAGTGCGTTGAGCGCCAGCCGCCGCCAACAGCAGCCTAAATGCGAAACCGCAAGCGGGATCGGTTCCTTTTCGTGCGCGCATCCGTGCTTCAGGCCGACCCACACCAGCTCCTCGCGGTAGACGGTCAAGCCGCCGCTCGTCTGCCCGTGACCTGAACTGATCAGCGCCACATCCAAATGGTCGCTTCTCAGCATGCCGAGAAGGTCGTGGCTCGACTGGCAAACCACATCGACCTCCACGTTAGGATGGCTCGCCGCGAACAGCGCCAGGATGCCCGGCAGGAACTGGCTGGCGTAATCGTCCGGAGTCCCAAGCCGGATGGTCCCTTGAATCTCCGGCGCGCGGAAACGGCGCATCGCCTCATCGGCAAGCTTCAAAATGCGCCGGCCGTAGCCGAGCAGCGCCTCGCCGTCCGGCGTCAACGCCACGGAGCGCCCGTCCTTGGTGAAGATCGGCTGCCCGACCTGCTCCTCAAGCTTCTTCATCTGCATGGATACGGCGGACGGCGTGCGGAAGACCGCGCGCGCTGCGCGATTGAAGCTGCCGGTATCGGCAATCGCTACCAGCGTCCGCAAAAGGTCGAGTTCCAGCCCACACCGGCTCGAACCGCCTTTATCCGTGTCGTCTTGCTTCGAATTCAGCGGCACCACGCCCATGATCCATCCTCAGCAACTATTCAGCTCAATTGATGATACACATAAAATCAATTCGCTTGATTGAGCAATAGGCAAGACGCACATAAGGGCCAGGAAACGGGTCGCCAACCCGTTGGCCCTTTTGACACATCCAAAAGGCCAAACGCCGGATTTCCGGCGAACAGAGGAGATGTGCCATGCGCGAAGCAGCAGCCTTTATTGCCGGCCGGAGCGAATCCGCCGGAAGTGGATTCCTACGGAACGCCTTGCAGTTCATGACCGGGAGCATCCGCCGCTGGCGGAACCGCCGGACCGTCAAGCAGCTTGCCGAATTCGACGATCACATGCTCGCCGATCTCGGCGTCAGCCGCGACGACGTCCGCTCCGCCCTGTCGCAACCGTTCATCCACGACCCCTCGGTTGACCTGGACCAACGCGCCCGCGCCAACCGCTGGCTGTCGTACCGTCTGTGAGCGCGGCGCCGAAAATGCGCTGCGCTCGCCTCCCCCGAGCGGCCCTTCGCCGGAGATGTTTCGCCGCAGACATCTCGCCGGACGGAGGGTCGCCGGCTCGCCGCCGTCGTACCCACACGCGATGCACGTTTCTGTGAACAGAGATTATTAAACACGGCCGCCGCAAGCCGCGGCCGCCACGCTTCCAACATCCGCCGGACATGCTATCGGAACCCACGGGATAGGAGTTCCGATGCGCACCGAAAATGCCCCCCTGATCCGGCTGGAAGACTACCGCCCCACCGAATATCTGATCGAGACTGTCGATCTCGACATCAACCTTGCCGCGGAAGCCACGCAAGTCCGCGCGCGCCTTTCCATACGCCCGCGCAAGGGCACGACGCCCGGTGCGCCGCTGACGCTCGACGGCGATGGCCTGAACCTGAAGGCGCTGGCGCTCGATTCTGAAGCGTTGCCTGAGGAAGCCTACGACGCAGCGCCGGATCACCTGACGATCAAGGCGCCGCCGCACCGCCCGTTTGAGTTGGAGATCACAACTGAGCTCAACCCCTCCGCCAACAGCGCGCTGATGGGGCTCTACCGCTCCACCGACGTTTACACCACGCAATGCGAGGCGGAGGGCTTTCGCCGCATCACCTACTTCCTCGATCGGCCGGATGTGCTTTCGGTTTACACGACACGCCTCGAAGCGGAGGCAAACGAGGCGCCGGTACTTCTGTCGAACGGCAATCTCGTGGAATCTGGCAAGGTCGAGGGCACGACCCGGCATTTCGCCATCTGGCACGACCCGTTCCCCAAGCCGAGCTATCTCTTTGCCCTGGTCGGCGGGCGGCTTGCCTCCATCCACGATGTCTTTGAGACGCGCTCCGGCCGTCAGGTGCAGCTCGCCATCTATTGCGAGCCCGGCAAGGAAGAGCGCTGCCGCTACGCCATGGATGCGCTGAAGCACTCCATGCGCTGGGACGAAGACCGCTTCGGCTGCGAATATGATCTCGACGTCTTCAACATCGTCGCCGTGTCCGACTTCAACATGGGCGCGATGGAGAACAAGGGCCTCAACATCTTCAACGACAAATACGTGCTGGTGGATCCAGAGACCGGCACCGACCAGGATCACACCCATGTCGAGGCGGTCATCGCCCACGAGTACTTTCACAACTGGACCGGCAACCGCATCACCTGCCGCGACTGGTTTCAGCTCTGCCTGAAGGAAGGTCTAACTGTCTTCCGCGATCAGGAATTCACCTCCGACGTCCGCTCGCGCGCCGTGAAGCGGATCTCCGATGTCGTCGGATTGCGCCAGCATCAGTTTCCCGAAGACGCCGGCCCGCTCGCTCATCCGGCACGGCCGACAGCGTATCGCGAGATCAACAACTTCTACACTGCGACCGTCTACGAGAAGGGTGCTGAGATTTGCCGCATGCTTTCAACGGTCGTCACGCGCGATGGCTTCCGCGCCGGCATGAACCTCTATTTTGAGCGTCACGACGGCGACGCCGCCACGATCGAAGATTTCCTTGCCTGCTTCGCCGATGCGACCGGTACTGACCTTGACCAATTTGCGCTTTGGTACCGCCAAGCCGGCACGCCCACTATCACCGTGCGGCATCGCTACGAGCCGGAGGCGGAGCGCCTCACGCTTGAGCTCAAGCAGGACATCCCCGAGACGCCTGACCGCATGCCGAAGCAGCCGATGCACATCCCCATCGCTTTCGGGCTGGTCGGACCCGACGGGCAGGATCTGAGCTACGCCAAGGCGAGCGGCACCGTTTCCGAAGGCGTCATCCATCTGACCAAAGGCAGTGAGGAGATCGTGTTTGACGGTGTGAAGGCGCCGCCGATCCCGTCGCTGTTCCGCCAGTTCTCCGCACCCGTCTACGTCGATTCCGATCTGCCGACCGAAAGCCTCTTGTTCCTGGTCGGCCACGATCCCGACCCCTTCAACCGCTGGGAGGCAGCACAGCAGATCGCACTCGACCTGCTGCAGCACGCCACAGAAACGGTGCGTCGCGGCGAAACACCGGCCTTCGATCCGCGCTTCGCCGAGGAGCTGTCGCGGCTCGCCGCTAGCGACACGCTCGACGCCGCCTTCCGCGCGCAGGCGCTGACCATGCCGAGCGAGACGGACGTGGCGCAGGCGATCGGCCGCGACGTCGACCCCGACGCGATCCACGCTGCCCGGCGCGCGCTGTTGGAATGGCTCGGCAAGACGATCAGCGACACCCTGTCCGACGCAGCCGAACGCGCCGCACCGGAACGCCCCTATTCGCCCGACGCGGAGAGCGTTGGACGGCGCGCGCTCCAGCACGCGACCTGGGGGCTTCTCGTGCATGGCGGCGCGCTGGACGCCGAAGAAATGCTGCGCCGGTTCAGCGACGCGGAGAACCTGACTGACCGTCTGGCGGCGCTGCGCATTCTCGTTCACCTGAAGCTGGAGGGCGCGGCGGACGCATTGCAACGTTTCTACGCGCGCTACCGCGAAAACCCGTTGGTGCTCGACAAATGGTTTGCCGTGCAGGCGACGACGCCCGGCCACGACACACTCGAAAGCGTCAAGACGCTATCCGGCGATCCGGCGTTTTCCTTGAAGAACCCCAACCGCGTCTACGCCCTCATCCGCGCCTTCGCCGCCGCCAATCCGGTCGGCTTCAATCGCCCCGACGGGGACGGCTATCGCTATGTCGCGGATGTGGTGAGCCGGCTTGACACGCAGAACCCCTCCGTGGCCGCCCGCATCGCGACATCATTCCGGTCGTTCCGGACGCTGGAGACGGGCCGCCGGTCGCATGCAGAGGCGGCGCTTCGCCAAATCGCGGAAAACGACAAGCTGTCGCGCGACTTGCAGGACATTGTGCTGCGCACACTTGGCACCTGACCCGCCACAACAAGCGGCAAAATGACGAAATCCGCCAAAGCCTGTGGACAAGCGGATTCCGCTTGATTCAAATGCAAATGATTCGGGGGGCGGCGCCCCGAAGCGGACAGGAGGCCATGGATGGCGCGGCCGCGGGGGCCAGTGGCGTCAACATTGAGGCGAGGGTCGGACATCGACCGCCTGGATGGCGCGGCGCTTGCCGGTCATGCGCGGCTCTTTGTTCATCCCGCCTATGCGCGGCTCGTGCACAGCGAGCCCTACGTCAAGCGGCTGATCCCGATCTTGATCGTGTTGTTCGTCATGGCGCTCGCCGTGATGCGCGGCGTGGCGCTTTATCAGACGCGCGACAACATTGAGACCAACGCCAAGCTGCGCCTGTCGCTTCTTGCCACGGCGATCACCAGCGAGTTGGCACGCACACCGCTTCCCGTCTCCTTGGCCGAGCCCTCACAGATGCTGCAAGGCCAGCTTGAGAACGCCCTCCCCCCGTTAGCCACGGCGCTGGGCCGCCGCATTTTGGTGATGGATCCGCAGGGGCTGATCGTCGCCACCGCCCCGCGCGACACGCAGACCATCGGCCGCTTCATCGATGAAATTCTCGGGCCCAGCCAGCCGCTGACCACGCTTGGCGAACGCGCCGGCGTGCTGCAGCTCACGCTCACCAACAATGTGGACGTCATCGCCACCATCCACCGTAACCAGGAAGGCGTCGGCGGCTCAGTCGCCGTGATGCAGCCCACTTCGGGCGTCTTCACCGAATGGCGACGGACGGTTTCAAGCGAAGCGACGGTGTTCGTCGCGACGAGCCTCGTTCTCGTGCTCCTGGGTTTCGCCTACCACGCGCAGACAGCGCGCACCCATGAATCCGACTTCATCTACTCGGCCACGCAGCATCGCTTCCACACCGCCCTTCGCCGCGGCTATTCCGGGCTCTGGGATTGGGATATTTCGCGCGGCGCGATCTTCTGGTCGCAATCGATGTTTGAGATCCTCGGTCTGAAGCCGGAGAGCCGCCTGTTGTCGGTGGGCGAAGTGGCGGCGCTGGTGCATCCCGAAGATATCGATCTCGTCGGACTCGCCGACGGTCTGATGAGCGGCGAGCAGGATCACGTGGACCGCGAGTTCCGCATGCGCCGCGCCGACGGCGACTGGATTTGGATACGCGCCCGCGCCGAGATCGTGGCGGAGGTCGAAGACGAGCCGCATCTCGTCGGCATTGCGGTCGAGGTCACCGAGCAGAAGCGCCTCATCGAAGCGTCACGCACGGCCGACCTCAGGCTGCGCGACGCCATTGAGGCGATCTCAGAAGCCTTCGTGCTGTGGGACGCGGCCAACCGCCTGGTGCTCTGCAACAGCAAGTACCAGCAGCTCTATGAGCTTCCCGACGAGTTGGTGCGCGCCGGCACCCCCTACGCCGACATCGCCAAACATGGCCGCCGTCCGACCATTTCCAACACCTTCGCCGAGGAGGAGAAGGACATCGGCGGCTCACGTTCCGTTGAGGCCCGCGTGGAGGACGGACGCTGGCTGCAGATCAACGAGCGCCGCACCGACGACGGCGGCTTCGTCTCGGTCGGCACCGACATCAGCGTCTTGAAGGAGAACGAAGCGCAGCTCATCGAGAACGAGCAGAAGCTGCAAAAGACCGTCGACGATCTCCGCCGCTCGCGCCAGCAACTTGAGACGCAGGCGCAGCAGCTTGTCGAACTCGCTGAGAAGTATGCGGCGGAGAAGGAGAAAGCGGAGGACGCCAACCGCATCAAGTCGGAGTTCCTCGCCAATGTCTCGCACGAGCTGCGCACGCCGCTGAACGCCATCATCGGCTTCTCCGAGATGATGCTCTCCGGCGCCTTTGGTCCGCTGGGTGACGACAAATACGGCGAATATTGCCGCGACATCCGCGAGAGCGGTTCCTTCCTCCTGCGCATCATCTCCGACATTCTCGACATGGCGCGGCTGGAGGCCGGCCGGCTGGAGATCGATCGCGAGCCGCTGAACCTCGACGAACTGATTGCCGAAGCGCTTCAGACCTACGCGCCGGGTGCGGCTGAGCGCGGCATTGAGATCGTCACCAAGACCGCGCCGGACGTGACACTTTCCGCCGACCGCCAGGCCGTGCGTCAGGTACTCTCCAACCTCATCTCAAACGCGGTGAAGTTCACGCCCGAAGGCGGCACGATCGGCATCCGCACTGGCCGCCGGCGCGATGGCGTGGTGCTCGTCGTGGAGGATACCGGCATCGGCATCCCGCAGGCGGCGCTGGGGAAACTCGGCCAGCCGTTTGAGCAGGTTCAAAGCCCCCTCACGCGCGACCATCAGGGCTCCGGCCTCGGCCTCGCCATCTCGCGTTCGCTGGTGACGCTGCATGGCGGGCGCATGGACATCGTCTCGCGCGAAGGCGCCGGCACCAAGGTCACGATATTCCTGCCCTCCCGCCCAACGGATACCGACAACGCCGCTGCGGCTTGAGGCAGGTCGGAAGCTATTCCACCTTCGCCTCCAACACATGCTCCAGCGCCACGCGCGTGCGCGCCTGAACACGCTGAAGCTGCGCCGCCAGCGCATCGAACGTCTCAACGCCGCCGCGCTCGTCGCCAACGCCGGAGTTGCGCAATGCGTTGTTGGCGAGCGACACGATGAGCTGCTTAAGCGCTTCCGGCGCCTTGTCGGGAACGAAAGCCTCGGCGCCGGCAACGCGCTCAAGCTGCAGAAGCGCCGTCTGTAGAGCTGCAGAAAGCAGCAGCCGCTCCGCGTCCTCCGGCGAAAGCCGCCCCTCGGCTTCAGCGCGCGCCAGGGTTTGCAGCATGGTCTCGCCGGCAACGCGGCCGAGCCCGGAAAGCACCAGGACCTGCGCCGCGAACTCGCAATCCATCAGCCCGCCGGGTGAGAGCTTGACGTCGAACACGCCGGAAGCCGGCTTTTCGCGTTCAATGCGGGCGCGCATGGCGGCAACATCGGCGGCGAGCGTCTCCCGCGCGCCTGCTTTAGCCACAACGGCATCGAGTACGTTCTCCACGCCGCTCATCAGATCGGCGTCGCCGGCCACGGCCCGCCCGCGCGCCATCGCCATGTGCTCCCACGCCCACGCCTCGTCGAGCTGATAGCGCTCAAACGCCTCGATGTGGGTGGCAAGCGGGCCCGACCGCCCCGACGGGCGCAGCCTGAGATCGACCTCGTAGGCCACGCCCTCCGCCGTCGGTGCGGAAAGTGCGGTCACCAGCCGCTGCGTCAGGCGGATGTAATATTGCGACGGCGCCAGCGGCCGGTCGCCGTTGGAGGACGACGCGTCGGGTGCGTGATCGTAGATCACGATGACGTCGAGATCGGAGCCGGCCGTCATCTCGCGGCTGCCGAGCCGGCCAAGCGCGACGATCGCCGCGCGGCCGCCCGCCACGTGCCCATGCTGACGGGCAAACTCCTCCTGCGTTGTCTCAAAGAGCGCACGCAATACGGCTTCCGCTAGATCGGAGAACGCCACGCCCGCATCACTCGGCGACAGCGTGCCGTTAAGGAGCCCGACCGAAATGAGGAAGCGCCGCTCCGCCACAAAGAGCCGCGCCCGGTCAAGCACGTCTTCGTAACTCCGCGCCTCCGCCAGGCTGGCGGTCAATCCTGTCTGCAATTGCTCGCGCCCGGCCGCCTCCCCGACCGCGGCAGGCTCGAGCAACGCATCCACCACATGCGGACGCCGCCCGAAAATCTCCGCCAGCCGCGGCGCAGCGCTGAGGATCGTGGCGAGCAGATTGAGGAGCCCGGGATTGTTCCGCAGCAGCGCAAAGAACTGTGCACCGGCGGGCAGCGCGCGGAGCAGACTGTCAAAGGCGCGCACGCCCGCATCCGGATTGCCGGCGCGCGACAGCGCCTGTAGAAACGCCGGCGTGATTTCCGTCAGGCCCTCACGCGCCGCGGCGGAGCGCATTGCCGGCGAGCGTCCGAAGTGCCAGCCGCGCACGATCTCCGTCACCGTCTCCGGTGCGTCGAAGCCGAGCGAGCGAAGCGTCTTCAGCGTTTCGGGATCATCCTCCCCGCCAGTGAAGACAAGGCTCCCCGTCTCGGCGGTGAGCTCGCTGGTGCTTTCAAAGAGCCGCGAGTAGCGCTTCGCCACCGTTTCCAGCACATAGCGCAGCCGCGCCTCGAACTGGTCGACATCCGGCTCTCCCATCAGCCGTCCGATGCGCGCCAACCCGTCGCGGTCGCTCGGCATAACGTGCGTCTGCTCATCGTTCAGCATCTGCAGGCGATGCTCGACCATCCGCAGGAACACATACGCCTCATCGAGCTCCGTTCGGATGGCCTCGTCGATCCAGCCGCGCTCTTCAAGCATGGCCAGCATGTCACGCGTGCGCGTCCCGCGCAGAGTCGTGTCGCGTCCGCCGGCGATGAGCTGCTGCGTCTGCACAAAAAACTCAATCTCGCGGATGCCGCCGCGCCCACGCTTGATGTCGTGGCCCAGCACGCCGACCGTCTCGTGTCCGCGATGCGACTGCACCTGGCGCTTGATGGAGTGGACGTCCGCGATCGCCGC
Source organism: Afifellaceae bacterium (assembly GCA_028284625.1). GTDB lineage: Bacteria > Pseudomonadota > Alphaproteobacteria > Rhizobiales > Afifellaceae > DASWJZ01. Next base: position 295,845 of record JANQRH010000009.1, on the reverse strand, counting down.
AAAGTCGAGATGCTTGCGCCAGACGAACGGCACAAGCTCGCCGAGGAAAGCTCCGCCAACATCCGCATCGCCGGCCGCCACGCGCGCCTTGATCAGCGCCGCGCGCTCCCAGTTCTGACCCGTGCCTTCGTAGTAGAGAAGCGCGGCGGGCGTTGAAATCGCCACGCGCGTCGAGCCGGGGTCCGGTCGCAGGCGGAGGTCAACACGAAGCACATAACCGTCGCCGGTGCGCTCCTGCAGCAACGTCACGATAAGACGCACGATGCGCACCCAGAACTCCGACGGCTCGACGCCTTCTGCCAAGCCTCCCGCTTCGGGATCGAACAGCGCGATGAGATCGATATCGCTGGAATAGTTGAGCTCGCCGGAGCCGTATTTGCCCATGCCGAGGATGAAGAGCCCGCGCGGCTCCGCGCCGCCGACCCACTTGCCGGCCCGCGCCTGCTCAGCCAGCGCATAGCGCAACGCCGCGCTGAGCGCAGCATCGGCAAAGCGCGTCAGAAGCGCGGTGGCCTCATCCATGGCAAGCGCGCCGGCGAGGTCGGCAAGCCCGATCGTCAGCGCCACGTCCTGCCGCGCCAGCCGCAGCGCCGCCATCGCATCGTTCCGCGACGGCCAGTCGGCACTGGCGATGGCATCGGCAGTTTGCGCCACCCGCTCCTGCGGTGCGGCATCCAGGATTGCCGCCAGGCGGAGAATGTCCTTGGCCGCAAGATCGAGCAGAAACGGGCAGTCGCCGAGCGCGCTGCCAAGGAACGCTGCGACGTCGCCGTCTTGGGTCAAGTCATCGAGTGTCGCCTGCGCATCTTGGCGGGCGGCCGCTTCGCGGAGCGTCTCCAGCGCGTCGGCGCTGTGCGGTGAGGCCGGCAGGGCCGTGATTGTGCGGCGTAGCGGCTCAGACGGCATGGCCCGCCGCGGCCTCCGGCACGTTGAGCGCAGCCGCCAGGCCCGGGCGATTGTCGCCAAGGATCAGCTCGCCGCCATGCAGCTTGGCCACGGCGGAAACCAGGCTCAGGCCAAGCCCCGCGCCCGGTTTGGAGCGGCTCTCTTCAAGACGCACGAAACGCTCCGTGGCACGCGTGCGATCCGCCTCGGCAATGCCCACGCCGTTGTCGGAGACATTGAGCGTCACCCGCCCTCCCTCGCGGCACACACGGATCACCGCCTGCGGACGCGCCGCGCCTTCGCTGGCATATTTAACGGCGTTGTCGACGAGGTTCGCAAGCGCCTGGCTGATCAGCTCGCGATTGGCCCGCACCATGACCGGACCGTCGCTGTCGAGACGCAGCGCCACGCCCGCCTCCTCGGCAAGCGGCTCGTAAAGCTCGTAGACGTCACGGGCGACCGCCGCCGCGTCGAAGAGCGAAAACGCCGCGTCCGAGGAGCCGGCCTCCACGCGCGCGATCGTCAGCAGTGCATTGAATGTGCGGATCAGCTGATCGGCTTCGTCGATGGTCGCAGAAAGCGCACCGCGATATTCTGGCTCCGACTTGCCTTCCGCCAGCACGCGCTCCGCGCGGCTCCGCAGTCGCGTCAGCGGCGTCTTCAAATCATGCGCGATGTTGTCGGAGACCTGCTTCAGCCCCAGCATCAGCCGCTCGATGCGGTTAAGCATGGTGTTGAGGCTTTCGGCCAGCCGATCGAACTCGTCGCCCGTGCCCGTCACCTCCAGCCGCCCGGCCAGATCGCCGGCGGCGAAGCGGCGGCTGGATTCAGCGATAGAGTCGATGCGCTTCAGCACGCGCCGCGATACGAACAGCCAGGCCACAAGGCCGAGCGCCACCATCAGCGCGACCGTCAGGATCAATGAGCGGCGAACGACGCGAACGAGCTGCTCGCTCTCGCTGATGTCGCGGCCGACAAGAATGCGCATGCGGTCAGGCAGATCGACCACGCGCACCAGCGCTGAATAGCGCCGCCGCGACCCCTCCTCATCGAGCCACACATACGGCACGATCTCCGCGTCCGTGCCGGAGCTCGCCAGCACCTCGTCGGGCACGGTCTCCACGTTGCCAGCGATCTTGCTCCCGTCCGGGCCGATGACCAGATAAAGGCTCGCGCCCGGCTGACGGCTCCGCAGTTCCACAACGCGCGCCAACCAGGTCGGACCGCCGCGCTCATATTGCAGCGCCATGGCGGCGAGTTCCGCATCCACGGCCCTGCGGATGTCGTTCTGCAGAATCTCCGTCGTGTTGCGCGCGATATAGCTGATGAGAAAAGCGGCAAAGATCGCGAACACCGCAAGGAAGATGGCCGTGAGGCGGAACCCCGTCGTGCGCAGCAGTCGCGAGAAGCCGCTTTTAGCCATCGTCGCGAAGCACGTAGCCGGAACCCCGCACGGTGTGCAGGAGCGGCCGCTCGAACCCCTTGTCGATCTTCGCCCTCAGCCGCGACATATGCACGTCGATGACATTGGTTTGCGGGTCGAAGTGGTAGTCCCAGACTTTCTCCAAAAGCATGGTGCGCGTGACCACCGTGCCGGCATTCTTCATCATGTATTCGAGCAGGCGGAACTCGCGCGGCTGCAGCGCGATCGGCGTGCCCGCGCGGCGGACCTTGCGCGACAGGCGATCAAGCTCCAGGTCGGCGACGCTGTAGACGGTCTCCGCTTCCTTCGGCGTGGAGCGGCGGCCAAGCACCTCAACGCGCGCCAGAAGCTCTGAGAAGGCGTAGGGCTTGGCAAGGTAGTCGTCGCCACCGGCGCGCAGACCCGTCACACGGTCATCGACCTGGCCGAGCGCGGAGAGGATAAGCACGGGAACCTGCTTTTCGGCGGCGCGCAGTTCGGCGATAAGCGAAAGGCCGTCGCGCTTGGGCAGCATGCGGTCAACGACCAGCACATCGTAATCTTCGGCCATGGCCATGTCGTAGCCGGCCTGCCCGTCATTCGCCTGATCGGCGACGTGGCCGGCCTCCCCCAGCGCCTTGATCAGATAGCTCGCCGTTTCTTTGTCGTCTTCAATGACGAGGATACGCATGACCACGAGATAGCCGTTGCGCCGTGTGAGTTCCAGGTCGTTTAGGAGCGGAGACACCGACGGGCAAGAAAATGGCGGGCCGCCGAAGCGGCCCGCCAACCGAGAACCGGACGAACATGGGGGGCGTAAATCGTCCGGCCCGGTTATCCAATAACGCTTTACCCGCGGTCGAACGGAACGCCGATGAAGCGCGTGCCGCGATCGCCCTGCACGCGCAGGAGCACCGCATCACGCCCCTTCTCGCGCGCCTCCGTGATGCCGTCTTCCACATCGCCGCTGTTGCTGACATTGCGGGCGCCGACGGCGAGGATCACATTACCAACGCGGATGCCGCGCTCATCGGCCGGGCTGCCGTCCTCAACGGCCGACACAACAACGCCCTCGCCATCGGGGTTGGCCTCAAGCGTCAAGCCGAGGTCCTCCAGCGAGCCGACTTCCATCGGCTGCTCAGGCTCCGGCTCGCTCGTTTCGGCCTGTTGTAGCTCGTCGAACTCATTGAGATCGCCCAGCCTGACGTCGATGTCGCGCCGGTCGCCATCGCGAAGCACAGTGACGGTAACCTCTTCGCCTGGGTTCAGGTCGGCGATCATCTCCGACAGCTCCTTCGGCTCAGAGATCGAGCGGCCGTTCACCTCAATGATGATGTCGCCCGCGCGGATGCCCGCACCCTTGGCCGGACCGGAATCGAGCGCTTCAGCAACGATCGCGCCGTCAGTGCTCCTGACGCCGAGGCTCTCCGCGATGTCGTCGGTCACCGGCTGAATCTGGACGCCGAGCCAGCCGCGCGTGACCGTGCCGTCGTCGCGCAGATCGTCTATCACGTCGGAGGCGAGGTTGGCGGGGATGGCAAAAGCGATGCCGACATTGCCGCCCGACGGCGAGAAGATGGCCGTCGCCACGCCGACGACCTCGCCATTCGTGTTGAGCGTCGGCCCGCCGGAATTGCCGCGGTTCACCGGCGCGTCGATCTGCAGATATTGGTCGTATGGCCCCGAGCCGATATCGCGCTTCATGGCGGAGATGATGCCGGCGGAAACCGAGCCGCCGAGGCCGAACGGATTGCCGACGGCGAGCACCCACTGGCCCACCTTTGGCTCGTTATCGGCGAACGAGAGGTAGTCGAAACCATCGCCATCGACCTTGAGAAGCGCCAGGTCGGTGCGGTCGTCCGTGCCGATGACTTCCGCATCCAGCTCGCGGCCGTCTTCCAGAATGACGGTGTATTCGCTGCCGTCGCGCACGACATGCGAGTTGGTCACCAGATAGCCGTCCTCGGAGACGAAGAAGCCGGAGCCCTGGCTCAGGCCACGTCGCGGCGAGTGCGGGCGCGCTCGCGGACCACGATCGCCATCACGGTCCTCAAAATGGTCGCGCGGAATGCCGAAGCGACGGAAGAACTCATCGATGCCGGGGGGCAACTCGCCAAAGCGATCGAACCCGCGTTCCACGACGGCTTCGATCTCCGTCCGCACCTGGACGCTCACCACGGCGGGCAGCACCTTCTCAACAACGGCGGTGAAGTCCGCCGGCCCGTCAGCCTCAACCCGCACCGGCTCCGCAAGAGCGACGGGGCTGTTGGTGATGATTGCGCCGGTGCCGGCCAGACCAGCAATGCCGAGCGTGAAGATTCCGGCGAGCAGCGCGCTGCGCAGGCGCCGGGCTCGCGGGACTGAATACGATGCATCGCTCATAGGTTCGTCGAAGCTCCTCATGATCCTAGCTGCGTCCGCCCCGGGGGTGGGCCGGGGCGGACTGGAGGGGTGTGCGAAGAAGGCCGCCCTAGAGGGGGGCGATGGGGCGACATCTGCACAAACTAGGAGATAGGCACTCGCGCCTTACGAAGCCCTGTCCGCCACATTAATTTTCGGTAAGGAAAAAGGAGATGCGCTCGGCACTATTCCCCCAGAATCCGCGAGAGTTTCTCCTCCTCCTCGCGCGACAGTGCTTGAGCCGCGACCGGCCTGCTGCGGAAGCGCCGCATCGCCACCACGCCGCCGATCACGAGAAGCACCGCCGGCGTCAGCCAAAGGACCAGCGTGTAGGCGGCGAATCGCGGCCTCAGCAGCACGAAATCGCCGTAGCGATCCACGAGATAGGTGAGCACCTCGTCGTTGCTGTCGCCGGCTTTGAGCCGTTCGCGCACCAGGATACGCAGGTCGCGCGCCAGTGGCGCGTTCGAATCGTCGATCGACTGGTTCTGGCAGACCAGACAGCGCAAACCGGTGGAGATGTCGCGCGCCCGTTCCTCAAGCGCCGGATCGTCCAGCATCTCGCTCGGCTGCACCGCCTGCGCCGGCGCCGCCAGCGCAACGCTGAGCAGAACCAACACGAGCCGCCAGCACGCCATCATGCTGACGCCGCCTTAGGCTGGCGTGCCGCGGCGGGCTTCGGCGCACCGATCCTGAGCCGCCGGTCGGTGAGCGACAACGCCCCGCCGATCGAGGTCACAAGCGCGCCAAGCCAGATCAGCGTCACAAGCGGCTTGTAGGAAGCGCGCACTGCGACCGTGCCGCCCTCGATCTCGTCTCCAAGGCTTACGTAGAGCTGCGAGAAACCGATGGTCTCGATCGCCGCTTCCGTCGTTGCCATCTCGCGCGCCATGTAGAAGCGCTTCGACGGCGTCATGGAAAACGGCTCCGCCCCACCGCGCGACGCCAGGAACTGCGCGCGGTCCTCGCGGTAATTAGGACCGGTCACCGGCGACATGCCTTGGAAGAGAAGCGTATAGCCGGCGACATCGACGCTTTCGCCGGGATTGAGCGAGACGATCTCCTCCGTCTGATAGACGCTTGTCCCGACAATGCCGATGACCATTGCGCCGACGCCGGCATGGGCGACCACCGTACCAAGTGCTGAGCGCGGTAGACCGACGAAACGCGCCCAACTTGTGCGCACCGGCGCCCGCAGGAACTGAATGCGCTCCGCCAGATCGACTAGGCTGCCGGCGATCAGCCATACGCCAAGGCCAAGTGCGAGCGGCGCCAGCACACCTTTGCCGCCGGCGACGACATAGGTAATCACGGCCGCCACCAAGGCCGCGATCATGGCAACGCCGAGCCGCTGCGTCGCGCCGTAGAGGTCGGCACGCTTCCAGGCCAGCAGCGGCCCAAAGGGCAGCGCCATCAGAAGCGGAACCATCAACGGCCCGAACGTCAGATTGAAGAACGGCGCGCCCACCGAGATCTTCTGGCCGGTCACAGCCTCAAGCGCCAACGGATAGAGCGTGCCGATGAGCACAGTCGCCGTCGCCGTCACCAGGAAAAGGTTGTTGAAGACCAGCGCGCCCTCGCGGCTGATCGGCGCGAACAGCCCGCCCTGTTTCAGGTCCGGTGCGCGCCACGCAAAAAGCGCCAGCGCCCCACCGATGAAGGCGACAAGAATCGCAAGGATAAACACACCGCGCGACGGATCGGTGGCGAAAGCATGGACGGATGTCAGCACGCCGGAGCGCACCAGGAACGTGCCGAGGAGTGAAAGCGAGAAGGTCAGGATGGCCAGGAGAATCGTCCAGACCTTCAGCGCGCCGCGCTTCTCCATGACCACGGCGGAATGCAACAGTGCCGTGCCCGCAAGCCACGGCATGAAGGAGGCATTCTCCACCGGGTCCCAGAACCACCAGCCGCCCCAGCCGAGCTCGTAATAGGCCCAATAGGACCCCATCGCGATACCGCCGGTGAGGAACACCCAGGCGGCCAGCGTCCATGGCCGCACCCAGCGCGCCCAAGCGGCGTCGATCCGCCGTTCCATCAGCGCCGCCACCGCAAAGGCAAAGGCGATGGAGAAGCCAACATAGCCGACATAAAGAAGCGGCGGATGGATCGCGAGACCGATATCTTGAAGGATGGGGTTGAGGTCGCGCCCCTCAAGCGGCGGCGGGTGAATGCGTTCAAACGGATTGGACGTGAGGAGGACGAAGAGCAGAAACGCCGTGCCGATCCAGCCCTGCACCGCGATCACGCGGGCACGCAGCGTGCTCGGGAGGTTGGCGCCGAAAGCCGCCACAAGCGCGCCGAACAAGGCCAGGATCAGGACCCACAGAAGCATGGAGCCTTCGTGGTTCCCCCACACGCCTGTGACTTTGTAGAGCATCGGCTTGGCCGAGTGGCTGTTCTCCCACACGTTTCGGACCGAAAAGTCGGACGCGACATAAGCGGCCGTCAGTGCCGCAAACGCGATCCCCACAAGAATGAACCCGGCGATCGGCGTGGAACCGGAAACCGCCACCAGACGCTGGTCGCGCCAATAAAGGCCGAGGAGTGGCACCGTGGATTGGACGAGCATCAAAACGAGCGCCAGAACCAGCGCATAATGTCCAAGCTCGGCGATGGAAAACGTTCCGATCATTGTTTCAGCCCCACACCATCCTTCCAGACGCCTTGCGCCTTGAGCGCATCCACGACCTCCTTGGGCATGTAGTTTTCATCGTGCTTGGCAAGCACGCTCTCCGCCTCAAGATGCAGCGCCTCCGTCAGGAGACCTTCCGCCACAACTCCCTGCCCCTCGCGAAAGAGGTCCGGCAGGATACCGCGATACGCGACCACGACATCGTTCGCCGTATCGGTGATGGCGAAACTGACCGCGCCGTCGTCGCCGCGTTCGATGGAGCCGTCCACGACCAGGCCGCCCAGCCGAACCCGCGTTCCGGGCTCCAATTGCTTCTCCGCCAGCTCCGTCGGCGAATAAAAGAATACGATCTGTTCCCGGAGCGCCACAAACACCAAAACCGCCGCCAATGTGAGAACCACGCCGGCGCCAGCAACCATGGTGAGCCGTCTTTGCTTGCGCGTCATTGCGTTGCCTCCGCCGCTGGTGTCACGCCGAGATCAGCAATCAAAGCTTCCACGCGCTGGCGGTCGCCATTATCGGAAACGCCGGCAAGCGCCGCACGCGCGGCGTCCGCCGCTGCGTCGGACTGACCCAAGACCACATAGGACCGGATCAGCCTGATCCACCCCTCCGCATCGTCGGGCTCCGATTCAAGCCGCGCCGCCAGGCCACTCACCATGCCTTCGATCATGGCCATGCGGTCTTCCGACGACATCTGCTGCGCTGCGGCGACGTCGGCTTCGCTTGGGCCGCGTGGCGCCTCCGCCGGTGTCTCAGGCTGCGTCCCCGGCGGGATATCCGTCACGCCAAGCTCGGCGAGCGCCGCCACAACGGCCGGTCGCCAAGACGCATCGGCCGGCGTATCGGCGAGAAGCGCGTTCAGCCATTGCCGCGCCTCGTCAGTGTTTCCTTCCTGCTGCGCGGCAATCGCCAGAAAGAAGCGCGGCTGCGGCGCGGCCGGATCGAGCCGATGGGCTTCCTCGAAAGCAGCACGCGCGTCCGCTGTGACAATACCGTTCTCAGCCGCCCAGATCGCCTCGCCCAGCCGGATTTCACGCCCGGCCGTGGAGCCGAGGATGCGGATGGCGTTGCGGAAAGCGCGCACCGAATCGTCCGGACGGCCGAGGCGCAGATAGACCGGCGCAATCACCTCCCATCCGCGCCCGTCCTCAGGGTTCCGCGCCAGATGCTGCTCGGTCCTGGCGACGAGCACCTCAATGTCGCTCGACCCGGACGGCGCTTCCAGTCGCGCCGAAAGCGGCGCACCCGGGAGGTTCGGCGCGCCAAGCATGACATAGAGGGAGAAAGAAAGGGCTGGGATGCCGGCGACCGCCGCAACCAGGATTGTGCGGCGCAAAGCCGGGCTGCCGGCCGTCTGCGGCTCCGCGTCCGGCTCACTGTCCAGAGCGATAAGCCGCCGGGCGATCTCCGCCCGCGTAGCCTCCGCGTCAGCAGCGCTGACGCGCCCCTCCGCTTTGTCGCGCTCAAGCTCGTCGAGTTGGTCGCGATAGACCTGGCGCGCGTGTGCATCGGATGCAGCCGCACGCGGGGCATGGCGAAGCGGTGCAAGCACGGCGACAATCGCCGCCGCAGTCAGAAGCACAATGAGCGTCCACAGAAGCACGCCGGCCAAAACCCTTCGGCACCCAACTATCCAGGAGGCCGCTCGCGCGGCCCACAATGGACAGGTTTAGTGGTGCCGAAACGCCCCGGCAATGCGCCGGATCAACACATCAGTGCACGGCTCGGTTAGGCCGGAAAAATGCGGCTGTTCGCGCGCCGCAGCCCTATCCGAGCACCCGCCAAACGCCGTCCGGCTGGCGGCAGGCGGTACCTTTGACGACGCGGTTGCGCCCGCCGATGGAGACGGTGTGGGTGTATTCCCGGCAATCAAGCCGGTTCACTTGATAGGTGGAGCCGACGTTGATCTCGCCGCGATTGCCGCTTTTGCGGTTGCGCCAGCGGGTCGTTTGGCCGGGGCGGCCATATTCGAGCGCCTCGTATTCAGCACTCAGCGCGATTTCGCGGTCGTGCTCGGTCAGCGACTGGCCGACATCGGCGCCTGAGAGCGCGCCTTCAATGGCGCCGACGGGCACAGTGCTGCCGGTGCCGACCGGGCTGTCGATGACCACACCGGGATTGGCGCCGGCCGGCCGGTCGGCGATCGTGCCCGTCACAATGCCGGAATTGTTTGTGGAGCAGGCGGCCAGGCCCAGTACTCCTAAAACTCCGATGGCCAAGGCCTTCATGCACTCCCCCGCGTTGAACTCAACCGACCATCCTCCCGCGCCGCGCTCTTGTTTCCGCACCCGATGGCGGAAATGCGGCGGATTTGCAATCGCTCGGCGCTAGAATTCACTGCCCGCTGCCGGCAGCGTCAGTTGCGCGCTCAAGCCCCCGAGCGGCGAGCCCTCAAGCTTCAATGAGCCGCCATAGATGCGCGCCAGCTCATCGACGATTGAGAGGCCAAGCCCCGATCCTGGCTTGGTCTCGTCAAGGCGATGACCGCGCGAAAGCGCCAAAGCGCGTTCCTCCAGCGTCAGGCCGGGCCCGTCATCGTCGAACGAGATGGTCAAAAACGGGCGCCGCTCGATCGAACGCTGCGTGATGGAGACCCGCACTTTGGACGCCGCCCATTTGCAGGCATTGTCGAAGAGATTGCCGGCCATCTCCTCCAGATCCTGTTTCTCGCCGCGGAACCGGTGTCCCGGCCCCGCATCGGCTTCCACGTCGAGACCGCGCTCCTGGTAGACCTTTGCCATCACCCGCGCCAACGCGGTGATCACCGGTCCGACCGGCGTCACAGCACCAAGCACGTTGGCCTGCGCAGCCATGCGTGCACGGTTGAGATGATGCTCCACCTGATCGCGCATCAGCCCGATCTGCTGACCGACCTTGGCGGCCAGCGGCCCATCGGCGGACTGCGTCTCGTTCTGCAACACCGCAAGCGGCGTCTTCAGCGCATGCGCCAGATTGCCGACATGCGTGCGCGCCCGCTCCACGATCTCGCGATTGGAATCCATCAGCGCATTGAGGTCCTGTACGAGTGGCTCGATCTCGCCGGGATACTCGCCCGTGAGGTGCTGGATCTTGCCGTCGCGGATATTGCCGAGATCATCGCGCACCCGCCTGAGCGGCCTGAGGCTCCAGCGCATCAGAAGCGCAATGCCGATCGCGAAGAGCACAGCCAATCCGCCGAGCCAGACGATGACCGAATTGCGGAACGCGCTGATGTCCCAGGCCATCGGCTGGGTGTCACCGGCCACGAGCAGAGCAAAGGTGCTCCCCGGCGCCAGTGTAACGCGCTGCTCCAGCGCGCGCAGTTCGCGCCCGCCACTGGCGGTAAACGTGAAGGTACGGGTGGGATTCTCGGAGGTGGGAAGGTCGGGGATGGGCAAGACGTCGAACAGAAGCGACGGCGAGAAGTCGATGATGTCGCCGGTGTCGGCGTTGCGCGACTGCCAATACCAGCCGGAGAGCGGTCGCGAGAAACTGCCGCCGCTGCGCCCCTCAATGGCGTCCTCATCGACCGCGCCATTGAGGTCAGTGGCGGTAATGAGAGTGAGAAGCAGCGTCTCCAGACGCAGGTCGAAATTGCGCTCAACCGCATTGGTGAACTGCACGATCAACACGGCGCCCGCGACCAGAAGCGCCAGCGCGCTACCTCCCGCGGCAATCAGCCCGACACGAAGAGAAAGCGACCTAATCCGCATGCCCTTCGTCGGCTACTGAACTGGTGCTCACGCGATAGCCCATGCCGCGCACCGTCTCGATCACGTCGACGGCAAGCTTCTTGCGCAGCCGGCCCACGAACACTTCGATCGTATTGGAATCGCGGTCAAAGTCCTGGTCGTATAGGTGCTCCGTCAGCTCGGTACGCGACACGACCTTGCCGGGATGGTGCATGAGATATTCAAGCACCTTGTATTCGTGCGAGGTGAGCTTGATGGGCGCGCCGTCGACCGTCACGCGGCTTGCCTTCACGTCAAGCCGCACCGGCCCGCATGTCAACGTATTGGATGCGTGACCGGCCGCCCGTCGCACCAGCGCACGCACGCGCGCCAGCACTTCCTCGATGTGGAACGGTTTGGCGACATAATCGTCGGCGCCGGCGTCGATCCCCTGCACCTTGTCGGACCAGCGGTCCCGCGCGGTGAGGAGCAGCACGGGCATGGAGCGCCCGTCGCGACGCCATTGCTCCAGCACCGAAAGCCCGTCGAGCCGTGGCAGCCCGATATCGAGGATCACCGCGTCGTAGGATTCCGTATCGCCGAGGAAATGCCCCTCCTCGCCGTTAAAGACATAGTCGACGACATAGCCGGCATCGCGCAGCGCCTCGCATATCTGCTTGTTCAGATCGCGGTCGTCCTCGACAACCAATATGCGCATGGTCCTCCCCTCGTGAGCGATAGGGCTAGTAGCCCCCGCCCCCGGCCGGGATGCTCGCTTGGCTGACCTGCCCGCCATGCCGATAGCGAACCTGGTAGACCCATCCGCTGCCGGCCCGGCAGAGATCGGCGGAAAGCACCTGCGCGCCGGCGAGACCCGCGCTTTGCAGCGCAACGGGGAGCGGCGTGACCTGCCCCTGTGCGACCATCTGCTGTCCCTCGCCGCGCGACACGCACTGCGCCGCGCTTTGCGAGGACACACCCATGGCGGCGAGCAAGGCCACCAAAGCCGCGATGCTGCGAAGTCTCGTCATGCACGCTCATCTAACCCATCGCGAATGAACCGCCGGTGAATGGCGTGTTCTGGCGCTCAGGGGGCGACGTTAACGGTAGAGCCTGCCAAGTCCCCCGTCCACTGTCGCGGCAACTGCCTGATTAGCCTTAGCTTGGGCGCCCGGGCGGCGTCGTGGTGACGGAGCGCAGCACCATATTGGCGATGCCGATGAGGGTGAGCGCCCAGCCGGCACGACTGCCGCCAAGCAGCGCCGTCCAATCGGCCGCCTCCAGGACGCCAAATAGCGCCACCGCCAGATTAACCCCCAACGTCCGCCAGCCTTTCATGGTCGTCTCCAATGGTGCAGTTGCAGAAGTGTCGGTCGTGTGCGGCTGCGGCCCGTCGGACCCGGCCGGCAGAAGCGTGTTGCCCTGCCGGCCCGCTTGTGCATCTTTCGCGCGCGTTCGGGCGTGCGCCGAACGGAGGGGAACGGACAGGGCGTATGGGAGCGGGCTTTTGACCCCGGCGGCAGGATCGGGTGCTCTGATCAAGCGCCACTATCCGGATTTCGATCCGACCGTGGTGTTTGACGTGGGCGCCAACAATGGCAACGCGTCGGTCGCCTTCGCGCGGACGTTTCCGCAGGCGACCATCTACGCCTTTGAGCCAGTCACATCCGTTTATCGGACGCTCGTCGCCACCACCGAGAAGCATCCACACGTGCAGACCTTTAACATCGCGCTTGGGCGACGCTCGGGTCGCGTGCATGTGACGAAGCGCGCCGCCTCACCCTCAAATCACGTGATTGAGTCACCTCACCTCTTCCAACGCGGCAAGGTGGAGCCGGTCGCCATCACCGCCGGCGACGAATTCGCCGCCGAGCACGGCATCGACCATATCGGTTTCCTCAAGATCGACGCCGAAGGCTACGACCTTGATGTACTTGTCGGTTTCCAGGGCTTGCTGGTAGGCGGCCGCATCGACTTCGTGGAGGCCGAAGTCGGAATGAACCCGGAGAACCGAAGGCATGTCCCGTTCGAGGCCGTGAAGGCCTATCTGGAGCCGTTCGGCTACCGACTGATCCATCTGCACGATCTTGCCCCGGACACGCCATTCAGCGGCCGCGCGATATTGCGACGGGCCAACGCGATGTTTGTGTCGGAGGCCTTTGCCGACGCCAACCGCGTCGACCCTAAGAAAAGCTAGACGCGACGCGCTGTAACCGCTTGTCGGGATTCCAGTTCCCTCAAGCGCTCCTTGAGGGTGAAGCGCGCTTCCGCGCCGTCGATGCGCGGCGGCTCTATCTCCGATGGATCGAGCTGCGACGACGTCACACGGAACGCGGCCGACGCCAGTTTCTCCGCATCCCCCGCCGTCAGAGCGCTGGCGCTCAGATCGTCACGTCCTAGCGCCGCCTTCACTTTCTCCGCATCGATCGCCGCCAGCGCATCGAGCGCCTCATTCGGCGTGAAGGTCTTGTTCATCGAAAGACCATACTGGCGAAGCACCTGATCAAGCTCGAACGCGCTCGCAATCCGCGTCGGCGCGCCGCCGGCAGATCGCCACTCCGAAAACCGCTTATCCGCCGGCGCGACATAACGGCCATCGCGGCTTGACCACGCTTGGCTTCTGTCGCCCGCGACGAACCAGTAATGATCTCTCACATCGAAAGGCACAGCGTCAGACATATTGACCTCCCGTCGCCGTGGTTCCCGCCGCATCGCCCGGCAGATAGGTCGCCCCGCCGCCGCCCGTGTTGATGACCGCATTCGTTGAGATGTTGTATCGGGTGCCCGTCGTGCCTGCGACGCCAGCGCCGCTGAACGTGACCGACGCCACATTGATCAACCCGACGCGATCGCAGCGCATGAACTCCAAGACGAACGCCAAGGCCGACGGGATCGTGATCGTCGTGCCGTTGAGCTGCAACGTTCCCTGGATCAGCCAGACATGGCGATTGCCGTCGCCGATCACCGTGTAGCCGACAGTCGTGGAGATGACGCCGCCGAAGCGGATCAGCATGTGCGCCGACGTGCAGTCATCGAAACGAACGCCGGAACCGAGATGAATCAACCCGCCGTTCTCGGCGATCAGCCCCCAGGCGCTCGACTTGATATCGAGATATTCAATTTGAATCACCGTGCCGAAACCGCCCAACGTCAGGCAGGCGTTCGCGCTCACGTCCCAAACCACATCCCCCGGCGTGACGCTGTCGCCCCTGATCTTCACCAGGCCCGCGCCGACTTGCAGCGCCGGGCTGCACGACGTCGCGGTTGAGGTCGGTCTCGCCGAAGAGGCTCGCATAGCCGGAGAAGCTCCCATCCGCCTCCACGTCGGAAAGCGCCACGCGCGCGAACTTTATCTCGGGCACGGCGCACCCTCCCCCCTTGTGGGGGAGGGTTGCCCTTCGCCTTGGCGAAGGGCCGGGAGAGGGGGAAGTCGAAGCAATACTGTTCATCCCACCACCCTCAGCCTTGCCCGTCGTGTCTTTGCCGTCTGCTCGGCGCGCAGATAGATCAGCGTCATCACGAACTCGGCGAACACCTGCTGGTGATCGCACCGGCTGCGCCTGAGCGATTTGAAGAAGTCGATCATGTTGGTGTTCTTCGCTGGTGACGCTGGACGATCGCCAACCACTCATCGTCATTGCCGGACTTGATCCGGCAATCCATCATTCGGCCACCGGAGTGACTGCCGCCCTCACCCGTGATCGCGGAACATTCGGTTCAGCCGCGCGATCTCCGATACGAAATCGTTGAACCGCCGGTTTGACGCAGCGAGTTCCTTCAAAACCCAGATCAGCAATCCTGACGCGCCCATCGCCCACAGAAACAGCGCCAGATGCGCCAGGTCCCCGCGCGCCGCGAATTCCTGAGTGATGTCTGGCATGAGCGTGTCAATTTGACGAATTCTGTAACGATGTCAGCGCACTACGGACGTTATTACCATTTTCGCGAATTTGGTAATACCGCTACTCTTCGTCGCCGGACTCCAACTCGATCTTCAGTTCCTTCAACGACCGATCGATCGGGCGCCTCCAGCCGTCGCGGCCGCGGCCGCGAGCATCTTCGACGGCATCGATCAAAGCCCACGGGTCTGATGTCTGGAGCGCCACAACGAGTGCTTCAGCCTGCATGAGGTCCTTCCGACGCTTCATAGCGTCAGGACGTTTCTGCGCCACGATCAGCTTATGGGTCGCGTAGCGCTCCGGTGATGGGACTCGCACTGGAACACCTGCGCCATGCAACGCGACTGCTTGAACAGACGTCTCGATAAGCCAACCGAGATGCTGGAGGGGGACAGCGCCGGCCGCCAGGTTCTTCAGCGGCATCGGATTGGTGTCGCTGCGTCTAAGCTGTGGCGTCAGCAGATCGACTAAGAATCCTCTTGCATTCCTGAACTTTGATGGCGGCCGCCTCGGGTTGAGCCCTAGCACCGGCTCGAACGATTTGTCAGCCCGCTTCAGAATTGTCTCAAGCGTTTCCCCGCCCTCGTCGGCCGCAAGCGCCAGAGAAGCTGTGGCGATATCGGCGTCCTGCGTCGTCAGGGCGGCAGATGGAAGCTGTGCGCCAACGATCGGCGGGTAGCACTGATAGGCTGCAGTCCCGACAAGCACGGCGTCTTTGAACAGGCCGGCGTCAGCTAGCGCGTCAAGCACGCGACCAAGCGCTGGCGACGGCCCGGGTATCCCAAGCGAACGAAGACTCTGAACAATCGTTCGTCTCTCGGAGATATGACGGGCGCCGTCTTTCGCTGCCGCCGCCTTATCCTTCGCGGCTGGGCTGTCGGCGCGTCCGAGAAATACGTCTCGACGGACCGCGCCGACGCTTCTGCGTGCATAGAGATAGTCTTGCCCCTTTACGGTTTGGCTGTACACAGAGCCGGTTAGAGCGGGGGCGCTGTATGCCTGTTGCACGAGATCGGCGTAGATTGTCTGAACCGTCAGCGGTATCGACTTCATCGCGAGGTTATAGACGCAAACTGCTCCTCCTGTCTATAACCGAGTTATAGACAGAGTTGCTTGATGCTGTCTATAGACAGGACGCAGCGATAGCCAGCGAACAGTAGTGTCTAGTAGACGCTTCGCAATTTTCAGTCGCGCAAGAAAAGGGCCTTAAGAATAAGGTGAATGGCTTGAGCCGACAACTTTTTACTTAACAATCCAGATACAATATCAAGCTCAAACTCATCTGTTCTTCTATCGACAAAATCGTCTAATCGATCAGTTCTATTCTCCTCGAAAAACTCGCAAACGTGATAGATAATCTGCCAAGCGAGGTAGTGGCAACCGCCGTCTTTAAACTTACATATCTCCCGCATCTCGAACTTGTTGGGGAGCTCCGGCCAGGCGCACCCGTCCTGAATGTTCTCGGGTGACGACTCTTCAGAGTGCCCCTCGCCAGAAATGGCCACAGGCGTCAAGGCGCACATCTTGTCGAGCAATATCGCCGCCATTTTCAGATGGCTTAGGGCGGAGTTGCCGGGAGGCAGCATAGTCGTCAGCCATTGATGGCATTCATGCTTCCAAGCCTCGACTACCGCTACTGTCAACTCTAGCGAAACCGTGACCTCTAAGCCGCTTCGAATAGCAACTATCTCACAGCACTCGCACAGCTCTGCGTGAAAGACCTGCGAGTCCTGCCACCGTTCAAATACTTCCGGGGTTAATACAACGGTGCCCGCAACAGACGACGTCTGCACGTTCGCCCCCCAAGTTCGAATCACAAAGAGGCGACGTTACTAATGCTCTGAATAGTTGAAAAGGGGTCAGTCAGAACCCTTGCGCTTCCGCGCAAGGCGAGCACGTTGGACTTCTGTCGCCGTACGGATGACGAGCTCCTTCCGTGCTGCGGATGGAACCGGCGGCATGCCATTCTGCTGATAGTATCGGAATATGTTATTCGCCGGCAGTTGCAGGCGACAGTCATCAACCAAATCGTTCGGTCCCATAGCTGCTCCCCCTACAACCGTGGGGTTCATTTATACGAACATTACGCTAATTACTAACGCGCAATATACAAACAATGAAGAGCGGTGCGACATAAGATCGCATATATCAAATCCCTGATCCGATTCAGTTTTTGATTCCAACTGGATATCAACACCAGCTTTCTCCAAAAAAGTTGGTGATTTCGTTGAGATTGCTGGGCAGCGCTGAAGTCCGTCAATTCGTACCATAGCCCACTGCTTCGCGTTTCTCGTCGGGCGTGATGAAGTCCGCGTCGCTGACGCGCCGCCACAGCGCCTCGCGTTCGATGCTGAGCGCCTCCACCTGATCGGTGTCGAAGCCGAGCCGCAGCCCCTCCCCCCAGGCCGGCCCAAGCCAACCGCTGAAGGCCTGCGCAAAGCGGTTCACCAGCGGCAGCACCGTCTGCCGCCAGAAGGCCAGGTTCGCCTCGCGATAATTCGCATAGGTGTTGTCGCCGGGAATGCCGAGCAGCATGGGCGGCACGCCGAAGGCGAGCGCGATCTCCCGCGCCGCGGAATGCTTGAGCTGCAGAAAGTCCATGTCCTTCGGCGAGAGGCTCATCGATTGCCAGCTGAGCCCGCCTTCAAGAAGCAACGGCCGCCCGGCATGCGCTGCGCCGGAAAAACTCTGGGTCAGCTCGTCGCGCAGCCGCTCAAACTGCTCCTCGGAGAGGTTGGCGCCATCCTCGCCTTTGTAGACAAGCGCGCCGGAGGGCCGCGCCGAATTGTCCAGAAGCGCCTTGTTCCAGCCGCTCGCCGCGTTGTGCACATCAAGGCTCATCTGCGCCGCTTCAAGCGGCGGAAAGCCGTAATAATCATCGAGCGGATGGAATTGCGCGACATGCAGAATGGGTGACGCCGGCGCATCGCCGTCCTGCGCAAAGCGCACGGTCCTGCCGTTTGCATGGTACTCGAACGCCGCCGGCCATCCATTGGCATCCGGCACGACGCTCATCCGATCCGGCCTAAGTGCATAAAGCTCGCGGATCGCCCCATCGACCGACACGGCTTCCGCATAGGCATTGCCGGAAACAAGCAGGTGCCCGTAAAGCGCCTCCAGAAAATCCGCGCCCGATTGGTGCGGATTGGGCTTGGCCAGAAGCCTCAAGAGCGGGTGATCGTCGAGCTCCGCCGCCCCGTCGTAGAGCAGCCACGGCACCGAGGCGCCGGCCTCCGCCACCATACGCACCGATCGGTAGACGATGGGGTTTCGCATGTAGCCAGCGCGCGCCAGGCTGGCATAGGTGCGCGCCGTCCACACCGGGCGCCCGGCCGTGTGCAGCGCGATCACCGTCCCGGCTTTGGAAGCCTTCGCATCGAGGCCCGGCGCATGGGATCGCTCGCCGGCGCCATTTGGCGCGCGGCCCTGTTTCAACCAATCGAGCATGTAAATTCGTCCCCTCGCGCCGGACGCGCGTTCCATGCGTTTTGTGCATAGCAGCATCCCGCTGCTGTGCTTGTTGCACCGCAACGAGCCGCCTATATTCGGCTTGCCCTCATTGGGCGTTTCCTCCCTAGACTAGGGCCGCACGGCATCCCCGTTGCGGCTCTTTTTTCGTCTGAGAGGCGCGGACGTGGGTGCAACCGCTCGGAGCAATTGGGGGCCACCGGCCCCAGCGCCTTTACCGGCCAAGTCGCCCCAATCGACCGAAATCACCCCTCAGATCGCCGAAACGAATCAAAATCCGCCGGATTCTGCTCGTTCCCGTTCAGCGGGCTTGTGCCACAACCCAGAATACCTGCCTAAAGTGCGGCCAATTTGTCACTTGGCGCTGTTTTGTGCACCATTTGGCGGCTTCTCCACCCCCCGGGCCTTGTGATCAGGTCGGTCCCACACTACTTCTGGGTTGCCCTCATAAGGGCGTTTCCTCCCTAGACTTGGGCCGCCGGCCACCAGCCGTGCGGCCCTTTTTTGTGCGCCGCCGAAAAAAAATGGTCGTCCAGAAACGCTCGATTTTGAAGCACGTTGGACGGATGCGCATTCACGTTCAATACACATCCGGGCTGTATGGTCCCGTCCGTTGCCATCTCCGATGGCACTCCTCCCTTGACTTGGCCGCCGGCAAAGTCCGCGCGGCCTTTTTTCGTCGCGTGACCTAGATCCCCCGCACCCGCGGCTTGCCCGCCTTCGTCAGCATCAGCGCCGACAAGGCCCAGACCAGCGCGTCGAGCCGGTCGGGCGAGCGTCCCGAGGAGAGCCCGCCGAGCCCGAAATCGCACATCTCGTCCTCAAGCTCCGGCAGCGTTCCGACATGTTTGACGCGTCCCTGTTCATAAAGCGCGGCGACGGGCTCTGCCCGCAGATACTTGCCGCGATAGGCGCGCACCTGTTCGACCGGCACGGATTCATCGGCTTGGCGGATCACCGCCTCGACCATGTCGCCGCCCTGGTTGACCTCCGCCACGATGCGGTCGGCTTCCAGCCGGTGATAGAGATCGACCGCACGCTTCGCCCACCGTGCCGGCGTCAGCCGCCCGGCGGTCACGTCGCAGAGCACATAGCCGACGCCATCGGACGCGACGCCCGCCGCCACCAGTCCGCAGGAATCGGACCGTTCGCCGGAGGACGCCGGCGGATCGACCGCGAGCACGATGCGCTTCAGCGGCGGCGCAGCGTCGACGCGGCATTCATCAAGCGCCCTGCGCTGCCACAGCGCATCGTCACGCTCCTCAATCAGCTCCGCGTCAAGCTCCTGCCGTCCGAGCCGCGTGCCCTGGTATCGCGCGACAATGCGCTCAAGAAACGCATCGGCGAGATACGGATTGGCGGCCGTTCGCGCATGCGTCTTCGCTGTGTTCGGGTCCGCCATGATCCGCTTCAGAAGCGGGATCGGGCGCGGCGTGGTGGTCACGACCTGCCGCGGCCGCTTGCCGAGCCGCAAGCCGAACTGCAGCATGTCCCACGTCGCGTCGGGATATTTCCACTTCGCCAGCTCGTCGCACCAGGCGGCGACGAATTGGTGGCCGCGCAGGCTCTCTGGATCCTCCGAGGAGAAGGCCATGGCCGTGGTGCCGTCGGAAAACTCGATAACACGCTTCGTCCCAAGCCATTTGGGCCGCGCGTCCCTTCCCCAGTCGAGCCTTAAAAGCCCCGACTCGCCGTTCACCATCACATCGCGCACATCCGCAAGCGTCTCACCGACCAGCGCGATACGCCCGCCCGATGTCGCTTCCCCGGTACCGGCGAGGATCACGGACCGAACCCATTCTGCACCGGCGCGCGTCTTTCCCGCACCCCGCCCGCCAAGAAAGAGCCAGGTGGTCCAATCCCCCTCAGGCGCAAGCTGGTCAGCGCGCGCCCACGACGCCCAGGAGCTTTCGTAGTCCCTAAGCGCCTGCGGCCCCCTCTTCTTCAGTGCCGCCTGCAGGATCGCCTGCCGCCTGACTGGCGGCATGCTTGCCAAGGCGATCGAGCCGTCGATTGATTTCGGCAAGGAGCCATTCGGGATCGTCGCGGAAGTCGTGCCCGGCATCGTTGTTCTTTTTCTCGCGCGCCCGCCCCGACTTTTGCATGCGTTGCGATCGTTTCATGATGTCCGCCGCGCGGCAGAGTTCCGTCAGCACCCGCGCGGTCCCTATGTTGAGCTCCTCTTTAGCGAATTGCTTTGTCAGCGAGTCCACGCCCGCAGCAACGAGCGAGGTCAGCCGCTGCTCCAGATCGACTGTCTTGTTTGAAGTCGCGGGGCTTATGGCGCGCTTGGCGACCGGCGCCCGCGGCGTCCATCCTTCGCTCTCTCGGCGCTGCCTGAGCTCTCGGGCGGTCAGCCCAAAGCGCCGCTGGATGGCCGCTACGGATTCTTCGTTTCGCTCATAAGCCTGGCGCACGTCGGCCCAATCAACACCGCCATCCATTCCAAATTGTCCGGGAGATCTGTGCCGCCAGACGCAATCGTCCGACCGTGACCAAAACCTATGAAATCACCGTTCGCTGGGCATATATCCCCTTGACGTATGTAATGGCATTCCCTATATTCCTTTTGATAGGAGAGGGAAATGGCCAAAACGCTGACCATACAAGACTTTTTCCGCATGTTTCCGGATGACGACACGTGCCTTGCGCATCTGTTTCACATCCGGTTTGGCACCGACTACCAATGCCCGAAGTGCGGTGAGATCGGGAAGTGGAAGCGTCTGCGCAAAATGCCGGCATACACCTGCAATTGCGGCCACCACGTTCACCCGATGGCGGGAACGCCTTTCCTGCGGACGCGCACGCCGCTCCAGAAGTGGTTTTATGCGATGTTCATGTTCACCACGACGCGCAACGGCGTGGCGGCGAAGGAACTGCAACGCCAGCTTGGCGTGACTTACAAGACGGCTTGGCGCATGGCGCGGGAAATCCGCGTCTACATGGCGATGGTGGACGGCGACGAGATGCTCGGCGGTCCTGGCCGGGGCATCGTGGAAGTCGATAAATCGTTTGTCGGCGGGCATGACAAGCGAGGCGAGGATGACAAGGCCATCGTGCTGGGCATGGCTGAGCGGGGCGGCGACGTGATTACCCGCGTAATCCCCGACAAGACCGACCGCAGCATCACACCGCACGTTGCCGCAAACATCATGCGCGATACCCGCGTCGCGACCGACTCCGCCCGCGCCTTCTCCAATCTCACAGGGCTTGGATACCGCCACGCGACGGTCAACCACATGGCCAAGGAATGGGTGCGCGGCAAGGTCCACACCAACACCATTGAAGCCTTCTGGCTGATGGTGAAGCGGACCATCGAAGGCACGCATGTGTGGGTGTCGCCTAAGCATCTTCCGAAGTATCTCGGTGAGATTGAGTTTCGGTGGAATCTGCGGAAGCGGCCCGACCTGATGTTCCCGGTTCTGCTGGCGTCTTTCCGTGGGCCATAGCCTGGACAAGCCGCAAGAACCGGTCCGCATCGGCCTCGCCGGGATGCTCTTTGGCAAAGCGCCTGAGTTTCCCGTCTCGGCGGGCTTCCTCAAGGCTTAAATATTTGCCGCGCGCCATCGCCCTAATTGACCCCCAATCGAAGCCCCGTCTCGTCAACCGCTATCCCTGTTCTTTCAAAACAGAACCGGGTCATATTCAGCGCTACAGGCGGCGGAAATTGTGCAGATTCCTTTCCAATCACAAGAGGCCCTCGCAGCTTAGGGTGTTTGTATATGCCCTCAACTCTAAGGACTCGCTCGGACACATATTCGACCAAGAACACCACAGCGCCCGCGCTATCGCGCATCAAAACAGTACGCTCGTCTGGCCGCTCTGCCGATATCTCTTGGCTTAGCCATTCTACATGCTCGCCTATATACGCCATAAGTTCGTTATCTGGGCCATATAAGCGAAGGCCGACAATCGCAAGTTGACTACTGTTTTCGTATTGAACGGCTTGCAGTACAGGCTGATCAAAAAATGTAATCAGGTCTTTGGTATCATTTGTTATCCATGCGGCGTTGCTTCCAAATAAAACGACAAGCGCCTCTGGTGGGATTTTCCTACATGGTGTGCTAGGCGGCGGTGCATTTCCTGCTGTAACAGTTTTGTCAGGCGCGTCGCCCACAAAGAAAATCCAAGCCACTATTGCCAAGCAAATCACACCAGTAAACGATGTTACTACAAAATAACGAGATCTAAAAAACCGATATTTTGCGCTATTGTCAGAGCGCTCGGCTGCTGCGCCACTTCGATAAGTCAAATACAGTACGGCAAGGACAAAAGCCACGAACAAGAAAGGCAGAATGAACGAGGCAAGATATGCCGCCTGTTCGATCAACGCCGGGTCCAAAGGCATCACCCCCAGATACCGAAGGCCCGCGAAGAACAAGCCAAATAAAAGTTCTGAGAGTGCTTCTTCGATCGCCCATATGAAAAACGCGCTGATAACCGTCCCGCTGGCGAGATATCGCAACCGATCCCACCACTCAGCGCCGGTCTTAGGTAGCTTGAACTGCATTCAGGCTCTTTAGCAGATTCCCGCCACATACGCCAAGGGGATATATGCCGTTCGCTGCGTCAAGGATTTTTTTCCCAATTACGTAGTTGACACCACAAATCAGAATGGCTATATAGGTATCAAGGGAGATACCTATGGCCAAGAATCTATTTGCAGCCAAGCACTTTCACGACGAGGAAGCAGCCCGCCACTGGTTTGAAAAAGCTCGTTGGCCGAGCGGTCCTGTCTGTCCGCATTGCAAGAGCCCGAAGCATTACGTCACGAAAAAGCCAGGGCGCTACCGCTGCGCCAACAAAGAATGCCGCAAGGACTTTACCGTTATGACCGGTTCGGTCATGGAGCGCAGCCACGCCAAGCTAACGCAATGGGCTATGGCGTTTTATCTGGCCGCATCTTCCAAGAAAGGCTTTTCAGCCAATCAGCTTCAACGCGCCTTAGGGTGCCAGTACAACACGGCTTGGTTTCTACACCACCGCGTTATGGAAGCGATGCGGCAGGGAGGTTTGGAAACCGACCCTTTAGGTGGAGATGGCAAGATCGTGGAAGCTGACGAGACCTACTACGGTAAAACCGAAAAGCCTTTGCCGCGTTCTCGTGGTCGCATTCCAAAACCGACGAAGCGCGGCAAGTCCGGCCCCGCCGACAAGCGCCCCATCATTGCCCTTGTCGAGCGTGGCGGCCGCGTTCGCTCCTTCTACACTGGCGTTGCGGACAAGATGACAGTCACTCAGATCGTCCGCGAAAACATCGATCGTGAAAGCCGACTGCACACGGACGAAAGCCGTCTTTATCACGGTTCAGGGACATACTTCGCAAAGCACGAGACCATTAAGCATTCCCGCAGGGAGTATGTTCGCGGCGACGTTCATACGAACACGGTTGAAGGGTACTTCTCCATCTTCAAGCGCGGCATGAAGGGGGTTTACCAGCATTGCTCAGAGAAGCATTTGCATCGCTATCTCGCGGAGTTCGACTTTCGATACAATCATCGTGAGGCGCTGGGAATTAATGACGAAATGCGCACGATCGCCGCAATACAAGCTGGCGAGGGTAAGCGGCTGACCTATCGATAGCCTGACTAAACCGGACTTTTCTTTTCAGGCGAAACGGTTTGTGCGTTCGCGGAAGAAACGGCGTCGCCGCCGGAAGAATCCCGCCTGAGATTACGAGCCGTTCCATCTCGCTTGGGAACAGCTTTCAGCGGTGTGGGTGGACCGCTGAAAGCACCCCTAAGGATCATTTTCAGACGAGCTTCCCGTTCTTTTTTGTCCATCTTCCGCTGCCTTGATTGGCCGCCGCATGTAGCAAATCGGCACTCCATAGTCGTCGCACACAAGAGCGTCCGGATTTTCGTGTGCGATATCTTCCCAATCGCCTATCTTACTGGCCCACCGTCCATCAGGCATTTGTCGCGCGGCGTGTCTAATGGTCCCGCTTCGCTCCGCATACAAAACGATCTTTTGAAAACCACCTTCCAACTCACCATCAGCACATACTTCATAACCTATGGTCTCATAGGCTTTCTGAAAATGCTCTAGATAATCGCCGTGAGGTACACCCGGAGGCCAATAATAGATGAATGGCTCCCACCGCTGAGTTTCATCGTAGGCAGCAAACGCGAAGCAGTTGTAAGTCCTTGTACTCTTACTCTTGCACTCCCACGAACCCAGTTGTGGAAATACCTGCTCCCATATCTTCGTCATCTATGTATCCGCACGCTATGCCCCACGCGATCCACGCATGTGCCATTTCAATTATCTTGCCCCGGCTGCCTTCGGGTACGGGATCTTCTCGCGTTATCGCCGACAGAGCAGCAAACCAATGATCTGGCTCGCCCAACGCAAGCTCAACACGGAGTTCGTTCAACAAGCACGGGACAGCCCTTGAACCCATCCCTATGATTTTAAGATAGTTCTGGTCAATTTGCCCGGGCATCCGCGAAAGGTGACGACGTGCGTTCTCCTTCCAGGCGGCCGCAAGAGATTGAAATTCAAACCAGTCAAGAACCTCCGAAGCAGAAAACGAAACATCGGCAAAACTGATTGCGCTTGTGATGCTGGTTGCCGTCACATAGGAGCCGCTACATGTGAATGTCGATGCTTCGATTGAATCGGCTTCTTCCAGCGGCTCTGCGGTATCAATTATATATTGCTCACGCTCCTGAAAATCACGAAGCGCGATGTCACCAACAACACCAATGTACTCAGGCGCAACCGCCCTCAGATACCGATCCATCAGTTGTCTTTCTTCTTCCGCAGCTGCTCCGGAACACTTACGATGGCCAGCGTCGGCGTCGCATTAATCGAATAGATTGGGTTATCGTTCATATCGAACCGGTCCGTACGGGCAACGGATATCACCGAAAGCTTCACTTTCATGAAGGTGCCGTCGCTAAGGCGAAGCTCACTCCACCGCTCGTTTGATTCATCAACAAAAACCTCAGTCGCTTCGACCTCTTCATGTCCAAGCCGCACTTTGATGCGTTTGTCAGCCATCAAAACCTCGCATCGTTCCAACGCGGCACATTGGCCCCCCTCAGTTAAGGAACCATACCAAAGATTTCTATCCCGTCGAATGCGGCATCTAGAGGCCATATAGTCTCGCTGCCCTGTGGTGTCAACTACGTAATTGGGATTTTTTTCCTATCACCTTTGATTTTCTTGGAACGACCAAACGGCGTTCGCCTAACCTATTGCGAACATTATTTATTCCTGTGCCAACTGCCCGAGACAAGACTTGCTATCTGCACTGCCAACGTGGCCGAATAGCCGTTTCATAGCCGCTTCCCGGGGATAAGTCGGACCTGATCCAGCTCATCTTTGCATCACCCGCCGATCAACGCCTCCGCAATCATGCGGGGCCGAAAAAGGGCTGTCGGCGCATCCAGAAAGTTCGCCACGCGATAGAACTGATCGACGGCAAACGGGCTTCGATAGGTCGCCTGATGCACCCGCCCCATATACCACTGCATCGGCCTCAGCCGCGCCGGGCGATGATCAGCCAGCTCGGCGAAGCGCAGATCCTCAAGTAGCACGCCGTCCCAGGCGGCCTTGGTGACCGGCCCGATCGCTGCGAACCAGCGCTGCCCGAAACCGGAAGCGATCCCGCCAGTCTGCTTGGCCTGCTTCAGTTCCGCATGGAGGCACTCCGCCTCAATCGCGCTGACCGTCATGCCCTGGCCATAAGCCGGGTTGAAGCTGCAGACGCCATCGCCCAGAACGACCAGCCCGTCAGGAAAGCGCGTCAGCCTGTCATAGCGCCTTCGCTGATTGCCGGCGAAACGGAAGTGCACGACCTCCGCCTCCGTCGCGCGCTCCCACACACTCTCGTAGGTGTCCGGCAAATCCAGCGTCCGCATGTAAGCCCGCATTGCGTCGAAGTCGCGCGGTGTGGGTTGGTCGAAATAGGTGATCCCCGTCAGTAGCCACCGCCCACCTTCGATGGGAACCAGGCTTGCGCCGCGCGTGCCACCGCTAACCAGGAGCGCACGATATTGCGGCCACTCCGCCAGCCGCGGCAGCACGCAGCTCGCATAGGTTACCCGTGCCGGGACAAGCTCCGTCTGCGGCTCGGCAAAGCCGAGCTCGGCGATCCATTTGGGCGTGTTGCTGCCGCGGCCCATGGCGTCGACGACCAAATCGGCTTTGATGTCATCGGTTGGCCGGCCGGAGACACCGATCCGCAGCCCCGCCACCGAGCCATCGCCATCGGCTGCAAATCCCTGAACGCGGGCGTCATGGATGATCTCAACATTGGGCAGGGCACGGACCCGACCGGCGACGTGGCTCTCAAGCAGGGGGCGGCTCATGCTCAGCAGCGAAAGATCGGTGTCGTATTGGGCGCGCCATCGGCCGCGATGCTTCCAGCCCAGCTCGCGCCCGGCGTTGACGACGACCGCCCCAGCCGCATGAAGCTCCTCGACCAGGCCGGCGAAATAGCGCTCTAGGATTGTTCGTCCGCGAATGAGCAGCACGTGCACATGCCGCCCTTGCGGCACGCCCTTTCGCGGATGGGGATCACGAGGATGCGCGTCGCGCTCCACCAATGTGACGCGCTCGAAATAGTCGGACAACACGCGCGCCGCCAGGAGGCCGGCGATGCCGCCGCCGGCCACGGCGGCACAGTTGAACGCTCGCTTTGGAATGGGCCCGGCCTCATGCAACGACGCGCTGTCGGGGAGCATAGCAGAAGGCCGTCGGCGCTGCCGCACGATGTGCCTCGTCCAGGCGGAGCCGATCTCCCGAGCGACGCGGCCGCAGCCCCCTGAGGCTCGCGCGCCTAAAGCCGCTTGGCGAACGTCTTCGGCGCGCCCGTCTTCGGATCGATGAGCGGCGCGCCGGAATATTGCGCGACATAGCCGCGCCGAGGGCGGTCTGTCGTATTCGCCGACGACCTGTGCAGCGTCACGGACGAGAACGCCACGACCGAACCGGCGGGAACGACCGCCGGAACGCCGGGATCGTCGCCCTCATAGCCGACGAGTTCCTTGCCCGCGTCATCCCATACATGCGGCGTGATGGATTGATCCTCGTCGAGGTTTCGCGGCAGCACGAACACCGCGCCGTTCTCTATTGTCGTGTCGTCGAGCGCGATCCAGATCGTCACGTATGGCGCGTGATCGAAACCCACATAGCCGCTGTCCTGGTGCCAGGCGAAAGACGCGCCCGTCTTCGGCCCTTTCACGACGAACTGCTCGTTAAAGAGATATGGCGTCTCGCCGACGAAAGTCGCGGTCAGCCGTTTCATGTCGGCCCCGAGGATGAACGCGCTAAGCGCCGGCAGGTCCTCGTGGCGATGCCGCAGAAACCGCCGATCGTGCCCCCTCCCAATGTCATGAAAGCGGCCGCGGCCGTCATCGTCGGGCGGCTCGTTGAGCAGCGTATCGCAGGCATCGCGCAGAACCGTCAGCTCGCCGGGCTCCAAGAACGCCCGCAAAACGACGTAACCGTTCGCCCGATAGTCGCCGCCGGCCGATTCAGGAATGGTCTTCATGCCCGCTCGCTTGGAAGATCCTGACGCCAGGCAATCACGTCCCGCCCGCGCCCGTCAATTTTGTGACCGCATCTTTGGTTGCATCCTTTGCCGCCCTGTTTAGTTTGCGGGCGAATCACCGTCGTCGCAGCCGAGGCACTCTTGCGCGCCTATGTCCTGATCGCAGCGATCGCCCTGTCCTTGGCCGGCTGTCAGTCGGCTGGCTCCGGTTCGTCGTCCAACAGCCTCACGGTCCCGTCGCTGGCGTATGCCGAAGCGCGCGCCGTCAGCGATTCCCGCTATGCCGGCATCATCATCGACGCCAAGAGCGGCGAGGTCCTCTATTCAGAGAACGCTGATGCCCGCCGCTACCCCGCCTCGCTCGCCAAGATGATGACGCTCTATCTCCTGTTTGAGGAGATGGAAGCCGGCCGGCTCTCACGCTCGACGCCGCTTGCTGTGTCGCGCAATGCCGCGCGCCAGCCACCGTCCAAGTTCGGCGTGAAGGCCGGCAGCACGATCAGCGTCGCCGACGCCATCAAGGCGATCGCCGTGCGTTCCGCCAACGACGTCTCCGTCGTGGTGGCGGAAGCTATCGCCGGCTCTGAAGAAGCTTTCGCACGCCAGATGACGGTGAAAGGCCGCGTGCTCGGGCTGCGCTCCACGACGTTCAAGAACGCCAGCGGCCTGCCCGATCGCGGCATGACCACCACGGCGCGCGACATGGCGACCTTGGCACGCGCACTGAAACGCGACTTCCCGCGGCAATCGCGCGTGTTCTCGACGAAATCCTTCTCCCGCAACGGCCTGCGCTATTCCAGCACCAACAGGCTTTTGGGCAAGGTGCCGGGCATGGACGGCATGAAGACCGGCTATACGCGCGCCTCCGGGTACAATCTCGCCGCGTCCGTCCGCCGCCGCGGCCGGCACATCATCATCGTGGTGATGGGCGAGAAGTCGGGCAAGGCGCGCGACGGCCATGTCGCCGCGCTGGCCGCCGAACATTTGCCGGGCGGTCTGTTCGCCTACCGCTAGCTTCTCGTGAAAAACTGAAGCCGGTTCAGGCTGCGATCTTCTCGTCGGCCGCTTGGTTGGCTTCAGGCGCAGGCTCTTCGTCCAGCGGACGGTCGCAAGCGCGCCACGTATAGGTGCTGGAGCGCTGCTTCCGCATCTCCGCCAAGAGGTCCAGATCGCCGGCATGGCGCAGCGCATCTTCCGCCTCGCTGCGGGCAATCAGCAGCATCGAGGCAAGCAGCGGCTCCTCATGCTTGAGGCTCGCCGTGTGCAGGCGATTGAGTATCCCGATCATCGTGGTCAGGAACTCGTTGCGTTTGTCATCCATCGGTCCGACCCATCGCTAGGCGTCACGGATTCGCTGGGTCGATTGGAGCCCGGTCAGGGTTAATGGATGGTTAA
The DNA here is from genome assembly GCA_028284625.1 of Afifellaceae bacterium. Classification (GTDB taxonomy): domain Bacteria; phylum Pseudomonadota; class Alphaproteobacteria; order Rhizobiales; family Afifellaceae; genus DASWJZ01. The sequence goes on along the minus strand of JANQRH010000009.1, from coordinate 266,606 downwards.
TCAGCCTTCTGAACGACCCCGCGGCCCGCTTTGCCGGGCGATCTAGCACGGCCGCGCTCCTTCGGGCGTTTGCCTGGCCACTTGACCACCCGTTCCTCCAACCGCTCGGGCGGAAACCCCTCCTCGCTGATCGTCCGTCCGCTGACGGATACGCCTGCCTGGTGCACGGTCTCGCGGTCGCCGGACACCAGATGGTGCCACCAATAAAGATCGCGCCCCTCGTTCACGAGACGGTAGGCGCAACTCGGCGGCAGCCAGGTCAAGCTCCCGACATTGTCGGGGTCAAGCTGGATGCAATCGGGGACCAAGCTCTGCCGGTTTTGATAGTCGGTGCAGGTGCAGCTTTCTTCATCGAGCAGCCGGCAGGCGACATCCGTCCAGGCGATTTCGCCGGTGTCGTAATCCTCCAACTTGTTCAGACAGCACCGCCCGCAGCCGTCGCACAGCGTTTCCCACTCCGCATCGGTCATCTCGCTGAGGCGTTTGCGCCGCCAGAAGGGCTCGTCGTCCATCCCCCCGTATAGCGCGACGGCGGCCCCAATCGCCACGTTCAGGCCGCTATGTTCAGCCGCGGTTCATGTGGGCTATGGCTGGCTCTTGCCACACACTCGGCAAAATTGCGGGCTTTTATGGAAGCTGGCGTCGGGCGGGGGCGTTCCCGGGGAGTAACGAAAGTGGCAAGATCGGCAAGACGCAAACGGACGCGCAAGCCTGCCCGTCGAGCGGGCTCGCCCAAAAACACGCCTCAGACCGAGACACCGACCCCCAAAGTGCCGGCGCCTATGGACGAAGCGCCGACCATTCCGGCGGCCGGCGATCGCCTCAGCGCTACGCCTGAGGACGATGTGGAGCGCTTCGCCTTCGCGCTGTGGGATGCCGGGCGCAAGGACGAAGCCGTGGAGTTCCTGGAGCGGCTTGCCGGCCGCAGCAAGGACGACGACGGCTCGCCTGACGCCGCGCCGATCATTTTGGACGTGACGCCGAACGGGGAGCCCGACGACCAAGCCGACGCGCCTGCGGAGCTGGATGTGGTGCCGGAGCCGATCATTGCCCCCGCACCGCCGGAGCCTACGGCGCTGGAGCTCGACGAACCGAAGGTGACGCTCGCCTCCGCGCCGCCATCTGAGGCGGAAGCCGCCCCCGCGGCCACCATGACCCCGCTTTGGGCGCTGAGCCGTCCATTGCTCGTCGGCGGATCGGTTATTGCGATTGCCGTTGCATTTCTTTGGGGCAGCGACCGCATCAATGCGATGATCGACGGTGCTCCCGCCGACGATACGACGACGGAGATCGCGCTCGCCGTTCAGCCAACCGAGACGCCCGAGCAATCCACGCGCGACGTGAACGAACCGGCCGCCACGCAGACCGCTGCCATCGACACGAACGCCCCCGCAGCGGATGTCCCCGCGCCTGAAGTGACAGAGCCGGAAGCGCCTGTCTTGGCGGCTGAGCCCACGGCAGAAGCCGATGCGCTCAAGGTCGCCGTTCACGACATTGAGCTGCCGGTCCCGCTCTCGGAGGAGACGGTGCAAGAACCTGCGCCCGAAACCACGGCATCAGTCGACCCCGCCCCGTCGACCATTGACGTTGAGCAGGTCAGCTTGAGCCAGATCATCGCCGAAGAGCGCGCCTGGCAACGCCCGCCGCGTCCGGACGAACCGGACGCCGCGTCCGATACGGTGCAAGTCGCCATCGAAGACGAGAGCGCCCCCGCGCCAGAGCCGATCCCCGAAATGGTGGACAGAGAGCTGGCCACAGCGGAGCCTGAGCCGCAGCCGAGCGCGGAACCGCCATTGGACGTGGCGACTTCCACGCCCGTCACGCTCCAGGACTTGGCGGAATCGGTCATTGCCGAAGCGCGTTTGCCCCGGCCACGTCCAACGCCGCCCCCGGAAGCCTATGCGCTGCTCGATCCCGTCGAGCCATCGTACGCCGTTCCGGAGGATGTTCGGGTCATCCCCGAGCCCGACATCGTCGTCCACCCTGCCCCCGAACCCCGGACGCAGCGCCACGTCACGAACCGCGCGCCGCGCTTCCACAACGGCGATCTGCAAGGCCTGACGATCATCGGCCGCGTGGATGAGCCCGGCATCGTGTGGAGCCACCGCGACGGGCTGCGCTATTACAAGCTGCCGCGCCTGTTCGCAGAGCGGCAAGCCATGCGCCGTTACCAGCAGCGCTGGGGTTATCCGCCGGCCCACTATCCGCCGTGGAAGTGGGATGACGACGACGATCGTTGGGAGCATTGGGACGACTAAGCCGACTTAAGTTCGTCGCCACGCATCGGGCACGCCTCGCTCTGCCGCGAGATTCGCAGACTCCGGCGGTCTCGACGGACTTCTCCCGGCATTTCGGGCCAATTCACCACACTCGCCGTTAAATCAGCGCGAATCACACCCTTGCGTCCGGAAAAAGATTGACGGAATCTACATTTGAGCCAAAGGGAGGGGCGCGAGGTTGGCCTGGATGAAAGATCCGTTCCGCAGCGAAAGCCGCGGTAAATGGCGTCGGCGCTTGTTAGCGCTCGACGGGCTGATCGATTCATCCCTTCACGACACCGGTCGCGACCTCGCCGATTACTGGGAACGCTTCTCCAATTTCATGCGCCGCTTCCATGTGGAGGGCGTATGGCGCGGCTTCACGGAGGCCGCGTCCGAGGGCGCGACGCTAAGTGTTGCCGGTGCGCTGGTCATGCTCGCGCTTGCCGTCCCCGCCTTCGACGAGATTGGCAGCGACTGGCGCACCCAGACGGATTACTCCGTCACCTTCCTCGACCGCTACGGCAACGTCATCGGCCGGCGCGGCGTTCTGCAGGACGATACGGTCGAGCTGGAGGACCTGCCCGACCATTTGGTCAAGGCGGTGCTGGCCACAGAGGACCGCCGCTTCTTCACGCATTTCGGCATCGACGTCATGGGCACGTTCCGCGCCATGCTTGAGAACGCCCGTGCCGGCGGCGTTGTGCAAGGCGGCTCGTCGATCACCCAGCAGCTCGCCAAGAACCTGTTCCTCTCCAACGAGCGCACGCTGCAGCGCAAGATCAAGGAGGCCTATCTGGCGCTTTGGCTGGAGACCAATCTGTCGAAGCGCGAGATTCTGAAGCTCTATCTTGATCGCGCTTATATGGGCGGCGGCACGACGGGTGTCAGCGCTGCGTCGGAGTTTTACTTCGGCAAGAAGGTGACCGACATCAATCTTGCTGAGTCCGCATTGCTTGCCGGCCTCTTCAAGGCGCCGGCGCGCTATGCCCCGCACATCAACCTTCCCGCCGCCCGCGGCCGCGCCAATGAAGTGCTTTCCAACATGGTGGAGGCCGGCTTCATGACCGAGGGCCAGGTTGTCGGCGCTCGCCGTAACCCGGCCGCCGCCGTGGAGCGCAGCCAGATCGCCAGCGCCGACTATTTCCTCGACTGGGCGTTTGAGCAGGTGAAGCGGCGCGTCGACGGTTCCGAGAAGGTGCTGATCGCCCGCACCACGCTCGACATGCGCATGCAGAAGGCGGCCGAGGCGGCGATTGAATCGACTCTTCGCGAATCCGGCGAGTCGATGAATGTCCGCCAGGGCGCGCTCGTCTCCATGGAGCCCGACGGCACCATCCGCGCCATGGTGGGCGGCCGCGACTACGGCACGTCCACCTTCAATCGCGCCGTCAACGCCATGCGCCAGCCGGGCTCGTCCTTCAAGCCCTATGTCTATGCCGTCGCGCTTGAGACCGGCCGCTACGAGCCTGACACCATCGTCCTCGATGCGCCGGTGTCGATCGGCAATTGGTCGCCGCAGAATTACGGCCGCTCCTTCAAGGGCCGGCTCTCGCTTAGAAATGCGCTGAGGCAATCGCTCAACACCGTGGCCGTGCGCCTGTCGATCAAGACCGGTCGCCAGCCGATCGCCGACCTCGCGCATGCCATGGGGGTCATGTCGCCGATCCGCGTCACGCGCTCGCTGGCGCTTGGCAGCTCCGAGTTGACGGTGCTCGATCAGGCGACGGGATATTCGTCCATCGCCAATGGCGGGTATCGTGTGGAGCCGCGCGGCATCATCGAAATTCGCAATTCCGGCGGCGTCGCCATCTACGACACGAACGCCAATCCGCAGCCGCGCCAGCGCGTGCTGAAAGAGACGACGGTCGCCGGCATGGTCGACATGCTGCACAATGTTGCGGAAGCCGGCACCGGACGGCGCGCACGCCTGCCTGGCATTCAGGTCGCCGGCAAGACCGGCACGACCAACGCCTATCGCGATGCATGGTTCGTCGGCTTCACCGGCAATTACACGACCGCCGTTTGGCTCGGCAACGACAATTACGAACCGACCAGGCGCCTGACCGGCGGCAATCTGCCGGCAATGACGTGGGCGAAGTTCATGCGCGTGGCGATGGCCTACGAGATTCCCAAGCCGCTGCCCGGATTGCCGCCGCCCGACACGACCGGCGAAGCGCTCGTCGCCGAAGCCGGTGATGAGGATTTGCTTGATCCCGGTGCATCCGGCCGCCTTGCGCCGCAGACGTCGTCCGCGCTCGGCCGCCTGGAGGAGCGCTTCCGCGAAGCCAACGGCGACCCACTCCAGCGCCAGGCCGCGCTTGAGCCCCGCGGCGAGGCGGCGACGCAATAATCTTGCGTTCGGCCGTCTCTATGCTTGTCGCCACAGCCGCAGCGCTGACGCTGGGGCTGTGGACCGCTTGGCTGACCGTCCGCTCGCCCACACCGATTGACGCGATCGCGCTCGGCGCCTGGCAGGCCTGGCCGAATGCCGGCACCGCCGATGCTGATCCCTATTCGCGCGCCCGGCTGGCGCGCGTCGGCGAGATACCGCTCGGCTCCGGCGAAGGCCTGATGCTTCTCGCCCAGGACGACGATTCCGGTGCGCCGCTCTCCGCGGCCTGCGACTATCGGATTGCCGGGCAGACGCCGCCGGCGCGGCTGTGGACGGTCGCGCTGGAAGACCTCAACGGCCAGTTCGTGGAGGGCCCAAGCGGCGTTGCGGCACTGGGCAGCCAAAACCTGTTGCGCTCCGCCGATGGCTCTTTCGAGATCACGCTGTCGCCCAAGCCGCAAACCGGCAACTGGATTTCCACTGATGGCGCTGGCCGCTTTCGGGTCGTGATCCGCCTCTACGACACCTCGGCGCGTACCGGCACAGCGCTCACGACCTTATTCATGCCGAGCATTATCCGCGACCGCTGCACATGATCACGCTCACTCTTTTAAAGCACTGGCAGCCGCGCTTTTCGCTCAGCACCATTGCGACGTTGGTGATCGGCACGGCGCTGCTGGCGGGCGCCATCCATATCGTGGTGATCCTGGCGGTGCCTTACCTCGCCAAAGCGGATGGCTGGTCGCGCCTCGCGCCCCATTCCGGCGAAAACCAATTCGCCGAGCTACCGGCCGGCGGATCCATCGAAGACGGTGTGCCGGGCCTCGATCCGCTCTTCGTCAACGGCGCATGCCGGCTCAATCTTGGCGACGCGCCCGCCGGCATCACGGTCGATGCGCGCGACCGGTTCTGGTCTGTGGCGCTCTACGATCCGCAGGGCACGATCGTCTTCAGCCTGAACGACCGCACGGCCGCGCAAGGACGCCTCGACATGATCGTCGTGAACAGCGAGCAGAACCAACGGCTGCGCGACAACCCGACGGTCGAGCTTGAACTAACGATTGTCGTTGAAAGTCCGGGCGATGAGCTGATCGCGATATTGCGGCTTTTTGCTCCGACCGCCGCCACGCGCGCCGACGCGCAACGCATCCTCACGCAGTCGGAATGCCTGCCCGCGCCTTCTGTGATCCCGCCGCCCGAGTCGGGCTGAGTCAGGCGGATAGAACGTCCTTGCTCGCCCCGCGACGCTGATGGTTCTTCGCGTCGGGTTGCGGAGCGCCGTCGTGATACTCCACCCGAATGCCCGGAAAGATGACCACGACTCCGCCGGTCACCGGCGTCTTCCGTTTTCGGCTCGCCCCATCGATCGCAAACGGCAATATCTTAGCCATCTTGCTACTCTCTCATTCCAGCCCAATGCGATCTGGCCGCATTGTGGTTAACGCGGAGTGAACCCACGCTCATCCTGATCGGGCGCAAGCTCGACGAACGCGCGACCTTGCTTGTCCTCAATGTCGATCAGCCACAGATCGGGATCGAAGCGCATCTCCTGATCGATGCGCGCCTGCACTGCATCCTGCGGCGCTTCCGTAGCCAGAAGCGAGAACAGCCGGTCCACCGGGCGCTCTTCGTCGAACACGCTTTGCGCGGCTGGGCCATAGAGATCGAACGCCCCATCGCGACGATCGACGAGGATGAACACCGCGCCCGCTTCGTCGGCGCCGCGCCGGGCAATGGACACGTAGGCGCCCGCCTGCTCCGCACGACGTCTGAGTGCGGCGACCCAGAAATCCGTCCGAAGGCGACGCAGCATCTAGTGTCCCGAATCTGAAGTTCGCATTACTATTCAGCCACCTCCGAACGAACTTCAGATTCGATAAGGATACTAGACAAGATATTGAATCTAGTGTGGTTTTGGGGTTCGAAGTTCCTATGATGAGACCGCCGAAATAATAGTAGGAACTTCAAACCCACCACACTAGTCGTCCCGGAGCGCGCCGGCCGCACGCAGCTCCACGATCAACGCGTCGGTGATCTCGCCGGTCGGCTGCAGACCGTGATCCTGTTGAAAGCGCCTGATCGCATTATGCGTCTGCGGCCCGAGAAATCCGTCACTGCGCAACGGCCCGTAGGCAGAGATCGCCAGAGCCTGCTGCACGGCCGCTACGCGCGGGTCGGGCATCGGTTCTGGTTCGGCTGCCGCCAGTTCCGCCAAGGAACTTTTGTCCTGCGCTTTCGCGGCCTTGATCTCCGCCAGAAGCTCCAGGCTCGGCTCACCGGTCGCCAGCAGACCATTTGCAGACTGGAACGCAAATATCGCCTGCTCGGTCTGCGGCCCCGACAAGCCGTCGAGCGGGCCGCCGTAATGGCCGCTCTGGCGCAGCGCCGACTGAACAGCCAGCACCAGGTCGTCGGCGCGCTGCTGCGTGGCCTCCGGCTGGACCAACAGCGTCAGCGCATCGTCGTTCTGCGTTGGCTCATCGATCGTGGCGCGCGTATTCACCAACGGCGCCGGATGCGGCCGCGGCTGCAGCAGGAGCGCGTTGCCGGCAACCAAAGCAAACACCACGACAAGTCCGCCGACCGCCAGCGCGGGCGGGCGCATCATTGGCTTGATCAAAACTTGAACACCCATCAATCCCTGCCCCCTAAATCCTCATTCCTCTCGCCTTCGGCGATCGTCTGCTGCGGCGCGGTCCGCTCAAGCCGAACGCTGAGCCGCGTTTCCCCAGGCGTCTCCTCAACGACGAGCGTGCCGCCGACCTCTTCCACCGCGCCACGCAGGCTCGACCATATCGCCGCACCGCTCGGCGCATCCGTCCATTCTGATGTGAAACGAACAGCGAGCCTCAGGAGCACGACACCGCGCAGGCCTCGCCCACTCAACGCGATTGCACATTCCGGACCGCTTTGGTGAAGCGCGCCATCGATCAGGAGGTGAAGGATGCGCCGGCAGACCTGCCGGTCGCATCGCGCCCACAGATCGCTTTCCACATCGGCGCTCAGCACCACACCGCGCGCCTCGGCCGTCGTTTCGCAACGCCGCATCGCGAAGGCGACGGCCTCGGTGACGTCGCACCCCTCGCCGTCGTTCCAGTCCGGCGCATCGGGCCCCGCTGTGCTCTGCACAGCGCCTGCGTCCTCCGCCCGAGCCGACACATCCGATAGCGCTTCACGCAGGCGGATGGAGACGGCTCCACCCCCGGCTTCCGAAACCTCCGCTGTGTAACCCGTCCGGCCGCTTCGATCGCCGGCCGACCGCAGCGTGACCTCCGTCCGCTCCTGCCCCCTCAGGCAATGCCCGATCGCTTCCGCAAGCTTGGGCCTGTCGAGCAAGCCGAAGCGGCGTCCGACATCACCGCCGCTCGTCTCCTCCAGAAGACCGAGCGTCGCACGCGCCGCCTGCGTTGCCGCAAGCAATTCCCCATCGCCCCGCACGACAAGTACCGCTTCTGATGGTGCAAGCCGGTCAAGGCAATCAGCACTCCGCCTAGCCGTTACGACAGCGCTCTCGTCGCGCGTTGCAACAGCCAGACGCGCCACAGCCGGCGCGGCGGCAAAGAATGGCGCAAGCAGCGCGGCCGCCAGTTCCCCCTGCGAAGGACCATCCAGCAGAAGCAGATAGCCCAGCGACCACATCACCAGGGCCAACGGCACGACAATGCTTGCAACCGCGACACCATACGGAAAGCGCAAGCCGGCCGCGCGCGGGATCAACAAATACCCCGCTGCGATCGCCGCTGGCGCGGCGAACGGAGCCTCAAGCACCACCGAGGCCAGCAACAGAAACGGCAGCGCAACCAAAGCAGCCGCCCCGGCGCACGCAACAGCGCGCGCCGCCACATCGTCCCCCTCCAACGCATTCGACCCGTGCCACGGGACCAGCGCCTCTGGGAGAAGCCCACTCAATTCGAACGGAGCGGAACGTGTCGGCATCTGCTCGGCAGTACGCGCCATCAACTAGCCTTTGCCCGGCGTAAACCTTGGCCCGCACATTCGAGAGGCGGCTTTAAGGAAGGCTGAAGCATGACCGGCCGACCCCTCGGAATCGGCTGCAAACGCTGGGAAAGATAGCGTCAGGGTTAAGGGATGCTTTCGCCCAGCGACGACTTTGTCACCGCTTAGATTCCATTAAGCGCGTTTCCGAAATCCTCAACCTCCGTCACGCGTTTGGCAACCCGCCCTTCACTCCGCTCTGGTTCAGTGGCGTCACTAAAAAAAGACAAATGACAGGGTCGGGCATGTTTATAACGCGTTCGCTTTTCTGGCTGGCGACGGTGGTTCTGCTGTTGCCGCCCTCCGCCAACAGCGACGAGACTTCGCCGCGTGTCAGCTTGCTGCACACCGCTTACGCAGCGCGCATCCTTTTGCAGGACGTGACCGGCGTCTGCGAGCGCCATCCCGCGGCGTGCGAGACGAGCCGCGAGGCGCTTGTTCTTCTGACGCAGAAGCTGGAGACTGGCGCCGACATCGTGTCGGCGGGCCTGACGGCGGGACAGACATTCGCCGAGCAGACTGCCGATCACGGCACGCTGACCACGGCCGATCTGATGCCGGCCTGGACGGCGTCTCTCAATAGCCAGTAGGCGCCAAGACCTCAGCGACAAGGACCTCTGCGGCGCATTGCGAGGCTTAGCAAAAGCCTCCGCTGTGCTATGGGGAGGTCATGGATGCACAGCACGCGACGATCGACGGCCTCGTGGAGGATTTCAGCTTCCTTGATGATTGGGAAGACCGCTACCGCTACGTGATCGAGCTCGGCAAGGGCTTGCCCGATCTGCCGGATGCCGACAGAACCGACGCCAACAAGGTGCAGGGCTGCGCCAGCCAGGTCTGGTTCGTCAGCGAACCTTGTGGCGACGGTGAGCCGCGCCTCTGTTTCCGCGGCGACAGCGACGCCCATATCGTGCGCGGGCTGATTGCCATCCTCTTCGCGCTTTATTCTGGGCGCGCGCCACACGAAATCCTGGAGATCGACCCGGAGGCGGTGTTCGCGCGCATTGGGCTGCGTGAGCATCTGACCTCGCAGCGCTCCAACGGGCTGAGTTCCATGGTGGGGCGCATTCGGGCCGACGCGCAGGCGGCACTTGCCAAAGTGCACTAGCGGTCCGATCGGAACGTTTGCGTCACCGTGCAGCAACGTAAAGGCAAACGTTCCGATCAAAAGGACCACTAGCAAATCGAGAGTTCTAGTAGATTTTCGGTTTCAGACATTTGATGAAGGATGGGCCGCAGGTGGGTATCAAATGTCTGAAACAATCCACTAGCTGACCTCAGGTCGGTAGCCGTCGGCGCCCCAATGGCGCATGCCAGCCGAGCCGGACCGGCCGGATGCCTCAGCCATCAGGCCGTAATGGCTGGCAAGGCGCTCTAGCGCCAGCCGAAGCACCAGCTTCGCCGAGCGGGCCGGCCATTGCCGCTCTCGCTCCACAGTCTCAAGGCCCTTGAGGAAGCAGCAGATATCGATGAGCACACCGGAGAGCTCAGGCCCGACCGCGCCGACCGCTTTGTCGAAACGCAGCCGGGCGGCCAACGCCATGTCGGTCAGATCGCCGATGCCGCTATTGTCGCCTGCGCGGCGGCCATCGCTCACGCTTGCCGACCAATTGGCGGTGATGCGCGGCTGCAGCCCGCCGATCTCAAAGTCGCGCCGAAGCCGCTCGGCGGCCGCTGCCGCATGCGGAGGCAGCCACGGCTTGCCCGATCGCCCCACACGCCGCGCCAGCGACGCGACCGGGCTCTCCTCCAACGTCGCAAGCACATTCTGCCCGCCCGGCTCGGGCCGGACTTCAGCGATGGCGTGATGCTGTTCTCGAAACGGCAGGCCACCGCTTCGGCGCCGCTTGAGCCACGCGACGCCGGCGCCCGTGAGACAGAGTCCGTCGTCGCCGTCCACGCCAGCAATAAGGCCGCGCGCCACGAGGTCGCGGATCGATCCGCCGGCGAACCGCCGCCCCTTCGCGCCAGCCGGCCCTGAGGCCACATAATCGCCGTCGCCATCGGGTCTGAGCCTCGCCCGCCGATCTTTGGCGAGCGCGCCCAGAACCGCTTCTGTCTCGTCGCCGCCATGCCGCTTCACGCCGGTCGCCCGACCATGGCAAAGCTTCGCTGCCAGCCGTCCAGCGTTGTTTCCAGGCAGGCGAGAATGCGGTCGAACTTCGGATCGTCACGGCAGTCCTCAACGCGCGCGCAAGCATGCGCCACCGTCGTTCGATCCCGGCTGAACGTTCGGCCGACCTCCGACAGGCTCATCCCGAGATGCACATGCGCCAGATACATCGCCGTCTGGCGGGCAAAAGCCGCGGCGGCGCGGCCGCGACCCCGCGCCCGTAACTCCGCCAATCCGATGCCAAGTGCCGCCGCAACCAGCGTCTCGATGAACCGACAGACGCCCTCACGCCCGGCACGGTCGATAAATCTGTGCCTAACGTTGTAGTTGCTGCAATCGGTGATTGTCATACCCGCCTCCTGCAAACTAGGATTGAATTCCTATATTCCATGCAGGTGCGGCGGGGATAAATCCCTGCCTGCTGCGCATCTTCCTGGCGAAAAAGATATCCCCGCCGACTCTGCGGCCATCAGCATGCGCGTCCTGCAACTGGCGAGGACGTCATGGCGAAGGCGCGCGACAAGTTGGAACGGCAAGCGACAAGCGGGATTCTTCATGGCGCGGCGGGCGAAGCGATCAACGGAATCATCAAGGCCGGCGCGCGCGCCTACGACCGTGGCCGCGACCTGCCGGCCCTGATCCGCACTGAGCCGCCATCAGACGAAATGGAGACGGCCGAGGCGCTACGGTCGATCGTGATGCGGTTGGAGCGGGCCCTTAGGGCGGAGCGCAATCGCGCGCGATCAGGCCATTGGACATATGACCTCAATCGGCACATCGCGCTGCATCAGGCGCATGAAGCCGAAGGCCGACGCCTTGCGGCGTTGCGAGGCAGGAGCGGCTGAGGTCGACCGGCGATCAGCGCGCGGCTTTCCGCCCAAGCCCCATCTTCTTGGCAAGCGCGGAACGTGCTTTGGCGTAGTTCGGCGCCACCATGGGATAGCTCGCCGGCAGGCCCCATTTGTGCCGGTATTCCTCCGGCGTCAGGTCGTAATGCGTGCGCAGATGCCGCTTCAACGACTTGAACTTCTTCCCGTCCTCCAAGCAGATCAGATAATCCGGCGTGACGGATTTCTTCACCGATACAGCCGGCGCCAAGGGCGGCGCTTCCAGCTCGACCGCGCCAGTGGCCGTCCGATGCAGAGCCTTGTGGACGTCTTGTACGAGCGTCGTCAGGTTGTCTGGGGCGACAGTGTTCGTGCTCACATAAGCTGCAACGATGTCAGCTGTCAGTTCGATAAGATAATTCTGTTGCATCGCCTCGATTAACTCGTCTTCCTGGTCCGCCGAAGAAGGCACAACAGGCGCAGAGCTATAGTAACAGCTCGGAGCAATTGCAAACGCATAGAAGCAAGGACGCAAACACCGGCTGAAGAACGAATGTGACCTACCGATCATGCGGCGCGGGCGACTAAAGTGGCACGCGCGTGCGGGTTGGAATCTCCCGGTGGGTTCCATTAGAAATCTCCTGGACGGGAGGGTAGCGCATGCGCGTGGCGAGCCTGGCGGGCTTCCTAATGGTGTTCTGGCTGGCGCTGTCGGGACACTACACGGCGTGGCTGATCGGGATGGGCGTGCTGAGCACGCTCGCCGTTGTGTTCGTTGCGCGCCGCATGGGCGTGACCGACGCGGAAGGTCATCCTGTTCAAATGCTCCCCGGCGCGCCGCTCTATTTCCCCTGGCTCGCCAAGGAAATCGCCGTTTCCGCCTGGCGCGTCACGCGGATTATCCTCAATCCCCGGCTACCGATCTCGCCGACCATGACGGTCGTGACCGCCGGCCAGAAGACCACCGCCGGCATGGCCACCTATGCCAACTCCATCACGCTGACGCCCGGCACGATTACTGTCGGCGCGAGCGGCGACCAGCTGACCGTGCACGCCTTGGTCAGCGAGAACGCGACCGACCTGGAAGCCGGCGAGATGGACGCCCGCGTCACCCGATTTGAGGGCCACGCATGATATTCGCCGCGGCCGCCGCCGCCATTCTCGCTGCGATGGCGCTTGCCGTGGCGCGCGCCATCTATGGCCCCACCGTGTTTGACCGCGTGCTTGCCGGCAACACCGTCGGAACCCTCGCCATTCTTCTGCTTGCCGTGTTCGGCTTTCTGACCGAACGGCCGGAATTCCTCGATATCGGGCTGACCTACGGTCTGCTCAATCTGATCGGCACGCTCGCCGTTCTGAAATTCTTTCGCCACGGCGACCTCGCCTTTGACGTCGAAGAGAAGGACGCAGGGTGATCGCGACACCCGTCGATATCGCCAGCTGGGCGCTCATCGCCGCGGGCTCGTTCTTCATCCTGGTCGGCGCGCTTGGCCTTTGGCGCATGCCTGAGCTCTTTACGCGCATGCACGCCGCAAGCGTCATCGATACGCTTGGCGCTGGTCTTCTGATCGCCGGTCTGATCGTGCAGGCCGGCTTCGATCTTGTTGCGCTCAAGCTCCTCTTCATCTTCTTGCTGCTGTTCGTCTTTGGCCCGGTCGTGACGCACGCCCTCGCCCAGGCGGCATTGCACGAGAAGATCGAGCCGCTCCTCACCGAAGATCGGCGCGCCTCCCGCGCCCAAGACGCGCCCGGGAGGCAGCAATAGAATCCTTCATCAATGCGGCGCTCTTGACGCTGCTCATCTTCGTGACGATCGGCATCATTCGACAGCGGCGCCTGTTCGCTGTCGTCATTCTGGCCGGCGCCTACAGCTTCCTCATGGCAAGCGTGATGCTTGTGCTGGACGCCGTCGACGTCGCACTGACCGAGGCCTCCGTCGGCGCCGGCATCTCGACCGTCGTCCTCCTCGCCACGCTCCATCTCACCAAGACCATCGAAATCCGCTCCCTGCGGCCGACAGCCATCCCGCTCCTTCTGTCGGTGGTCGTGGGTATGCTGATCGTGTGGGGCACGCTCGGGCTACCGCCATTCGGCACGGCCGACTCGCCGATTCATGCGCACGTCGCGCCGCGCTATCTCAGTCAATCGGTCGCGGAGACCGGCGTCCCCAACGTCGTCACCGCGGTGCTGGCCGACTATCGCGGGTTCGACACGTTGGGCGAAGTCACCGTCATCTTCACCGCCGGCATCGGCGTGATGCTGCTTCTACGCGGCCTTCGCCGACGCGATGAAGGCCGCTCGGGGGCCGACCAATGAGCCTCGACCTCATCCTGCGCGTCGGCACCAAGCTGATCCTGCCGTTCATCCTGCTCTTCGCGCTTTATGTGCAGTTTCACGGCGATTACGGGCCGGGCGGCGGCTTCCAGGCTGGCGTCATCGCCGCCGGCACGATCATCCTTTACGCCATCACCTTCGGCATCCGCGCAGCGCAGCGCGTCGCGCCGCGGATCATCGCTGAGCGCATGGTGCCGCTCGGCATTTTCATCTTCGCCGGCACCGGGGCGGTCGCAATGCTGCTCGGCGGCAACTTCCTCGACTACTCCGTGCTCGCCCACGACCCCGTGCACGGGCACGAATGGGGCATCTTCCTTGTGGAGTTCGGCGTGCTGGTCACCGTGGCCGGCACCATGCTCTCGCTCTTCTATGCCTTCGTGGAGCGAGGTCGCTGATGGATATCCTTTTCGACCTGGCTGAACGCTACAATTACGCAGCCACGATATTCCTGATGGTCGCCGGCCTCTACATCGTGATTGCGCGCGGCAACATGGTGAAGAAGCTCGTCGGCCTGTCGATCTTCCAGACCTCCGTCTATCTTCTCTTCATCGAGCCATCGAAAATCGTCGGCGGCACGGCGCCCATCATCGACCCGGACTTCTCCGTCTATTCCAATCCCCTGCCCCACGTTCTCATCCTGACCGCCATTGTCGTCGGCGTCGCCACCATTTCGCTCGGCCTCGCCCTCATCGTGCGGATCAACGAGGCCTACGGAACAATCGAAGAGGACGAGATCCTCAATAACGGTGACGGCGGATGAGTTCGGTGCTCCCGCACCTCCCCGCGCTGCAGGTCGTAGTCCCGCTGTTCGGCGCCGTGATCGCCGCCTTCCTGCGGCGCGGCGCGATCGCCTTTGTCGTGGCGCTCGCCGTGACCTGGCTCATGCCGGTGATCGCCGCGACGATGCTCTGGCAGGTCATTGAGACCGGTCCGATCTCCTATGCGATGGGCGGATGGGAGCCGCCCTGGGGCATTGAGTACCGGGTCGATCTCCTGAGCGCCTTTGTGCTGCTCCTCGTTTCGGCGGTCGCCGCCGCCATCATGCCGTTCGCACGGCAAAGCGTGAAGCTGGAGATCGACGAAAGTCGCGAGGCCTGGTTCTACTGCATGTATTTGCTTTGCCTCACCGGGCTTCTCGGCATCACCATCACCGGCGACGCCTTCAACGCTTTCGTCTTCCTCGAGGTCTCATCGCTGTCATCCTATGTGATGATCGCCAACGGCCTCGACAGACGCGCCCTACTCGCCGCGTTCCAATATCTCGTCATGGGCACGGTCGGCGCCACCTTCTATGTCATCGGTGTGGGCTTTCTTTATCTCCTGACCGGCAGCCTGAACTTTGTCGATATCGCCGACCGCTTGGCGAATGTCGGGCCGGAGCAGTTCAGCGCCATGGTCGCAGCACTCGCCTTCGTCAGTGCGGGTGTAGGCATCAAGCTGGCGCTCTTTCCGCTGCACGCGTGGCTCCCCAACGCCTACGCCTTCGCGCCCTCCTTCGCCACCGCCTTCCTGGCGGCGAGCGCAACAAAGGTCGCCGTCTATCTCATTATCCGGCTTTACTATTCCGTCTTCGGCGGCGCCATCGACTACGCCGCGCTGCCGATCAGCGAGGTGATCATCGTCCTGTCGGTGGCGGCGATGTTCATCGCGTCGGCCATTGCGGTGTTTGAGAACAATCTGAAGCGCATGCTGGCTTATTCGTCGGTCGCGCAGATCGGCTACGTCACGCTCGGCATCGGCCTCGCCAACCAGGCCGGCCTCACCGGCGGCATTGCGCATCTCTTCAACCACGCCGTGATGAAGGGCGCGCTCTTCGTTGCCCTCGGTTGCGTCTTCTTCCGCGTCGGGTCCTGCATGCTGGACGAGGTCACGGGCCTCGGACGCCGCATGCCGATCACCATGGCCGCCTTCGCCATTGCCGGCCTCGGACTGATCGGAACGCCGGGCACGGTCGGGTTCATCTCGAAATGGTACTTGGCGCAGGGCGCGCTCGATAGCGGATCCTGGCTTCTGGTGTTCGCGATCGTCGCAAGCTCCGTCATCTCGGTGGTCTATATCGGCCGGGTCGTGGAGGTCGTCTGGTTCCGCGAGCCGACATCCAAGGCTGTCATTGAGGCATCCGATCCGCCGCTGTCGATGCTGCTGCCGCTGATCGCGCTGACCGCGGCCGTGGTCTATTTCGGCATCGAGACGAGCGCCTCCGCGGGCCTCGCCAGCCGCGCGGCGGAGATACTGACCGGAGCGCTGGCCACCGGGGTGCCGCCCCCTGGAGCGCCACAATGACGCCCGAAGCGCTCGTCATTGCCGCCCTCGCTATCCCCTTTGTCGGCGCGGCGCTGATCCCACTGTTCACGAACAACCCGAACGCGCGTGAGACCGTGACCCTCGTCACCGCTGCGCTACTTTTCATCATTGTTGTGGCTATTGCCGGCTCCCTTTCAGATGGAGCACAGCTTCAGGCCGTTGGGATCGACGTCTTCGCCGGCATTGCCTTCGCTTTCCGCGTCGAGCCGCTCGGCATGCTCTTCGCGCTCGTCGCCTCATCGCTTTGGATCGTCAATTCCATCTACTCCATCGGCTATATGCGCGCCGGCGATGAGCCGCGCCAGACGACTTACTATGTGTGCTTCGCAATCGCCGTTGGAAGCGCCATCGGTATTGCCTTTGCGCAGAACCTCTTCACGTTGTTTCTGTTCTACGAGGCGCTGACCATCTCCACCTACCCGCTTGTCACGCACAAACGTGATGCGGAGGCGATGCGCTCCGGCCGGCTCTATTTGCTGCTGCTCCTCGGCACGTCCATGGCGCTTCTGTTGCCGGCGATCTTCGCCACGTTCGCCCTCGCCGGCACGCTCGACTTCAAGGCTGGCGGCATCTTGGCTGGGACGGCGAGCGGCGCGACACTGGCGCTTCTGCTCTTCCTGTATGTCTTCGGCATTGGCAAGGCGGCTGTCATGCCCGTGCATTCCTGGCTGCCCGCGGCCATGGTCGCACCCACGCCCGTCTCCGCGCTCCTGCATGCCGTCGCCGTCGTGAAAGCCGGCGTGTTCACCATCCTCAAGGTGATGGTCTACGTCTTCGGCATCGACCTTCTGCAGGAGCTCAGCGCCACCGACATCTTCCTCTACGTCGCTGCACTGACCGTGCTTTTGGCTTCGCTCATTGCCATGACGCAGAATAACCTGAAGCGCCGTCTCGCTTACTCGACCGTCTCGCAGCTTTCCTACATCGTCGTCGGCGCTTTGCTCGCCACTCAGCTCGGCGTGATCGGCGGCGCCATGCAAATCGCCATGCACGCCTTCGGCAAGATCACCTTGTTCTTCTGCGCCGGCGCCATTTACGTCGCCGCCCACAAAGTAGAGGTCAGCGAGCTCGACGGGCTGGGGCGGGTCATGCCCATCACCTTCGGTGCGTTTTTGATCGGCGCGTTATCGATCATCGGCCTGCCGCCCTTTGGCGGCCTATGGAGCAAATGGTTCCTGCTCCTCGGCGCACTGGAGGCCCAGCACATCGCCATCCTGGTCGTGCTGGTGATTTCCTCGCTTCTCAACATCGCCTACCTGCTGCCGATCCCGTTCAGAGGCTTCTTTGGCACCGCGCCGGAAGGAAGTCCGCAGGCCACCGGCGGCATCCAGGAAGCGCCGCTGCCCTGTCTGATTGCGCTCAGC
The DNA here is from genome assembly GCA_028284625.1 of Afifellaceae bacterium. Lineage (GTDB taxonomy): Bacteria > Pseudomonadota > Alphaproteobacteria > Rhizobiales > Afifellaceae > DASWJZ01. The sequence goes on along the minus strand of JANQRH010000009.1, from coordinate 249,075 downwards.
GTCACCGCGCTCGGCTGCTTGTTGCTGTTCTTCTTCGCCGAACCGCTTCATGCGCTCGCCGCCGCCATTCCGTTGCGATAGGGCGAACCGCAATGACCACGCCATCCGACCAGAGCGATCACGGCAAGCCGGCCGACGGCAAACGGCACATTTTCGACAATCCGAAGAACGTGTGGCGCATCATCTATGCGCTTCATGCGATCTGCGCAGTCTCAATCCTCGCCGAGTTCTTCATCCACCGCCACGTGTACCATTCCTGGGAGTCGCTTTTCGGCTTCTACGGAATCTACGGCTTCGTCGCCTGCGTCATCCTCGTGCTCTTCGCCAAGGAGATGCGCAGGGTGCTGATGCGCCGAGAAGATTATTACGATGAGTAGCGTCGCACCCTTCCTCGTCTTCTTCGTCGGCGCCATCCTGGTCGCCGTCACATCGGGCGTGCCGCGCGCAATCATACTGCTCGCCATCCCGGTGATCGGCGCTGCCAACCTCCTTGGCACGGCGCCGGGCGTGGGCGGGCTGGTGTCGCTCTTCGACTACACGCTGATTCTGGTCTACGCCGACAAGCTCAGCCTGCTCTTCGGCTACCTCTTCCACCTCGCCGCCTTTATCGGCGTGATCTTCTCGCTTCACGTCAAGGATCGCGTCCAACCGGTTGCCGCGATTCTCTATTCGGGCAGCGCCATGGGCGTCGTCTTCGCCGGAGACCTGATCACGCTCTTCGTCTTCTGGGAGCTTCTGGCGGTCACCTCGGTGTTCCTCATCCTGGCGCGCCAAAGCCAACGCGCGACCCAGGCCGCTATACGCTATCTGCTCATCCAGGTGGGCTCCGGCTTCCTGCTTCTCGCCGGTATTCTCATCCGCGCGTGGGAGACGGGCTCCATCACCGTGGAGCCGATCGCTCTGGAAGGCCTATCCGCCTGGCTTATCTTCCTCGCCATCGGCATCAAATGCTGCTTCCCGCTCCTGCACAATTGGCTGACCGACGCCTACCCGGAGGCGACGCCCACCGGCACCGTCTTCCTCAGCGCCTTCACGACCAAGGTCGCCGTCTATGTGCTGGCGCGCTGCTTCGCCGGCACGGAGCTGCTTGTCTATATCGGCGCGACCATGGCGATGTTCCCGATCTTCTACGCGGTTATTGAGAACGATCTCCGCCGCGTGCTGGCCTACAGCCTCATCAACCAGGTCGGGTTCATGGTGTGCGGCATCGGCATCGGCACCGCGCTCGCCATCAACGGCGCCGCCGCCCATGCTTTCTCGCACGTCATCTACAAAGCCCTGCTTTTCATGTCGATGGGCGCGGTTCTTTACCGCACGGGCAAGATCAACGGCTCCGAGCTCGGCGGCCTCTACAAATCGATGCCCTGGACGGCCGGATTCTGCATTGTCGGCGCGGCTTCCATCTCCGCCTTCCCGCTCTTCTCCGGCTTCATCTCAAAATCCATGGTCCTGACGGCAGCGCTCAAGGAAGGCCATCCGATCGTCTGGCTGGCGCTGTTGTTTGCGTCAGCCGGCGTCTTCCACCACGCCGGCATCAAGATCCCCTATTTCGCATTCTTTGCCCACGATTCCGGCATCCGCACCAAAGAAGCGCCACCCAACATGCTGATCGCCATGGCGCTCGCAGCGGCGATCTGCATCTTCATCGGCGTCTATCCCTGGCCGCTTTACAGCCTGCTGCCGTTTCCCGTGGACTACGCGCCCTACACGGCCGAGCATGTGCTGACCCAGAGCCAGTTGCTCTTCTTCTCAGCGCTCGCTTTCGTGTGGCTGAACCTGACGCACCTTTATCCGCCGGAACTCCCAAGCGTGAACATCGATGCCGAATGGAGCTATCGCAAAGCCCTGCCCGCCATCGGGTTGGCGGTGCTGGCGATCGGCCGGCGCGTACGGGCCGTCGCACTTCGCACCGCAACGCGCGTGCTACGGCAGATCCACGCCGCGATCTATCGCCAATCCGGGCCACAAGGAGCGCTTGCCCGCACCTGGCCCACCGGCAACATGGCGTTTTGGACCACCGTCGTGTTGGCGATGGTCCTGATCCTTTCCTACGTGTGAGCCAGACTAGCTCCGCGACCTTGACCGTCGCGATGGCGGCGGCGTGGTGGGAACACCGAACTCATCAACGATCCGGTCGATCTCCTCACGGGCGAATACGCCGAGCTTCGTCTGGGCCGCGCGGGCGCGGACGCTCGCCGTATCCCGATCGCCGAAAATGATGATGTTCTCGTCATTCACCACATTGGCCGGGCCGGTATAGTTGAAGCTCCCGGCGATCACGACTTCGTCGTCGATCACCATCAGCTTGTGGTGCAGCTTGTTGAGGCCGCGCTGCTTCTTGACCAGATGAAGCTGGACGCCCGCCTCCTGTAACGGCTTCTTCGCCGCCCATGTTTGGTTCGCCTGCTTCGCATCGAGCACGCCTTTGATATCGATCCCCGCGCGCTTCGCCTGCGCCAGCGCATCGTCGATGCCCGACGATTTGGAGAACGTGAAGATGGCGAAATCGATGCGCCGCCGCGCCTTCGATATCTGCTTCATGAACTCCATTTCCGGATTGTGATCCGGCGCAAAGAGCACCTTGACGGGCATGCTGCCGACCATGAGGTCGCGCGGCGTTGTCTTGTGCCGGTCGAAGCGGCCGAACGAACCCTCGCGTATCTCCTTGAACTCGTTGCGATATTCCTTTGTGACGTCCGGATCATGCACGACGACGACGTGATTGAGGTTCTCGCTCGTCCCCGTATCGGTGAAGTTCGTCGACCCGGTGAGCAGGGATCGGTCGTCACGAATGATGAATTTCTGGTGGAAGATGTTTGGGTTGAGATCGGCATAAACCGAGGTGGCGGACCTTAGGATGGCGCTGAGGATCGTGCGGTTCGGCTCAAGCGGCCCGCCCGGCTCGAATGGTTCGTCGCGCCGCCTTGTCTCTCGCAGATAATCAAGCTCCGTGATGATGCGAACCCGCACCTTGCGCTGGCGTGCATCGACGATCGCCTTCGCGATGTCGAAATTGTCGATCTCCTGCACGGCGATATCGAGCCGCTTCTCCGCATCGTTGATGAAACCGACAATAACGTCGCGCAGATTGTCCGGCGCGCCCGGCCCGCCGGTGTGAAACTCAACGTTTCCGACGATCTTGGGCATGGCAGCTCCTCCACTGCCGAGCGCGCGGCCGCGCCCGATACGCCCCCGACGACACCGTAGCAGCCAAACCAGAAGTTGTCAGGCTAAGCGAAGCAGATGCCGCTTGCCCTTGCGGCGAATTCTGCCTACCTCCGCTTCGCCATGCAGAAGCCACTCAGCCCGCCCAGCGCCAAAAAGCACCCCGTCACCCACACCCGCCACGGCCACACCCGTGTCGATGATTACGCTTGGCTCCGCGCCGACAATTGGCAGGACGTGATGCGCGATCCTTCCGTGCTGTCGCCCGACATCCGCGATTACCTTGAGGCGGAGAACACTTATTTTTCAGAGCAGATGGCCGACACGGAGGGCCTGCAGGAGGCGCTCTTCAAGGAGATGCGCGGGCGCATCAAGGAGGATGATTCCACCGTTCCCGCGCCTGACGGGCCCTTCGCCTATGCCACGCGCTACGTGGAGGGCGGCCAGCATCCGCTTTTTGTGCGTGAGAAGCGCGACGGCGGCGGCGAGGAGGTCTTGCTCAACGGCGACGCGCTTGCCGAGGGCCACGCCTACTTCAAAATCGCCGGCGCCTCGCATTCGCCCGATCACAAGCGGCTCGCCTGGGCGCACGACGCCGCGGGCTCCGAGTACTTCACTTTGCGCGTGCGTGACCTGGCGAGCGGCGAGGACTTGCCGGAGATCATTCCCGACACCGGTAGCGGCGGCGTGTGGTCGGCGGATTCTCAGCACGTCTTCTACGTGCGGCTCGACGAAAACCACCGGCCCTCTAAGGTCTTCCGCCATAAGCTTGGGACGAGCGTCGATGAGGACGTTCTGGTCTATGAGGAGCCTGATCCCGGATACTTCGTTCACGTCGACAAGACGCAATCCGACCGTTTCATCGTCATTCACGCCCATGACCACGAGACAGCCGAAGCCTGGATCATCCCGGCGGACGCGCCGGATACCGAGCCGGCGCTGATTGCCCCGCGCGAAACGGCGACCGAATACGGCCTCGACGAAGCTGACGGTCGTTTCTTCATTCTGACAAACGCCGACGCCGCGGAAGACTTCAAGATCGTCACCGCGCCGATCGACCGCCCCGGTCGCGAGAACTGGGCCGACTTGATCCCGCACGAGCCAGGGCGGCTGATCCTCTCGCTCACCGTCTATAAGCGGCACATGGTGCGGCTGGAGCGCAAAGAGGGCCTGCCGCGCATCGTCGTACGCCGGCTCGCCGACGGCGCGGAGCACGTCATTGCGTTTGAGGAGGAGGCCTATTCGCTGGGGCTGGCGGGCGGCTTTGAGTTCGACACTGACACGCTGCGTTTCACCTATTCCTCCATGGCGACGCCGGCGCGCGTCTACGATTACGACATGGAGACGCGCGAACGCGTGTTGCGCAAGGAGCAGGAAGTGCCTTCCGGCCACGATCCCGCGCTCTATGTCACCCGCCGCATCTTCGCGCCGGCGGCGGACGGCGAGACGGTCCCCGTCTCGCTCCTCTACCGCAAGGACACGCCGATCGACGGTTCTGCGCCGTGCCTGCTCTACGGCTACGGCTCGTACGGGATAACCATCCCGGCATCGTTCTCCGTGACGCGGCTGTCGCTCGTCGATCGCGGCTTTGTCTACGCCCTCGCCCATATTCGCGGCGGCAAGGACAAAGGCTACCGCTGGTACGAGGCCGGCAAGCGCAAAGCCAAGCCGAACACCTTTGGCGATTTCATCGCCGCGGCAGAGCATCTTGCACGCGAATCCTACACGGCGCGCGGCAAGATCGTCGCGGAAGGCGGCTCCGCCGGCGGCATGTTGATGGGCGCAATCGCCAACATGACCACCGACCTCTTGGCCGGCATCATCGCCAACGTTCCCTTCGTCGACGTCTTGAACACGATGCTCGACGACACGCTGCCGCTCACCCCGCCGGAATGGCCCGAATGGGGCAACCCGATCGCCAGCGCCGAGGATTATGAGACGATCCGCGCCTACTCACCCTACGACAATGTCGCCGCCAAGCCCTACGCGCCGATCCTCGCCCTTGCCGGCCTGACGGATCCGCGTGTCACATACTGGGAACCGGCCAAATGGGTGGCACGACTGCGCACCACAAAAACCGACGGAAACCTGCTTCTTCTGCGCACCAACATGGATGCCGGACATGCCGGCGCGGCGGGTCGTTTCGACGCGCTAAAGGAGACCGCAATTGAGTTGGCCTTCGCGCTCAAGATGACGGGTAAGGCCGGCGCAACGCCGCAGCGCGCGTCGTAGTGCCCTTCCCGGTTGCCCGGCTGGGCTATTGCGCTAGAACTAGACCGACCAAGCGGCGCTCTGCGGCACGCGAGACGACGATCAATCTCAACTGAGGAGACAAATATGGCTTTCACGCTCCCCGACCTGCCTTACGCCTACGATGCGCTCAGCCCCCATATGTCGGCGGAGACGCTGGAGTTTCATCACGACAAGCACCACAACGCCTACCTCGTCGCCATGACCGGCATGATCGAAGGCACCGAATACGAGTCGATGTCGCTTGAGGACATCTGCACGAAGAGCTTTTCGGAAAACCCCAAGCTCTTCAACCAGGCCGGCCAGTTCTACAATCACATCCACTTCTGGAAGTGGATGAAGCCGAACGGCGGCGGCGCCATCCCCGGCGCCCTGGAAGCGAAGATCAAAGAGGATCTCGGAGGCGTCGACGCGTTCCGCACCGCCTTCATTCAAGCCGGTGTGACCCAGTTCGGCTCCGGCTGGGCATGGCTGGCGCTGAAGGGCGGCAAGCTGGAGGTCATGCAGACGCCGAACGGCGAGAATCCGTTGGTGCATGGCGCCAAGCCGCTGCTTGGCGTCGATGTATGGGAGCATTCCTATTACATCGACTACCGCAATGCCCGGCCGAAATATCTGGAGACCTGGTTCGACAATCTGGTGAACTGGGACTACGTCGCTGAGCTGTTTGAGGGCTGAAACCGGCGCTTGCGCCGATATCCGATCCTTGGTCTTCTGCACGTCCTATCCTTTGTCATCCCGGCCGACCCCGGACTTGATCCGGGGAAGTGCCGGGACCCATAGCCCGAAGAGGATAAAGCGAGCACGAGCGCATGATCTTTCAGTCGCCCAGGTGTTCATGGGTCCCGGTCTCGGCTGACGGCCAAACCGGGATGACAATTGAGGGGAACGTGAGGGATAGATGATGCGGCGCGCACTTCTCTACATTGTCGCCCTGGCGGTCATCGTTGCGCTGACCGGATGGTTCGTCACAGCGCCTGCGCCCATCTCCGCCGCCGCGCTGCCCGACCACGAACCCGACCTCGCCAATGGCGAGGTCATGTTCTACGCCGGCGGCTGCGCCTCCTGCCATGCCGCGCCTGACGCGAAAGACGACGACAAGCTGAAGCTCGGCGGCGGCCGTGAGCTGAAAACCGATTTCGGCACCTTCCGTGTGCCCAACATCTCACCCGACCCTGACACCGGCATGGGCGGCTGGTCGACCCTCGACTTCGTTAATGCGGTGATGCACGGCGTGTCGCCTGGCGGCGCGCACTATTATCCGGCCTTCCCCTTCTCGTCTTACATCCGCATGAAGGTCGAGGACGTCATCGACATGAAGGCGTTCATCGACACGCTGCCGCCGGTGTCCAACCAGGTCGCGGATCACGATCTTGGCTTTCCGTTTAACATCCGTCGCGGCGTCGGCGTGTGGAAGTTTCTCTACCTGTCGCCGGAGCCGGTGCTTACAATCGCCGATGCCTCCGAAGAGGTGCTGCGCGGCCAATATCTCGCCGAAGGACCCGGGCATTGCGGCGAATGCCATACGCCGCGCGACGCCATGGGCGGCCTGAAGCTCGCACAATGGTTCGCCGGCGCGCCCGATCCAGAGGGGCCCGGCATCAATCCCAACATCACACCGCATGCCGACGGCCTTGCCTGGTCTGAAAGCGAGATCGTCGACACGTTCATCACCGGCTTCACGCCGGATTTCGACACGCTCGGCGGCACCATGTCGTTGGTACAGTGGAACCTGTCGCAACTCCCCGAAGGGGACGTGCAGGCCATCGCCGCCTATCTGAAGGCCGTGCCGGCGCTGCCCGATGCCGTCGTCGCGAAGGCGGCGGATGAGGTGCAGGACTACTAGAGCATGATCCCGAAAAGTGGATACCGGTTTTCGGATAAGATCATGCTCCAGCGAAGACATAGAGTCTCCATTCTGATTCCATCAGAATGGAATGGAGACTCTAAAAGCCCTCACCCGCCGACCGCGTGACTACCGGGTCCTCAGGCGAAATCGACCTCGTTCGACCACGGCATCGAAAGAAGCCGTTGGCCAGTCGCAGCGTAGATCGCGTTGGCGACCGCCGGCAGTGACGGCGGCAGGCCCGGTTCGCCGACGCCGGTCGGTGGCTCGGCGGAGGGCACGATGTGGACCTCGATCGCACCGATATCGCTGATCAGCAGCGACTCGTAATCGTGGAAGTTCGACTGATCCACGCTGCCCTCGGTGAAGGTCACCTGATCGCGCATGGCAGCACCCAGACCGTAGCCGATGCCGCCCTCCATCTGCGCGCGGATGACATCCGGATTCACGGCAACGCCGCAATCCACCGCACAGACGATCTTCTCAATCTTCACCCGGCCGTCGGTGACGGACACCTCGGCAACCTCCGCCACGAAGCTGTGGAACGATTCATGCACGGCGACGCCGCGGAACCGCCCCTCCGGCAACGGCTCGCCCCATCCCGCCTTCTCCGCGGCGAGCTTGAGAACGCCGGCCATGCGCTGCTGCCGTTTGTCGTCGCCGGCCAGCAACGCCATCCGATATTCGACCGGATCTTGGCCGGCGGCTTCGGCCACCATGTCCATCATGACTTCCATGGCATAGGCGGTGTGGGTGTGACCGACCGAGCGCCACCACAAGACCGTGTTGGGGCTCTGGCCGTCGCTCAACCCGACGGACATCATCGGGATCGCATAGGGCGTATTGTTGACGCCCTCCACTGAGGTCTGATCGATGCCGTCCTTCACCACCGCCTGCTCAAACGCCGTTCCCTTGAACAACGATTGGGTGGCGACGCGATGGTCCCAGCCGAGGACGCCGCCCGTATCGTCGATCCCGACTCGCACACGATGCGCGGCCATCGGGCGAAAGTGGCCGCCGGTGAAATCATCCTCGCGCGTCCACACCAGCTTGACCGGCGTCTCGCCGCCCATAAGCGCGAACGCCATTGCGGCTTCTGTGGGGTAGTCTGAGGTGAAGGTTCCGCGACGGCCGAACGACCCGCCGGCATAGAGCGTCTTCACCTCAACGGCGCTGGGCTCGATCCCCAAGACGCCGGCGACGTAGGGTTGGGTGAGACCTGGCATCTGGCACCCGTCATGGATGCGCACGCCCGTCTCCGTCGGCTCGATGGTGCAGTTCAACGGCTCCATCGGCGAATGCGTCAGGTAGGGCACGAAGAAATCGGCCTCCACGACATTCGCCGCGCTGCCGATTGCCGCCTCCGTCGCCGAGCGGTCGCCGCCCTCGCGTGTCTCGTATTCCGGCGCGTCGAGAAGCGCCACATGCGCCGCCGCGATCTCGTCCGTCGATCGCGTCTCCGCTTCCGACAGATCCCATTCCGCCGTGATCGCGTCGCGCGCCTGGATCGCCGCCCAGGTGGATTGGGCATAGACCGCGACGCCATGGTTAGTGGGCAGCGCCTTCGCATCGATGTAGCCGGACACGTCAGCCGCGCCGGCGGCATCGAAGCTCTTCAGCTTGGCGCCGATATTGGCCGGCCGCAGGATGACCGCGTAGACCATCCCGGGAAGCCGCACGTCCATCGCGAACATCGCCGAGCCGTTGGTCTTGTCATGGCTGTCCTTGCGCGCCAGACGCTCCCGGCCGATCAGCGTGAACTGTGACGGGTCCTTGAGCGTCGGCTCCGCCGGCGGTGTCATGGCCGACGCCGCCGCGACGAACTCGCCAAAGCCGGCCGAGCGGCCACCGCTCAGGATCATGCCGTTCTCAATGCGGATGGCGTCGGGAGAGACACCCCATTCCTCCGCTGCGGCGGCAACCAGCATGGCGCGCGCCGCCGCGCCCGCCTGCCGGTATTGCATGAACGAGTTGGCCATGGCGGTAGAGCCGCCCGTGCCCTGAATCTGGAAGAAGAGGTTGTTGTAGTCGGGATGGGCCGGCGCAAATTCGATCTCTACGGCGTCCCAGTCGGCATCGAGCTCCTCCGCGATGAGTGTCGTCAGGCCTGTGGTCGTGCCCTGCCCCATCTCGAAATGCTTGATCAGGACGGTCACGACGCCGTCGCCGTCGATGCGCACGAACGGGTTGAACTGCGCGGCGCCTTCCGCCGCCAGCGCGCCAGCGCCGTCAAATCCGATAACGAGCCCCGTGCCGGCCAACGCGGTGGCGCCGGCCAGGAAGCTGCGGCGGGAGATATCCATCGTCATCGCCTCAGGCCTCCATCATTTCGGCCGCGTAATGAATGGCCGCGCGGATGCGTTGGTAGGTTGCGCAGCGGCAGATATTGCCGCTCATAAAGGCGTCGATGTCTTCGTCGCTCGGGCGCGGATTGCTCTCCAAAAGTCCGATCGCCGACATGATCTGCCCCGATTGGCAATAGCCACACTGCACGACGTCGAGCGTGCGCCAGGCGGTCTGCACCGCCTCCGCCACGTCACCCTTCGCGCCTTCGATAGTCGTCACCGACGAACCCTCAAGGTCCCCCAGAAAGGCCTGGCAGGAGCGCATCGGCGTGCCGTCGACATGCACCGTGCACGCCCCGCAAAAGGCGATCCCGCATCCGTATTTCGTCCCGGTCAGCCCGACTTCGTCGCGCAGGACCCAAAGAAGCGGTGTGTCGGGCGGCGCGTCGATTGACACGGTCTCGCCGTTCAGTGTGAGCTGTGTCGCCAAGGGGAGCCTCCTGCGGAATCTGGTACACTGCTGAGTGTAACGCCCAACGCGCTATTGTAAACTGGTGAGTTTACTGCTGCGGCGGCCCCGCCTATAAACTCCGCGTGATCACGCTGGGACGATTGAATGCCGCCACTGGAATGTAAGAGGAAGCAGATTATCGACGCGGCGATCGCGGAGTTCCAGAAGCGCGGCTTCGAGGGCGCCAACATGGACCGCATCGCGGCGTGCGCTGAGGTCTCCAAACGGACCGTCTACAATCACTTCGAAAGCAAGGAGGCGCTGTTTCGCTCCATCGCCGATCGCGCCCGTGACCAGGTCCTGGCAGCGATCCAGGTCTCCTACGAACCCGACAAGCCGCTGCGCTCACAGCTTTTAGAGCTTGGCCGCGCCGAAGGGCGACTTCTTCGCTCAGAAGACTTCATGGACATGATGCGCATGGGCACAAGTGAGCTTCTGCGCGACCCCGATTTGGCGCGCCGCCTCAATCTGCCCTCGGTGCATGAAGGGATTTTCGGATCCTTCTTCCGGGCCGCGACCGAAAGTGGCGCTCTGAGCACCGACGATCCGGATCGTGTCGCCAAACAGTTCCTCGGAATGATCAAGACGCAGGCGTTCTGGCCGGCGATCTTTTCCGGCGCTCTCGTGAGCGCCAAAGAGGTCGATCGCATCGTGGAGGCAAGCGTCGACACGATCGTGTCGGCTTACGGCACGGAAGACAAAGACGCTTAGCGCCCCACCGGCCGATTGTATTGGCCGGGCGGATCGAGCTTTGAGCTAGCGCAGACCCCGTCGGCAGATCGCATAGTTCATCGGCCCGCGGTCCATATAGGTCAGCGCCTGGTTGTGCCAGATGCGGCACTCTCTCTCGCTGTGAAAGCACCCGCGCGCAGAGAACGGATAATATTGGTCCTGCACGTTGTCCCAGCGCCGGCCGGCGATCTCGCCGTACCAGGTCGCATCCGGTCCGATCGCCGCGGCTATCTGATTGCAATCGCCGCCGACCGGCGGGCGCGGCGCCTGATAGGCGAACGCGTCGTGGAGCGGACTTGCCACGCCGATTGGGGCGACAACGGCCAGCGTCATGGCTAGAGCAACGATTTTTCGCATTTGGTTCTCCGACTCCGCCCCACTCTTCGCTTCGATCGTCCTCCCGCCGCACATTCCTAGACGTGCGCCCAATCCCAATAGAGCTTACGCGCTTTGGCATGCATTGGACCGGGCTGCAGTTCGCGATCCTCAATCCGACTGACCGGCACCACCTTGGAGTAATTGCCGGTGGTGAATATCTCATCCGCATCGAGGAAATCTTCAACCGTCAGCGTCGTCTCTTGCACCTCCTGCCCCGCCTCGCGCAGCAGCGTGATCACGCGTTGGCGAGTGATGCCGTTCAGAAACGTCCGGTTCGGCGCCGGTGTCAGAACGACCCCATCCTTCGCCATGAAGATGTTTGACGTGCCGGTCTCCGCGACATTCCCCAGCATGTCGCGCACCAGCGCATTGTCGAAGCCGCGCGCGCGAGCCTCCATGATGGCGCGGCCGTTATTGGGATAGAGGCACCCAGCCTTGGCGTCCGTCGGCATGCACTCGATCGTCGGCCGCCGGAAGGGCGAGACGGAAAGCGACAGGCCGCTCGGCGGCGGCATCGGTGTTTCGTGCATGCACAGCAGGAAGCGCGTTGAGTCAGGATCGGGCGGCACGGACATGAAGCCGCCCTGCTCCGCCCAATACATCGGCCTGATATAGAGCGCCGCGTCGGAGGCGAAGCGTTTCGCGCCGTCCCGCGCCAGGCCAACCATGGTCTCAACGTCGACACTCGGCCTGAGCCCCAGCGACCGTGCGGAGGCGTTGACGCGTGCACAATGCCGGTCGAGATCGGGCATCACGCCCTCGAAGGCTCGCGCCCCATCAAAAACGCTTGAGCCCAGCCAGACGGCGTGCGTGCGCGGCCCGAAGATCGACACGTTTCCCTCGTGCCAATCGCCGTCAAGGTAGGTCCAGGTTTGCGACCACTCCGCCATCTTTGACCTCCGCCGCGACCATCGCGGCCCAGATTGGGTCAATTATCCCGTCTTGGCCCGTCTGTCTCCTGGCATTTCGGCGATCGCGCCAAGATGCCGGGCCGTCGTTACGTATCCTCGTCTACCGATCCGCCGGCCGCCGACAGGGCGTCTCTGAGATGGCCGGCAAGGTTGTCGCCGAAATCTTCCTGCAGCTCCGCCAGGTCATCGGCGCTCAATCCGGCGTCCTTGGCGTAGGCGAGAAACTCCGCCGCAAGCTCGGCGGCATCCCGGCTGCGCTCGTTATCCGGGGCGGACTGGACGTTCTCCGCGATCCAGCCGGCAAGCAAATCCCTGGCCTTATGGGTCATGGCTTGACTTCCTTCGCGTGCAACGTGCCCCCAATTTGGTTTATCAACTCCCTATGCGGCGACAAGTGTCCCCGGCCGGGCCCGCTGGCGGCCACCGGGCCGGCCTCTTGAAGCCGTGAACAAAAGCAAAGGGCGATGCCATGTCTGATAGCAACCAACCTGTGTCGAAGGACGCGCTGACCGGCTACCTGGCTCCCGGCGGGAGCAATGTGAAGCTGGTCTATGTGCTCTATCTCGCGAGCGTGTTGATTGGCCTTACCGTGCTCGTCGGCCTGGTCATGGCCTACATCAACCGCCCCCAGGTGAGCGGAACCTGGACGGAAAGCCACTACACCTACCTCATCCGCACATTCTGGATCGGCCTGCTCTATTCGGCCATTTGCGTCGTCCTCATGTTCATCGGCATCGGCTTCCTCTTGCTTTTCGCCGTGCTCGTCTGGGCGATCATCCGCTGCGTCAAGGGCCTGCAATGGGCATCCGCGAGCAATCCGGTCCCCAATCCGACGAGCTGGATGATCTGAGACGCGCCTCCTGAAAAAGACGACCCATGGCCTGCACCGTCTACGCCTTCGACGCTTACGGAACGTTGTTTGACGTTCACGCGGCGGTTCGCCGCCACGCCGACGCGGTCGGGCCCGATGCAGCGCGGCTCTCCGACATCTGGCGCGCCAAGCAGCTGGAATATTCCTGGGTGCGGACGCTTTCCGGCCGCTACCGCGATTTCTGGACGCTGACGGAAGAGGCTTTGGATTTCGCGTTTGCCGCAGTTCCCAGCGCCGACAAGAGCACGCGCGCCGATCTTCTCGGCGCCTATCGCCGGCTGGACTGCTACCCCGAGGTGCCTGAGGTCATCCGCGCGCTGAAACAGGACAACAAGCAGCTCGCCATACTCTCAAACGGCTCGCCCGACATGTTGGCCGGCGCCGTCTCCGCCGCCGGTCTTGACGGCATCTTCGACGCGGTCCTGTCCGTCGACGAGATCAAGACCTACAAGTCCGACCCCCGCGTCTACGAAATGGTCACCACGCAGTTTCGCGTCTACCCCGACGCGGTGTCGTTCCAGTCTTCCAACCGCTGGGACATTGCAGGCGCGACCGTCCACGGCTTCCGCACAGTGTGGGTCAACCGCGCCGGAGCGCCGGACGAATATACCGACCTCTCGCCGTCGGCGGTTCTCAGGTCGCTCGACGGCCTGACGCAGCTCGATTGACGCGCGCGTTCACTCCGCAAGCGCGGCAAGCACGCGCGCCCAGGAGCGCGTGCCGCGGTGGTAGCTGTCCAGATTGTATTTCTCGTTCGGCGAATGAACGCGGTCGTCGGCGTGGCCGAACCCGATCAGCAGGGAATCCATGCCGAGCATGCGCTTGAACTGCGTGACAATCGGGATGGAGCCACCCATGCCGATCACCGCAGCGTCGCGGCCCCATTCGTCCGATAGTGCCTGCTGCGCCGTCTTGATCCATGGACCGTCGCCCGGCTGACTGATCGCTCGGTCGCCGCCATGGTCGATGAAGCGCGCGCGGCAATCGTCCGGCAGCCGATCCTTGACGAAGGTGCGAAAACCGTCGCGAACGCGATCCGGATCCTGCTCGCCGACAAGCCGAAACGACACCTTCGCCGAGGCTTCCGCCGGGATCACGGTCTTGGCGCCCTCGCCAATATAGCCGCCGACCACGCCGTTCACCTCCGCCGTCGGCCGCGCCCAGATGTGCTCCAGCACGGAATAGCCTGCCTCACCGGCCGGGATCGACAAGCCGACATCGCCAAGAAACGCCGCGCTGTCGAAATCGAGCGCTTGCCACGCGGCCCGCTGCTCCGCCGTCGGCTCGGCCACACCGTCATAGAAACCCGGGATCATAATCCGGCCGTCGCCGTCGTGCAGGCCTGAGAGGATATCGGCGAGCACGTGGATGGGATTGCGCGCCGCACTTCCGTAAAGGCCGGAATGCAGATCATGGCTCGCCGCCTCGACGATCACCTCGTCGTAGACGAGCCCGCGCAGCATGGTGGCGATCGCCGGCGTCTGCCGATCCCACATATTCGTGTCGCAGACGAGCGCCACGTCCGCCTTCAACTCGTCGGCATTCTCCGTCAGGAACGGCACCATGCTGGGGCTCGACGATTCCTCCTCGCCCTCCAGAAGCACGGTGAGATTGACCGGCAGCCGGCCTTCAATGTTCATCCACGCACGCGCTGCCTCGAAGAAGGTCATGAGCTGACCCTTATCGTCGGCCGCCCCGCGCGCCAGAATGCGCTTCTCTCCGTCCACCTCGGCGATGGCTGGGTCGAATGGATCGCGCGCCCAAAGCTCCAGCGGATCGACCGGCTGCACATCGTAATGGCCGTAGAACAAGACATGCGGCGCGCTCTCGCCGGCGCTGCGATAGCGACCCACGACCATCGGCAGCCCGATCGTATCGCGCACCGATGCTTCAATGCCCATGTCGTTGAGCGTGTCCGCACACCAGCCCGCCGCTGCGCGGCAATCATCGGCGTAGGCTGAATCAGCGGAGATCGACTTGAGGCGCAGGAGCTGAAACAGCCGCTCCAGACTCCCCTCAAGCTCTGAATCGATATGCGCCAGAATGGCGTCCAGTTGAGCCATGATGCTAGCGCTTCAGCGAGCCGAGGATGCCGCGCACCAGCGCCTTCCCAAGCGAGCTGCCGACCGAACGCACGACCGACTTCATCGCCGCCTCCGTAACCGATTGGCGGTTGGAGCTGCGAGTGCGCCTGCGTCGCGGCGCCGGCTCATCGTAATCGGGCGTGCGGCGGCGCGACGTCGTGCGCCGCCGGCGACTTCTCTCCGCCTTTTCGGCGCGTGCCTCCGCCTCTGCTTCCGCCTCAGCCTCAGCTTCCGCCTTTGCCGCCATCTCGGCGCGCTTGGCCAAAACCTCGTAGGCGGACTCTCGGTCGAGCGTGGTGTCGTATTTGCCGTGCACCGGGCTGCGCTTCATGACTTCAGCGCGCTCCTCAGGCGTGATGGGGCCGAGCCGCGACGACGGCGGACGGATCAGCGTCCGCTCAACCACGCTCGGCACGCCTTTCTTGCCGAGCGTGGAGACAAGCGCCTCGCCGACGCCAAGCTGCGTGATCGCATCTGCCGCGTCGAACGCCGGGTTGGGCCGAAACGTCTCTGCCGCCGTCTTCACCGCCTTCTGCTCACGCGGCGTATAGGCGCGAAGCGCGTGCTGCACGCGGTTGCCAAGCTGCGAGAGCACGCTTTCCGGCAGGTCCAGCGGATTCTGCGTCACGAAGAACACGCCGACGCCCTTGGAGCGGATCAGCTTCACGACCTGCTCCACCTTGTCGATCAGCGCATCGGGCGCGTCGTCGAACAGAAGATGCGCTTCGTCGAAGAAGAAGACGATCCGTGGCTTGTCGACATCGCCCGCTTCCGGCATCGCCTCAAACAGCTCCGAGAGCAGCCACAAGAGGAACGTCGCGTAGAGTCGCGGCGACTGCATAAGCTGATCGGCCGCCAGCACATTGACGACCCCGCGGCCGGTTAAATCAGTGCGCATCAGATCGCTGATCTCAAGCGCCGGTTCACCGAAGAAGGACTCGCCGCCCTGCTGCTCCAGCACCAGAAGCTGCCGCTGAATGGCGCCCACGGAGGCCTTCGACACATTGCCGTAAAGCCCGGAAATCTCCTTCGACCGCTCCGCGACATTCGCCAACAGCGCCTGCAGGTCTTTCAGGTCGAGGAGAAGCAGGTTCTCCTCATCCGCCAGCTTGAAGGCGATGTTGAGCACACCCTCCTGCGTCGGGTTGAGCTGCATGAGGCGCGACAAGAGAAGCGGCCCCATCTCCGAAACCGTCGCTCGGATCGGGTGTCCCTTCTTGCCGAAAATGTCCCAGACGACGGTCGGCGCCGGCTCCAGCTTATAATCATCGGCAAAGCCGATGTCGGAGGCGCGCTTCTGCAAGAAGTCCTTTTCCTCGCCGACCTCCGCGATGCCGGAAAGGTCGCCCTTCACGTCGGCTGAGAACACCGGAACCCCGGCCCGCGACAGGCTTTCCGCCATGATCTGCAGGGACACCGTCTTGCCGGTTCCGGTGGCGCCGGTCACCAGCCCGTGCCGGTTGGCGTATTTCAGATCGAGATATTGCGGATCGCCGAGCGCGTCGTTGTTGTCACGGCTCGTTCCAAGATAGACAAACCCGTCGCGCAGCACTGGCCTTCCCCGCATCTTTGTTGTCCCGCCGACCTTATAGGTGGGTGCGCGGGCGCGGACAATCGGTGCAAGCGCCATCGCCCTTGCCACGCGGCGACGCGGAGGCTAAACGGCACCCGCTCAAGGAGAGGCCACATGAACGAACTGATCGCCCAGATCGCCGCAAGCGCCGGCATCGACGAAGCCACGGCCCAAAAGGCAATCGGCATCATCCTGTCGTTCCTCAAGCAGGAAGGCGATCAAGAAAAAGCCGGCGCGTTGATCGACGCCCTCCCCGGCGCCAAGGAGCTCATCGGCTCAAGCGATGCGGGCTCGTCGCTGTCATCGGGTCTCGGCGGTCTCATGGGCGGCGGTGTCATGGCGGTTGCCGGTGAGTTGCAGGGCATCGGCCTGGGCATGGGCGACATCCAAACCGTCACCAAAGACATTGTGGGCTTTGCCCGTAAGCACGCCGGCGACGAGCTCGTCGACGATGTGATCGCCTCCATCCCCGGCCTCGGCCAGTTCGTTTAATCGAGACATTTTTGCCACGCTTCCGGGTGGCCCACGCGGCACTCTAGTGGAGCGAATTTGACGTTTGAATCCCATTTGCGGCGGGGTCCGTGCTCAAATGTCAAATTCAAAAGCTCCACGAGCATCATGAACTTGCTAATGGTCCTAATGATTCCGACATTTGCCCGTGCATGGCTGCAACGCGTAGCAAATGTCGGAATCGGACCACTAGCCGCAACGCCGCTTCTGTCTTAGGAACATCTGGGAGCTGGAGGCGGCTATGGCGTCCTATCCGATCGCAGAGATGAAGGCGATCGCGTCCTTTTATAAGACCAAGTTGAAACTGAACGGCATCAGGTCAACGACGACGCTGCTTCAGCGCACATCCACGCCCAAGCTTCGCAAGGAGCTTTCTGAGGCGGCGGATATTCCCATGCATCATATCGTCGACTGGGCCAATATTGCCGACCTGACCCGCGTACGTGGCATTGCCCTTGATTATGCGGAGCTGCTCGTTGCCGCCGGCGTCGATACGGTCAAGGATCTGGGCCGCCGTAACGCCAAGAACCTGACGGCACGAATGGAAGACATCAACAAGAAGAAGAAGCGCGTCGACCTCCTGCCCAGCGAGAAGCGTGTTGCCGGCTGGATTGTCGCGGCGAAGTCGCTGCGGCCCGGCATGGACTACTGAACCAATACTTATTGCGGCCTTGCTGCGTCGGTCCGGCGGACCTAGAAGACTGCCATGAGCGATGCAGAAAGCCGGCCGCCCCAGGGCGAGCCTCCCGGCCTGCAGGACTGGCGGCGATTGGTCCAGAAGGCCCTGGGCGATCGCGACCCGGCGACCCTAACCGCCCGCACGCGCGACGACATCGTGGTGGAGCCGCTCTACACCGGCCGCACCGATAGTGCGGTGCTCAAAGGCCGCGGCGCAGCGCCCTGGTCCGTCGTTCAGATCGTCGACAACCCCGACCCCGACGAAGCCAACCGACAGGCGCTGACCGACCTCAACGGCGGCGCCGACGGTCTGTCGCTACGTTTTGCCGGCGCTCCGACAGCCGACGGACTCGGCCTGCCGCTGGATGCTGCGGCGCTGCGCATCGCACTGGACGGCGTCGACCTAACGGCCATCCATCTGCGACTGGAGCCGCACCCGCGCGCAATGGAGATCGCCAAGTGGCTCACCGACCTGGTGGAGAAAAGCGGTACGGCGCCTGAGCTCACCAATATCGCTTTTGGCCTCGACCCGGTGACGATCGCCGTCGGCACTGAGGCAAATGGCGGCCCTGACCCGACGGTGCTCGCCGCGCTGATCCGCGACCTGTCGGCGGCCCGCTTCGGGGGCCCGCTCGCTGGAGCCGACGGCCGCCCCTTTCACGAGGCCGGCGGCACCGAAGCGCAGGAACTTGCGGGCATCCTGTCAGCGGCGGCGTGGTGGCTCCGCGCCGCCGACGAAGCCAGCATGCCGCCGTCCGAAACTTTCCCTTTGTTGTGCGCGAGCGTTTCGGTCAACCAGGATCAGTTCCTCTGCATCGCCAAGCTGCGCGCATTGCGGCTTCTGTGGGCGCGGCTTCAAGAACTCTGCGACGCGGAACAGAAGCCGCTTGCGCTCCACGCGGAAACCAGTCGGCGCATGCTGACGCGCGTCGATGTCGACACCAACCTTCTGCGCACGACGCTCGCCGCCTTCGCCGCGGCGGCCGGTGGGGCCGACGCAATCACCGTGCTGCCGCACACGGCCGCCCTCGGCCGCCCCGACGGCAACGCCAGCGCGCTGGCCCGCAACATCCAGCGCCTCCTGATCGACGAGGCGCACGTCCACCGCGTGGCCGATGCATCAGCCGGCGCCGGTGCGGTGGAGGCGTTGACCGAAGCGCTTGCGGAGCGGGCATGGAGCGCATTCCAGGCGATCGAGCGCGAGGGCGGCATCGTCGAAAGCCTGCGCACCGGTGCATTTCCCGCGCGCATCGCCGAGGCCCGCGCAGCACTCGAAAGAAGCGTGACCGACGGCACAATGCCGCTGGTCGGCGCAACGCTCCATCCGGCGCCCGCCGACGACGACGCGACCACAACCACAGTACGACCGGGGCAAGCGGAGACGCTCGCTGCACTCGGCTTGACGCCAATCCGGCTTGAAGACTTCGCGAGGACCGCGGCGTCATGAGTATCCCGGATTTCAGCAAGGAGCCGTGGCGTCGGCCCGCCGGATCGCATCAGGCGACCTCGGCGCCCGACTGGATGTCGCCGGAGGGCATCGCCATCCGCTCGCAGTACGGCCCGTCGGACATCGCCGAGCTCGACGCCGTGACGAGCATGCCCGGCGTGCCCCCCTATCTCCGCGGCCCCTACCCGACCATGTATGTCCAGCGCCCCTGGACCATCCGCCAATATGCCGGCTTCTCCACGGCACGCGACTCCAACGCCTTCTACCGGCGCAACCTTGCCGCCGGTCAGAAAGGCCTGTCGATCGCCTTCGACCTGCCGACCCACCGCGGCTACGATTCCGACGATCCGCGCGTTGCCGGCGATGTCGGCATGGCCGGCGTGGCCATCGATTCCATGCTCGACATGGATGAACTGTTCGACGGCATCCCGCTCGACAAGATGACCGTGTCGATGACCATGAACGGCGCGGTCCTGCCGACCATGGCGCTCTACATCGTGGCGGGCGAAAGACAGGGCGTTAAGCCGGAGGCGCTGTCAGGCACGATCCAGAACGACGTGCTCAAGGAATTCCTGGTCCGCAACACCTACATCTACCCGCCGCTTCCCTCCATGCGGATCGTTTCCGACATCTTCGCCTACGCGGCGGAGCACATGCCGAAGTTCAACCCCATCTCCATTTCCGGCTATCACATGCAGGAGGCCGGGGCGACGGCGGACTTGGAGCTCGCCTATACGCTCGCCGACGGGCTGGACTATGTGCGTGCCGGCCTCTCCGCCGGCCTGCCGATCGATTCCTTTGCGCCGCGTCTCTCCTTCTTCTTCGGCATCGGCATGAATGTCTTCATGGAGATCGCCAAGTTGCGCGCCGCCCGTCTGCTCTGGGCGGAGCTGATCGCCAAGGACTTCCAGCCGAACGATCCGCGCTCGCTGATGCTGCGCACGCATTGCCAGACGTCCGGCTGGTCGCTCACCGCGCAGGACGTCTTCAACAACGTCGCGCGCACCATGATCGAGGCGGTCGCCGCCACCCAAGGCGGCACGCAATCGCTTCACACCAACTCGCTCGACGAAGCGCTGGCGCTGCCGACGGATTTCTCCGCCCGCATCGCCCGGAATACGCAGCTCGTGCTGGCGCACGAAGCCGGCACCACGCGCACAATCGACCCCTGGGGCGGATCGTGGTTCGTGGAGCGGCTGACCGCCGATCTGGCGGAGAAGGCGCGTGGCCATATCGCCGAGGTCGAGAAACTCGGCGGCATGGCGCGCGCCATTGAAGCCGGGCTGCCGCAAGAGCGCATCGAGGAAGCCGCGACCGTTGCGCAGGCCCATATCGACACCGGCCAACGCGTCATCGTCGGGGTCAACAAATATCGCCGCGACGACGCTGCCTCCGTCGATGTCCTGAAGGTCGACAATGCCGCCGTTCGCGCCGAGCAACGCGCCAAGCTGGAGCGCCTGCGCGCCGAGCGCGACCAAGAGCGGACTGCCGCAGCACTTGCCGCGCTGTCTGAGGCGGCGTCCGGCAGCGCCAATCTCCTCGCCGCATCCGTCGAGGCGGCGCGCGCCGGTGCGTCACTCGGCGAGATGAGCACGGCTTTGGAGCGCGTGTTCGGCCGCCATGTGGCTGAAGTGCGCGGGCTCACCGGAATCTACAAGCGCGAAATCCCGCCGGACAACGAACTCGTAGCGCGCGTTGCGGCAATGACCGCCGATTTCGCCCGAAACGAAGGCCGCCCCCCGCGCGTCCTGGTCGCCAAGATCGGGCAGGACGGACATGATCGCGGGCAGAAGGTGATCGCCTCCGCTTTTGGCGATCTGGGTTTCGACGTGGTGACCGGACCGCTCTTCGCCACCTCTGAGGAAGTCGCGCAGCAGGCGCGTGAGCAGGATGTGCACGTCGTCGGCGTCTCGACCCTCGCCGCCGGTCACCTGACACAGGTGCCGGCGCTGATTGAGGCGCTTGCGGCGGAAGGCCGCTCCGATGTGCTCGTCGTGGTCGGCGGCGTCGTTCCCCACCAGGACTACCAGGCGCTAAACGACGCAGGCGTCGTGGCGATCTTCGAGCCCGGCACGGCGATCGCCGAAGCGGCCGCCAGGCTGCTTGACGCACTCAACCAACGCCTCGGCTATGCCCAAAGGCCAGCGGCTGAATGAACGATCCTCTTTAAGTCCAGGAGACGCGGACCATGCTTGTAACGACCACCCACTCCGTTGAAGACCGGCGCGTCCGCGAATATCGCGGCTTGGTGATGGGCGAGGCCATATTGGGGGCCAACGTGTTCCGCGATTTCTTCGCCTCCATTCGCGATATCGTCGGCGGCCGTTCCGGCGGCTACGAGAACGCGCTGCGTGAAGCGCGCCTGATCGCCATCAGCGAGATGGAGACGGAGGCTGAGCAGCTCGGCGCCAACGCCGTGATCGGCGTCGATCTCGACTATGAGACGGTGGGCGAACGAGGCTCCATGCTGATGGTCTCAGCATCGGGAACCGCCGTCATTCTGGAATAGTCCGCCCTCGAACGGCCCAGCTAGGCCAGGCCTTAGCGGCTACTCCGCAGCGGCGAGCGGGACGGTCTCCTCAGCCTCGCTTCTGGCACGGGCATCTTCCTTGATCTTCTCCTGCCGCTTGCGTTTGGCGATGGCGGCGTCAGTGCCGCGCGTTTCGGAGTAGATGCCGAGGCTGAGCTCATCGAGCCCAGGCGGCGTGATGGCGATGTCGCGATAGTTCTTCGATTGCGGATCGGTCCTGATGCGTTTGAGGATGCTGCGCATGCGCCGATAGGTCCACGCCATGGAGAAGATGTTGCGGACTTCCGAACCCCAATATTTTGGATAAAAGACCAGCGGGTTCTCCAACTTCATGCCGTGACGCCGATCCTTACGGAACTTCATCCGCCCGAGCCCGCCTTCAAGCGGATGGCAGCCATAGAGCCGGTGGAAATCGCGATACCAAAGCAGCCGGTGGAGCGTGGAGAAGCGCTTGTTGGAGCCAAGCGCCACCATCCGCTTGAAGATCGTTTCGATGTGGTCGAACGAATAGAAGCGGTGCCAGACCTCCGAATACACGCGATCCCAATCGGCGTCCGACATGCGTTCATGATGCGTGACGCGATGATTGAGGTCGTATTTGTTGAGGTCTGAATCCATCCAAGCGCCTTCGCGCGTCAGGCGCTGATGGTCCTCGCAGCCGGGCAGCGGCGTTAGGTTGGTAAAGTAGATGAGGTCGATTGGCAGTTCGCGCTTGATGATGTCGACGTCGCGCAGGATCGACTCGCGCGTATCGTTCGGGAACCCGAGAATGTAGCCGGCGGTGATGACGATCGGGTGCTTCTTCCACTCAAGAAGCATCTCCCGGTATTCCAGGAGCCGGTTCTGCGTCTTCTTCACCGCCGCCAGATTGTCCGGATTGATGTTCTCCATCCCGACAAAGACGTTATCGACGCCAGCGCGCACGCCCTTCTCGATGAAGCCGGGGATGCGGTGGCACAGCGTGTCGACCTGGACCTGGAGAAAGACGCGGATCCCCTTCTTCTCGCGCAGCTCAATCAGCCGGTCGAAGCAGGCCTCCCAGTTGCGATTGCGCGCCAGATTGTCATCGGTCAGGAAGAAACGGTGCACGCCAATCGCGTGGTTGGCACGCACGATCCGTTCAAGATCATCGGCGGAGCGAAAACGGCTGACCCGCCCCTGCACATTGATGATCGTGCAGAACGAGCACTGGAACGGACAGCCGCGTCCAAGGTCGAAGCTGCCATAGGTGCCGTAGGTGCGGCCCACCTGCTCGCGCGGCAGAAACGGCACCGGCGCGTCCTGCAGGTTCGGCATCTGATCCTGGTAATTGTATTGCGGCTTCAACTTGCCGGCATAGCCGTCGACGAGGACCTCATCGAGCCGGCCGTCTTCTGACTCGCCGATGAAGAATGAGATGCCCATATCCGCCGCCGCAGCGATCTCCGGCGGCGTTTCGTCAAGCATGGCCAGCGATCCCGCGACATGAAAGCCGCCCATGCACACCGGCACCTTGGCCTTCAGGAACGGCCGCGCGATGTCGATGGCACGCGGGAACTGGTTCGATTGCACGCCGACCAGCCCGAGCATGCCGCGCCCGCCGTCGCGGCGGATCGTGGCGATCAACTCATCCGGCCGTACACGGAAATTGGTTTCGTCGATCGCCGTGATGCGCAGCTCGACATCGTCGCCGAGAACCTTGCGTTCGTCGCATTCCAGCGCCAGCCCGTGCACGCTCGCCAACGCATTGGATGGGATGATGGATCGGTGCCATTGAAGGGGATAGCCGTCATCATCGTAGTGAGTCGGCTTAACGAGTATGAGATGAAAAACTTTGTTCCGCCCCGGGTCGGCCATCGCCGCCCTCCCGCTCAAAGCAATCAAGAAAATTCAACCGCTTTCTAAGATATTTGCGCAACTCTGACCAGTGGAGGCCGTTAGCCACTACGAACGAGGGCACCACAAGTGTGTCCTTTGAAGCACAGGGACCATTCGCAGAATGTCGGGCAAGACAGCGGGAATCTCGCGGCGCAGCGCGCTCAGCGCCCTCTCCGCCGGCGCAGCCATAGCCGCATGGGGTGCAGCGGCAGGCGTAGCAGGTAGGGCCCAAGCCGCGCTGGCCGATGGCGTTTTCGCCGCCTCCCACCCGGCTCTGATCCCAGGCTCGCCCGACGACCAAAGCCGGCAAATGATCCGCGCCCTGGAGGAAGCCACGACCGAGGGCCGGCCGCTGTTCCTGCCGCCCGGTCGCTACGAGATCGCCGATGTGACGCTCCCCGCCACCACGCACCTGATCGGCGTACCCGGGGAGACGCACCTCGCCTTCCGCGGTGGGCCTTTCATGCTGCGCACACGCGGCGCCAAGCGTCTGCGGCTCGATGGTGTGACGCTGGACGGGCAGGCATTGCCGCTCGAGGCGCGTGCGCTGCTCGATGCCGAGGACGTGGCGGACGTGGCCATCGACGACTGCCGGATCATGGCGAGCGGTAATTCAGGCGTGACGCTCCGCGACTGCGCCGGCCGGGTGACGCAATCCGCGTTCCTCGATGCCGCGGACGTCGGCGTCGACGTCGACCAGTCGCGTGGCATGAAGGTGACCGGTAACCGCATCGCCGATTGCGGCAATACCGGCATTCTCATTCAGCGCGATTCCGAAGCGACCGACAATTCCATCGTCTCCGGCAATCGCGTTGAACGCATCCGCGCCGATTCCGGCGGCACCGGCCAGAACGGCAACGGCATCAACCTCGACAAGGCAAACGGCGTCATCGTCTCAGACAACCGCATCGACGATTGCGCCTTCTCCGCCATCCGTTGCTTCTCCTCAGACGGCCTCGCCATTACCGGCAATGTCGCAACGCGCCTTCGCGAGATGGCGTTCTACGTGGAATTCGCGTTCGAAGGCGCTGTTGTCGCCAACAATCTGATCGACGGTGCGGTGGGCGGCATCTCGCTCACCAACTTCTTTGAGCATGGCGGCCGGCTCGGCACGATCTCAGGCAATGTCGTGCGCAACATTGTCGGCGGACCGGCCTATCCGGACGGCAACCTGCAGATCGGTTCCGGCATTGCGGCAGAGGCCGACATCGCCATCACCGGCAATGTGGTTGAGGACGCTGTTTGGGGCGTCGGCCTCGGTTGGGGACCGCATCTTCGCAACGTGACCGCCTCCGGCAACGTCATCCGCCGCACCAATATCGGTATCGCCGTGTCAGTTGTTGAAGGCGCCGGCCCGGCGCTGATCGCCAACAATCTGATCGCCGACACCGCGCAAGGCGCGATCCTCGGCATGCGCTGGACCGACGTTGCGACAGGCGAACTCGGCGAAGGCGGCGAGGCCGTGCCGGGCGTGAGTGTTGTGGGGAACCGGGTGGGATAGTGCGGGACGATGAAGGTTCGCGAGATCATCCGTCTCCTTGAGCAGGACGGCTGGCATCTGGTTGCAACCAGGGGAAGTCATCGCCAGTTTAAGAACGACGAGAAGCTGGGTCGCGTCACTGTGGCTGGCAAATACTCAGACGATCTTGCTCCCGGAACTTTGAACAGTATCCTGAAGCAAGCGGGACTTAAGAAGGAGCGCTGAATGCGGTACGCCATAATCATCGAGAAGGCGCCGTCAAACTTCTCCGCCTATGTGCCGGACCTGCCCGGATGCGTCGCCACGGGCGAAACTGTTGCCGCTGCAGAGAACAACATCCGCGAGGCAATCCGCTTTCACATCGAAGGGCTGAAAGAGGACGGACTACCCGTGCCTGAGCCAGCAGCGATCGCGGAATACGTCGATGCGTGATCGCGCCGCTATTCGTCCGGCGTCAACTGCTTTTATAACTCACCCACCCTGCCCCAGATCATCTCCATCACATCGCCTGACGACCCGCGGATCGCCGCCTATCGCGACGTGCGCGAGCGCGACCTCGTCGGGCGGCAAGGCCTGTTCATCGCCGAGGGCGAAGTCGTCGTGCGCGTTCTTCTCAGCTCCGCGCGGCACGATACGCTTTCGCTTTTGATCGCTGAAAAGCGTGCGCCGGCGCTCGCCGGCGCCCTCGCCGCCTTGCCCGATGACGCGCCGGTCTATGCCGCCGCCCAAGACGTGATGGACGCCATCGCCGGCTTTCACATCCACCGTGGCATCCTGGCGCTCGGCCGCCCGCGCGCATCACCTTCCGCCGACACGCTTCTGAAGGAGGCGACGACGGATAACGCCGGCGCGCCAACGCTTGTCGTCATGCTCGTCGGCTTGGCCAACCACGACAATGTCGGCGGCGTTTTTCGCAACGCCGCCGCCTTCGGCGCACGCGCTGTGATCCTCGATTCAGAATGCTGCGACCCGCTTTACCGCAAGGCGATCCGTGTCTCTGTCGGCGCAACGCTTCTTATGCCATTCGCACGCCTTGCCCCCGGCGCCGATCCGCTCGCGCCTCTCCTTGCAGCAAACTATCAGCCGATCGCGCTGACCACCGATGGCGCGACCTCTTTGGCACGAACGGCAAGGCCGCAGCGAGCTGCACTGATCCTCGGGCCGGAGGGCCCGGGGCTGGATGAAGCGCTTGTGGCGCGCTGCAAGGCGGTGCGCATTGAGATGGCGCCCGGCCTCGATTCCCTCAACGTGGCGACCGCCAGCGGCATCGCGCTGCACCACTTCGCGTTTGGATCCCAAGCCGGATAGCGGACTAACGAGTTCTCAACGCCCGCCATGCGGCACCAATTACACCTCCCCCTTGCGGGGAGGTCGAAAACCAAGGAGCAGCGCGACGCCGGTTTTCGGGTGGGGGTCGCTGAGCCGATGGTGTCACCCCCACCCGAAATTCGTGCACATCGCTTCGCGACGTTTCGAATTTCGACCTCCCCGCAAGGGGGAGGTGGGTCAGCGCAAAACGCACCTTACGATGACCCAGTTGAACAGCGATGACGGCCCAAAAAGCTGCTACCGCCGCGGAAAGACCTCCGCCAATGCCCGCACCGATCCGACGCGCACGCCGCGATGCGTGAGGACCGGCGCGTCGGTCCACCGGCTGAGCGCGTCTGCGTGCTCCGGTAGAAGCCACGCAAGCACCGCCGCCATCATGGCCTCCGAGCCTCGACCATCGCCGTCGTCGCATTTGAGCGCAACGCCGAAACCAAGACCTGGCAGCGCGCCGCAGAACACGCCCTCCGCCCCTGTCTTCACCATTGCCGCACCGGCCATCACCGTCATCGCATCCGTACAGAAGCGCCGCGAGCCGGCGACATAGAACGCCTCAGAAATGGCCGCCTCACGAATGCGCCCTGCGGCAGCCGCGCGTTCCACCAAGAGCCCCTCGCCTGTGCCGAAGCATGCGAAGCCCTGCGCCAGCGCCCTGAGCGGCATCGCATAGGTGGGCACGGAGCACCCATCCGTGGCGCAATCACTGGCGCTCAATGGTGCGCCGGTCACATCAGACAGCGCCGCCCTCACCTCCCCCTGCACAGGATGGTCGGACGCGGTGTAGCCACGATGGTCCCAGCCGCGATGCCGGCACACCGCCAGAAACCCCGCATGCTTGCCCGAGCAATTGTTGTGCAGCGCGCTAGGCGCATCACCCGCTTTAGAAAGCACCGCCGCGGCCTCCGGGTCGCTCGGCGCATGCACGCCGCATTCCAGCGCGCCGGCGTCAAGCCCGATCGCGGCGAGCATGGCGGCGACGCCCGCCACGTGCGCCGGCTCCCCACTATGCGAGGCCTGGGCCAGCGCCAGCTCGCGGGCGCCAAAGCCAAAGGCATCGGCGGCGCCGGATTCCACCAGCGGCAGCGCCTGAATCGCCTTAACCGCCGAGCGTGGATAGACGGGACTGTCCACGTCGCCGAGCGCCAGCACGGCCTTGCCGCGCGCATCCGCGACGATCAATGCGCCTCGATGGCTGCTCTCGACACGGTGACCGCGCGTGACCTCGACAAGAACCGGGTTGGCCATCATATGTCCTAATCAGCTGGCAGGCTTGAACGAGCCTAGAGCATGATCCCGAAAAGTAGACACCGGTTTTCGGATAAGGTCATGCTCAAACAACGAGATAGCGCCGCGCAATCGGGGACCTTCATGCGCCGCACGATGAGCAAGATGCTTCTCCTCACATTGCTTGGCATTGTCGCCCTCTTCATCGTGCCGGCCGTCGTGCACGCAGCCCTGTGGCTTGCTCAAGAGGATCGTCCGCGCTCGTGGCGGAGCGCCGATTGGTCGAGCGCCGGCACGCTGCCGCGCCCTGCTGAGGAACGCGACGCATCGATCCGCATCATGGCGGCGCGCACCGGCGGGCTGAAAGGCGCCTTTTCGGTGCATTCCTGGCTGGTGCTGAAGCGCGCCGGCGCTACGTCCTACGACCGCTACGAAGTGGTCGGCTGGGGAAGCCCTGTGCGACGCAACGGCCAACCGCCGGACGGACGTTGGTATTCCAACGAGCCGCGCGCGATCTACACGCTGAAAGGCCCGGACGCGGAGAATCTCATCCCGAAGGTCGAGCGCGCCATCGGCAATTATCGCTGGTCGGAACGCGGCACCTATCGCATCTGGCCGGGGCCCAACTCCAACACTTTCGTCGCAACAATCCTGTCGGCGGTGCCAGAGCTTGATACCGCACTGCCGCCCACGGCCATCGGCCGCGACTACCCGGCCGGACCATGGCTGGCGCGCACGCCGTCTGGCGGCCTTGCGGTGTCACTTGGCGGCTTCGCCGGAGCGAAGATCGGCCCGCGCGAGGGTTTTGAGCTCAATCTCGGCGGCTTGGTGGCCGGAATCCGCTTCGACGATTTCGCTATTCTGCTGCCTGGCTTCGGCGCACTCGGCGAGCCGTTCTGAAGCGACGTTGACCGCCGGTCGCCGTCTCCTACTGCTGCGCGGGGATATCGGTATTTCTGTCGTCATTGCCGGGCTTGACCCGGCAATCCACACGGGTTGGAGCCACGCACTCAAGCAAGGGGTATGGTTTGGATGCCCGGATCAAGTCCGGGCATGACGACAGAGAAATTGGCAGCGTCCTGCGTCTCCGGGCAGATTGTGGGTAGAGGCGCGGTCTCCGACCACGACGCCAGGCCAGATTCCACTGGATTACGCCGCGAGAACCCGTGCGCTCCGCGCCGAAATGCGGCAGAGTGCGGCCAAGAACGGGCGCCAGAAGCCGGCGCCACAGACGGGCGGAGGCGTCGCCCATGCTGCAACAGCACTCGACATCCACTGATCGCGTGGCCCGGGCCCGCTCCAAACGGCCGCGCGTGATCAATGTCGGCGACCAGACCATTCATGTCGACGATTGCCTGACCGTGCTCGCCGCGATGCCGGAGAAGTCCGTCGACGTGGTGGTCACCTCGCCGCCCTATAATATCGGGCTGAAATACGCCTCGTACGACGACAACGGCAGCCGCGCGGACTACCTCGCCTGGCTCAAAGATGTGGCGCTGCTTCTGAAGCGCGTCCTGAAGGATGACGGCTCGTTCTTTCTCAACATTGCCGGCACAAGTTCCGACCCGTGGATCGCGCCGGATGCGGCGGGCGCCATGCGCGATGTCTTCCAGCTGCAGAACGCCATCATCTGGGTGAAGTCGCTGTCGATCGGCGACGACACTTTCGGGCACTTCAAGCCGGTCAACTCAAAACGCTATCTCAATCACACGCACGAGCACGTCTTCCACTTCACCAAGGAGGGCAACACGCCGCTCGACCGCCTGGCCGCGGGCGTGCCGTTCAAGGACAAGTCCAACATCGCGCGCTGGGGCCACACCGAGGACCGGCGCTGCGCCGGCGATGTGTGGTTCATCCCCTACGAGACGATCCGCTCCAAGTCGCAGCGCGACCACCATCCGAGCCCCTTCCCCGTGGCGCTGCCGGAACGCTGCATCAAGCTGGCCGGCTTGCCGAGCACCCGGAACGGACAGAAAGACGCCGAAAACATTGCGACCGAGTTCGTCGTGCTCGACCCGTTTTTGGGCATCGGCTCAACGCTGCTTGCCGCGCAACGGCTAGAGGTGCGCGGCATCGGGATTGAGATCGACCCCGGCTATGCCGACGCGGCCGCGTGGCGCCTGCGCGAGCGGCTGATCTAAGGCAGGTCAACCGCGCCGACGGCGTGCGGATGTACCACACTCAGCAGAGTGCGTTTCGACTACACTTCCTGGATATGGTGCCGTCTGATATCATCCTATGCGGGTATCAGGGGGCTTTGCGATGTTCTATCGGACATGCGCAGCTGCGCTCGCCCTTGTTGGTGTCCAGTGCGCGCAAGCTGCAGATCTGACCGTCCCAGACCATTCACATGTCGCGGCATATGACTGGTCCGGCTTCTACGCCGGCATCCATGGCGGCGGCACCTTCACCGCGGAATTCGACAACAATGTTCCGGTCAATCCCGGACCATTCGGCGACGCGGGCGGCCCGATGGGCGGCGTCCAAGCCGGGTTCAATTGGCAGACCGGTCAATGGGTGTTGGGTGTTGAGGGCGATTTCTCGGTCATCGACCTCAGGGCGCGCTCCGCCACCCGCACCTTCGACGAAGACTTCATGGCCACGCTCCGCGCAAGGGTCGGTTTCGCCTGGGATCGAATGTGGCTCTACGCCACGGGCGGTGTCGCGGTCACGAACGTTGAGGCGTCATTGATCGGCGTCGCTACGGACGACGATTGGGCGTGGGGACCGGCCGCGGGAGCCGGTGCTGAGATCGGCTTCGGCGAACGATGGAGTTTCAAAGGCGAGTATCTGTTCACGCATGTTCCGGAGCAGACGCTGAGCACGGGTGCGCCGCCAACGATCGGCGGATCGGACAATCACACCGTTCGCGGCGGCCTCAACATCCATTTCTAAGGGGGGCAGCCGAGCGCCTCGGTGGCCGGCTGATGGAGGAGACGACACGATGCCATTCAAGACACGGTTCGGGTTTTTCAGCGGCTTGATCGCGCTGACATTGTTCCTGTCCGCTTGCGAAGCCATCATGCAATAGCGGTCTAGCCGCCCGCCACCATCACTCAAGCCTCGGCCGTTGGTTCAGCCGGCGGCACGGCGAAAATCTCCTCCTCGGCACGAACGCCCCGCAGCTCGTGTTGACCGAGAGAGCGAAGTTCACCCGGAACGCACGCGGCGAACACCGAAGACGCAAGCACCGGCTCGTCGAAGGACTTGCACATGTCCTCGATGCGCGCGGCCTCATTGACCGCCGGGCCGATCACCGTGAAATCGAGACGCCCCGACGTTCCGATATTACCGTAGGTGATGTTTCCGCAATGCAGGCCCGTGCCGAACGCCAGCGGCTGCAGACCGGCTGCCTCCCTCTCGCCGTTGACGACATTGATCCGCTCCTGCGCATCGCGAACCGCAGCTAGCGCCTGTCGGCAGGCGACGGAACTTGCGCCTTCCGCCTCCTTGATCGGAAATATGGCGAGAACTGCGTCGCCGATGAACTTCAGCACCTCGCCGCCTTGCTCGATCACCGCGCCGGCGACGCTGTCAAAATATTGGTTGAGCGTCGACAGATAATCGTCGCGCGACAGCGTGTCGGCCAGCGTGGTCGACCGACGCAGATCGGAGAACCAGATGACGGCGTGAATCTCCTCGCCATCGCCCCGCTTCACCGAGCCGTTCATGACCCGCTCGCCGGCGCTTCCGCCAAGATAGGTCCTCAACAAGGTCCGCGACGAGACGCGCTGCGCATGAGTCTCAAGCTGGCGACCGAGATTGGGCAAAACCTCATAGATCTGCCCGAGGTCATGCGTGGAGAATCCGCCGGGCGCATCCGACACCATGGTGATGATGTTGATCTGTCCGTCGGAGAACAGGAGCGGCATCGCCACATAGTCTGTGGCGCCCTCCTCGAGAAGCTCTTCAAGGATCGGGAAATCGAGCTGCGGATTGGGGCCTTCCAGCCGGCGGCGCACGCCGCCTTGTCCGGCAATGATGAGAGCAAAGGGGCTGCTAAGGTATCGTGGATCGTCCAGCGCCTCATGCGGCAGCTGAAACTCGCTGACTTCCTCCTCGTCGCGCCGCCACGTATACGCCATGCCAAAAAGCTGAGGGTTCAACGTGCGGATCAACAGGCGCAGGCGCCACAAAGGAAGCCCGTTCTCAACCAGCGCATCGGCGAGTTGTTGAACGGAATCGCCGAGTGTCTTCGGTCGCCAGGACTTTTGCACCAGCCAATCGACGAACGGGTTCGCTTCCGCCGCGGCCTCGCCTCCGGGTTGTTCGGCCAGGCGCTCGCCGCCGACCATCCAGTCGTCGATGGCATCCCAGCTGAAGGCCAGATACTCCTTGACCTCCGCCGCCTCGTCATAAGGTTCTTCGTAGCTCCAAACGGCGTTCTCGATCGTCTTGCCGCCCGCTTTGATCGTCCAGTAGGACGCATCGCCCTTGAACGGGCAGTGCGTTCGATTGTCGGTCCTTGTGAGCAGCGACATGTCGACATCGTCGCGCGGGAAGTAGAAGACGGAACGCAGCCGCGTCTCATCCATGATCAGAACGCGCTTGCTGTCCGCGACGACCCGGCCGCCGACAATGGCCTGGACCCTGTGGCCGCACGGGATGAGAACGACGCGATAGCCGGAATGCACCTCGCTGGGGCTATCTTCGGCGGCAACGGCCTCAACCATTTGCGCCATGGCTTTGAACCTCATTAACGTCAGTAGATCGAAGCGGACGCCAATACGTATCGCCCGCCAGACATTATATGGGAGACGGGCGCGCGCAGCGAAAGTGCCCCCGGCCCGATGCTGAAAAAAGTCGTTACATGACCCGTTGCACCTATAGCGAGGCACTTGAAAGCCTGGCGCTGCTGCCACGGCTCGCCGCCTTCGACCCGCATGTCGCCGGCACGCCGCCGCTCGGACTTGATGTGCCGTCGAGCGACATCGACGTGCTCTGCCACGCGCCCGACGCCGACCGCTTCGCCACCGTTCTTTGGGACGCATTCGCCGACCAGACCGGCTTTGCAATGCAGCAATGGAGCCACAGCCAGCGGCCCGTCATTGCGTCGTTTCATGCGCATGGCTGGACGATTGAGCTCTTCGGTCACCCGCTTCCGGTGCGTGAGCAGGCCGGCTGGCGGCATTTTTGCGTTGAGCGGCGGCTCCTGGCGCTTGGCGGCGAACCCTTCCGCGCCGCCTTGAGGGCGTTTCGCGAGGCCGGGCTGAAGACCGAGCCGGCCTTTGCTAAGGCGCTGAGGATTGGCGGCGACCCCTACGGCACGCTCCTCGCTCTTGAGCAGCGTTCGGACTCCGACTTGGCGAACCTGCTCGCCAGGGCCGGCTTCAAAGGCAAACGCAGCTGATCCGCAGTCCAATAGAGCCTCAAATGTGGGGCGATCCGCGGCGTTCTCGTCTCGGTTCGGCCAAAGACAACCAAATTACTCACCGCCCTTCGCGGACCGCACGACGTCTGAGTTAACAAAAGTTAAACTATTGCGGCGAATCATCTGTGGCGTCGGAACAATAGGCATGGGGGATTCGCCGATGAGCTCGCCCGGTGACGCGCCTGAGGAGAAGAAGACCTTCCGCGGCTCCAGCCCCAACACGGCGCGCGAGGCCGCCTCGCGCTGGCTGCGCGATTTCAGCGCGCACGGACCCCTCAACATCCGCAGCATCCGCGTCTCAGAGGCCAACGATGCCTTCGTTGCCACCGTGATCTACTCGGAAGCGACCATCGAGCTCACGCCGCGCCATTTCCCGGATTACGTTCCGGCGTCGCAGACGGCGGCCTGACCATCACCTG
Organism: Afifellaceae bacterium; assembly: GCA_028284625.1. Classification (GTDB taxonomy): domain Bacteria; phylum Pseudomonadota; class Alphaproteobacteria; order Rhizobiales; family Afifellaceae; genus DASWJZ01. The sequence goes on along the minus strand of JANQRH010000009.1, from coordinate 215,627 downwards.
ATCAGCCCGTCGCCTCTTTCAATTGCGGCGGCGGCTCCACCTCAAGCGTCCGCCCCAACCGGTCTGACTCGAACGCCAGATCGAGCACATGCTGCAGCTCCGCTGCATGTCGGAAGCTCGGCTGCCGGTTCTCGCCGCTCATCACCGCGTCGACGAAATCGCGATAGGTATTGGGCACGGGCGGGCACGCGACTTCACGCCATGTCTGGGTGTGCACGTCTTCGCCGGCGCATAGGCGGAGCCCCATCTCCTCGCTCTCAAACCAGATTTCGAGCCCGCCTTTCGATCCGTAAACGGCGACGTTCTGAGCGTTCGCGTAGCCGGGCGCCCAGCGCGTCGCATGCACTATGCCGAGCGCGCCGCCGTCGAATTCCAGCGACATGACGAAGCTGTCATTGGCGTCGAGCCCGTATTCGCCGATCCGATCGTTCTCCGCCTTGGCGAAGGTCTTCAGTCGGCAGTGGATCGACGCCGGCATCTGATCGGCGACAAAGCAGGCGAAGTCGAGGATGTGGATGCCGAGATCGCCGAGCACGCCACTGGAGCCATGCGCGCTGGAAAGCCGCCAAAGCCAGCGCTCCTCCGTGCGCCAGTCGCCCCAATGATTGCCGACCAGCCACGAATGCAGGAACGCCGCGTCGATGTGACGAACCGCTCCGATCACGCCATCCTGCACCAGCGCGCGCGCCTTCTGCATGACCGGCAGACCGCGATAGCGCAGATTGACCATGTTGACGATGCCGCGGCGCTCCACCGCTTCGGTCATCTCCAGGGCCAGGCGATAGGTCGGCGCGAGCGGCTTCTCGCAAAGGATGGGCTTGCCGGTCTCCACCAGTTTCATGACCGTCGGATGATGCACGGGGTCCGGCGTGATGTTGGACACGGCATCGAATTCGCCCCAGGCGATGGCGGCATCAAGATCGGTGAAATAGGTCGGAATGTCGTGCTCGGCACAGAAAGCGTTGACGCGCGCTTCGGCGATGTCGACGGCGGCAACGACGCGGCACTCTTCGATCTCGCCGAAAAAATGCACATGCCGCTCAGCCATCGCGCCGGTGCCGAGGATCAGAATGCGGACGGGAGATGTGCTCATCGGAAGCCGGCCTCGCCTTCGGCGTGCAGCTTGGGGCCACGCTCCTCAAGCGCCTCCGGCGCCTCCTTGGTCGGCACGTTCGGCGCCTCGCCGATATCGCGCCACCGCGGCGCCGGGTTATAGGCCCAGCGCACTGCATTGCGAAGCACGGTCTGCACCTCGGCCTGGTGATAGATCGGATAGGTCTCGTGGCCCGGCGAGAAGTAGAAGATACGGCCCGCGCCACGCTGGAAGGTCAGCCCGGAGCGGAACACCTCGCCGCCCTCGTACCAGGAGACGAAGACAGTCTCCGACGGCTCCGGCACAGTGAACGGCTCGCCATACATCTCCGTCATGGGGATCTCGATACGCTCGCCAAGCCCTGCGACGATCGGGTGACTAGGATTGATCACCCAGAGCCGCTCGCGCTCGCCCGCCTCGCGCCATTTCAGGCTGCACGGCGTCCCCATGAGGCGCCTGAAGATCTTTGAGAAATGCCCCGAATGGAGCACGATCAGCCCCATCCCTTCCCAGATGCGGGCCTGCACCCGCTCAACAATCGCGTCATCCACGTCGCCATGCGCCCGATGCCCCCACCATAGGAGAACGTCGGTCTGCTCAAGCCGCGCCTCGGTCAGACCATGCTCCGGCTCTTGCAGCGTCGCCGTCTCCGCCTCGATCTCACCGCCTTCGCGTAAAGCAGAAGCGATCGTTGAGTGCATGCCGTCGGGGTAAAGCTTAGCGACTTCCGCGTTTTCACGCTCGTGTATGTTCTCGCCCCAGACGAGAGCGCGAATCGTCATCTTCGTCCTTCCTTAAGCCGCCGTTTCACGCACGCTTTGCAGCCAAGCGCCCATCCGTTCCGCTGCCTCGTCGAGCACGTCGTCCCGTTTGGAGAAGCATAATCGCAAGAAGCTCCTGGGCGCGTCCGACGCATAGAAGGCGGAGACGGGCACGGCGGTCACGCCGGCCTCCACCGTCATGCGCTTGGCCAGCGCTGCGTCATCGCTCTCAAGGTCAAGCGGGCTCATGTCAAGGGTCAGAAAGTAGGTTCCCCGACATGGAATGACGCGCGGCCCCAACGGCTCGCATTGCCGCGCCAGCCGGTCCCGCTTGTCCTGCAGCTCCGCGGCAAGCCCCTCAAAATAAGCGTTGTCCTTGGCAAGACCATAGGCGACTGCGATTTGCAGATTGGGCGGCGTTGTAAAGGTCGTGAACTGGTGGGCCTTGACGATCGGATCGATAAGCTGCGGAGCGGCGGTCACATATCCGACTTTCCAGCCCGTCAGCGAGAAGCTCTTCCCGGCGGAACCGATTGCCACCACGCGCTCGCGCATCCCCTCAAGGCTGAGCATGGAGATGTGCCGTAGGCCGTCGAACACGATGTGCTCGTAGACCTCGTCGGCGATGACATAGGCGTCATGGCGAACCACAAGGTCGGCGATCAGCTTCAACTCGTCATGCGTAAAGACCTTGGCCGCCGGGTTGTGCGGATTGTTGAGAAGCAGCGCCTTGGTCCGCGGCGAGAAGGCGGCTCTCAAAGCCGTCTCGTCGAGCGCCCAATCTGGCGGCGTGACACGCACGCGCTTGGCCACACCGCCCGCGCGCTTCACCAGCGGCAGATAGCAATCGTAAAGCGGCTCGATGAGGATCACCTCATCGCCCGGCTCCACCAGCGCGTTGATGGCATCCGACAGCGCCTCAGTCGCCCCCGACGTAACGAGCACTTCCCGCGCGGGATCGACATCAAGCCCGTGGAAGCGTTTCCAGTTGGCCGCGACCGCCTCGCGCAGCGCCATGACCCCCATCATCGGCGGATATTGGTTGGGCCCCGTCATCAGCGCGTCGGCCGCTTCGCGGCGGATGTCCTCCGGCCCGTCGACGTCGGGAAAACCCTGGCCGAGATTGACCGCCTTGTGAGCGATCGCCAATCGGCTCATCTCCTCAAAGATGGTCGTTGGAAGGCCGGTATAGACGGTATTGGTCGGCTTCATGCGGAGAATCCATTCAGGCCACGACAGCTAAGCCGCGATGCCCGACGCCCGCAAGCCCGGTATTCAGCCCTACTTAAAGTCGAACTGAGGTTGATAACCTCCGATTATCGCCCTCTGTTTGGGCGTTCTTAACCGGTTCGTCTGATGCTTTCGTCGCCTTCAGACCGGTCGAGACCCAGGAGGGTCTGAGCCCACATGACAAGCGTGCAATGCCCGCCCGGCGCAGAGTCGCATTTACAGCCCGACCCCGGCGACGACGAAAAGATGTTCGACCTCGCCCCGGTGTCGCTTTGGCTGGAGGATTACAGCGACCTGAAGGCGCTCTTCGACGATTGGCGCGCCGACGGCATCACAGACCTCCGCGCTTATCTGAAGGCGGACCCGCAACGCGCCAAGCAATGCGCTGACCGCATCAAGCTGGTGAAAGTGAACCAGCGGACCTTGGATCTGTTTGAAGCTGAGAGCCTGGACCATCTCGTCAGCAATCTGGACAGAGTGTTCCGCGACGACATGCTGAACACGCATGGCGACGAGCTCGTGCAGATGTGGGAGGGGCGGCACAAGTTCTTCTCAAACACGGTCAACTACACCTTGTCCGGAAGGCGGCTCGATATTGAGCTGAGCGGCAGCATCCTCCCCGGTCATGAAGAGACCTGGGATCGCGTTCTCGTCGCCGTCCTGGACGTCACTGAACGGGAAAACGCACGCCGCGATCTGGCCGAGAGCGAGCAATATGCGCGCGGCCTGTTTGCACACTCGCCGGTATCCCTCTGGGTGGAGGATTTCAGCCAGGTCAGGTGTTTGCTGGAAGAGGTGCGCAGCCGGGGCATCAGCGATCTGCGCGTCTTCACCGACGTGCACCCGGAATTCGTCGAGCGTTGCATGAGCGAGATACGCGTCATCGACGTGAACCGCCATACGCTTGAGATGTTCAAGGCGTCCGACAAGGACGAGCTGCTGGATCGCATCAACGAGGTGTTTCGCGATGACATGCAGCCGCATTTCCGCGAGCAGCTCATCGACCTTTGGGACGGCAAGCTCTTCCAGCAGCGCGAGGTCGTGAACTACGCCCTCGACGGCAGCATGCTGAATGTTCATCTGCAGTTCTCCGTTCTGCCGGGGCACGAGCGCACCTGGTCCCAGGTGCAGGTGGCGCTGACCGACATCACCGCCCGCAAGAAGGCAGAGGCCTATCTTGAGTTCCTCGGCAAGCACGATCCGCTGACCAAGCTGTGCAACCGCCGCTTCTTCGTCGAGGAAATGAACCGACTGGAACGCCTGGACCGGGGGCCGGTCTCCGTCATCATTGCCGACATGAATGAGCTGAAGTCTGTGAACGACAGGCTCGGTCACGCGGCCGGCGATTCGCTTCTGAGGCGCGCCGGTGAGGTTCTTACAGAGGCCATCGACACGCCGTCCAGTGCTTCGCGGATTGGCGGCGACGAGTTCGCGTTGCTTCTGCCGAACGCCGACGAAGAGGACGCGCGCATCGTTGTGGCAACGATCCGCAAGCTCCTGGCCCTCAACAACACGTTCTACTCCGCCGCGCCCCTGTCGCTGTCGGTCGGTGCCGCCACCGCCCGGCCCGGCGAACGCCTTGAATCGGTCATGCAGCGGGCCGACGCGGCCATGTATGTCGACAAGAACGAATATTACGCGCAGCCGAGACGCGATCGCCGCCGGCGCGCCCAGGCCGCCGCTTAAACTGCCGCTTACCGCCTATTTGTCTGAAAGCCCGACGCCCTCGAAGGGCTGCCGGCCGAGCGGGTCCATCTTGTAGCCCTCAACGTTCGATCGCGCCGCCATCAGCACGATGGAATGAGCCAGCGGCACCCAGGGCGCCTGGTCGTGGAAGATCTGCTGCGCCGCGCGATAGAGCTTCTCGCGCTCCCTTTGGTCGCTGACCCGCTTCGCCTGCGTGACCAGATCGTCGTATTCCGCGTCGCACCATTTGGCGATGTTGTTGCCGCCGGGCCGAGCGGCCGTGCATCCCAGAAGCACGTGCAGAAAGTTGTCCGGGTCGCCATTGTCGCCCGTCCAGCCGTAGAGCGCCATCGACGGTTTTCCGGCCTGAAGAGCGGCGCGGTATTCCGGCCATTCGTCACTCATCAGCGTCGCGCGAATACCGATCCGCGACAGATCATACTGGATCAGTTCCGCGACACGCTTGCCGTTTGGATTGTACGGGCGGCTGACCGGAATGTACCAAAGGTCCGTGTCAAAGCCCTCCGCCAGGCCCGCCTCGATCATGAGCTGCTGTGCCGCCGCCGGATCATATGGGTAAGGATCGATGTCGTCATTGTAGGACCACATGGTCGGCGGGATGGCGCTTTTGGCGGCAACACCAGCGCCGCGATAGACGGCTTCGATGATCGCAGCTTTGTCGATCGCCAGATTGATGGCGCGCCTGACGCGCACATCGTGGAATGGCGGCCGCTGCGTGTTCATGCCGAGATAGCCGATGTTCAGCCCTTCCTGAGTCAGAAGCTCTAGCGACGGATCAGACTCAATGCCGTCGCGGTCTCCGGGATTGGGAAAAGCGCTGAGATGGCACTCCCCCGCCCTGAGCTTGGTCAGCCGCACGGCGGCGTTCGGCGTGATGGAAAAGACCAAAGTCTCAATCGGCTGCTTGCCACGCCAATAATCCTCAAACGCCCGATACCGGACCGAGACATCGGGCTGGAAATCCACAAAGGCGAACGGTCCGGTCCCGATCGGCTTCTTGTCGAAGGCCTCCGGCGTACCGGCCTCTATCAATTGCTCGGCATATTCCGCCGACTGCACGACGTTGAACGGCATCGCCAGATCGGCCAGGAACGGCGCCTCAGGCCGCGACAAGCGAATGCGCACCGTGTGGTCGTCGACCTTCTCCACGGATTCAAGCAGCTCCGGCATGCCCATATCCTTGAAGTAGTCGTAGCTCGACTCGCCGACATCATGGTACGGATGGTCCTCCTTCCACTGCCGGTGCATGGAGAAGATGACGTCGTCGGCGTTCATCGCCCGGCTCGGCGTGAACAGATCGTTGGATTGAAACGGCACGTCGCGGCGCAGATAGAAGGTGTATTCGGTGCCGTCGTCGGAGATCTCCCAAGACTCCGCCAATGACGGCATGATCTCCGTCGTGCCCGGCACGAACTCCACCAGATTGTTGAAGAACAGCCGTCCCGCGCTGATCGCAGTCGAGGTCGTCATGGCCTGCGGATTGAGCGATTCCGGATTGCCTTCGGAGCAATAGACGAAGGTATCGCCGCGCGCCGCGCCGACTGACAGCGCCATCAAGCCGGCCAGCACGCCGACGGTCGCTCTTCGCATGTGTCTATGCCCTTTCAAACTGACGGCTTTGTGCCGGTGCAGCGTCCGCAGACGGATCGCTGACGGCCTTGGGGATGTCGATAGTGAAGCGCGTGCCCTTGCCGACCTTGCTGTAGAGGCTGATGTGGCCTTGCAGGCGGCTGGTCACCAGATTGTAGACGATGTGCAGCCCAAGGCCGGTCGAGCCGGTGCTCCGCCCCGTGGTGAAGAACGGGTCGAACGCCTTGCCGATATCGGCCTCAGGGATACCCTTGCCATCATCGGAGAAGACGATGCGCACCAGATCGATGCTCGGCTCGCTCACACGGATCTCAAGATGGCCCGCGTCGCCCTCGCCATAGGCATGCGTCAGCGCATTGGTGAGCAGGTTGGTCAGCACCTGCCCAAGCGCGCCGGGATAGGTGTCGAGATTGAGGCCCGGCGGGCAGTCGATTGCCACCTCATGCTTTGTCTTGCGCAGGACCGGACTGAGGCTGGTCAGAAGGTCGTGCAGCCAGTCGTCCATGACGAATTGCCGCCGCTCGCCGCTCGCCTGGTCGGCGGCGACCTGCTTGAAGCTGTGCACCAGATCGGCCGCGCGCGTCAGATTGGCGAAGAGAAGCTGCGTCCCCTCGCCCATGCGCTCCATGAAGCGCCGCAGCACGGAGCGCTGCAGCTTGCCGCTTTCCGCCGCTTTCGCGAAACGCTTGGACTCATCCCCCAGCAAGGTCGACGTGGTCAGCGCAATACCTAGCGGTGTGTTGATCTCGTGCGCGACGCCGGCGACGAGCTGTCCGAGCGAAGCAAGCTTCTCCGCCTGAATCAGATCGGTCTGCGCTTGCTGCAGCTCCGCCAAAGCCGCGTCGGCGCGCTCTTTCGATTTCCGCAGCGCCTGCTCGCGCCGGCCGATCTCGGTAAGGAACACATTCGTCGCGCGCGCCATGTCACCCAATTCGTCGCGGCGGTCGAAATCGGCGATCAGCCCGGAGCGCGTATTCTGCGACAGTTCCACCATGCTCTGCTGAAGCCGGCTGAGCGGCCGGGTGATGGAGCGCGCCACCGCAAGCGCCGTCACCGATCCGAGAAGCAGACCCACGGCGGCGCCGAGAATGAGTATACGGCCGACCAGATCGCTGATCCGCTCCGCGTCGCGCGTCAGCGTCTCGTTCAAAAGCCGCGAGCGCCCGATCATGCGCCGCGTCGTGGCATCCATCTCCCGCAAAATGCGGTTTTGCGCGGTGAGGCCCTCAATCGTCGTTGCCAATCCGGTTCGCCACTGCGCGACCGCATCGACCATCTCCGTCTGAATAAGCGGCGAGATCGGCAGCGTCGCGATAATCGTGCCAAGATTGCTGCTCTCGTCATAAATGCGCTGCACGGCGTTGGCATCGCGCGCCGTGAGCGCTTCGGTCGTGCGGTTGCTGCGCTTCAGCGCTTCGATGGCGATCTCTTGGGTCGCCCGCTCCGTCTCCGACGAGAGCACCGAATAGGTCAGTAGCTCCGCCACCTGATCGTGCAGCGCGCGCTGTTCGGTGGCGTTGATCTTGATCAGCCGCTCCACCCAGTCCGTCAGCCGGCGCCCGGCCTCCGTGGCGCTCGGAGGCGCCTGGTCCGACAACGCGGCATCCGGCGTCGGCGTCATGCTGATCTCGTAGGCGAGAAGAAGGCGGCTGAGGTCACGAACGGATTCGTCGCGTTCGGCGGCGCGGAGCGCCTCGCTCAGCCGCATGCCGCTGCTGCGCATCCGGCCGACCTCGAAGCTGAAGCGGACAGAGCCGGTCAGCACCGCCGGCGCAGCATCCTCGGCCGTCGCGCGGAACAATTGCACTGCCGAGATGGCAGCGGAGAATTCGTGCGCCCGGTCGACGATCTCGCGCGCAACGCGCAGCTTGCGGTCGCTCTCCGCCAGCGATTGGACGACATCGGCGTTGGAGCGATGCTGGCGTTCACGCGCTTCGTCGGTCATGCCGACAAGGCTATCGGTGCGCCCCGCCATGCTGACCACCAGCTGGTCGTTCCGCCCGGTGACGTCGAGCAGGCGACGCATGTCCTCCGTGTAGCGCTGTAGCGCACCCGCCGCTTCGTCGACGGCCTCCACATGCTGGCTTTCGCGTACGATGCCGGCGAGACGTCTAAGGTCGAAGCGCGCCTGTTCCGTGTAGGTGCGGAACAGCTCATAGTACTGCGTGCGATCACCGCGCGTCGTTTCCAGGAAGTCGTCGCGCGCTGACCCGGCAGACAGCAGGTTGCGATAGATCGTGCCGGCAAGCACCGCGCCGGAGCGGGCCCGGTCGGCCTCGTTCAAAAGCACAAAAGCGGCGAGCGCGATGGCCGCCGCAATCGTGATGGGGATGCCACCAACGAGAAGGACCCGATAGGTAATTCGCATTCCGACACCCGAACCGGCACGGCGCGCCCGGCGCCCTCCGATCTTATCAGAGAGCAGCGGGCTGGCGAGAGGGCCGGTTCGTGCGTCTGGCGGTGGGTCCAGCGCGGCGGGACGATGATTCATGCAACGCGAGGCGCATCGCGCCCCGAGAACGCGTCTACCGCGCCGCAGTCTGCGAAGTTGGAACGCGAAGCAGCACCGTTTCCGCCTCTCCGGCCTGGTAGCCGAAGGTCACGAAGCGCACATTGTCGGCCGTTGAGCCATCGGCAGTGACGAGGCAATCGGCACTGATGTTCGGCCAGGCCTGACCCTCGCAACCGGCAACACCCAGATCGCCCTTGGGCAGCCGCACCAGAGCGGCGCGCGTCGCATGGTCGACATCGGCGAGATCGATTGAGGCAAAGGCGCCACCGATGCGCTCGGCGACGAGCTCCGGGCCGGGCTGGCCGGCGGCGGCGCGGGCTTCGCCGTTGAACGGCGCGGCAATCAGTCCGGCGATGGCAAGCGCAGAGCCAAACAGTGCGGCGGCGACGAAAAGCGTCTTCGACTGGATCATCTTCATGTCCCTCCGGAGCCCCTGCCCTGGGCTCGTCCGATGAGACACAATCTAGGCTCACACCTTTTCCGGCGTTTTTCGCGCTGGCGGAAAAGCGTTTCGTCGGCCCACGGAAATGTTTCTTCCGGCGGGTCTGCGACGAAACAATTCGGCCGAAATAGGCGATTCGTGGCTGCTCAGGAGGCCTGAGGGTCCTCCGGCGAGAAAACATAACCGGCGCCGCGCACCGTCTTGATCACCTTGGGATGCGACGGCTCGGGCTCGATCTTTCGCCGTATGCGTGTAATTCGCACGTCGATCGCCCTGTCGAACGCCTCCGCGTCGCGCGCCTGCGCCAGATCAAGCAGCCGCTCGCGGGTCAGAACCCGCTTGGGGTTTTCCGCAAACGCCTTCAGGAGACCGAACTCGGAGGCCGTCAGCGGATGCTCGTTGCCGTCTTCGTCGCGGAGTGTGCGGGCGTCGAGATCGAGCCATTTGGTGCCCATCTTGACCGTGCGATTCGGCTCGCCCGCGGGACCGGCTGCGGCAGCAGCGCTTCGCCTCAGAACGGAGCGCACGCGCGCCAGAAGCTCACGCAGCTCGCACGGTTTGGCGAGATAATCGTCGGCGCCGAGCTCCAGGCCGACGACGCGGTCGATCGGGCTTGCCGTGGCCGTCAGCATGATCACCGGCACATTTCCGGATTGCTTCAGGAAGCGGACGAGCGACAGCCCGTCTTCCTCCGGCATGTTGAGGTCGAGTACGACGAGATCGGGACGGGCCTTCTCCACTTCGGTGCGCAACGACGGTCCGCCGTCGCACAGCGTCACGTCAAAGCCATGCATCTTCAGATAGTCGCCGATCATGTCGCGCGCCGCGGCCTCGTCGTCGACGACGAATATGTTCTGCTGCTGGCTCATTGTGCGTCCGCCTTATCAAGCAGCGGCAGCGCGATCGTGAAGACCGCCCCGCCTGAATCACCGGAATTTTCGACGAATATCCGGCCCTTGTGAAGATCGATGATGCGCTTGGCAATGGAAAGCCCCAGCCCGGTGGAGCTTTCGCCGCCGGTCGGCTTGGCCGACAAACGCTGGAATCGGACGAAGAGCCGGTCGTTGTCTTCCGGCGAAAGGCCCGGCCCGTTATCGGCGATGCGGGCCACCGCATCCCCCTCTTCGCGGCGTGCCGTGACTTCGATACGCCCGCCGATAGGGCTGTATTTCACCGCGTTCGACACCAGATTGTCGACCGCCTCGCGCAGCCGCTCCGTATCGGCCCTGACCTTGAGGTTGCGCTCCACATCCACCACCAATTCCTGGTCCTTGGCGGCGGCGAGTTTGCGGTTGTTCTCAGCAACCTCCTCAACCAGCAGGCCGAAATCCGGCTCATAGGCGCGCACCGATATGTCCACCGCGTCGGCGCGCGCATCGGCGATCAGGTCTTCCACCATGTCGGTGAGCCGCCGCGCGGTCTGCTTGATGTGCTCAAGTTGCCCGCGCGCGTTCTCCTCAGGGAAAGGCGTCAGCGCGAACATCTCGTTCAGCATCTCCGTGCGACCGAGGATCACGCCGAGCGGGTTCTTCAGATCATGCGCGACGGTGCCCAGCACCTCGCTTTTGAAGGCGTTGGCGCGCTTCAGCCGCTCGCTCTGGTTCTCCAGCCGCTCCTTGGCCGCCGTGAGTTGCGCGGTGCGTTTGATAACCTTCTCTTCCAGCCGCTGATTGGCCCGCTCCAGGCGTTCGTAGAGCGTGGCATTGTCGAAGGCAGCCGCGAGGCGGCTACAAAACACCTCCACCAGCGCCTTGTCGGTCGGCGAGAGTTCGCGGCCGCAATTCATCAGCGCAACAAGTTCACGCCCGCTGCTCGTGCCCATGTAGAGGATGCTGCGCCCTGCGGGAAAATCGTGGCACCGCCGTTCAAGGGCCCTCTCGATATGTTCGCGAAGCTCTGGCTCCAACGTCTCAGGCGACTCCGCCGCATGATCGCAAAAGCCACCGGAACCCGCCAGCACCGTCAGGCCGGACGGGCTTCCCGGCTCGCGCAGGATCAAAAGCCCGGCGCATTCGCCACCCATAAGCGCCGAAAGCTGCGTCAGTACGCCTTCTGCCAGGCGCTGCAACGAACGCTGGTCGAACAAATCCGCCGCGGCATCGACGATGATCTCCAGCCCGCGGCGTGTCTCGACGAGCCGCAGAAGCTGCTCGTAGCTGCGCAGCGCCGCCGTCAGCGCCGTGAAGAGCTTCTCCGCCGTCAGTTCCGTTTTGGCCTTGTAGTCGTTGATGTCGTAATCGACGATGACCCGCCGCTCCGGCGCCTGCCCCGGCTGCCCCGTGCGCAGGATGATGCGGACGGTTTCGTTCTTCAGCTCCTCGCGCACGAACCCCACGAGATCGAGACCCGCGCCCTCTGTCTCCATCACCACGTCCAGGAGAATGACCGCAAGGTCGGGATGCGCACGGAAGAGCTCCCGCGCTTCTGCCGCGGAACGCGCTGACAAAAGCTCAAGCCGGCGGCCTTGCAGTTGGAAATCCTGCAACGCGAAGGTCGTGCCGGTGTGCACAGCCTGATCGTCATCGACCACCGCGACTTTCCAGGTCCGCGCCGACGCGCGAGCAGGCGCATCCTCCTCGTCGTCCACCAGTGTCAGAAAGTCGGCCTCTTCGGCCATTCGCCACTCCAATCCTATCGAGGAACGGGGGATTTTCGCGCGTCACGGCGAAAACTGGAAGGGGTGGCGGCGAGCATACTTATCGCGGCGCGCGAATCGACGGGAATCCGGTGCGTAAGAGCTACATGGAGCCCGCCGCGTTGGGGAAGAAAAGCTGCTGCCCGCCGACCCTGTAGGCGGCGATCGCCGCCTGCCCCTCGCCCAAGAGCCAGTCGATAAACGCCTGGCCCCTTTCAGCCTTCACACTCGGGCAGCGCTCAGGGCTGACCAGGATCACGCCATATTGGTTGAAGAGCCGGTCATCCCCTTCCACGAGGACGCGCAGGCCCGCTTTGTTCTCATGCGCAATCCATGTGGCGCGATCGGCGAGCGTATAGGCGTCCATCCCGACCGCAATGTTGATCGTGGCGCCCATGCCCGACCCCGTCTCACGGTACCAGGCGCCGGAGGCCGCCACCGGATCGACGCCGGCGTCGCGCCATAGGGCGCGCTCTTTCTTGTGCGTACCGGATTCATCGCCGCGCGATGCGAACGGCGCTTCCGCTTCGGCAATCATGCGCAAAGCGCGCTCCACATCACGGCCGGCAATCTTTGCGGGATCACGCTGAGGCCCGACAATGACGAAGTCGTTGTACATCACGTCGAAGCGCTTCACGCCGCCGCCCTCAGCGACAAAGGCCTCTTCGTCGTCCTTGGCATGCACGAGGAGCACATCGCCATCGCAGTTTGCGGCGTTCTTGATCGCCTGGCCGGTGCCCACGGCGACGACCCGAACCTCCGTCCTGGTCTTCGCCGTGAAGAGCGGCAGGATCGCGTCGAGCAAACCGGAATTCTGGGTCGAGGTCGTCGACTGCATGATGATGAAATCGCCGGCGGCGGCTGGGACGCTCATCAATCCCACCGCAACGCCGATCGCCATGGCAAAGCCCTCAAGCCGCCCATTGCAGCTCACGCCGTCCTCACGCGATGTTCGGGCCCCGGCTCACCCACAAGATCGCCGGCAAGGAAGGCGCGCGCCGCGGCGGTCCCCGGAGCATCGAAGAAACGTGCCGCCTCCCCGCGCTCCAAGATCTGCCCGTCATGCATGAACAAGATGTCGGTGGCGATGCGCCGTGCTTGAGCGGAATCGTGGGTGACGAACAGCACTTTGGTGCCGCTGCGGCCGGCGGCGATAATTGTGGCCTCAATCGCCGCCACGGAGGCGGGATCGAGATTGACCGTCGGCTCATCGAGGAAAAGGCATTCCGGCCTAAGCGCCATGGCGCGCGCGAGCGCCAGCCGTTGCTGCTCGCCGCCGGAAAGCCGACGCGCCGGCATGCGCGACAGATGCGAGAGCCGCGCTGCCGCAAGCGCCTGATCGGCCCGCTCTGCCGCCTCGCCACGTGACACGCCGGCGGCTCGTAAGGCGTGGCGGATATTGGCGCGAGCCGAGCGCCTGAGAAGCACCGGTCGCTGAAACACGAAGCCGAGCCGCGCCGCACGCGCCCTGTCGGGCTGGCAACCACCCCAAGTGATGGTTCCAGAATCGGGCGCGACGAGGTTGGCGAGGCATCTCAGAAGCAGGCTCTTGCCGGCACCGTTCGGCCCCATCAGCACTGTCATGCCCGAGCCGCTGACCACAAGCTCATCGACATCAAGAAGCAAGCGCCCGTCGCGCGCAATTCTGATGTTCTGCCCGACCACGGGGCGGACCTCGGGCCGAGCCTCCTCAAAGGCGAGATCGGCGATCGGACGGCCGGCGACGGAGGTGTTCCCGCGGTCAAGCATAGGCCGACCGTGTCGCCGTGTGCCGCAGGCTGAAGACCAGCGCGTTAACCGCGGTGACGATCGTCACCAGCACAAGACCGAGCGCCATGGCGAACGCCAGATTGCCCTTCGACGTCTCCAGCGCAATCGTCGTCGTCATCACCCGCGTGACGTGATTGATATTGCCACCGACGATGATCACCGCGCCGACCTCCGCCACGGCCCGGCCAAAGCCGGCAAGCAGCGCCGTCATGAGGCTGTAGCGCGCATCCCAGATCAGGGTGGAGACCATCCCCCTTGGCCCCATGCCGAACACGCGCAGCTGGTCCTCATATTCCAGCTTCATGTCCTCAATGGTCTGGCGCGACAGCGCCGCCACGATCGGCAGAACCAGGATCGCCTGCGCAATGACCATCGCTGTCGGCGTGTAGAGAATGCCGAGGGGGCCGAGCGGCCCGGCGCGCGACAGGAGAAGATAGACGGCGAGCCCGACGACCACCGGCGGCAGACCCATCATCGCATTGAGGAGCACCACGATCGCCCAGCGGCCGGGAAACCGCGCGATCGCCACAAGCGCCCCAAGCGGCACGCCGATCAGCCCGGCGATCAGCACGGCCAGGCCGCTGACCCACAAGGACAGGCCGACGATCTCCAAGAGGTCCGCGTCAAGCGAGACGAGCAACCCGAAGGTCTCAGCGAATGCGTTTGTCAGGTCGTGCAATGGGTTAGCTCCTGGCGCGGGCGGACTCTATTCCCCGCAGCGCTATTGTCCAACCGACACAACGAAGCACCGACCTATGCTGAGGGTGGCTCCGGCGATAGGCTGGCCGCTCGTTCCGAAGCGACACTGCTGATCCGATCGTCGCGATGCTGGCTTACGTTCCAACCGCCATTTTCTGGCTCGTCGCGCTGGCCTACGCGAATGGCGCGGCTGTGCACGCGGCAAACATGCTGGGCATGTCCGGCTATCCGTGGCGCGAGGCCCCGTTCAAATGGCAAGCGCTCGACGTGTTTTACCTGGTCGTTGATGTGGTCGTTGTAGTTGGCCTCGTCCTCGGCTGGCGCATCGGGCTGATCGCTTTCTTCGTGGCCGCCGGCACTCAGCTCGTTCTCTACACCGTATTTCGCAACTGGATTCTCGATGTTCCCGAACGGTTTGTCAGCCCGGGCATGGCGAGCTCACTCAACGGGCTGCTGATCTTCCATATCGTGACCGTGGTTCTGATTTGCCTGGCCATCTGGCTGAAGGGCCACCTTGCGGCTGCGCAATGACAACGCACTCCCGACGTATCGATTCACAAACCGACCTTCGGCGCGGTCGCTACGTCTCCATCACGATCTTGGGCGCTTTGCGGCCCGCCGCTTGGCGCTCTTGCTTGAGGCGATCCATCACGCGATCGGCGATCCCGCGATAGGCCTTCGCCACGCCGCTTTCCGGCGCCGAAACGACCACGGGCGTGCCCGCATCCGACGTTTCACGCACCGCGATATCGAGCGGCACGCCGCCGAGGAACGGAACGCCGATGCGCGCCGCCTCGCTTTCCGCCCCGCCATGGCCGAAAATCTCCGACCGTTCACCGCAATGCGGGCAGAGGAAATAGCTCATGTTCTCCACGATGCCGAGGACGGGCACCTCGGTGCGCTGAAACATGGCAAGCCCCTTGCGCGCATCGATCAGGGCCAAGTCCTGGGGCGTCGAAACGATCACCGCGCCAGCCAGCGGCACCTGCTGCGCCATGGTGAGCTGCGCGTCGCCGGTGCCCGGTGGCATGTCGACGACGAGCACATCGAGTGGGCCCCAAAGCACCTCGTTCAGCATCTGGGTGAGCGCAGAGATCACCATCGGCCCACGCCAGATCATCGGCGTCTCCTCGTCGACGAGGAAACCCATCGACATGACCTTGAGACCGTAATTCTCCATGGGCTTGAGGATGCGCCCTGAGATCGGCTCCGGCCGGCCGCTGATCTTCAGAAGCCGCGGCATGGAGGGGCCGTAGATATCCGCGTCGAGCAAACCGACATTGAGCCCGCCCGCCTTAAGCCCAAGCGCCAGATTGACGGCCGTGGTGGACTTGCCGACCCCGCCCTTGCCCGACGCGACCGCGATGATAGCGGAGACGCCCTTCACGCCAGCGTCCAGTCCGCCGCTCGGCCCGGGCGCTCCCGAGGGCGGCGAGGCCGCACCGGGCGCTCCGGAAGGCGGCGGCGCCGCGGACGCGCGCCGCTCCGCCGTCAGCGCGACGGTGACCTTTGAGACACCCGGGACCGCCGCCACGACCTTCTCCACCGCCTGGCGCATGGGCTCCAGCTCCCGCGCCCGTTCGGCGGGAATGCGGACCGCCAGGATGACTTTGCCGTCCGACACGGCGATGTCGTCGGGGGCCACAAGGCCGAGCGCGACGATATCATCGGAAAGGTCCGGCCCCTTCACCTGTTTGAGCGCCGTAAGAACCTGATCCTTCGTTGGGGTAGCCATGAGTTTCCGAGTCGTCCTTCCGCGGCCTTCACCGCCTTATGGGCCAGATTGATGGATGGCTGGGGCGCCAGGATTCGAACCTGGGATCGCGGGACCAAAACCCGCTGCCTTACCACTTGGCTACGCCCCAATGCGACGGCCAGGCCGCGCGGGATATAGCCCCATCATCCTTTCGCAGCAATGAAGCGAACCTGGATGAGATGTGGGCGAGACGGGCTGCGATGCAATGGCCCCGCGGCGAACGGCCTCCCCATCATGCCCACCGGCCGCGCCGCGGCCCTCACCCGCGCTTGCAGCCCGGCCGGCCTGGCTTTATATCCGCCGCCTTGGCGGAGCGTAGCGCAGCCTGGTAGCGCACCTCGTTCGGGACGAGGGGGTCGCAGGTTCAAATCCTGCCGCTCCGACCAGCCATCCACTGAAATCGTATCTCCTCCCCGCAAGCACGACTGCACGGTAGAATCCCGTGTGCGTTGCAAAACAACTGCTTAACCGCGCCGGGCGTGCCTCCCATTCACCAAATTGAACGCCACCTGAACGGCGGGCTCAGCACCCGTTCAAGCCGCCCGCGCTATCCCTTCCCCCAAGAGGCGGGGGAGTAGCCATGTACCGCACACTTTATGGACTTTGCGTCGTGACCTTGCTTGCCGGGACCGCCTGGACCGCGGCGAGCGCCGATACCGCCGGCCCGAAGACCCAGGCCGGCCTTGGCATCGTCATCCTGGCGGCGCTTCAGCGCTAGCGGCCGCAGGCCAAGCCTTCCCTGGTTGATTTCCGCTTCGATTCCGTCGTTACCTACGCCGAGATGGGCGGCGCCGTCGGCGTGCGCTCAGTTTATCTTTGGGAGGTTCACGATGGTTCTCGGACGCACAATGAAGGCGGCGCTTCTCGGTGTCAGCCTAGCCGCGATGGCGGCCTTCGGCGCATCGGCCAAGACGCTTGTCTATTGTTCTGAAGGCAGCCCGGAAGGCTTCGACACCGCGCTCTATACGGCCGGGACGACGTTCGACGCCTCGTCAAGGCCGCTCTACAATCGGCTTGTGGAGTTCGTACGCGGCACCACCGAGGTCGAGCCGGCGCTTGCCGAGAGCTGGGAGATCTCAGACGACGGCCTGACCTATACGTTCAAGCTGCGCTCCGGCGTGAAGTTTCATGCCACCGACTATTTCACCCCGACGCGCGACTTCAACGCCGACGACGTGATCTTCTCCTTTGAGCGCCAGCGCGACGCGGAGAATCCCTACCACCAGTACGTGGACGGCGCGAGCTGGGAGTACTTCAACTACATGTCGATGCCGAGCCTGATTGAGTCCATCGAGAAGGTCGACGACATGACAGTGCGGTTCAATCTGAGCCGGCCGGAAGCGCCGATGATCGCCAACCTGGCGATGGACTTCGCCTCCATCCTGTCGAAGGAATACGCCGATCAACTCGACGCCGCCGGCAACAAGGAGCAGTTCAACCAACAGCCGATCGGCACCGGCCCGTTCCAGTTCGTGGCCTACCAGCCCGATGCCGCGATCCGCTACAAGGCGTTCGCCGATTATTGGAAGGGCAAGACGCAGATCGACGATCTGGTCTTTGCCATCACCACCGACCAGGCGGTGCGCCAGCAAAAGCTCATCGCCGGTGAATGCCACATCATGCCCTACCCCAATCCGGCGGATGTTGAGAGCATGAAGGCCAATCCCGACCTGCAGGTCATGGAGCAGGAAGGCCTGAACGTCGGCTATCTCGCTTACAACACGCAGCAGGCACCGTTCGATAATCCCATGGTGCGCAAGGCGCTCAACATGGCGATCAACAAGCAGGCCATTCTCGACGCTGTGTTCCAAGGCGCCGGGCAGGCCGCGAAGAACCCGCTCCCGCCGACGATGTGGTCCTATAACGACGACATTGAGGACGACCCGTACGACCCGGAGGCCGCCAAGAAGATGCTTGCCGATGCCGGCGTGTCGGACCTGTCGATCAACGTCTGGGCGATGCCCGTGCAGCGTCCGTATAACCCCAACGCGCGGCGCATGGCCGAACTTATCCAGGCCGACTTTGCGGCAATAGGCGTTGAGGCAGAGATCGTCTCCTACGAGTGGGGCGAATACCTGGACCGCTCCAAGGCGCTGGACCGCGACGGTGCGGTGCTTCTCGGCTGGACGGGTGACAACGGCGATCCCGACAACTTCCTCGCGCTGCTCGGCTGCGATGGCGTCGGCGGCGCCAATCGTGCCCAATGGTGCAACGAGGAGTTCAACGCCCTTCTCCTGGAGGCCAAGACCTTGGGCTCTCAGGAAGAGCGCGCCGCTCTCTACAAGGAGGCACAGGAAGTCTTCAAGCGTGAGGCGCCGTGGGCCACCATCGCGCATTCGGTCGTGCACATGCCGATGCGCGCCAACGTGACCGGCTACGTCATGGATCCGCTCGGCATTCACCAGTTCGACGGCGTCGATCTGACCGAATAGCCAAAGCACAATCGGGGCGGCCCCAATAGACAAAGGGCCGCCCCGAACCTTTCCGCTGGATGCTCCGCTTCCTCTTCAGCCGCGTGATCGTGCTGATCCCGACCTTCATCGGGGTCTCCATCATCGCGTTTGCGTTCATCCGCCTGCTTCCCGGCGATCCGATCCTGCTGATCGCCGGCGAGCGCGGCATTTCGGAGGAGCGCTACGCCGAACTGCGGCAGGCCTACGGCTTCGATCGGCCGATTTTCGTGCAATATTTCGACTATCTCGTCGGCTTGCTCACCGGCGATTTCGGCGAGTCGATCGTCACCAAACGCGCGGTCCTTGAGGAGTTCTTCTCACGCTTCCCGGCAACGCTGGAGCTCTCGTTCTGCGCCATCGTCTTCGCCGCGCTTCTCGGCATACCGGCCGGCATGCTGGCTGCGGTGAAGCGCGGCTCCATCATCGACCAAAGCATCATGGGGACCGCCCTCGTCGGCTTTTCAATGCCGATCTTTTGGTGGGGCCTGCTCCTCATCATTCTCTTCTCCGGCGCGCTCGGATGGACGCCCGTCTCCGGTCGCATCTCCTTTCTTTACTTCTTCCCGCCGGTCACCGGCTTCATGCTGATCGACTCGCTCCTGTCGGGACAGGAGGGCGCGTTTCGGTCGGCCGTCAGTCATCTCATTTTGCCGACGATCGTGCTGGGAACCATCCCGCTCGCCGTCATTGCACGACAGACGCGCTCCGCCATGTTGGAAGTGCTGGGTGAAGATTATGTCCGCACCGCGCGCGCCAAGGGCCTGCCGCCGTGGCGCGTCATCGGCCTGCACGCGTTGCGCAATGCCCTGATCCCGGTGGTGACGACCATCGGTCTCCAAGTCGGCGTGCTGATGGCCGGCGCCATCCTGACGGAATCCATCTTCTCCTGGCCGGGCATCGGCAAATGGATGGTCGATTCCGTTTTCCGGCGCGACTACACGGTCGTGCAAGGCGGGCTTGTGCTGATCGCCACGCTCATCATGCTGGTCAATCTGGGGGTCGACCTCCTCTACGGATTGATCAATCCGCGCATTAGGCGCAACTGAGGCGGGCCGGTGTCCAGCGCAGACGATTTCAGCAACAGCGGCTCCCAACAACGGAGCGCATCGCGCGCCATGCTCGCTGAGTTCTGGTACTATTTCTCCGAGAACAAAGGCGCGGTCGTCGGGCTCTTCGTCTTCATCGCATTGGTCGTCGTTGCAATTCTTGCGCCGCTCATCGCCCCGCACGATCCGGTCATTCAAAATCGCGACGCGCTTCTGCTGCCCCCCTTCTGGCAGGAAGGCGGAAGCACGACCTATCTGCTTGGCACCGATCCGGTCGGCCGCGACATGCTCTCACGTCTGATCTATGGCGCGCGCTTTTCGCTGTTTATCGGCGTGGTCGTGGTCATCGGCGCTCTGGCCGTCGGCATCACGGTCGGGCTGATCGCCGGATATTTCCGCGGCTGGATCGACATCGTGATCATGCGGATCATGGATGTGATCCTCGCCTTTCCCTCGCTTCTTCTGGCGCTTGTCCTTGTCGCCGTGCTCGGGCCGGGCCTGATCAACGCCATGATCGCCATCGCGCTCGTCTACCAGCCGCATTTCGTTCGGCTGACGCGTGCCTCCGTCATGGCGGAAAAGACCAAGGACTATGTGGTCTCCTCGCGGGTCGTTGGCGCCGGGCCGCTACGGCTCATGGTGCGCACGATCCTGCCCAACTGCCTCGCGCCGCTCATCGTGCAGGCCACACTTTCTTTCTCCTCCGCCATCCTCGACGCTGCCGCGCTCGGCTTTCTCGGTATGGGCGCACAACCTCCGACGCCGGAATGGGGCACCATGCTTGCCGAGGCGCGCGAGTTCATCCTGCGGGCCTGGTGGGTGGTGACCTTTCCCGGCCTCGCGATCCTCATCACGGTGCTGGCGATCAACCTGGTCGGCGACGGACTGCGCGACGCGCTCGACCCGAAACTGAAGCGGAGCTGAGGGTGATGACGCTCAGCGGACCACAGAGACGAGAAGGAGCAGCACATGCCCCTTCTTGAAGTCCGCAAGCTCTCCGTCACCTTCGCCACCGCGGCCGGTCCGTTTACGGCGGTCGATGGGGTCGACCTCGATGTCGATTCCGGCGAGGTCTTGGCAATCGTCGGGGAGTCGGGGTCCGGCAAATCCGTCGCCATGCTCGCTGTGATGGGGCTCCTGCCAAGCGCCGCCACGGTGACGGCGGAGCGGATGCGTTTCGGAGCCGAGGACCTCGCCACGCTCTCGCCTGTCCGCCGCCGCCAGGTGATCGGACGCGATCTAGCCATGATCTTCCAGGAGCCGATCGCCAGCCTGAACCCCTGCTTCACGGTCGGCTTCCAGATCGGCGAGTCGCTGAAAACGCATCTCGGCATGGACCGCAGCGCCCGGCGCCAGCGCACTGTCGAGCTCTTGAACGAAGTCGGCATTCCAGAGCCGGAGCGGCGGCTATCCGCCTTTCCCCATCAGCTCTCCGGCGGCATGAGCCAGCGCGTGATGATCGCCATGGCGCTCGCCTGCCGGCCGAAGCTGTTGATCGCCGATGAGCCGACCACCGCACTTGATGTCACCATCCAGGCGCAGATCCTCGACCTGCTTCTTCGGTTGCAGCGCGACACCGGCATGGGCCTGGTCCTGATCACGCATGACATGGGCGTGGTCGCGGAAACTGCGCAGCGCGTGGTCGTGCAATATGCCGGCCAGCAGGTGGAACGGCGCGACGTCCGCGGCCTCTTCGCGCGTCCGCACCATCCCTACACTGCCGCATTGCTGGCGGCGTTGCCCGATCGCGCCACCGACGATCGGCTGCCCGCTATCCCCGGTGTCGTTCCTGGTCAGGGTGATCAGCCGGATGGCTGCCTCTTCAACCCACGCTGCGACCACGCCACCGACATGTGCCGCAAGATCGCGCCGCCGAAGCAGCCGGACGCGCTCGGCTCGGCACTTTGTCACTATCCACGAAACGCCAGGAGGGACGCGGCATGAGCAATGTCATCGATGCCGCCGATCTGGCGCGCCATTACAGCGTCGGGCGTGGCGCCTTTCGCGAGCCGGCGACCGTCAAGGCGCTTGCTGACGCCACCTTCACGGTCGAAGCGGGAAAGACCTTGGCTGTGGTGGGCGAATCCGGCTGCGGGAAGTCAACGCTGGCGCGGCTCGTCACGATGATTGAGCCGGCGACGGCCGGCAAACTGGTGATCGACGGCGTTGACGTGGCGCGCGAGCCGGCGAAGCTGAAGGATCTGCGCCGCACGGTGCAGATCGTCTTCCAGGACCCTTACGGCTCGCTCAATCCACGCCAGAAGGTCGGATCGATCCTGGAAGAGCCGCTGGTCATCAACACCAGCCTCAACGCTGCGGCGCGACGCGCAAAGGCCCTCGACATGCTGAGCCGCGTCGGCCTGCGACCGGAGCATTATGCGCGCTATCCGCACATGTTCTCCGGCGGCCAGCGCCAGCGGATCGCCGTGGCCCGCGCCTTGATGCTGGAGCCGAAGATCATCGTCCTCGACGAGCCGGTCTCGGCGCTCGACGTCTCCATCCAGGCGCAGATCTTAAATCTCCTGGCCGACCTCCAGGATGAATTCGGCCTGACCTATCTCTTCATCAGCCACGATCTGTCCGTCGTGCGCTTCGTCGCCGACGACGTGATGGTGATGTATCTCGGCCGCCCCGTGGAGATCGCACCGGTCGATGACATCTTTCAGCGACCGCAGCATCCCTATACGCGGGCGCTGCTTTCCGCCACGCCGATAGCTGATCCCGAGCGGCAGCGCATGAAGATCAAGCTTGAGGGCGAGCTGCCCTCCCCCTTCGACCCGCCGGCCGGCTGCGCGTTCCACCCGCGCTGCCAATATGCCCGCGATATCTGCAGGGAAAAGCCGCCGGCGCTGATGGCTGCGGGCGCCGTTCAGCATGCCTGCCACGGCGTTGCAGAAGGATGGGTGCCTGAGGACGGCCCCGAGCCAGGCTAGAGCATGATCCCGAAAAGTGGACACCGGTTTTCGGACAAGATCATGCTCCAGCAAAGACATAGAGCCTCCGTTCTGATTGGATCAGAATGGATAAGGCTCTGACCTCGCCGATGACGCTGACCTTCGACCGCGACTTCGACCCGCGTTACGGCGAAGCCGTTGAGCTTCTGCCCGGCGTGCGGCGCGTCACGGCCGCCAATCCCGGGCCGTTCACCTTTGCCGGCACCAACACGTTTCTTGTCGGCACGGCCGAGCTTGCGCTCATCGATCCCGGGCCCGACGACCCCGATCACATCGAAGCGCTGCGACGCGCCATCGGTGGCGCTAGGGTCACCCATATTCTTGTCTCACATACCCATCGTGATCATTCAGCGGGGACAGAGCGACTGAAAGCCATGACGGGCGCGCAAGTGCTTGCCGCCGGGCCCCATGCCTTTGCGCGCCCGCCGCACGCGGGCGAAAACCGGCGGATCGAGGCGGCCGGCGACACCGACTTCACACCCGACGCAACGCTCGCCGACGGCGACATCGTCGAAGCCTCCGGCGCCGGTCTTCAGGCGATCGCGACACCCGGCCATACCGTCAACCACATCGCGCTGGCATTGCTCGATGAAGGCGTGCTGTTTTCAGGCGACCACGTGATGGGCTGGTCGACGACAATCGTCGCCCCGCCGGACGGCGCCATGGCCGTCTACATGGCCTCACTCGATCGCCTTCTTGCTCGGTCGGAGCACCGCTACCTGCCGGCGCATGGCGGTGAAATCAACGACGGCCATGCCTATGCCGAAGGGCTCAAGGCGCACCGAGTGGCCCGCGAGGCTGCGATCCTGGAGGCGCTCGGGCGTGGCCATCGCACGATCCCGGAGATCGTCGCCGCGGTCTACCAGGGATTGGAAGCTAGGCTTGCGCCCGCCGCGGCTTTGTCGACGCTCGCGCATCTGGAAGACCTGATCGCGCGCGGCGCCATCACGGCCGACGGTCCCCCGGCCCTGTCCGCCCGCTACCGCCCGAAGGACGCCAGCCCGGACGAGGACCTGGCGTCCGGGTCAAGCTGAAGTGCTGCGTCGAGCCTGCCGAAGAACCATCTGATCCGCCGCGCATTCTGGCCGAGATCGTGCTGCCCGCTACGAGAGGCCGACCGCATGTCGACGTCCGTGCTTTCGAAAGACCCGCGCATGCGGATGACCACGTCGTCGGGAAAGCCGAAGACCAGCGTCGGGGCGGTCGCCTCGATGATCGCCTGACTGCCGACATTCAGCAGCGGTTGATCGCCGCCTGCCTCAGCGCCCGGCGGCAAAGGAGTGCCGCGCGACTGTGTCATGACGCTCTTTTGCGCCAGCGCCCGAAGGATGTCCTCCGTTTCACTGGCCGGAGCGTCCTCGGCTTCCGGACTGGCCTCCGGCATGACCGTCGGCCGCGAATCCCGCGTGATGGTCCAGCCGCGGCCTTCGATGATCTCGCGCGCGGCGGCGTAAACATCGCCGAGCGGCATCGGATAGAAGCGCGTGATGATGTCGGGATAGGCGTCCTGCTGCTGCGTGAAGCCTTCACCTGGCGGAGAACGATGCTGGCTGGCGGCGGCGATGAATTCCGGCGGCTCGGCCACACTCGTCGAGACGTCCGTGAGCCGCGGATAGGTGATTGCGGCCGCGGCGATCACGCCGAGCAGAACATGCGTCGGCAGCGCATAGACGATGCCGGCAATCGCCGCGCCGCCACCAGTCGCGCCGTTCTTCCACACATCGGTGAGCGCATAGATGGCAACGCCAAGTGCCGCGAGCCCCAGCAAGAAGCCGACCGCCAGCACTGGCACAAGCGCTGCCGTGGGCACCAGCGACACGCGCGTGCCGATCGCGGCCAGGACCAGGACTGGCACCGCCAAGCCGCCGCAAATCCGCGCCCAGTCGGCGGCTCGCGACCGGCGCAACACATAAGATCGTCTCATTGCCGGCTTCCCGAAGTCGACAGCTGACAGATATCCGCAGCCTCAGCCCTCCGGCAAGCGATAGTCCTTGAACATTTCGCGCAGCGCCGTCTTCTGGATCTTGCCTGTCGCCGTGTGCGGGATCTCATCCACGAACACCACATCGTCCGGCACCCACCATTTGGCGACCTGCGGCCGCATGTAATCGAGCAGCGCCTCGCGCGTCGGCGCATCGTCCGTCTTCGGCACGACGATCAGCAACGGCCGCTCGTCCCACTTCATGTGATAGACACCGATGACCGCCGCCTCCGCTACGCCGGGATGGCCCATAGCGAGGTTCTCCAGTTCGATGGAGGATATCCACTCGCCGCCGGACTTGATCACGTCCTTGGAGCGATCGGTCACCCGCATGTAGCCGTGCGCATCGATATGCGCGACGTCGCCGGTGTCGAAATAGCCATCCTCGTCGAGGACCTCTGCTTCGTCGCCGAAATAGGCGCGCGCGATCGCCGGCCCGCGCACCTTCAGCCGCCCGAACGTCTTGCCGTCCCGCGGCAATTCGTTGCCGTCGTCATCGCTCACCTTCATCTCAACGGTGAACGGCGCATGGCCCTGCTTCTCCTGCACATCCAGTCGCGCGCCTCCCGCGAGGTCAACAAGCTCCGGCTTCAGCGTGCAGATGGTGCCGATCGGGCTCATCTCCGTCATGCCCCAGGCATGCATGACGGAGACGTCGTAGCGGTTCTCAAAGACTTCGATCATCGAGCGCGGACAGGCAGCGCCGCCAATTACGACGCGCTCAAGATGTGGAAGTTCGTGGCCCGTCTCCTGAAGATGCTGCAGCAGCATCATCCAGATCGTCGGCACAGCCGCCGTGATCGTCACTTTCTCCTGGTCCAGCAGCTCATAGACAGACGCGCCGTCGAGCTTGCCGCCGGGCATGACGAGCGAAGCGCCGACCAGCGGCGCGATATAGGCCAACGCCCAGCAATTGGCGTGGAACATCGGCACGACCGGCATCAGACGATCGCGGCTTGCCAGGCCGAGCATGTCCGGCATGTTGCCGGCCAATGCGTGCAGCACATTGGACCGGTGCGAATAGACGACGCCCTTCGGGTTTCCCGTCGTGCCGGAGGTGTAGCACATGCCGGCGGCGGCATCTTCGTCGACCTCGCGCCAGGCGAAATCGTCGTCGGCCGCCAGCCATTCTTCGTATGGCTCCGCATCGAGCGGCGTGTCGGGCATGTGCGCGGCATCCGTCAGCACAACGATGCGCTGGACGCTTTTCAGTTGGTCGCGCAGCTTTTCCACCAGCGGCAGGAACGTCAGGTCGACGAAAAGCATCCGGTCGGCAGCGTCGTTGACGATCCATGCCAGCTGCTCGGGAAAGAGCCGCGGATTGAGCGTGTGATAGACGCCGCCCGCCCCCATCAGTCCGTACCACACCTCCATGTGCCGCCACGTGTTCCAGGCGAGCGTCGCGCCCCGCTGGCCGATCCCGAAATTCTCCGCATCGAGCTTCTTGGCGACGCGGCGCGCTCGCGAATGGATGGCGCTGTAGGTTGTGCGATGGATCGGGCCTTCAACCGAGCGCGAGACGACCGCTCGCCCGCCGTGATGTGTCGCCGCATGATCAAGGATCTTGTGGCAGAGCAGCGGCCAGTCCTGCATGAGTCCGCGCATCGTGCGTTCCTCTCCGCGATTGTCCCGTTTGCTTTTGTTCTTTGGATTCGATGCTGAGAGATTTCGCCGGGCCTGACCAGCTTTTTTGGCCACACTGACGCACGGCGATCGGCGCATTCTTGCCGCATTACGCTAACGGACAGGCGAGCGTGAATGCGACAGCCCGCGGATTCCTGAGGGAACGAACGATATCGCCGCCCCGTCCGCTCCTGTCATGGTTTCGGCGCAAGAAACCTTATTTGCACCAAAGTGTTGCCACTTGCGACGATAACCTGACTGTCATGGCGATCATGACCCACAACGGATCGAAGGCGACCAGGCCGCGATTGGTCAACACCGACGGCGCCGATCTGCCCCGCGCACAATTGAAGCTGGCGCTGGAGCTTGCCGACACGGCGAAAGGCGATTTGACCGACCGGATCGCGGAAGCTGCGGCGACGGTCGGGGCGGACCTCCTCTTCATGCTGCCGGCGCCTGACGGATCGGGACCGTCCGCGATGGTTCATCTTGCCGACGAGACCGGCGATCGCTTTCTGCAGGTCCAGCCGGCCGCCGAAGGCATGGCCGTGAGCGAGGGCGACGAGGTCAATCCGCACTTTTTGAGCCTCGCGCGCACGTCGGTGGATGTGCTGAGAAAGATCGGCGACGACCCCGACGTGCGGGCGCTCGCCAAGGCGAACTAGCCGAACCGCTAGAACAGCCCCATCGCCAGACGCGCGGCGATCATCCACATCACGATCCCAATGCCGATATCGAGCACTTGCCAGGCACGCGGCTTGGCAAAGAACGGCGCCAGCAATCGCGCGCCGTAGCCGAGCGCAAAGAACCAGGTAAACGAGGCAAGCACCGCGCCGACACCGTACGCGACACGCAGCTCGCCCGGATAGCGCGCCGACAAGCTCCCCAAAAGCAGCACGGTGTCGAGATAGACGTGCGGATTGAGGAACGTGAGCGCCAGGCACGTCGCAATTGCTACGTTCAGTCCGCGCGCATCGCCCTCCGCCTTTATCGCAGCAGGACGCATGGCACGGCGAAAGGCGAGCAAGCCATAGACAAACAGAAACACCGCTCCGCCCGCCGTGACCACGAGAAGCGCCGTCGGCGATTGACGCACCAGCGTGCCGAGCCCGGCCACGCCCGCGGTAATCAGAAGCGCATCGGAGACGGAGCAGACGAGACAGACGACAAAGACGAACTCGCCTTTCAGTCCCTGCCGAAGCACGAAGGCGTTCTGTGCGCCAATAGCGATGATAAGGCCGGCGCCGAGCAGGAAGCCGTTGAGCCCGGCCGACAGGAAGCTCATCTGAGCCAGTGCGCCAAGCGATCGATCCCCTCGGCGATATCGGCCTCCGTCCCCGCAAAGGAGAAGCGGACATAGCGATGTCCGCGCCCGTGATCGAAGTCGGGACCCGGCGTCGCCGCCACGCCCGCCTCGTTCAGCATACGTTTGGAGAAATCGAGCGCATCGTTCGTGAATCGCGCCACGGAGGCGTAGACATAGAAGGCGCCGTCCACCGGCAGGAACTCGTCGAAGCCGAGCCCCGGAAGGCGCTCCAGCAACCGCGTGCGGTTGCGCGCGTATCCCGCCTTTACCGCTTCAAGCTCGTCAGTGGACTCGAACGCATTAACCGCGGCGCGCTGCGACAGTTCCGGCACGGAGATATAAAGCGACTGCGACAGCCGCTCGAACGGCCGCATCAGGTCTTCTGGCAGCACCAGCCATCCAACCCGCCAACCGGTCATGCAATAGTACTTGGAGAACGAGTTGATGATGATCGCACTGTCAGAGAAGCGCAGCGCCGTCTCCGCCTGACCGGCATAGACCAGGCCGTGGTAGATCTCGTCGGACAGGAAGCGGATGCCGTTGGCGTGGCAGAACGTTGCAATCCGCTCAAGCTCGCCGCCCTCCGTCATCGTGCCGGTCGGATTGGCCGGGCTCGCCACAAGCACGCCGGCGAGCGGCGACTGTCTGTGCAGATCCTCAAGCTGTTCGGCGGAAATCGCCCAGCGGGTTTCCGGGCCCACCTCGATCTCGACCGCCTCAAGGCTGAACGCCTTCAGAATGTTGCGGTAGGCCGGATAGCCCGGCATCGCCAAGGCAATGCGGTCGCCCGGATTGAAAGCCCCGAGGAATGTGAGGTTGAAGCCGCCCGACGAGCCGGTCGTCACCATCACCCGGCCCGGCGACACATCGATGCCGTAGGCCTCCCGATAGTGGCGGGCGATGCGCTCCCTGAGCGCGCGTATGCCCAGCGCTTCGGTGTAGCCGAGCCGCCCGTCGGCCAGCGCCTCAGCCGCTGCCGCCAGAACGGCCTTCGGCGCCGGCGCGCCCGGCTGGCCCACCTCCATATGAACGATATTCCGCCCGGCGGCCTCCAATTCCGCCGCCGCCGCCATCACGTCCATGGCCAAAAATGGCTCAACGGCGCTTCGTCGCGAAGCCTTCAACATAACTTGCGTTTCTTTCGTCGCCTGGGTTGGGTAGGCAGGCCGGGAGGGTCAGATTTGCCGCATTTCAGCGCTCGTATAACAAAGCTATGCCAAATCGCATGCTGCAGGTGAAGTCCAGCCTCGCCGCACTTCGCGCCGGCGCCTTGCCGTTCGCCTGCGCGGCTGCGATCGCGCTGCCGCCTGTCGCCGAAGCGCAGAACCGCCGCGCCCCGATTATCCGCGACGCCGAGATCGAGGTGCTGCTGCGCGATTATGCGCAGCCGATCTTCTCCGCCGCCGGCATCAGCTCAGGCGACGCGGAAATCGTTCTGGTGCTGAGCAAGGAGTTCAACGCCTTTGTCGCCACCGGTCGCCGCATGGTGATCAACACCGGCGTATTGCTTCAGGCCAAGACCCCCAACGAGGTCATCGGTGTCCTGGCGCATGAGACCGGCCATCTGGCCGGGGGCCATCTGGAAGGCCTGCGCAACGAGGTGGCGCGCGCGCAGGCCATCGGCGCCGTCGTCAGCGCGCTCGGCGTCGCCGGCATGATGGCGGGTGCGGCCGCCGGCTCCTCGTCCGCCACGCAGATGGGCGCCGCCGCCACGTCGGCTGGGCCCGGCGTGGGATTGCGCACGCTGCTCACCTACCGCCGCGCGCAGGAGCTCGCCGCCGACCGTGCAGCCCTCACCTACCTCAATGCCTCCGGCCAGTCCGCCAAGGGGATGGTGACGACGTTTGAACGCTTCGCCGACCAGCAAATGTTCTCCGCCCGCTACGCCGATCCCTATGCGCAGTCGCATCCGATGGCGCGCCAGCGCCTCAACCAGCTTGAGCAGGCGGCGCGCCAGAGCCCGCACTGGGACGCAGTCGACAGCCCGCAGCTTCAAATCCGCCACGACATGATGCGCGCCAAGCTCTCCGGTTTTACCGAGAGCCCGCAGATGGTCGGGCGGCGCTTCCCGCGCTCCGACGACAGTCTGCCCGCGCAATATGCGCGCGCCATCGTCGGCTACCGGACCGGCGGCACACGTTCCGCCATCCGCGCCGTCGACACGCTAATCGCGCGCGTTCCGAACTACCCCTATTTCCATGAGCTGAAGGGACAGATTCTGTTGGAATCCGGCAGGGCCGCCGATGCCGTGGCGCCGCTTCGCCAGGCTGTAGCGCTGGCGCCCAATGCCGGCCTCATTCGCATCATGCTGGGCCATGCCCTCCTGCAAACCGACAATGCCGGCCTGCTCGACGAAGCGATCTCCAACCTGATCTCCGGCCTCAACAAGGAGCCGCTCGCCTCCGTCGGCTACCGGCATCTCGCCACCGCCTATCAGAAGCAGGGAAAGGTCGCGCAAGCGGAACTCGCCAGCGCCGAGGGCCTGCTGATTGACGGCGATATCGACAGCGCCAGGAACTTCGCCCGGCGCGCGCAGGCGAAGTTCAGTCGTGGTTCGCCCGGCTGGCTAAAAGCTGAAGACATCATCACGTATGAATCGCTCGCCCGTGGGATGAACTGAGCGGCTGCGACACTGAAAGGAACGACCATGCCCCAATTGATCCGCATTGCCGTGGCTTTGCTGGCGCTCCTCGTCGCAACTCTCCCCGTTCGCGCGGAGATGACGGAAGCGGAGAAGGAGGAGATCGGCAAGGTGATTCGGGAATACCTGCTCACCAATCCGGAAGTGCTGGAGGAAGCGATCACCGTGCTCCGCCTGAAACGCGAGCAGGAGGAGGCGCTGGCGCGCGCCAACGCGATTGAGGATTACGGGGATCGGATCTTCGATTCTGAGCACCAGATCGTGCTGGGCAATCCTGATGGCGCCGTCACGCTGGTGGAGTTCTTCGATTATAATTGCGGCTACTGCAGACGCGCTTTGTCGGACATGACCGCCCTCCTGGAAAGCAATGACGACCTTCGCATCGTGCTGAAGGAGTTCCCGATTCTGAGCGAGGGCTCCGTGGAGGCAGCGCGGATCGGCGTTGCGGTGTCGGAGCTGGCGCCGGAGCGCTATCTCGACTTCCACATCGAGGTCTTCACCCGCCCCGGCCAGGCGAACGCCGCAAAGGCGCTGGAGGTGGCGCGCGACCTGGGGCTCGACGCGGAGGCGGTTGAGGCGGCGGCGGCCAAAAGCAGCATCACCGAGGGCATCACAGAGGTACGGGAAATCGCCGACGCCCTGGGCATCAGCGGCACGCCGTCCTATGTCATCGGTAAGGAGATCATACCCGGCGCCATCGGATTCGACGGATTGCAGCAACGCGTGGCGGCGATGCGCGAATGTGGCCTCACAGTGTGCTAGGACGAACCACCGGCGAGAAACAAAAAAGGGCGAGACGAGACGACGATGAAGGAGTTTCTCCTGCAGGTCTTCACCTGGTGGAACGGGCAAACGCTCGGCACGCGCTTTCATACGTGGCGCAACGGCCAGCTCGTCGGTGAGGACGAAAGCGGCAATCGCTACTATCGCGACAAGACCGGCAAGCGGCGCTGGGTCATCTATAACGGCGATGCGGAGGCCTCGCGCATCCCGCCCGGCTGGCATGGTTGGATGCACCACCGCACCGATACGCCGCCCAGCGAAGAAAGCTACGAGCTGCGCGATTGGGAGAAGCCGCATCAGCAAAATCTGACCGGCACGCCCGCCGCCTACCGTCCGCCCGGCTCCATTCTGACGCCGGAGCGCCGCCCGGAGGTGACGGGCGACTACGAACCCTGGACGCCGAGCTAGATACGCGGCGAGTTTCTCTTGATGCGGCTATTTGGTGCGCTTGTTTTGACAATGCTCGCGGCGCTGCCGGCCTCGGCGGCGCCGATCAAGAATCCCGTCGCAGAGTTTACCGGCCTCGACAAGATCACCGGCCGCACCATCACCTTTGACGTGCTGATCGACGAGACTGTGCAGTTCGGCGCCTTGCGCGTGACGCCGCGCACCTGCAACACGCGCCCACCCACCGAGCCGGCGCAGACGACGGCGTTTGTGGAGGTGGAGGAGATCACGCTCACCAACGAGATCCAGCGCATCTTCACCGGCTGGATGTTTGCCGCAAGCCCTGGTCTGCATGCGGTGGAGCATCCCGTCTACGATGTCTGGCTGGTGAACTGCAAAATCGAGATGGGCGAGCCGGAGGCGCCACAGGCAGAGCCGGCGGCCGACGGCACACCCACGCTGCCCGACCTTGACGGACCGACGCAGAACTAATCTCAGTCCAGCGCCGCCAGCGCATCCGCGCCGGACATTGACGCGGCGGACTGAGCGCCACCGAACACAGCCTCCCCCTCAACCGCCTCGTCGAGCATGCGGACATATTCGTCGCGCGGTACTTCCGCGGCGCCGAACTGCGCCAGATGCGCGGTCAGGAATTGCGCGTCCAGAAGCCTGAAGCCGCCGCGCTTCAGGCGCGCCACAAGATGCACCAGCGCCACCTTGGAGGCATCACGCGCCTCGGAGAACATGCTTTCGCCGAAGAACGCCGCGCCAAGCGTCACCCCGTAGAGCCCACCGACCAGCCGCCCCTCTTGCCAGGCCTCCACGGTGTGCACATGACCGGTGCGGAATAGCGCGCCGTATAGTCTGCGGATCGGCTCGTTGATCCAGGTCTCCTGGCGCCCGCTCCGTGGCGCCGCACAGCCGGCGATGACGCCCTCAAAGTCGGTATCGACGCGAATCTCGAAGACATCGGAGCGCACCGTGCGTGCCAGCCGCCGCGGCAGATGGAACTGGTCCATCGGCAGCACGCCGCGCATCGTCGGCTCCACCCAATAGAGCGTCGGGTCATCGGCGGAATCGGCCATCGGGAAGATGCCGCAGGCATAGGCGCGCAGAAGAAGCGACGGTGTGACGACATCCTGGTCGCGGTCGCGAAAAGCGCGCGACATGAGCTTAACTCGCCGGCGCGGCGCGCCCCGCTAAGAACCGCTCCAGCCACCTGATATCGTAAGCGCCGTCGGCGACGGCCGGCTCGCTGACAAGGTCCTGGAAAAGCGGGATCGTCGTCTGCACGCCATCCACCACATATTCGTCGAGCGCCCGCTTCAGCCGCATGAGGCACTCCACCCGGTCGCGTCCATGCACGATGAGCTTGCCGATCAGGCTATCGTAATAGGGCGGCACGGCGTAGCCCTGGTAGACCGCAGAATCGACGCGGACACCGAGCCCGCCCGGCGGATGGTAATAGGTGATCTGGCCCGGCGACGGCGCAAAGGTCTGTGGGTTCTCCGCATTGATGCGGCACTCAATTGCGTGGCCGCTGAACGAGACCTGGTCCTGGCGCAGCGCCAAAGGCGCGCCTGCGGCAACGCGCAGCTGCTCCACCACAATATCGATGCCGGTGATCGCCTCCGTCACGGGATGCTCCACCTGCACCCGCGTGTTCATCTCGATGAAATAGAACTCGCCGTTCTCGTAGAGGAATTCCACCGTGCCGGCGCCCGAATAGCCCATATCCGCCACGGCCTTGGAAACAAGATTACCGATGTGAACGCGTTCAGACGCGTTGAGCCCCGGCGACGGCGCCTCTTCCCAGACCTTCTGATGCCGCCGTTGCAGCGAGCAGTCACGCTCGCCGAGATGTACCGCGGCACCTTTCCCGTCGCCAAGGACTTGAACCTCGATGTGGCGCGGATGCCCAAGATACTTTTCCAAATAGACGGCGTCGTCGCCGAAGGCCTGGCGCGCCTCCGCCTTTGCGGTCGACAAGGCGCGCGACAGATCGTCGGGTCCTTCCGCAACCTTCATGCCGCGTCCTCCGCCCCCGGCCGCCGCCTTGATCAGCACCGGGTAGCCGATCTCCTTGGCGAGCGCCGCAGTCGCTTCATCGTCCTCCACGCCTTCAGACGAGCCGGGCACGACGGGAATGCCGAGTTCGATGGCCGTCTCCTTGGCGCGGATCTTGTCGCCCATCAGCCGGATATGATCGCCCGACGGGCCGATGAAGGTGATGTTGTGGGCCTCCAGGATGTCGGCAAAGCGGGCGTTCTCCGACAGGAACCCGTAACCCGGATGCACGGCTTCAGCGCCGGTGATCTCACAAGCGGAAACGATGCTCGGAATGTTGAGATAGCTTTCCGTCGCCTGCGGCGGGCCGATGCACACGCTTTCATCCGCCAGCCGCACATGCATGGCGTCGGCATCGGCGGTGGAATGCACGGCAACGGTTTGAATGCCGAGTTCCTTGCAAGCCCGCAGCACCCGGAGCGCGATCTCGCCGCGATTGGCGATCAGGACCTTGGAGAACATCTCTACTCGATGATCATCAACGGCTCGCCGAACTCGATCGGCTGGCCGTCGTCGACCAGAACTTCCACCACCCGCCCGGCGCGCGGCGCGGCGACCTCGTTCATGTGCTTCATGGCTTCGACGATCAGGATCGTCTGACCGGCGGTGACCTGGTCCCCGACATCCACGAATGGCTGCGCATCGGGGCCCGAAGCGCGGTAGACGGTCCCCACCATCGGCGATGGCACGGCGCCCGGATGACGAGCCGGATCGGCAAGCGACGCCGCCTGCCCGGCCGCATCGGCTTCAGCCGGCGCGGCGGCCGACGCAGACGCCGGGCTCTGCGGCTCCGCATAGGTGACATGAGCTGCCGCGGGCGGCACGGCGCGCGAGACGCGGACGCGAAAATCGTCCTGCTCGATCTCGATTTCAGTCAGCTCCGTTTCCCTGAGCAGGGTCGCCAGGTCGCGGATCAGTTCCTTGTCGATGCCGTGTTTCTTGTCGGCCATGCTTATTTCCGTTTGCCCGCCTGCGATGCCATGGCGGCGATTGCGTCGATTGCCAGAAGATAGGATTGCGCGCCGAAGCCGCAAATGACCCCCTTGGCAACCGCCGACAACGTTGAGTGGTGACGGAAGGTTTCTCGCGCGAACACGTTTGAAATGTGAACCTCCACCACTGGAGCTTCGATCAGGCTGATCGCATCGCGGATAGCGATGGAGGTGTGCGTATAGGCTGCGGCATTCAGGACCACTCCGGCCGAATCGGACGCCTCGTGCAACCACTCCACGAGTTCGCCCTCGCGGCTCGTCTGGCGGAACACGGCCTCAAGGCCTTGCGCCTTAGCATGCGCGCGCGCCTGCGCCTCGATATCGGCCAGCGTCACTGTGCCGTAGATATCCGGCTCACGATTCCCGAGCCGGTCGAGGTTGGGCCCGTTCAGAATGTGGATTGTGGAAGACGCCATCGGCCGATCGTTTGCCCATAATCCGGCCTTCGGCGGCCCATCGCCCGCCTTATAGGGGGTTTGGCGAGGGGCGCAAAGCGACTGTCACGCGCTTGGAAAAAAAGTCGTGCATGATTGATCGAGACTATCTTCCGCGGGAGGTGAGTCGCACCATGCGCGCCAGCCAGACAGGCCTGTTTTCCCCGCTTTCCCCTTTGCCCATCCCGCAAACGACCCCATCGCCCTCCCGATCACCCGTCCGGATTGTCAAGTCTTGACCATCTCTCCGGCTCGCCTTTAGCGTCGCCCTCGATCGCTGAGAGTCGCACCGGCCGCAGCGAGCGTTTTCCAGAGTTCTCGTGGCTTGATGTGCCTGTCGGATTCCTCCGACGGGAGGGGGAATTTTGCGGTGAAGTAACAATATGTGGTGGACTAACGTGTTGTTAACCCCTACATGTTGAAGTTTGCGACCGTGGGCGGACGGTCCGGAATCGGGGTCAGAAACCTTCTTTAGAGGGCACCGGACACGCAAGGTGGCGGTGCTAGAATGGCCGGGTCGCCGCCCGGCTTAACGTTGGACAATGGAGCGGGGCAGAATGCGCATTGAGCGGCACAATACAAAGGACGGCCAGTCGCCTTACGAAGCGATCGAGTTTCGCACGGCGACGAGCGAGATCCGTAATCCCGACGGATCGGTCGTCTTCCGCCTGGACAATATCCAGGTGCCCGCCGCCTGGAGTCAGGTGGCGACTGATGTGCTGGCCCAGAAGTATTTCCGTAAGGCCGGCGTCCCCGCGCGCCTGAAGAAGATTGAAGAGAATTCCGTCCCCTCGTGGCTTTGGCGCTCTGTGGCCGACGAAGACGCGCTCGCAGAGCTTCCGGAGGAGGAGCGCTACGGCTCAGAGACCGACGCGCGTCAGGTCTTCGACCGCCTTGCCGGCACCTGGACCTATTGGGGCTGGAAGGCCGGATACTTCACCTCTGAGGAAGACGCGCGCGCCTTCTTCGACGAGCTTTGCCACATGCTCGCCACCCAGACGGCGGCGCCTAATTCCCCGCAATGGTTCAACACGGGGCTCTATTGGGCCTACGGCATCGACGGGCCGAGCCAGGGCCACTTCTACGTCGACCATTGGACCAAGGAGCTGGTGAAGTCTGAGACGGCGTACGAGCATCCGCAGCCACACGCCTGCTTCATCCAGTCCGTCTCCGACGATCTCGTCAACGAAGGCGGGATCATGGACCTTTGGACACGTGAGGCACGGCTCTTCAAATATGGCTCCGGCACGGGCTCCAACTTCTCGCGCCTGCGCGGCGAAGGCGAGCAACTTTCCGGCGGCGGCAAGTCATCGGGCCTGATGAGCTTCCTTAGAATCGGCGACCGCGCGGCCGGCGCCATCAAGTCGGGCGGCACGACGCGCCGCGCCGCCAAGATGGTCGTGGTCGACATCGATCACCCCGACATTGAGAACTACATCAATTGGAAGGTGAAGGAGGAGCAGAAGGTCGCTGCTCTCGTCGCCGGATCAAAGGCTTGCGCCAAGCACCTGAATCTCATCATGAAGGCCTGCATCAATTGCGAAGGCCCCGGCGACGATTGCTTCAACGCCAACAAGAACCCGGCGCTGAAGCGCGAGATTCGTGCAGCGAAAAAGGCCAACGTGCCGGAGAACTACATCCAGCGCGTTATCCAGTTCGCGCGGCAAGGCTACGCCCATATCGAGTTCCCGATCTTCGATCTCGATTGGGATTCTGAGGCCTACCTCACCGTCTCCGGCCAGAACTCCAACAATTCGGTGCGCGTCACCGACGAGTTCCTGGAAGCCGTTGAGAACGACGGCCAGTGGGACCTGCATTTCCGCATCACCGGCGAAGTCTCCAAGACCCTGCCGGCGCGCGAATTGTGGGAGCATGTCGGCTTCGCCGCATGGGCCTCGGCCGACCCCGGCATCCAGTATCACACCACCATCAACGACTGGCATACCTGCTCTGCTGACGGCGAGATCCGCGCCTCCAATCCGTGCTCGGAGTACATGTTCCTCGACGACACGGCGTGCAATCTCGCCTCGCTGAACCTCCTGCGCTTCCGCGACACCTCGGGCGAGACGGCGCGCTTCGACACGGAGCGCTTCGAGCATGCCGTGCGGCTGTGGACCGTCGTCTTGGAAATCTCCGTGCTGATGGCGCAGTTCCCATCGAAAGAGATCGCGCGCCTCTCCTTCGACTACCGCACGCTCGGCCTCGGCTACGCCAATATCGGCGGACTGTTGATGACCTCCGGCATTCCTTACGATTCGCCGGAAGGCCGCGCCATCTGCGGCGCCATCACGTCCATCATGACGGGCGTTGCCTACGCCACGTCGGCGGAGATGGCCGGCGAGCTCGGCGCCTTCCCCGCTTATGAGCGCAACAAGGAATCCATGCTGCGGGTGATCCGCAACCATGCGCGCGCCGCCCACGGCCACGCCGACGGCTACGAAGCGCTTCGCACCAACCCCGTGCCGCTCGACCACGAGGCGCTGGGCACGCTTGGCGAGGACGGCGCCAATCTCGGCGCGCGCGCCAAGTCGGCCTGGGTCAAGGCGGTGAACCTTGGCGAAGAGCACGGCTACCGCAACGCCCAGTCGACGGTGATTGCGCCGACCGGCACGATCGGCCTGGTCATGGATTGCGACACGACCGGGATTGAGCCGGACTTCGCACTGGTGAAGTTCAAGAAGCTCGCCGGCGGCGGCTATTTCAAGATCATCAACCGCGCCGTGCCGGAGGCGCTCGCCTCGCTCGGCTATTCCATGTCGGAAGCGGCGGAGATGATCTCCTACGCCGTCGGTCGCGGCACGCTGAAGGACACGCCGCTTGAGGACGGCAAAGGCATCAATCACGAGACGCTGAAGGAGAAGGGCTTCACCGAGGAGAAGCTCGAAGAGCTGGAGAAGGGCCTCGCCTCCGTCTTCGACATCAAGTTCGCCTTCAACAAATGGTCGCTCGGCGAGGATTTCTGCCGCGACGTCCTGAAGCTCGACGATGAGCAGCTCGCCGACCCGCAGCTCGACATCCTCTCAGCGCTCGGCTTCTCCAAGAAGGAGATCGACGCGGCGAACATCCATTGCTGCGGCGCCATGACGCTGGAGGGCGCGCCGCATCTGAAGGACGAGCACCTCCCGGTCTTCGACTGCGCCAATCCGTGCGGCCGGCTCGGCACGCGCTACCTCTCCGTCGATTCGCACATCCACATGATGGCTGTTGCGCAGCCCTTCATCTCCGGCGCCATCTCCAAGACCATCAACATGCCCGGCACCGCCACGGTGGAGGAGTGCAAGGCCGCCTACATGCTTTCCTGGAAGCTGGGGCTGAAGGCCAATGCGCTTTACCGCGACGGCTCAAAGCTTTCGCAGCCGCTGTCCGCCGCCCTCATCGCCGACGATGAGGAGGACGAGGAAGAGGCGCTGGAGACGCTGATCCAGCAGACCGCGCCGCAGCGCGCCGCGATCGCCGCCGAACGCATCGTGGAGCGCATTGTCGAACGCGAGGTGCGTGGGCGCGAAAAACTCCCCGGCCGCCGCAAGGGCTACACGCAGAAGGCCATCGTCGGCGGCCACAAGGTTTATCTCCGGACCGGTGAATATGACGACGGCCGCCTCGGTGAGATCTTCATCGACATGCACAAGGAAGGTGCTGCCTTCCGCGCCATGATGAACAACTTCGCCATCGGCGTGTCGCTCGGCCTGCAATATGGCGTGCCGCTTGAGGAATATGTCGAGGCCTTCACCTTCACCCGCTTTGAGCCGGCTGGCATGGTGATGGGCAACGAGGCGATCAAGAACGCCACGTCGATCCTCGACTATATCTTCCGCGAGCTGGCGATCTCCTACCTCGCCCGCCACGATCTGGCGCATGTGCAGCCCGATGACGTGACGTCGACCACGATCGGCCGCGGCGTAGAGGCGGAGAAGCCGCTGCACGATCCCCCCGTGTCGAACGGCTTCGTGCGCGGGCAGGCCGGCCGCTTCCGTCTTCTGGAGAACGACACAGGCGGCAGCGGGACTGCCGAGGGCGGCAAGAGCGGCCCGGCCAAGGCGATGCAATCCGGCCTGGTGGCGGCGATCTCGCCGGCCGCCGGCGGCGCGGGCGGCTCGAACACCGGCGGCGCCACGGCGTTGAAGCAGAGCCCTGAGCCGGAGACCGACCAGGAGCCGGCCGGCTACGCCGCCAACGCGCCGCAAGCCGAAGCGCAGCCCGACGAGACGCCGCGCTCCGCTTCCAAAGAGGAGAGCAAGGCGCAAATGGCGGCAGAAGCCCGCATGAAGGGCTACGAGGGCGAAGCCTGCGGCGAATGCGGCAACTTCACGATGGTCCGGAATGGCACGTGCCTGAAGTGCGACACGTGCGGGGCCACGAGCGGGTGTAGCTGACGAGCAAAAAATGCCGGCGGTCAATTCAAGCGCAATAGCGGAAGTCGATTACGAGTCCTCCAAGCAGGAACTCCCGATCACTTTCCACTCTACGGAGACGCATACGTACTTTGGCGTGCCCGCCACCGTCCATGAGGCGTTTATTCGAGCATCGTCGTTGGGAACGTTCTTCAACGACCATATCCGAGATCGGTACAGCGTCAGCCGTTAGTCACAATTCGTGGCACTTTGCGGCGACCTCAGCGCCGATAGGCTCTGTCCTGCTATTACCACTGTCGTCATTGCCGGGCTTGACCCGGCAATGACGACGTTAGATTGGCGCGCTTCTTGAGCTGCGCCGCCCCCACCCCTGCTCCGCCGCCTCAAGCACAATCTCCGCCGCCATATCGCTTGGGCGGGCGTCGTCGGGAAGCCGCATCACGTCGACAAGGCGCTCCAGCGCCTCGGCCTGCTTCTGCCGCACCGGCGTGTCGGAAAGAAGCGCCAGCGTCTCACGCGCCAGCACGTCCGGCGACCCGTCCTCGTCCAGAAATTCCGGCATGGCGTTTTCGCCGAGCACCAGATTGGCAAGCACGATCGACGGGATGTCGATGATGTATTTCAGAATCCGCGCGACACGATCGATCCGGTAGGCGATGACGCTCGGCACGCCGGCGAGGCCGAGCTCCAGCGACACCGTGCCGGCCGCAGCCAGCGCCGCATGCGCGCGGCGGAAGGCGGCGAATTTCTCCGCCTCGCCGAGCACGATTTTCGGCCGCCGCGGCCAGCTCGCCGACGCGGCCTCAATCGCCTCCGCCAGATGCGGCACGGCCGGCAGAAGCACCTCAACGTCGGGCCGCGCTTCCGCGATCCGCCCGATTGTTTCACCGAACGGCGCCATCAGCCGCGAAATCTCCGTGCGCCGGCTGCCGGGCAACACCAAAAGCGTCGGTGTCTCAGCGAGCGGCGGGCGCTCGCCCGGCGCGGGACGCAGCACATCGAGCCGCTCAATCAGCGGATGGCCGACATAGGTGCAGGGCGGGCCGCCGAGCCGCCGATGCGCTTCCGGCTCAAACGGAAAGAGCGCCATCACGTGATCGACGTAGCGCGTCATCTTGCGCGCGCGATAGGCGCGCCACGCCCACACGGTCGGCGACACGTAATTGATGATCGGCAGCTCCGGACGCCTGCGCGCCACGCGCCGCGCCACTGCATGCGTCAACTCCGGACTGTCGATGATGACAAGCACGTCGGGCTCCGCCTCAAGCACCGCGTCGACGAGCCGATAGACACGGGCAATGATGCGCGGCAGATGGCTCACCACCGCCGCAAGCCCCATCACCGCGACATCGCCGAGCGGCACGACGCTTTCCATGCCGCGCGCCTTCATGCGCTCGCCGGCCAGTCCCATGAAGGTCGCGTCGGGTCGCGCGCGCTTCAGCGCGTCGAGCAGCCCGGCGCCCAACTGGTCGCCGGATTCCTCGCCGACCACCAGCGCGAAACGGAGCGGGCGCTCGGGCATAGCTAATCGGGACGCTTCAGGCCGAGAAGGAAAAGACCGGCAGCGCGGAACGCCTCGATCGTCTCGTCGCGGCCGGCGAGCATGGTGCGCTCGGCCTCCGCCGCAACGCCGGCAAGCCCGGCGCGGGCCGCCGCCGCCGCCGTCTCCGCGCCGATCGTCGGTGTATCGTGCCGCCCGTCCTGTTGCGGCTTCAGGCATTTGACGAGCGCGCCGCCGGCCTTGCCGATCCGCCCGGCCGCGCGATAGGCGGCGACGCGCTCAAGCAGCGCATCCGTGCCCGCGACGTCCTCCAGCGCCACGACGCGGCCGCCGACCGCCACCGCGCCTTGCGCGATATCGAGGCTGCCGATCAGACGCGCTGCCTTGGTGGCGGCTTCGATATCGGCCGCCGCGTTGTCGGGCACACGCCCGACCTGACAGCCCTCCGGCAAGGTGAGATCCGGCGCGACATCAAGCGGCCCGACCAAGGCGATGCCGTTGTCGCCAAAAATCTGCGCCAGGCCCTCAAGCAGGCTGTGGTCGCCGCTGGTCAGTAGCTTGATGACCCTGGGCAGATGCTTGAGACCGCCCAGATCGGGACGAATTTGCGAAAGGTCCGGCCGCGCCGAAATTGTGCCTATGAAAATCGCCTGGCGGCATCCCGCCTCGTTCGCAAGCTTGAGCAATCGCCCCAACTCGCCCCAGCGCAACTCGTGCACGGTGACATTGCCGAAGCCGGCCGCGTTCCCTTCGCCTGAAATGGCGAACACGATCGGCGCCCGGCCGCCCCGCTCCGCTGCTTCGGCGACAAGCCGCGGCATCCGCCCGCCCCCCGCGACAATGGCTATCGGTCCTGCGCTGTCGCCTGCGGCCATTGCGGGTTCGATCAAGCGTCGGCGGCGCGCGCTCGCGGCGTGCAGATCGACCTGTCGCCGCCTTCGCGGATGAACGTGACGATCTTCGCCACGTTCTCATCGTCCGCGAACTCCTCCTCCACGTCGGCGAGCCGCTCCTTCAGCGTGCCGTCCGGGCCGAAGAGCGTGCGGTAGGCGCGCCGCAATTGATGGATCGCCTCGCGCGAAAAGCCGCGCCGCGTCAGCCCGACAATGTTGAGGCCGCCGAGCGAGGCGCGGTTCCCAAGTGCGGAGCCGAACGGAATGATGTCGTTCTCCACGCCCGACATGCCGCCCACAAAGCCGCTTTCGCCGATGCGCACGAACTGGTGCACGGCGGAGAGCCCGCCGAGGATCGCGTAATCGCCGATGTCACAATGGCCGCCCAGAGTCGCGTGATTGACGAGAATGACGTGATCGCCGATCCGGCAATCATGAGCGATATGGCTTCCCACCAGAAGCAGGCAATTGTCACCGATGCGCGTTACAAGCCCGCCGCCCTCGGTGCCGGGGTTGATGGTCACATGCTCGCGGATCGTGCAATTGCGGCCGACCTCCAGCCGACTCTCCTCCCCGCCATACTTCTTGTCCTGCGGCGGCAGACCGACGCTGGCGAAGGGAAAGATCTCCGAACCGTCGCCGATCGTGGTGTTCCCGCCCACCACGACATGGCTGTGGAGTGTCACGTTATCGCCGAGCCTGACGCCACCCGCGATAACGCAATAGGGACCGACGGACGCCGTGTCCGCTAGCTCCGCCCCGTCCTCCACGATGGCTGTCGGATGGACGTTCGCCAATTCAGGCTTCCACCAGCATGGCGCTCACTTCCGCCTCGGCGACCTTGGCGCCGCTGACCCAGGCGACGGCGGCGAACTTCCAGATATTGGAGCGGCGCCGAATCTTGCGGACGTGGTACTCTACGGTGTCGCCGGGAATAACGGGCTTGCGGAACTTCGCGTTGTCGACTGTCATGAAATAGACGAGCTTCGGGCGCGCGGCACCTTGCGCGATGACGCAGAGAGCGCCTGCCGTCTGCGCCATGCCCTCAATCAGAAGCACCCCCGGCATCACCGGCTGACTTGGAAAGTGGCCTTGGAAGTGCGGCTCGTTGAACGTGACGTTCTTCAGGCCGACGCACGATTCGTCGCCGTCGATATCGCGAATGCGGTCGACCATCAGGAATGGATAACGGTGCGGCAACGCCTCCATGATCCTGTGGATGTCGGCCGCTTCTAGCGTCTTGGTCTCCTGATCCATCTCCAACCTCGGCGGCGCCTTCGGCGGCCGCGTCGTCTCCCTCAGTCCTTGCCTTGCCGTTTTGCCAGTCTACGCATGATAGTGATTTCACGAAACCACTCCGCGACCGGACGCGCCGGCGTCCCGCCCCAGCGCGCGCCGGGCGGCACGTTGCCGTGCACCGTGCTTGACCCTGCAATCTGCGCCCCGTCGCCGATATGCACGTGCCCGTTGATGGCCGTGTGCCCGCCGATCGCGACGAAATCGCCAAGCGTGAC
Organism: Afifellaceae bacterium; assembly: GCA_028284625.1. Taxonomy (GTDB): domain Bacteria; phylum Pseudomonadota; class Alphaproteobacteria; order Rhizobiales; family Afifellaceae; genus DASWJZ01. The sequence continues at coordinate 172,505 of JANQRH010000009.1, read as the reverse complement.
GGAGCCGGCGACGCCGACCAGCGAAACGATCACGCAGTGGCGTCCGATATTGCCATTGTGACCGATCTGAACGCCACCGCCGATCTTGGTGCCCTCCCCGATGACGGTGTCCCGGTTCGAGCCGCGCTCCACGACGGAGTTGGAGCCGATCTCCACATCGTCCTGAATGATCACACGTCCGATCTGTGCGACCTTCTTGTGCCCCGCCGGGCCCATGGCAAAGCCGAAGCCGTCCTGGCCGAGACTGACGCCTGGATGAATAATGACGCGGTCGCCGATCAGCGAGAACTGAACGCAGGCATTTGCGCCGATGGAGCAGTCACGTCCAATCGCCACCGCCGGCCCGATGACGGCGCCGGCGGAGATGATTGTGCCGCGGCCGATTTCAGCGCGCGCGCCGACAATCGCGCCCGGCTCCACCCTGACGCCGTCCTCCAGCACCGCATCGGGGTGGACAGTCCCAGCCTGTTCTGAGTCGCCGAAGAAACCCGCCGGCCGCATCACCGACGGATAAGCCGCACGCATGTAGGTGCTGTAGGCCTGATACGGCTCCGCCGTCTTGAGCACCGCGACATGCTCCGGCACCCGCGCCACATAGCGCTCCTGGCACAGGCAGACAGCAGCCCGCGTGTCGGCGAGATGCTTCACATATTTCGGATTGTCGAGGAAGCTGATCTCCCCTTCCCCGGCGGCCTCCAGGGGTGCTGCGCCGACGACCAGCGTGTCGGCGTTGCCGCGTACGAGTTCAGCCCCGACAAGCTCCGCCACCTCGCCGACGCGCATGGGAGTCGGAGCCGGGATGAAGCGGGTGTCGCGCATAACAGCAAGGACCAGTGCGGAGGCCGACCATCGCCGGCCGCCGTCACGATATCAGAAGCGCGTCCCGCCGCCGAACCGGAAAACCTGCTCCCTGTCCTCTGGCTGCGATGTCAGGACATGGGCGAAGTCGGCGCGCAGCGGACCCAGCGGCGACGCCCACAGGATCGAACCACCGACGGAAGACCGGATTGACGAGGAATCCAACGGCGTGCCGGCGGCAACGGCGGCATCTGTGTCGAACAGCGTGCCGGCATCAGCAAAGATCGCGCCTTTCAGGCCGATCTCGGAGGGGAAGGCCGGAAGCGGGAACTGCACTTCCGCCGTGCCCGCGGCAAAGACGTTGCCGCCCAGGGCATCGCCGGTAACCGGATCACGCGGGCCGAAGCCGGACGCCTCAAAGCCGCGGACGGTTTCGCCACCCTTAAGGAACGCGTCAAGTATGCGAACCGACTGGCCGAGGCCAACGATGTGACCGCCTTTGACATTGACCAGACCGATAATGTCGCGGTCGGCGACCAGCTCGCGGTAATAGGAGGCGCTGCCCGTGGTGCGTAGGAACGCCACGTCGCCGCCCACGCCAGCCGCTTCCTGGGTGAACCTGGCGAAGATGCCATCGCGCGGATCGCGGAGGCTATCCAGCGTGTCATAAGTCAGCGTGTAGAAGACGGAGGACACCAACGTCTCGCCCGCGGCCGAGCAGATCGCCAGGGACACGTCGTCGCCGCCCACGCCATCGCAGTCAGAAGCGTCGAGCTGAATATCCTGCAGCTCGATCTTGTAGCCTGTCTGCACCAAGAAGTTCTCGGTGATCGGAAGCCCAAACGTTATGCCGCCGCCGGTCGTCTCGTAGTCGTATGAACGGAAGTTCGATTCCCGATACTCGCGGCGAAAGACGTTGAGCCCTGCTGAAATACGCCGTCCCAGGAAATAGGGATCGGTGAAGGCGAACTCATAAGTCCTGGCATTGCTGCCAACGCCAACCCCCACCTTGAGGCGGTAGCCGCGGCCAAGGAAGTTCTTCTCCGTCAGCGAGATGTCGCCGAGCACGCCGTCAGACGTTGAGTAGCCCACACCGAAGGACAGCTCGCCGGTCGGCTCTTCGGTCACCTCAACGATGATATCGACACGATCTTCCGTGGCGCCGGGCTGCGTGAAGATTCGCACATCGGAGAAGTAGCCAAGGCGCTTGAGGCGCCGCTCGGCACGGTCGACCAGAACACGATTGTAGGCGTCACCCTCGGCGATATCGAACTCGCGGCGAATGACGTAATCGCGTGTCCGCGTGTTGCCGCGGATCTCGATACGGCCGACATAAGTGCGCCGGCCTTCATCGACGATGTAGTCCACCGCGATTGTCTGCGTGTCGTAGTCCCGCGCCAGACGCGGCCGCACCTGCACGAAGGGATAGCCGTTCGCCGCGAGGTAAAGCGTGATCTCCTCCAGCGACTGTTCCACTTCGGTGGCTGAGAAGATACGGCCTTCGCGGGTCAGGACCTGCCGCTGCAGCACGGAGGGGTCGACGCCGGGGATAGTCGAATCGACGGCGATCGGACCGTAACGATAGCGTGGCCCCTCGCTCATGGTGAACGCGATGAAGAAGGCGTTCCGCTCGCGGTCGAGATCGGCGACCGCGGAGATCATCTGAAAGTCGGCGAAGCCCCGGTCGAGGTGATATTGCCGCAGCTTCTCCTCATCGGCAGCCAGCCGATCCGGATCGTAACTGTCGCCGCTGCGCAGGAAACTCAGAATGCCTGAGCGCCGTGTGGCGATCACATTGCGCAGCCTGCCGTCGCCAAAGGTCTGATTACCGATGAAGGTGATTCCCGAGACGCGGGTCTTCGGCCCTTCGGTGAACACGAACACCAAGTTCACCTGATTGTTCGGAAGCTCGATGACCTGCGGTGTCACCGAGGCCTGGAACCGTCCCGTGCGGCGATAGACTTCCAGGAGCCGGGCGACGTCGGTCTGGACCTTGGCGCGGGTGAAGACCGTTCGCGGCTGCGACTGGATTGCGGAGGCGAGTTGCTCGTCCTTGAACTTCCGGTTTCCCTCAAAGCCGAGTTCCTTGATGACCGGATTTTCCGCCACGATGACGTAGAGCGTGCCGCCGCGGGTCTCCAGCCGGACATCGGCGAAAAGCCCGGTATCGAACAGCGCCTTCAGCGATTCGTCTTCATCGCGGCGGGAGTAGTTAACGCCGGGGCGGATGACGAGATAAGCGCGGATTGTATCGGCGTCGACGCGCTGATTGCCCTCCACCACGATGCGGCTGACGACAGCGGCCTCAGCCTGCGATGAGAGCAAGGGTGCGGAAACAACAAAGACCGCAATCAGCAGCGAAACGACGCGCAGAGCCTGGCGGGCCCGCCGGATCGAAAATTGTTTCATTGTCCGTTTTTGTCCGGTTTATCAGGCACACGAAAGGTCTACAGGATACCGCCCACTGCCGGCCCCCCGCTAAGCTATTGCAGGGTTTGGCCGCGCTTTCAATCTTGTAGCCTCTTTGCGCACCCGCTTTTTTGCAGTCGAGTTGCCTTTGCGCAACGTCCGCTAACCGGCTCTGACAACAGAAGAATCAGCTACAGGTTGGCGATGTCGTTCACAGTCACAAAGATGAACAACATAAGCACCAGCGCAAAGCCGATCCGGAAACCCAAATCCTGCACGCGCTGACTCAATGGCCGACCCCGAACAGCCTCGATAATATAGAACAGAAGGTGACCGCCATCGAGCATCGGAACCGGGAAGAGGTTGAACAGGCCGATTGAGACGGAAAGCACCGCCATCAGGTAAACCAGGCCGGGAATTCCGCCATTGCTCGCTACCGTTCCGGAGACCTGACCGATGCGAATCGGGCCGCTCAGTTGCTCCGCGCTTTCCCGTCCGCTCACCAGCCGGCCGATATAGGTCATCGTCCGGTCAACGATGTGCCAGGTCTCCCGCATACCCTGGAGGACCGCCTGCACTGGCGGGTCGCGCTCGATGCTGAACTCGCCCGACGTGATGCCGAGCACGCCGATTCGATGCGTGCCGCCAAGCCGATCCGGCTGCTCGCGCCGTTCCGGAATGGCGGTGAGCGTCACCTCCTCGCCGTTGCGGTCAACAACGATGGTCAGTGTCTCTCCCGCGGAGAGCATGATCAGGCTTTGCAGTTCGGTGAATGACGGGATCTTCCTGCCGTCGACGGAGAGAATCCGGTCGCCAGGTTGAAAGCCCGCTTTGTCCGCCGCACTCCCCTCCACCACGGAAACGGCGACCGGCAGCACGTTCGGGCGGCCGACGACAGTGAAGACGACCGCGAAGATCAGCACCGCAAGAATGAAGTTGGCGGCCGGCCCCGCCGCGACGACGGCGAAGCGCTGCCATAGCGGCGCGAAATGGAACAATCCTTTGCGCTGCGAGGGTGGCGTCGCCGCCAAGGCATCCGCATCGGGAATGCTCGCGGCGTTGTCATCGCCCTCAAAACGCACATAACCGCCAAGCGGAATGAGCGACAGCTTCCACCGCGTGCCCCGCCGATCTGTGAAGCCGGATATCTCCCGTCCGAAACCGATGGAAAAAGCAGCGACGCGGATGCCGCACCAGCGCGCCACGAGGAAGTGCCCCATCTCGTGCACGAACACGACCACAGTCAGCACGATCAGTGCCGGTACGACATAAACCAGCAAGACCATCGGCAACTGCGCAGCGAATTCCATTCTTGTCTCCGCTCAGGCGACCGCTCGTCGTCGCTTGAGATCGGCTTGAGCCAAGCGTCGCGCAACGGCGTCGAGCGCGAGTGCCTCATCGATGGAGGCAGGCGTCGCCAGCAATCCCTCAGAATCGGCCGCCGTCAAGGCAATCTCTACAATTTGAGGGATAGCGGTAAAGGCAACTTTACCGGCGAGAAACGCCTCCACGGCCACTTCGTTGGCCGCATTGAGCACGGTCGCGGCGCCACCGCCCTTACGAAGCGCCGACATCGCCAGCCCCAGCGCCGGAAAGCGCTCAAGATCCGGCGGCTCGAAGGTGAGCTGCGCCACCTCGGCCAGATCCAGCGACGAAACCGGCTCCCACACCCGATCCGGCCAGTGCAGACAGTAACCGATCGGACGGCGCATATCCGCCGGCCCAAGCTCCGCATGGATCGATCCGTCGCGGAAGGTGATGAGCGCATGCACCACGGATTGGGGATGGACGATCACGGCGAGGCTGTCGGGCGCAAGCGAGAAAAGATGATGCGCCTCAATGAGTTCCAGACCTTTGTTCATAAGAGTGGCGGAATCGACGGAGATCTTGGCGCCCATCGACCAAGTCGGATGGGCCACTGCTTGCTGCGGCGTCGCCTGCGCGATCCTGTCCGCCGGCCATGTGCGGAACGGGCCGCCGGAGGCCGTCAGCGTATAGGTGCGGATATCCCCCGCCTCGCGCTTGTCGAGCAGCTGATAGAGCGCGTTGTGCTCTGAATCGACCGGCAGCACCCGTACCTCGTGCTGCCGCGCCAGCGCCATGAAGGCGCTTCCCGCGCAGATCAGGCATTCCTTGTTGGCCAGCGCAATATCGCTGCCGGAGCGAATGGCGGCCGCTGTTGCCCTGAGGCCCGCCGCCCCGACGATCGCCGAAAGCACCATGTCGACCGGCTCGGCCGCGGCATCCTCCATGGCCTCAGCCCCGGCGCCGGAATCGATGCCGCTGCCGGCGAGACCCTCGCGGAGATCGGCGAGGCTTGCCTCATCTGCCACCACCGCACGCCGCGCACCGAGCGAGCGAGCGACCTCGGCGAGCTTGGCGCCATTGGACCGGGCGGTGACGACATGCACGTCGAACGCGTCCGGTGCCGCTGCAATGACATCGGCGGCGCTGGTGCCGATAGAACCGGTCGCGCCGAGAAGCGTGATGCGCCGGCTCATTGCACGGCTCCCGCAACGCTGTCCGCGCCCGGCATGACGAGGATCTCGCCGCCAAGCCCGAGAAGCGCGATGAGCAGCGCCAAGGCGGCCGCTGCGAAGAGCCCGTCGACCCGGTCAAGCACGCCGCCATGGCCGGGGATCAACTGACCGGAATCCTTCACGCCGAAGCGCCGTTTCACCGCCGATTCCAACAGGTCGCCGGCCTGTGAGGCGATGGAAAGCGGCACGGCCAGTGCGAGACCGGCGCGCGCATTGCCCATCGTCAGCCCCGCCGTCGCGCCGCCTGCAGCGACCGCCGCCGCGAAGCCGCTCAAGGCGCCCGACCAGGTCTTCTTCGGCGAAACCGCGGGCCACAATTTCGGCCCGCCGATCCCGCGCCCGCCGAAATAGGCGGCAACGTCGGTCGCCCAGACGACGAGCAAGATGAACAGGATCGCCGCCCAGCCGAACGGCTCCGCTTGACGCAGCAAGATCAGGCCTGCGCACGGCACAGCCGCATAGATCAGGCCGAGCCCCATCCAACGATAGGAGCGGTCGCCGGCGCCGGCTGCGAGCGCTAAACCCGCTACAGCGGCAATCAAAGCGACCGCCAATGCACCGCTTCCGATCTCAAAGAGCAAGAGGCCCACGACCAACGCGCCTGCGCCCAAGCCGCGCGCCCAGACCGGCGTGCGTGCGCCGGATATGGCGGTCCATTCCCAATAGGCGACCAGCCCGACCAAGGCCACGAGCGCGGCGAAAAGAATGCCGCCGAGAAGCTCCGCTGCCAACGCTGCAGCGCCGAGCGCGACGCCGGAGATGATACGCGTGCGCAACTCGCTTCCGCGACTTGACGCTTGCTCCTCAGACGCCAACCACGCCTCCGTAGCGGCGTTCGCGCGACGCAAACTCGCTGAGCGCCTGCTCAAACGCGTCGTCGTCGAAGTCCGGCCACAGCACATCGAGGAAGATCAGCTCCGCATAGGCGGCCTGCCAGAGCAGGAAGTTGCTGATCCGCTGTTCGCCGGATGTGCGGATGATGAGGTCCGGGTCGGGTATCCCAAGCGTGTCGAGCGCCCGCTCAAAGACAGCTTGGTCGATGGCGTCGGGCGACAAGCGGCCCTCGGCAACACTGGCCGCAAGCAGCCGCGCGGCGCGCACGATCTCGTCGCGGGCGCCGTAATTGAACGCCACAATCAGCTGCAGGCCCTGATTGGCGTGCGTTAGCGTCTCCGCCTCCGTGATGAGGTCGCAGATGTCGGCCGGCAGCCCCTGTCGCCCGCCGATGACGCGCACGCGCACACCGGTCCGGTGAAGCTCGGCCAGGTCGTTGCGGATGAAGTGCCGGACGAGGTTGAAGAGCCCTTCGATCTCGTCGGTCGGCCGTGACCAGTTCTCAAGTGAGAAACTGAAGAGCGTCAGGAAGCCGAGGCCACGGCGGCTGGCGAAGGACACGGCGCGCCTGAGCGCCTCCACCCCGCGGCGATGCCCCTCCCCGCGCGGCATGCCGTGCGCATGCGCCCAGCGGCCGTTGCCGTCCATGATGATCCCCACATGCCGCGGCAAAGGCTCAAACGAGGCATGCGCATGCACCCGCTCCGGCTCCGGAGCGGGCTGGGCGTCGGCGGCGAGTGACGAGGCGCGGCGCGGCAGACCCATTCAGACCTGCATGATCTCGTGTTCTTTGGTGGCGAGCACGTCGTCGATTTCCTTGACCATGTCGTCCGTCAGCTTCTGGAGTTGGTCCGATTCGGCGCGTGTGTCGTCAATGCTGTGGTGCCCGTCCTTCTCCAACTTCTTCAGCGTATCCATACCGTCCTTTCGCACGTGCCGCACCGCGATACGGGCCTGTTCAGCGTATTTGTGGGCGACTTTGACCATTTCCTGGCGGCGCTCGGCGTTCAGCTCCGGAATCGGGATACGCAAAAGCGTCCCTTCCATGATCGGATTGAGGCCGAGATTGGCGTCGCGTATGGCGCGGTCCACCGCTCCGGCGAGCGCCTTGTCCCAGACCTGGACCGACAGCATGCGCGGCTCCGGGACGCTGATTGTGGCGACCTGGTTGATGGGCATCTGCGTGCCGTAGGCATCGACCGTTACCGGATCGAGAAGGCTCGGAGAGGCGCGCCCTGTGCGCAGACCGCCGAACTCCGTTTTCAGGACGGATACCGCACCTTGCATGCGTCGCGTGAGGTCTTTGAAATCGAGCCCGTCTTCCATGGCGTTTCTTCCCGTCTCGTTGGCTGGTGGGCCCGGCGCTCAGCCTGCCGAAACAAGGGTGCCAACCGCTTCCCCCGCGACAATCCGCGCCAGAGCCCCCGGCTCATGCACGTTAAAGACGATTATCGGCAGTCCGTTGTCGCGGGCAAGGGCAAAGGCGGCCGTATCCATGACCGCCAGGCCCTTGGCAATGGCTTCCTGGAAGGTGACGTGCTCGAAACGGACCGCATCCGGGTCCTTCTGCGGGTCGGCTGAATAGACGCCGTCGACCTGCGTGCCCTTCAACAGGGCATCGCATTCCAGCTCCAGTGCCCTGAGCGCCGCCCCGCTGTCCGTTGTGAAGAACGGGTTGCCGGTCCCCCCGGCGAGCACAACGATGACCTTGCGGCTCATGTGCCAGGAGGCGCGGCGATGGACGTAGGTCTCGCAGATGGAGGGCATCTCGATCGCCGAGAGCGCCCGCGCCTCCAGGCCTTCGCGCGCCAGCGCCGCCTCCAGGGCCAGCGCGTTCATGACCGTTGCCAGCATCCCCATATGGTCGCCGGTGACCCGGTCGCCGCCCTTGGCGGAGATCGCCACGCCGCGAAAAAGATTGCCGCCGCCGATGACCAGGGCGACCTCGGTGCCGGTCCGCGCGACCTCGGCGATTTCGCCGGCAAAGCGCGCGACGATCTTGTCGTCGATGCCGAAGGCTTGGTCGCCCATCAAAGCCTCGCCCGACAGCTTGAGCAGGATTCTCTTGGGCTTCGGCCTCGGCGGCATCTTCGACCTCACAGCCACCGCAGAAAGCGGCGCGCCGTCGGCATAAAACAAGGGCGCCGACAAGTCACCTCGGCGCCCTTGAAATCCCCAACCGGTCTGTCCTGACCTCAATCTTCGGCGGGCTTTTCGATCCCCTCGCCGAGGCGGAAGGCCACGAACTCCGTCACCGAGACCGGCGCGCCGACATCTTTGGCCGAATCCTTGAGGACCGCCTCCACGCTGCGCTCCGTGTCCATGATGAAGGCCTGCTTCAAAAGCACGGATTCCTCGTAGAACTTGCGCATCCGCCCATCCACCATCTTCTCGATGATGTTGTCCGGCTTGCCCGATTCGCGCGCCTGCTCGGCGAAGACGGCACGCTCGCGCTTCACCGTCTCCGCGTCGATGCCGTCGGCGTCGACGGCAAGAGGGCTCGCCGCGGCAATATGCATGGCGATCTGCCGCCCGAGCGCGGAGAGCTTCTCCTTATCGCCGGAAGAGCTCAGCCCGACGATCACGCCGATCTTGCCCAGCCCCGGCGATACAGCGGCATGGACGTAGCTCGCCACGACGCCGTCATCGACCGCAAGCTTAGCGGCGCGACGCAGGTTCATGTTCTCGCCGATCGTGGCGACGGCGTCGGTAACGGCCGCCTCCACGGTGGAGCCGCCTTCGATCGCCGCGCTGAGCACCGATTCCGTCGTGCCGTCGGTCGTGAGCGCTGCGTCAGCGACGCGCCGCACCAGGGCCTGGAACTGATCGTTGCGCGACACGAAGTCGGTCTCCGAATTCAGCTCCACCATAGCCGCGCTGTCGCCCGATCCGGCGACGGCAATCAAGCCCTCGGCCGCGACGCGACCCGCTTTCTTAGCCGCCTTGGCAAGACCCTTGGCGCGCAGCCAGTCGACGGCGCCTTCCATGTCGCCATCGGTCTCTTTTAGCGCCGCCTTGCAATCCATCATGCCGACGCCGGTCTTCTCACGCAGCTCCTTCACCATCTGCGCTGTGATGGCCATCAGGCTGTTCCTTTCAACTCGAGTAGCTTTGATATGTCGTTCAGGCGGCCCCGCCGGTCGCGGTGGCGTCCGGCTCAGCGGCCTTTTCTTCGGTTGTGGCGGCGGCCTCAGGCTCGGCTGCCTTGCCCGCCTCTGCCGCGGGTTCGGTTTCCGCCGGTGCCCCTTCAGAGGCAAGTGCCTCTTCGGCCGGCACGTTCTCCGCTTCGCCGACATCGACGCCCCGGTCGGACTGGCCGCGGGAGATGCCGTCGATCGCGGCACGCGCCACCAGATCGCAGAAAAGCGCCACGGACCGCCCCGCATCGTCGTTGCCGGGGACCGGGAAGGTGATGCCCTCCGGATCGCAATTGGTGTCGACCACGGCCGCCACCGGAATATTCAGCCGCCGCGCCTCGGCAATCGCGATCGATTCCTTGTTGGTGTCGATCACGAAGAGCAGATCCGGCACGCCGCCCATGTCGCGAATGCCGCCGAGCGCCCGCACCAGCTTTTCCCGTTCGCGCGTCAGCGACAGGAGCTCTTTCTTGGTCAGGCCCTGCACGCCCTCGTCGAGCATCTCGTCGAGCTTTCTGAGCCGATCGATGGAGTGCGAGATCGTCTTCCAGTTGGTCAGCGTGCCGCCCAGCCAGCGGGAGTTCACGTAATACTGGGCGCAGCGGCGCGCGGCGTCGGCAATGGCGTCGGATGCCTGCCTTTTGGTGCCGACGAAGAGCACACGCCCGCCCTGAGCCACCGTGTCGCTCACCTGCTGCAAAGCGCGGAACAACATCGGCACGGTCTGCGCCAGGTCGATGATGTGAATGTTGTTGCGGGCGCCGTAGATATACGGGGCCATCTTCGGGTTCCAGCGGTGGGTCTGGTGCCCAAAATGCACGCCAGCCTCAAGCAGCTGGCGCATCGAAAAATCGGGAAGCGCCATTCTATTCTCCGGTTCGTCCTCGGCGGGATTTGGCGCTTCGCCCAAAGGGCAGCGCCACCGGAAAGCCGGTCAAAGCTTCATGCCCGCCTGTGAGATGGCGCGGATATAGGGGAGATGCGGGGCTTTTGCAATGCGGGCAGCGAGCGCGCCCCTAGCCCGCTTCCAATTGCACGTCGACGATGCCCGGCACGGCCTTAATGGCGCCCGCGACCTGCGGCGTGACCCGGTATTGGCCGGGGAGCCGCATCTCAACCTCGCGCTCCTTCAGCATCAGCACCACCGACACGGTGCCCTCGCCCGCTTCGAGGCGACTGGTGAGGCGGTCGATCGGCTCCGGCGCATCGAGGAAGACGCGGATGGAGCGGGTCTTCTTCTCCGCCACCGCCTCCAGCGCCTCCACACTTTGGATGCGGGCGCGCAAATCCTCCGTGTCGGGCTCGTATTCGCCGCTGATCTGCATGAGAACCGACTGCCCGGGCTCTAGAAGCTCGCGCCAGTCGGCAAGCTTCTCCTGATAGGCCGTTGCCTCGAACTGCCCGGTCGGATCGGAGAACGTGATGATGCCGATCCGCCCGCCGGTGCGGGTGCGGCGCTCCTGCCGCTGCACGACGGAGGCAGCCACCTGCGCCGTGAACTGATGGCTGGCGCGCAGGCGCTCCATGAACGCCTTCCAATTCAGCCCGCCGCGCTTCGCCACCAGCTCAGCGTAGTCGTCGATCGGATGGGCGCTGAGATAGGTGCCGATCGCCGCGAACTCGCGGTGCAGCTTCTCCGATTGCGGCCACGGATCGGCCTCCGCCAGGAACAGCTCGGTGGGCGCGTCGGCATCGCCGAAGAGGTCGCCCACGCCGCTGGCGCTGCGCTCCGCCCGTTCCTGCGCCGCGGCAAGCACGCGGCCGACATTCTCCAGAACCATGGCGCGGTTCGGCTCCAGAGCATCAAAGGCGCCGGCCTGTGCCAGGCACTCCAGCGGCTTGCGGCCAAGAAGCTGCGGGTCGATGCGCGACGCGAAATCGGCGAGGTCGGCGAACGGCTTGTCGCCGCGCACCTCCACCAGATGCTCCACCGCATGCGCGCCGATGCCCTTCAGCGCGGCGAGCGCGTAGACAATCTTGCCGTCGGCTACATCGAAATGCACGCCGGAGCGGTTGACGTCGGGCGGTACGACGTCGATGCCGAGCCGCTCCGCTTCCAGGCGGAATTCGTTGAGCTTGTCGGTGTTGTTGAGGTCGAGCGTCATGGACGCCGCCAGGAACTCCACCGGATGGTTCGCCTTCAGATAGGCCGTGTGATAGGCGACCAGCGCGTAGGCAGCGGCGTGTGACTTGTTGAAGCCGTAGCTGGCAAACTTGGCGACAAGGTCGAAGACCATCACCGCATCGGCATATTCAACGCCACGCTCCACCGCGCCGTCGACGAAGCGCTCGCGCTGCGCATCCATCTCCGCCTTGATCTTCTTGCCCATGGCGCGGCGCAGAAGATCGGCCTCGCCCAGAGAGTAGCCCGACAGCGCCTGGGCGATCTGCATCACCTGTTCCTGGTAGATGATGACGCCGTAGGTCTCCTTGAGGATCGGCTCCAGAAGCGGGTGCAGATAGTCGACCTCCTCCTCGCCATGCTTGCGGCGATTGTAGAGCGGAATGTTGTCCATCGGACCGGGCCGATAGAGCGCCACGAGCGCGATGAGGTCCTCCAGGCGGTCCGCCTTCATGCCGGCAAGGGCGCGGCGCATGCCCTGCCCTTCCACCTGGAACACGCCGACCGTCTCGCCCTTGCCGAGCATGGCGAAGGTCGGCTTGTCGTTGAGCGCAATCTGGTCGAGATCGACCTCAACGCCGCGCCGGCTGATCAGCTCCAGCGCCTTCTGCAGGACCGTCAGCGTCTTGAGGCCGAGGAAGTCGAACTTCACCAGCCCGGCCTGCTCCACCCATTTCATGTTGAACTGGGTGACCGGCAGCGTTGAGCGCGGGTCGCGATAGAGCGGCACCAGTTCCGTCAAGGGGCGGTCGCCGATGACAATGCCGGCAGCGTGTGTGGAAGCGTGGCGGTAAAGCCCTTCCAGCTTCATGGCGATGGCCAGAAGCTGTTCGACGACCGGCTCCTCCTTGCGCGCCTCCTCAAAGCGCGGCTCGCTTTCCACCGCCTGCTCCAGCGAGATCGGGTTCGCCGGATCGGCAGGCACGAGCTTGCAGAGGCGGTCGACCTGCCCGTAGGGCATCTCCAGGACACGACCCACGTCGCGCAGGGCGGCGCGCGCCTGCAGCGTGCCGAAGGTGATGATCTGCGCCACGCGATCACTGCCGTAGCGCTCCTGCACATAGGTGATGACCTCGTCGCGCCGCTCCGGGCAGAAATCGATGTCGAAATCCGGCATCGACACGCGGTCGGGGTTGAGGAAGCGCTCAAACAGAAGCCCGAAGCGTAGCGGATCGAGGTCGGTGATGGTGAGCGCCCAGGCGACCACCGAGCCGGCGCCGGAGCCGCGCCCCGGACCGACCGGAATGCCCCGCGCCTTGGCCCACTGGATGAAGTCCGCAACGATGAGGAAGTAGCCCGGATATTTCATCTGCGTGATGACGCCGAGCTCAAAATCCAGCCGCTCGCGGTAGTCGGCCTCGTCAAAGCCGGGCGCCGTGCCGAGCGCCGTCAGCCGGGCCTTGAGCCCCTCTTCAGCCTGCCGGCGAAGCTCCTTCGCCTCTCCATCCTCCGCCGAGGCGGCATCTTTGCTCTCGGTCACATAGCGCGGCAGGATCGGGTCGGTCACATGCGGACGCATCCGGCAGCGCATGGCGATTTCGACAGTATTCTCAAGCGCTTCCGGAAGATCGCTGAATCGCCGCATCATGTCGTCGCGGCTGGCGAAATGATGCTGTGGCGTCAGCCTACGGCGATCGTCGCTGGATAGGAGCCGCCCATCGGCGATCGCAAGCAGCGCGTCATGCGCCTCAAAATCTTCCGCCCGTGGAAAGAACGGTTCGTTTGTCGCCACCAGCGGCAAGTCGAAGCGATAGGCGAGATCGACGACGCCGGCCTCGGCGCGACGCTCCACCTCCAAGCCGTGCCGCTCCACAGCGACGTAGAGCCGGTCGCCGAACACCTCCTTCAGCGCCGTGAGCCGCGCCTCGGCCGTGCTCGCCTCGCCCTCGGCGAGCAGCGGATAAAGCGGCCCGTCATGCCCGCCGGTCAGCGCGATCAGACCACCCGATGCGGCAGCGAGCGTCTCCAGCGGCACAGGTTCCGCGCGGCCGGCCTCACCCAGATAAAAGTCCGTCACCAGGTCAATGAGCGCGCGATAGCCGGCGTCGGTTGCCGCGAGCAATGTGAGTGGCGCTGCATGCCGCGACGGGCGCGTCCCCGGCCGCCGGGCTTCATATTCGTCTTCCGGCTCGAAGCGCACCGGCAGCTTGCAGCCGATGATGGGCTGCACGCCGGCAGCCGCGGCCTTCTCTGAGAATTCCAGCGCGCCGAAAAGATTAGCGGTATCGGCGACACCGACGGCCGGCATGCCGTCAGCCGCGGCGAGCTTCACCAACTCGCCAAGCGGCAGCGCGCCCTCCAGGAGCGAATAGGCCGAATGGCAGTTCAGATGAATGAAGCCCGGTCCGTTCGCCAAGATCGCCACCGCTTGTTCCGTCCCTCTTCAGAGACTGGCGCGCAGCGCGGGCTGCCGTCCAGTCCGCGCCGGCTTATCCACGGGAAAAGCAACGGAACGCCTCAGAACCGCTCCACCCAAGGCCGGACTTCGACCTCCCAGGTCCAGACGCTGCGCGGCTGTTTGAGAATGCTAAGATAGGTCTCCGCGATCGCGTCGGGATCGAGCATGGAATCGGGCTTGTCGGCCGGCTCCGCGCGCCCCGGATTACGGATGCCGCCGTCGATGACGAGATGCACGACGTGAATGCCCTGCGGATGCAGCTCGCGCGCCATGCTCTGCGCCAGCCCGCGCAGCGCAAACTTCCCCATCGCGAACGGTGCGGATTGCGGATAGCCCTTCACGCTTGCCGATGCGCCAGTGAGGAGGATCGCACCCTGCCCATTCGGCAGCATGCGCCGCGCCGCTTGCTGCGCCACAAGAAAGCCGCCGAAGGCGCTGACCGTCAGCGCGCGCTCGACATCTGCCGGATCAAGATCGACAAGCGGCCCGCGGGCGCGCGCGCTGGCATTATAGAGCACCACGTCAGGTGCGCCGATCGTCTCATCCACTTCGGCGAACAGGCGCTCCACGGCCGCCGGCTCCGATGCATCGCAGGCAAAGGCGCGCGCGCCAATCTCTTCGGCCAGCGGCGCCAGCTTAGCGACGCTGCGCGCCGCCAATGCGACGGTGAGCCCTTCGCCAGCCAGCAACCGTGCAAGCGAAGCGCTCAGCCCCTCGCCCGCCCCGACGATGAGCGCCGTCTTGTAAGGTCGGGTGGTCATGGCCGGCGTCCGGCGCTAGGGCAGCGCCGCGGTCGCTTCGATCTCAATCAGAAAATCGGGCAGCGCCAGCCCCTGCACGCCGATCCAGGTGTTGGGGGCTGGGGTCACGTCGCCCCAGAATTCGCCGAGCGCCATCCCGACCGGTTCAAGCTTCTCCGGCGTGTGGTTCACGACATAGGTGCGAAGGCGGATCAGATGCTGCGGGCCGAGGCCCTGATCGGCCAAAACCGCCTTGAGATTGGCCAGACATTGCCGCGCCTGCGCGCCCAGATCGTCGCCGCCGACCAATTGGCAATCCTTGTCCCATGCCACCTGCCCGGCAAGATGCAGGAGCCGGCCCGGCTCTGAGACCGCTGCGTGGGAGAAGCCCCATTGGACGGCGTTGTAAAGCGTGTCGGGATTGATGCGGTCGGTCATGGAACCTCGCTTTCAGGGACAGGACGTCGCGTCACTCACTCTGCACTTTGCAACAATCCGCTCCGCTACTCCACAATCACCGGCACGATGGCGCCGTCCTCGATTGTGACCGTACGGTCCATCTCCGCGGCCAGCGCATAATTGTGCGTGGCAATCAGTGCCGCGAGGCCCGACTCCCGCACCAGAACCTTCAGCGCCTCAAAGACGTGGCCCGCCGTCGTGGGATCGAGATTACCGGTCGGCTCGTCGGCGAGGAGCACCTTCGGCGCATTGGCAACAGCGCGCGCGATCGCCACGCGTTGCTGCTCGCCACCGGAAAGCTCCGCAGGCCGATGCGTCGCGCGCGCTTCGATGCGGAGATAGGTCAGCACTTCGCGCGCACGGCGTGTCGCTTCCGAACGGCCCAGGCCGGCGATCATCTGCGGCAGCACGACGTTCTCTAGCGCGGAGAATTCCGGCAGCAGATGGTGGAACTGATAGACGAAGCCGATATGCCGCCGCCGAAGTGCGGTGCGTTCCTCGTCTCTGAGCTTGGAGGCGGCGCGCCCGTCCACCAGCACTTCACCGCCGTCCGGTTTCTCAAGCAGGCCGGCGACATGAAGGAGCGTCGACTTCCCCGCGCCCGAAGGCGCCACCAGCGCCACCATCTCGCCTTCCGCCACCGACAAACTGGCGTGCCGCAAAACCTCCAGCGGCCCCCGTCCTGCAGGATAGACGCGAGCGACATCCTCCAGCGCAAGCGCCGTCTTGCGCGCCTCCGCCTTCAGCGATCCGGCAGGTACCGCATCGACGGGTGCCTCTTCCACGATTTGTCCGTCGCTCATTCGTACCGCAAAGCCTCGACCGGATCGAGCCGCGCCGCCCGCCACGCCGGATAAAGCGTCGCCAGATAGGAGAGACCGAGCGCCATGGCCGCAATGGCGCCGGTTTCCATGGGGTCCATCTGAGCCGGCAGCGTCGACAGGAAATAGAGCTCCGGCGAAAAAAGCTCCGTGCGCGTCACCCACGAGGTGAAGGCGCGGAGCGATTCAATGTTGGCGCAGATGACCCAGCCGATCGCCAGGCCCGCAAGCGTGCCGACCGTGCCGATCGAGGCGCCGGTCAAGAAGAACACCCGCATGACGGCGCCCTTGGTGGCGCCCATGGTGCGCAGGATGGCGATGTCGCGGCCCTTATCTTTCACCAGCATGATCAGGCCGGAGATGATGTTGAGCGCCGCCACCAGCACGATCAGCGTGAGGATCGTGAACATCACGTTCCGCTCCACCTGCAGCGCATTGAAAAAGGTCACGTTGCGCATGCGCCAATCGGTGGAGAAGACCTGCCGTCCGGCCGCCTCCTCAATGGGGTCGCGCATCGCGCCGACCTGGTCCGGGTCCTCGATATAGACCTCGATCGCCTGCGCTTTCTCAGGGCTGTTGAAATAGAGCTGCGCCTCCGCCAGCGGCATGAAGATATAGGTGGAATCGTATTCCGCCATGCCGATCTCGAAGATCGCGGCAACCGGATAGGTCTTGACGCGCGGCGCCGTGCCAAGTGGCGTGATCGCTCCGCGCGGGCTGATCAAGGTCAGCTTGTCGCCGACCAACAGGCCAAGCGATTGCGCCAGGCGCGTGCCGATCGCCACACCGCCGGAATTGTCGAAGTCGAGAAGCCCGCCGCCGTCATCAACGGTGCCGGCGACCTTCTCCATGCTCAACAGGTCGGGCCCGCGCACGCCACGCACCAGCACGCCGGAACTGCCGGTGCTCGGCCCCGAGGCCAGCGCCTGGCCTTCGATGATCGGCAAGGCCAGGGTCACGCCGGGGACCTCTGCGATGCGCTTCGCCACGTCGTCGTAATCGGTAAGGTCGCTGCCGATCGGCTGCACGATGACATGGCCGTTGATGCCGAGAATCTTGTCGAGCAACTCGGCGCGGAAGCCGTTCATCACCGCCATCACCACGACCAGCGTCGCCACGCCAAGCAGGATGCCGAGGAAGGAGAACACCGCAATGACCGAAATGAAGGCCTCTTTGCGGCGCGGACGCAGGTAACGCAGCGCCAACATCCACTCAAACGCCGCAAAAGGCGGGGTCGCCCGGATGGCGTCGGCGCGCGCCATCACCCGGCCCCCGCCTTCAGGCGGTTGATGGCCGCGTCGAAGGAGAGCGTCTCGCGCTCGCCGGTCGCGCGCCTCTTGACCTCCACCTCGCCCGACGCCACGCCGCGCGGTCCCACAATGAGCTGCCACGGCAGGCCGATCAGATCCATGGACGCAAACTTCGCCCCTGCCCGCGCATCCAGATCGTCATGAAGCACCGAGAGACCGGCCGCCTCCAATTGTTGACTGAGCGAAGCGGCCACTTCGTCGGTCTTGGCGTCGCCCGGCTTCAGATTGATCAGCCCGACGGAAAACGGCGCCACGCCCTCAGGCCAGATGATGCCGTCATCGTCGTGACTCGCCTCGATGATCGCAGCAGCGAGGCGCGAGATGCCCACGCCGTAGGAGCCCATATGGACAGGATGCTCGGTGCCGTCGGGACCGGCGACCGCGGCTCCCATCGGCTCTGAATACTTTATGCCGAAATAGAAGATGTGGCCGACCTCAATGCCGCGCGCGGTGATACGCCGCTCCTCAGGTAGCGCTTCGAACGCGTCAGGATCATGCATCTCGTCGGTGGCGGCGTAAGAGCCGGTCCATTCGTCGACGATTGGGGTCAGGTCGGCGCGGAAGTCGGTGTCCGACCCCGGCACCTCCAGCTCCAACAGGGAATTGTCGCAATAGACGGCGCTCTCGCCGGTCTCCGCGAGGATCACGAACTCATGGCTGAGATCGCCGCCGATCGGGCCGGATTCTGCGCGCATCGGTATCGCCTTCAGGCCCATACGAGCGAACGTCCTGAGATAGGCGACGAACATGCGGTTATAGGCGTGCCGCGCGCCTTCGTAGTCGAGGTCGAAGGAATAGGCATCCTTCATCAGGAACTCGCGTCCGCGCATCACGCCAAAGCGTGGCCGTATCTCGTCGCGGAACTTCCATTGTATATGGTAAAGGTTGAGCGGCAACTCCCGGTAGCTGCGCACATAGCCGCGGAAGATGTCGGTGATCATCTCCTCATTGGTCGGGCCGAACAGCATGGCACGGTCGTGCCGGTCCTGTATTCGCAGCATTTCCGGGCCGTAATCGTTGAGCCGCCCGGACTCCACCCAAAGGTCCGCCGACTGGATCGTCGGCATGAGGACCTCCAAAGCCCCGGCCCGGTTTTGTTCTTCCCGGACGATCTGCTCGATGCGCTTGAGGACGCGATAGCCGAGCGGTAGCCAGGAATAGATGCCTGCCGCCTGCTGCCTGATCATGCCGGCTCTCAGCATCAGCCGGTGGGATACGATCTCCGCCTCTTTCGGGGTCTCTTTGAGGATCGGCAGAAAATAGCGGGAGAGCAGCATTGTCGGTGAATCATCCGGGTATTCGCGCGACATGACCGTATCGCCTGGGCCTTGGCAAGGGCGCTATCCGGGCGGCCTCAATTCACACCTGAAAAGTTGCGCCACATTCGGGCAAGATGCCAATTTTTTCAGCAGCTTCTTTGAAGAGGGAGTGACAGGCCGAATCCGATGAGTTATGGTCCCCAGCAATCAAAAGGGTGCCTCGGCACCGACTTGCTCGCGGTCCAAGTCTTGGGAGGACTTCGTCAAGCAGCGCGTTGAGCGTTGGATGATGAACGGCTAATCGCGAAGTTCTGAGCAAGGCGCCGCCTTGCTCTTTTTTCTTGTGCATTCGGGATCGCCGGCAGGGCCTAGATCATCAGGTCCTGTAGGGACATTCCATACACGCCGAAGTAGAGATAGATGCCGGCGAAGATGATCGCCGCGAGCACCGTCGTGGCGAGCACTTTCTTCAGAAGCAGCGGCCTGAGCGGCGCGCCGGGTTCTGTCCCCAGCGTTACGTTGCCCTCTTCATGCTGGCCCTTCACGCCGAACGGCAGCACGACGAACAAGCACAGCCACCATACGATGAAGTAAATCGCCACCGCGCTGATCAGGCTCACGCGGGCACCTCCTCAAGCTCAATCAGCGTGCCGCAGAAATCCTTCGGGTGCAGGAATACGACCGGATGGCCATGCGCGCCGATCTTGGGCTCGCCATCGCCAAGCACGCGCGCGCCGTCTTTGACCAGCCGGTCGCGCGCCGCCCGGACGTCTTCGACCTCGCAGCAAATGTGGTGGATGCCGCCATCGGGCTGGCGCGCCAGGAAGCTTGCGATCGGCGAATCCGCGCCCAGCGGCTCTAGAAGCTCAATGCGCGTATTGGGCAGATCGACGAAAACCACCGTGACGCCATGCTCCGGCAATGCCTGCGGCGCGGAGACCTCTGCACCGAGCGTCTCGCGATAAAGTCGCACCGCCGCCGCAAGGTCCGGCACGGCGATCGCAACATGGTTCAGTCGGCCAAGCGCGGCGCTGTGCATTGCGACAAACTCCTATTCGCCCGGCTCGATCACATGCGGATGATCGAAGATGGTGGCGTCGACGTGCCCGCCCTCCTTGCTCATCGCATGCTCGCGATAGGTCCGATAGCCAGGCGGCACGATTGTGCCGCGCTGCGCTGAATCCAGAAAGATGTGCCGCGTGTTCTCCGGCGAGCGCTCAAACCAGTTCGGATCGTCGAACGTCCCGCCGAACACGCCGACAAATTCGGGGAAACGTTCAAATGACAGGCAGATCTTGGTGCCGCACGTGGCGCAGAAATGCACCGTGACGATCTTGCCGCTTCCCTCCGAGCGGTGCTCGTAGGTCGTGGCTTCGCCCGCGGTCAGCTTGAAATCCGCCTTGTTGAAGATCGGCTCAACGAAATAAGCCGTTCCCGTCCCGCGCTGGCAGAAGCGGCAATGGCAGACCGTCACACGCGCCGGCGGCGCGGCGACCGCATAGCGGAGCCCATTGCAAAGGCATCCCCCCTCCTGCGCGTCCATCACCGGCCCTCCATCAACGCCGGAACGCCCGGCAGCGCCCGGCCGGCGTCAATCGCTGACATGCGTAACATGCACGATCGTCTGGGTCTTCTTCCCCCAGGCGGCGTCGATCTCGCCGCGCACCGCACGCCGGACAGCCCGGCGCACTTCGTCGGCGTCGCGTCGCCGGCGTTTGGGAAGCCCGTCGAGCGCATCGTCCACCGCGTCCTCAGCGATGGTGCTGAGCATCTCGCCTTCCCCGTCGCTCTCCGGCAGCCCCAGGAGCGCTACCTTGGGATCCTCCAGAACGTCGCCGCTGTCTGAAAGCACGATCGACACGCTGACAATGCCGGCGAAGCCGAGGCGGCGGCGATCGGCAACGCCGCTTGTCTCGTGCGACACGAGCAGCCGTCCGTCGCGGTAGAGCCGACCGTGCCGGACCGTGTCGATGATCTCCGCCGGTCCGGGCGCAAGCCGCACCAGATGGCCATTGCGCGCCTCCACGACACGCGGAATGCCGGATGATCGCGCGATCTTCGCTTGCTCGTGCAGATGCAACGCCTCGCCGTGCACCGGCACGACCACCTCCGGCTTGATCCAATCGTAGAGTTGGCGCAACTCGTCGCGGCGCGGATGGCCGGAGGTGTGCACCAGGCCGTCGCGGTCGGCGATGATCTCCGCCCCCAGATCGACCAGCGCATTGATGATGGTGTTCACGGCGCGCTCATTGCCCGGGATCGTACGGCACGAGAAGATGACGCGATCGCCCGGCGCCAGCTTGACGGCGCGATGGTCGCCGGACGCGATACGCGACAGCGCCGCGCGCGGCTCGCCCTGGCTGCCGGTCATCAGCGCCACGACCTTGTTGCGCGGCAAATTGGCGAAGGCGTCCTGGTCCAGAAACTCCGGCAGGCCCTCGAGATAGCCAAGCTCACGCGCCACATCGAGCGCGCGATGCAGCGCGCGGCCGATCACCACGACATCGCGCCCGGCGCGATGCGCCGCAGCGGCGACCGCCTTCAGGCGCGCCACATTGGAGGCGAAGGTCGTGACCGCAACGCGTTCCGGCGCTTCGGCAATCAGCCGCTCAAGCGTTACAGCCACCTCGCCTTCGCTCGGGCTGACGCCATCGCGAATGGCATTCGTGGAATCGGAGACAAGCGCCAGCACCCCCTCCTCCCCCAGCGCCGCCAGCCGATCGTCGTCGGTGGCGAGGCCGATGCCCGGCGCGGGATCGAGCTTCCAATCCCCGGTATGAAGCACCGTTCCCGCCGGCGTGCGGATAGCGAGCGCGTTCGGCTCGGGGATGGAGTGAGACACCGGGATGTATTCAATCTCGAACGGCCCGGCGCTCACGGTCTCGCGCTGCTTGACGATGCGCACCGGCACCTTCGGCGCGCTCGGCTCGCCCGCCTGCTTCGCCTCCATCAGCGCGGCG
Source organism: Afifellaceae bacterium (assembly GCA_028284625.1). GTDB lineage: Bacteria > Pseudomonadota > Alphaproteobacteria > Rhizobiales > Afifellaceae > DASWJZ01. The sequence goes on along the minus strand of JANQRH010000009.1, from coordinate 150,718 downwards.
GCAAACGGCGTCATGAAGACCGGCGCCTCAAGCTTGGGCCAGAAATCGAAGAGCGCGCCGTAATGGTCCTCATGCGCGTGCGTGATTGCGATGCCGTGCAGCCTGTCTTTTCGCTCCAGCAGGAAGTCGATATCGGGAAGCACCGCATCGACGCCCGGCAGAAACTCCTCGTGCCCGAAGGCGACGCCCATATCGATTGCAAGCCAGGATCGGTTGCGCCCGCGGCCATAGCCGTAGAGCGCCAGGTTCATGCCGATCTCGGCAACACCGCCGAGCGCGACGAAGACCAAATCATCACGCCCCGGCATCAACGTCCCGCCGTGGCTGCGCCGCCGAAATAGACATCGCCGGCGCTGATGGAGCGAGCCGCACCGCCGGGCTCGCGCACGACAAGCCGGCCGTCGGCGTCGATGGTCTCAAACGTGCCACGAACTTCCTGCTCGCCCATGCGCACGGCGATCGGCGCGCCAAGACCTGCGGCCCGGTCGAGCCAGCGGTCTCGTATAGCCGTAAAGCCGCCGCTTCCCTCCCACAATTCCTGCTGCTCGATCCATGCGTCGGTAAGCGCCTCGAACAGCGCTTCCGCCGTGATGTCGGCGGCGGCGGCCAAAGCCGTCGCCGGGAGGGCGAGCCCCTCCGGCGCATGGCGGACATTGACGCCAATGCCGATGACTACCCTTGCCACTGCATCCGGTGCGCTGACTGCCTCCAATAAAATGCCGGCGACCTTGGCGCCGTTCAGGAGCACGTCGTTGGGCCATTTGAGCGTGACCTCTGACGTCAACGACGGCGCCACCTGACCGATGGCGTTTTCCAGCGCCAGCCCGGCGGCGAAACCCAGCGTCGCCATGCGCGCTTTGTGTTCGCCCACCGGAACGAGGAGACTTGCGGCAAGGTTGCCGCGCGGCATCTGCCACGGCCGACCGCGGCGGCCATGGCCATGGCTTTGCTGATACGCGACAGCCCAAAGCCGCCCGGGATCACCGGCCTTGGCTTGCTCCATGGCCCAGGTGCTTGTGGAACCGACCACATCGAAAGTGGCGAGCCGGTAGCCGGCTGCAACGGCTTTGGCGCCGAGCGCAAACGCCATGGCTTAGAAGAGGCTCGCCGCCGCCGCGCCTGCGGCGTCGACCAGTGGCGCGGCGATGACCGCGAAGACAATTACCAGCACACCTGAGACGCCCAGCACGGCCCGAAGCTCCACCGGCACGGGCTCGAAGCTTTCCGCCGGTTCGTCGAAATACATGATCTTGACGATGCGCAGATAATAGTAGGCGCCCACCACGCTGGTGACGACGCCGATAACAGCGAGCAGATAAAGGCCGGACTGGATGGCCGCGAGAAAGACGTAGTACTTCGCGAAAAAGCCAGCGAGCGGCGGGATGCCCGCAAGCGAGAAGAGGATCGCTGCGAGCATGAATGCAATGCCCGGCTTCGTGCGTGCCAGCCCGGAAAGCGCGCTGATCTCCTCCACCATCTCGCCGTCGCGGCGCATGGCGAGAATGCAGGCAAACGCGCCGAGATTCATCACCAGATAGATGACGACATAGACAATGACGCCCTGCACGCCCTGCTGGCTGCCGGCCGCCAATCCGACCAGCGCGAAGCCCATATGGCCGATGGAGGAATAGGCCATCAGCCGCTTGATGTTCTCCTGGCCGATCGCCGCGAAGGAGCCGAGCGCCATGGAGGCAATGGCGATGAAGGCGACGATCTGCTGCCAGTCCGGCGTGATCGGCGCGAAGGCGTCGATCACCACGCGGATGAAGAGCGCCATCGCCGCAAGTTTCGGCGCGGACGCAAAGAACGCCGTCACCGGCGTCGGCGCGCCTTCGTAGACGTCGGGCGTCCACATATGGAACGGCACGGCAGATATCTTGAAGGCAAGCCCGGCAAGCACAAAGACCAGACCGACTACGAGACCCACGGACCGGCCGTCGGCAAGCGCCTCCGCGATCGGCTCAAAGCCGGTATGGCCGGTGAAGCCGTAGACCAGCGACGCGCCGTAAAGCAGCATGCCCGACGACAAGGCACCGAGAACGAAGTATTTGAGCCCCGCCTCCGAGGAACGGGCATTGTCGCGATGAATAGCGGCGACGACGTAAAGCGCCAACGACTGCAGCTCCAGCCCGAGATAGAGGCTGATCAGGTCGTTGGCGGAGATCATCACCATCATGCCGAGCGTGGCGAGCACGACGAGAATGGGGAACTCGAAACGCTCGAAACGCTCGTTCCTGGCGAAGCGCATCGTCAGCAGGATCGCCACCGCCGAGCCGATCAACACGGCGATCTTCATAAAGCGCGCGAAGCCGTCGACCATGAACGCGCCGTTCAGCACGGCCCCGACATTTTCGGTTCCGGCCACCGCGATACTCGCGATCGCGATCACCGCAATCGCCATCCAATTGACGCTGCGCGACGCACGTTCGGAGGAATAGACGCCGACCATCAGAAGAGCCATGGCGCCGACCGCCATGATCAGCTCCGGCACAATGGCGCTGAGTTCGGGCAATGCGGCGTTCATTCGCTCACCTGCGCCAGCGCGGCGGCGCTTTCCAGCGCAGCCTGGTAATTGTTGATGAGCTGGTCGACCGAGGCCGCCGTAACATCCATGATCGGCGCCGGATAGACGCCGAAAAAGATCGTCAGCACGACGAGCGGCACCAGGATGACTTTTTCCCTCAGGCTCAGATCGAGAATGCCGGTGAGGTTCGGCTTCTCGATCGTGCCGAAGATGACGCGGCGATAAAGCCACAGCGCATAGCCCGCGGAAAGCACGACACCGGTCGTGGCCAGCAGCGCCACCCAGGTGTTGACCTGAAACGCGCCGACAAGCGTCAAGAATTCGCCGACAAACCCGGACGTGCCGGGCAGCCCGACATTGGCCATGGTGAAGACCATGAAGGCGAAGGCGTACCACGGCATGCGGTTCACCAGCCCGCCATAATCGGCAATCTGGCGCGTATGCATGCGGTCATAGATGACGCCTACGCACAGGAACAGCGCCCCCGACACGATGCCGTGCGAGAGCATCTGGAAGATGCCACCCTGAACGCCCTGCGCCGTCATGGTGAAGATGCCCATCGTCACGAAGCCCATATGGGCGACGGAAGAATAGGCGATCAGCTTCTTCACGTCCTCCTGCATCAGCGCCACGAGCGACGTGTAGATGATGGCGACAACGGAAAGCGTATAGATGAGCGGCGCGAGGTCGGCGCTCGCCAGCGGGAACATCGGCAGCGAGAAGCGCAGGAAGCCGTAACCCCCCATCTTCAGAAGGATCGCCGCCAGCACCACGGAGCCGGCGGTCGGCGCTTCCACATGCGCATCGGGAAGCCAGGTGTGCACCGGCCACATCGGCATCTTCACGGCGAAAGAAGCGAGGAAGGCGAGCCACAGCCAGGTCTGCATTTCCGGCGGGAACGGATGGTTGAGAAGCTCCGGAATGGAGGTCGTGCCCGCCTCCCAATACATCGCCATCATAGCCAGGAGCATCAGCACGGAGCCGAGCAGCGTGTAGAGGAAGAACTTGAAGGCGGCGTAGACGCGCCGTGCCCCGCCCCACACGCCGATGATCAGGAACATCGGGATGAGGCCGGCCTCGAAGAACACGTAGAAGAGAATGAGATCGAGCGCCGTGAAGACGCCGATCATCAGCGTCTCCAAGACCAGAAACGCGACCATGTATTCCTTCAGCCGCGACTGCACGACTTTCCAGCTTGCCAAGACGCAGAACGGCATGAGGAACGTGGTGAGGATCACGAACAGCATGGAGATGCCGTCGACCCCCATGCGGTAGCTCATGAAGCCGCTGGTCCACGCCGCTTCCTCAACAAACTGGAAGCCCGGATTTGAGGTGTCGAAGTTCCACCAGATCAACAGCGACACGAGGAAGGTGAGCACCGTCACGCCGAGCGAGACGTTGAGGATATTGCGGCGCGTCGCCTCCCCGTCTCCGCGTAGGAAGAACAGGATGATCGCCGCGCCGACCAGCGGCAGGTAGGTGACGGCGGAGAGGATCGGCCAGCTCATCGCGGCATGGCCTCCCCGTTTGTCGTTATTGCCGGGCTTGACCCGGCAATCCATTCCATCACCGTTGCATCAGACGCTGACGGGAGCGGAATGGATGCCCGGATCAAGTCCGGGCATGACGACAGTGACTTTCTCGACCACCCTTCGGTCAACATAGAGACCGGCGCAGGCCTCTCTTTTGTCACCCCGGAAGCGGCGCGAAGCGGCGTTGTCCGGGGCCCATACACACCCGAAGCACGCCGATCAGACACGGAGCCCAGCCAGAGGGATACGTGTTCATGGGTCCCGGTCTCGGCCTTCGGCCGAACCGGGATGACAACCGCTAGGATGCTTTGTTTCGCCATCTCAGCCCCCGAACATGATCCAGGTGACCAGGAGCGCGATGCCCAAAAGCATGGCGAAGGCGTAGTGATAGAGATAGCCGGTCTGCAGGCGGATGACGTTGCGTGTCACATCGATCACGCGCGCCGACACGCCATCCGGCCCGAACCCATCGATCAGCCAGCCGTCGCCGCGCTTCCACAGGAAGCGGCCGAGCCACATGGCGGGACGCACGAAGATCGCGTCAAAGAGCTCGTCGAAGTACCATTTGTTGAGCAGGAAGCGGTAGAGCACCCGCTGCTCCTCCGCCAGCTGAGCCGGTATCTCGGGTCTGCGGATGTAGAACTGATAGGCCACCAAAAATCCGAGCACCATAGCGATCGTCGGCAGCGCCTTGATCCAGAAAATCGTGTGGTGCATCTCCTCAAGCAGGTGCTTGTCGACGACCAGCGAGTCCCTCCAGAAATCCGCCACGCTGTCGCCGATGAACGGGCCGTAGAAGATCAGCCCGGCAAGCACGGCGCCTGCGGCAAGCACATAAAGCGGCACGAGCATGACCTGCGGGCTTTCATGCGCGTGCTCCATCACGTCCTTGGGCGCACGTGCATTCCCGTGGAAGGTCATGAAGACGAGCCGCCACGAATAGAACGACGTAAAGGCGGCGGAGAGCACCAGAAGCAGGAATGCGAAGAAAGCGACGCCCGTATGCGCCGCATGCGCCGATTCCACGATCGCGTCTTTGGAGAAATACCCGGCCATGAGCGGAAAGCCGGTCAGCGACAAGGTGCCGACCAGCATCATCGCATAGGTGACAGGGATGATGCGGTAGAGCCCGCCCATCTTGCGCATGTCCTGCTCGTCGGACACGGCGTGGATCACCGACCCGGAGCCGAGGAAAAGCAGCGCCTTGAAGAAGGCGTGCGTGAAGAGGTGGAAGATCGCTACCGGATAGGCGCCGACGCCGAGCGCTACGAACATGTAGCCGAGCTGCGAGCAGGTCGAATACGCAACGACACGCTTGATGTCGTTTTGCACCAGCCCGACGGTGGCCGCGAAGAACGCGGTGATCGCGCCAATGATGATGACGGCTGAAAGGGCCACGTCCGACAGCTCGAAGATCGGCGAAAGCCGCGCCACCATGAAGACGCCCGCCGTCACCATGGTCGCCGCATGGATCAGCGCGGAGACCGGGGTCGGGCCTTCCATGGCGTCGGGCAGCCAGGTGTGCAGCGGCACCTGCGCCGACTTGCCCATCGCGCCCATGAAAAGAAGCAGGCAGATGATGGTGATCGCCGCCTGTCCGTCATAGGACTGGCCGAACATCTCAAGCGCGATCGCCTCACCTTGAGCCACCGCCTCCGCATTGGCGAAGATCGTGCCGAGATCGACGGAAGCAAACAGCCAGAAGACGCCGAAGATTCCGAGCGCGAAGCCGAAATCGCCGACGCGGTTGACGATGAACGCCTTGATTGCCGCCGCGTTGGCCGAAGGCCGCTTGTACCAGAAGCCGATGAGGAGATAGGAGGCGAGCCCGACGCCCTCCCAGCCGAAGAACATCTGGACGAGGTTGTCCGACGTCACCAGCATCAGCATGGCAAAGGTGAAGAACGACAGATAGGCGAAGAAACGCGGCTTGTGCGGATCGTGCGCCATGTAGCCGATGGAATAAATGTGAACGAGCGCTGAGACGGTGTTCACCACCACCAGCATCACCACCGTCAGCGTATCGATGCGGAACGCCCAGTTGGCGACCATCGCGCCGGATTCGATGAAGGTCAGGACCGGAACGGTGAAGACCTCGCCATCGCCATAGGCCACGGAGAAGAACGCCACCCATGAGAGAAGCGCTGAAACGACAAGCAGTCCGGACGTGATCAGCTCCGCCGCGCGCGAGCCCTGCGCCGCGGGATGATGCCCGTCCCCATGCGCATCGTCATGATGCGGGTCACCACCGCCATGTCCGCCATGCCCCGCATCGGGCTCGCCGCCGGGATGCCGTGTGCCGGCGCCGGCCAGCGAGATGATCCCCGCAATGATGGCGCCAAGCAGCGGCAGAAAGACGATCGCCGAATACAATTCGAATCAGCCTTTCATCATGTTGACGTCCTCAACCGCGATGGTGCCGCGGTTGCGGTAGAACGTGACAAGGATGGCAAGCCCGATCGCCGCCTCCGCGGCAGCGACGGTCAGCACAAGGAGCGCGAATATCTGGCCGGTGAGGTCGCCGAGGAAAGATGAGAAGGCGACGAGGTTGATATTCACCGCCAAGAGGATGAGCTCAACCGACATCAGGATGATGATGACGTTCTTGCGGTTGAGGAAGATGCCGAAGACCCCGAGCGTGAAGAGGATCGCACCGACGGTCAGATAATGGCCGAGACCAATCGTCATCCCGAAAGCCCCCGCCCGCTTTCCACATCCACGACCTCGACAGCCGTGGCGGGGTCGCGTGCCACCTGTGCGGCGATGTTCTGGCGCTTCACACCCTCCTTGTGGCGGAGCGTCAGCACGATGGCACCGATCATCGCCACCAGAAGAACGAGCCCGGCCATCTGGAAGAAGAAGATGTAGCGCGTGTAGAGGAGCGCGCCGATCGCGGCGATGTTCGACACTTCCTCCACCGGCGGCGTGGGTGCGGCACCCGTCGCCACCGTCTCGGGCGCGACGACCGTGCCGAAAAGCACCAGCACCAGTTCGATCAAGAGGATGATACCGACCAGCGCGCCGACCGGCAGATATTGCAGAAAGCCCTCCCGCAGCTCGGCGAAATCGACGTCGAGCATCATCACCACGAAGAGGAAGAGCACCGCGACCGCGCCGACATAGACGACGACCAGGATCATCGCCAAGAATTCCGCGCCGAGCAGGATGAAGAGCCCGGCCGCATTGATGAAAGCCAGGATCAGGAAAAGCACCGAGTGAACGGGATTGCGCGCCGCAATCACCATGAAGGCCGCGCCGACGCAGACAAAGGAGAACAGGTAGAAGAAGAGCGGCTGCAGGATCATCGACTCGTCCGGCGGGGGGCCGAGGTTGATGGCCTGGCCACCGCCCTCTTAGCGGAGCGCGTGAGCGCCGTCCATGCGCAGGCTGACCCTCTCCCCCTCGTGGGGAGAGGGTAGCCGGGCCGGAGCGTAGCGAGGGACCGGCTGGGTGAGGGGTTCTTGAGGTAGAGGTTTCGACAGGACCCCTCCCCCGGCCGCTTCGCGGCCACCCCCTCCCCACAAGGGGGAGGGGGAAAGCACGCGCTGCCCGTCGGTAGTTCCATTGAAGCCACCTACCGATACGGCCCGTCGAGCGTCATGTTGCGGGCGATCTCGCGCTCCCAGCGATCGCCGTTCTCAAGAAGCTTGTGCTTGTCGTAATAGAGCTCCTCGCGCGTCTCCGCGGCGAACTCGAAATTCGGCCCCTCCACGATCGCATCGACCGGGCACGCCTCCTGGCAGAACCCGCAATAGATGCACTTCACCATGTCGATGTCGTAGCGCACCGTGCGGCGCGTCCCGTCATTGCGCCGCGGACCGGCTTCGATCGTGATGGCTTGCGCCGGGCAGATCGCTTCACAGAGCTTACAGGCGATGCAGCGTTCCTCGCCGTTCGGGTAGCGCCTCAGCGCATGCTCGCCGCGAAAGCGTGGGCTGACCGGCCCCTTCTCGAAGGGATAGTTCAACGTGGCCTTGGGCTTGAAGAAATACTTCATGGAGAGCCACGTGGCAGCCGCGAATTCCCTCAGGAGAAGCGCATTGGCGGCTTGTGTGATCGTGCTCATGTCGTTGCCTTTTTTGGCTCGCTCGAACCGCTGTCGACGAGGCGTGAGCGCGCGGAGTTTGCAAACCGTTGGATGTCGTCTTCGATATGCAGCCACGGCAGGCGCTGCGAATCGTAGCTATGGATATGCGGCTCCAGCTCGCCTGCCTGATCGAGCAGACCGAGCGGGACGTAGATCTGGTCAGGCACGTAGTCGCCGCGAAACGAAAGTGGCGAACCGCATTTGTCGCAGAAGGTACGCACCGCGCCAGGCGCCACCGATACGGTACGACCGTCGTCCGGCTCAAAGGTCACGGCATCGGCATCAAACGCTGCAACCGCCACCATGGGTGCGCCGCTCACGCGCCGGCAATCGACGCAATGGCAGATGCAGACGATCTGCGGCGCTTTCGTCGACCGCACCGTGGTCGCGCCGCAATAGCAGCGCCCGGTGATTGGTAGACTGACGGCCGCGTTCATCGCGCGGGCCCCATCGTCGGCAGCCCGATCGTCGCGGTAACGATATGTGCGGACCAGACAGCCATTCGTTAGATGCCCTCATCACCCGCCAGAATCGACCCGACGATGACGCCGATCACCGGGAACAGGATCAGCTGCGCTTTTCGCGCTAGGTCGAGCACGTGCGGCCCCCGCCCCCCTTCGCCGCGCTTTTCGGCGCGCGCGATCAACGCGCCGAAGATGAAATATTCGACGACCGCAAAGGCGAGCCCTACCAAGCCACCGATGAGCGCCAGCGACATCGCTTAGCCCGCCGCCGGAACGCCGCCCCAGCCCGTGAGCTGCAGCACCAGGGCCACAACGACGATGGCGGCAAGTGAGATCGGCAGAAACACCTTCCAGCCGAGCCGCATGAGCTGGTCATAGCGGTAACGCGGCACGAAGGCCTTCACCAAGGCGAACATGAAGAAGACGGCGCAGACCTTGAGCACGAACCACACAACGCCCGGCACCCATGTGAACGGCGCGAAATCGAACGGCGGCAACCAACCGCCGAGGAAGAGGATCGTGGTGAGCGCGCAGATCAGCGTGATCGCGACATACTCGCCCAGCATGAACATCATGTACGGCGTCGACGCGTACTCGACCATGAAGCCGGCCACGAGTTCAGATTCTGCCTCCGGCAGATCGAAGGGCGGCCGGTTGGTTTCCGCCAGCCCGGAGATGAAGAAGATGACGAAGAGTGGGAAGAGCGCCAGCCAGTGCCAGTCTAGGAAGCTGTTCGGCAGGCCCATCATCGTTCCAAGACCCACCGACTGCGACATGACAATGTCGGTCATGTTGAGCGAGCCCACCGCCAGAAGCACGGCGATGATGACGAAGCCGATGGAGACCTCGTAGGAAACCATCTGCGCAGCGGAACGCAGCGCGCCGAGGAAGGCGTATTTGGAGTTCGACGCCCAGCCACCCATGATCACGCCGTAGACCTCCAGCGAGGCGATGGCGAAGACGTAGAGAATCCCGACATTGATGTCGGCGACCACCCAGCCGGCATTGACCGGAATGACAGCCCATGCGGAGAGCGCCAGAAGCACGGAGACGAGCGGCGCCAGAAGAAAGATCGTCTTGTTGGCCGGCGCCGGGATCACCGGCTCCTTCAGGAAGAACTTCAGAAGATCGGCGAAGGACTGAAACAGCCCCCATGGACCGACGACATTGGGCCCGCGCCGCAGCTGCACGGCCGCCCAGATCTTGCGGTCGGCATAAAGTAGATAGGCGATGAGCAAGAGCAGCGCCGCCATCAGCACTGCGCTCTGAACGATGATCAGAGCCCCGGGCAGAACATAGTCACTGAAGAAGGCGTTCATCGGCTTGCTCGTCGCTCCGCTCTATTCGGCTGCCTCAGCCGCCGGGCCGAGATGCATGGCGGAGCATTCGGCCAAAGTGGCCGATGCCCGTGCGATCGGATTGGTCAGATAGAAGTCCTTGATCGGACTGGCGAATGGCGGGCCGGCAATGGCCCCGCCAATGGCCGCGACGCGACCGAAATCCGCACGCTCCGCCGGCTTGATCGTGTCGATCTCGGCAAGATGCGGATGCGCCTCGTAGAGTTCTGCACGGAGGGCGGCGAGGCTGTCGAAGGATAGCGTCTTGCCGAGCGCGCCCGACAGCGCCCTGAGGATCGACCAATCTTCACGCGCATCGCCCGGCGGGAAGGCCGCCCGGTTGCCGAGCTGCGCACGGCCCTCCGTGTTCACCCAGGTCGCGGATTTCTCTGTATAGGCAGCGCCCGGCAGGATTACGTCCGCACGATGCGCGCCGGCATCGCCATGCGTGCCGATATAGACGACGAACGGACCCGCAGGTGGCATAGCGATTTCATCGGCGCCGAGCAGGAAAAGCACGTCCAGCCCGCTATCGCCGGAGACCATCTCGCGCGCAATCTTGCCGCCCTCGCCCGGCACGAAACCGATGTCGAGGCCGCCGACTCGCGACGCGGCCGTGTGCAGGATCGAAAGGCCGTTCCAATCGTCGCGCGTCGCGCCGACATCGGCGGCAAGTCGCGCCGCGGCCGATAGGACGGCAGCGCCATTGTCGCCGACAAGCGCCCTCTGCCCCACGAGGATCAGCGGCTGCTCCGCCGCGCTCAGCGCGTGATAGAAATCCCCTTCGCCAGCGAGAAGATGCGACAACGATTCCGGACCCGCACCGAGATAGTTGTAATCATAGGTGAGATCGGCCGGCTCGCCGATCACGCCGATCGGCGGCTGGGCAGCGCGCCAGCGCTTGCGGATGCGCGCGTTCAGTACAGGCGCTTCCTTGCGCGGATTGGAGCCGACGATCAGGATCGCATCGGCCGACTCTATGCCGGCGACCGTGGCGTTGAATATGTAGCCGCCCCGCCCCAGCGCCGGATCGAGTGCCGCGCCGTCCTGCCGGCAATCCGTGCTCGCAGAGCCGAGGCTCTCCATAAGGCGCTTCAGCGCGAACATCTCTTCGACACCGGCGAGGTCGCCGGCAATGGCGCCAATCTTGTCGCCGGTGGTCGCCGCCACTCGCTCCGTGATCGCTGCGAAAGCGTCGGACCAGGACGCAGCCTGCAGCCTGCCGTCGACGCGCAGATACGGGCGGTCGAGGCGCTGCGCGCGCAAGCCGTCGACGCAATGGCGCGTCTTGTCGGAAATCCACTCCTCGTTCACGTCTTCATTGAGCCGCGGCAGAATACGCATCACTTCCTTGCCGCGCGCATCGACGCGGATGTTGGAGCCGAGTGCGTCCATCACGTCGATGGATTCCGTCTTGTCGAGCTCCCACGGCCGCGCCTTGAAGGAATAGGGCTTCGACGTGAGCGCACCGACCGGACAGAGATCGACGACATTCGCCTGGAGCTCAGACACCATCGCCTGCTCCAGATAGGTCGTGATCTCCATGTCCTCGCCGCGGCCCGTCGCGCCAAGCTCCGGCACACCGGCGACCTCGGTGGCGAAGCGGATGCACCGCGTGCAATGGATGCAGCGGTTCATGAACGTCTTCACCAGCGGGCCGATATGCTTGTCTTCCACCGCGCGCTTGTTCTCGTGGTAGCGCGATGTGTCGACGCCGTAGGCCATGGCCTGGTCCTGCAAATCGCACTCGCCGCCCTGGTCGCAGATCGGACAGTCCAGCGGGTGGTTGATGAGCAGGAACTCCATCACCCCCTCGCGCGCCTTCTTGGTCAGCGCGGAGCGGGTGAGCACCTCCGGCGGCTCGCCGTTGGGTCCGGGGCGGCAATCGCTGACGCCCCATGCGCACGACGCGACCGGCTTCGGCGCGCCCTTCAACTCCACCAAGCACATGCGGCAATTGCCGGCGATGGAAAGCCGCTCGTGGAAGCAGAAGCGCGGAATCTCAGCGCCCGCCTCCTCGCACGCCTGCAGCAGCGTGTAGGATGGCGGGACCTCGATCTCCCGGCCGTCAACGATCAGCTTGCGAAGGTCGCTCATATATCGCTTCCGTCATCGCGCTCTAACGCTCACGCGAAGATCACCTGGCCCGGCGTAGACCGGGCAATAAGGGCCAGCTCCTCAGCCGTGAACGTTCCGCTGTTGCTTATCCTCAGATGCGCCTCGTCCTGCATACTTTTCGCCAGCGACACGAGCTCTATGGCCTCGTATTTCGATCCATCAAGCTCCAGGCTCGCCCCCTGACGGGCGATCTCCTCCAGATCCCCCGCCGGCAGGGCATCGAGCGACGGATCGGAGTCCGCTGCCTCCACCGGCACCGGCGCCGGCGGCTCCGGGAGTTGCAGATCGCTCGCCCCCTCGGTCGGCTCGGCCGCGACTTCCGTCACCATCGTCGACAGGATCGCACGCGCCCGCGTCTCCAAGAGCGGCGCACCGGGCCTCACCTTCTTGGCTCTTTGCGTACGCACCAACGGCGGCCGCTTGCCTTTGGTCTTGGGCATATCAAACCCCTTCGCATTCCCGCCTTGGCGTGGAAATTCCCGGCGGCTCAGCATCGATCACTCCGCCGCCTGCATAATCGCGCCGCCGGTCTTCTGCGCCGCCGCATAATCGTCGATGCGCCGCTCGATCTCCGGGCGGAAATGGCGGATCAGCCCCTGTATAGGCCAGGCCGCCGCGTCGCCGAGCGCGCAGATCGTGTGACCTTCGACTTGATAGGTCACCTCCAGGAGCATGTCGATCTCGCGCTTCTCCGCCTCGCCGCGCGCCATACGCTCCAGGACGCGCCACATCCAGCCCGTCCCCTCGCGGCACGGCGTGCACTGCCCGCAGCTCTCATGCTTGTAGAAATAGGCGATGCGGGCAATGGCGCGCACAATGTCAGTGGATTTGTCCATCACAATCACGGCCGCCGTGCCGAGACCCGATTTCAGGTCACGCAGTGAATCGAAATCCATCGGCAGATCGTCGCAAAGGTGTGCGGGCAGACACGGCACGGACGAGCCGCCCGGGATGACCGCCAGTAGATTGTCCCAACCGCCGCGCACGCCGCCGCAATGCTTATCGATCAGCTCGCGCAGCGGAATGCCCATCTCCTCTTCCACCGTGCATGGCGCGTTCACGTGCCCTGAGACGCAGAAGAGTTTGGTGCCGGTATTGTTGGGCTTGCCGAGGCCGGCGAACCAGTCGCCCCCGCGCCGCAGAATCTCCGGCGCCACCGCAATCGATTCCACATTGTTCACGGTCGTGGGGCAGCCATAGAGGCCCATATTGGCAGGGAATGGCGGCTTTAGCCGCGGCATCCCCTTCTTGCCTTCCAGGCTCTCCAGAAGCGCGGTCTCTTCGCCGCAAATATAGGCGCCGGCGCCGTGCGCGATGACGATATCGAAGTCCCAGCCGTGCACGTTGTTTTTGCCGATGAGGCGTGCTTCGTAGCACTCATCGACCGCCGCCTGCAGCGCTTCGCGCTCACGGATGAACTCGCCGCGGATGTAAATGTAGGCCGTGTGCGCCCCCATCGCGAAGGAGGCGATCAGGCAGCCTTCGATCAGGAGATGCGGGTCGTGCCGCATGATCTCCCGGTCCTTGCAGGTGCCGGGCTCTGACTCATCGGCATTGACGACGAGGTAGTGCGGCCGCTCGCCGATCTCCTTGGGCATGAACGACCATTTGAGGCCGGTGGGGAAGCCGGCCCCGCCCCTGCCCCTGAGCCCTGACCCCTTCACCTCTTCGACGATCGCGTCGCGGCCGCGGTCCAAGATGGCCTTGGTGCCATCCCAAGCGCCGCGCGAACGCGCGCCCTTCAGCATCGGGTCATGCAGCCCGTAGAGATTGAGGAAGATGCGGTCCTTGTCGGAAAGCATGTTCGCCGCCCCTATCTGCCCGACTTTTCGGCGGCGAACTTGCGCGCCTGGCCAAGCCAGTCGTCACGGTCGATCCGGCCCTTGAACTTCAGGCGGTCGTCCACCCAGGCGATATTCTCCGGCGTCCACGCCGCCACCTGTGCAAAGGTGTAAATGCCCATGGAGTTCAAGAGCCCCTCCAGCTTCGGCCCGACGCCCGAAATCCGTTTCAGATCGTCGGCGCCTTCGTCGGGCGCGGCCGTAAGGAGTTCAGGCTCCGCTTCCGCGACCGCTGTTGCATCGGATTGCGTCGGCCCTTCTGTAGCGCGCGGCGCCTCGGCTACCGACGGCTCAGCAGGCGCCGGCTCGCTCCTGGCTGGCGCAGGGGCCGACATCGGTTCCGTTACCGGTGCGGCAGCACCGTCGGAATAGTCGATCTCCGTCAACGACGTCAGCCCGTTGATCGGCACGGAATGGTGACGCCCGTTCTGCGGACCCGGTGTTGGCGTTTCGCCGCGATCGAACGCATCGAGCACAGCCTCAAAGCTCTCCGGCGTGAGATCCTCGTAGGTGTCCTTGAAGACCTGCACCATCGGCGCATTCACGCAGGCGCCGAGGCACTCCACCTCTTCCCAGGAGAACGCCTCATCAGCGGAGCGATGATGCGGCTCGGCATGAATGCGCCGACGGCAGACATCGATGATATCACCGGCGCCGCGCAGCATGCACGGCGTCGTGCCGCAGACCTGCACATGCGCCTTGGTGCCGACCGGCTCCAAATGGAACATCGTGTAGAAGGTGGCGACTTCCAGAACGCGGATGGTCGGCATCGACAGCATCTCCGCGACCTGCTCGATCGCCGGCTTGGTGATCCAGCCTTCCTGCTCCTGCGCCCGCCACAGCAGGGCAATCACCGCCGAGGCCTGCCGGCCCTCCGGAAACTTGGCGATTTCGCGCTCCGCCCAGGCGTGATTCTCCGGGCTGAAAGCGAAGCTCTCCGGCTGCGTTTCGGCAAGACGACGGACGGCCATACAGTGCGATTCCGCTCAGGTTCTGAGACTGGTGCGGTTCTAGCATTTGGGCCGCGAAAGGCCAGTGCTGCAGCGCGACAAAATGGGCCGCAATGAGCGAGTCTCAGGCGGCTCCGGTGGCCGGGCACCAGACCCACTACAAGTCGAGCTTGGGAGCAGTCATCGGGCCGCGACCTAGTTCTCGCTACTTCTCTGAAGTTCTGCCTCGTCCCGGCCAACCTTGGTCACGAACAAAGCGCCATTATCCGTCTCGGATAGTTTTCCATCCGAGACCAGGTCAGCGACTTCAGCCTCTACTTCATCGGGATCACAGCTCATCGCGGCCGAAACTGACATGACCACTTCGGGCCTTGTGCATTTCCCGTTGCGATCCCAGACGTATAGAAGAACCGCTTTGCCGAGCTGTCGGGACCGTAGCGCATCCGATTGAAACTGTCCCAGCATCTGGATCATCGAGTGCATTATTCCGCGCGTTTCACTCGGGTCTCTGTCTTTCATACGCCCTATCAAGTCGGCTCTGAACCGCTCCATCTCGCCCACCATGTCTGCGGGCTGGTAAGAGTCACCTTTCAGCTGAACCACTGCGCTGCCGTCAATCAACTCAAGAAGTATGCGCCGAAGAGCCTCTGCGCTTAGGTCTCCACTGGCGATGGGCTGGGCGGCCGCTGTCGCTTCAGAGCGGTACCGCCGCAAGATCTCGTCGAAGCTCAGGGGGTCTCTGTTCTTTTGGAGAATCTGGTGAACCGCCACCTTCTGCCACTCGCGTAACTCTCTCGATCGGTGCGCGGCTGTATTAAAATGAACAGAGTAGAGAAACGTGGCCGTAGCAATCACCGCTGCAAGAATAACAGCGATCGATGCGACATCCGATAAAGTCCCGCCCATCCAAACCTCCTACACGCAGCTGTAGAGTTTTGGAAGGAATGGAACAACCTTTAATATCTACCGATCCACCTCGCCGAACACGATGTCGATGGAGCCGAGCACGGCGGAGACATCCGCCAGCATGTGGCCGCGGCACAGAAAATCCATGGCCTGGAGATGGGCGAAGCCCGGCGCGCGGATCTTGCAACGATACGGGCGGTTCGACCCATCGGAGACGAGATAGACGCCGAACTCGCCCTTCGGCGCCTCCACCGCCGCATAAACCTCGCCCTCCGGCACGTGCACGCCTTCCGTGTAGAGCTTGAAGTGATGGATCAGCGCCTCCATGGAGCGCTTCATCTCGCCGCGCTTGGGCGGCACCACTTTCTGGTCGACGACAGAAACCGGCCCGGCGCCTTCCGCCGACGCAAGCTTCTCCACGCATTGCTTCATGATGCGCGTCGCCTCGCGCATCTCGATCATGCGGATGAGATAGCGGTCGTAGCAATCGCCGTTCTTGCCGACGGGAATGTCGAATTCCATCTCGTCGTAGCATTCGTAGGGCTGCGCCCGACGCAAGTCCCACGCCGCGCCCGCGCTGCGCACGATCGCGCCAGAGAAACCCCACTTCCACGCATCTTCCAGTTTGACGATGCCGATATCGACATTGCGCTGCTTGAAGATGCGGTTATCGGTCAGAAGCCCTTCCAGGTCGTCGCAGACCTTGAGGAACGGATCGCAGAACGCGCCGATATCGTCGACCAGTTCCGGCGGCAGGTCCTGATGCACGCCGCCGGGTCGGAAATACGCCGCGTGCATGCGGCTGCCCGACGCGCGCTCATAGAAGA
The DNA here is from genome assembly GCA_028284625.1 of Afifellaceae bacterium. GTDB lineage: Bacteria > Pseudomonadota > Alphaproteobacteria > Rhizobiales > Afifellaceae > DASWJZ01. Next base: position 134,132 of record JANQRH010000009.1, on the reverse strand, counting down.
CCATCAGCTTCTCGCGCTCCTCAAAGCCCCAAAGCGGCGGCGTCAACGCCCCGACATCCATGGCCTGCGTCGTGACATTGAGGAGGTGCGACAGGAGCCGCCCGATCTCTGAATAAAGCACGCGGATAAGCTGCCCGCGCTTCGGCACCTCAAGCCCCAGAAGCCGCTCCGCCGCGAGGCAGAAAGCATGCTCCTGGTTCATCGGCGCGACATAGTCGAGCCGATCGAAATAGGGCATCGCCTGGAGATAGGTCTTGGACTCCAGAAGCTTTTCGGTGCCGCGATGAAGCAGGCCGATATGTGGGTCGACGCGCTCCACGACCTCGCCGTCGAGCTCCAGCACAAGGCGCAGGACGCCGTGCGCGGCCGGATGCTGCGGACCGAAATTGATGTTGAAGTTGCGGACGTCAGCTTCCGGCATGGCCTTCGTCCTCCGGCGGCGGCGCGAACATCGCGAAGACCTCAGCCTCCGTCATCATCGCGGTCTCGTTGGCGAAGTCGTAGCTCTCCGGTTTGTGGTCGACGAAGATCTGGCTCGTGAACTTGAACGCCGACGGATCGTCGAAGACGTGGACCGCCACCGACTGATGCTCCTGGTTCTGCGTCTGCCAGACGAGGTTGGCACCGCACTCACGACAGAAGATGCGTTCGCCCCAGGCCGACCCTTTGTAAGAGCCGAGCGGCGCTCCCTCTGCAAAGTGCACCGAGCCGCTGCAATCGACGGCCATGAAGACGCCGCCCGACCAGCGCCGGCACATCCCGCAATGGCACACGCCCATCTCCATGCTCTTTGGCGTTGCGGTGAAGGTCACCGCGCCACAAAGGCATCGCGCGTTCATCGGCTCCGTCATTTGCTTTCCGCCTTCTCGTCACCCGGCAGCACGTAGTCCGTCCCCTCCCACGGCGAGAGGAAATCGAAGTCGCGATATTCCTGAGGCAGCTTCACCGGCTCGTAGACGACGCGGCGCTCTTCATTGGAGTAGCGCACCTCAACGAAGCCCGTGAGCGGGAAGTCCTTGCGGAGCGGATGGCCGCGGAACCCGTAATCGGTGAGGATGCGGCGGAAATCCGGATTGCCGGAAAAAAGGATGCCGTAGAAGTCGTATGCCTCGCGCTCGTACCAGGTCGCGGCCGGGAACACGTCGCTCAGCGACGGCACGGCCGTCTTTGCGTCGGTCATCAATTTGATGCGGATGCGATGGTTCGTATACGGGCTGAGCAGATGGTAGACGACGTCGAAGCGTTTCTCGCGCTCCGGATAGTCGGCACCGCAAATGTCGACGAAAGACACGAAGCGCAGCTCCGGATCGTCGCGAAGAAGCGTGACGACCTCCACGATCGCTTCCGCCGCGATCGTGATCGTCAGCTCTTCATAGGCGATCTCTTGCGTGAGGATGCGCGCGCCCAGAACCTCAGCGACTCGCGACGCGATATCGTCAAGACCGCGTTCACTTGGCGAATATCGGGTCATGCTCAGCGCTCAATCGTGCCGGTGCGGCGGATCTTTTTCTGCAGAAGCAGAATGCCGTAGACCAGCGCCTCGGCCGTCGGCGGACAGCCCGGCACGTAGATGTCGACGGGAACGATGCGGTCGCAGCCGCGCACGACGGAATAGGAGTAATGATAATAGCCGCCGCCATTGGCGCATGAGCCCATGGAGATGACGTAGCGCGGCTCCGGCATCTGGTCGTAGACCTTGCGAAGCGCCGGCGCCATCTTGTTGCACAGCGTGCCGGCGACGATCATCACGTCGGACTGCCGTGGGCTGGCGCGCGGCGCAAAGCCGAAGCGCTCAAGATCGTAGCGCGGCATCGAGGCCTGCATCATCTCCACCGCGCAGCAGGCAAGCCCGAACGTCATCCACATCAGCGAGCCGGTGCGCGCCCATGTGATGAGCTCGTCGGTGGAGGTGACCAGCCAGCCCTTGTCGGCAAGCTCGCTGTTGACCTCGGTGAAGAACGGGTCTTTTTCGCGCGCCGCTTGGCCCGGCTGAAGCGCCGCCGGCGCATTGGGTTGGATCAATCCCATTCCAGCGCGCCTTTCTTCCACTCATAGATGAAGCCGATGGTCAGGATGCCGAGGAAGATCATCACCGACCAGAAGCCGAACCACCCGATGTCGTGGAACACGGTGACCCAGGGGAAGAGGAACGCCACCTCCAGATCGAAGATGATGAACAGGATGGCCACCAGATAGAAGCGCACGTCGAACTTCATGCGCGCATCGTCGAACGCGGCGAACCCGCACTCATAGGCGGAAAGCTTCTCCGAATCGGGCTGCTTGTAGGCAATCAGGAAAGGCGACACGAGAAGCACAAGCCCGATGCCGAGCGCCACGCCGATGAAGATGACGATGGGCAGATAGCTCTGGAGAAGGGCGTCCATGCGCGCTCCCGCTGCGCCGCAAAAATCGCCGCCAATCTACTCGCCCGCGAGGCCCGGTCAACGCCAATCGTTGCGGCTCGCCGACGCGGGGTTTCTTGCCGGAATGGCACGACCCCCCACCTCCCCCTTGCAGGGAGGTCGAATTCCGGCGAGCGCTTGGCCGATCCCTTTCATCCCTCATCCTGAGGTGCTTCTTTCGCCCCTTCGAGGCTCAGCGCTTCGCGCTTCGCACCTCAGGATAAGGGCGAAAGAAGCCTCGAAGGACAGGATGAAAAGGAAGCCAATCTTTAGGAATGGCGGGAGTGACGGGGCTCGAACCCGCGACCTCCGGCGTGACAGGCCGGCACTCTAACCAACTGAGCTACACCCCCGCGAGGCCAGGGAAAGTCCCCCGGCGCGGTGGACGCGGAGATAAGGTCGCCGGAGGTTCAAGTCAAGCGACGCAGCGACTACTGGCGCTCGGTGATCGCCGTCAGGAGCCGGCGAAATCCACGCCGAGAAAATACGGCCACACGACGATCGCCAGAACGCCTCTCAAGAAAGACAGGTCGAGGTATCCGATCGTGAACAGCCAGCCCGCGAACCACACGATCCCCAGGCCGCTGTGCTGCTCTATGCGAATTCTTTGCTTGTCCATCTCGTTGCCTCTCGCGCCACACGACCGGCGCGCTGGCCCGGATCAGCTCTTCAAGTTGGATCGGGCGATGGTGGGCGGTGAGAGGTTCGAACTCCCGACCCCCTGGGTGTAAACCAGGTGCTCTGACCAGCTGAGCTAACCGCCCTGTTTCTGCCCGCACATGTAGTCCTGATCGCCCGCAAAGTCATGCCGGGCGCGCCGCGATCCGCCCTTGTGGCCCCAGCAAAGAGAAAGCCCCGCCGAAGCGGGGCCCCCACAATCAGAAGCAGAGATCGAGGCTCAAGGATTGAGCGTGTCTTTCAGACCCTTGCCCGGCTTGAACTTGGCCTGGTTACTGGCCTTGATCTGCATGGGTTCACCCGTCTGCGGGTTGCGTCCGACACTGGCGGCGCGGCGCGTCACAGCGAAGTTCCCGAAGCCGAGGACCCGCACCTCCTCGCCATTCTTTAATGAATCCGTGATGCAGCCGAAAACCGCCTCAACGGCCTGGGTCGCCGATGCTTTGGACATGCCGGTCTTATCCGCCACTGCCGCCGCGAGGTCGCCCTTGTTCATGCTCAATTCTCCTCTCATTGAGACTCGTAGAAACGTGCTGAAACCTAGGTGGTCGCTGAGTCGCGTGCCCCACTCAACAGACTGTTGAGCCCGGAATCGCCGGATTTGCAACAAAAAAGAGGCCACCCGCCCGAGGTGGCCTCCTTTTTCCACGGAGCGCTCAGTGTGCAACCAAGCCGGTGGACGCTTCGTCCTCGGCAACGGAGGCGCGAGCTGCCTCCTGCTGCTCCGCTTCGGTCCATTCGGTGGGCTCCGGCTGCCTGACCAAGGCATGGCCGAGAACCTCGCCCATGCGGCTCACCGGGATAATATCAAGTCCGCTCTTAACGTTGTCCGGTATCTCCGCCAAATCCTTGGCGTTTTCCTCCGGAATCAGCACGGTCTTGATTCCACCTCTGAGGGCGGCGAGCAGCTTTTCCTTCAACCCGCCGATCGGCAAAACGCGGCCGCGAAGCGTGATTTCGCCGGTCATCGCGACGTCTTTGCGGGCCGCTATTCCGGTCATCACCGACACGATCGCCGTCACCATGGCGATTCCCGCCGACGGGCCGTCCTTCGGGGTCGCCCCCTCCGGCACGTGCACGTGGATGTCGTTTTTGTCGAAAAGCGGCGGCTTGATGCCAAAATCGATCGCCCGCGAGCGCACATAGGACGCGGCCGCGGAAATTGATTCTTTCATCACATCGCGCAGATTGCCGGTGACCGTCATCTTGCCCTTGCCGGGCATCATCACGCCTTCCACCGTCAACAGCTCGCCGCCGAACTCCGTCCAGGCAAGACCCGTGACCACGCCGACCTGGTCCTCGCGCTCCACCTCGCCGAAGCGATAGCGAACGACGCCAAGATATTTCTCCAGGCTGTCGGCCGTGATCTCCACCGACTCCACGTCGGTGGTGAGCAGTTCCTTCACCACCTTGCGCGAGAGCGTTGCCAGCTCGCGCTCCAGATTGCGCACGCCGGCCTCGCGCGTATAGCGGCGAATGATTGTGCGCAGCGCCTCGTCGTCGATCTCGAACTCGTTCTTGCGCAGCCCGTGATCGCGCTCCTGCTTGGGCAGGAGGTGACGCCGGGCGATCTCCACCTTCTCATCCTCCGTGTAGCCGGCGATGCGGATGATCTCCATCCGGTCCATCAACGGCGGGGGGATGTTCAGCGTATTCGCCGTGGTCACGAACATCACATCGGAAAGGTCGTATTCGACCTCCAGATAGTGATCCATGAACGTGGAGTTCTGCTCCGGGTCCAACACCTCAAGCAGCGCCGAGGAAGGATCGCCACGGAAGTCCATCCCCATCTTGTCGATCTCGTCGAGCAGGAAGAGCGGATTGGACTTCTTGGCCTTGCGCATCGACTGAATCACCTTGCCCGGCATGGAGCCGATATAGGTGCGCCGATGGCCGCGGATTTCCGCCTCGTCGCGCACGCCGCCCAGCGACATGCGCACGAACTCGCGGCCGGTCGCCTTGGCGATCGACTTGCCGAGTGACGTCTTGCCGACGCCGGGCGGTCCGACAAGGCAAAGGACCGGACCCTTCAGCTTGTTGGCGCGGCTCTGCACGGCAAGATATTCGACGATCCGCTCCTTCACCTTCTCCAGGCCGTAATGGTCGGAGTTGAGCACGTCCTCAGCGTACGTGAGGTCGTTGCGCACGCGGGAGCGCTTCTTCCACGGAATGCCGAGCAGCCAGTCCAGATAGTTTCGCACCACCGTGGCTTCCGCCGACATCGGGCTCATCTGGCGCGGCTTCTTGCTCTCCGCTTCCGCCTTCTCCTTGGCTTCCTTGGAGAGCTTGGTCTTGGCCATGCGCTCCTCAAGCTCGCGCAGCTCGTCGCGGCCGTCCTCGCCGTCGCCGAGCTCCTTCTGGATCGCCTTCATCTGTTCGTTGAGATAGTACTCGCGCTGCGTCTTCTCCATCTGACGCTTGACGCGTGAGCGGATGCGGCGCTCCACCTGCAGGACGGAGATCTCGCTCTCCATCATGCCGAGCACCTTCTCCAGCCGCTCCGTCACGGCGGTCATGCCGAGAAGCTCCTGCTTTTCCGGAATGCGCACGGACAGATGATGCGCGACCGTGTCGGCGAGCTTGGAATAATCCTCAATGTTTGAGACCGCCGAGATGACTTCCGGGCTGACCTTCTTGTTCAGCTTTACGTAGTTCTCAAACTCCGAGACGACTGAACGCGCGAGCGCCTCCGCCTCAACCTCCTCGCCGATCGTCTCCGGCAGGATGCGGGCCTCGGCCTCGAAGAAATTGTCGCGCTCCGTGTAGCGGAGGATTTGCGCGCGGTCGCGCCCCTCCACCAGCACTTTCACCGTGCCGTCGGGGAGCTTCAGGAGCTGCAGAACCGTCGCCAGCGTGCCGACCTCGAAGATGGCCTCCGGCGAAGGATCGTCGTCGCCGGCGTCCTTCTGTGTCGCGAGCAGAATCTGCTTGTCGGCCCGCATGACCTCTTCCAGCGCACTGATGGATTTCTCGCGGCCGACAAAAAGCGGCACGATCATGTGCGGGAAGACCACAATGTCGCGGAGCGGCAGCACCGGAAAGGCGCTCTCTCCGGAGGGGACGCCGATAAGACGCGGGTTTTCCGTCATCGTTTTTCCTTCGCAGTGCGGTTCGCTCGGCCGCAGGCCAATGGGCGAAGCGAATCGCAGTCTAGATGAAGGCGCGCTGCCGGCAAAACCGGCTGAAGGATACGCAAGCCGGCAGGAGTGGCCGGGCAAGGAGCACGCCAGGCGAGTTACGCGTTAAGTGGAACCCCGCAAACGCGGATTCAAGGGCCAGGCCGAGGCTGGCTGAGGCCCCTAAGAACGGCTTCGTGCGACCGGCCGCATCAGGCGGAACGCCCGGCATTGTGGTGTTCCTCCACCGCCCGTTCGCCGTAGATGTAAAGCGGTCGCGAACTGCCGACCACGACATCTGAGGAGATCACAACCTCCTCCACGCCATCGAGCCCCGGCAGATCGAACATCGTCTCAAGCAGGATGGCTTCCATGATGGAGCGCAGGCCGCGCGCGCCGGTCTTGCGCTCGATCGCCCGCTTGGCGATGGCGCTCAGCGCTTCGGTGTGGAAGTTGAGCTCCACATTCTCCATCTCAAACAGCCGCTGATATTGTTTCACCAGCGCGTTCTTCGGCTCCATAAGGATCTGCACCAGCGCCGCTTCGTCGAGATCCTCAAGCGTCGCCACGACCGGTAGACGTCCGACGAATTCCGGAATGAGACCGAACTTCAGAAGGTCCTCCGGCTCTACCTGGCGGAACAGTTCGCCGGTCTTGCGATCTTCCGCCGCCTCCACCGTCGCGCCGAAGCCGATCGATGTCTTGCGGCCGCGATCGGAGATGATCTTGTCGAGGCCGGCGAACGCACCGCCGCAGATGAACAGAATGTTCGTCGTGTCGACCTGCAGGAACTCCTGCTGCGGATGCTTGCGCCCGCCCTGCGGCGGCACGGAGGCCACCGTGCCTTCCATGATCTTCAGAAGCGCTTGCTGCACACCCTCGCCCGACACGTCGCGCGTGATGGACGGGTTGTCGGACTTGCGCGAAATCTTGTCGACCTCGTCGATATAGACGATGCCGCGCTGCGCCCGCTCCACATTGTAATCCGCCGATTGGAGAAGCTTGAGGATGATGTTCTCAACATCCTCGCCGACATAGCCGGCCTCCGTCAGCGTCGTGGCGTCGGCCATTGTGAAGGGCACGTCGAGTATGCGCGCCAGCGTCTGCGCAAGAAGCGTCTTGCCGCAACCGGTCGGACCGATGAGCAGGATGTTGGACTTAGCGAGTTCCACATCATTGTTGCGGGCGGCGTGGTTCAGACGCTTGTAATGGTTGTGCACCGCAACGGAGAGCACTTTTTTGGCGTGTTCCTGTCCGATGACATAATCATTAAGGACTTCGAAAATCTCTTCCGGCGTGGGCACGCCGTCGCCCGACTTCACCAGCGAGGACTTGTTCTCCTCGCGGATGATATCCATGCACAACTCGACGCATTCGTCACAAATGAAGACCGTCGGCCCGGCGATCAGCTTACGGACCTCGTGCTGGCTCTTGCCGCAGAACGAGCAATAGAGGGTGTTTTTGCCCTCGCTACCGCCCCCGGAACCGCTGATCTTGCTCATATCAATCCTCGTTCAGCACGCCTGCGCCTTTGATGCAAACATCCAAATTGGCGCAACCGTCCACATCGGCTGACCACGCTTGCATATCGAACCATTCATGCGCGTAAGATTTCAAGATTAACTTAATGATCGGACAGGGAATGTGGGGTTTCAGTCACGCTCCTCGCCTGCCGCCTGTTCAAGCGCGGCACGGGTGGTGATGACGTCGTCGACAAGCCCGAAATCGCGGGCCTGCTCCGCTGTCATGAAATGGTCACGATCCAGCGTCGTTTCGATGGAATCGTAGGTCTGGCCGGTATGTTTCACATAAATCTCATTGAGCCGGCGCTTCATTTTGACGATGTCCTCCGCGTGGCGCTCAATGTCGGAGGCTTGGCCCTGAAAGCCGCCTGAGGGCTGATGCACCATGATGCGGGCGTTCGGCGTGGAAAAGCGCATGCCCTTCTCGCCGGCGGCGAGCATCATCGACCCCATCGACGCCGCCTGCCCGATGCACAGCGTCGACACCGCCGGCTTGACGAACTGCATCGTGTCGTAGACCGCCAGGCCGGAGGTCACCACGCCACCCGGCGAGTTGATGTACATGGCGATCTCTTTTTTCGGATTGTCTGCTTCCAGATAGAGAAGCTGCGCGCAGACCAGCGTCGCCATATGGTCCTCGATCGGACCTGTGATGAAGATGATCCGCTCCTTCAGGAGGCGCGAATAGATGTCATAGGCACGCTCGCCGCGATTGGTCTGTTCCACGACCATCGGAACCAGCGTGTTCATGTAGATGTCGAGCGGGTCTTTCATGAGGTCTCGCTTGCGGGTCTTACCTGGGGAGGACAGGAGCCGGAACGGCGAATCCGCCGTAACATAAGCGCCTTATAGCCTGACCCCAAGCCTGGGCAAGGACTTGCCCGGCCGATGCCGCAACCGATTGCCGCGTTGCCTAACGCGATTGATGCGCCGACCCGCGCATCCCGAGCGGGATCGATCCTAGTGGTCGTGGTCGTGATCGTGGTGGTGGTGATCGGAGCCGCTTTCTTCCTCCGCAAGCGCGGCCAGCTCATCCTTGCTCACACTCTTGTCCGTCACGTCGGCCAGCTCCAGGAGGTAATCGACCACCTTCTCCTCAAAGATCGGTGCACGCAGGGCCTGCACCGCGTCGGGGTTCTGTTTGTAGTAGTCGAAGACCTGCTGCTCCTGTCCACGGAACTGGCGGGCCTGATTGTAGAGCGCGCCCTGGAGCTCTTCGTCGCTCACCGTCACTTCGGCAGCTTCACCAATCTTCGACAAGACCAGTCCGAGCCGCACCCGCCGTTCGGCGATGCCGCGATAGTCGGTGCGCGCCGCTTCCTCTGTCGTCCCCTCCGCCTCAAACGTCCGGCCGTGATGCTCCACATCGTGCATCACTTGCTTCCAGATGGTCTCAAACTCCTGTTCGACGAGGTTCTCCGGCAGCGGGAAGGTGTGCATCGTGTCGAGCTGGTCAAGCATCTGCCGCTTGACGTGCTGGCGGGTCGTCTGGCCGTATTCGCTTTCAATCTGCTGGCGAACGGTGTCGCGAAGCTTCTCCAGCGATTCCAGCCCCAGGCGCTCCGCAAACGCGTCGTCGATCGTGATGTCGGCAGGCGCCGCGACTTCGTTGATCTTGACGTCGAAGGTCGCCGGCTTGCCGGCGAGATTCTCCGCCGGGTAGGCCTCCGGGAACGTCACGTCGAAGGTCTTCTCCTCGCCGGCGCTGACGCCCGTCAGCTGCTCCTCAAATCCAGGGATGAACTGGCCTGAGCCAAGAACAATCGACGTCGTGTTGCTTTCAAAGGTCTCGCCGCCGGTCTTTCCGACATAGTCGAACGTGACGCGGTCGCCGTCGGCGGCAGCCCGCTCTACCGGATCGTAGGAGCGCGTGCTCTCCGCCACTTGCGCCACCCGCTCGTCGATCTCTTCGTCGGTGACATCGGCCACCGGCCGCTCGATCTTCAGCCCCTTGAAGTCGCCGAGCTCGTAATCGGGAAGCACCTCATATTCGAGCGTGAAGGTCAGATCAGCCCTGCCCTCCAGCACTTCCATGGCTTCCGCCTCGTCCTCCGTCATCGCCACTTTCGGCTGCATGGCAGCGCGCTCGCCACGGTCCGACAGCGCCTGGCGCGTCGTCTCGCCGACCATGGTCTCAACGATCTCCGCCATCGCCGCTTTGCCGTAGACGCGGCGCAGATGGTTCACCGGCACCTTACCGGGGCGAAAGCCCTTGATGCGCGCGCGCGACTTCAGCTCGGTGAGCTTATCGCTGAGGCGGGAGTCGAGCTCCGACGCAGGTATCGTCACCGTCAGCCCGCGCTTAAGCCCCTCAGAGAGGGTTTCGTTCACCTGCATGCCAACCTTCCCAATGACGTCGTCGTCCCAGCGCGCCAGCCGGCGCTGCCATGATACCGATCGCGAAGCCGATGACCCGGTGGTGCGGGCGGAGGGACTTGAACCCCCACGGGCTAAGCCCACAGGAACCTAAATCCTGCGTGTCTACCAATTCCACCACGCCCGCCCGAGTCCCGATATGAACCTGCGAGCGGCAATGCGCTCCGCCGGACACGCGCTCCTAAAGCAACGGGCCCGGTGGGGCAAGGGTTGCCCGGGCGGGAGGATCGCGCGTCACGCCTCGTGCGCCAGCTGCTTCAGAACTCCTGGTATGGCGCCCGGCAGATCGTCGGCGATCAAACCGCGACCGACCGCCGCCCCGGCCGCGCCGTGGACCCAGACGGCCGCCGCCGCCGCCTCAAAGCCCGGCATCCCCTGCGTTAGGTGGCCGGCCACGATGCCCGCCAGCACGTCGCCGCTGCCGGCGGTGGCGAGGTCCGGCGGCGCATTGGAATTGATCGCCGCACGCCCGTCCGGCGCCGCCACGATGCTGTCGGGGCCCTTGAGCACGACGATCGCACCGCTTTCGCGCGCAGCCGCGCGGGCAAGGTCGATGCGCGCGCCGTCCGTTGCAAAAAGGCGGGCGAACTCGCCTTCATGCGGCGTCATCACAACCGGCTGCAGCCGATTCTGAATCTTCGAAAATATTGTGTCCCGACAGGCAATTATGCTGGTCAGCGCATCGGCATCGAGCACCACGCCTGCGTCGCTGGCGAGTGCCGCTTCGACATTCGCATGCGTTGCCGCACCCACGCCGTTTCCTGGCCCCAACACCACCGATGTCGGCCGCGGACCATCAAGAAGCGTGGCCAGAGCCTCCGGCCCATCGAAAGCGCGCACCATGATCGCCGTCAAATGGGCGGCATTGACGAGGAGCGCCTCAGGCGGCGAAGCGACGGTCGCCGCGCCGGCCCCGGCCCGCAACGCCCCCGCCGCAGCCAGGCGCGCGGCCCCCGTGGCGCTGGCCGGCCCCGACACGACGAAGGCGTGCCCGCGCGCATATTTGTGGTCGCCCGGCCGCGGCGGGCGCAGATGGTTGCGCCATAACGGCGGCAGGTTGTGAAATGTCGAAGGGCGCACCGACTTGAGGACGGTGTCGGGTATGCCGATCTGGGCGATGTCCGTGCGCCCACATTTGAGCCGTCCGGGCATCAGAAGGTGCCCCGGCTTCAGGCGAAAGAATGTGACGGTGCGCTTGGCTTGCACGGCGACGCCAAGCGTCGCTCCGCTCCGCCCGTCAACGCCGCTCGGCAAATCGACCGCCAGCACCGGCACATGCGCCTCATTCAGCCGCTCCACGACGCGCGCAACAGCGCCGTCGAGGGGCCGCGCAAGCCCGGCGCCGAACAATGAGTCGATGACCAGCGCTCCAGAAAGCTCCATCTCCGCGCCGAAGGCCTCGACTTCACCTTGATAGAACGCGGCCGCCTGAGCCGCGTCTCCGCTCAGCCGATCGCGGTCGCCCAGAAGAATCACCCGCACGGAGCGATCCTGCCGGCGAAGCAACTCCGCCGCCACGAAACCGTCGCCGCCATTGTTGCCCGGCCCGGCGAGCACCAGGATTTCGCCGTGCGGCGCCATCTCCGCCGCCGCCTCCGCGACGGCCGCACCCGCCTTCTGCATGAGGTCAAAGCCGCTGATCCCGCCGTCGATCGCCAGCCGATCCGCATTGGCCATTTCATCAGGAGTCAGCAGTTCGATCGGGGTCATTGTCGGCTAGCACTTGTGCAGTTGCACATTTTGTACGCAGCAGATGCCGCATCGCTCGGATGGATCAACGCTGCCGATGATGCATTTCTAAGCAAATGCGCCCTGCGCGACTCCGCCAGGCCGGCGGGATGAGTTGGCATGCTTCGTGCTTCCACAGGATTGGCCACGATCTTGCGCTGGAGCACGCGGAGAATGAAGAAAATCGAAGCAATCATCAAACCCTTCAAGCTGGACGAGGTGAAGGAGGCCCTACAGGAAGTCGGGCTTCAGGGCATCACCGTCACCGAAGCAAAGGGTTTCGGCCGCCAGAAGGGCCACACCGAGCTTTATCGCGGTGCTGAATATGTCGTCGACTTTCTGCCCAAGGTGAAGGTCGAGGTCGTGCTCGCCGACGAGATGGTGGAGCGCGCCGTGGAAGCGATCCGCAGCGCCGCCCAGACCGGCCGCATCGGCGACGGCAAGATCTTCATCTCCTCCATCGAGGAGGCCATCCGCATCCGCACCGGTGAGAGCGGCGTCGACGCGATCTAATCGCGGCCGACCGGTCCTCACACTGAACCCACCCTTCCCCGGACAAAACGATCGATCAACAAGAGGGACACGATGAGCAATGCTTCTGAGGTCTTGAAGACCATCAAGGACAACGACGTGAAATTTGTCGACCTGCGCTTCACCGATCCGCGCGGCAAGATGCAACACGTCACGATGGACGCCGCGGCCATCGACGAGGATGCCTTCTCCGACGGCATCATGTTCGACGGTTCGTCGATCGCCGGATGGAAGGCGATCAACGAGTCCGACATGACGCTGATGATGGACCCGGAATCCTACGCCATCGATCCGTTCTTCGCGCAGCCGACGCTGGCCATCTTCTGCGACATCCTGGAGCCGTCGACCGGCGAGCCCTATAACCGCGATCCGCGCACCACCGCCAAGAAGGCGCTCGCCTATCTGCAATCCATGGGCGTCGGCGACGCCGCCTTCTTCGGACCGGAAGCAGAGTTCTTCGTCTTCGACGATGTGCGCTTTTCCGCCGAGCCTTACAGCACCGGCTTTGAGCTCGATTCCTCCGAGCTGCCGTCAAACATGAGCACCGCATACGAGGCCGGCAATCTCGGCCACCGGCCGCGCACCAAGGGCGGCTACTTCCCGGTCCCGCCGATCGATTCCGCTCAGGACATCCGCTCCGACATGCTGATGTATATGGGCCAGATGGGCGTCGAAACGGAGAAGCATCACCACGAGGTCGGCGCCGCCCAGCACGAGCTCGGCATCAAGTTCAACACGTTGGTGAAAGCCGGCGACGGCCTGCAGATCTACAAATACTGCATCCATCAGACGGCGCATGCCTACGGCAAGTCGGCGACCTTCATGCCCAAGCCCGTGTTCGGCGACAACGGCTCCGGTATGCATGTGCACCAATCGATTTGGAAGGGCGACACGCCGGTCTTCGCCGGGAACCGCTACTCCGATCTGTCGGAAGAGGCGTTGTTCTATATCGGCGGCATCCTGAAGCATGCGCGCGCCATCAACGCCTTCACCAATCCGACCACGAACTCCTACAAGCGACTCGTGCCGGGCTACGAGGCACCGGTTCTGCTCGCCTATTCGGCACGCAACCGCTCCGCGTCCTGCCGCATTCCCGTGGTCGCGTCGCCGAAGGGCAAGCGCGTTGAGGTCCGCTTCCCCGATCCCGGCGCTAATCCCTATCTCGCCTTCACGGCGATGCTGATGGCCGGCCTCGACGGCATCAAGAACAAGCTCAATCCGGGCGACGCCATGGACAAGGATCTCTACGACCTGCCGCCGGAAGAGTTGAAGGACATCCCGACGGTCTCCGGATCACTCCGCGAAGCGCTCACCAGCCTCGACGCGGACCGCGACTTCCTCAAGGCCGGTGGCGTCTTCGACGACGACCAGATCGACGCTTATCTCGAGCTGAAATGGGAAGAGAACATGCGCTACGAGATGACGCCGCATCCGGTCGAGTTCGACATGTACTATTCGGTGTAGGCGCTCGGGCTTCGCCCGAACCGACATCGTGAAACGAGAAAGCCCGGAGCGGACCACTCGCTCCGGGCTTTCCTTTTTCTGCGTTGCGCACCCGACTAGGCCGGCTCAGTTTCCTCGATAGGCTCGCTGGCGAGCGCCTTGGCCAGACGCGGCAGCGTGCGGCCGGGGATGGAGCCCGACGGCGAGCGCCCGACAACGCGCATGCCCATGCGCTGATAGAAACCGAGCGCGTTCGGATCGGCGTCAACGGTCAGCGTTCTGGCGCCAAGCGCCAGCGCACGCGCTTCGGCATGATCCCAAAGCACCCGCCCGATTCCGGTGCCGACTGCACTGGGTTCGACGAAGATCAGACGCACGTCGACCGCGTCATCCTCTGGTGTCAGCTCCAAGACGCCAAGCAGCCGCCCCTCGTCTTCTACCACCCACACCTCGCCCGCCTCGATCGCGTCGGGCTGGACGGTGAGCTCCTCGCGACACTCAGCCATGAACTGATCGTCATAGCCCCAATACGCTTTGGAGCGCATGGCGAGATCGGTGAGCGCATCGGCTTCCGACAGTTCAGCGCGGCGGATGCGGACGTCCGATGCCATTTTAGTTCCGTTCCTTGTCCACGAGCTGGTTCGCGCTGATCCACGGCATCATGGCGCGCAGCTTCTCGCCCACCTCCTCGATCGGATGCGCATCGTTGACGCGGCGCGTCGCCTTGAACTTCGGCTGGCCGGCCTTGCACTCGCGGATCCACTCCGAGGTGAAGGCGCCGGTCTGGATGTCCCTCAAAATCTTCTTCATCTCCGCGCGCGTCTCGTCGGTGACGACGCGCGGGCCGGACATGTACTCGCCGAACTCTGCCGTGTTGGAGATGGAGTAGTTCATGTTGGCGATACCGCCCTCATAGATGAGGTCGACGATCAGCTTCACCTCGTGCAGGCACTCAAAATACGCCATCTCCGGCGCGTAGCCAGCGTCGACCAGCGTCTCGTAGCCGGCGCGGATCAGCTCCACCAATCCGCCGCAGAGCACCACCTGCTCGCCGAAGAGGTCGGTCTCGCACTCCTCCTTGAACGTCGTCTCGATCACGCCGGAGCGCCCACCGCCAATGGCGCAGGCGTATGACAAGCCAAGGTCGTGCGCGTTGCCGGAGGCGTCCTGGTGAATGGCAATGAGGCACGGCACGCCGCCGCCCTTCAGATACTCGCCGCGCACCGTGTGGCCCGGCCCCTTCGGCGCGACCATCAAAACGTCGATCCCCGGGCCCGGCTCAATCAGATTGTAGTGGACGTTCAGTCCGTGGGCGAAGGCGATCGCCGCGCCGTCGCGAATGTTGGGAGCGATATGCTCGGCGTAGATGTCGGCCTGTAGCTCGTCGGGCGCGCACATCATCATCAGGTCGGCGACCTTGGCGGCATCGGCCACGGAGAGAACCTTGAGGCCGTCCGCCTCCACCTTGCGCGCCGTCGCGGAGCCGGGGCGAAGCGCTACGGTGACGTTGGTGGCGCCGGAATCCTTCAGGTTCAGCGCATGCGCGCGGCCCTGGCTGCCATAGCCGACGATGACGACGGCCTTGTCCTTGATGAGGTTCACGTCCGCATCGCGGTCGTAATAAACGCGCATGTGCTGCCCTTCCCGATCGAACCGGCCCAATGAAACGCCGAGTTTTGAATGAAGCTGGCGGGGGTTCTAGCTTTCGCCGGCGGGGTGGGCAACCGGGCGACCGACCCAGCCTACTGCCCTTCAGTCCCCGGGATGGATTGCAGCGAGTCGATCCACGATTGCCGCGAGGCCGTCCAAATCTGCTTCTTGGGAACCAGCTCGTCGCGCTGGCGCACAACGCCGAGCCGGATCATCAAAGGGGCGCTGGGGTCGTCGGCTGAGCCGCCATAGAGCGGCGAGCTGCAACGCGGGCAGAAGGTCTGCAGGCGCTTGCTGCCGCTATCGGCCGTTGTTTTCACATATCTTGCAGGCTCGCCGGACAGCAGTCGGAACTGGTCCGACGACACAAGGACGGAGGCGCGGTACGCGGCCCCAGACAGCGCCTGGCAGTCCTTGCAATGGCAGATCGCCACCTTGTCGGGGTCGACCTCGGCTTCGAACGTGATGTCGCCGCAATGGCAGGCCCCGTCGATATGCATGGATTTGATCACCCTCGGTGAACGATTGGCAGGCGTTCCTGCCAGCGTCTATCAGATCGCACCGGCGGAACCGCTCTCACTATAAACCGGACGATCCACAAGTGGATACTGCCCCTACCGTACGATCGTAATCCGCTCCGCCGCGCGGGTGATAGCCGTATAGAGCCAGCGATCGCGCGTATCGCGAAACGCGAAGCTCTCGTCGAAGAGCACGATCTCGTCCCATTGCGAGCCCTGCGCCTTGTGAACGGTGAGCGCGTAGCCGTAATCGAACTCGTCAGTGCGACGGCGGCGATGCCAGTCCACCGCCTCCGGCCCCTCCTCAAACATCGCCTTCAAAACGCGGATCTTGGCCGACGATCCGAGCGGCCCTTCATCCTCCGACTTGACCAGCATGTTGAGCGCCAGCCCCTTGGCGGCGCCGACGGATGTGACGCGCCACAACCCGCCATTGAGGAGCCCCTTCTCCGAGCTGTTCCTGAGGCACACCAGCTTGTCGCCGGCAGCCGGCAGCGCGCCGTCAAAGCCCTTCAGCGCACGGATGCGGCGATTGTAGTTGTGGCGCGTGCGATTGCGCCCAACGAGCACCTGGTCGGCTGACAGCACACCGTCTGCGTCGATGTCGTCGCGCCCCACCACCCGGCTTTCGCCGTAGCGGCCGTAATCCGGACGCCCGCCTTCGCGCACGGTCTGCGCAAGCTGGATGATGGGATTGTCACGCGCCTGGCGATGCACCTCCGTCAACATCACATCGGGCGCGTGCTCGGTGAAGTAACCGCCGCCGCCCTCGCCGGCCTTCACCGGCGGCAATTGCCCGGGATCGCCGAGCACAAGAACCGGCGTGCCGAAGGAGAGGAGATCGCGGCCGAGCGCCTCGTCGACCATGGAGCACTCGTCGATGATCACGAGCTTCGCCTTCTTCACCTCGCTTGACCGGTTGAGCGAGAAGGCCGGCTGCATCTCGCCGGTCTCCTCCTCCGCCTTCTCGCCGCGCGGACGATAGATCAGCGAATGAATCGTGCGGGCGTTGGCGCAGCCGCGATTGCGCATGACCTGCGCGGCCTTGCCCGTGAAAGCGGCGAACAGTACAGCGCCGTCGACATCCTCCGCGATCTTCTGTGCAAGCGTCGTCTTTCCTGTGCCGGCATAGCCGAACAGGCGGAAGACCTGTGGGCTGCCCGACTGCAACCAGCGCGATACTTGTAGGAGCGCGTCATCCTGCTGCAGCGAGAGCTTCATCCGCCGCTCTGCTCAAGCCAGATCGGTCTGCGCAAGTCCATCGCCCGCCTTTATGAACGCCGCCCGAGAACCACGATAAACGCGAACCGGGTAGCACCAGGGGGCCGAGAACACAACAAGAACTAGCGCACTTGATAGAACCGAGGATGTTGCCTGGCCGGGAAGAAGAACGCGGGCGCTCCTCACTCAAGAAGCTGGCAGCAGCCGACACCCTCCACGCGCCGCGGATCGGCGCCGAGCGCGCCTTGCACGAACGTCACCGTCACGGAAAAATCGGTCTCCTCGTCATTCGGCTGCACGCAATTTTGGCCAACGATATTGGCGATCAGCGACAACGGGGCCTCGGTCGAGAGCTCAAAGTCGTTCGGGCTTCCCTGCAGCAGGCAGGAACTGACGATCAGTGGCTCGGTCTCCCAGTTCGGGTTCTCCGGATCGGTGAAGCGCACGACCGTGTCGCCGCCATCGGCCACGACATCGGTGAAGAGCTGCCAGTTCGGCTCAAACCCGTCGCATCGGAATTTTAGATCAAGACAAAGATCGGCTGCCGAAGCGGGCACCGCACTGAGCGCCATGCCCGCAATGAAGAACAAAGCTGTGGTCTTTCCGATACGCATCATCACCTCCCGCGGCCGCGCCCCCAGCCGACGCAAAGCGCTCGCATTACGAGCATGGGATCGTGTCGCGAAGATGGCTGCGGCGGGCGTGACACTTTTGCTCCGCGCGAGGCGAGGCCGCGCGGCCAGCTTGATCCTGAACCTACATAGCCTCCGGCCCCCGGCACATGGCGGCGCTGCCGGTGCGGCAGACCTCCACCAAGCCCATGGGCTGCATAATGGCGATGAACTGCTCGATCTTGTTGGTGCGGCCGGTGATCTGAAAGATGAAATGCCCGGTCGTGGCGTCAACCACTTCGGCGCGGAATGCGTCGGCTATGCGCAGCGCTTCTATGCGCTCCTGCCCGCTGCCGGACACTTTGATGAGCGCCAGTTCCCGCTCCAGTGGCTTCTCTTCCTTGCGGCTGCGGGCGATCATCGTCAGGTCGGTGACGCGGTGCACGCACACCATGCGATCGAGCTGATTCTTGATCTGCTCCAGCACGTCGCGCGTTCCCTTTGTGACGATAGTAATACGCGACAAGTGCTGCTCGTGCTGCGTCTCCGAAACCGTCAGGCTTTCGATGTTGTAGCCGCGGCCGGAGAAGAGGCCGATGACGCGCGCCAGCACGCCGGGCTCGTTGTCGACCAGCACGGAGAGCGTGTGGGTCTCTTCCGGATCCTGGCGATCCTCGATGAAATAGGCCGAGGCCGGCGGCGCTGCCGGAAGATCGGCTTCGGGTTCGGTTGTCGTGTCGTTCATTTCGATGTCTCCGTGGACATAGGACGCGGCGCACGCAGCGTGACCCGCGAAATGGCAATGCCGGCGAGGATCAAGGCCAGCGCCACCAGAGCGGACGGCGTCGGCCGCTCAGACAGGATGACGAAGCCCCAGAATACGCCGAAGAGTGGTACGAGAAAGTTGATCTGGGCGAAGAAACCAGCGCCGGTCCGCCGCAAAAGCGCGAGCATGAGGAGGTTGGCAAGCCCCGTCGCCAGAAGGCCCAGCAAGACGACCGCGAATATGGCGAGCCCCGTCGGGTTCAAAGTCCATGGCTGGTCGATCAGCACGCTCGCCGGCACCAGCATGACGGCTGCGCACAGCAGGATGGTAGCCGAGACCGCATAGGGATCGTGCCCCGAAATGCGTTTGATGACGATCGCCCCCACGCCATAGCAGAAGGAGGCCAGCACGATGGCGATCTCGCGGATCGTGTCGCCGCCGAGCGTGGCAAGGTGGCCCGGGCCGATTAGAATGAGGAGGCCGAACATGCCGAGCGCAACGCCCACAAGCTTGGCGGTCGTCAGCGGCTCGTCGCGGGCGACGAAGCGCGCCAGAAGGATCGTCATCAGCGGCATTCCCGCCATGAGCACGGCCGCCAGGCCGGAATCGACCGTCTGCTCCCCCCACGAGATCAGCGTGAAAGGCAGAGTGAAGCCGAACAGCGCACCCAGCGCCGCCCAGCCCCAGATATGTGGCTCGCGCGGTAGACGACGGCCGCTCGCCAGCACGATCGCAACAAAGACGGCAACGCTAATGACGACGCGCGCCGCCGTCATCGTGACCGGAGGCACGGTGTCGATGGCCAACTTGATGAGCATGAACGAGGCGCCCCAAATCGCCGCCAACGCGACGAGAAGCACATAGTCCAACGCACGCGGGGGCGACGCGGCGGTCACGGTCACTCCATGTCTGAGCGTTCTCGGCCCTTACTTCGGCCAATGCTCTGTTTCTTCAACGGCACGCCCGATTGGTCAACCTTAGACCGTCACGCCTCGCGCCCTTACACCAGCGCCTTGCCGCCGGCGAAAGATTCCGCCGCTGCACCTTCGTCGCTCGCTTCCGCCGGCAGGATCATCTCGTTATGCGCCTTGCCGGATGGGATCATCGGGAAGCAATTCTCCAGATTGGCTACGCGGCAATCGAAGATGACCGGCTTCTTCACCTTGATCATCTCGTCGATCGCACCGTCGAGATCGCCCGGGTGCTCCGCCCTGACGCCGACGCAGCCATAGGCTTCCGCGAGTTTCACGAAGTCCGGCAGCGATTCCACATAGGAATGCGAAATGCGGTTGCCGTGGAGAAGCTGCTGCCACTGCCGCACCATGCCCATATATTGATTGTTAAGCACGAAGATCTTGATCGGCAGCTGATGCTGCACGGCGGTCGACATTTCCTGCATGGTCATCAGCACGGAAGCGTCGCCGGCAATGTCGATGACCAAACTGTCGGGAAACGCGACCTGCACGCCCATCGCCGCGGGCAGGCCGTAACCCATCGTGCCGAGCCCGCCCGATGTCATCCAGCGGTTCGGCTCCTCAAAGCCATAAAACTGCGCCGCCCACATCTGATGCTGGCCGACCTCGGTCGTGATGTAGACATCGAGGTCCTTGGTCGCCGCATAGAGCCGTTGGATGGCGTGCTGCGGCATGATCACGTTGTCGGACGGCGTGTAGGCCAGCGAGTTGCGGCCGCGCCATCGGTTGATCTCGTCCCACCAATCCGCCAGCGCCGCCTTCTTCGGCTTGCCGACCTCCTTGCGCCAGACAAGGAGCATGTCTTCCATCACCTGCGTCGCGTCACCGACGATCGGCACATCTGCGCGGATATTCTTATTGATGGAGGAGGCATCGACATCGACATGGATTTTGCGCGACCCCGGCGAGAACGCGTCAGTGCGGCCGGTGATGCGGTCGTCGAAGCGCGCGCCGATGCAGATCATCAGATCGCAATCGTGCATCGCCATATTGGCTTCGTAAGTGCCGTGCATGCCGAGCATGCCGAGCCAGTTCTCGCCTGACGCGGGATAGGCGCCGAGCCCCAGCAGCGTTGAGGTGATGGGAAAGCCGGTCGCCGCGACGAGCTCACGCAGGAGCTGGCTGGCGCGCGGACCGGAATTCACGATGCCGCCGCCCGTATAGAGGATCGGGCGCTTGGCCTCCGCCATCAGCGCCACCGCCCGGCGGATGGCTTCCGCTGATCCCTTGCCTGCCGGGTGGTAGCCGGTGTGCCCACGGCGCACGTCGTTCGGTCCTTGATAGGTGCCGGTGGCGAACTGCACGTCTTTCGGGATGTCCACGACAACGGGACCGGGCCGGCCGGTCGTCGCGACATAGAAAGCCTCGTGCAGGATGCGCGCCAGCTCGTTCACATCCTTCACCAGCCAATTGTGCTTGGTGCATGGCCGTGTGATGCCGACCGTGTCGCATTCCTGAAAGGCATCGTTGCCGATCAGATGCGTCGGCACCTGGCCTGAGATGCACACCAGCGGCACGGAATCCATCATGGCGTCGGTCAACGGCGTCACCATGTTCGTGGCGCCCGGCCCGGAGGTGACGAGCACCACACCCGCCTTGCCGGTGGCGCGCGCGTAGCCTTCCGCCGCATGGCCCGCGCCTTGCTCGTGCCGAACGAGGATGTGCTGCACCTTATCCTGCTGGAAGATCTCGTCGTAGATGGGAAGGACGGCGCCGCCCGGATAACCGAAAATGTGCTCTACGCCCTGATCCGCCAGGGCTTTCAGGACCATTTCAGCGCCTGTCATCTCTTCCGGCATCGTTCTCACTCCGGCTCGCTTCTCGCTCGTTCGACCAACAAAAAAGGGTCCCACCAGGACCCTTCATACGCGCGCCACAATCCGCCGCCGCCCTATGTGGCAGCCTCGGTGGCGCGCAAACCTACGATAAGCGTGTGTTTCAACATGTCCGCCTTCTAACGGCGGCCGCCCGCCCCGGTCAACCCCGCCTCTCGGTGTTGGCGGCCGTGATGCGGTGTCCGTCGCGCTTAAGGCTCTATTAAGCCTCCTGCCTAACGGCATCTTCATCGCTCTTGCGTTTATTGCCGCCGACAGTTTTCCGCGTATTGGAAAAGGGGCGAGCGGTGTTCCTCGAAGGCAATCAGATACTCCAAAGTCACGATCCGAGGCTGGTT
Source organism: Afifellaceae bacterium (assembly GCA_028284625.1). Classification (GTDB taxonomy): domain Bacteria; phylum Pseudomonadota; class Alphaproteobacteria; order Rhizobiales; family Afifellaceae; genus DASWJZ01. The sequence continues at coordinate 112,422 of JANQRH010000009.1, read as the reverse complement.
TTGCTTGCCGCCGCGATATGCGCGCTGGGCAGCTTTATCACGCTGTTCTTGTTTGTGCAGGCGCGCGAGATGCACGGCCAGGGCCGCGGGGGCTGGCTGTTCCTCGCCGGTTTCGCCGCCGGCGCGGTCATGTGGACCACCCATTTCGTCGCGCTGCTTGCCTTCCAGCCCGACATCTCCATCGGCTTTGATCCGGCACTGACCGGCGGCGCTTTCTTCGTCGGCGTGCTTCTGGCCACCATCGGCATGGCGATCGCAGCTTATGGGCCCGGCCCGGCCGGCCTTGTCGGTGGCGGCGTGGTCGGCCTTTCTGCCGTCGGCCTTCATTTCACGGCCATGGCCAGCCTACACGTTTCCGGCAAGATCACCTGGAACACGACGCTTCTGGCAATGGGCGTAATATTGTGCGCCACAGCGGCGACGCTGGCCATCGGGCGCGCCCGCAACGAAGGACGCAACGTCCAGGTCATCGCGCCGATCCTGCTCGCCTCCGGCATCTGCGTCATGCATTTCGTCGGCATGGCGGCGATCTCCATCACGCCGAACACGACGATCCCGATCCCGCCGAAATCCATCGACCCGACCATCCTCGGCTATTTCGTCGCCGCCATGGTCCTGCTTCTGATGGGCACCGGCGTCGCCACGACGATGATTGCGCGCGGTGCGCGTATGGAGGCGCAGACACAGCTGCGCAACATCGCCGACGCCTCCGTTGAGGGGCTGATCCTGACCGACGGCTCCACCATTCTCGATTTTAACGCCTCAATCGACCTCCTCGCCGGCCCCGGCCGGGCGTCTGAGATGCGCGGCACACTGATTTGGGAAGTCCTCGACTATGCGGGTGACCGCTCTGTCGACCGGTTCGAGACCCAGTTCATGACCGATGACGGGCCCATCCCCGTTGAGGTGATCGCGCGCAACACGGAAGCTGAAGGGGCTGTGCGCCGCATCTTCGCGATCCGCGACTTGCGCGAGCGCCGCGCCGCGGAGCAGCGCATCCTCTATCTCGCCCATTTCGACACGCTGACCGGCCTGCCGAACCGCGCGTCTTTCCAGGACCGTCTGGAGAACGACATTGCCGGCATCAAGGAACGCGGCGGTGACCTGGCGCTGATGATCATCGATCTCGACCGCTTCAAGGAGATCAACGACGTGCATGGCCACGCCGCCGGCGACGAGCTTCTCAAGGGCACGGCTGAGCGTATCGTTGCGTTGCTCTCGCACAACGAGTTTGCAGCGCGTCTGGGCGGCGACGAGTTCGTCATCGTACAGACCGGCCGCGCGCAGCCGGCTTCGGCGGCACGCCTGGCCGACAAGCTCCTGGAGGAGTTCACCAAGCCGGTCATGCTGGCCGGTCAGCCCTTCCACATCGGGTTGACGATCGGCGTCTCGCTGTCACCGCGCGACGGCACTGACACGCGCAGCCTGCTTGCCAATGCCGATCTGGCGCTCTACCGCGCCAAGGAGCATGGGCGGTCCCGCGCCTGCTTCTTCACGCCCGACATGGACGAGTCTGTGCGCCAGCGGCGCATCCTCGCCCAGCAGCTGACACAGGCGATCGAGCGCGACGAGCTGGAAGTCCATTATCAGGCGCAGGCCTCTATCCAGAGCGGCGAGCTCATCGGTTTTGAGGCTCTGGCGCGCTGGAACCATCCGACCCACGGCTACGTGTCGCCCTCAGAGTTCATTCCGATCGCTGAGGAAACCGACCTCATCCTTCATCTTGGCGAATGGATGCTCCGCAAGGTCTGCACGGAGGCTGCGAACTGGACGCATCCCTGCACAGTGGCGGTGAACCTGTCGCCAATCCAGTTCAAGGCGCCCAATCTGCCGGAGACCATCCATCAGATTCTGATCGAGACCGGCATGCCGCCGCATCGGCTGGAGCTGGAAATCACCGAAAGCGCCCTGATCGACGACCTCCAGCGTACGCTCGACATGTTGCGGCGCATCAAGGCGCTCGGCGTCTCCATCGCGATGGACGATTTCGGCACCGGCTATTCGTCGCTGTCGACGCTGCAGGCCTTCCCCTTCGACAAGCTGAAGATCGACAAGAGCTTCGTCGACAAGATCGGCGCGCGCCAGCAGGCGACGGTGATCGTAACGGCCGTTCTCGGCCTTGGCCGCAGCCTCGACATCCCGGTGCTCGCCGAGGGCGTGGAGAACGAGGCGCAGCGCGACTTCCTGGACAGCGAAGCGTGCGCGCAAGCGCAGGGCTTCCTCTACGGCCGCCCGGCGCCGCTCTCAGAAATCATGCACCTGGTCTATTCCAGCCCGCAGGAGAAGGTGAGCGGCACCGCCTTGGCCGATCTGACCGGCACCTCGGCGCTGCCTGTCGAAGAGCAACGCAAGGCCAGCTGAGCCCCGGGCGGCGGCCGCCTAGGCCGCCCCTTCTACCCGCGGCCAGTCCGGCATCTGTGTTCGTAGCCAGGTCGACTGACGCTTGGCGTAGCGCCGCGTCTCCGTCTTGGCCCGTTCAATCGCGCTCTCCAACGACAGCTCGCCATCCAAATAGGCAGCCATCTCGCGGACACCGATCGCCTTCATTGCCGGCAGTGCCGGATCCAGCCGGCGCGAAACGAGCGCCCGCACCTCGTCAAGCGCGCCGGCATCGACCATCCGATCAAAGCGCGCCGCGATGCGCGCATGGAGGACGGGGCGTGGCATGTCGAAAACAATCCTCGGCGCGTCGGCGGGTGAGAGTAGCGCCGGACGACGCCCTTCTTTCTGCCAAGCGCTAAGCCCCGCACCCGTCGCATCAAGGACTTCAAGCGCCCGCTGAATGCGCTGACGATCGCTCGCCCGGAGGGCATCGGCGGTCTCCGGATCGCGCTCCGCCAGCATGGCGTGGAGCGTCGCCGCATCCATGGCCTTGGCGCGCACATCCCAATCTCGCCGCACATCGACCGGCACAGATGGCACTGTGGAAAGCCCCTCCGTCAGCGCTTTGAAGTAAAGGCCGGTTCCGCCAACGATGATGGCACATGCGCCGTGAACCTCCGCATCGCGGAGCACGGCCTCCATGTCACCGAGCCAGGCGCCGACGGAGTAGCGCCTGTCGGGCGCCACGTGCCCGTAAAGACGATGCGGCAGACGGGCCTCGTCCTCGGCGCTTGGACGAGCGGTGATCACGCGCAATCCGTCATAGACCTGCATGGCATCGGCATTGACGATCCATGCCGCCCGGCCGGCCGCGCCGCTCGCTTCCGCCAGTTGCAGCGCTAGGGCCGACTTGCCGCTGGCGGTCGGCCCGGCTATCAGCACAGCGCGCGCCGCCGCAATCCTCTCAAGCGAAAGCGCCTCAGGGACAATCATGAGCCATGTCCTATCGCTCATCGCTCCGGAAGCGAAGGCGTTGAGCATCGACCATGTCGACCGAGCTCGCCGCGCAGCCGATAAGACCGGCGCCGCCTGCGCCGCGCCGATCTGGCTGTCGCCGCAGGAGGCGTGCGACATTTCCTTTGAAGGCGCAGCCAACGCCGTCAAAGAAGCAGCCCGGCAGGAACTCGGCGCCGAGCCGCTCGACGTGAACGTCGTTCCCGCGGCGGCGCGGCGCAAGACGCTTCTCCTCGCCGACATGGACTCCACGCTGATCGGGCAGGAATGCATCGACGAATTAGCGGCCGAGCTCGGCCTGCGCGATTCCGTCGCCGCCATCACCGAGCGCGCCATGCGTGGTGAGATCACCTTCGAGCCGGCGCTCCGCGAGCGCGTGGCGCTCCTCAAGGGCCTTCCTGTCGCGACCGTCGAGCAGGTTTTGGAGACGCGCGTCACGCTGACACCGGGTGCGGCCACGCTCCTGGCGACGATGCGGCAAGCCGGTGCGCATACGGCACTTGTTTCCGGCGGCTTCACGCTCTTCACGGGCGTCATCGCCGAGCAACTGAGGTTTCACGAGCACCGCGCCAACACGTTGCTGCATGAGGATGGCGCGTTCACCGGCGAGGTGGCTGAGCCGATTCTCGGCCCGGCGGCCAAGGAAGAAGCACTTGCGGCGCTGAGCAAATCGCTGTCACTGGGACCGCAGGCGACGCTTGCGATTGGTGACGGCGCCAACGATTCCGGCATGGTCAGGCGGGCCGGGCTCGGCGTCGCCTATCACGGCAAGCCGGCACTGCGAGACGTTGCCGACGCCATCATCGACCATGCCGACCTTTCCGCGGCGCTCTTCCTACAAGGCTATCGCCGCGACGAATTCGTGACCGTGGCCTAGCCGCCGCTGCCGCTCCGCACCCTCTGTCGTCATGCCCGGACCTGATCCGGGCATCCATTCCTGTGTCGTTCTGCTCTGCGATGCGGGCGGAGTGGATTGCCGGGTCAAGCCCGGCAATGACGACGGAGATATGTGGCTGCTGCGACGATACCGCCTACTCGTCCTCGAACCGCAGCGACACGTGGCGCTGCGTGTTGCCTTCGCCCGACAGGAGCAACATGATCGTGCGGCGCCCCTGCGCCTTCAGCTCCTCGATACGGGCAATCACTTCCTCAGGCGCCTTCACGTCCCATTGGCTGACCTGCAGGATGACTTCGCCTTTCCTGACGCCCTTTTCCTTCGCCTCGCTGCCGTCCATCACCTCCGCGACGAGGACACCCTCCACGTCGTCGTCGATGGCGAACGTCCGGCGTAGGTCATCGGTGATCGCGTCGAGTTTCAGCCCGAACATTTGCGCGACGTCGTCGCCCGGCATCTCCGGTTCGCTTTGCTCGTCCGAACCGCCTGTCGTGGCGGCTGCCACCGTCGTCTCGTCCTCAAGCAGCCCCACCGTGATCTCAAGCGTGACCGGCTCGCCGTCGCGCATCACCACCATGTCGACCGTGTCGCCAGGCGGCGTATCGGCAACCAGCCGCGGCAACTCGCGAACGCTCTCCACCGGTCGGCCGTTGAACTCCACGACGATATCGCCGTCCTCAATGCCTGCGTCGGAGGCCGGACCGCCTTCGCTCAAACCGGCCACGAAGGCGCCCATGGCGCGCTCCATGCCAAGCCCTTCGGCCACTTCTTCGGAAACGTTCTGGATGCGCACGCCGATCCAGCCGCGTCGCACGCTGCCGAAACGCCGAAGCTGGTCGATGACCGGCACCGCAATCTCCGTCGGCACCGCAAAACCGATACCGATGGAACCGCCGGTCGGCGACATGATGGCCGTGTTGATGCCGACCACCTCGCCGTCAATGTTGAACAGCGGGCCACCGGAATTGCCGCGGTTAATCGATGCGTCGGTCTGGATGTAATGGTCGTACGGACCGGAATTGATATCGCGATCGAGCGCTGAGACGATCCCCGCCGTCACCGTGCCGCCAAATCCGAAAGGATTGCCGATGGCGAGAACCCAGTCGCCGACGCGCAGCCGCTCGGAGCGGCCGAACCGTGTCGGCTTCAGCGCCCCGCCATCGCGCACCTGTATAAGCGCCAGGTCGGTCTTCTCGTCGACGCCCACCACCTCGGCGATCAGCTTGCTGCCGTCGTTGAAATTGGCGACGATTTCATCGGCGTCGGCGATGACGTGATTGTTGGTGACGATCAAACCGGATGCATCGATCACGAAGCCGGCGCCCAACGACTGAACGTTGCGCGAGCCGCGTCGATTGTCGTCGTTGAAGAAGTCCTCAAACATCTCGTCGCCGTCCGGCGCGTCGGGCAGCCGTCGGCGGTTGGGCAGCGAAACACGCTGCGACGTTGAGATGTGAACGACGGAATCGAGCAATTGCTCCGCCAGATCCGCGAAGGAAAAGACCGCCCCGGCTTCGGTGGTGGGCAATCCAGGCCCGGCGACGCGGTTCGGTGTGTCCTCCTCCGGCGCTAGCTCAACGAGCGGATCGTCTCCGGAGAGATCGGGCGCCGGCAGGATCGGCGGTGGAAGAATCGGCTCAGCCGCTTCCGAATCCGGCGCCATTTGCGGATCGGCCTGCACATTCTGCATTTGGGGCAGCAATTCGGGCGACAAATAGTGGTGCCCAGGAGACGTCGGTCCCGCGAGCGCGACATGGGCCGCCAGCAAGGCCAACGCCCCCCCGGCGATCGCTGCAATTCTCATGTTCTGGTCTCTCCGCCGTCGTCACGGGGGATATTGACGCAATTCGCGGCGAAAGCACGCCCCGCCGCCTTCAAATTTGGTTGCGCTGGCCGTTAGATTCCGGCGCTTGTCAGCCGCGAACGAACCAGACTACGGCCACGCCCAGCGCCGCAGCGACGATGCCCACATAGCGCAACGTATCCGCCGGCGTCTGCGTCACTTGCTGGGCCGTGCGCTTCATGAACTCCGGAAAGAGCGCATAAAGCGCTCCTTCCAATACCATAACCAAACCGATCGCCACGACGATCGTGCTCATTGGGTCGTCGGCGCAGCCTCTGGTTCGGCGCCCGATTCCGGCGTCTCACCCGGCCTGAGGTCAAGCACGGAACCGCCCGCCGGGCCCGAAACCGCCCCACCGCCCCGGGAATCCCCGAAGAAACGGAAGAAGTCGGAATCCGGGGAGAGAACCAACGTTGTCTCGCTGCCCTCCAGCGCCGTCCGGTAGGCAATCATGGAGCGGTAGAACTCGAAGAAGCCCGGATTAAGCTGATAGGCATCGGCAAAGATCCGGCTGCGATCCGCATCGCCCTGACCGCGCAAGATCTCCGCCTCGCGTTCCGCCTCCGCAACCGTGACCACCGCCTCGCGATCGGCCTCGGCTCGGATGCGGGCGGCAAGCTCCGTTCCGCGGGCCCTGAGCTGCGCGGCTTCAGCCAGACGCTCAGCGCGCATGCGTTCAAAGGTCTGCTGCGACACCTCTGGCAACAGGTCGGTGCGCTTGATGCGTACGTCCGAGATGTCGATGCCGAGTTCTTGGGTCAGCGGCTGCAATTGGTTGCGCACCTCCACCATCATCTCAGCGCGCTGCTCCGAAAGCGCCGCCTCGAAGCTGCGACCGCCATAGACCCGGCGCAGCGCCGCATCGAGCCGCGTGCGCATGTTCTCCTGCGCAATGTTGAGGCTGCCGGAGACATTCTCCCGGAAGGCGCGCGGATCGACGATCTTGAAGACCACCAGGGCGGAGACGATGTAACGCCGGCCGTCACGCACCTGCACGCGCAGATCCTCAAGCTCGAAATTGAGCAGCCGGTCCTCAATGATCTGCACCGTCTCCACGAAGGCGGTGGGAATCTTGAAGTTGATGCCGGGCTCACGGATGACCCGGGTGATCTCGCCGAACCGCAACACGAGTGCCTGCTGGCGCTCGTTGACGATGAAAATCGACGAATAAAGAAGCGCCGCCGCTACGACGACGACGACGAGGAGGATGACCGTTGCGCGTCTCATTGGCCGGTCTCCTGCGCCTGAAGGCTATTGTTGGTGCCGGTCTGCGAGCCCGACGCGCGGTCGCGCATCAGCCGATCGAGCGGCAGGTAAGGCACAACGCCCGAACCGGCATCGTTCTCCATGATGATCTTGTTGGAATCGGCAAGCACACGCTCCAGCGTCTCAAAGAACAGACGCTTACGCGTTACGTCTTCCGCCTGCTGATACTCTTCCAGAATTGAGAGAAAGCGCTGCGATTCACCTTCAGCACCCGCCACGACCTGTTCCTTGTAGCCGAGCGCCGCCTCGGTGATTTGCGCTGCTTCACCGCGCGCATCGCCGAGCCGCCGGTTGGCGTAGGCCTCTGCCTCGCGCTGGAAGCGATCAAGGTCCTGCTGCGCGCGCTGCACCTCCTCAAACGCGTCCGCCACTTCGTCGGGCGGGTCGGCTCGCTCAAGCTGCACGCCGACGACAGCCATGCCGGACTGGTATTGATCGAGCGTCGTCTGCAGGAGGGCGCGAACCCCCTCCTCAACTTCGGCACGGCGCTCGGTGCGCACGTCCTCAGCAGAGGAGCGTCCGACCAACTCGCGCATGGCGCTTTCGGCGACCCGCCGCAGAAGCCCCTCCGGCTCGGCCACATTGAACAGATATTTCTTCGGCTCGGCCACGCGCCACAGCACCGAGAAGTCGATCTCCACGATGTTCTGGTCGCCCGACAGCATGAGATTGCCGTCGCCGACAGCGCGGCTGCTGGCATCGGCGGTAAGGATCTCGCGCTGCACGCGCGTCGACACCTTCTCCACCGTCTCCACCGGCCAGAAATGGAAATGCAGTCCCTGCTCGGAAACCTCGGCCTTCGGCTTGCCGAAGACCAGTTCCTGGCCGAGCTCGTCCGGCTGCACCGTATAGACGGACTGGATGACCCACAGCACGGCAAGCGCCGCGATGATCAGAAGCGCGATGGAGAGATTGCCGCGTCCGCCGGACGGGAACACGTTGCGCAGCCGGTCCTGGCTGCGCTTCAGGAGTTCTTCAAGATCGGGTGGCTGCGGACCTCCGCGCTGCTGCGGACCCGGACCCCAGGGGCCACCGCCGCCTTTCCATCCGCCCCCTCCGCCATTGTTGCTCCAGGGCATTCACTCTCCTTTTCGTCCGCGGCCCCCAAAATCGCCGGGGCCTGGGCGTTGCGCGGGGTTATAGAGGAGCGTCGCCGATTCTGGCAACGCCGCCGGGCGGCACGGTCAACGGACTCTTCGCCGCTCCTTTCGGCTTAGCGGCGTCGCTCGTAAACGACATATTCCGCTTCCGTCGTGTCGCCCTCGCTCCGGGGCAGCGGCTCACGTTTCACCGCAACCCAGTCGTCCGGTGAAATCTCCGCGAACACTGTATCACCTTCCGGGGCAGCCGCGATATGGGTCACTCTGAGGCGCGCCGCCAGCGGTAATGTTGCCGCATAGAGCTCACCCCCGCCGATCACGCAGATCTCATCGGCGCCCCGTTTGGTGGCGCAGGCCTCAGCGGACTCCAGCGCAGCCCCAAGATCAGCCGCCACGACGACCCCGGAGGGCGCAAATCCGGGATTTCGGGTCACCACGATGTTGTCGCGGCCGTCCAGAGCCCTGCCGATCGACTCAAATGTCTTGCGGCCCATGACGATCGGCTTGCCCATCGTAACCGAGCGGAAGAGCTTCATATCGGCGCGCACCCGCCAGGGGATGTCGCCGCGCACACCGATCACACCATTCTCCCCGATGGCGACGACGAGGGTGATTGGCGTCTTCGTCATGCTGCCGGCACCTCCCACCGCGCCAGCGGCCAAGGCCTCAAACCGCCACCTCCGCCTTGATGTGCGGGTGCGGATCGTAGCCGGTCAGCTCGAAGTCGTCGTAGACGAAGTCGAAGATGGAATGAACGTCCGGGTTGATGCGCATGGTCGGTAGCGGACGCGGTGCGCGGCTGAGCTGCTCTTCAGCTTGCTCCACATGGTTGGCGTAAAGGTGCGCGTCGCCGAAGGTGTGGACGAATTCGCCCGGCTTCAGCTCCGTCACCTGCGCCACCATCATCGTGAGAAGCGCATAGGACGCGATGTTGAACGGCACGCCGAGGAAGATGTCGCCGGAACGCTGATAGAGCTGGCAGGAGAGCCGGCCCTCCGCCACGTAGAACTGGAACAGACAATGGCACGGCGGCAGCGCCATCTTGTCGATGTCCGCGGGATTCCACGCGCTCACGACGAGCCTGCGCGAATCGGGATTGGTGCGGATGGCGGCGATCACGTCGGAAATCTGGTCGATGGTGCGCCCGTCGGGCGCCGCCCAAGAGCGCCATTGCCGGCCATAGACCGGCCCGAGATCACCGTCCGCGTCGGCCCATTCGTTCCAGATCCGCACGCCGTTCTCGTTGAGGGTGCGGATGTTGGTGTCGCCTGCGAGAAACCACAGAAGCTCGTGGATAACCGATTTCACGTGCAGCTTCTTGGTGGTGACCAGCGGAAAGCCGTCGGCCAGATCGAAGCGCATCTGATGGCCGAAGATAGAACGCGTGCCGACGCCCGTGCGGTCGGACTTCCGCACGCCATGCTTCAGGGCCCGCTCAAGCAGGTCGAGATAGTGCTGCATGGGCGTAATCTAGTGCGATTCAGCCAAAAGTCCCGCATGAACGGGTGTTTTGCACAGCCGCCGGGCCGCATCGGCCCGCCTGGATGCAGCTGGGAGCGCATTGATTGCTTAACCGTCGGAGCCTATATTTTGGGCGCCGGGGCGACCCGGCTATGGCGATAAACGCTGAGCGCAATAAACCTATCGGACCCGGGGGCGGTACCCGGCGCCTCCACCATGAACCGCGCAACGGCAAGACCCGCGGCTGATGATGGGGGCGAAATAGGATCGACGAGGGTGTAAAGGCTCCGGCTTTTGCCCGGCATGGTACCACCGTTATCGGGCCGTCAAAATAGTTGCCAACGACAACTATGCTGAGGCTCGTCTCGCTGCGTAATGCAGTCTGACTGCTTCAATTCAAGCCCTGGGGGTTAGCCCCCTCAGGCGGGGTTCGGAGGCACCTGGCAACAGAAGCCTCCACTCTTCCTTCGTGTTGCAAGCGCTCCGGCGCGCCTCTAGAGCCCTGTCCAGCCGGCCCTACCGATTCTGATTGAATCGGAACGGAGGGCTCTATCTCTCTGGTGGAGCATGATCTTATCCGAAAACCGGTTTCCACTTTTCTGGATCATGCTCTAGTTTCGTGGCGCAATGGTTGACGATCTGATCCGCTACGACGTGCTTTACCAGGAAGCCCTTCTCGGCCTGGTGAAGAAAGTGCTGGGCGAGGTGGCGCAGGCCGGCCTCCCCGGCGACCACCATTTCTACGTCACGTTCGATACCCGCGCGCCCGGCGTGCGGATTTCCTCGCGGCTGAAGGCGGAATATCCCAACGAGATGACCGTGGTCCTGCAGCACCAGTTCTGGGACCTGACCGTCTCCGACTCCACTTTTGAGGTCGGGCTCTCCTTCAAGGGCGTGCCGGAGCGGCTCGTCGTTCCCTTCCGTGCGGTGAAGAGCTTCGTCGACCCGCATGTCAGCTTTCAGGTGAAGTTCGACGTGCAGCATGAAGAAGCAGATGCCGCCGAGGTGGTGGAAGACACCACCGACGCCGCCCAGGCGCCGCCGGCCGAGGGCGAGACCGTCGAGGACGAGCAGCCCACCGCCGAAGGCGAAGGCGACGCCAAGGCCGACGTCGTGTCCCTCGATGCCTTCCGCAAGAAGAACGGCTAGCCACACGGCTACAGGATCGACATGAGCAAGACGCGTACCGAAACCGATACGTTCGGCCCGCTGGATGTGCCGGCGGACCGATATTGGGGCGCGCAGTCCGAGCGCTCGCTCGGCAATTTCCCCATCGGCTGGGAGCGCCAGCCCGCACCGATCATCCGCGCGCTAGGCATCATCAAGCGCGCCGCCGCCGAGGTGAACATGGACCTCGGCAAGCTCGATCAGAAGATCGGCGGCGCGATCGTGCAGGCCGCGCAGGAGGTGGCCGAAGGCAAGCTTGACGACCATTTCCCGTTGGTCGTCTGGCAAACTGGCTCTGGCACGCAGTCCAACATGAACGCCAACGAGGTTGTCGCCAACCGGGCGATCGAGATCCTCGGCGGCGAGTTGGGCTCAAAGAGCCCGGTTCATCCGAACGACCACGTCAACATGAGCCAGTCGTCAAACGACACCTATCCGACGGCCATGCACATAGCCTGCGCGGAGGAAATCGACCATCGTCTCCTGCCGGCGCTTCAGAAGCTTCGCAACGCCCTGAACGACAAGGCGCAGGGCTTCCGCGACATCATCAAGATCGGCCGCACGCATACACAGGACGCCACGCCCCTCACGCTTGGCCAGGAATTCTCCGGCTACGTCCAGCAGGTGGATAACGGCATTGCTCGCGTGCGCGACACCCTGCCCGGACTGATGCAGCTTGCGCAGGGCGGCACAGCCGTCGGCACCGGGCTGAATGCGCCGGTCGGCTTTGCGGAACGCGTCGCCGATCGCATCGCCGCGCTCACAAAGATGCCGTTCACCTCCGCGCCCAACAAATTCGAGGCGTTGGCCGCCCACGATGCGATGGTCTTCTCACACGGCGCGCTGAATACGGTCGCCGCAAGCCTCTTCAAGATCGCCAACGACATCCGCTTCCTGGGCTCCGGCCCCAGGTCCGGGCTCGGTGAACTGTCGCTGCCGGAGAACGAGCCGGGCTCGTCCATCATGCCCGGCAAGGTCAACCCGACGCAGTGCGAGGCGCTGACGCAGGTCTGCGTGCATGTGTTCGGCAATCACGCCGCCATCACGTTTGCCGGCAGCCAGGGCCACTTCGAGCTGAACGTGTTCAACCCGGTCATGGCCTACAACTTCCTGCAATCGGTCCGCCTGCTCTCCGATGCCGCGGAGAGCTTCACCGACCGCTGCGTCGTCGGCATCCGCGCCAACGAGGAGCACATCGCCAATCTGATGCAGCGCTCGCTGATGCTGGTGACCGCGCTTGCCCCCAAGATCGGCTACGACAAGGCCGCCGAGATCGCCAAGACCGCCCACAAGAACGGCACGACGCTCCGTGAGGAGGCCGTCGCGCTCGGCTACGTCACCGAGGCGGAGTTCGACGCGATCGTGCGGCCGGAGAAGATGATCGGACCAGGCTGAGCGCAACAGCCATGATCAGGAAGCGCTCCGTCACGCTTCAGGCGCATGCCACCAGCGTTTCGCTGGAGGATCAATATTGGGACGAGCTGAAGCGCATGGCCGCTGAGTTGGATGTCTCGCTCAGCACGTTGATTGAGCGCGTCGACGCCGCCCGCGGCGCCCACAATCTCTCCTCCGCGCTGAGGCTCGCCGTGCTCGCCGATCTGAAGTCAAAGATCGGCGAGGCGCCTCAATCCGCTGGCCAGCGGCCGTAGGTCGTCAGCGAACCTTCACCCACACGCCGTTGGGCAGCATTCGGTATTGCGGTTCCGGCTCAGGAACCGGCTGTGGTGGCGCGGGTGCGGGCGCAGGAGCAACCTGCTGCGTGCGCTGACGCGGGGCACGTCGGCGCGTCGGCTGTGGCGCCGGCTCCGGCTGTACCTTGGCGGGGGCGGCGGGCACCAATTCCAACGGTTGCGCTGGCTCACCGGGAGCAGCGGGCGCGGCTGACGATGCCGCATTCGGTTCGGCCTCATTCGCCGCAGCGGCATCGGGAGCGATGGCCTGCGAGGCCTGCAGCGCGGCCTGCCGCTCCGCCTCTGCTTCCTCCGCCAGGCGCGCCTCCTCTTCGGCAGCGCGACGCGCTTCTTCTTCCGCCTCACGGCGTGCTTCTTCTTCCGCCGCACGGCGCTCCGCCTCATCGCGCCGACGCTGCAGCTCTTCCAGCTCTCGCAGCTTGTTCTCCTGGAAGCGGCTGCGCATCAAATTGAGCAACGGAACCAGATCGACTGAGCGCGTCGGTCGCGAGATCGAACCTTCAAAGGAGAGCGGCACATAAGGCTCCGCCTCTTCCTCGCCGCCTTCCTCGACGCGCACGGTCCAGTCGCTGTCGATGACGAAGCTGTTCAGGTCGAGTGTCGCATCCGCCAAGACCTTGGTCGCGCCGGCCGTGACCGACACAGGCGGAACATTGATTGCGCCGTCGGCGATCGAAAAGGAGCCGGTCGCCTGGCCGAACGACAGCGCGCCGGAGCCAAACAAGCTGGCGAAGGTCTCGCGCGCGGCGTTCTCGTCCGGCTCCGCCTCACCGTCGGCCGCCTCCATCACTGCCGTCAGCGCTTCTGCGTTCAGCGCATTGAGCCGCCCTCCATCGATCGTGAAGGTGCCGCTCCCCGACAAGGTCGCCACAATGCCGGCCGGGCTTCGGCCACGGCCAACCGCCTCAAACGATACGTCCAGTGTGCCGGAGGCGACGGGAAGCCCGATCCGTTCCCAAACGAGCGATTGCAGCGCGACACCGGCAAACTCGCCGCGCACCGACACATTCGACTGGCCCTCGCCCAAATCGGCAGCCACCAGGCCCCTGAGGGCACCGCCGGCAAACGCGGCTTCCTTGACGTCGAGCTCAAGCCTGTCCTCCGACAAGAGCACATCAAGCGTGGCATCACTCGCCTCGATCGGCGCGCCAAGATCGAGCCGCTCCGTCTTTAATGACACGTCCACCGCCAACGTCTCAGGCAGCACGCGCGTCAAGGGCTCGTCGCTCCAATCGCCCTGAAGGTCGGGCGCGAAGCCGACCGCCAGACCCGCCAGGCCCGGAAGCGACGCATCAGCGACTTCAAGCGCGCCGGAGAAGCGAAGACCCTCCGCATAGTCCACAGCCAACGAGCCGGCGATCGGGCGGTCGTTCAGGGTTCCCTCGTCCAGGACAAGGCGGAGAGTTTCGCCCGAATAATCGAGCTGCCCGGCCACTGAGCCGGTATGGCCCTCAAGTCCTGGCGTTGCGATGCCGGCAAGGAGAAGCACGGAATCGAGGTCGCCGCTTTCCGCCGTGAAGTCGCCCGACAATGTGAGCCCGGCATCGCCGTGCATGGTCTCTGCGTCATAGGTCAGGTCGATCCCCACCGCCGAGCCGTTGACCGTCAGCCGGCCTGACGAAGCCAACGCCCCGTCGAAATTTGCATTGATCTGAAGCGGCGCGGCTTTAAGCGGCAACAGGTCGAAGCCGATCTGCCGCAAGATTGTCGCGCTGTCCGGACCCGACGCATCCAATGTCAGCGCGCCGACGAAGGTCTCCGGCCTGGCGAGCGACCCTGCCCCGTCGGCCTGCAGCGAGAGGCGCGTGTCGGCGAAGCTGCCGCTCAGCGCAAGCGACACACGCTCACCCTCTGCCCCGGCCTCCGCCGATATCTCCGCCGCGACCGGCGATAGAAGTGGCGCGACCGATTCAAACCGCCGCACCGCGTCGCTTTCCGGCAGCACGCTCAGAAGAAACTTCGCTGCGCCGCCGATATCTTCAGCCGCGACAGAAGCATCGAGACGGCCGAACGGCGTACCGAACGGATCCTGTATGCTGCCATGCGCGTCGATGCTGGCGCCGGCTAGGTCCGCGACGGACAGCTTGCGAAAGTTGAGCTGGCCGCCCTCCAGCCCGCCTTCAATCACCACCGACTGCGCTTCAAAGCCGCCGGCGCGGAGCACCTCCGCGTCGCCGCTGAACGACAACGTCGTGCGTTCCGCCCATCCGGTCTGCACCGTCTTGCCGATCAGGAGCTCCGCCAAGGCACGCGTCTCAACGAGATCGGCCTCTTCGGCGCGCAGATTGACATCGACGATGCGCTCGCCGAGCTGCTCAAAGCTGCGGACGCCGACAGAGCCTTCCAGCGCGCCCCCCGACGTGGTGACGACGAGATTGGAAAGCTGCTGATTGTCCGGCGCCAGGTCGAGGTTGGCCTCCACGGCGAAGGATCCGATCTGACCTGCGGAGCCGGCCTGCCCGCGCCACCACGACGCAAAGGCCGCCGGCCGTCGCGACGCCATGCGCGCCTGCCCGCGAAACGTCGTATCGGCGGAAAGGCCGAGCGTGCCGGAAAGGTCGACGCGTGTCTCCCCGGGCAGCATCGCGGCGAAGTCCTCCACCACCCACGAATTGCCAGCCGTCACGAGGTCGATCCCGACGGCCTGCACCACGCTGCCACCGACAACGACGCCTTGCGCTTCAAGCCGCAGCGAGCCCGGCAGCGGCGGCGGCGCCGCCCGCGGTAGCAATCCCACCAGCGATCCAACCGCCGTTTCAATGGCGAACGGATTCCCCTCCCCGCCGGCCAATGTGCGATCCAGATCGATCTGCCGCGCGCCGAGCACGAGATCAAAACGCGGCCTTTCGCCGAAGCCGACTTGGCCGGACGCTTCGATGATCAGCGGGCGCTCGGTCGCACCATAGGAGATTTGCATCTCCTCAATCGTCAGGTCGGCGGGCTCCAGCGCGAACGCGCCCGACGCGCGGAAATCCGCCCAGCGGGAGCGCGGCGCTTCGGCGTCCTCCGGCTGGATGCCCTCAATCGTGGTCGTCCCCTCGTAGCTTGGCGGCGTGTCGGCGCTGAGATGCAGCGTGCCGTCGGCCGACAGCGTGACGGGAATGTTGGGCGACGTGACCCGAAGATTGGTCGCAATGGTATTGAGATTGGTGAACCGGCCGAAGCCGACGCTCACCGTCAGCGGCTCGTCTTCAAGAACCAGCTCCGCCTCGACACGGCCCGGCCCGAGCAGCGTGCTCGCCTCCAGGACCGCATCGATGGACTGAGCTCTCCAAGCGCGTTCGTTGACGCTGTCGGATATGATCGCGCTGCCTTCAACGATCTGCAGCCGCTCAAGTGAAATGCGGTCCGGGTCGAGACGCCAGTCGTCGGCGAACACGCCGCGGTTCTGGGCAAGCCCGCTGATGTCGACACGAAACCGCGGGCGCTCCATGGCCATCTGAATGACCCGCACTTCACCCTTAAGGAGCGGCGCGAGCTCCACTTCGGCCCGGAAGCGTTCCATCTCCACATCCGGGTTCTCTGAGTCCCCGATGACAATGTCGGTGAAGCTTAGGATCGGCGTCGGCAAAAGGCGCACGCTGGCTTTGCCGGCCACCGTCACCGGGCGACCGACATAGGCGGAGGCCTCACGCTCGAAGGTCTCCCGATACGAGGTCCAATCGACGAAGTGCGGACCGATCAGCGCGGTGAAGAGCACCACAATGATCAGACTGCCCAGCGCGATGAAGAGCTTGTTCAGCTCGCAGCCTCCCTCTCAGACGACCAGCGGCGCGGTCACAGCCTCACAATCTTACCAGGATTCATGATGTTCAGCGGATCAATCGCCGCCTTGATCGTACGCATCACATCGAGCGCCGATCCGAGCTCCGCTTCCAGATAATCGATCTTGCCCTGGCCGATCCCGTGCTCACCCGTGCACGTGCCGTCCATCGCAATCGCGCGCTCCGCGAGCCGGCCGATCAACTCCTCCACCGCCGCGACCTCCTTGGCGTCGGCGGTGTCCACCAGGACACTCAGATGGAAGTTGCCGTCGCCGGCGTGCCCGACGATCGGCGCCAGAAGGCCGAGCCGATCGAGGTCGGCCTTGGTCTCCATGACACAATCGGCAAGCCGCGAGATCGGCACGCAGGCATCCGTGGCCAGCACGTCTGCGCCAGGCCGCAAACCGCGAACGGCGAAATAGGCGTCATGGCGCGCTTGCCAGAGCTTTTGGCGATCCTCTTCGTGCGTCTCCCAAACGAAATCGCCGCCGCCAAGCTCTTCGGCAATACCGCCGAATTCTTTCGCCTGCTCCTCCACGCTCGCCGGCGTTCCGTGAAATTCCAGGAAGAGCGCCGGCGATTCGGCGAGATTGAGCCCGGAATGCGCGTTGCAGGCCCGGATCTGCAGTTCGTCGGCAAGCTCAATCCGCGCAACTGGGATGCCGTATTGGATGGTCGCGATGACCGCGCGGCAGGCCGACTCAATGTCGGGAAAACTGCATACGGCCGCCGACATCGCCTGCGGAATGCCCTGAAGCCGCAGCGTCAGTTCCGTGATGATGCCGAGCGTGCCCTCCGAGCCGATCAGAAGCCGCGTCAGATCGTAGCCGGCCGCCGTCTTCTTTGCCCGCTTCGCCGTCTTGACGATCGCGCCGTCCGGCATGATGGCCGTCACGTTGAGCACATTGTCCTTCATGGTGCCGTAGCGCACCGCGTTCGTGCCAGAGGCGCGCGTCGCCGCCATGCCGCCAAGGCTCGCATCCGCACCCGGATCGATCGGAAAGAACAAGCCCTGATCGTGCAGATAGGCGTTCAATTGCTTGCGCGTGACTCCCGGTTCCACAACGCAGTCAAGGTCCTCCGCGTTAACCGCGACGATCCGGTTCATGCGTGACAGGTCCACCGATATGCCACCGTAAGGTGCATTGAGGTGGCCTTCAAGCGAGGTGCCGGTGCCAAATGCGATAATCGGCGCGCGGTGTTCCGCACAGACGCGGACGATCTCGCTCACCTCCTCGGTGGTCTCGGCAAAGACCACCGCATCGGGCGGCTGATTGGAGAGCCACGTCATTGTATGGCCGTGCTGTTCGCGAAGGGACGCCGACTGGCTCAGCCGCTCGCCGAACCGCTGCTTGAGGACAGAGACCGCAAGCGCGACGCCGTCCTCGTTACGCATGTCCACTTCGCTCAAGGCCATGGGTCGGCTCGTTTCTGCCTTCGACTTTAAAACCAATAAGATGCAGTCAAACCAATGCTAAGCGCCAGCCCCGAATCATCATATTCGTTTCAACCCGCTCCTTCATGGCTTTGCGACCGGTCGCTTGCGGGCTTGGATTACGTCGCCGGATGGTCACGCTGGATTTGTGCCGATGCTTGACCCGATTCAACGCCCCTTCGCTGCAATCAGAGGCGTGATTGCCCCCAATCTGGCGGCGTTTCTCGCGTCGCGTCAGCCGCTTCTGTGGCTGGCAGCGCTGCTCACGGGAATCGCGGTCGGCGTCGGCGCCATCTTGTTCCGCCTGGGGATCGGCCTGGCGCAGCTCCCCTGGCTCGGCAGCACGTCGGAGCGCGTGGCGAGCCTCGCCCGCGACGCGCCCTGGCCCTTCGTCTTGCTGGCTCCTGCGGTCGGCGGCCTCATTGTCGGGCTGATCCTGACTTTCTTCATCCGCGGCGGCCGGCCGTTTGCCATCGCCGATGTCATCGAGGCACGCGAACTCGGCCCCCAGCGCATCGACGCCAAGGAAGGCTTATGGAGCGCTGTCGTATCGGCGATATCGCTCGGAAGCGGCGCCAGTGCGGGCCGTGAAGGCCCGGTGGTGCATCTCGGCGGCACCATTGCCGTCGCCGCCGCGCGGCTGCTGCGGCTTGCCGGCGCGCCGGAGCGCACGCTTCTCGCCTGCGGTGTGGCGAGCGCTGTCTCCGCCTCGTTCAACGCGCCGGTGGCCGGCGTGCTTTTCGCCCATGAAGTGATCCTCGGCCATTACGCCTTGTCGGCTTTCGTGCCGGTGGTCATCGCGGCGGTCGCCGGCGGTATCCTCTCGCGTCTGTGGTTCGGCGAGGCCGCCGCCTTCGTGATTCCGGACTATCACATCGTCTCGTATTGGGAGGTGCCGGCCTTTGCGCTGCTGGGCGTGATCTGCGCGGCCATCGCCGTGCTTTTCCAGTTCGCGCTGATCGCCGGAGATGACCTGGCGCGCCGCGTCACGCTACCGCTTTGGCTGAGGCCCGTGATCGGTGGGCTCGCGGTTGGCGCCATCGCCCTCGCCTTCCCCGATATTCTCGGCGTCGGCTATGAGACCACCGACCTGGCACTGAAAGGCGCGCTTCCCCTTGCGCTTCTCGTCGCCCTCATCGCCGCCAAGATCGTCGCCACGGCGATCACGCTTGCCTCGCGCTTCGGCGGCGGCGTCTTTTCGCCCACGCTTTATCTCGGCGCACTGACCGGCGGCGCCTTTGGGATCGTCGCCACGGGATTATTTCCCGACCTGTCCTCCAGCGTCGGGCTCTACGCGATCCTCGGCATGGGTGCGGTTGCCGGGGCGGTGCTCGGCGCGCCGATCTCCACAACCATCATCGTGTTTGAGCTGACCGGCGGCTACGCGCTGACGATGGCGCTGCTCTTCACCGTCTCCATCGCCGCGGGCCTGAACGTCGCGTTTACCGGCCGCTCGTTCTTTGCCTGGCAATTGGAGCGCCGCGGCCTCGGCCTTACCGGCGGTCCCCACCGCACGCTTCTGCGCACCATCCGCGTGGCGCACTTCTTCGACCGCGCCGAAGCCGAAGAGACCGTTGAACCGGGTGCGGTGGTTCTGCGGACGGATGACACGCTGGAGATCGCGCTCCGCCGCTTCGACGAAAGCGGCGCCGACCAGCTGCCGGTGGTGGAGCCGACCGACACCAATGTCGCAATCGGCAGTGCCACCCAACTCGCCGCGCTCCGCGTCTTCAATCAGGGCCTGGTCGACCGATCTGCAGAAGCGCATCGGTAGGGGACACCGCATCGGCCTTTGTTGTCGTCATGCCCGGACTTGATCCGGGCATCCATCCCTGAGCCGCTCTGCTTGGCAGGGCGTGGGCGGAGTGGATTGCCGGGTCAAGCCCGGCAATGACGACGAAGAAGAACAATCACCGCGACACCATCTACCGCACACCCCAAGCCGCCACGAGCGGGCCATCCGCGCCGAGGGCCGGATCGCCATCCGGCAGCGCCAAAGCCGCGATCAGCCGCGCTGCTGCAACAGCCGGCATATCGCCGGCGCTGACGATGGCGCCGTTTTGGCCGGGCGGATAGCCGCCGACGACGGTGAAGCCGCCGCGCCCGACACCCATTCGCTTGTGGCCGACGCCCGCCGGGATCACCACGACGTCGCCGGCTGAGAATGTCACCACCGCGCCGTCGTCGCCGCCGAAACCAATATCCGCCTCGCCTGCCACACAGCCGAGCGCCTCGTGGCCCGTGACGTGATAGTGCCAATAATCGAAGACGCCGTTGATCCAATTGCCGCCCCATCCGTTGGCGCGGAAGAGCGCCTGACAGGCCGTCGGCTCCTGCTGTGTCGACGACAGAACCTGCCGATAGAGCAACAGCGGCAAAGCGCTGTTGGGAATGTCACCTTCCGGCTTAAGCGTCATTTTCTCGACTTGAGGTTCCAATTCCGCCTCCTTCCAGCAACTCAGGAGAGAATAATCTCGCGCCTCGACCGACGATCCTTGTCCTTGGACACCCCGCCATGTTGGTATTGGCCAACGACGAGATAGCGCAAGATCGGCGCAAAAAACTCGCGTATCAGCAAGGGCGTTTGTAAGGGGATGCGCGCGCTTTTCACAACGGAGCGCCTTCAAGAATATGCCGGTTCTGAACTGGTGATTCTGGAAGCTGCCGAGGCGCTTCGCGCACGCGGTTGGGAGTGTCTCATCGCGGCGAACGCCGTCGGCCGGCCGCTGACCGACGACCTCAGGCTTGCCCGCATCGACTGGACGACGAACCTCTCAGGCATCAACGCCTTTGACTTCGATCTGGTCTGGATTCAACACCTGACGGCACCCCTTCTCCGATACGAGACGCAGTGGACCGCACGCGAACGGACGCTGTTCGCTTTTGCGCACCTTTCGCCGTTCACGCACTTTGAAACCATCGTCACGCGCCACGAGGATCTCTTGGCCGACGTCGTGCTCGCCAATTCCTTGGAGACGGCAAGCCGGCTGCGCGAGCTGGCCATCCCCTCAAGCCGCTTGCACGTGTTCCACAATGCCGCCCCGGCGGCGTTCCAGAACCCTGACCGCGTCCTTGCGGGACCACCGAAGCGGATTTTGGTCGTCGCCAAGGAACTTTCCGACGAGCTACGCGGCGCAATCGCGCTTCTACGCCGCCGGGCCAGCGTCAAGCATATTGGCGGCGATGGCGCGCCGGCGCGTGTCTCGCCCCGCGATATCGAAGAGGCCGACGTGGTGATCACGATCGGCAAGACGGTGCAATACGCCCTTTCCAGCCGCGTCCCGGCCTACGTCTATAACGGCTTCGGCGGCCCCGGCTATCTGAACGCCGAGAACTTCGACGCCGCCGCCCAGCACAATTTCTCCGGCCGCTGCTGCGGAACCCGGCGCACGCCCAATCAGATCGCAGACGACATCTTTGCGCTTCATAGCGAAGCCTCTGCATTCGTCGTCTCGCTGGAGGAGGATCGGCTCGCGTCGTTCGACCTCGATCGGTTCCTGGATCGGTTGATTGCCATGCCCGCCGGCTCAAATCGCAAACGCGCTCTGGCCCTCAGCAAGGAGAGAGGCTACCTGGAACGAGAGCGCTCAACAGCTGAGGTCGTGCGCGACAGATATCAACTCGTGCACCGCCTCCATCGGCGGATATACGGAGCGGGATTTGTACCGTGGTTCTTTCGCACGTTGAGCCGCAGTCGGCAGAACTTGCCGTCGTCGTAATCTCCGTTGGCGCACCTCCTGAATTGGCGCAGGCCGTCAGGTCTCTCGTGGATCAATCGGTTCCGCTGGAGATCGTGGTCGTCAACTCAGGCGGCGGCCGGCCAGCGGAACGGCTAAGTGCCTTTGGCGACCGGATCCGCATTGTGACGTGCGACGAGCTTCTATGGCCAGGCGCCGCACGCAATGTCGGCGTTGCGGAAACCACCGCACCTTACGTCGCCTTCCTCGCCTCCGATTGCCTGGCGCTGGCCGGATGGGCGGAAAACCGCATCGCCCACCACAAGCGTGGTGCGGCTGCCGTGGCCAGCGCGCTGGTCAACGACCGTCCGCGCAACGTGTTCGCTGCGGCGAGCCACCTTGCCCTCTTCGCGCGCCGCCTGCCCGGCGCACCGCCTCACATTGCGCATCGTTATGGCCTGTCTTATGCGCGCGACTTGCTCCACCGGCACGGCGTATTCCTTGAAGATGTGCGCACCGGCGAGGACACCGAATTTGCGGCGCGGATTGCCCCCGGTCACAAACCGATCTGGGCGCCGGAGATTCTGACCGCCCACCGGTCGCCGACCACGTTCACAGCGATGATCGCGGATCAATACAGGCGCGGGGCAAGAACAACGGCAGCACTCGCTGCATTGGGTCAGAAGCAGCCCAACAGCTATCTGCGCTACGCGTGGCGGCGCCTCGTCGATTGCGTAAACATCACGCGCCAGGTCACACGCGGAAAAGATAGGCGCTTCGCGTCATACCTGTTGCCGATCGTGGCGATCTGCATTGCCGCTTATGTTTACGGGATGGCCCGGGGCAGCGCCGCCAAGACGGATTGCGCAAAACCCTCCCGCGACCCGCTTGCTTCGGTGCGCTAGAGCCAGCGATCGACCGCCACCCGTGCTGAACGAAAACATCAATCCGAAGCCGCGCCGCCGCTTTTTCTTCGCACGCAGACGGCCGCGTATCGTGGCGCTCTTTTCCTATCGCTTCGACGCGCATCTCGTTCCCGATCTTCTGCAAAACATCGCGCCGCTGGTGGACGGCTGGATCGCCTTCGACGACCGCGCGGGCGACGGCGTCTTCACCAGCGAGACCGCGAGGCGTCGCGCCCTCATGGCGCGCGCCCGCGAGGTGCACGCCGAATGGGTTCTGTTCGTCGATCCCGATGAGCGCTTCGAGGAAGGCGCGGCCGCCCGCTTCGGCGAGCTGACACGCGCGCGTGG
This sequence comes from Afifellaceae bacterium, assembly GCA_028284625.1. GTDB lineage: Bacteria > Pseudomonadota > Alphaproteobacteria > Rhizobiales > Afifellaceae > DASWJZ01. The sequence goes on along the minus strand of JANQRH010000009.1, from coordinate 89,534 downwards.
CCGGGTCGTGTGGGGATTCAACATCCGCGAGATGTACTCGCCCGATGCCTACCGGGTTGACGGCGTGTGGGGCCAGAAGGAGCGCCCGTCCATGTTCCGCCTGCGCGAGGGACAGGTGTTCTCCGATATGCCAGTGCACGGGCCTTGCTATCCGATCGAGCCGAAGCACAAGAAACTGTCCTCCGGGCTGAACATCTACCATCTGAAGATGATTGCGCCGGAGCGGCGCCAGGCGCGGCGCGACCTCTACAAGCATCTCGACCCGGAGGGCGCGCACCAACGCATCGGCTATGATTATCTCGCCGACGAGACCGGCATTGAGCTGGAGACGATCCCACCCGGCCGGGGCTATTTCCCGAAGCATCGCGACGATGGCGCGCTGTGGATGGCGGAACTGCCGCATCCCGCTCGGTGAGCGCGGCGGATTGAAGTACGGCGCACTCGTGTCCGGCCGAATGTTGTCCTATTGTTCTATTAGCGGCACGAATCGAGACGCATGAGCGAATCCGCCAACGAACCGGAGCCTACCGCACCGCCTGCCCCTCGCCCGGGCGGCATTGCCGCGCGCGCCATGGGCGCCGACAGCCCTCAGCCGTGGCTCGCCGACCTCAATCCGGAGCAGCGCCAGGCGATTGAGCACACAGATGGCCCGCTCCTGGTGCTCGCCGGCGCCGGCACCGGCAAGACGCGCGTGCTGACAGCACGCATCGCCCATATCCTGGCGACCGGCCGCGCCTGGCCGTCGCAGATTCTCGCCGTCACCTTCACCAACAAGGCGGCGCGCGAGATGAAGACCCGCGTCGCCGCGATGATCGGCGAAGGTCGCGCGGAAGGCATGCCGTGGCTTGGCACGTTCCATTCCATCGGCGTAAAGATTTTGCGCCGGCATGCGGAGATGGTGGGCCTTCGCTCCGATTTTACGATCCTCGACACCGACGACCAGATCCGCCTCCTCAAGCAGATCGTCGCCGCCAACAATGTCGACGAGAAGCGCTGGCCGGCGCGCCAGCTCGCCGCCGCCATCGACGGTTGGAAGAACCGCGGCCTGACGCCGGACAAGGTGCCGGACGGAGAGGCTTATTCATACGCCAACGGCAAGGGCCGCGAGCTCTACACGGAATATCAGCAGCGGCTGAAGGTGCTGAACGCCGCCGACTTCGGCGATCTGTTGATCGAATGCCTCAATATCTTCCGGGGTGAGCCGGAGGTGCTCGCCGACTTCCAAAAACGCTTCCGTTACATGCTGGTCGACGAATATCAGGACACCAACGTCGCCCAATATCTGTGGCTCAGGCTCCTGGCGCAGGGCAATCCGAACGTCTGCTGCGTCGGCGATGATGATCAATCCATCTATGGCTGGCGCGGCGCGGAGGTCGACAACATCCTGCGCTTCGAGCGCGACTTCCCCGGCGCCACCGTCATTCGCCTGGAGCGCAATTATCGCTCTACGGGCCATATCCTCGCCGCCGCCTCCGGGCTGATTGCCCATAATGAGGGCCGCCTCGGCAAGACGCTCTTCACCGACACGGCGGAGATGGGCGACAAGGTCGCCGTCACGTCGGGCTGGGATTCCTCAGAGGAAGCGCGCGCCATCGGCGACGACATCGAACAGCTTCAGCGCCAGGGTCATGCGCTGAACGACATGGCGATCCTGGTGCGCGCCTCCTATCAGATGCGCGAGTTTGAAGACCGCTTCGTGACGCTGGGCCTGAACTATCGCGTCATCGGCGGGCCGCGCTTCTATGAGCGGATGGAGATCCGCGACGCGCTCGCCTATCTCCGCGCCACCGTGAACCCGGCCGATGATCTGGCCTTCGAGCGTATCGTCAACACGCCGAAGCGCGGGCTCGGGCCGACCACCGTTCAGCTCATCCACTCGCACGCCCGCTCTCGCAACATCCCGCTGATGGCGGCTGTTGGCGAGCTGATCGGGACGGAGGAATTGAAGCCGAAACAGCGGCAGGCGCTCACCGATCTCATGAAGAGCTTTGAGCGCTGGGCCGGCATGGTCGAAACGACCCGCCACATCGATCTGGCGGAGACCATCCTGGAGGAATCCGGCTACACGGAGATGTGGCAGATGGACCGCTCGGCCGAAGCGCCGGGACGGCTGGAGAACCTCAAGGAGCTCATCAACAATATGGGCGAGTATGAATCGCTCGCCGGCTTTCTGGAGCATGTCTCGCTGGTGATGGATACCGACGGCGACGCGGCCGCCGATGCGGTCTCCATCATGACACTGCACTCCGCCAAAGGACTCGAATTCAACATCGTCTACCTCCCCGGCTGGGAGGAGGGGCTGTTCCCCTCGCAGCGCACGATCGACGAGAACGGCCGCGCCGGCCTCGAAGAAGAGCGCCGCCTCGCCTATGTCGGGCTGACACGCGCGCGAAAGGCAGCAAAGGTCTGGTTCGTCTCCAACCGCCGTATGCGCGGCCTGTGGCAATCGACCGTGCCATCGCGCTTCCTCGACGAGCTGCCGGAGGAGCACGTGGAAGTGTCGGAGCCGGCAAGCTATGGCGGTTATGGCGTCAGCGGGATGGGCGGCTACGGCTCGCGCTTCGACGACATGGAGCCGTTCAACTCCGCCTACCGCACACCTGGCTGGCAGCGCGCGCAAGCAAGCCGCGGCGCGCACGATCCGCGAAGCCGCGTGGAGCGCGAGCCGCTCACGATTGAAGGCGAGCTTGTTGCGCGCAGCGTCATCGGCGGCGACGCGAAATTCGCCACCGGCGACCGCGTGTTCCATCTGAAGTTCGGGCCAGGCACCGTCGCCGCCGTGGACGGCAACAAGCTCACTGTGGATTTCGACAAGGCCGGGCAGAAGAAGGTCGTGGACAGCTTCGTCGAGGCCGCTTGATTGTCAGTCGGCTAGACCCGCCTTGTGCTGGCCATCCACCAGACTGAGAAATGCGGAGTCCGCAAAGGTCCGCTGCGCCGAAACTCTCGCAGGCGGCTCTTGATGCACCGGTTGCGCCGGCATAGTTCCCTCCAAGATGACCGTCAAAGCCACCTTCACCGCGGCCTACCCGGAAGCGCGGCGCATCGCAGAGTTCTTGGAGCGCGACCACGCGGAATCCGGTGCAGCTGTCTCGCTCAGCGAAACCGACGCGCAAAGCTGGGCGGTCGAAGCCTATGTCGACGGCGACGATCCTGAAGCGATCGCCGCCATGTTCAAAGACGGGCTGGGCGCAGACGGCTTTGCCGCTCCGCTTCACGTAGAGGTGCTGGCTGACACCGATTGGGTCGCCGAAAGCCAGCGCGTGCTTGCGCCCGTTTCGGCCGGCCGTTTTCTGGTGCACGGCAGTCACGACCGCGACACTGTCCCCGCAGGGCGCGTCTTGATCGAGGTCGACGCGGGCGAAGCTTTCGGCACCGGCCATCACGCCACGACGGCAGGCTGCCTTGCGGTGATCGACCGGTTGATCGGCGCGCGGCGCTTCGCCAATCCGCTCGATATCGGCACCGGTTCAGGCGTGCTGGCGATCGCACTTGCCAAGGCGCTTCGCACGCCTGTCCTCGCCACCGATATCGATCCGGTCGCCGTGCGTGTGGCGCGCGCCAACGCCGCGCTGAACAACGTGGCAAGTCAGGTCCACTTGATACAGGCGAACGGCCGCGACAACGCCGAAATCCGCCGGCGCGCGCCTTATGATTTGGTCGTGGCGAACATCCTGGCCGAACCGCTCTGCCGCATGGCGCCCACGCTAGCGCCGTTGCTTGCGCGAGACGGCGTGCTGGTCCTGTCGGGATTGCTCCCCGGCCAGCGCGCCCGCGTCGTCGCGGCTTATGCTGAACAGCGCGTTGCGCTCGTCAAAGCGCACACGCGCGACGGCTGGTCCGTGCTCGTGCTGAAACGTCCGGGCGTCTGAAAGGAGTCAGAGCCAGCGCGGGCCGGTCGGCCAGTGGCTGATTTCGTCGCGCGTGTAGCCGATCTCCTTCAGATCGGCATCGTTCATGTCGAGCAGATAGGGTTTGGCGATGGCGCGTGCTCGGTCCATCTGTGTCCTGGTCAAGCGCTCATAGACCCGCGCCAGGAACCCGTGCCGCGGCTCCTTCTCCACGTGCAAGCTGTCAACGGTCACCGTAGCCATGTCGGCTCTCCTGATTTCAGTCCTTGCTCTCCAGATAGTCCGCGCGGCAGCCGCCCGTTAGGTCAGAAAATGCATAGCAGCCAAGCGCTTGCTGCAATGCACAAGGTGCGGGTGCCGATGCCCTTCCTGCACTCGCGGCGTGTCCAGCCGCATGGTAAGGAGCAGCGCCATGTTTCAGAGCTTTGAGGAAAAGGCGGACCCCGCAAAAGGCGCGGAACGCGCCGCAGCCCTTCGCGCCGAATTGAAGGCGCGCGAGCTTGACGGGTTCGTGGTTCCGCGCGCCGACGAGCACCAGGGTGAATCGGTGCCGAAGTCGGCCGAACGCCTTGCCTGGCTGACCGGCTTCACCGGCTCGGCCGGAACGACGGTGGTGCTGGCCGACAAGGCGGCGATCTTCGTCGATGGCCGCTACACGCTTCAGGTCCGCGAGCAGGTCGATATCGCCATCTTCGAGCCCGTCGCGGTGATGGAGACCTCCGTCGCGGATTGGTTGAAGGCGAACACCAAGGGCTGCCAGCGCATCGGCTACGATCCGTGGCTGATGACGCGCGCCGAGGTGCGTCGCATCGCCGACGCGCTGGAAACGGCGGAAGCAGAATTTGTGCCGGTCGCCACAAATCCGATCGACGCGATCTGGAGCGATCGGCCCGAGCCGCCGCTGGCGCAGGTCACCGAACAGCCGGAGGCGCTTGCCGGGCGCTCCACAGCCGACAAGCGGGAGGAGGTCGGCCGCGCCATCACCGAGAAGCGCGCCGATGCCGCAATCCTTACCGATCCTGCCTCTGTCGCCTGGCTCTTCAACATCCGCGGCGCCGACGTGCCGCACACGCCGCTCCCCCTCTCCTTCGCCATCGCGCATGCTGAGGGCCGGCCGGAGCTCTTTATCGACGGCCGCAAATTGTCCAACGCCATCCGCGACACGCTGGAGCGCACCGCCGACGTGCACGAAACGCGCGACTTCGCGGCGCGGCTCGACGCGCTCGGCGAGGCCGGCCTCCGCGTTCTCTACGACCGCATGGGCTCGGCAGAGGCCGTGGCGCAACGCGTTGAGGAGGCCGGTGGCACGATCGTAGAAGGAAGCGACCCCGTAGCGCTGCCCAAGGCAAAGAAATGCGCCGCCGAGCTTGCCGGAACACGCGCCGCGCATATCCGGGACGGCGTCGCGATGGCGCGTTTCCTGCGCTTCGTTGAGACGGCCGCGCCGGGCTCGCTCTCGGAGATCGACGCCGCCAAGCAGCTAGAGGCGCTCCGCGTGGAGACGGCGGCGGAAGGCGGCATGCCGCTCGACGACATCTCCTTTGAGACCATCTCCTCAACCGGCCCCAACGCCGCCATCAATCATTACCGAGTGACGGAGCGGACCAACCGCATCCTGGCCGACGGCGACCTCTATCTCGTCGATTCCGGCGGCCAGTACCGCGACGGCACGACCGACATCACGCGCACCATCCTCATCGGCGACGCGTCGCCGGCGCGACGCGATCTCTATCGCGATCGCTTCACGCGCGTGCTGAGGGGCCATATCGGCATTGCCTTGGCGCGCTTCCCCAAGGGCACCACCGGCGCGCAGCTCGATATCCTGGCACGCAACGCGTTGTGGCAGTCAGGCCTCGATTTCGATCACGGCACCGGCCACGGCGTCGGCTCCTATCTCGGCGTGCACGAGGGCCCGCAACGCATCTCGAAGACCGGCCATGTGCCGCTTAGCGTCGGCATGATCATCTCCAACGAGCCCGGCTTCTACGCGGCCAATGATTTCGGCATCCGGATCGAAAATCTCGTCGTCGTGCGCGAGCCGGAGCCGGTGCCGGGCGGCGACCGGCCGATGCACGCTTTTGAGACGATCACCTTGGCGCCGATCGACCGGCGGCTGATTGAGCCCCGGCTGATGAGCCCTGCGGAGATCGCCTGGCTCGATTGCTATCACATGCGCGTCTACGGCGTGCTTGGCGGTTGGCCGACCTTGAGCTCTGACGACCGTGCCTGGCTGGCGGCCGCCTGTCGCCCGATCGCCGGCTGAGGGAAGAGCCGCTCCGCCTCCGTTTCGCCTTTAGTGATGGCAACGAGCCAACGTGCGACGCGTCGCGCCGGAACGCTGAGTTCCTCTTCGGTGGGGTAGACCAAGTAATAGGCGCAGCCGCTTTCGTCCGCGCTGCCGAACGGCGCCACCAAGCGTCCGTCCTCAAGCCAGGAATCGACCAAAGGCCGCCGGCCGATGGCGATCCCCAGCCCTTCGGCAGCCGCCGTCAAAATCTGTTCGCTGCTGTCCAGCCCCAGCGCGCCCTCAAGCGACGGCGGTGCCACGCCATGCGCCTCCGCCCATTCACGCCATTCCTCCCGATAACCGTAGCCGACAATCATCCGCCGCCCCTCCAGTGCGGCCGGCAGTTCGACGTCATCGCCAAGAAAACCCGGGCGGCAGACCGGAAAAGCCTGCTCATCGAAAAGGTGGTGAGCTGTCGTGCCCGGCCAATGGCCCTTGCCGTAGCGGATCGCCAGATCGATCTGTTCGCGGCGGAGATCCAGAACACGCGGCGACGGCGTCATCTGCAGGTTCAGCTCCGGCAGCGCTGACTCTAGCTGCGCCAGCCGCGGGATCAGCCATAGCGTAGCAAGCGAGTTGGTGAGCGTCAGCGACACGCGGCAGCAAGGACCGGTGACCGCTTCTGTCGCCCGCCTGATGCGTGAGAACGCCGGATCGATCTCCTCAAAGTAGGCCTGCCCGGCGAGCGTCAGACAGACGGCGTTTCCCCCGCGCTCAAAAAGCGGCACGCCCAGATAATCCTCCAGCTTCCGCACCTGGTGACTGACGGCCGATTCCGACAGGCCCAGCGCGGCCGCCGCGTCGCGAAACCGGCCGAAACGGGCGGCGGCATGAAAGCTCCTCAGCGCGTGCAACGGCGGCAAGGCGGCAAGTTTCTCATCAGCCATAAGCATGAACCTCATTCATGCTGACTTGCATCCTATGCGTTGGACCGTGGCCCGTGTCCCTGCGAAATAGGGCCTACACGACATCCAGCCATCCAGCAAGGATGACTGAGGCTCATGGAGAGAAAGATGAACATCTTCGCCGCTTTCGCCAGAGCGCGCCGCCGCCGACAGACGGCCAACGACCTGAAAAGCCTGCCGCCCGCCCTCCTGCGCGACCTCGGGATCGAACCCGATCGGATCGACGAGGCCGCATCCGGATTGGTTGCGCGAATGGAAGAACCTGCGGTCGAGCGACGCGCGCCGCGAGCTCCGGTGGCGATCAAACCGGCAACGGCCAGCGGTGCCTGCGCCTGAACCAATGGCTTCGACCCGCGCCGCGCCTAAAGCCCCGCGGCGCGAAGAACGGTAACCGCTACCGCGGCGACAGCGAGGGTCGGCAGGATCGGCAGCTTGAGCGCCGCCACGACAGTCACCGCCGCGGCAATCGATTCCGCCGCACCGGTCACCAGCGCCACCGGCGCAACCAAAGCTGTGATGACGGCTACCGGCACGGCATCAAGTGCCGCCTCCACGCGCGGATTCAGCCGGGAAAAGCGCGCCAGCACAAGATAGCCGCCGACACGCAGACCGTATGTGACCACGCCGAGCAGCACGATCAGCGCCGTGTTCACGGTGTCGGCGCTCATGCCGTCGCTCCATCCGGTTTGGCGGTAGCCGCGGCAATGGCAATGCCGGCCGCCGCGCCACTGGCGAAATGCCAGGGCGAACCGACCGTCGCATAGGTGACAACCGATGCCGCCGCGCTCGCCAGAATGACCCATATCGCACCCGGCCGTCCGCGAAACGCCAGAAGCACGTGCACGAAATAGGCGAACACCACGAAATCGAGCCCGATCGCTTGCGGATCATCGATCAGGCTGCCGACGAAATAGCCGATGCCCGTCATGACGACCCAATTGACGTAGATCGGCAGCGCCACCGCAGCGTAATAGACACCGCTCAAGCGTTGCCCACCTCTCAGTTCCACGAGCGCGATCGTCGGATCGGTGATCACGCTGATCCCCGTATAGCGGGCAGGCGCCGACCAATGGCCGATCCGCCGCCCCATGGCCGCGCCGTAGAGCACCAGGCGCAGATTGACCGCCAGCACCGACAGCACGATCGCCACGAAAGGCAGCGGGTGAACCCAGAGCTCAAGGGCGGTGAACTGCGCCAGGCCGGCGAACATCAGCGCGCTCATGAGCACGCTGTCGGTGAACGACAGCCCCTGTGCGGACGCAACCGTGCCAAAGACCATTCCGAACGGAATGGTCGCCACGACGATCGGCCAAATGTCCAACAAGCCCTGCGTGACGTCCTGGCGCCAGGCGCGCCCGGACTCCGTGGAAGCGATGCGATCCTGCATGGCGGGGAACCTATTGAGGCGGCGTTGGGCTGTCGCGTTCATTCCGCTGAACGAATCGAACAATGGGGGTGAACACGCCGAGGCAAACCGCCGCCCCGCTCTGCACAAATTACTCAGCGCCCGGCCATTTGCGTGAACTTTCGCCGCGGAGTCCACGACAAGCTGGGCTGACTGATGGCAAAGAGTACTTTAGAAGGATTATAAAGAGCCTGCGTGAGATCGGGGACAGCGACAGAAAGGCCGGCGATGGACATAAGCGTCTGGACGGTTCTCGTCGCCGGCATTGTCACCGCCCTGATGACCGGGTTGGGGGCGCTGCCCTTCCTATTCGTGCGGCAGGTCGGCCGGGCATGGCTCGGCTACGCCAACGCCATGGCCGCCGGGCTGATGCTCGCCGCCACGCACAGCTTGATCGCCGAAGGTGCAGCGCTCAGCGAAGGACGCGTCGTTTTGGGCGTGTTCATCGGCTTGGCGGCAATCGTCCTCGCGAAGCGCCTGGTCACCAACGATAGCGGTTTCAAGATCGCCGAACTCAGCGGCGCCGACGCTCAGAAAGCGTTGCTCATCCTGGGTATCATGACCGCTCACTCCTTTGCGGAAGGCGTGGGCGTCGGCGTCTCGTTCGGCGGCACCGAAGCGCTCGGCATCTTCATCACCACCGCGATTGCGCTGCATAATGTGCCGGAGGGCCTAGCCATTTCACTGGTGTTGGTGCCCAGGGGCACGCCCGTCTGGAAGGCCGGCGCGTGGAGCATCTTCACCAGCCTGCCGCAGCCGCTGATGGCCGTGCCGGCATTTCTGTTCGTGCAGACCTTCGAGCCATTTCTTCCCGTCGGCCTCGGCATCGCCGCGGGCGCTATGATCTGGATGGTCTTCGCCGAGCTCATTCCCGACGCTTTGGGCAAGGCTCCGGCGTCACACATAGCTACTGCCGTCACGCTGGCGTTTACCGCCATGCTGGCATTCCAAATTATCGTGCTGGCGGGCTGAACCCAAATGATCGACGCGCGGCGGGCTTAGTTTCCGGTCGTGGCGGGCAACGGAATGCGACGGCCGTTTTGCGCCCCTTGCATGACGAGGGCCCCGCCCTCCTCCTTCAGCACGAGCCGCCGCCCATCGCAATCAATGGGAACAAGCAGCCCTTCCGACGATCCCGTGTCCACATCTGCGTTCCGGCAGCGGTCAACCAGAACGTCGCGTTCTCGGTCACCCCGTCGAGTGAACACAGAAATGTCGGTGACCGAGTAGCCTTCGCTATCGAGCCGCAAGCCATAGGCGGGACGTGAGGTCGTCAGGCTGGGAGCGTCACCGGGGTCCGCGACTTGCGTGGTCTCGGCACATCCCGCCGAGAACGCCAGGCCGAGGGCACAGATTGCGTTGCAAAGAAAACGCACTCGCTGCCCTCCTTAACACAATCCATTGATGTATTCCTTCACAAATTTCTATCTCCGGTTATGGTTAACGAGGCGTTAACGGGCTGGGGGGAACATGCGGCTCGCCATCATCGCCGCCGTTGCTTTGCTGCTTGCGGCATGCGCGACGCGGCCACCATCTTCCGGGGATCGGCCGAACTGGGACGCCAGTCCCGTGGCCACCGATGAGTGCGAGATCATCGTCTCCAAGGGTCTCGGGCACATCAAGTTCTGCCAGCGCGGCGACTATGCGGAAATCTTCAGGCTCGACTAGAGCATGATCCCGAGAAGCCGGCCGGATACCTCCGGGCCTCAGCCCTGACAGGGCACGCGAACAAGCGTGTAATGATCGGGCTCCAGAAGCACGCGCGTCTGAAGATAGACGGCCGGAACGCGCTCGTGATGGACGCGTGCGCCGTCGACGATGTCGCCGCGCCACACATAACGTTCCGGCTGAACGAGCTTGCCGCGTGTGTTCACCAGATAGAGCGCCGGGACATATTCGACGCGGTAGCAGCTATGGCGCGGCAGGTTGCCGTCCACGACGCCGAGATTGCCGCGGACAACGCGCTCCCCCGCTTGCGCAGCATCGAGAAGCGCGGCAAGCACGACAACGAGCGCCGCAAGCTTCCCCGGTAACGTGCTCAAGCCGTAGCCCTACCCACTCGACATCGGCACGTTCACCTGCCGGCTTCCGCCGCGCACGACGAAGCTGCCGTCTTCGGCCGTCAATACGATGCGCCGCCCGTCGCAGCGAATGGGCATCAGCAGGCCTTCGGGCAGACAAGAACGAGGCTATTTGCAGGCTTACTACAATATCAGGTGGAGAACGGTATTCGATGTAGATTATCGGTTGAGTAGCGATGGCAGAGGTAATCGGGAACACACACCTTATAGGTTGCATATATGGCATATAATATTTGCTTTGCTCGTAAAACATGTAGACTACAATTTCTGATGACGAGCGTGAATCGGCCGACGATCAGGACGAGCCTACCCGTTCAAACCACGCATTCTCGTCGATCACCTCAACGCCAAGCTCGCCGGCCTTCTTCAGCTTTGAGCCGGCGCCCGGCCCAGCGACCACCAGATCTGTCTTGGCCGACACGGAGCCTGAGACCTTCGCCCCGAGCCGTTCCGCCATGGCCTTGGCCTCGTCGCGCGTCATGCGCTCCAGCGAGCCAGTGAACACGACGGTCTTTCCGGCCACGGGCGAGTCGCCGGCGACCGCCTCCATCGGCGTGGGCGTGACTTCGTCAAGCAGCCGGTCGAGCTCTTCCTGGTTATGCGCCTCGCCGAAGAACTGCGTGACCGCCTCCGCCACGGCAGGGCCGACGCCATCGATGCCATCGATCTCCGCGAGCGCAGCTTCATCTCCCCGCGCCGCTTTGGTGGCGGCCTCGCGGAGCGCTTCGAAGCTGCCGAAATGGCGCGCCAGAAGCCGCGCATTGATCTCGCCGATATGGCGGATACCGAGCGCGTGGATGAAGCGGTTCAGCTCAATCTGCCGCCGCTCTTCGATCGCCCGCATCAGATTGCCGATGGAGGTCTCCTTGTAGCCCTCGCGCCCTTCCAGCATCTCCGGCTTGAGACGGAAAATGTCCGAGGGGTGCTTGACCAGGCCGTCGCGGTAGAAGGCCTCCACCTGCTTGGCGCCGAGCCCTTCGATGTCGAACGTGTCGCGCCCCACAAAGTAGCGCAGCCGCTCAACTGCCTGCGCCGGGCAAATGAGCCCGCCGGTGCAGCGACGAACGGAATCCTCCCGGCCGGTCTTGGGATTGTGCTCACGCACCGCGTCACTCCCGCATTCGGGGCACTTCTGAGGAAACACATAGGGCTTGGCGTTGCGCGGGCGCTTTTCGAGGATCACGTCCACGATCTGCGGGATGACATCGCCGGCGCGCTGCACGATCACCGTATCGCCGGCGCGCACATCCCTGCCGTCGCGGATCGGCTCACCGTCATTGCCGATGCCCTTGATGTAGTCCTCGTTGTGCAAGCTGGCGTTTTGCACAACGACGCCGCCCACGGTCACCGGGCGGAGCTTCGCGACCGGCGTCAGCGCGCCGGTGCGCCCAACCTGAATCTCAATCGCCTCCAGGACGGTCGTCGCTTTCTCCGCGGCGAATTTGTGCGCGACCGCCCAGCGCGGCTCGCGCGACACGATTCCAAGCCGCTCCTGCAGGTCGAGCCGGTCCACTTTGTAGACCACGCCGTCAATGTCATAGCCGAGCGATGCGCGCGCTTCCTCGGTCTCGCTGTGGAAGGCAATGAGTTCCTCCACGCTCGTGCAGCGCCGCATGCGTGGATCGATCGGAAAGCCCCACGCGCCAAGGCGCTGCACCATGTCGAACTGCGTTTCAGCCGGCATGGCGCTCATCTCGCCCCAGGCATAGGCGAAGAAATGCAGCGGCCGTTCGGCGGTGATCGCCGGATCGAGCTGCCTCAGCGCACCGGCCGCCGTGTTGCGCGGATTGACGAAAGTGCGGCCGCTGCGCTCTGCCTCGCGCGCGTTGAGCGCGGCGAAATCGGCATGCGTCATGTAGACCTCGCCGCGCACTTCGACGACATCCGGCACGCCCTTGGGGAGCCGCTCGGGGATGTCGTCGATGGTGCGGAGATTGGCGGTCACGTCCTCGCCTTCCGTGCCGTCGCCGCGCGTCGCACCCTGCACGAACTTGCCGGATTCGTAGCGCAGCGACGCCGACAGGCCGTCGATCTTCGGCTCCGCGGTCAGCGCCAGCTCCTCGTCCTCCGGCAGCTTCAGGAAACGGCGCACGCGCGCCACGAAATCCGACACGTCCGTTTCGTTGAAGGCATTTCCCAGCGACAGCATCGGCACGGCATGACGCACCTTCTTGAAACGCCCGGACGGTTTGGCGCCAACTTCCTGGATCCTACGTAGATAGGATTGCCATTTCTTTTTCTGAGTAAGTGTTCGCAGCAGCAGCTTCTCAAACTCATCATACTCGGCATCAGTCATTATTGGATCATTATAGTTATAGTAACGGACCTTTGCCTCTGTTATCTTTTGAGTATATGCCTCCAACATCTGCTCAATTACACGATCAAAATCGGCTGGAAGATTAAGAAGTATTCGAGATTTTTCTTCCCTATCAAATTTTTTTATTCGATGATGAAATCCAATTACTTCTTCCAATTGCTTGTCGTCGAGTGTCTCCAGTGCCGAAGTCAGGTCGCGTTTGTATGTGTCCGGGTATGCCAGAAGCCAGTCATCGGCGATCTGGTTGATCATATGTCCCTTCTCCACGCCTTGCTTGGCCATCCGGCAACGGCCCCCTACCCGGCCATCAGTCGTTCGGCCGCCGCCCGCGCTTCGTCAGAAATCGTCTCGCCGGCAAGCATGCGCGCGATCTCCTCGCGCCGCGCCTCTTCCGCGATCGGCGTCACGGCTGTTGCGACTTGTTTGCCGCGCTTGGTCTTGGCCTTGGTGATGAGAAAATGCCGGCCGGCATGCGCGGCGACTTGCGGCGCATGCGTGACGGACAGCACCTGAGCGCCCTCCGCCAGGCGCGCCAGCCGCCGCCCGATCGCCTCCGCAACCGCACCGCCGGCGCCCGTGTCGATCTCATCGAAGATCAACGTCGGCGCCGATCCGCGATCGGCGAGCGCCACCTTTAGCGCAAGGAGGAATCGCGACAGCTCTCCGCCCGACGCCACCTTCATGAGCGGACCGGGTTCGGTGCCGGGATTGGTGCGAACCTGAAACACCACACGGTCAAAGCCGTCCGGCGAGACGACCTCAGTGTCGCTCGCGATCGCCACCATGAACCGCGCTGCCTCCAGCTTGAGTGCGGGGAGTTCCGCATTGACCGCCTTCTCGAGCGCTTTGGCCGCAGCAGCGCGCCGCTCCGAGAGGGTCTGCGCGGCAGTCCGATATGACGTCATGGCTCCCGCTACCGCCGTGTCCAACGCCTTCAACCGCTCGCTGCCGAGATCGATATCGGTCAGCTTAGCGGCGAACTCCGCCGCCGCCGTCGGCAGATCGTCGACAGCGACGTTGTGCTTGCGCGCAGCGGCACGGAGCGCGAAGAGCCGCTCCTCGGAGCGCTCCAGCTCATGCGGATCGAATTCCGATCGCCTCAGCGCCGCCTCCAGCCCGCCGCGGACCTCCTCCAGATGGTCGAGCGCTGCGCCAAGTGCCGCGACGGTCTCCTCCAAGAGACCCGGCGCCTCCGCCGACTTCCGCTCCAGCCGACGCGCCAGACCGACAAGCTCCGGCACCGGCGACGTCGATCCGCCCACGAAATCGTAGGCCTCGTTGAGGTCCGTGGTAATCTTCTCCGCCCGCATCAGGAATTGCCGCCGCTCCGCCAGCCGTTCCTCTTCGCCGGGCTCCGGCGCGAGAGCCTCAAGCTCAGCAACCGACGCGCTGATATAGTCCGCTTCGCGCGAAGCCGCCTCCACCGCCTCGCGCAGCTTGGCGGCTTCCGCCTCAAGCGCCTTGAGAGCGGCGTAGCGCGCCGCGACCTCCGCGGCGTCCGGCTCCAGCCGTCCGAACGCATCGAGCAACCGCCGATGCTCTTCGCCGCTCACCAGCGCGCGCTCGTCGTGCTGGCCGTGGATCTCCACAAGTGCTGCGCCGACAGCCTTGAGCAGGGTTGCGCTGCACGGCTGGTCGTTGATGAAGGAGCGCGTCTTGCCGTCGGCCGACTGAACGCGCTTCAGGATCAACGGACCGTCGGCCGCGATCGCATTCTCTTGCAGGAGATCGTGGATGTGGTGATCCGTGGGCGGCTCGAACATGGCCGTCACTTGGCCGCGCTCGGCGCCGGCGCGCACCAAGCTGGCATCGCCGCGCGCGCCCAACGCCAACGACAACGCGTCAAGAAGGATGGACTTCCCCGCCCCGGTCTCGCCGGTCAGCACCGTCAGCCCGTCGGCAAAATCGATGCCGAGCCGCTCGATAAGGACGATGTCTTGGACGGTGAGATGCGCCAGCATGGCCCGGCGGGGCCGGTCAGGCGCGGAACGCCCGCGAAATCCAGGAGCCTTGGTTCTCCTGGGGCGCAACGCCGGCTTTGCCCAACAGACTGTAGCTGTCCTTGTACCAGTCGCTGTCGGGGAAATTGTGCCCAAGCACGGCGGCCGCCGTCTGCGCCTCCGGCACGATGCCGAGCGCCAGATAAGCCTCCGTCAGCCGGTGCAGCGCCTCCTCCACGTGCCGTGTGGTCTGATACTCCTCCACCACGGCCTTGAAGCGATTGACGCCGGCAAGATACTCGCGCCGCTCCATGTAGTAGCGCCCGATCTGCATCTCCTTGCCGGCCAGCTGGTCGCGCGCCACCTCGATCTTGCGGCGCGCATCATTGGCGTATTCCGAATCGGGATATTTGCGCACCACATCGCCCATGGCCTCCATGGCCTTGCGCGACAGGTCCTGATCACGGGTCACATCCGGTATCTGGCGGAAATAGGATTCGCCGATCAGATATTGCGCGTAAGCCGCGTCCGGGCTGGCGGGAAACAGCGTCACGAAGCGCTGCGCGTTGTTGATCGCTTCGGGATAGTCGCCGCGGCGGAAGTTGATATAGGCCGACATCAGCGTGGAGCGCCGCGCGTAATCGGAATACGGGTGCTCCTTGTCGATGGTCTCGAACTTCTCGGCCGCCTTCTTGGCTTCGCCGGCTTCAAGATGCGCCAGCGCCTCATTGTAGAGAAGATCGGGCGGCGCGACCTGCACGACCTCTTCGGTCTTCGCGCCACGCCCCAAACAGCCGGAGACGGCGAAAGCCAGCGCCGGAATCAGAAGCCAAGCGAGTCTGCGCGCACGCGGTGATGCCGCGGAAGAGCCGTCAACCATGTGAAGCCATGTCCGTATTCGCGCCGCCTGTCATAACGGAGGCGGAGCGCGTTTCAAGGGCGTTCACCACGCAATGATGGCCGCGCTGTGGCTAATCGGAGAGTTTTGCAGCGCCGATCAGCGCACTTCCGGTGCGTAAGCCGCTGCCGCCAGGCCCGCTGCGGGCTCCACGCGGCCGGCCGGGCGGGTTTCCCGCTCGTCCGCTGCCGTGCGCAGGGTCCATGCCCCGCTTTCCGCCAGAAGTGCGGCAAGCGCAGCGGCGTTCAGCCTGTGGCCGCCTTTGTAGGAGCGGAAGAGACCCTGGATCGGCGCACCCGCCAGCGATAGGTCGCCGATCGTATCGAGTACCTTATGGCGGACGAACTCGTCCGGGTAGCGCAGCCCCTCAGGATTGACGACGATCCCGTCGCCGATGACCACGGCATTGTCGAGCGACGAGCCGCGCGCAAATCCCGCCGCCCAAAGCGCCTCCACCTCGCTCAAATAGCCGTAGGTGCGGGCGCCGGCGATGTCGCGACGGAAGCCGTCCGCCGACAGGTCGAACGTGTAGGCTTGGCGGCCGATAATTTCGCAATCGTAGTCGATGCTGATCTCGAAGCGGCAGCCATCATGCGGCAGGAACTCCGCAAACGCTTCGCCCTGCTCGATGCGCACCGGCTTGTCGATCCGCAAAACGCGCTTCGGCGCGCTCTGCACGACAAGGCCAGCCTGGTCGATCGCTTCCACGAACGCCCGGGAGCTGCCGTCCATCACCGGCACTTCGGCCCCATCGATCTCAATCAGGCAGTTGTCGACGCCCAGGCCAGCGAGCGCCGCCAGAAGGTGCTCCACCGTCGCGACATGCACGCCTTTGGGGTCGCCGAGCACGGTGCAGAGCGCCGTTGCGCCGACTGCACTCGACCGCGCCGGGATTTCGATATCGCCGCTATCGGAGGCCCGCAGAAACGAAATGCCGCTATTGGGATCAGCTGGATTGAGGACGACCGAAACCTCGGCGCCGCTGTGGACGCCGACACCGCTCAGGCGGACGCGCTCTTTCAGCGTCGTCTGGCCGCGATTCCTTGAAAGCCCCATACGATTCTTCGCCCCCAGGCCGGTCGTTATCGGGTCCCACCCTTGCTCTTTGACCCGAATCTGCTTGCCGCCTCGTTTTATGGGCCGGACGCTACCGGTCGCGCCGCGACTTCGCCAATCAACGTTTTTTACCCTTTGTTACGGATAAACGCAGATCGGCCCGGACAGCATAAGGCCCGATACGCGCAGGCGTATCGGGCCTCGGGATTCAGGTTACCGGCGGTAGTCGGTTAACTCGACTGACGCCTGAGAAATGCCGGGATTTCGAGCTGATCCTCGCGGCTCGGCTCCTGCGGCAGCGGCCGCCCGCGCGGGTCGAGATTGCCGGCGGCAGCGGCCTGCTCGCCCATCCGCCGCGATTGCGGCTTCTTGGCGAACTCCGCGGCGGACGGATCCGGCTGAATCTGCGGCTGGGGCTGCGGTTGCGCGTGGACGATACGCGGCTCGGTATCGTTTGCCGTCGGCCGGCTCTCCTCATGCTGGCGTGCTTCGCCCTCCTCCTCGCGCCGGCCAAAACCGCTGGTCAGCTTGGCGAAAAGCCCGCGTGCGCGGCGGCTTTCGTCCTGGCCGCCCTCTCCGCTCTGCTTGGCCCGCATTTGACGCTGCGCGACCGCCGGAAAGTCCTCCACGCGCGGCATGCGCGGCTGCTGACCTTCAGGATGCTCAGCCGGCGGCGGAATGAAGTCCTGAGCCGCGGCGGCGTGCTGTGCTTCCACCGCCAGCGCTTGATTGGCCTGCGCATCGGCCTGCCGGGCGGCGACGAGCGACGGATCGGGACGGAACGGGCCGATCCGCACGCCGGGGTCGCCGGCATGCTGGGCTACGGCGCGGGCCGGCTGGGCCTGACGAACCGCCTGCACGCTTTGCTGTTGGGGGACGGCGAGTTCCTGCTCCAATCCCTCCAACGCATAGGCCGGAACGTCCTGGCGCTGTTGCGGCTGCGGCTGCGGCGCTTGCGGCCGGTGGAGCGGCTGCCGCGCGACTTGCGGCGCCTGGGCAGCCGGCTGCTGTTGCGGCTGTACCTGCGCCTGCGCAGGGGCCGGCGTGCTGACGGTCTTCAGCCGGCGCGTCAGCTCCGCCATGCCCGCCGTCGGCGGCGCAATCGCCTCCTGCGCCTCCTCCTGCTCAATGCCGGTTGCCACGACGGAAACCCGGATGATCCCCTCCAAACCTTCGTCGAAGGTCGCGCCGAAGATGATGTTGGCCTCGCCGTCGACTTCCTCACGCACGCGGCTGGCGGCCTCATCGACCTCAAACAGCGTCATGTCGCGCCCGCCGGTGATGGAGATCAAAAGACCCCGCGCCCCGCGCATGCACACATCATCAAGCAGCGGATTGGCGATCGCCTTCTCCGCCGCATCGATGGCGCGCTTGTCGCCGGATGCTTCGCCGGTCCCCATCATCGCCTTGCCCATCTCACGCATCACGGAGCGGACGTCGGCGAAATCGAGGTTGATCAGGCCGTCCTTCACCATGAGATCGGTGATGCAAGCGACGCCGGAATAGAGCACCTCGTCAGCCATGGCGAAGGCATCGGCGAAGGTGGTCTTGTCGTTGGCGACGCGGAAGAGGTTCTGGTTGGGGATGATGATCAGCGTGTCGACGCTCTTCTGCAGCTCGATGATGCCGGCATCGGCGATGCGCATGCGCCGCTGCCCCTCAAACTGGAACGGCTTGGTCACCACGCCGACGGTCAGGATCCCCGCATCGCGCGCCGCGCGCGCCACGATCGGCGCCGCACCGGTGCCCGTGCCGCCGCCCATGCCGGCGGTGATGAAGGCCATATGTGCGCCGTTCATATGATCGTTGATCTCGTCGATCGTCTCTTCGGCCGCCGCGCGACCGATCTCCGGCTGCGAGCCGGCGCCGAGGCCTTGCGTGACGGCGACGCCCATCTGAATCAGCCGATCGGCCTTGGTCATCGTCAGCGCTTGAGAATCGGTGTTGGCGACGACGAACTCCACGCCCTGCAGCCCGGCCTCAATCATATTGTTGACGGCGTTGCAGCCGGCGCCGCCGACCCCGAAGACGGTGATCCTTGGCTTCAGTTCCGTGATGTCCGGCATTTTCAGATTGATACTCATGGTTCCGTCCTCTTCCGCCTTTCCGCCAGGTCCGGCTGCGCCGCCTGATCCGTTCCGTTCCACTTGCTCCGTTAGAAGCTGTCTCTGAACCAGCGCCCTACGCGCGCCAGATATCCGTCAGTTCCCGTCCGTGCGAGTTGCGCCGGATGGCCGACGCGGAATTGCTCGATGCGCGCGACCTGCGGGTAGATGATCAGACCCACCGCAGCTGAGAACGCCGGCCCCTTCGCCGCCTCCGGCAGGCCTTGAATTCCGAGCGGTCGCCCGACCCGGACGCTCCTTCCGAGAATCCGCCGCGCCGTCTCCTCAAGTCCGGTGAGCTCGCTTGCCCCACCGGTCAGCACCACGCGCTTGCCGACCTGATCGGCGAAGCCGGACCCCGTCAGCATGTCGCGCGTCATCTCAAGCGTCTCTTCCACGCGCGGCTTGATGATCCGGATCAGCGCGGAGCGTGGGACCGCATTGGGATGGTCGCGTTCATCCTCGCCGACCGGCGGGATGGTGATGATGTCCTTCTCGTCGGAGATCGACGACAGCGACGAGCCGTGCCGCACCTTGATGCGTTCCGCATCGGCGAGATTGGTCGACAGGCCGCGCGCGATATCGAGCGTCACATGCTGCCCGCCGACGGGGATGGCGTCGGCGTGCACGAACTCGCCATTGTGGAAGACGCCGAGCGTTGTCGTTCCCCCGCCCATGTCGACGCAGGCGACGCCGAGATCGGCTTCGTCATCGACCAGCGCCGCAAGCCCCGACGCATAGGGCGTCGCAACGATCGTCTCCACGTCGAGGTGGCAGCGATTGACGGCCAGCTCAAGATTACGCAGCGGCGCCTCGTCGGCGGTGACCACATGCATGTCGACGCCCAGCGTCTCGCCCAGCATGCCGGCCGGGTCCTGGATGCCTTGGTGGGCGTCGAGCGCGTAGCCGATCGGCAAAGAGTGCAGGACCATGCGCCCCTCGCTGACCGAATGAGCGCCGCCGGCGGCCAGCACCCGATGCGTATCGGCTGCCGTCACCGGCCCGTTGATCTGGACGCTGGCGGAAAACGTCTCGCTTTTCAGACGGCCGCAGGAAATGTTCACCATCAGGCTGTTGACGGTCACTTCCGCCATGCGTTCGGCGGAGTCGACGGCAAGCCTGATGGCGCGCTCCGCCTGCTCCAAATCGATGACCACGCCCGACTTGATGCCGCGCGAGCGGGTCGACGCGAAGCCGAGCACCTCTACATTGTGCGTGCGCCGCCGATGCCCGTCACCCTCGCGCGGTTTCAGGCGCGCGATCGTGCAGCAAATCTTGGTGGACCCGACATCGAGAACGCTGACGGTCATGGATCGCCGCGTGCTGAGCGGCTTGATGCGCGACACGCCGGCCGCGCCGCTATGCTGGCGGCGGCTCATGTCGGCCTCCGCGCCAACGCGGCATCGGAGGTCACGTCGTCCAGCGAGCGGCCTTCCGGCAGGCGCACGGTGATGCGATCGGGGAGCCTGAGATCGATGACGGTCACGTCGCGCTGAAGAAGCTGATGCTCCGCATCGAGCTTGACGAGCTGAGCCAGCGCCTGACGCACATCCTTCTCCGGCAGCTTGACCGAGACACCGTCATCCAGATGCAGGTCCCAACGCCGCCCCGCCACAAGCACCGCCGCGCGCATCTGCGAGGCGATTTCCGGTTGCGTGAAGAGATCAGCGAGGAATTGCGGCGCCGTGGCGTTGGCGCCGCCCCCGACCATGAACGGAAGCTTGGTAAAGCGAGTCTCCGACAGGGGCTCGATTTCCACCCCGCCTTTGTCGATGACAAAGACCTCGCCGCGTCGCTGCCACAGAGCGAAAGGCCGGCGCTCTTCGATCTCGACGGAGAGCGTGCCGGGATAGAACTTCCGCACGCTGGCGGCAGCCACCCAGGGGAGCGATTCGACGCGCTTCTCCGCCTCTACGACGTCGAAGGCGATGAGCGAACCGTTAAGTTCCAGCTTCTCCAGGATCGCGATCTGCGACGTCTCGTATTGGCCTTCGATCGCCACATCGTCGATGCCGAAGCCGACAAAAACCAAAAGCCCGTCGCCAACCCGTCCGATCTGGCCGCCGACGACCAGCGCGTAGAGAATCGTGACGGCAAGAAAACCGGCGGCCGCGATCTGCCCGATAGGTCGGTTGCGGCGCTTTTCGATTCGCTCCGCCGCCCTACGTAACCGTCGCGGCAGGAGATTGGCGAGCGGACGCAGGAGCCGGCCGAGCGCGTGGTCCAGCGCGGCCAGAAAAGCCGTTCCAACCGTTCCCGCGCTGTTTACCGTCGGCAAGAAGCGTCCTCCACCATCCATCGCACCAGCTCTGGAAAGCTCTGACCCGCGAGCGCGGCGAGTTCTGGAACCAGTGACGTGCGCGTCATGCCAGGCTGCGTGTTGACCTCCAGCCACACGACTTCCCCCGTCCCGATGTCGTCGTAACGAAAGTCAGAACGCGAGACGCCGCGGCAGCCGATGGCGCGATGCGCTTCAAGGGCGAGCGTGCGAATATTTTGGTAAACAAAGGGTTTAATCGGCGCCGGACAGAGATGTTTTGATCCGCCCTCGGCGTATTTAGCGTCGTAATCGTAGAAGCCCGATCCCACGGGGACGATCTCCGTCACGTCCATGGCCTCGTCGCCCTTCACCGCGCAGGTGATCTCGCGGCCGGGGATGAAGCGCTCCACCATGACGCGGTCGCCGAACGTCCAATCGTCGCGGGCAAGCGATTGCGGCGGATGCGTTTGATCCTCCGGCACGATCATGACGCCGAACGAGGAGCCCTCCGCGATCGGCTTCACGACATAGGGCGGCTTCATGATGTGGCGCTCGGCCGCCTCGAAGCGGCTGACGATCTTGTGCTCCGCCACCGGAATGCCGGCTGCCGCGGCAATCGCCTTGGCCTTCTCCTTGTCCATGGCGAGCGCGGAGGCGAGCATGCCGGAGTGCGTGTAGGGGATCTCCAGAACCTCAAGCAGGCCCTGGATCGCGCCGCCCTCGCCGTCCGGCCCGTGCAGCGCGTTGAACGCCACGTCCGGGCGGAGCTTTGAAAGCACGTCGGCGATGTCGCGCTGAACGTCGATACGCGTGACGCGGAAGCCCGCCTCCTCCAGCGCGTCGGCGCATTCCTTGCCCGAATTCAGGCTGACCGGCCGCTCCGCCGACCAGCCTCCCATCAACACCGCGACATGCGTCTCACCCGCCATTGGCGGCACTCCTCATCACACCGGCGATTCGTGCGACGAGGTTGGACGGGAAATCGGTGAGAAAGTGTTAACTAAAGTTACTCGATTTCGTCCCTCTCAAAGGAGGAGCAAACATGAACGACTTTGGAGCGCTGAAGATACTCGAACTCGCAGCAATCATTGAGGGTTTTGCCGCGGCGCTCACCGCGATTTTAGCTTTCGTCGGGATCGCAATGGTCTACGTCCAAATCCGCGGGCAGCGTGCAATCCAGCGCGAGGCCACAGCGATGAGCCTCTTCCGGGAATACCTTAAGGAGGCCCTCGAACGACCAGACCTCCACAATCCAGATCCTGATCAAATAAAGCAGCGAAGAAGCTCGATTCAATACGAACTCTTCGTGGCCAATATGTTGTGGTCGTTCGACGCCGTCCTTCAGAACATGCGGTCGAGGGATTGGCGCGACGTCGTTCGCGATGAAGTGGCCCGGCATGCGGAATACCTCCGGTCAGCCGAGTTCCAGAAGCAGCGTCGATACTATGCTCCAGAAATCACCGAGATCATCGATGCGGTCTGCGCTGACAAACGCACGCAAGGTTGAAGAGCGGGAGGAGAGGCCGAGAGACGTCACCTCTCTACTGTCGCAAGGGCGATCGGAGGCCGGCCGGCCCCCTATCTGAACTCACTCAGCCCTCGCCCAAAAAGGGCTCGACTTCCCCCGTCTCGCCAAACCGCCCGATCCGCTTGATCTCCCAATCAAGCCGCACGCCGGAATGCTCCAGCACGCGCGCGCGCACGGTTTCGCCCAATAGCTCCAGATCGCGCGCGATCGCATCACCAGTGTTGATGAGGAAGTTGCAGTGCATCTCCGACACTTGCGCCGCCCCGACCATGAGCCCCCGACAGCCCGCTGCATCGATGAGCTGCCAGGCGCGCCGCTGGTTCGGCGTACCGGGCGGATCGGGGTTCTTGAAGGTGGAGCCGCCGGTGCGGCTCTTGATCGGCTGCGCCGTCTCGCGATGGGTCTGCACGTCGTCCATCGATGCCCGGATCGCGTCGGGCACCTCCAGGTGCCCCTCGAACAAGGCTTCCACGAAGATGAGATCGTCCGGCGCTTCCGCGTGACGGTAGGAATAGCCCATCTCCGCATTCGTCAGCACGCGCCGCTCGCCGCGCCGATCGATCGCCACGACCTCGACAAGCCGCTCGCGTGTCTCCACACCGTTCGCGCCGGCGTTCATCCTGAGCGCACCGCCGATCGCGCCTGGAATGCCGTGATAGAACGCGAAGCCGCCGAGCCCGGCTTCAAGCGCATGCGCCGCCAGCCGCTTGTCGGCCAGCGCTGCACCAACGCGAATGCGCTCGCCCTCGGTCGTTACGGCGCCGAAACCACGCGCCGACAGGCGCACAACAACACCCTCTATGCCACCATCGCGCACAAGCAAGTTGGAACCGAGTCCGACGACCGTGACCGGAACCTCCTCCGGCAGCGCGCGCATGAGGAACTGCAGGTCCTCCACATCCGCCGGCATGGCGAGGATCTCCGCCGGCCCGCCGGCGCGAAACCACACAAACGGCGCAAGCGGCTGATCCGCCTGCAGCGTGCCGCGAAAGCCGGCGAGGCTTGGCCGCAACTTGTCGAGGAGGTGGTCAGGCATCCGTCCTAGAACTCGCTGCGTAACCTCCCCCTTGAGGGGAGGTCGGAGTTTCCAAGCCGGAGGCGCCGGAAACTCCGGGAGGGGGGAAATACTATACCGGCCATACCCCCCTCCCGATTTTCGCTTTCGCTTTGCTCGGCGAAAACCGTGCCTCCCCTCAAGGGGGAGGCTATCAGGCCCTGCTCGGCGCCAGGCGCGGTTGTCAAACCGCCTGCTCTCTTTCCTTGCCAAGCGCGTCCAGCTCTGTCGGAAGTGCGTGCGCCCATTTGGTGATCGACCCGGCCCCCAGGCAGAGGACCATGTCGCCGGGCTCCACGAGTGAGGCGATCAACGCCGGCAGCTCTTCCTCGCTCTCCAGAGGCCGTGCATCGAGGTGGCCGCCGGAACGCAACCCTTCCACCAAAGCGTCGCGCGATGCGCCCTCGATTGGCGCTTCGCCGGCCGCATAAACATCGGCAACGATGACCGTATCTGCTTCGTTGAAGCAGGCGCAGAAATCCGCAAAGAGGTCGTTGAGACGCGTATAGCGGTGCGGCTGCGCCACCGCGACAACCCGCCCCTCCGTGGCGGCACGCGCCGCCTTAAGCACCGCGGTGATCTCCACCGGGTGGTGAGCGTAATCGTCGTAGATCGCGACGCCATTCCAGTTGCCCGTCAGCGTGAAGCGCCGCTTGACGCCGCCAAAGCTCGCCAACCCGCTGCGAATCGCTTCAGCCGAAATGCCGATCGCCCGCGCCACTGCGATGGCCGCAGTCGCATTGGAGACGTTGTACTCACCCGGCATCGACATGGTGAGATCGTCGATGGTCTCCGTCTCGCCGCTCACCCGGTCATGCCGTTCCACGGTGAACGTCACTTTGCCGCCTTCTGTCGCGATATCCCGGTAGCGCACCTCAGCCTGCGGATTGCTGCCATAGGTGATGACCCGGCGGTCCTCGATCGTGCCGATGAGCGCCTGCACCTCGGGATGGTCGAGGCACATCGCGGCAAAGCCGTAAAACGGCACGTTCTCGACGAAGGCGCGGAACGCCTCGCGCAGCGCGTCGAAGGTGCCGTAATGGTCCAGATGCTCCGGATCGATATTGGTGACCACGACGATGTCGGCGGGCAGCTTCACAAACGTTCCGTCCGATTCATCGGATTCAACGACCATCCAATCGCCGTCTCCGATGCGCGCATTCGTCCCGTAGGAATTGATGATGCCGCCATTGATGACCGTCGGATCGAGGCCGCCGGCATCGAGCAATGCCGCGATCATGGAGGTCGTCGTCGTCTTGCCGTGGGTGCCGCCGACGGCGACCGCCGTCTTCAGCCGCATCAGTTCCGCCAGCATCTCCGCGCGGCGCACCACGGGCAGGCCGCGCGCCCGCGCCTCGCTCAGCTCCGGATTGTCGCGCTTGATGGCCGAAGAGACGACCACGACGGCCGCGTCGTTGAGGTTCATCGCGTCGTGACCGATCGCGACGTCAATGCCGAGCTCGCGGAGCCGCTGCACGTTGGCGCTGTCAGCGACGTCTGAGCCGCGCACGCGATAGTTCTGGTTGGCAAGCACCTCGGCAATGCCGCTCATCCCGATCCCGCCGATGCCGACGAAATGGATGGGGCCGATGTCGCGCGGCAGTTTCATTCCACAACCTCTTTGCGCGGTTCTGATATCCCGCGTCGCATAGCCCAGAGCGGCTGCGTCATCAAAGGGTCACCAAACCAGCTAGAACCCCGCCACCCGCTCCACCAGCTCCGCAAGGCGCTCAGCCGCATCCGGACGACCGGCCGTCCTGGCGGCCTCCGCCGCGTTACGAAGGTCCTCCGGCTTATCCATCAGCGCAGCGATCTGCGCGGCCAGCGCCGATGCCGTCAGGTCCTTCTGCGGCATCAGCCAGCCGCCGCCGACGCTTGAGAGCGCGCGCGCATTCTCCGCCTGATCGTGATCAAGCGCATATGGATAGGGCACGAGGATGGCGGGACGTCCTGAAACAGCCAGCTCCGCCACTGTCGACGCGCCGGCGCGGCAGATCACGAGATGCGCCGCCGCCAGGCGCTCGCCGATATCGGCGAAGAACGGCTCAACCTCCGCGCTGACCTCCGTGCCACGATAGGCCTCACGTGTCGCCGCCAAATCCTCCGGCCGTGCCTGCTGGACGACGCTCACGCGCCGCCGCTTGTCGTCGTCGAGCGCTGCCAGAGCGCCCGGCACGAGCTCCGAAAACGCATGCGCACCCTGGCTGCCGCCCACAACGAAGAGCCGGAGCGGACCATCCTTGCCGGGGGCCTCGTAAGGCCGCACCGCGTCCTTGATGGCGTCGCGCACGGGATTGCCGACATGCGCGCTGGCCTTGGCGCGCTCGCCGCCCTTCGGTTTGTCAAAGCCCGTCGCCAGGGTCGCGCCGAAGCGGATCAACAGCCGGTTGGCGCGGCCGAGAACGGCATTCTGCTCATGTACGATGACGCGCATGCCGCTGAGCCGTGCCGCGACGACCGGCGGCACCGTCGGATAACCGCCAAAGCCGACAAGGATGGCCGGCTTCAGTTGCTTCAGAAGCGTGCGCGAATGAAGAACGCCGCGCGCGAGCGTGAAGAGCGAGCCGGCCATCGCGATGGGCGATCCGCCGGAGATCGTCGCCGACGGGATGCGATGTGTCTCTTCCGGCGGCACACCGGCGATCAGCTCGCCGACGCGCGGATCGGTGGCGACATGCACGCGCCATCCCCGCACGACCAGCACCTCGCGCAGCGCCAATGCCGGAAAGAGATGCCCGCCAGTGCCCCCAGCGACAAGCAGCGCGGTCTGCGCCAAGCTCGCCTCACGCTTCCGCGGCAAGCGTCCGCCGCGGCACGATGGTGACTTGTTGATCGGTGGAGCGGCGCGACAGCGCCAGCAGGAAGCCCATGGTGACGGCCACGGATAGGAGCGCTGAGCCGCCGTAGGAGATGAACGGCAGCGTCATCCCCTTGGCCGGGAGGAGGTGAAGGTTCACGCCGATATTGATGAAGGCCTGCACGCCGATCAGCGTCGCCAGCCCGGCGATCGCCATGCGCTCAAAAGCGCTGTTGCGCCGGAACGCCTGCAAGAGCCCGCGCATCACCAGGACGCCGAACAAGGCCACGATCAGAAGGCAGAGCAGGATGCCGAACTCCTCGCCGACCACGGCGAAGACAAAGTCGGTGTGGGAGTCCGGCAGGACCCGCTTCATGATGCCCTCGCCGGGGCCGGTTCCCGACCATCCGCCGCGCTCGAACGATTGCATCGCCGTCATGATCTGGAAATTGTCGCCGCTTTCCGGATCGAGGAAGCGATTGATGCGCGAGGCCACATGCGGGAAGGCGAAATAGGCGAAGATAGAGCCCACTATGCCAACGCCGAACAGCCCGACCACGATCGCCATGTTCACACCGGCGAGGAAGAACAACGCGCCCCACACGGCGACGAAGAGCAGCGTCTGGCCAAGATCGGGCTCAGCCACCAAGAGCGTCGCCACGATGACAAGCAGCGCCACGGCCAGCATCTTGCCCGGTACGTCCGGCCGTCGGCTGCCTTCGGCGAAGAGCCACGCGGTGATGACGATGAAGGCCGGCTTGATCAGCTCCGACGGCTGAACGGAGATCCCGGCGATATAGAGCCAGCGCCGCGATCCCTTGATCTCCTCGCCAACAAAAAGGACGAGGACCATCATCGCTAGGAACACGGCGAGCATGACAAGCGCGACGCGGCGGACTTGTCGCGGGGTGAGCAGCGACAGGCCAAGCATGACGGCAACCGCGATCGGCACATAAAATGCGTGCCGCTTGACGAAGTGGAAGCTCTCAAGGTCAAGCCGCTCCGCGACCGGCGGACTGGCGGCGAAGGAGAAGACCAGGCCGATCAACAGAAGCACCAGCACCAGTGAGACCATGGGCCGATCGACCGTCCACCACCAATTGGAAATCGGCGAATTGTGTGCACGGCTGATCATGCGACCGCCTCCATGGGGTTCGTGTCGATAGCGTTGACGGCGGAGCAGAACGCTTCGCCGCGCGCTTCAAAGTCCGCGAACTGATCGAAAGAAGCGCAGGCCGGCGAGAACAGCACCGCCGGCTCCGCGCGCCGGTCGATCGCCGCATCTTCGGCGGCCATCCGCACAGCGGTGTCGACATCGCCGGCAATCACATGCGGCACGCGGCGCGCAAGCGTTGCGGAAAACGCCTCCGCCGCCGAGCCGATTAGATAGGCCTTGGTGATCTTGGGGAAGTGTTCGGCAAGGCTCTCGATGCCGCCCTCCTTCGCCAAGCCACCGGCAATCCAGTAGATCGGGACAAAGGTCGCGAGCGCCCGCTCCGCCGCATCCGCATTGGTCGCCTTGGAATCGTTGACGAATAGCACCGTGCCGCGACGGCCCACCAATTCCATGCGATGCGCGAGGCCCGGAAAGCTTGCCAGGCCGGCGAGAATCGCATCGCCCTCCAGGCCAAGCGCCTTGGCGACACCCCAAGCAGCGGCCGCATTCTGCCAATTGTGATGTCCGCGCAAGGCCGGCAGCCCCGCCAACGACGCCGCCCTATCGCCGGACTGAAAGAGCTCGCCGTCGGCATTGACGAAAAGCGCCGCGTCCTCGTGCTTTGTTATCGACATCGTCAGAAGCCTCGGCCGCCCCTGCCCCTCGATGGCGCGCGCCACGACCTGCATCTCAGGCTCGTCGATCCCGGCGATCGCCGTGTCTTCCGGCGTCATGTTCAGGAAGATGCGGGCTTTGGCCTTGGCATAGCCGGTCATGCTGCCGTGGCGATCGAGATGGTCCGGCGTGAGGTTGAGCCACACCGCCACGTCGGGCCGAAATCGGCGCGTCAGATCGAGTTGGTAGGAGGAAAGCTCAAGCACATAGACGCGCCCCTCCTCCAACGGCTCAAGGTCGAGCGCGGCGCGCCCGATATTACCGCCGACGGAAACCGGTAGTCCGGCTGCGTCCAGCACATGGCCGAGCAGCGCCGCGGTCGTCGATTTGCCATTCGTCCCGGTGACGCCGACGATGCGCGCGCGACCCTCGCTCTCGCGCCACAGAAGCTCAATATCGGAGATGATCTCCACACCTTCATGCTGGGCAACGCCGACAATGGCATGCGGCTTGGGATGCGTGAGCGGAACGCCTGGCGAAAGCACAAGGCAGTGAAGCCGCTCCCACGGCCAGGCGGACGGATCCTCCACCGTCGCGCCGAGCTCCTCCGCCTTTATCCGCGCCTCTTCCTTGTCGTCCCAGGCGACAACGTCCGTCGCGCCGCCGGCGAGCGCTGCTGCAACCGTGGCAAGCCCGCTTCGCGCCAAACCGAAGACGCCGATCGCCTGACCCTGAAGATGCGTGAGCTGAACCGCCATCGCTGCCTCAGCTTCCCTATCTGAGCTTCAGAGTGGAAAGGCCGATCAGCGCCAGCACGACAGCGATGATCCAGAAGCGGATCACCACCTGCGGCTCCGTCCAGCCCAATTGCTCGAAATGATGATGGATGGGCGCCATGCGGAACACGCGCCGCCCGGTCATCTTGAACGACGCGACTTGGATGATCACCGAGAGCGCCTCCATGACGAAGATGCCGCCGATGATGGCAAGCACGATCTCATGCTTGGTCGCCACCGCGATTGCGCCAAGCATTCCGCCCAGCGCCAGCGAGCCGGTGTCGCCCATGAAGATCGCCGCCGGAGGCGCGTTGAACCACAGGAAACCGAGCCCGGCGCCAATCATGGCGCCGATCACGACGGAGAGTTCGCCGGTGCCCGGCACGTGGTTGATCTGCAAATATTCGGTGAAGTCGACGCGGCCGACAAGGTACGCGATCAGACCGAAACTCGCCCCGGCGATGATCACCGGCACGATGGCGAGCCCATCGAGACCGTCCGTCAGGTTCACCGCATTGCCGGCGCCGACGATCACGAAGGCGCCGAAGATCACGTAGAAATAGCTGAGGTTGATCGCCGTGTCCTTGAGGAAGGGAAGCGCCAGCGCGGTGTGCAGGTCCTGGTCACCGCCGAAGATCATCAGCGCCACCGCGACGGCGGCGATCACCGATTCAAGGCTCAGCCGCGCGCGGCCGGAGAAGCCGTGATTGGTCGCCTTCGTAACCTTGAGATAGTCGTCATAGAATCCGATCAGCCCGAACCCGACGGCCACCAGAAGCACGGCCCAGACATAGACATTGGTCGGGTTGGCCCACAGCAGCGACGAGACCAGCACGCCCGACATGATCATCAGTCCGCCCATGGTCGGCGTTCCGGCCTTGGCGAGATGCGTCTGCGGCCCGTCGGCGCGGATCGGCTGGCCGCGCCCCTGGCGCAGGCGGAGCGCCTGAATGATCCCCGGGCCGAAGAGGAAGACGAACAACAGCGCCGTCATCGTCGCAGCACCGGTGCGGAACGTGATGTAGCGGAAGACGTTCAGCACCTGGAACTGGTCGCTGAACTGGACGAGCTGTGTCAGCATGCTAGGTGCGCGCCCCATTCATTC
This sequence comes from Afifellaceae bacterium, assembly GCA_028284625.1. Taxonomy (GTDB): domain Bacteria; phylum Pseudomonadota; class Alphaproteobacteria; order Rhizobiales; family Afifellaceae; genus DASWJZ01. The sequence goes on along the minus strand of JANQRH010000009.1, from coordinate 59,398 downwards.
TGCCTGCTCCGCATAATAGCGCTTCATGGCCTCAACGATCGGACCGAGCCGCGTGCCCAGCGACGCCTTGACCATGACCACATCGCCCGGCCCGATGGTCTCAAAGAGAATCGGCTGAAGCTCCGCGGCATTTGCGGCATAGGCTCCACGGCGCCCGTGGGGCAAGTCCTCCCAGAGGCTTTGCATCAGTGGCCCGACCAGAAACACCAGATCGGCGCCCGCCTCCTCCACCGCCGGCAGCAGCGCGCGATGCTGTTCGCGCGCCATATCGCCAAGCTCCAGCATGTCGCCAAGCACGGCGATGCGCCGCCCGCGGCCGGTCGGCTTCACCTGGCCGAGCAGCGCCAAAGCCGCCCGGGTGGAGGCCGGATTGGCATTGTAGCTTTCGTCGATCAGCGTGAACGGGCCCGACGCATGATGCAGTTCAAGTCGCGCGCCGCGCCCCTGCGGCGCCTGAAAACGCGACAGCGACAGTGCCACGCGCGTCAGGTCGGCGTCGACTGCCCGGCAGGCGGCGAGTACGGCCAGCGAGTTCTGGACCAGGTGACGCCCCGGCGCGCCGAGCCGGTAGGTCACCGGCTCGCCGGCGAGCACGGCCTTCACGCTCGAGCCGTCCGCACCGAGCGAGACGTGTTCAAGCCGCACATCGGCGGCCGGATGTTCGCCGAAGGTCACGATACGGGCGCCCTGCTCGGCGGCTCTCTCGGCTAGGAGATCAAACCATTGATTGTCGCGGTTGAGCACCGCGGTCCCGTCCGGCTCAAGCCCTTCCAGTATCTCCGCCTTGGCCTCGGCAATTCCCTCTTCGCTGTCGAAATGCTCGATGTGAACGGCGGCCACGGCCGTGATGATGGCGACGTGGGGGCGCACCATCCGCGTCAGCGGCCGGATCTCGCCGGCATGGTTCATGCCGATCTCAAACACGCCGTATTGCGCCTCCGCTGACATGCGCGCCAGCGTCAGCGGAACGCCCCACTGATTATTGTAGGACCCGACCGGCGCGTGCGTTGGGCCAAGCGACGACAAGCCAAGCCTGAGCATCTCCTTGGTGCCGGTCTTGCCGACCGAGCCGGTGACCGCCACGACGGCGCCGTGCATGCGTGCACGCGACGCCACACCGACGCGCTCCAAAGCGGCGAGCGGGTCGTCGGGCACGACAAGCAGCGGGCCGGCGCCTCCCTCCGTCCGTCCCTCCTGAACCACCGCGCACGCCGCGCCGCCTTCCAGCGCGGCGCCGACGAATTCGTGCCCGTCACGGTTGGGGCCCTGGATGGCGACGAACGCTTCACCCGGACCAATGCTGCGGCTGTCGATTGAGACGTTAGAGATGCCATCGGGCGCGCCGCCGACCAGGCGTCCGCCGGCCGCCGCCACAAATGCGTCGGTGGACCACAGCACGCTCACACCTCGCCTCCCAGATTTCGAAGCGCGCTGCGGGCCTCCTCCTGATCGGAGAAGGGCAGCACGTCTTCGCCAATGGTCTGGCCAGTCTCATGGCCCTTTCCGGCGATAAGAAGGATATCGCCGGCGGTGAGATCGCCGATGGCCGCCTGGATGGCGGCGCGGCGATCGCCGATCTCCTGCGCGTCGGGGGCGCCTGTCAATATGGCCGCGCGGATCGCCGCGGGGTCCTCCGTGCGCGGATTGTCGTCGGTGACGATCACCCGGTCCGCACAATTGGCGGCAGCTTCGCCCATCATGCTCCGCTTGCCGGGATCACGGTCGCCGCCGGCGCCGAACACAACGACCAGCCGCCCCTCCGTGTGGGGCCGCAGCGTATTCAGCGCATTGATCAGCGCATCCGGCGTATGGGCGTAATCGACGAAGACCTGCGCCCCACTGGGATGCTTGCCGACCGACTCCAGCCGGCCGCTGGCGCCGCTGAGCGACGACAGCGCATCCAGCGCCACCCCCGCCTCAACGCCGGTCGCGATCGCCAGCCCGGCCGCAACCAGCGCGTTGGAGATCTGAAAGTCGCCCACAAGCGGCAACGGCACATAGTGCTTTTCGCCCCACGCCTCCACAAGGAGGCGCGAACCGTTCGCCATGCGTGTGGCGGAATGAAGCTTCAGCGTCTCGCCGGCTCGTCCGACGCTGAAATATTCCTGGCCGCGCCCTTTAGCGACGCGTTCAACCGTGCTCGCCTCCGGCCGATCCGCATCGGTGACGGCGGCCGCACCACGCGGAAGCAGCGTTTCGAACAGCCGAAACTTGGCCTTCAGATAGGCCTCCAAGGTGCCGTGATAATCCAGGTGGTCGCGCGAGATGTTCGTCAGTGCCCCGGCGGAGAGCCGCACGCCGTCAAGCCGTCGCTGATCGAGGCCATGGCTTGATGCCTCAAGCGTCAGATGGGTCACGTCCTCGGCGGCGAGGTCAGCCAATATCTCATGAAGCCTGACCGGATCGGGCGTAGTCAACACGCCGCTATCCTCCCGGTCTGGTGTCACTAGACCGATCGTGCCGAGGCTCGCCGCCCGGCGTCCGGCCTTCTCCCATATCTGCCGCAGGAACACCGTGACGGACGTCTTGCCGTTCGTTCCGGTCACGGCGGCGATGGTGCGCGGCTGCCGTGCGTAGTAGCGCGAGGCGACGAAGGCAAAAGCGCGGCGCACATCCTCCATCCGCACGACCGGCACGGAGATATCGCCTTCAAGCGGCTGCTCACCGATCAATATGGCGGCCGCGCCGGCTTCGATCGCGGCGGGGACGAAGTTTGCACCGTCGGCATTCACGCCCGGCAGCGCCGCAAACAGCCAGCCCCGCTCCACGGCGCGGCTGTCAGCCGTCAGACCCTGTATCCAGATGCCCGCATCCTCGCCGGATATGTCCGCTTCATCGGTGAAAAGCGATGCCAGGCGGCGCGGGCCATAGCGTCTCTCTTCACTCAAGGCGCGCCACCCCTATCGCGCGGATGCAAGGGCGAGCGCCGGTTCCTCGGTGGGATCGATCGCCTTCGGCTCCACGCCGAGCATGGGCGCGATGCGTCGAATGATGTTGCCCGTCGTTGGTGCGGCATTGGAACCCGCGGTCGCGCCGCGGCCCGGAGCTTCTGGTTTCGGTTCGTCAATGACGACCAATACCAAATATTTGGGGGCGTCCATCGGAAAGGCGGCGAGGAAGGCGTTGCGCCGTTTGTCGCTGACATAACGCCCGTTCTCAACCTTCTCCGCCGTTCCCGTCTTGCCGCCGACGCCGTAACCCTCCACCTCGGCACGCCGGCCGGAGCCTTTCATAACGTTGAGGCGGAAGAGCTTACGCATGGTGTCGCTGGTCTCCGCGCTGAGCACGGGCCGCGCCAACGTCGCCGCCGTATCAATCGAACGCGGGCGAAAGGTCGGACTGACGTAGAAGCCGCCATTGACCAACGCCGCGCCGGCCGCCGCCGTCTGCAGCGGCGAAACCGACATGCCATGGCCGAACGCCATGGTGATGGTGGTCACTTTGGCCCACGGCATCTTGGGAATGATGGGCGCGCCCGTCTCCGGCAGTTCCGTATTGAGTGTGTCGAGCAGGCCGAGCTGCTGAAAGAAGTCGTGCTGCCCCTCCGTCCCCACCGCCAGCGCCATGCGCGCAGCGCCAATGTTGGAGGAGTAGATGAAGACCTCCGGCACGGTGAGCCAGCGCCGCTTGCCGTGGAAGTCGTCGATTGAGAACCCGCCGACCCGCAACGCGTGCGTCGCGTCGAAGGAATCAGTCACCTTGGCGACGCCGGAATTCAACGCCATCGCCACGGTGAACGCCTTGAAGGTCGAGCCCATCTCGTAGACGCCGACGGCCGCACGGTTCAGGCGGTTCGGGTCAAGCAGCTCATCGCGATTGTTGGAATCGTAATCCGGCACGGAACTCATGCCGAGCACCTCGCCGGTATTGACGTCCAGCACGATGCCGACACCGGCGATCGCCTGATAGCGCTCCATCGCCTTGCTGAGTTCGTCGCGCACTACATGCTGCACGCGCAGATCAAGTGACACCGGCACCGGCTTCAAAGCGTGATCGCCGGCAAAGCCCGCCGCCTGGAGATCGTTCAGGAACGCTTCGTCGATATGCTTCTCCATGCCGGCGATGCCGCGATTGTCGATGTTCACCGTGCCGAGCACATGCGAAGCGACCGGGCCACCCGGATAGAAGCGGCGGTTCTCGACCCGGAAGCCGATACCGGGAATGCCCAGCTTGTGAATCGCCTGTTGCTGACGCGGCGTGATCTCGCGCTTGATGTAGGCGAACTTCGCATCGGTGGAGAGGATGCGGCGAAGCCGGTCACGATCCAGCTCCGGCAGAACCGAGACGAGGAGCTCCGTCGCTTCGTCGGGATCGATTACGTAGCGCGGCTCGGCGAAAAGCGCGGCCGTCTTGATGTCGGTGGCAAGCGTTTCGCCATTGCGGTCCACGATGTCCGGACGCGCCTGCGACGCTGCGAGCACGAAATGGCGGCCGTCGTCATCGACATCGCTACCGGAAGCGCCAAGCACAACGAGCCTTATGGCGAGAACACTAAACAGCAGACAGAAACCCGCCATGGCGAGCGCGATCCGCTGGCGGCCAAGGCGATCGACCCTGTTGGGTTTACGGGCGCCGGCGCCGTTCGCGTGATGCCAGGCCGAAGCCGGAGCGCTGCCGCTCATTGGCCCTCTCCCGTCTCTGCTTGCAGGATCGCAGAGAGCGCGGCCTCATCGCTCGGCGCTGGGCCGGTCGGACGCATCGGCAGGTTCTCCAGCTTGGTGATCTGTGCGGGATCGAGCGGCTGCAGGCCGAGGAGCTCCGTGTGGCGGTCGATAACCTCCTGCACGCGCGCCGGCTGATTGAGCAGGCTCCACTCCGCTTCCAGAAGCGACGTGGTCTCTACTTCCCGGTCGATCTGGCGCTGCAACTCGGTGGCGCGCTCCGCCACGGCCTCCGCGCGATATTTGACCTGAAAGACGAACACCGCCGCGCCTGCGGCCGCGATCACACAAACCACTTGTAGCCAACGCATCATTGGAAGGCCTCCGGGCCGGGGACGTCGGTAAGATGCGGAACGCCGATTGCTTTGAAATCGACGGCGCGGGTCGCAGCGCCGGTGCGCACGGCCGCGCGCAGTCGTGCCGAGCGCGCTCGCGGATTGGCCGCGACTTCGTCCTCGCCCGCCTCCACGGCCCGTCGCGTAAGAAGTGTGAAGGTCGGCGGTTCGGAAGGAACCGACGGGGCGTGCCGTGAGCCGCGCGCTTCTTTGCTGCGCTGCTGCAGGAAGCGCTTCACGATGCGGTCTTCAAGCGAATGAAACGAGACGACGACCAAGCGCCCGCCTTCGCTGAGCACCGCCTCCGCCGCGGCCAGCGCCAGCGCCAACTCCTCCAGCTCGCGATTGATGAAGATGCGGAGCGCCTGAAACGTGCGCGTGGCCGGATGGATGCGTGATGCGCCAGCGGCCGGTCCGATCGCCTCAGCGACGATCTCGGCAAGCGCCGTGGTGCGGGTGATGGGTGTTTCGCTCCGCGCGCGATGAATGGCGCGCGCAATGCGGCCCGCCTGCCGCTCCTCGCCGAATACCTTGAGGATTGCCGTGAGCTCTTTGACCGAGGCGCGGTTCACGATCGCCGCGGCGTCGACGCCCTGCCCCATGCGCATGTCGAGCGGCCCGTCCTGCCGGAACGAGAAGCCGCGCGCTGCGTCGTCAAGCTGCATGGAGGAGACGCCGATATCGAGGACGACGCCGTCGACCGGCGCGAAATCTTGCGCCCGGGCAAACGCTTCAAGGTCGGAGAAACGCCCTTCGACAAGCGTCAGCCGCCCGCCGCTTTGTGCGACGAGCGCAGCACCGGCCTCGACCGCCGCCCGATCGCGATCGATCGCCAGCACGCTGCCGCCCATCTCCAGAATGGCGCGGCTGTAGCCGCCCGCCCCGAACGTCCCATCGATGAAACGGCCGCCGGCCGCGACGGCGAGATGCTCAAGCGTTTCAGCGAGGAGGACGGGCACATGGCCGGCCGGTCCGCCAGCACGCTCCGAAGAGGTGCGACCGGCCATCATGCCTCGCCGTCCTCTGCCGGCGACGATGGACCGGCAGTTGGGTTGGATCGCCCGAGCCCGCGCGTGACGGCGCGAAGATGCGCCCGTGCCTCGCGCTGTCTCTCGGCAAATCGCTCCGGCTCCCAAATCTGAAACTTGTACCCCTGCCCGACGAAGACCGCCGTCTCGCTCACGCCGGCATAGGCGCGGAACTCTTCCGGCAGCACCACGCGGCCATCGGGATCGATCTTCAGAATGCGGCTGTCGCCGTAAAAGGCAGTGGAGAGGATCTCGTGGTCTTCGGAGAAGGTCTCGAAGGGCTGCAGCCGATTGGCGATCGCCTGCTGCAGCCTGGCGCCGCCACCGTCGATCGCCGGACGGTCGAGCGCGGGATAGCAATAGACACCCTCCTGCCCGTCGCGCGCCAGCACGGCGCGAAACGGCGCCGGAACCGACACCCGGCCCTTTTGGTCGAGCCGGTTCACAAACGTGGCCACAAAACCGTCCATCGCCCCTCGCGTCCGCCGACCGCCCGCCTCCGCTCAGGCAGTCCCGTCCCGCGTCCGCGGAGGGCGCTGAAAGCCGCTGGCCGCCAAAACATCCCCAGGCCAGGGCAAGCGCCACCCGATCAACTACCGGGACGATATGGGTTATCATGGGATTATATGGGTGGTCAATGGAACCCACTGGCTTCTTGCGGTCGATTTCGACACTTCGACGAAGCCGGTCAGTCTTGGCCAATTAGGGTAAACGGGCCGTAACCAGCCGCCCTGGCCGCCGCCCGCGACGCGACAGCACGGACGCTTTTCACCGCGCCGCGACGCAGATAGGGATCAGGCTCAAGCGACGGAGTGAACCGCAAAACCGATGGGCATCTTCTCGCGCATCACAGCGACCTTGGCCGACGGCGCCGGCCGCGTCGGCGCCGCCATGACCGGCCTGCGCGACCTTCTCGCCGGACTGGCGCAGAGCGAGGAGCGCCACGCGGTGACCTTCACCATCGCGGTGATTGCGCTATCGGCGAAGATGGCCAAGGCCGACGGTATCGTCACCACGTCGGAGGTCGACGCCTTCTGCCGTATCTTCGAAATCCCGCCGGGCGAAGAGGCCAACGTCGCGCGCGTCTACAATCTGGCCAAGCGCGACGTCGCCGGCTTCGAAGCTTATGCGGCCGACGTCAAACGCCTGCTTGTCGACGAGCCGGACATGCTGGAGGCCGTGCTGGACGGGCTATTCGACATCGCCAAGGCGGACGGCGCCGTGCACGAGCGCGAGCTAGATTATCTGGCGCGCGTCGCGGCGGCCTTCGGCTTCGACGACCTTGCCTTCGCGCATATCCGCGCACGCCACGTTATCGAGGAGGGCGCCGATCCCTTCTTTGTGCTGAATGCCGACGCGAGCTGGGACTATGCGCGGCTGCGCAAGCACTATCGGAAGCTGGTGGCGGAGAACCATCCCGACCGTCTGATCGCGCATGGCCTGCCGGAGGAGTTCATCCGCATCGCCAACGACCGGCTGGCAGCGATCAATACGGCCTGGGAACAGATTGAGCGCATGCACGCCAAGGCGTCCTGATGGGCGTCGACGTCGCGCCCCACCCCTCACCCAATCACGGCCCGCGCACCGACGGCCCGACGGACATCCTGCTCCTGCACTACACCGGCATGCCGGACCATGATCAGGCGCTGGCCTGGCTGTGCGACCCCGAAAGCGGGGTCTCGGCGCATTATTTCGTGCACGAGGATGGCCGCACGCTTTCGCTGGTGCCGGAGGATCGCCGCGCCTGGCACGCCGGGCGTGGGCAATGGACCGATATGAGCGACGTCAATTCGCGTTCCATCGGTATTGAGATCGCCAATACCGGCCATCCCGGCGGCCTGCCGGATTACCCGGACGCACAGATCGACGCATTGATTTCGCTCTGCCGCGATATTGTGGGGCGGCATCCCATCCCGCCCCATCGCGTGCTCGCCCATTCCGACGTGGCGCCCGGCCGCAAGCTCGATCCCGGCGAAAAATTCCCCTGGGCGCGCCTCGCCGCCTCCGGCGTCGGCCACTGGGTCGAGCCGGAGCCGGTGGACGCCGAAAGCCGGGCCGGCGCGGCCGCGCCGGCCGAGGCCGTGCAGCAATGGCTGGCGCTCTATGGTTACGGGATCGAGATCACCGGAAGCTTCGACGACCAGACGGCGGATGTGGTCGCGGCCTTCCAGCGACACTTCCGGTCGGCGCGCGTCGACGGCATCGCCGACCACTCGACAGTCGCGACGCTGAAGAAGCTTCTCCAAGCATTACCCTAGCGCTGACAATCCTGCGGCCGAGGGCAAACGCACGCCGTCGAAGCTGGCAATACGGGTCCACTTCGCTCATCATGCCACGTATGGAACTGCGGAATGTCCGACGCATCTTTCATCCTCGGCGAACAGTGAAGGCGATCAAATATCGCCTACGGCCGAAACGAGAGATCCAGCGCTTCTATATTCACCTCCACGGCGTCATTCATGTGGGTGCGGCCGTCGGGCAGGAGCGGCAACGCTACGCGAACTACGCACTCGACGTCTTGTGGATCGAGCCCCGGCCTCCAGCGTTCGAACGCCTTCAAAAAAACATCAAGGGCCTCAGAGGTCAGCGCGCCGTGCAGGCTCTAATCACGGAAAAAGACGGAGAGCGGCACACCCTGCATATATCTAGCAAAGGCGGAGATTCTTCCTCCACCCTTCAGCTCGCAAAGCATCGCGAGATTTGGCCCGATATCCACTACGTCGATGAGTTGGAGATGCGCGGCGTCACGCTTCCCACACTTCTGGAGCGCGAACGGATAGACGGTCGGAGATACGACGGACTCGTCCTCGATACGCAGGGCACTGAGCTCTCAATAATTCGCGGCGCAGCGCACATCCTTTCGCAGTTTCGCTTCATCAAGACTGAGGTCGCCGACTTCGAATCTTACGAGGGATGCGCGCGCCTGGCGGACATGAAGCTCTATCTTGAAAATCGCGGATTTGCCGAGCTCGATCGACGACCGTTTGCCAACAAACCAGGCGTCGGGACGTATTACGACGTCCTGTTCAAGCAAGGCGTGTCTTTGCCCTAGAAAAAAGTGCCAGCCGGCCTGTAAGCCGGGTTCTGTAAGGCCGCAGTGCCGAAGCACCGCGGCGTGACGGCCATTCATCTGGGGCGCCCATTGCTGAACGCCTCACGCGACCGACCCGGGCGGCTGGCCTGGATCAAGCCGGGCCCCGACGAAATACGAACGGAACCCGCGCCGCCCCTTCTTGGTCTTGCTCCCGGTGGGGTTTGCCGTGCCGTCCCCGTTGCCGGGTCCGCGGTGGGCTCTTACCCCACCCTTTCACCCTTACCCGCCTTCACCTTCGGCCTTCCTTGCGGGGTGGCCCTTTAGGGGCCGTCCCGCCACATATTCAACAGCCTACGAAGAAGGCGAGCGGTTTGCTTTCTGTGGCACTTTCCCTGGGGTCACCCCCGCCGGATGTTATCCGGCACCGTTCATCCATGGAGCCCGGACTTTCCTCCCCGCTTTCGCGAGGCGACCGTCCGGCCGGCTGGCAAGGGAAATGTGGATGCGCGCAAAGGGCGGGTCAAGCCGCATACGCGACCTGTTCCTCTAAAGCGTTACCAATTCGATCACCCCGCCGGCCCAAGCCGCGCCACCGAGAAAAGCACGCTGAACTGCTCGCACCAGATCACCACGCTACCGAAATCGTCGACGTTCACGTCCTCCGGTATCTGATAGTTCTGATCGCCCTTGTTACCCTTGAGCGGACCGAGCGACACCCATTCGCTCTCCGTCACATCGCTGGAGCTGGCGACGTCACTCGCCTTGACCAGCCACACTTTCAGGTCGGGCCCGTTGGTCACCTCAAAATCGGTGAAACGAAGAACGGATGAGCCGCCGACAAGCTCGAAGATCGTCGCCATGCCCGAGCCGCGATGCGTGCGGTCTGCATCCGCGAACCTGCCCTCGCGCTCGGTCGACATTTTGAGCGCCGCCGGCAGCTCCTCCGAAACGACGCGGTCGATCCACAAGGGTGACGCGAGGTACCAGAACGCATTGCCGGCGACGAAGCCGATCAGGCCGGCGACAATCGCGGTGATGACGATTCCTCTCATCGCCTCGCTCCGATTCAAAAGAGGCATCGATCATGACACGCGCGCGTGCGCGGTGCGAGATGCACAGCGGACACGAATGCGAGACCGCCGGACCTGGAAGCGCACGGTCTGAATCGCTATAGCCAGCCGAACTGAGCAGTCTTCCATGCACAACGACCCCGGCAATCCGACCTTCCTGTTCTGCCTGCCCGGCACGCCCTTGGCCGACGCGGCCGGGAGCTGACCGATGGCGCACGGCACCTGGGATTTCTGGATCGATCGCGGCGGCACGTTCACGGACGTAGTGGCGCGCGACCCTAAGGGACAGCTCAGCGCCGCAAAGCTCTTGTCGGAGAACCCAGGCGCCTATCGCGACGCGGCGGTGGAGGCTATTCGGCGGCTCCTTGACGTCGCGCCCGGCGACGCCGTTCCCGCCGACCGTATCGGCGCCGTGAAGATGGGCACGACCGTCGCCACCAACGCGCTTTTGGAGCGCAAGGGCGAGCGCACCGCACTCCTCATCACGCGCGGCTTCCGCGACGCGCTCAGGATCGGTTACCAGGCGCGGCCGGACATCTTCGCCAAAGAGATCGTGCTTCCGGAAATGCTCTACGCGCGCGTGGAGGAAATCGACGAGCGCGTGCGTGCGGACGGCACGGTCGAGGCCGCTCCCGACGCGGCGGATGTACGGCGCATCCTGGAGGCGATCGCCGCCGACGGTTTCCGCTCGCTTGCCATCGTCTTCATGCATGCCTGGAAGTTCCCCGCGCATGAAGCGGCGGTTGCCGCGATCGCGCGGCAGATGGGCTTTTCTCAAGTCTCCGTCAGCCACGAGGTCTCGCCGCTGGTGAAGCTCGTCGGCCGCGGCGACACGACCGTCGCGGACGCCTATCTGACGCCGATCCTCCGCCGCTACGTCGACCAGGTGGCCGGCGATTTGGGAGCCGGCGGGCGCGGCCCGGATAACCTCCCCCTGGAGGGGGGAGACAGCACGCCCGTCGCACAGCAAGCCCCGCGCCTCATGTTCATGATGTCGTCCGGCGGACTGACAGCAGCGCATCTTTTTCAAGGCAAGGACGCGATCCTTTCCGGACCGGCCGGCGGCGTGGTCGGCGCGACGGAGACCGCCAAGATGGCTGGCTTTGATCGCGTCATCGGCTTCGACATGGGCGGCACGTCAACCGATGTGTCGCATTTCGACGGCGAGTTGGAGCGCACATTCGGGACGGAGGTAGCGGGCGTCAGAATGCGTGCGCCCATGATGCGCATCCACACGGTGGCTGCCGGCGGCGGATCAATCCTCAGCTACGAGTCCGGGCGCTTCTCCGTCGGACCGGGCTCCGCCGGCGCCGATCCCGGTCCGGCTTGCTATCGCCGCGGTGGACCGCTGACGGTGACCGACGCCAATCTCATGGTGGGCAAGCTCATGCCGGAGCACTTTCCGGCGATCTTCGGCCCCAGCCAGAACGAGCCCCTCGATGCGGCGATCGTGCACGAGACATTTGCCGCGCTGGCGAAGGAAGTCGGCAAGACGCCGGAGGAGGTCGCAGACGGTTTTTTGGCGGTCGCCGTGGAGAACATGGCCAACGCCATCAAAAAGATCTCCGTGGCGCGCGGCTATGACGTGACACGCTACGTGCTCTCCTGTTTCGGCGGCGCCGGCGGGCAGCACGCCTGCGCCATTGCCGACCGTCTCGGCATGGGCATTGTCCACATCCATCCTCTGTCCGGCGTGCTCTCAGCCTACGGGATGGGCCTTGCCGACATTCGTGCAAACCGCAGCCGTGCGGTGATGTTGCCGCTGGAGGCGGAATCGGAATCTGAGCTTGCGCGCGAGCGGGAAAGCCTTGCGGCCTATGTTGTCGCCGAACTTGAGGAGCAAGGCCTAAGCGATTCCGATGTCACCGTTTCAGCGCGCGTGCATGTCCGTTACGAGGGCACCGACATGGCGCTTGCCGTGCCGTTCGATGCGGCTGCGAAAATGCGCGCCGCATTCGAGGCGGAACATCGCGCCCGCTTCGGTTTCATCTACGACGCCAAGCCGTTGATTGCCGAAGCCGTGGAAGTGGAAGGGCGCGGCGGCCACGCCGATATCGAAGAGCCCGACCGGCTGATCACAGAGCAACCGGCCACGCCGGCAAAGGTCACGCGCGTCTTCTCCGAAGGGAGCTGGCATGACGCGGCCGTCCATCTGCGCGACGCGCTGGCTCCCGGCCATTCGATCGCCGGACCGGCGCTCATCATGGAGCCGCATCAGACGATTGTCGTGGAGCCCGGCTGGTCTGCGGAGGTGACGGCGAAGGACCACATTGTTCTTCGCCGCGTGACGGCGCGTCCGCGCGTCCACGCCATCGGCACCGACGCCGATCCGGTCATGTTGGAGGTGTTCAACAACCTCTTCATGTCGATCGCCGAGCAGATGGGCGTGACGCTGCAGAACACCGCGTACTCGGTGAATATCAAGGAGCGGCTCGATTTCTCCTGCGCGCTCTTCGACGCCACCGGCGCGCTGGTCGCCAACGCCCCGCACATGCCCGTGCATCTCGGTTCCATGGACCGCTCCGTCGACATCGTCCGCCGGCTGAACCCGAACATCGCACCCGGCGACGTCTACGCGCTGAACGCGCCCTACAATGGCGGCACGCATCTGCCGGATATCACTGTCGTCACGCCCGTCTTCGAGGAGCTTGAGGAAAGCAACGCGCCCGATCCCAAGCTCCTCTTCTGGGTGGCGAGCCGCGGTCATCACGCCGATGTCGGCGGCACAGCGCCCGGCTCCATGACGCCGCGTGCCACGACCGTCGACGAAGAAGGCGTGCTCATCGACAATTTCAAGCTCGTGGAGCGTGGCCGCTTTCGCGAGGCGGAGCTGACCGCGCTCCTCACCGACCATCCCTATCCCTGCCGCAACCCGGCGCAGAACATCGCCGACCTCAAGGCGCAGATCGCCGCCAACGAAAAAGGCGTCACCGAAATCCGCAAGATGGTCCGCCAGTTCGGGCTGGATGTCGTGCAGGCCTATATGAAGCATGTCCGCGACAACGCCGCGGAATCGGTGCGTGAGGTGGTCGGCCGGCTGAGCGACGCGGCGTTCGACTATCCCACCGACCAGGGCAGCGTCATCAAGGTCAAGATCAGCGTCGACAAGGCGACACGCTCCGCGCGCGTCGACTTCACCGGGACGAGCCCGGCGCAGGACAACAATTTCAATGCCCCCGCCCCGGTCACGCGCGCGGCAGTCCTCTACGTGTTCCGCGTGATGGTGGAGAAGGCGATCCCCATGAACGCCGGCTGCCTGGAGCCGATCGAGATCGTCATCCCGGAGGGCTCCATGCTCGCCCCGCAATATCCGCGCGCCGTCGTCGCCGGCAATGTGGAGACGAGCCAGCACGTGACCAACACGCTCTTCGGCGCGCTGGGCGCGCTCGCCGCCGCGCAGGGCACGATGAACAACCTCACCTTCGGCAACGACGCATATCAGTATTACGAGACGCTGTGCTCCGGCGCGCCGGCCGGCGTGACGAATGACGGCGCGGGCTTCAACGGCGCCGACGCCGTGCATACGCACATGACGAACTCGCGCCTCACCGATCCGGAGGTCTTGGAGATGCGCTTCCCGGTGCTGTTGGAGGATTTCCACATCCGCCACGGCGACGACGGCAAGGGCTCGGGCGGCCGCGGCAAATGGTCGGCCGGATCGGGCACGGAGCGCACGATCCGTTTCCTGGAGAAGATGGACTGCGCCATCCTCTCCTCACACCGCATTGTCCGCCCGCACGGGCTCTTCGGCGGCGCTCCCGGCGCGCTCGGCGCGACCTTCGTCCGCCGCAACGACGGTCGCCTGGAGGAACTCGCCGGCGCCGACCAGACCGTGCTTGAGCCTGGCGAGGCGGTGATTGTGCGCACGCCGACGGGCGGGGGGTATGGCCGGAACTAAGCAACGCTGTTCTCCCGGTCGTCGCGGCAGGTCGCAGCGCATAACCTCCCCCTCGAGGGGAGGTCGAAACCGGCGTCAGCCGGTTTCGGGAGGGGGGCTACTCCGCCATGCGCCACGCGATGCGGCGAGAATGGCTTCGCACACGCCATCCAGCTCCTGCATGACTTCATTCGTCCAGAAGCGAATGACCGTGTAACCCCTGGCCTCAAGCCATTCGGTCCGCACGCGGTCGCGCTCAGGCTGATCACCAAGCGCATGTTGTTCGCCGTCGACTTCAACGATCAGCTTCCGTTCGGCACAGAAGAAATCGACGATATAGGGTCCAATCGGATGCTGGCGACGGAACTTCAGACCGAGCCCGTCGTTGCGCAGTTCGCACCACAGCCGGAACTCCGCGTCCGGCATGGAGCGGCGCATCTGCTTGGCCAGTGATTTGTTGCGCGGCGGCAATTGTCGGCGCGGCACAGCCCCCCTCCCGAAGTTCGGCTTCGCCAAGCTCGCCGAACTTCGACCTCCCCTCAAGGGGGAGGTTATGCGTCGTGCCATGGCTTTATCGTTGGCGGCCACTTATCTAAAGGGCAGACTCTGGCAAGGACCTCCACCATGACCAACGCGCCCGCCTCCAGCAAAGCGCTCTCCGCCTCCGGACACGACGTGACGCCCCTCTCCGCCGACGAGGTCGCGCGGCTGGCGGAAAAGCTCACGCCGGAAGAGCGGCACATTCTTCTGGATCACGGCACGGAGCGGCCGTTCTGCGGTGCGCTGCTCGACAACAAAGAGATCGGCACCTACGCCTGCCGGCTCTGCGATCTGCCGCTCTTCAAGTCGGGCGAGAAGTTTGAGTCCGGCACCGGCTGGCCAAGCTTCTATCAGCCCTTCGACTCGGCCCACATCCGTGAGATCGAGGACCGCTCGCACGGTATGGTGCGCACCGAAATCCGCTGCGCCCGTTGCGACAGCCATCTCGGACACGTCTTCTCCGACGGCCCGCCGCCGACCGGCCTGCGCTATTGCATGAACTCCGCCGCGATGGTGTTTGACGAAGCGGGGTGAGGCGGTAATCGGCGTCGCCTTTTCCCTCTGTCGTCATGCCATGGCTTGACCATGGCATCCATTCCGGAACGATGCAGCCCGCTTACCCGCGACGGAATGGATTGCCGGGTCAAGCCCGGCAATGACGAGAGCGTGGAGGTCTTCCCTCAAACCACCGCGCGCCTGACCGCCTCCACTTCCGCCATTTTGGCGTAGATCTGCGCCTTGGCATCACAATCCTGCGCGCGGTCGAAACGCTCTGCCAAGGCTGCCATCTCCGACCACAGCCGCTCAAGCTCGCCATAGGCGCGGCGCGCGTCACAATCATCAGCGAGCGCCGCCGCCCGGGCATAGCCGGCAGCCGTCGCGCGGCATCGCGATGCATCTGACCTCTGCGGCATGACGCTCCCCGATTTTGGTCCGCCGCGACATTTATGCCCGGCAAGCGCGTCGAAACGGCAACGCGCTGATGTCGCTCGCGTGAGATTCTTGCGGCATTCATGCGGCACGCTGTTCGCCACCTTCGCATTCAATCAACGCATACGTTGACAATCAACTTATCGTTTGATATTCAACCGATACGATGAGGAACATTGCGCCCGTTCTCCCTCTCTACGAAACGCCACCCTCCGATGAATCGGATGCCGCGCTGGATCGCGTGTTCTTCGCGCTGTCCGATCCGGTGCGCCGGGAGATCCTGGCGCGGCTCGACAAAGAGCCGCTGCTCGTGTCGGAGCTCGCCGCGCCCTTCGACATCTCGCTTCAGGCTGTATCGCGCCACATCCAGGTTCTGGTGCGCGCCGGGCTGGTCAGCCAGGAGCGCACCGGCCGCATCAGCCGCTGCCGGCTGGAGGCCGGACCCATCTTCGCCGCGGCGGTATGGATGAACCGCTACACGAAATATTGGCAGGCGCAGTTCGATCTGCTCGCTGCCTCACTGGAAGACATCGCCGAGAAGCGCAGTGAGAAGACGCCGCGCAAAGCGCCGGCAAAGAAAAGCCGCGCCAAGCGTTCGGCCCGGCCCGCAAAGCCCGGCAAGAGGCGCTGAACGTTCAAGAACCTATCGTTTGGAGGAGAGCCATGACCGACCACCAGGTCGTTTCGCAGGAAGACTGGATCGCCGCGCGCAAGGCGCTGCTTGCCAAGGAGAAGGAATTCACCCGCGCCCGCGACGCGCTGAGCCGAGAGCGGCGCGCCCTCCCCTGGGTAAAGATGGAGAAGGATTACCGCTTCCACACTGCTGACGGCGAAAAGTCGCTCGCCGAACTCTTCGAAGATCGCTCGCAGCTTCTCGTCTATCACTTCATGTACGGCCCCGAGTGGGAGGCCCCGTGCAAGAGCTGCTCGTTCTGGGCCGACAATTTCAACGGCATCGCACCGCATCTGGCCGCACGCGACGTCAGCTTCATGGTCATCTCACGCGCGCCGCTTAAAACACTTCAGGCAACCGCCGACCGGCTCGGCTGGAGCTTTCCGTGGGCATCGTCTCAGGGCAGCGAGTTCAACTTCGACCTCGGCGTCTCGTTCACGCCGGAACAAATTGCCAGCGGTGAGGTCGACTACAATTTCGGACCACATAAGGCCTATGGCGACGAGATGCCTGGGATCAGCGTCTTTCTCAAGGACGCCGACGGCGCGATCTACCGAACCTATTCGTGCTACGCGCGCGGCCTCGACATGCTGAACGGCGCCTACCACTATCTCGACCTGGTGCCGAAGGGACGTGACGAGGACGAGCTCGCCTTCTCCATGTCCTGGCTCCGGCTCAACGACGAATACGACGCCTGAACGGAGGCGCGCCATGAACTATCGTGAGGCAAGCACGCAGCTTGGCGAATACCGCCGCCAGATCGCCGCGACCCGCGCCAAGATGCGCGAAGTCCAGAAGACGCTCGAGCCCGAAACGGTGGACGACCACAGCTTCGCCACGACGGAGGGCGAGGTGCGCCTTTCGCATCTCTTCGGCGCCAAGCCCGACCTCTTCGTGATCCACAATATGGGGAAGTCCTGCCCCTACTGCACCATGTGGGCGGACGGCTATAACGGCACATACGATCACCTCGCCGACCGCGCGGCGTTCGTCGTCGCGAGTCCCGACGCGCCGGATGTGCAGCAGAGCTTCGCTGAAAGCCGCGGCTGGCGCTTCCCCATGGTGAGCGATCCCGACAAGCGCTTCGCCGCCGCCATGGGTTATGTCGAGGACGGCAATCCCCTACCCGGCGTTTCGGTCTTCAAGAAGGCCAATGGCGCGATCGTCCGCGTCTCCGACACGGCTTTGGCGCCGGGCGACGATTTCTGCAGCGCCTGGCACTTCTTCGACCTCTTGCCGGAAGGCGCTGCCGGCTGGGGACCCCGCTTCCGTTACGGCTGATTTCAGCGGCACACCGAGGTGTGCCCCCTGCGCCACGGTGTCGGCTGGACCATCGCAGGTTCCCGCCTATATCATGGTGATGCGGAACCTGAGGGGGCATCCATGACGACTCCACGTGCCGGGATAGCGGCGCTGTTTCTCGCTGCATTTCTGGCGGCATGCCAGACCGGCTCGCAGCAGCCGCAACGCACCGCCATGGACGGCAATTGGGCGTCCTCCGACGGCATCTTCATCGCCACGTTCCAGAACGGCAGCTTCACCTCGCGCTACGTCCAGACCAACGAGGTGCTGGCGCAGGGCACCTATGTTGTGACCGGCGGCAATGTCAGCATGCGCTGGCTGTCCGTCCAGGCGCAGGAGCAGCGCGCCGCCACCTGCGCATTCACCACCGCGTCGACCGTCCGCTGCCAGCAGGAAGGCGGCGGCACCTTCGACTTGCAGCGCACCGCCTGAGCAGCCGATAAGGGCTGAACCCAACCGCCGCGCCAAGGACGCGCGGCGGCTAATCCAGCACGCTTCGAGACAGGGAGACCCGCATGGCCAAACGCATCGTCGGCTTCATCGGACTTGGGATGATGGGCCACGGCATGGCCAAGAACATCCTTGAGAAGGGCAACGACCTTCTCGTCATGGCGCACACGAACCGCGCTCCGGTCGATGATCTGGTGGCGCGTGGCGCAAGCGAAGTGAAAAGCGCAGCCGAGATGGCCGGCGCCGCCGATATTGTCGTTCTGTGCGTGACCGGCTCGCCGCAGGTGGAGGCGATCGTCCGCGGGCCGCAGGGCATCCTTGCCGGCGCTAAGCCCGGCCTGACTGTGATCGATTGCTCCTCCTCAGATCCGATATCCACCAAGGCGCTGGCCGCCGAGCTGACCGCAATCGACGTGACGCTGGTCGATGCGCCGCTCAGCCGCACGCCCAAGGAGGCTGAGGAGGGCACGCTCGACTGCATGGTCGGCGCGGAGCCTGAGGTGCTTGAGGCCGTGCGGCCGGTGATTGCCTGCTTCGCCGCGAAGATCGTGCTGGTTGGCCCGACGGGCGCCGGCCACACCATGAAGCTTCTCAACAATTTCGTGTCGATCAGCTACGCCGCGATCTACTCAGAGGCGCTGGCCATCGGCGCCCATGTCGGCATCAGCCCGGCGCAGTTTCATGCCGTGATCAGTGGCGGTCGCATGAGTTGCGGCTTCTATGAGACCTTCATGAAATACGTCGTGGAGCGCGACCGCGACGCGCACAAATTCAGCCTGCAGAACGCTCATAAGGACCTGCGCTATCTCGCCGGCCTCGCCAACCAGGCGGGTGCCGTGACCTTTGTCGGCGCAGAAGTGAAGAACTACCTAGCCAGCGCCGAAGCCATGGGCAAAGGCGGCGATTACCTGCCCATGCTCTCCGACCATGTAGCGATGCTGAACGGCGTCAAACTGGCCGACTAGCCGCGGGAATCCGGAGCTCCGGCCCCAACCGGACCCGTTGCCCGCAAGGCACAGTGTTGCAAGTCGAGCACAGCACCCAGCGAAAGGGCTTGGGAAACAGCGAGATAAGGGACTCCACACCCGCGTTGGTGTAAAACACCTCCAACGCAACGCCATTGGCGTGCGGGATTGAACCATGTCTTCGACTATTCCGATCGGGGGGCGATCGGAGGGGCGGCCCGGAGCCGCCCCTTCTTTTTTTCTGACATTCTGTCACGCGCACCGAGCCGCTGGCGTGTCGGCCACGGCCCCTCGCCGCTTGCACGCCGTCCGGGCTCCGCATAAAAGGTCAGTCTGACTGACCTTTTGAGATCGGACATGGGCCCCGAGCAGGTCACCGCCTTCGCGGTCTTTGCGTTCGTGACCTCCGCGACGCCAGGACCGAACAATGTGATGCTGACGGCCACCGGTGCCAATGTCGGCATGCGCCGCGGCATGCCGCATGTGCTTGGCGTGGCGCTCGGCTTCTCGCTGATGATCTTCCTGGTCGCGGCCGGCATCGGCAGCGTGCTTATTGAAAACCCTTCTGCCATGCGCATCCTGCGCATCGCCGGGATCGTGGTCCTCCTGTGGCTTGCCTGGAAGATCGCCACTGCCGGCCGCACGTCAACGGGTGAGCGGCAACGGCCAATCGGCTTTCTGGGTGCAGCGGCGTTCCAATGGGTCAACCCAAAGTCCTGGCTCATCTGCGCCAGCGCCGTTGGCAGCTTTCTGCAAACGGAATCCGGCGGCGCGATCCCGCAAGCGGCGCTCTTCGGGCTCATCTTCATTGCCGTCGGCATGCCATGCATGTTCGCCTGGCTGGGCTTTGGCGCGGCCATGCAGCGTGTACTTCAGACTGACCGGGCGCTGCGCGTCTTCAACGTGGCGATGGGCCTGCTTCTTGCCGCAACGGTGCTGCTCATCGTGTGAGCCGCTATTCGCGGCGCTGAGCAAAGCTCTGCCCTCTCACCATCCGCCCGGCAGAGACGATGTTGGGATTTTGTAAGAGATAGAATTCCGGCACCGGCGTCGGGTCGGTGATGGTCAGGCGCAGACGCACCGCAGCGTCGGGATCGACCGAGCCGCCTTGGAATGTGATCCGGTCATAGGGCTCAAACCGCCGATCATTCAGCGTGAATGTGTCCGATTGAATATCGCGAGGCTGCGCGGCGAATTGCTTGAACGACAAGCCGTCGCCGTAGACGCTGGGCTTTCTGAGAATCTCCTGCAGCTCCACCTCAAAGCTCGCCCAGACGCGATTGGAGCGGTTGATCACGTGCTTCACCAAGGTGAGCTGCGACCGCCCCGGCGCTCGCACTTCGGGGCCGGCATTCGGTCGACGGATCACCAAGGTCACCGGCCCGATGCCGACCAGCTCCTCCACCAGGATGATGGGGTCGTCGGACGAGCCGGTGCCGGTCGCCGACAAAAGGCGAAAACCGCCGAGCTCATCGCTAAACGTATAGCCGCCGGCTGAGACCTCCGCCGCCTTGCTTTCGTCAAGCTGCGTCGTCGCTGCAATCAGCAGCAACGCGCATACGAGAATCTGAGGTTGGCGCATTTGCGCCAAGCATGTCTGAGGAGCGCGCCCGACACAAGCGGCCGCTCCGCGCGCTAATCCGCCATCGTCTCGATCGCGGCAAAGGCCTGTGGCCCCTCCTCTTCTTCAAATGGCGTTGCCACTTCCACGAACGTATCGGGATAGAAGCCGTTGAAACGGCTGCGCAGGCTGAGGCTGTAGGCGCCGATATGACCTATCTCCACCCAGTCGCCCGTATCCGCCGTCTCCGGCAGCCAGAACGGACGGGAGAGAATGTCCACGGAATCGCACGTCGCGCCGCACACCTTGAACGGCACGAGCTTATCGGCGCTGCCGCTCCGTCGTCGCCGCGCGGGATCGAGAATGAGGCGCGCGGGCAGCGTGATCTTGCCCGTCCACGAATCCGACAACGAGCCCCAGATGCCGTCATTGATGTAAAGCCGCCGGCCCTTTTTCAGAAGCACTCGCACGATCACAGACAACGAGCGCGCGACGATCACGCGGCCGGGCTCCGCGATCAGCGGCAGGTCGGAGAACTCCCATTCCTCGATCTCACGGCGAAGCTCGGCCATGAGGTCCGGCAGTTCCGGCATCTGCGGCTCGCCGCGCCGCGGATCGATTCCGTAGGCCGCGGGGAACCCGCCGCCAACATCAAGGGCGGTAAGCGGCACGGCGGCGCGATTACGCACCCAGTCGGCCGAGGCGAGCGCGCGCTCGTAGATCTTCGGATCGCCGATCTGGCTACCGACATGAAACGCTATGCCAACCTTGAAGCCGAGCCGCTCGATCCGTTGCAGAAGCTCCACAGCATGCGCGGGCGCCGCACCGAACTTCTTGGAGAGTTCGTAAGCCGCACTCCCCTTCGTTTGCAGCCGCACGAATAGCGTCATGCTCGTCGGATCGAGGTCGAGCGCGCGCACGATCCGAAGGATTTTCGCGATCTCGTCCTCATGGTCGAGCGACATTTCGCGCACGCCATAGGTCTCAAGCGCCAGACGGATGTCGGACTGGGCCTTGACCGGGTGCATGTAAAGCAGTTCCGCATCCTTCGACACGGCGCGCACAGCAGCGAACTCGCCGGGGCTCGCCACATCGAACGCGCTAATGCCGGCATCAACCAGAGCCTTCAGAACGAAGTGCTCGGAATTGGTCTTCACCGCATAGGCGGTCTTGCCGGGAAAGCGCTCCATGAACGCCTTGGCGTCAGCTGCCAAGACGGCGGGGCGAAAGCAATAGACGGGAACGTCGGGGCGCAGCGACAACGCAACGTCGTGACCGGTCTCGAACTTATCGATCTTAGAAGCTCCTCGTGTGCGATCCGTCGCGCCCACCGCGACGCGGCCCGTCGGGGTTCAAATCGCGATTATTATAGGATGGTTCCCGGTCGGTTACGCTCGCGCCCGCTGGACAGAATCCGGCCCATTCGAATCATTGTCATGGCTAAACAAGACGCTTTTGCAACAGGCAATGCCGATCATTCGCGCCTGTGGATGATTGAGAATTGCCCCATGTCCAGTCGTTAACGAATTGACACATTTCGTGAAATTTCAAGTCAAGCCCAAATGTCAGCCAACTGATTGTGCAGTGCATCACAATTTAGCGGTTCTGCACGCTTGAGTTCCGCGATAAAATCACAGCGTGAAGTAGGAGGGAGGCCATCCTCATGACCTTCATTAAGCCTCTGAATCTTCTCGCGGTGTGCGCCGCTTTTGTATTTCTTGGAGCGATCGTCTTCGGACTGCTCTGAGATTTGCGGGCTCCAATTCGCCGTCGGCGGCCCGCAAGCATCTCATGGGGCGTGGGCCGCCGGCGGCACCTTCCGATAAAGACGTGAGCATCTGGGCGATGCGATCGCGCGCGTCACGCAGCGCAGGCTGTCTTCTCTGTTTCAGCCGCCACGCCCACGATCCGGCACACCGCTTCCGGTAGCTCGGAGCGGTTCAGCGTGTAGATGTGGAACGCATCGACGCCGCGCGCCATGAGATCCGACACCTGCTCCGCGGCGACAGCGGCGGCAACCAGCCCGTGCGTGGCGGAGGCCGGGTCGAGCCCATCGAAGCGGCGCGCCAGATCGGTCGGTATCGCTGCGCCGCAGCGGCTCGCGAAATCGCGGATCGACGGAAAACGGTGGATCGGGATGATGCCCGGCACGATCGGAATCGAGATCCCCGCGCTGCGGACGCGCTCGACGTAAGCCTCGAACACATCGTTGTCGAAGAAGAACTGCGTGATCGCGCGAACGGCGCCGGCGTCGACCTTGCGCTTCAAGACGTCGATCTCCGTGCGCCAATCGGGGCTTTGCGGATGACGCTCTGGATAGGCAGAGACGGTGACTTGCGCCGCGCCGGCCTGTTGCAAAGCCTCAACCAGATCGGCCGTGTCGGTGAAGCCGTCGGGATGCGGCGCGTAGCGCTCCGAAAGCCCGCCAGGCGGATCGCCGCGAAGCGCCAGGAAATGCGCGACGCCCGCACGGCGGAACCACGCGATCGTCTCCTTGACGGCGTCGCGGCTTGCACCCGCGCAGGTCAGATGAGCGGCGACCGGCAGTCGGCGATCCAAAATATGGCGCACGGCGCTGCGTGATCGATCCTGCGTGCTGCCGCCTGCCCCATAGGTGACGGAGAAGAACTCCGGACGGAACGCCGCAAGCCGATCCACCGTCGTTTGCAGCGTGGCGAACTGCGCATCGGACTTGGGCGGAAAAAGCTCAAACGACATCGTCGGCGGCTTGGCGCCGCTGATGCTTGCTTGGATCACAGCTATGCCTCCGCCTTTTTTCGTCCGGAACCGGTCGCGCGCTTGTTGCGCGCCGACCAGATCGTCACCGTCAGGCCGCCCGCTTCGTCCTGCGGCGCCAGGTCTTCAACGCTTGCCAGCCGAAGTCCGGCCGCCGACGCCCAGATCTTCATCTGCTCGCGGCTGAAGCCGAGCCTTCTGTGGGCGTGTGCCTGGCGCAGATATTCCAGCTCATGCGGCGCGAAATCGATGACCAGAAGTCGACCCCCGGCCGCCAGCGCGCCCGCCGCCTCCGCCAGCGCCCGCCCCGGCTCGTCGAGGAAATGCAGCACCTGATGAATGATCACGAGATCGAAGCTGTCGCGCAGCACCGGCGGATTCATCACATCGCCGAGCCGCACACGCGCATTGTCGAGCCCCGCGCGCTCAAGATTGGCACGCGCCACCGACAACATGGCAGGCGAGAGATCGATGCCGACCGCTCGCTCATAACGACCCGCGAAAAGCTCAAGCATGCGGCCGGTGCCGGTGCCGATATCGAGCATCGCGCGGAACGGGCCCTCGCCTGCGCATTGCAGGATGGCTTCTTCCACCTGCCGTTCCGGCACATGCAGCGAGCGTATCTCGTCCCAGCAACTTGCGTGCTGGGCGAAGTAGTGCTCGGCGGCTTCGCGGTTACGCCACTGGAGTGCGACGAGCCGATCATTGTCGCGCCGTAGCGTCGGATCGGACTGATCGAGGCCGTTGAGAATACCGAGCGCGACGGCACGGCCGGTGTCGTCTGTCAGGCGATAATAGACCCACGAGCCCTCCGGCGTGCGGCTCACGAGCCCTGCATCGGTGAGCACCTTCAGATGGCGCGAGATGCGCGGCTGCGACTGCCCGAAGATCTCGGTCAGCTCTTTCACCGTGCGCTCGCCATGCTGAAGGATCGCCAGCAGTCGAATGCGGGTCTCGTCGCCCGCAGCCTTCATCTGATGGACCAGCAATTCGACCGATGAACCCAATGCGCCTCTCCGCAAGATATGCGGATATCTTTATATCGTTACGAGTTCTCGTCAAGCGACGGACATCCGTGCTTGGGGATCAACGGCCAAGCGAAGGCTTTGCTCCTTGGCTCAGGCCGGCGTAAGTGTGGCTGCAACAAAGCTGCAAGAACCTCATGGATCAGCCCGAAAGACCAGGAGAAATCCGCGCCTCCGTCGATCCCGCGACGCTGCCGGCCGATGCCGGTCTCGTCTTCATCGGCAAGGCGCGAACGCCGTGGACGGAGCGTGGCGCCATGCCCCGTAACCTGCGCCAGGCCCGAGAGCGCGACGGCTGGGGGCGGCTGGAGATCGATCCACCGTGGCGGCCCGGCCTGCGTGATCTTGCCGTCGGATCGCCGATCGTTGTGCTCAGTTGGTTTGACCGCGCGCGCCGCGATCT
Source organism: Afifellaceae bacterium (assembly GCA_028284625.1). Taxonomy (GTDB): domain Bacteria; phylum Pseudomonadota; class Alphaproteobacteria; order Rhizobiales; family Afifellaceae; genus DASWJZ01. The sequence continues at coordinate 34,808 of JANQRH010000009.1, read as the reverse complement.
CCTTGTGCAAGCTCCGCGCCATAGCGAGCATGTCCGCAGCGTGTTTTCGTTGCGCTCGCCGGTTCGCCCGAACCCGATCGGCCTTCACATCGTGCGCCTTTTGTCATGCGACGTGGATGCTGGCGTTCTTGAAGTCGACGCGTTGGATTGTCTCGACGCGACGCCGATCCTCGATATCAAGCCTTGGCTCCCAAGCGTCGACGTCCCGCCTGAGCTCTGAAGCTCAGTTCCTGCAATTGGGCATGCCCCGCCATCCGGTCCTTCGAGGCGCTTCTCGCCGGATTTCGCTTATGCGGTTCAATCGACTATCTTGAATGACGAATCACCCGCCGCGTCGCTCAGGGACAAGTTGTTCGGTGCTCCCGGTACCCCGTTCGGAGGAAGGGCGATGTCGTATGGAAGTTGAGACGCTGGCGACGACTGAACGGCTGTTTACTGCATTGGAGCCTTGGTCTCGACACAAAGCGGTTCGACACTGCTATAATGGGCTCTCAGAGGGGGGCGCGGCGCTAGAATTGAGCGGCTTCTAAGGAAGAACAACATGAGCCGAATGGAAACACATCACAGCCCCTCCGGTGGCTTCGACGCCATCCACCAGCTTGAGGACGACCTGAAGCATGTCGGCAAGCAGGCGGCACGCTTCCCTCGGACAACCAAGCTGATTTCCGACGGCGCACCCCAGCAGGCCAAGAAGGTCGTCGAAGAAGCAACTGAACTCGCGATCGAGGCAATTCAGCAAAACCGCGAAGCCGCGATCATGGAGGCGGCCGACCTTCTCTATAATCTCGTGGTGCTCCTAGACGGGATGGACATCCCCTTCGACGACATCTGCGAGGAGCTTGAGCGCCGCCGCACGATCTTCGGCATCGCCGCCAAGCAGCACAAGAACGGGATGGGCCCGGCCGACCCCAAGGACGCCTGACGCAGCTGCCGACGCCCTTCACGGGACCGGGCGCGCCCTCGCGCCCACCGCTCCGCCTTAAGAATCCCGCGCTTTTGGTCTCGACCCCTCCTCGCGCGGAATGATACCAAAGCACCAGCCCCACTCGTCTGCCAAAGTATGGAGCGGATCATGAAGACTCTCGCCTATGGCCTTGCCGCGGCTGTGTTGGTTGCCGGAGTGACTGGCGCGGCCGCGGAACCGAAGACCGTCGCCATCACCGCAATCGTCGAGCACCCGGCGCTGGACGCCGTGCGCGACGGCATCAAGAAGGGACTGGCCGATCTCGGCCATGCCGAAGGCACCGACGTGACCTTCACCTACGAGACCGCGCAGGGTAATCCGGCCACCGCCGCTCAGATTGCACGGCAGTTTGTCGGCGACGCCGCTGACGTCATCGTGGCGATCTCAACGCCGTCCGCTCAGGCCGTCGCTGCCGCGACAACCGAGATTCCTCTGATCTTTTCCGCTGTCACCGATCCGCTGGCCGCTGGGCTTGTCTCGTCGATCGAAGCACCGGGCGCCAACGTCACCGGCGTCTCCGACATGGCGCCCATCGGCGATCACATCGCGCTGATCAAGGAGATCACGCCGACCGTGGAACGCCTCGGCGTGCTCTATAATCCCGGTGAAGCGAACTCCGTTTCCTCGCTCGCCTCCGTCCGGCAGGAGGCGAACGCCGCCGGAATCACCGTGGTCGACGGACCGGCGACGAAATCCGCCGAGGTTCAGGCGGCTGCACGCTCGCTCGTCGGCAAGGTCGACGCCATCTACGTCCCGACCGACAACACCATCGTCTCCGCCTTGGAGTCGGCCGTCGGCGTTGCCAACGAGGCAAACCTGCCGCTCTACGCCGCCGACACCGACAGCGTAGCCCGCGGCGCGCTCGCCGCTGTCGGCTTCAACTATTTCCAGGTCGGCGTGGAGACAGCCGCCCTTGTCGATCAAGTCCTGAAGGGGACCGACCCCGGTTCGCTTGAGGTGATCTTCGCCTCCGGCTCCGACCTTCAGGTGAACAAGGCAACGGCCGCGACCATCGGCATTACACTGCCGCAAGCCGTACTGGATCGCGCCGCCAAGGTCGTCGAATAGCAACCAAGTGAGAAGCGGGGGCGCACGCGTCCCCGCTCCCAGCGGCGATCCTCATGTCGGCCATCGCCTTCTTCGGAGCTGTCGAGCTCGGGCTCGTCTACGCATTCGTTGCGCTCGGCGTCTTTCTCTCCTTCCGCATTCTCGACTTCCCCGACCTCACCGTCGATGGCTCGTTCCCGCTCGGCGCAGCCGTCGTCGCTGTGATGATCATCTCCGGATGGAATCCGTGGCTGGCGACGGCAATAGCCTGCGTCGCTGGGGCCATGGCCGGGCTCTTCACCGCCTTCGTGAGCGTGCGGTTCCAGATCCTGCACCTGCTTGCATCCATCCTGACGATGATCGCGCTGTTCTCCATCAATCTGCGGGTCATGGGCCGCCCCAACATCGCGATCCTCAATCAAGAGACGGTGCTCACGCCGATCTATGAGCTTGGTCTCACCTCCTATCTGGCGCGGCCGCTCTTCGTGTTCGTGCTTGCCGCGATCGGCGTGATCTTCTTGGCGTGGTTCCTGCGGACCGATCTCGGCCTCGCCATGCGCGCCACTGGCGCCAATCCGCGCATGGCGCGGGCACAAGGCGTGCGGGTCGGTGCGATGATCATGGCAGGCGTTGCGCTCTCCAACGCCATGGTCGCGCTGGCCGGCGCGCTCTTTGCGCAGACCAACGGCTTCGCCGATGTCACCTCCGGCGTCGGCACGATCGTCGTCGGACTTGCCGCCGTCATTGTCGGCGAGACGCTGCTGCCGCGCGGCGGCATGATCGTCGCCGTCGCCGCTTGCGTGCTCGGCTCCGTGCTATACCGCCTGGCGGTGCAGTTAGCGCTGAACCTCGATTTCCTCGGCCTCACCCCGTCCGACCTGAACCTTGCGACCGCCGTACTCGTGCTCTTCACGCTGATCCTGCCGCGCCTTCGCCAGCCGAGGCCCACGCCATGATTGCCGTGCACGGTCTGTCGGTGCGCTTCAGCGCGGGCACGCCGCTGGAGCGACACGCGCTGAAAAACGTGACGCTTGAGGTCGCCGACCAGGAATTCTGCTGCGTCATCGGCTCAAACGGCTCCGGCAAATCCACCTTGCTATCCGCGATCGCCGGCGACGTGGTGCCGGAAGCCGGCCGTGTCGTGCTGTCAGATCGCGACGTCACGCGCCACGCCGCACAAGGACGCGCGCGCCTTGTTGCGCGTGTCTTTCAGGATCCGCTTGCGGGAAGCTGCGGTCGGCTGACGATCGGAGAGAACCTGGCGATCGCATCACGCCGCGGCGCGCGGCGCGGCCTGCGCGATGCCCTTGCCCCGAGCCGCATGCGCTCCGTCCTGGAGCGTGTCGCCGAGCTTGAGATCGGGCTTGAGAAGCGCCTCGACCAGCCCATCGGGTCGTTGTCAGGCGGTCAACGTCAGGCGTTGGCCTTGATCATGGCAACGCTTGCCCCCTCATCCGTCGTGCTGCTTGACGAGCACACCGCCGCGCTCGACCCGGCCAATGCGGAGTTCGTGCTGGGCCTGACTGATACGCTCGCCAAGCGTTTTGGGCTAACCGTGCTGATGGTCACGCATTCCATGCGTCAGGCACTGGAATTCGGCTCGCGCACCATCATGCTGCATGAAGGCGAGATCGTGCTCGACGTGCGCGACCCGGAACGCAAGGACCTGACGGTGGAGGACCTAGTGGCCCGGTTCCGCAAGGCACGCGGGCAGGAGCTGGCGGAAGACGGCTTGCTGACGAGTTAGGCCGTGGCCCCTTAGACGCGAACATGCCCGCGTCAGTGTTTGCCTCGCAAGGCGGAACTGTACCGCAAGGAATGACACAAAGATGTACTCCGATCTGGACGACCTCAACCGGAAGCCAGAGCCGTTCTCGCGCTATACGACGGACACGCTCTGGACCGATCCTTGGATCGCACAGAAGATGCTGGAATATCATCTGGATCAGGGCACAGACCTAGCCTCGCGCCGCGTTCCGATCATCGACGGGATCGTGGACTGGTTCGACCGCAAGATTGGCCTTTCCGGCAAGGCTGTTTGCGACTTGGGCTGCGGCCCGGGCCTCTACGCAACACGCATGGCGGAAAGGGGCGCTCAGGTGACCGGCGTCGACTTCTCCGCCGTCTCTCTTGCGCACGCCCGCGCAGAAGCCACCGCAAAGAACTTGGACATCGCGTATCGGCAAGCCGATTATCTGGCCGACGATCTGCCTGGCGACCAGGATATCGTCACCTTGATCTACTGCGATTACTGCACCCTCTCGCCACAAAGCAGGCAGAGCCTCGTGAGGCGGATCAATCGAATGCTGAAACCCGGTGGGACCTTCGTTTTTGATGTGTACACGGTTCCGCAATTCGCCGCGCGGCACGAAGCGGCGACGTACGGCCGCAATCCGATGGGGGATTTCTGGTCACCTGATGATCATTTCGGTTTCCAGACCACCTTCCTCTACGACGAGGAAAAGCTCGCCCTCGACCGGTACCTGATCGTCGATCTGAGACGCCGGTTCGAGATATTCAATTGGCTGCAATATTTTGATCCCGAGACGATCTCGGCTGAAGTCGCGCAGGCCGGTCTGGTGGTCGAAGAAGCCCTCGCACTCACGACCGGCGAACCTTGGACGCCAGAGGCAGGAGAACTCGCCATTCTGGCCCGCGCCTAAGGCCATGCGAAGCCGCCGCCCCTATTTCAGGCTGGCGATATAGGCGAGCAGATCCTGGATCTCCTGGCGCGTCAGGCTCATCTGCGGCATGGGCGGGTGCGGCTCGTCAGGGCGCCCGTCGTATGAAATGCGAATAGCTTGTCGCATCGGGCCGCAACGACCCGCCCTCATCGAAGTCCGAATCCGGGTTGAACGGGATGATGTCTCGGGTGTCGAACGCGGCAATCGTCTGCGCATGGCGATCGATCTCGCCGGTTAAGCGAGCTTCCAAGCCGTGTTGTGCCTGATCGCCGTGGTATGCGTGCACGCCGTGGATGATCTTGGGCTCCAGCACTGTCATTCCCAGATACCGCATCGTGTAGGCGAGCGGCCACAGTAACAGCCGAACGTCACCCTCCTTGCCGTTGTAGGCGCTTTCGGCGGCACTTGAGCCCGTCGTGACACAAAACAGCGCGCGCTTGCCGCGACAGAGCCCGCGGTCAAATCGGGCATCCACGCTGTGAAGTGCGCCATGTACCAGCACGCGGTCGCACCAACCTTTCAAGATCGCCGGCGGCGAGAACCACCAAAGAGGAAAGTGGAGAACGATCCTGTCGGCCTGACGGATCTTCTCGATCTCACGCATCACATCCGCCGGCAGCATCTTCGCCGCCGAGGCCGCCTCCTGCGCCCTCAGAACATCGAACGGCGCATCAATATCGATGCCGGAATAGTGGGACGCGCCCTCCACCGGATCGAACTGCATTGCACAGAGATCAGACCAGATCACCTCATGTCCCAAGGCCTTCGACGCCGATTCGGTGGCCTTGGCCCAAGTACCGTTGAACGAACGCCTATCCGGGTGGGCAAGCACAATGAGGGTCGTTGCCATATCTCAGCGCTCCAGGCTCCCTCGCCGGTTGGCAGGGCATCCACCTTACCCGACCACGCGAGCTCCGGAGTAAGAGTCGGCAATTCCTGGATCGTCCCCCCTGCTGAGTCTTCTGGCCGCCCTCAAAATCGCTGCGTTGAAGGTCGCCGGAAGCGCGTGAAGCCAGCGGCGGAACCGCCGCCCCTATTTCAAACTGGCGATATAGGCGAGCAGATCCTGGATCTCCTGACGCGTCAGGCTCATCTGCGGCATGGGCGGATGCGGATCGGCGAGGAACAGGGCGAGCGCCGCAATCTCATCTTCGGAGCGTTGCGCCACGCTTTCAAAAGGCGGCGCTTCGGTGGTCGCTGTCTGCTGCTCAGAGCTGACCAAATGACACGACGAGCACCATGTCGTGGCGAGGACTTTTCCGACCGCCGCACTGCCCGCCGCCGACGCTTCGAAGATCTCAAACGCCATAACGCCGAACACGATCACCGACACAGACAGACACCGTCGCATACGCTCGCCCCTCTTCAACATGGATAACGACCCGCTAAGACAACCGCGCCGGGAAGGCAACTCAGGCCCTTCCCTAACGGCAGCACCTCGCCTGCCGCGCCGCGGATCGCCGCCGAGCCGCCAGGTCCGATGCGACAATTGAGGCCGTTTGGCCGCGGATTCCGCGGGTTTTTTGGGGTGAATCGAGTTTCCGGCCGAAAACCCCGTGCAAATGTTTCGTTCTTTGTCGGATTGAGGAAACATTTGGGCAACCGCGAAACCATTTTGCCGCTGGCGCGTAAGGAAGCCGAAGCATCGCATCCCTAGTTTCGACGCCAATGGACAGCCGAAAGGTGCCTGGGAGCGTCAAATGATTATCGACACCAAGAAGGCCATCGCCGCAGCCGCATTGATTGTCGCCATGGGGGGCGCCACCGTTGAGCTGACCCGTAGTCCCGCTCTGGCGGAATCGAACCCGGTTCAGGCCAACGCGACTTACGCCGTTTCGCGCGTCGTCGCCGCGTTCGACGCCGCCGCTGACGCGCCGCCGGTCACGCCGATCGGATTTCCTGTCGCCACGAAGGGCGACCTCCCGATCCCGCTCGGTTGCTTCGGCGACTCGCCCGACGCGCAGGCTGAGTGCATGGACGTCGCTTACGAGGTCCCCTCAAAGCCGAGCATCGTCGTTGAGACCCGTGTCGGAAACACATCAACTTTGATGCGCATGGATGCCATCACCGTTGCTGAGTTCGGCGAGATCTTCGACCGCACCGAAACCGAAATCGCGCAGTAAAGAGGCGTCAAGCTCACGCGCAGAGTACTCCAGTCCTACTTAGCCGCCGTTGGCCCCGAGACGTTCACCCGCCCCCCCTCAGTCTCGGTTGCCACGGCGGCTTCTTCTTTTCCGAAAGCACTCATAGGGACGCTGGCCGCGGAGTCAGCTCATCCGCTTGCTCGCTTCATTATTTAATGATAAAGTTAAATAATGAGCCTGCAACATTCGAGCAACGTCGGCGCGGTCGCGGATGTGTTCGCGGCTTTGTCCGACCCGCACCGCCTGGCCATTGTCGAACGCCTGATCGCCGAAGGTGACAAAACCGTCGGCGAACTGAGTGCGCCATTTGAAATCTCCGGACCGGCTATCTCGCGGCACCTCGCCGTGCTTGAAACCGCCGGCCTCATCGAGCGGCGCGTCAACCGGCAATGGCGCGTATGTCGCGTGCGCCGCGATGCCCTCACTGTGGTGGAGGACTGGGTGGAACGGCAGCGCCGCTTCTGGAACGCCGCCATCGACCGCCTTGAGCAGCATCTTGAGCGGCAATCTGACAAAGACAGCCAAGGAGGCGAAGAATGAACGTGGCGACCGCCGAAGACCACGTCTTGGAGATCGAACGACGGCTGAGCGCCGCGCCGGAGCGGGTCTTCGCCGCCTGGATCGAGCCCGACCAGATGGCTGAGTGGTTTGGCCCCGGCAATATGACGATCCCCCAATCCAACGCCGACGCGCGCGTTGGCGGCGAATGGTCGGTGACGATGCGCAGCGAAGAAGGCCACGAGCGGATCGTCGGCGGTGTCTACCGCGAGATCGACCGGCCGAACCGGCTTGTCTTCACCTGGGGATGGCTGGTCGACGGCAAACCCGGCAAGGAGACGGAAGTCGCCGTCGATTTCGTCGCCGACGGTGACGGCACGCTGATGCGGCTGACGCAACGCGGCTTTGACACCGCGGAAAACCGCGACATGCACAACAAGGGATGGAGCTATTCGTTCGACGGCCTGGCGCGCCTCGTCGAAGCCTGACGCTGAAAACAAACGGAGGATTCAAGCATGCCCGATCTGAACATCATCGGGGTGCCGCAGAGCACCTATGTCCGCGTCGTTCGCATGGCGGCGGAGGAAAAGGGCGTCCCCTACGCCTTCGACCCGCAGCCGCCGCACTCAGATCCCGTCACGGCGGTGCATCCTTTCGGCAAGGTCCCGGTCATGCGCCATGGCGATGTGGAGCTTTGCGAATCGCGTGCGATTGCATCCTACATCGACAACACCTTCGACGGCCCCGCCCTAATGCCAAAAGAGCCGGCCGCCGCGGCGCGCGCTGAGCAATGGATATCGATCGTCAACACGATCATGGATCAGTCGCTCGTCCGCCGCTATTTCCTGGCCGGCTATGTGTTTCCCCAGCGTGAGGGCCGCGAGCCGGACGCCACCGTGATCGGCGAGGTGATGCCGGACGTGGAACGCCAGCTCAGTGTGATTGAGAACACGTTGGCGAAGTCCGACTATCTCAGCGGCGACGGCTTTTCACTGGCCGACATCAACCTCATGCCGATCCTCTTCTATCTGAAGGGAACGTCGGAGGCCGGCGCCCGCATCGACAATTCCGAGACGCTGACGAAGTATTTTGAGCGGAACGCCGGCCGGCCAAGCTTCGCCGCTACCATGCCGCCGACCTAGGCGACGCACAAATTGCGCGAACAATAACGGGGCCGCAAAGCGCGGCCCCGTTTGCTTGTGGCTTCGGCAAGCAGCTGGCGTCAGTAGCGGTAGAAATGCCGGTAGTGACGGTGCGGCCGCTTGTAGCCCCATTCGTAGTGCCGCCGCGCAAAGTGCGGATGCCCAAGATAGAACGGCGGATGGCCGAAATAGCTGTGGCGCTTACGGAAGTGCGGATGATGGCGCCGGTGGAATCCGTGGCGCTTGAAATGCCGTTTGTGGCCCCAATGGCGCTTGTACCCGACGGTTTCGATTTGGCCGCTGTCGCCTAACGACTGCACCACGGCCGGCGACACGCGCGCCGGCGCGGCCTGGCTTGAGGATATCGGGATCATGGCGGCGCCGACGGTCAGCACCGTGGCAAGGACAATCGGAATCGATCGCTGCATAGTCACTCCTTGGCAATCAGGTCTGCGCTCCCTCTCGCCATAGATACGTGCGGTCGGACGATTTCGGTTAGCCTATCACCATGAATTGAGACGGCGGCAGCGCGTGTTCACAACGGCATTTGCGCGAATTCCGCGCCGACGTGCCGCGGACCAATCGCCGCCGACCGATTGCCGCCGAACCACCGCGCGATAAGATGGCGGCAGGAGGCGCACAATGAATTTGCCGGTTAAGTCACTTCTCACCGCAGTCCTGTTTGCCGTTGTGGCGCAGCCGGCCATTGCGCAGATCACGCAAAGCCGCTGCCTGGCGATTGCCCAATCCGCGCCGAAGACCGTGCCGGTCTCCTATATCCCGGCACAGGAGGGCATGCAGTCGCCGGCGGCGGAGGAAGTGTCGATCCGCTTCGTCGGTCACTCGACCTTTCTCATCACTAGCCCGGGCGGCGTGACCATCGCCACTGATTACAATGGCTATGCCGGCGGCATCGTGCCGCGCGTCGTCACCATGAACCAGGCGCACACGTCGCACTGGACCAACGACATCCACCCAGACATCGAATATGTGCTGCGCGGCTGGAACCCCGAAGGCGGCAAGGCGGAGCATAACGTCACCGTCGATGACGTCATCATCCGCAACGTGACGACCGACATCCGCCGCGGCTTCGACCTGGAAGGCGGCGGCTTTCGCATCCCCGACGGCAATTCCATCTTCATCTTCGAGACGGCGCAGCTCTGCATCGGCCACGTCGGGCACCTGCATCATCGCCTGGCGGACGAGGACCTCTCCTTCATCGGCCAGCTCGATGTGGTGATGGTGCCGGTCGACGGCTCCTACACGATGAGCCAGGCGGCGATGGTCGACACGCTGCAGATCGTCAAGGCGCGGCTCGTCCTGCCGATGCACTATTTCGGCTCATCCACGCTGCAGCGCTTCCTCGCCCAACTCGGCGAGACGTTCGAAGTGGAGGTCAACGCCACGCCGGAAACCATCGTGTCGGTGCGCAACCTGCCGCAGACGCCGACCGTTTTGGTGCTGCCGGGGTTTTGAACCGACGCGCTACGTCCGCGTAACCGCGGCCCCATAACCTCCCCCTCAAGGGGAGGTCGGAGTTTGCGAAGGCGAAGCCGCGGCAAACTCCGGGAGGGGGTGAGCGTCGTTTCGCAGCGGCTGCGCGCTCACCCCTCCCCGAAAGCGGCAAGCCGCCTTCGACCCTCCCTCAAGGGGAGGGTTAAGAGCAGTGCCAATCTTGGTGCTCCCTTCGGTTATCCCGCAAACGGCGCAACGCGGCGCGCGCAATCAGTTCCGAAGCCGCCAGGACACGGAGACCTGCGCGCGGAAGGTCAGCTCGCCGCTTTCAATCGGCACATCAGCTTCCACCGCGGCCGGCATGGCGGCCCGCATCTCAAATGTCTGCGGCCGATGCTGAACGCTCTCCTCAATGCGCACGACCGGCCCGAGCGTGACGCCCGCCGCTTCTGCATAAAGCTCAGCTTTGCGCTTAGCGTCGGCCATGGCCACGCGGCGCGCCTCGTCCTCCAGCGGCTGCGGATCGGCGACCCCGAAATTCGGCCCGGAAACGGAATTGGCGCCGAGGTTGACACTTAAGTCGAGGATGGCGCCGACGCGCGCCAGATCGCGGATGCGCGCGGTGACATTGTTGCGCACGCGGTAGCCGAGAATCTCCGGCTTGAACGGCACGGAATGATCGTAGTTGCGCGGCGGCTGCGACAGGATCGGCTGCACGGAGAAGCCCGACGTCTGCAGGTCGCGCGATTCGATGCCCTCCGCCTTCAGCGCGTCGATGACATCGCTCATCGCCGCATTGTTGGCGGCAAGGGCCGCGCTGGCGCTTTCATCCCCGGCGACCACGCCGAGCGTGATCGTCGCCATGTCGGGCGGCGCCTGAACGAGCCCCTCCCCTGCCATCACCATGATGCGCGGCCGCTGTGGCCCCTCCTGCGCGGCGGCAATGCCGGTGAGCGGCAGAAGAAGCGCGGCGGCGACCAGAAGCGTGCCGATCTGAGCTCTCATGACGAAACCTCGCTGATGCTTGTCGCCCCCGCCATGGCCAAGAAATGCGGCGGCGGCAAGATCGGCGAAGGCCGCTTGCCCACAGCGCTCGCGCCGAAGCTTGCCCGCGAGGGCCGAACGACTTAGGTCGGGGCGGGGGTCCGTAGCTCAATGGTTAGAGCCGACGGCTCATAACCGTCTGGTTGCAGGTTCGAGTCCTGCCGGACCCACCATTCTTCGCTTCCGACGTTCGTGCCGGCTATGTTGGGGCGATAGTCGACATTCGTCTTGCAACAACTCCTGTGCAGCCGGTCTTGCGTGGCAACCCATAACTCGACAGGCTACGTTAGGTTGAAGTGAGGGTGAACTAAGATGGCGACAGGAAAGGCCGAAATGCATAAGGCACCCCAGCCAACGGTTGACAGGGTCGAGGAGCTTGCCGCACGCATCCTCAGCGGTGATATTATCCTTCCAAAGTTCCAGCGCGAGTTTGTCTGGTCCAAGAAACAAGTGATCGACCTGTGGGACTCGATCGCGCGGAACTATCCTATCGGCAGCGTTTTGCTTTGGCGGAGCCGGGAGGCCCTAACGGCTGAGCGAACGATCGCCGACCTCGAAATTGGCCCAACACAATACGACTACCCAGTGAACTATCTACTGGACGGACAGCAACGCCTCTCGTCTGTCTGCGGTGCGCTGTATTGGAATGGAGCTGATCCGAACAGCCAGTGGAATATCGCGTACGACCTCCGCACCTCACGTTTCTTTCACATGGACACAGTCGATAGCCCGCCGAACCATCAAATGCGCCTAAACTGGCTTTCGGATCCCGCCCGCTTCTTCACTCAGCTTTCGCGCGTTTCTTCTGAACCAGATGCCGACAAACTCCAAACGGCCGGCAACGAGCTCTTCAACCGGCTCAAGGACTACAAGATCGCCACCGTCACTCTCCTTGAGATGTCGATTGAAGACGTCGGACCTATCTTCGAGCGCATCAACAGCCGTGGCACTCCCCTCACGATCGTCGACCTCATGCGGGCCGCGACCTGGAGCGATAGGTTTGACCTTTTCGATCAGATAGATGCGCTCCTGGCCGATATCGCCGAAAAGAACTTTGGGGGGCTCGACCGTAAAGTGATCCTCCGGAGCCTTTCGTCGGCGATGGGGGGAGGCTATTCGGAAGGCAGCATTGACAATTTGCGACGGTATGAGCCCGACCAGCTCATTCAAGCAAGCGACGCGACGCGAGACGCATACAAACGCGCTGTAGATTTCCTCGCTACCGAACTTTCCATCCCATCTGACCGGCACATTCCGTACGCCAATCAACGCGCTCAAGCAATGGTTCTGGCGAACGGCTGTGACCGGCTACTTTGGTGGTTGGAACACGGGCAACATGGCCGCGGATCGACAGGCAGCGGCGAACTTTGCAGAAGCACGATCTGACGAACTTGAAGCGCCGGTGAGCGATTCGGGATCGGCAATTTGGACTACACAGCAGTTTCGCCTCAACACTGCACATGCAAAGATACTGACGCTACTTCTAGCTTTTAATCATCCGGTCGACCTTCTCACGGGACAGAAAGTCGACCTCGACAAGGCGCTGCACCATGCGAACTCTAGGGAGTTTCATCACTTCTTCCCTCGCAACTACCTCATCGCAAGAGGTGCAAGCAACCGGAGAGCGAGCCTTCTTGCGAACTACATTATGCTAACAGCAGACAGCAACAAGAAAATTTCAAATCGCGCACCATCTGATTATCTCAAAGACGTTGAAGCGAGCCTTGGCAAGAACCTGAGACCTGCGCTTGAGTCGAACCTTATTTCTGACGAGGCCTATGCTGCTGCAAAGGAGGATGACTACGACAAGTTCCTATTGCTACGCGCCGATACAATTTACTCGCGGTCTAAAGAACTGACTGGATGGAGGTAGGTCGGGCGCTGGCGCTAGCCGTCGATGACGGTCTGCCCCTACCTCACCTCAATCTCGAAATGCAGCACGTCCTCGCGCATGCCGAGTTTGCTGCAAAGCGCGATTGCCGGCTCGCCGCCCCAGCCTGCACCAGCACCCCATAAGCGCCGCAGGCCTCGGCGTTGCGCAGACCTCCCAATCAGCCTGCACCATCCCCACTACGCGACCAACGCCCGCTGCCTCGGGGCGCGGCGTCTGGGGCCGACGGTCCTGTACGCGTCCGGGTCTTTGCGGAAAGCGATGTGGTCGTGGCTGATCGCGCCCGGCGGCAGCGCATCCCACAGGGGACCCATCTTTGCCCGCATGTATTGAACGTAAAATCCCGGGAGCTGGTTGCTCCGTCCCTCCAGGAACGGGCGCATGTGCGGATCGCTCTCAAGCAGCGCATTGATGTGGGAATGGTAGCCGCCGCGTTTGTAGGCCGCGCGCCCTCGCACATAGTTCACGCGCGCGACCATGCCGAAGCGATTGGCGGCAAAGCGTCGCCACACGCGCTTGCCGCTAAAGGAATAGCGGAGCAGGTCCGCGGTGAGCCGGTAAAGGTCCTGCCATTCGTGGTTCAGCGGCCTGACGTTCGAGGCATGGTTGCTGTCCAGGAAGAAGAACGGGATCGGCAGGACCCTGTCGTTCCGTTGCAGCTCGAGGTTAAGAGCAGCGGCGCGGCCATAGGCGGTGAACAGGTTGAAGGCCGGGAAAGCGCCGGGGCATAGGTCCACAAAGCGCTTGGTCAGTTCAAACGACTCGCTGCCGCGATCGCCGTCGAGCCCGACCACGAAGTTGGCCTGCACATACGGAATGTGGCGGAGCACCATGTTGACGTGCTCGGAGATCTGCCGGACCTTGTCCATGCCGTCGGCGCGACCGGTCTTCGATTTGGCGCCGTGCTCGAACCAGGATTCAATCCCCGGCAACATTCCGATGAAGCCGTTTGCCCTGAGGCGCTTTAGGCGCTCCTCGGATAGGAGCGACAAGCTGCTTTCCGCGCCGAAGCGAATACGACCCCTCGGGACGGTATCTTCTATGACGTCCATGTAATCGTCGAAGCGCACGCCGAAATTCGGATCGTGCCAACCGACGATCGGACGCCGCCGTTTGGTGAGCAGGAATCGGAGATCCTCGCGCAGCTGGTCGTAGGGAAGCGGCCGATACTCCACCGCGGCGTCGATGCAGAAGCTGCAGGTGTAGGGGCAGCCCGTGCTCCCGATCATCGGGACGATCTTGAGGAACGGCTCTTTCGCATTGGTCGATGCGATGAACTTCCAGCGCGCCGCCACGCCGGGCAAGCTCGTCGGCTGCTGCGCTGCGCTCACCCACCGCCCGAATGTCGGCCGCGGCTCAAGCTCGCGCAGCACGTCGTCGATCGTGTCCTTATCGGCGAAGCCGAGCACATAATCGAAATGCTTCAGCGCATCCTCCGGATAGCACCGGGCATGCGGTCCGCCGAGAACGGTGATGACGCCGCGTTGTCTGAAGAGATTGGAGAACGCGTAGGCCGATAGCGCGGAACGCGTGAAGGCCTGGACGAAGAGGACATCCGTCTCGTGCGCCAGAAGCGCGTCCAGATCCTCAAAACCGGTGTAGCAGACATAGGTGACATCGTGCCCGAGCTCCTCGCACCAGGCGGCGACGGCCTGCGGCATGATGCTGGCGAAATTCGGGTTCATCACGCGCGCGTAGAAGCTCTTGGCAGGAGCTCTCGTCGCCAGGTCGAGTACGAGCACGCGCTTGCGGTTCACGGCCTCTCCTATCCCGCGGATTTGTCGTTCGATACTCGCGCAACACTGGACTTATGACAAGGAAGGCGCCTCCGCGCCCCTACTCCACCTTAATCTCGAAATGCAGCACGTCCTCGCGCTTGCCAAGTTTGCCGTAGAGCGCGGCTGCCGGTTCGTCGCCCTTCTCCGCCTGCACGATCACGAGATAGGCGCCGCGCGCCTTGGCGATGGCGCAGGTCTCCTCAATCAGCGCCGTGGCGATGCCCTTCCGCCGCTCCGCCTCCGCCACCGCCAGATCGTAGATGAAGACTTCGCTCCGCTCCTGCTCGAATTTCGTGAGCACATAAGCGGCGAGCCCGCCCACCACGGCGTCGTCGACCAGCGCGGCAAGCGCGATGAATTCGTCACTGCCGAGGAGGCGCTCAAGATAGGCGCGGCTCGGGCGCGCACCGGTATAGATCTCCGGCTCGCCAAAGGCCGCGCCCAACAGCGTCATCATCTTTTCCATCAGCGCGATGTCGGATGATGTGAGCCGGCGGATCGTGAACGGCGCAGCGGGCGGCATGTCCTATAGCTAGTCGATACGTCCGCCGGCAGAAAGACCGCGGCGGCGCCGTTGACACGGGCGACCCCAGACGGGAAAGGAAACAAGACGACGATCCGACAATCCTCCACCCCACCCGCCCGCGGGCGACCGCGTCCCACTGGCATTAAGCCGCCCGATCGCTTCCAGGCCGCGTCAAGCCACGGCAACCAAAGAAAGACCTGCCGCCCGCCATGGACAAAGGCGCCGAAACAATGCGCGACAATCCGCTTCTCGCCATCGCGCTGATGATCGGAGGCATGGCGCTGTTGAACGCCCAGGATGCCGTCTCAAAGCTCCTGACCATGGAGCATTCCGGCATCCAGGTGGCCTGGGCGCGCTACACGTTTCACCTTCTTCCGCTTGTCGCGCTCGTTGGGCTGAAGCGGCTCAAGCGCATGGTCCGCACGGAAAACCCGATCGCGCAATTCGTGCGCTCCGCGTCGCTCGCCGTTTCGGCCGTGTGCATCATCCTGGCATTCTCGCTGATGCCGCTGGCTGATGCGGTCGCCGTCTCCTTCATCGCGCCGCTCTTGATCGTCGCTCTGAGCGGTCCTTTCTTGGGCGAGCGCGTCGGCCCGCATCGCTGGATGGCCGTGGTGATCGGCTTCGCCGGCATGCTGGTGCTTGTGTGGCCGACCGGCGATGTGCTCGAGCGCGGTGCGTTCTTCGCCATGGGCGCGGCCGTCTTCTGGGCGATCGGCCTGATGCTGACCCGCCAGGTGCGCAACGACGATTCCCTGTCGACGCTCTTCTACACTGCCTTGATCGGCACCGGCCTCCTCTCGCTCGTCGCGCCGTTCGTTTGGACCCAACCCTCGACCACCGCTTGGGGCTTGATGCTGATCATGGGCCTGCTTGCCGGCGGCGCGCACACACTCATCATCCTGGCGTTTCGCTATGCCAGCGCGTCGTTCCTGGCGCCCTACAACTACACCATGCTGCTATGGGCGACGCTCTATGGCTGGCTGCTTTTTGGCGAGCTGCCGGGCGCGCGGGTCAGCCTCGGCGCCGCTATCATCATCGCCGCCGGGCTCTATGCCTGGCACCGCGAGCGACGCACGACAGAGGCTCAGGAGGCGGCAGCCTCGTAGCCCTGCAGGATCTTGATGTAGTTGGCGCGCTCAAAAGCCTCCGGATTGTCGATCCGCCGCTGGCTCAACAGCCCGCGCGCATCGTCGACCGATGGAAACCCCCGCGCCAACAGCCAATCTTCCAGCCCCTCTGTCAGCGTCGCCATGTGGCCGGCGCCGCGCTTCAGAAGTGCGGACGTCGACATCACCACATCGGCCCCGGCGAGGATGTATTTCACCACCTCATCGGCGCTCGCCACGCCGGTCGTCGCCGCCAGCGACGCCTTCAGCCGCCCCGACAGGATCGCCAGCCACAAAAGCGGCAGGCGGATTTCGTCCGGCGTTGAGAGCTTCAAATCGGTGAGCACCTTTAGCTCGGTGAGATCGACATCGGGCTGATAGAAGCGATTGAAGAGTACCAGCGCGCCGGCACCCGCCTCCTCCAGCGCCTGCGCCATGTGCCCCATGGAACTGAAATAGGGGCTGAGCTTCACCGCTACGGGGATCGACGAGGCCGCACACACCGCCTGCACGATATCGACGTAACGCGCCTCGACGTCGCGGCCGCTGAGCGCGATGTCGGCAGGGATGAAGTAGATATTGAGCTCCAGCCCCCTGGCTCCTGCCTCCGCCATCTCGCCGGCATAGGAGACCCAGCCCTGGTTGGTCGTGCCGTTCAGGCTGGCGATGATTGGGATGTCGACGGCCTCGCTCGCGCGGCGAATAAGGTCGAGATATTGATGCGGCCCGAACTGATAGGCCGCCGGCTCGGGAAAGTAGCTGAGCGCCTCCGGCGAGCTTTCCGCCACGAACGCGGTCAGGCGTTCGTGGTGCGCGATCTCCGCCTCAATCTGCTCCTCAAAGAGCGACGGCAGCACAATTGCAGCAGCGCCGGCATCCTCCAGCCGGCGGATGTTGCCGATATCGGTGTTGAGCGGCGAGGCGGAAGCGACAAGCGGGTTCTTGAGGCTGAGCCCCATATAATCTGTGGTGAGGTCCATCACACTTTCCCCGCACCTGTTGCGTCCTGACGGAAATGGCTGCCGTCGAGCGCCGCCAGATCTTCGTATTGCAGATACTTGTCGGAGACCGATTTCTGCGCCGCAGCGAGAAGCTCCGCCGCCTCCTCCGGTCGCGTGGCTGCCAGCGACGCATAGCGCAGCTCGTTATAGGCATAGTCCTTCAGCGAGGCGGTCGGTCGCGGCGAGTCGAGCCGGAACGGATTTTCGCCGATCGCCCGCATGGCCGGGTTGTAGCGCATCAGCGGCCAGTAGCCGCTGGCCACGGCCAAGTCCTGCTGCTTCATGCCGAAGCGCATGTTGATGCCGTGGGCGATGCAATGGCTGTAGGCGAGGATCAGCGACGGCCCGGCATAGGCTTCCGCCTCGCGGAAGGCGTCCAGCGTCTGCTGCGGATTGGCGCCCATCGCCACCTGCGCGACATAGACATTGCCGTAGGCGATCGCCTGCAGCGCCAAGTCCTTGCGCTGCACGCGCTTGCCCGACGCGGCAAACTTGGCGACCGCACCAAGCGGCGTTGCCTTGGAGGATTGCCCGCCGGTGTTGGAGTAAACCTCCGTGTCGAGCACCAGAATGTTCACGTCGCGCCCGCTGGCGAGCACATGGTCGAGCCCGCCATAGCCGATGTCGTAGGCCCAGCCGTCGCCACCGACGATCCACACGGAGCGCCGCACGAGGTGGTCGATGACGGAGAGCAGATGCCGCGCATCCTCATTGTCGAGCGCCAGGAGCTTGGTCTTCAGCTCCGCCACGCGGATGCGCTGCGCGCGGATCTCCGATTCATGGATCTGCGGCGCGTCGAGCGCTTCGCGCGCCAGATCCTCGCCGACCTCCGGCGCCAGCCGTATGAGAAGCTCGCGCGCCAGTTCCAGATGCTTGTCCGCCGCCAGACGGAAGCCGAGGCCGAACTCGGCATTGTCCTCAAACAGCGAGTTGGACCAGGCGGGTCCCCGCCCCTCGCCGTCCTTGGTCCACGGCGTGACCGGCAAATTGCCGCCATAGATCGACGAGCAGCCGGTGGCGTTGGCGATCTGCGCGCGGTCGCCGAAGAGCTGCGAGAGAAGCTTGACGTAAGGCGTCTCGCCGCAGCCGGCGCAGGCGCCGGAGAATTCAAAGAGCGGTTCAAGAAACTGCACGCCGCGCACATTGGCGAAATCGACCCGCGCTCGGTCGTTGACCGGCAGAGTCTCGAAGAACGCGACATTAGCCTGCTCATCGGCGACCAGCGGCGCCTTGTCGGCCATATTGATCGCCTTGATGCCAGGCTCGCGCGGACTGAAGGCGGGGCACGCTTCGACGCAAAGTGCACAGCCGGTGCAATCCTCGACATAGAATTGCAGCGAGAAGCGCGCTTCCGGATAGCCGCGCGCATTGACCGGCGCCGACTTGAAGGTCTCCGGAGCGCCGTCGAGCGCGTCCTCGTGATAGTAGCGCGAGCGGATGACGCTGTGCGGGCACACGAAGCTGCACTGGCCGCATTGGATGCAGAGATCCTCGCGCCATACCGGCACCTCGTCGGCGATGTTGCGCTTTTCATAAGCCGCCGTGCCGGACGGGAACGTGCCGTCGGCCGGAACCAGGCTGACGGGTATCTCGTCGCCGCGGCCGGCCAGCATCGGCGCGGTCACCTGCTTGACGAAATCGGGCGCATCGTCGGGCACGACCGGCGGAAGGTCCTCCGTCGCCGTGACCGTGTCCGGTACGGTGACCTCGAATAGCCGCTCCAGCGTTCCGTCCACCGCGGCGAAGTTCTTCTTCACCACCGCTTCGCCCTTGCTGCCATAGGTCTTGCGGATCGACTGCTTGATGTGCTCGATCGCCGCCTCGCGCGGCAGCACGCCGGAGATCGCGAAGAAGCAAGTCTGCAAGATCGTGTTGGTGCGCGAGCCGAGCCCCACGCCCCGCGCCACGCTTGAAGCATCGATCACGTAGAAGCGCAGCTTCTTGTCGATGATTGTCTGCTGCACGGAGCGCGGCAGATGATCCCAAACGTCGTCCGGCCCGTGAGGACAGTTGAGCAAAAAGACGCCGCCGGGCGCGGCGAGCCGCAGCACGTCCTGCCGCTCCAGGAACGTGAACTGGTGGCAGGCGACAAATCCCGACTGCCCGATCAGATAAGGCGCCTTGATCGGGTCCGGCCCGAAGCGCAGATGCGACACGGTCTGCGCGCCGGATTTGTGCGAATCGTAGACGAAGTAGCCTTGCGCGAAACGCCCGGCGTCCTCGGCCAGGATCTTCACACTGTTCTTGTTGGCGCCCACCGTGCCGTCGGCGCCAAGGCCGTAGAAGACGGCGCGCGTGACGGAATCCGGCTCGATGGAGAACGCTTCGTCGATGTCGAGGCTGGTGCCGCTCAGATCGTCGTCAATACCGACCGTGAAGCTATGGCGGAGCGCGATCGCATTGCCGCCGTCCTGGCGCTTCAGCCCGTCGAACACCGCCTTGGCCATGGCCGGCGTGAAATCCTTGGAGGAGAGCCCGTAGCGGCCGCCAACAACGCGCGGCATGAAGGGCCGCTCGCCGCGCGCCACGGCGTCGGCAAGTGCGGCCACCACGTCCAGGTAGAGCGGCTCGCCCGGTGCGCCGGGTTCCTTGGTGCGATCGAGGACGGCGATCGACACCACGCTTTCCGGCAGTTCCGCCAGAAGATGCTCGGCGGAGAACGGGCGGTAGAGCCGCACCTGAACGGCGCCAACCTTTTCGCCCTTGGCCGCGAGCGCCTTGACGGTCTCGCGCGCCGTCTCCGCGCCCGAACCCATGAGGACGAGCACGCGTTCCGCGTCCGGCGCACCTTCATACTCAAACAGGCGATAGTGCCGCCCGGCGATGGACGCAAAACGCTCCATCGCCTCCAACACGATGCCGGGCGTTGCAGCGTAATACGGGTTCACCGCCTCGCGCGTCTGGAAGAACGTATCGGGATTGTGCGCCGTGCCGCGCACGAAGGGATGCTCGGGGCTCAGCGCCCGCGCCCGGTGCTCGCGCACCAGATCGTCGTCGATCATGGCGCGGATTTGGTCATCGGTGAGCAGCGAGAACGTGTTCAGCTCATGCGACGTGCGAAAGCCGTCGAAGAAGTGCGCGAACGGGACGCGCGCCTTCAGCGTCGCCGCCTGCGCGACCAGCGCCAGATCGTGCGCCTCCTGAACGCCGCCGGAGGCGAGCATGGCAAAGCCCGTCTGGCGCGCCGCCATGACATCGGAATGCTCGCCGAAGATCGACAGCGCCGACGTGGCAACAGAGCGCGCCGCAACGTGGAACGCAGTCGGCGTCAGCTCCCCGGCGATCTTGAACATATTGGGGAGCATGAGCATCAGCCCCTGCGACGCCGTGAAGGTCGTCGTCAGCGCTCCCGATTGCAGCGAGCCGTGAACGGCGCCGGCCGCCCCGCCTTCGCTTTGCATCTCCTGCACGACGGGCACGTTGCCCCAGATGTTCTGCACACCTTCCGCGATCCACTGGTCGGCCAGCTCCGCCATCGTGGAAGATGGAGTGATCGGGTAAATGGCGCAGACTTCGTTGACGCGGTAGGCAACGTGGGCGACGGCCGTGTTGCCGTCCATCGTCGTGACTGATTCCATCGACGCGATCTTCTCCTTGATGGCCGGCGCGGCTCAGGCCGGTTCGGGCACCATCTCCATGGCGTGACAGGGGCATTGCTCCACGCACACGGCGCAGCCGGTGCAGAGCGCATAATCGATCTCATAGCGGCGGCCGGGGCCCAGCTTGCGGATGGCCTCCTCCGGACAGGCGGCGAAACAGTTGTCGCATTCGAAGCAATTACCGCAGGAGAGGCACCGGCTTGCTTCATGCAGCGCGGCGCGTTCGTCCAATGCGGCGATGATTTCTTCAAAGCCGGTGCCGCGCTCCTCCACCGGCAGATGCGGCTCCGCCGACGGGATGGCGTCGGAATAGATCGGCAGGTTCAGCTCTGAGAATTCGATGATCGGGTTCTTCTCCGCCGGCTCGTAGGTCGTGCCCTTCAGCCAGGCGTCGATGTGGCGCGCCGCCTTCTTGCCGTGACCGGTCGCAACGGTGACGGAGCGCTCCGCCGGCACCATGTCGCCGCCGGCAAAGATGCCCTCTCGTCCCGTCATCATGTTGGGGCCGACGATGACCGTGTCGTAATCGAACTCGATCTCCGGGACCTTGCGCAAGAACTCGCTGTCCGCCTCCTGACCGAGCGCAAGCACCACGGCATCGGCTTCCAAGGTCTCGAACTCGCCGGTCGGCTTGGCGCGGCCGTCGTCGCCGATGGTCATGCGCTCCACGGTGAACTCGCCGCCCTCGATCTGCTTGATCGAGGTAAGCCACTTGATCTTCACGCCCTCGGCGAGCGCTTCGTCGGCCTCAAATCCATGCGCTGGCATATGCGCGCGGTCGCGGCGGTAGACGATCATCGCCTCGTCGGCCCCGAGCCGACGTGCGGTGCGGGCGGCGTCCATCGCCGTGTTGCCACCGCCATAGACCAGAACGCGGCGGCCGAGCAGCGGCGCTTCGCCGGTCTCCACGTCGTGCAGCATCTTGACCGCGTCGAGCACCTTCACCGCGTCGCGCATCGGAATGTTTACGCGTTTCGACAGATGCGCGCCGATAGCAATGAAGACGGCGTCGAAACCGCCCTCCTCCTTCTCCGCGAGCACGTCGTCGACGCGGTGATTGAGCACGATCTTGACGCCCATTGCCTCAATGCGCCGCACCTCGTTCATGAGGTCGTCGCGCGGCAGGCGGTAGGCCGGAATGCCGAAATGCAGCATCCCCCCGGGCAGCGGCCCGGCCTCGCGGATCTCCACCGCATGCCCAAGGCGCGCCAAATGCCAGGCCGCCGACAGGCCGCTAGGCCCGGCGCCGACGATGAGCACGCGCTTGCCGGAGGGCGGCGCCGCTTTGGGGTTCGGCCAATTCTCGCGCGCCGCCATGTCGCCGAGGAAGCGCTCAACGGCATGGATGCCGACGGCGCTGTCCAGCTCCTTGCGGTTACAGGCGCCCTCGCAGGGATGGTAGCAGACGCGGCCGTGGATGCCCGGCATCGGGTTGTCGGCAATCAGCGTCTCCCACGCCTGGCGGAACTTGCCGGCCTGGGCGAGGTCGAGCCATGCCTGGATATTCTCCCCCGCCGGGCATGCGGCGTTGCAGGGTGGCAGCATGTCGACATAGGTGGGCCGCCGGTGACGCGTTGGCCCGACGCCCTTGTGCCGCGTGAGATCGACCCTGGGGGTCATGTCGCGGGCCATGCTCATGTCTTTCTCCCGTGCCGCCCAGAATCTCCGGCGCACATCATTGGCGGTTCACGTCTCCCGATCTTTGACGCATCTCAAACGCCGGCTCGATGTCGCGGCCGCGCCGCGCCTCCATCGGAACTCCCAGTCTATTGACGCTTCAACATGATCCTGCAATGAGAGTGCTCGGTTTCGGGGCGAGTAGATAGCGGTAAGACAACCTAATGGCGCGAATCTTAGTTTTGGGCGGCGACGGCTTTTGCGGTTGGCCGACGAGCCTTTACCTTTCCCAGCGTGGCCATGACATCACGATCGTCGACAATCTGTCGCGGCGCAAAATCGATGTCGAACTCGAAGTCAGCTCTCTGACGCCGATCCGACCCATTTCGGAGCGGCTGAGCGTTTGGCGCAATGAGACCGGCCGCGAGATGCGTTTTGAGAACTTCTCCATCGACGAGAACTATCATCGCCTGCTCACTCTGATCAAAGAGGAGCAGCCCGATGCCATAGTCCATTTCGCCGAGCAGCGCGCAGCGCCTTATTCGATGAAATCGTCGTGGCATAAGCGCTATACGGTCACCAACAACCTCAACGCCACCAACAACGTACTGTGCGCCATCGTGGAGTCCGGCGTCGATGCACATCTCGTGCACCTGGGCACGATGGGCGTCTACGGATACGGCACCGCAGGAATGAAAGTGCCGGAAGGATATCTGCGGGTGAAGGTCGACCTGCACGACGGCGCCCAAGTCGAGCAGGAGATTCTCTATCCGACCAATCCGGGCTCGGTCTATCATCTGACCAAGTCCCAGGATCAGCTGTTCTTCTACTTCTACAACAAGAACGACGGCGTGAAGATCACGGATCTGCATCAGGGGATCGTGTGGGGAACGCAGACGCCCGAGACGGCGCTCGACGAGCGGCTGATCAACCGCTTCGACTATGACGGCGACTACGGAACGGTGTTGAACCGCTTCCTCATGCAGGCGGCGATCGGCTACCCGCTGACGGTCCACGGAACCGGCGGACAGACCCGCGCCTTCATCCACATCCAGGACACGTGCCGCTGTATCGAGTTGGCCATCGAGAACCGCCCGCAGACCGGCGAACGGGTCAACATCTTCAATCAGATGACGGAGACCCATCGCATTCGCGACCTGGCGAGCATGATCTCCGGCATGACTGGCACACCCATCGAGTATCTGGACAACCCGCGCAACGAAGCGGACGAGAACGAGCTCGATGTCGTCAACGATCGCTTCCTCGGTTTCGGCCTGGAGCCGATTACGCTGCAGGAAGGGCTGATGCGTGAAGTGAGCGAGATCGCCCACAATTACGCCGATCGCTGCGACCGCTCCAAGATTCCCTGCGTGTCGCTCTGGCGGTAGACGTAAGCGGGTCGGTGCGTCATGTCAGCGATCGCCACAAGCAGACACATCGAGCTGCAATCCCGCGCGGACGATCTGGCGCGGCGTTGCGACGGACTTGACGCCACAGAGACGGTTGCGGAGGCTCTGCGCGAGTTCTCCGGCAAAATGGCTGTGATCTCGTCCTTCGGTACAGAGGCCGCCGCGCTTCTCCACATCGTCTCCCGCGTCGACCCCGCCACGCCGGTGATCTTCCTCGACACGCTCCGCCACTTCCCCGAGACGATACTTTACAAGGAGCGGCTGACGCGCGTGCTGCGCCTGAGCAACGTCGTCGACGTGCGCCCCGACGATGCGGCGCTGTCCACGCAAGACCCGGAACTCACGCTCGCGGCGAGCAATCCGGACATGTGCTGCTATTTGCGTAAGACATTGCCGATGCTGCGCGCGCTGCGCGGTTTCGATGCCTTCCTGACGGGCCGCAAGCGCTTTCAGGCGGCCAGCCGCGCCGCTCTTCCGCTATGCGAGGTGCAAGACCGGTGGATCAAGGTCAATCCGCTGGCCCAGTGGGCGAAGGACGACATCAACCGCCACTTCGCCGAGAACAATCTCCCGCGCCATCCGCTTGAAGGCAAAGGCTACCTCTCGATCGGTTGCTCGCCGTGCACGCAGCCCGCATCCGATGCGACGGACGCACGCTCTGGTCGCTGGAGCGGAACCGGAAAGACCGAATGCGGCATCCATTTCGGCGCCAACGGCATCGAGCGAAAGGGCTAGCCTAAGCGCCGGGTAGGTCGCCTACTGCGACTGAACTGGAGTAGCGCGGACGCCCAACTCAACCGTAAGGCCCAGCGCCGACCCAGCCGACTCGATAGCTAGTGCCTGAACAACCAGGAGATCGGCGATCTTGCCGAGCGCCTGACGGTATGCGTCACCCTCCGCCGTAATGAACCGCGCTTCCGTCATGCCGCTAGCGTCGATCGCATCCTTGAGCGTTTGCATCTCCGCCATCGTGGCGGCGAGCGTTTCGTCGACACGCCCGGCGGCCTCAGGCGCGCGCTCGGCTACGTAGTCACGGATGGACGGACCTTCCACGGCAGAACCGTCGGTGCGCTCGTAGCGGCCGCTCCAGATGCTCATGATGCCGGCCTGCTCATAATAGTGACTGTCGTTGGTGGACCCGGAGAAGCAGTCGATACACGCGTCGTTGCTCAGAGCCCGAGCGATGCGTTCACCGGCAAGCTCCTGGTTCGACAGCTTGCCGATCCCCGTCAGGATCGCCGACAGCGCGCCATCCGCTTTTTTGAAGGCAAGCACGTCGCGTGCCGGGCTTCTGCGACCCCGCCAGTTGCCGACCATCTCCTTGAAGTCTTCCAGGAGCAGCGTCGCGGCGGCGGTGGCGTAGGCCGCGCGGCGATCGCAGTTTTCGTTGCTGCAAACGTTCACATCATAGTCGGTGAAGGGTCGTTGCCCGATGCCGGTCGTTTCATCGTAGTCCGCTCCCCAAAGCAGGAACGCAAGGACGGGAAAGCCTCTGGCGACGTTGGTCTCGATATCCAGGGCCTGATGCAACGTGTCGGATATCAGCGATAAGGTGATCTGCTCGACATCGATCACCTCGCCGCCAATCGACAGCTGGCGGTTTCCGACGACGTTGGCGACCGCCAACGGATTGCCCTCACCCGCCTCGCGATAGGCTTCGCTGTCGACATAATCGATGAGCCCCTCGTCGAGCGGCCATAAGTTCACTCCGGATGCCCATTCTTCGACGAGCGAATTACCGAAGCGATAGCCCTCGCCCTTCTGATAGGGCACGCGCGCGGATCGCCAAGCCTTCTTCGCAACCTCAAAATTTTGCTCGGTAGGCTGCTCGGCGAGAAAACTGATCGTCCCCTCCAGAAAGAACACCGCCACAAGGGCGTCTTCGTACATCGCGGCCGCTACTTCACTGTAAGTCTCAATCGCCTGCGCCGCCGTGACCTCCGCCTGCGCCGGCGGGGGCGCCGCTGAGGCCATCAAGACGACGGCACCGGCAAGGCAGGATCGAAGACTTCTCGAACGCATGGCAGAACTCCTAAGGACGGGCCGGGATACTTGCGAAAGCATCAGCGTACAGTCAACAGACCGGTCATTGCCTGCTCTGCACGCGCTGGCGTCATGGAACCCAGCGAGACGGCATGATCTGAAGCCCGTACCAGCACATCCAAATGGCTGGCGCGAGGAATGCGCCGAGCGGGATCTTGCGGTCGCGCGGCCAGGCTCGCCCGGCAAGTGCACGGGCGCCGATCCACAGCAGCGCCGCGGCGGCCGCGACCACGACCGCCGACGCGAAAAGCTGCCAGCCAAGCCAAATGCCTGCGGTCGCCGCCAGCTTCACGTCGCCCAGGCCCAGCCCCTCCGCATCGCGCCAGCGGTAATACGCCTCGCGCAGCAGCCAGAACGCGCCGCCGCAAAGCGCCGCGTGAAGAAGTGAAGCGCCAAGGGCGGCCGTTTGCTCTGAGAAGATCGGTCGCGCGCTTAGCCATGCGACGATAAGCCCGCCGATCGCAGCAGCGATGTTCCAAGGATCGGGCACGCGATAGTGGCGCGCGTCCACAACGGCGATGGCGCCCATGCAGGCAGCCAGAAACGCCGATGCGGCAAGCAGGTACGGGTCCCCCAGCAACGCCCCAGCGGCAGCGCCTATACCGCCGCAGGCCAGCGCGCCCACCATGGCGGGCCACCGACCAAGGATACGATCCGTCAACGTGCCTGGCGGGCGCGCCACATGCGGGCGCGAAGCTCCTCAGCCACCTGCTGAGCGTCTTCGCTGCCTCGTATGACAACCGGCTTGATCAGAATGATCAGCTCTGTCCGGGTCCCCTGCCTGTTCCGGTTCTTAAAGAGATTGCCGACCGCGGGTATCTGGCTGAGGCCCGGCACGCCTCCGCGCGTATCGTCGATCTGCTCCCCGATCAGCCCGCCAAGTAGCACCGTCTGGCCGTCGATGACCGATATGGTGCTTTCCACGCGGCGATTGGAGAAGGTCGGCGTGAGCGTTGCGGAGCCGCCCGTGACCGACGAAATCTCCTGCTCGATGTCGAGATTGACCACGCCGTTCTCAGCGATGCGCGGCTTGATCCTCAAGATGATGCCGGTGTCGCGATACTCGATCTCGTTGGATACCGGGGCCTCCGGATCCTGCACTGAAGTTACCGTGCGCGTGACGATCGGAACCTGGTCGCCCACCTGGAAACGCGCCGTCTCGTTCTCCACCACGACCAACGACGGCGACGACAGAACCTGCACATCGGTCAGCCCTTGGAAGGCGCTGATGATCACCTCCGGGCTCGATTCGCTGCCGAGCACGAAGTTGAAGCCGGGCAGGTTGCGGCTGATATTGTTGGCCAGCGTGCTGAACAGTCCAAGCGAGCCTTCGTCGTTCCCAGCGCCCACGGAGGCGCTGCGCAAGAAGTACTGAATGCCGTAGCGCAGATCGTCATCCAGGCGGATCTCCGCCATCGTGACGTTGATCGCCACCTGCAACTGCGGCACGTCGATTCTGTTGAGCGCTGAGAGAATCTGCCGACGCGTCTCAAGGTCGGCATAGATCACCAGCGAATTGTTGGCCGTATCGGCACGGATACGAACACGCGGCATGCCATCGCCGCCCGGCCCCTGCGGCGTTCCGCCGATCTGCGTCAGGCCCGGCTCTTCAGCCTCATTGGCAAGCGGCGCAAAGCCGGCGCCTTCCGGCCCACCCGGCGCGGTGGCCTCAAACGTCAAGGCATCGGCGCCGGGCTCGACCTGGTCCCGGGGCGTCTCCGGCGCCAAAGCACCGGTCCCGGTGAAGATGCTGTTCAGAAGACCAGCAAGCTTCTCCGCATCGCGATACTTCACCCGGTAGACATGAACGTTGGCGTTGAGGTCGGGGTTTTCGGTATCGAGCCGCTTCACCCAGGTGCGTGCGCGATCGATCAGCCGTCGCTGCGGCGACACCGCCAGCACGGCCTTCAAGCGCTGCATCGCCATGAACTGGATCAGGTCCGCGCCGGTCTCTCCAGCGCGCGAGGCGAACACACGCTCAAGCTCGGGGATCACCGTCTCCGGCTTGGCGTACCGCAACGGCAGAATGGCGACTGCCTGGTTCTCCATCCAATCGGCATCGAAATTGAGCGCCGTCTCAATCGCCGTCTGCCGATCCGCGCTGTTGCCCTGCACGACAAGGAGGTTGCGCCGTCCGTCCGCTCGCACCGCGCCGGGTCGCACGCCGAAGCCTTCGATCAATCCGATCAGCGTGTTCGCCGAGACGTGCTCAAGCGGAATGATCGTGATGCCGTATCCCGGCCCCGCCTGAAGAAGATCGGTCCTCCCTGATACGGCGACACCTTCCAAGGCGACTCGGTAACCGCCGCCGCTGCGCACCAGCACCGCACCGACGGTCTGCAGCGCCGTCTCCAAGGTCGGGATGAGGTCGTCCTTGCTGATCGGCCGCGCGGAGGACATCGTAACGGTGCCCGCCACGCCGGCGTCGATCGTGTAGTTTTCGCCGAGCGTCTGCCCCAGGATCGCCTGCACGACCTCGCGGATATCGGCATTCTGGAAGTTAAGGTTAAACTCG
This sequence comes from Afifellaceae bacterium, assembly GCA_028284625.1. Taxonomy (GTDB): domain Bacteria; phylum Pseudomonadota; class Alphaproteobacteria; order Rhizobiales; family Afifellaceae; genus DASWJZ01. The sequence goes on along the minus strand of JANQRH010000009.1, from coordinate 6,342 downwards.
CCCGGTTCGAAGGTGGAGGCCGTCTGCCCGCTTCTGTCGCGGCTGGCAACGCGCGTGCCGTTGAAGACCTGGTCGCGCCGCTGCACCGAACCCAAAGTCGCGACATTCGTCGAACCGCCGCGCGCTCGTTCCGACGACTGCCGGGCGGAGAGATCGGTCTCGAATATCGACCCGATGCCCTCAAAACGCTGGCTCTGGCCGGGCCCCGCGCAGCCGCCGATGAGCACAGCGACAAACAGGCCTAGCGCCAGGCCAACATGAAACCGTCCGGCAGGAGACATCAAACGCGCTCCCCGCCCATCAACGGACGCATCGTCCGCAATGGGTCGAAGGGCCGCCCGGCCCGGTTCGCCGATACGTGTTGCAGCGTCATGCCTGAGCGCCCATTTGCTGCAGCATGGTCTTTCTGTATGTCCTTCTGCAAGCTATTCTTTCGGCACGTGGCGATATGAGCCATTTCGGAGTGAGTTGATGCTCGGCAGCTACACCTCCGGCCCGAACGGGGCGTTCCTGGCGTTCCTGGCGTTCCTGAAGGAGCTGGAGCCGCTGACGAATCACGTCGATTGGACGGCGGTCGACCGCGGCCTGGCAAGCGGTCGGGCACAATATCGTGACCTTTGGGAAGCCGGCGCCTTATCGGGCGGCGAGCTCGCCGACGCCATCGCGCGGTTCCACAACCTTCCGCGCATTCACCCGGACGACATTCACTACCACCAGGACCTGTTCAACGGATTGTCGCAGCGCTTTCTGCGCGACGCCTGGATGTATCCGTTCCTCAGCGGCGAGCGCGTCGCGCTTGCCGTTGCCGACCCGACCCACGACGAAGCAATCAGCGCCGTGACGGTCGCCCTCGGCGAGCCGGTCGAGCTGCAGGTGGCCTCCTACGATGAGATGGCCGTGTTCTTCGAGCAGAACGGCGCGTCCACCGCGATGAGCGGCGACGCGGCGACGGAGGCGCTTGCCGGCGAGCACGATGTCGCGGTCGAAGAAAGCCTTGAGCGCCTGCAGGACCTGGCGAGCGGCGCCCCGGTCGTTCACGCCGTCGACGCCATGCTGGAGGCCGCCGTCAATCAGTCGGCCACCGACATCCATATCGAGCCGTCGCGCGAAGGCGTTCGTGTCCGGCTTCGTGTCGACGGTGTGCTGCGTCTGCATCAGCCCCTGCCCGCTCGCATGGCGCGCGCCGTCGTGTCGCGCGTCAAGATTCTGGCCGGGCTCAACATCGCCGAGCGGCGGTTGCCGCAGGATGGGCGCGCCCGCGTGACCGTCGGCCGGTCGGAGGCCGACCTGCGCATCGCTACCATGCCCACCATGTATGGCGAGGCGGTCGTCATTCGTATTCTGGTGAAGGAAGCTGGCGCGCTCGATCTGGCGCATCTGGGTATGGCGCAGCGCGACCTTACCGCGTTCTCCGAAGAGCTGGCCGAACCGCACGGCCTGATCGTCGTTTCAGGCCCGACGGGCAGCGGCAAGACCACGACTTTGGCGGCGGCGCTCACGACGCTGAACGATCCCGAGCGCAAGATCATGACCATTGAGGACCCGATCGAGTATCAGGTCCCCGGCGTCCACCAGACGCAGGTCAAGCCGTCGATCGATCTCACTTTCGCATCCGCCCTGCGCTCATTCCTGCGTCACGATCCCGACGTCATGATGGTCGGCGAGATGCGCGATCGGGACACCGCGACGATCGGCATCCAGGCCGCGCTGACCGGGCACCTGGTGCTCACAACGCTGCACACCAACAATGCAGCGGACGCGATCGCGCGGCTGATCGATCTCGGCGTTGAGGACTTTCTTCTGGTGTCGGCGCTGCGCTGTGTGGTCGGACAGCGGCTGGTGCGCCGATTGTGCGAGCGCTGTCGCACGATCTCCGACGAGGTTCCTGCGCCGGTGCGAGGCCTCATGGCAAAGGGTTTGTTCGTGGCCCACCCGGACGACGTTTTCTACCGACCTTCAGGGTGCAGCTGGTGCGGAAAAACCGGCTACCGCGGACGCATCGGGATTTTTGAGGTGCTGCGGCTCGACGCGACGCTGCGCAGCCTCATTCGGCGGCGGGTCGATGTTTCCGAGATCGAAGCCCACGCCAAAGCCCACGGCATGACCACGATGCTTGAGGATGGCCTGCAGAAATACCGCACCGGGCTGACGTCGATCGAAGAGGTCCTGCGCGCCACGAACTGACCACGCCAGGGGCGCTCCCCGGCGAACGGCCGATCTACTCAGGCACGGCCAGGCCCGGGTTGACTGCATTCGGACCGAACTCGATCGGCGTTCCGTCCTCCGTTTCGAAAAATTCAGGTGGGAGCCCCTGGAGCTCCGGAGGCAGGCCCGGCTCCTCATCCATGAACTCCGGCGGCAGGCCCATCAAGGCCTCGTTGCCGACGCCCGGTCCGAGGACGTCGCCAGGCCCGCCGACGGCCTCAAATTCCTCAAACATCGTGAGGCGCTCGACCTGGTCCCCGCTGCGCAGCTCAAGTGTGCGCTCGTCGATGATAACGACAGACCAGCCGCCAAGCTCTTCGCCGGGCACTGCACGAAAGATCTCTCCCGAAGAGCGATCGCGGAGCAACGCGAACTCCGTGGTGCCGCTCATCACCAAGCCAATGAGCTTGAACGACGGAGCCGGCGGCGGCGGTGGCGGCGGAGCCGCAACGACCTCCGGCTCTCCTTCGCTGACGGGCGGGGGCGCCGTCCGCGACGGCGTGAAAAGCGGCGCCGATCGCGTCGCCTCCAAGGCCTCAAGGCTGAGGCCGGCAAGCGGATTGATCGTCGCGGCCGGCGCCACCGCATCCGCTTCCTGCGCCTGGCAAAGGCCAACGGCACCAAGCACGGCGCCGAGGATCACAAGCAACCTCAACGCTCGCCCCCCCGGTAGCCGTCAACAACCATCACCACGCGCAGCGTCGGCTGTTGGCTATCGACCGGACCACCAAGCAGGTCACCGGACTGGACGTCCAGGCTCTGCAGAAAAAGCAAAGGAACGCCCGTCTCAAGATTAAAGAGAATCCGCTGCAGGCCGACGATGTCGGCCTCATACGAGACGCGCAACCGAACATTGCTTTCGTCGGCCTCGTCGAAGCCGGCCTGGGTCAGCTCGCTTTCCTCCACCACGCCGCCGGCTTCACGGATCGTGTCGGCGACAATGCGCTGCAACGCTGCCCCGGCGATCGCGGTTGTCTCGCCGGAGAGGTAGATGCTCCGTGCGTCACCGGCCGCGGCACGACCCTCTGATCCGAGCGCTGGAAGGCGCTCACGCAGGCTGGCCAACGTTTCAGCGCGAACGCTGACGGCCTCCGCCGCCGCCGAAGCGGCGGCCAAACTCCAGCCGATCCACAGGATCGGAGCGAGCAGAACCAACACGCCGGCCGTCAGCACGACGATCCGCTCAACGCTGGTAGGGGACGAGACAGCCATGGTCGCTACTCGCCGGGTGCTGTTGTCGCGACGGCTGCCGCGATTTCGAAACGGTCGCGCGTCTCGCCTTCATCGCGCATGGTCGGCGCAACGAAACGGACATCCGACAGGATGTCCGACCCCTCAAGGATACCGATCAGCGCCGGGGCGTCGTCCGTTAGCCCGGCGATGCGCAGCTGATCGTCCTCCACGGCAAGCTCGGTGAGGTATGTGCTGGTGGGAATGATCCCCGACAATTTGTCGATCAGCGTCACCATGGGCGTTCCGCTGCGCTTGTCTGCGATGAGCTGCGCGGCGGTCGCCGCCGCACCGTCTCCGCCGCGCGCGGCTTCAAGACGCGCCCTCAGCGCGTTGGTTTCCGCCTGCAGCTCCGCCGCCTGCGCCTCCAGGCTATAGAGCCGCCAGCCGCTCAGCAAGCTCAGCACCAGGGCGACGGCGACAAACGCCGCCAATCCGATCATGACCTTGCGGCGCAGCTCCGACCGTCTTTCGGTGCGATCGGAATGGAGCAGGTTGACGCTGCTCGGTTGGTCGATCGGATCCTCCGACGTGCCGACCACGCTCGCCTTTATCTTGGCGGCGTCGAGGCGGCGCATGGAGCGCTCAAACACCTCGCGCGACGTTGCCACGAGACGCACCGCGATCTGCCCATCCGACGCCGGTTCGTCCTCCGCAACGGCGTAGTCGTAGACGACGCGGTCGCTCGCCCACGGCGTCGCCCGGTCGAGCTGATGCTGTACGATCGCGTCGAGATAGCCGCGGCTCGCCGCCGGGAACTGCAGGAGCTTTGTCAGGACGCGGCTTCCGTCGAGCCGGAACTCAATGGGCTGCTCACGCAGCTTGCGCGGCAGCCGGGTCTGGCCGAGGTGCTCCAGGCTGCCGCGGCCGACAAGCGAGGGGCCTTCGCGTCGCGCACGGTAGCACTCAAACTCGTCGCCGCGCTCCACCAGCGTGTATTCCAGGCGCCGCCGCCCCGGCTTGCGCTTGGGCTCGATAAGCGTGGTCAGCTCATCCACAAAGCTATCTGCGGCGCGGCTCAGCGAGGACATGGCTCAGGATCTCGAAACAACACTCTCGCCCATTATCGCGATCGCACCGCCGCAAGGCGAGACCACGCCACGACACGATAATCCGCTTCGTCGTCGCTCCGCGGCGCAGCAATCACTGCCACAACACCATCGGCGAAGCCATTCGATAGCCGAACGCGCACGCCGATACGGTAAACCTCCGGCGCCGTCGTTATCAGGAATTGCGCGGCCTGCGGCACCAACGCCGCGACGCGCTCGCGGTCAACACCCTGGCGCCGCGCCTGCAAGATGCGCTCCACCCCGGTGCGGCCCAGCTCGGGGATCGCGTTCAGCACAACCTCCGGAGCGCTTAGCGGATCGATGCCGGGCTGCCGCGCGTGGACGGTGACGAAAGGCTCAAGCCGCCGGACATCGGCAGCGCTCAGCCCGAGCACGAAACGCATCTCGTCAACGGAGCGGAACGGCCGGTTCGAGGGACGATAGCCAAGCCCTTCGTCCTCATAATCGGCTGCCTCCGCACCGCCGGGACTGGCATCGTCATCCTGGTCCCGCCAGTCGACGATGCGGCTCGCAAACGCCGCCCTGTCCATCGATGTCCCGCCGATTGCGTCAAAAAGACCCTCAAGAAGCGCCCGCTCCGCGGTGTTGATGTCGACACGACCGCTTTCGCTTTCCGCACGGATGCGGATGTCGCCGGTCTTGCGACGCAGCGACAGACCGTTGACGATCTCCGCTTCGCGTTCGGCCTCAAACAACAGATACGCCGCCGCCGCGACCCCGCCCTCCAGAAGCCCCTGGGCGGTGACCTCTTCGGCGCCGATTCGCACTAGGCCGAGCGCCGGGCGCGACACGGCGACCAGGCTTGAGACGACAGCCGCCAGCAGCGCCGCCGTCAGCAGAACGGCGAGCGTGACGTAGCCGTCACTGCGGGACGATCGGCGCATCCTCGTCCTCCGCCACCGACGGCGATTCCAATGTGTCGTCTTCCCGGCACGCCTCTTCGTTCAGGTCGCAGAGGCCCGCGTCGATCCGCACGCGTGCCGTCAGCGCCGGCACGACGCGGCGCCCGCGCGTATCCTTGACCTCCAGCCTGATGGCAACCGGCATCCTTGACGATGTCCCCCACGCGTCCGACCAGCGCAATTCCTCACCGCTGCCGTCAGCATAAGAGAAGACGTATTGCCAGGGCCCCCTGGCGAGCATCGCGGTGTCGCCGAACCGCGCGCCCTGAAAGCTGGTCGCGCCGGGCAGAAGCGGCGCGGAGGAGCGCACCAGGACGCCCTCCCCATCGCCATAGCGGGCCTCGATCCAGATGAGACTCTCGCCGTCGCGGCGCGAGCCGTCGCTTGCCAGCGCCAAGCCGACGGAATCGGCACCGCCGGAGAAAAGCGGCGGCGAATTCCGATCGTCCGATACCGGGACGAAGAGCGCGCTTTCCAGGTCGGCCCGAATGGCGGCGAGCCCGGTGGCGAGCATCTCCAGATCGTTGGCCTGTCGCGCGGCCGCCGCGGAATTGCGGCTGACCAAGTTCGTTGCAATCAGAAGCGTCAGAAGGACAAGCGCGCTCAGCGCCAGGACGGCGATCGATTCAGCAAGCGCGAAGCCCGCCTGCCGGTCGTCGGCGCGCCGTCTCATTGGGCGACACCGATCCGCATGGTCTCCACTTCGAGCGACCGCCGGCCGCTGACCGTCACGCGCACGCTCACGTCGAGCAGAACCCGATCGCTGTCCGCTCCCGCCCCGTCCGGCGAATTCACTTGACGTAGCGTCGCGCTCCAGCGTCGGCCATCGACGTCGCCGCCGATGATTCCGGCCGTGAGCGACGGGCCCACGAGCGCCTCGTTCAGCACGGTCTCGGCCACCAACCGCGCGCTCAGCCAATCTTCTGAGCGCTCGA
>JANQRH010000007.1 GCA_028284625.1 Afifellaceae bacterium | reverse complement strand
GTTGAAGATGGCGTTGACGATGGAGGGGATGATGACGCCGATCTGGTTGGACCGCGATTCCGACAGCGAGCCGGCGAGCCGGTTCTGCACGTAGCCCATATCCTCGACGACGCTGAGGACATGGGCCTTGGTTCTCTCTGAGACCGCGCCCCTGCCCCGCATCACGCGCGACACCGTCATGTCGGAAACCCCGGCGGCGCGGGCCACATCGCGTTGCGTAAATCGATTATATGTCAGTGTATCTGACCCAATTGTTGACGGTTGACACGTTATCAATAGCCAGGCCTCCGGCGGCTGGCTAGCCTCCGTCTCTACTCCATAACGAGGGAGGATATTTATGCGCGCAGCGCTTGGAATAATGGCCGCCGTCGGACTGGTGGCCTCATCGACCGCCAGCCTGGCGGATTACCCGGAGCATTCCATTTCCGTCATGGTGCCCTTCATCGCCGGAGGCGGCGCCGACGTTCCGGCGCGGTTCCTCGCCGCGGAAATGGAAGAAATCCTCGGCGCGTCGGTCGTGGTCAGCAATGTCGACGGCGCGGGCGGCACGGTTGGCGCCACACAGCTCTCGCAGGCGAATGCCGACGGTTACAGCCTCGGCTTCATGCCTGTCGGCACAACAACGACGCAGCCACACTTGAAGAAGACCAGCTACAACGCCGATAGCTGGAATCCGATCTGCATGGTGGCGTCCGGCCCGTTCTATCTGGTCGTCGCCAATGAAAGCCCCATCCAGACGCTCGACGACTTCGTCGCCGCAGCGAACGGCGATGGGTTGATCTTCGCAGGCGCCGGACCGGGTTCCATGGCGCATGTCACGTCGGTCGCTCTCAACTCGATGCTCGGCACCAACATGCAATATCTGCCGACCAAGGGCGGCGGTGACATCGCTACGGAGATCAATGGTGGCCGCGCCCACGCGACCGCCTGGTTCTCCGATTTTGACGTGAAGTTCGGCTGGCGCGCCATCGCCATCTTGTCGCCGGAACGCTCCGAAATTCACCCCGACGTCCCGACGCTCGGCGAGCTTGGACACGAAGCCGACGTCGCGGTGTGGATGGGGCTCTTTGCACCGGCCGGAACGCCTGGGGATGTGGTGGCGAAGCTCGACGAGACCTGTGAGGCGGCCGTCACCACCGACCGCTTCGTTGAGAACATGACCAAGGCCAACCGGGAAATCCGGCATATGAACAGCGCGGAATTCTCCGCGTTCTTCAAGAGCGCCTACGAGATGAACGGCCAACTCCTCAGGGACGCCGGCCTCGTGAAATAGTGCCTCGTGCCGGCCGGGCCTTTGTGATCCGGCCGGCATTTTACCGGTATCGCCACCGGCGTTAGCCGCGCTCATCTCGCGCGAAGGACGACACTCGTGACCAAGCCCGATAATCCGACCCAGCCCAATGTGCTTCTGATCGTGACCGATCATTGGTCGGCACCGCTTCTGGGCGCGGCCGGGCATCCGTTGATCCACACGCCGGTGCTCAACACGCTTTGCAAGAACGGCGTCCGCTTCACCAATTGCTATTCGGAGCATCCGGTCTGCCTGCCGGCGCGCCGCACCTTGATGACCGGCACGACGGCGCGGAAGCACGGCGACCGCACCTTCCAGCCCTATCGCCCCATGGAGCCGGGCCTGCCGACGCTTGCCCAGACCTTCCGCGATTCCGGCTATCAGGCTTACGCGGTCGGCAAGACGCACACCTATCCGCAGCGTGACCGTATCGGCTTCGACGACGTGCAGCTCGATGACGAAGGCCGCACGATGTACGGCGTCACCGACGATTACGAGATTTTTCTCGGCGACAAGGGCTATGTCGGACGCCAATACGGCCACGGCATGAGCAACAACGCCTATCATGCGACGCCTTGGCATCTGCCGGAGGAGGTGCATGCCACCAATTGGGCGACGGAGACGATGCAGCGCTACGTGCGCCGCCGCGACCCAAAGCGCCCGGCCTTCTGGTATATTGGCTACCGCCATCCGCATCCGCCGCTGGTGCCGCCGCAGCGTTTTCTGGATTATTACCGAGACGTGGAAATCGACCGGCCGGTCTGCGGGGCGTGGGCGCAGCAAACGGAGACGCTGCCCTACATGGTGCAGGGCGTGCAATCACGCTCCGTCTATTCCGACCGCGAGATCGAATGGGCGCGCCGCGCTTTCTATGCGCTGTGCACGCATATCGATCAGCAGATCGGCGCGCTGATCGGCACCATCCGCGAGGAGGGCATTCTCGACAACACGATCATCATGTTCACGTCCGACCATGGCGACATGCTCGGCAATCACAACATGTGGGCCAAGCAGACCTTCTATGAATGGTCGGCGGGCGTACCGATGATCCTGATGGGCGTGGAGAACGATCGCCGCGTCGGATTCAGACGCACCGACGACCGGCTGGTCGGGCTGCAGGACGTCATGCCGACGCTGCTCGAACTTGCCGGGATCGACGTTCCGGAGACGGTCGAGGGTCGCTCCGTGATCTCCAGCGAACGCCGCGACCATCTTTACGGCGAGTTCGGTGAAGCCGCAGCGAGCGCGCGCATGGTGCGTGATCAGCGCTACAAACTGATCTACTATCCCGTCGGCAACCAGTTCCAGCTCTTCGATATCGACGAGGACCCCGACGAGATGGTCGATTTGGCGGACGATCCGGCGCATTCCAATGCGCTGGGACACCTGAAGGGCCTGATGCAGAGCGCGATGTACGGCTCCGACGAAAAATGGCTGACGGACGGCGCGTTCACAGGCGAGCCGGCGCGCCGCTATAATCCCGGCCCCAATCGCGGCCTGTCATTCACGCGCGGCCATCAATGGCCCGTGCCGCCGCTCAACCCGAAGGGCGACATGGTGTTCTTTCCCGAAGCGCCGGACGGCTGGGACGGGTCAGTAGACGACACCCGATCCTGAAGCCCGCGATGAACGCTCCGACCTTGAAGAAAGCCGTCGTGACCGGCGCCACGAGCGGCATCGGCGCGGCGACCTCAAAAGCGCTATCGGCGGCGGGCTTTGCGGTGCTGGCGGTGGCGCGCCGCGAAGACCGGCTGCGCAGCCTGGCGGACGAGACCGGCTGTGCATGGGTCGCCGCCGATGTGCGCGACACGGATCGCATCGCCGCCGAATTTGAAGGCTTTCAGCCCGACATCCTCATCAACAATGCCGGCGTCGGACACGGCATCACGGGGCTTGAGAGCCTTGACGCGGCGGGCATCCAAGAGGCGATCGACATCAACCTCGCGGCACCTGTTCAGCTGACCGCTCTCGTGATCCCCGGGATGCGCGAACGCGGGCGCGGCCATATCGTCAATGTCGGCTCCATCGCCGGGCTCCACACGCTGATCTCCGCGCTTTATGGCGGCGCAAAGTCCGCCATTCACCGCTTCAGCCAGAACCTGCGCTTTGAGCTCCGCGGCTCCAACATCCGTGTCACCGAGATTTGTCCGGGACGGGTGTCGTCGGAGTTCTATCAGGCTGCAACCGGCGACAAGGACAAGCTGGAGGCGATGGGGCGATCGGCAATCCGCGAGCTGCAGCCGGAGGATATTGCCGACGCCATCCTCTTTGCGCTTCGCGCGCCGCCGCATGTCAACGTCTCGACGATCGAGCTCTTACCGACGGAGCAGGCCGTCGGCGGCGTCGCCATCACGCCGATCGAGCAGCGAGACTAACCGCAGAAGCGAGACTAGGGGGCAATGTTGGCCAGACTCAGCGGAAAGACATGCCTGATCACCGGCGGCGGCAATGGGATCGGCCGCGCCTCGGCGACGCTGTTCGCAACCGAGGGCGCTGAGATCATCGTCGCCGACTATAACGTCGAGGCTGCCGAGCAGGTTGTCGCGACAATCAAGGATGCCGGCGGAGCGGCGATCGCGGTGAGCGTCGATGTCGGCGACGAGGCGAGCGTGGACGCCATGGTTGCCGCCGGGATTGACGCGTTCGGCAAGATCGACGTGCTTTTCAACAGCGCCGGCGGCGGCTCCACGCGCGACGGTCCGGTGACGGAGCTGGCGCTCGACGAATTCTGGCGCACCATTCGCGTCGACCTCTTCGGCACGCTGCTTTGCTGCCGCAAGATAATCCCGGAGATGAAGCGCCAAGGCGGCGGCTCGATCATCAACATCTCGTCGCTCCGCGCCGTCATCGGTACGCATGGCGCGGACGCCTACACCGCGTCCAAGGGCGGGGTTCTCGCCATGACGCGCGCCATCGCCATGCAATGGGCAAAGCACAATATCCGCGCCAATGTGATGGCGCCGGGCGTCGTCCTCACGGAGCGCGTCGCGGCCATGATCAAGGAAGACAATCCGATCTATCAAAAATCGCTGCTTGGTCCTTCTGAACCGGAAGACGTCGCAGCCCTTGCGCTCTATCTGGCGAGCGATGAGTCCCGCAAAGTCACCGGCGCGGTCCTGCGGCTCGACAGCGGCGCAAGTATTTATTGAAGACAGGCCGCCGTCACAATCGACAGCACGCAGGCTGAACAGGCGGGCATCCAGCTCTGTTACCGCCTCGGCCGCTCCGCTCATTTAAGCGTTGAAGAGAAAATTAGGACGTTTCGATCAGTCTGGATAGCAAGCGCTGTGTCGCTTCAGCCGTGACAATTCGCGGGCAATCATGACGCTTCGATTCGCAGGCGCAGCCGCATCCATCGTCGCCGCAGCGGCAGTCGGTTTTGCCGCCGTTGCGGGATTCTCAATTGTGCGGGATGGACACCGAGATCGGAGCGCCGATGAGGAGCTCGTGCTCGCGCAGGCCAACGTCGCCGAGCTATTCGCCGGAGCTGGGCAGACGCTCAGCCCTACTGAACTGCTGCAATTGACCACCGACTTGCAGATCCACTTTGCGATGGCTGAACGCCAACTTGGTGGAGCGCCTGAGAACGGCCGCGTACAAAGCTTCGCCGAAGCCACGCAACTGGCGGAAGAACTATCGAGCCGGTTCAAAGAGGTTAGCCAGGAGCTTTCAAAGGACCCCTATAGGGGGACACTGCCGAAAGAGCCTCCTGGCATGGAGCGCGAGTCCGATCAGGGCTCCGCCAGCGGACGGATGCTGCGGCCCGACGAGATCGCGAGCTTGCCCGTCAACGCACAAAGTCAGTTCGCCGCCGTCAATCAGATGCTGGGCGTCCGGCCGCGGTCGGCAGTTCCACAAAGTCAGTCAGCCTCTGCCTCCGGCCTGCCGGATCTGGGCGCCATTGACGCCTCGGCGCTCAGCCGGTCGCAAAGACAGGCGGTTGTCGAAGATGCTCTCGCGGAGATGGCGGAGCTTTGGGAACGATCTTTGCCAGTCGAAGACGTTGCGGGCGCTGTTTTGTTCGCTGTGGAAGCATCGGGCATGAAGCTGCGGCTGCGTTACCGCCTCGCGTCAGGCCTGAGCGAAGCAGAAGCCGACCAAATCGACGCCGAACTGCGGCGGCGCGCCTGTACTCGCGCAGAATCGAACGCTGCGCTTCGCCTCGGCGGGCAATACGAATACGTGCTTCATGATTCCGGACGGCGACGCGTCGACCAGTTCACAATCTCTCAGGCCGCCTGTTCCTGAGGCTAGGCTGGAGGGCGCTCTGCCCGCCACCTTCTATCCCGCTCGTCGCTCATAGGAAAACCTCGCACGCGACATAGCTGCGCAGGTTGGGGCGGAAAACATCGCCTCGGTCCACTATAATCGTAGGCTGAGTTCGATCTTCTCCGACGTGGCTGACAGGCGTCTGCCTGATGTTGTCGTGGTGCTCAAGAACGGAGATGTCTATATAGGGGAGGTGGCGTCGCCGAGTCAGACAACAGTATCACAGCTGGAGAAACTGAGTAGCATGAATCGGTCTATACCAGACCGAACAGTCGAAACAGTGCTTGACGACGCAATGTCCAGGGACAACACGAGGGTCGGTCGGGCAGGTTCTGGAGGTTCCTCTGGCGGACAGAGTGCAATTGGCTTCATCCTGAATCCGTTCAAATAGTCGAAACGGTATGACTGAACTTCTGCGGTTCCTTGCGGTCTACGGCTGGCATGAGGACTTCGACCTAGCAAAGCATCCGGGCGTTTTAGTTCGCTTCGTTGAGGACGCCCGGATCACACCGAACAAACTGACGGTCTACGTTCCTGAAGAGAACAAGGAACGACGACGCACGTTGCACAAGAAGCACCGACTGCTCGATATCGTAACGCCATTCACGAGCTATGACTGGATAGCGCTAGACGAACCGATCGACGGCGACTTCAGGAATGTGAGGTCGCATCTAAACTTCAATGGGAAGGAACGTCGCTATTCCGTGGCGAAATTGCAAACTGGATTCTCCACCAGCGAACTCGTCTGCCATTTGCGACTGCTTTGTGAGTTCGTAACGCCACGGTACGGATTCTCTCACCTAGAGCGTGGCCTGGCTGCACTAGCGTTTCCTTTTGGCACCTCAACTACCAGCCTGTCCCGAGAAGATTCTAGACGAGTCCACGACCTTGGCCACAGCTTGAGGCGAACTCAGGAGCACCTCAAAGGCAAGCTCCACGACGTCTACGACCTCAACGTCCTCTCGCCAGCGCACCTCGATCAGCGGATCGAGGGCGAGCCGCTTCGCGATTGGATCGAAAAAGGCGCACGCGGAGAGCTTCTGAGTGTCAAGGAGGATGTGTTCGCCTGGATCGTTCCCGACGAGATCAGGCCTGTGGTGCGGAGAACCTTATTTGACGAAGGCGCTCTGATAGCAACGGTTTGACCCTTCGCCTAGATTCTCAGCTCAGCAGCAGTCCGGCCAATAGCATTAAAGGTGGGGGATGGTGTTCCCACCATCCCCCGTCTCCCGTTGCTGGGAGCTCAGTGGGTCATCGGTCTTTCATGCGCTCTTCGATCCAGGCGACGACTTCGTCATACACCCAGCCAACCCGGCACTGACCGAGCGGAACCCGCTTGGGGAACGTCCCGGCCGCTTCGAGCCGCGCTATGTGCTGACGAGAGTAAGGCACCATCGTCTTGAGCACTTTCCAGTCGATAATCCGCATCGCGAAATCTCCCGCGGTTGGGGAGCATCGCGATGCCCCGTGGGTTGAGTGTCCCATGGGCAATTGTGGATGGTATCAGACGGTGCTAACCTTTTGTAATAACTCGATAAATGAGGAGTTATATGCCGCTATGGGAAAGGGGCCTGGTGCCGCATGCCGGACTCGAACCAGCGACCCTCGCATTACGAATGCGATGCTCTACCAACTGAGCTAATGCGGCTTCGGCGCCTCCATACTATTTGGTGCGGGAGGCGGCAAGGTTCGAGCGCTAGGCCTTAGGCGCGTCAGGCGTGGCGCCCGGCCGATCCGCCCTCGCGGCTCAGGAACCCCGGCAGCGGACGCACGCCGTCTTCGCCTTCGCCGCCCACGCCCGGATCGTCGGGCGGCGGCGGCCCGGCGGCGCGTTCGGGCTTGGCTTCCTCAGCCGCCGCCTCGCCGTCGGGAATGGGCGGCGGGGCATCGGGTGCCGCCACGATCGTGGCCTCTTCGGGCTCAGCCGAAGCGTCGTCACCGGTGCGCGCGGGGCGCTCGCGGGCGACGGCCACACCGACCTTAGTCAGGCCGAGACCGACTGTGGGTTCTTCGGGCTCTGGTTCATGTTCATCGGAGGTCGCCTCGTCGACCGTCTCGGCGGGTGCGGCTAACGCTGTTTCTTTCGGCTCGCTCGCCTCATCAGTCTTGTCATTGACCGGTTCGGCTGCGCTCGCATCCGTCTTCGCCTCGTCGGTCGTGACAGGCGCCGGTTCGGCTTTCGCCTCGATGATCGACGCCTCGGCGTCCTTCGGCTCAGCGACTGCCGGCGGCGCAGCATTCATCGCAACGGGTGCGTCGGCCTCGCCGGTGCGTCCGCCGCTTTCGATCGGCGTAGGCGGCGACAGCTCAGCCGCGTCGATCTCGAGCTTCGGTCCTTCAAGCTCGGCGACCGGCACTTTCCATTCGACTGCATCCAGCGTGCCGGTGGTCGGCGAGATCGGCGCCCATTCCTCAAGCACCATGTTGTCGGCAGTCCATGCGGGATCGCGCGGCGCATAGACGGCGCGCGCCTGCCAGCCGCGGGCGCGCCCGGCATCGCCGCTCTCCGCTTCCTCCAGCGCCGCCATCAGCATCAGCGCACGCTGCGTCGGTCGCGTCGTGACGAGCGGGGTCAGCACCTCGCGGGCACGCGCGAAATCGCGTGCGTCCATTGCGGCTTGCGCCACGGCGCGGCGACCGTCATCGGCATGCGGGCGCATGCGATGGAGCGCCTCGGCGCGCTTCAGCCGGTCCCCGGCGGAATCGCCGCTGCGGGCGTGCAGATAGGCCTCGGCGATGTCGGGGTGCGGCATCACCTTCCAGGTCGCTTCCAGCACCCGCGTGGCGCGGCGAACGTCGCCCTGACGCGCCAGCAACCGCCCGGCGACGACGGCGGCGGGAACCAAATCCTGCGCCAAGGAGTGTGCCTCCAGGGCCGCCTGGCGGGCGACATCCGGCTCGCCATCCTCCTTCGCCAAGGCCTTTGCCGTGAGGATCACGGCGCGCTGCCGGCGCGCGGTGCGCTTGTCGATGACGCGCCCGTCGGTGCCGCCGGACAAGGTGGCGAGCGCGCCGTCCCAATCGGCGGCGGCTGTCTGATGGCGAAGCAGCGCGCGGGCCGCCCAAGGGGCTGCAGGCGCCTCGGCGCGCGCCCGCTCCGCGATCTGGTGAGCAGCAACACGCTCACCGTCGCGTTCCGCCTCGATATAAAGACCGCGCAGACCGGCGACACGCGTGGCGGGATCATCGGACATCTCGCGGAAGATTTCGCGCGCGGCGGTACGGTCGCCCTTCAATTGGGCCGTCTGCGCACGCAGCAATTTGGTGAGCGGCTGATCGGGAAGACGCCGCGCCGCGTCCTGCGTGGCGCGCTCCGCAGCGCGAACATCGCCGGCGGCGATCGCCAATAGGCCATTGGAGAGCGCAACGCGGCCGGTCTCGTTCTTACGATGGCGCATGCCGCGGGCCATGCGCCACGGCGCGCGCAGAATGAAGCGCACCAGCCCCATGACGGCAATTCCGATCAGCACAAGGACGATGAGCGCAACCGTGGCCGTCGTCAGATCGATGACATAGGCGGCGTCGTTGATCGTCAGTGCGACATCGCCGGGCGTCCGCTTCAGCCAGGCGAAGCCGAGCGCGGCGGCGAAGAGGACAGCAAGCAGAACAAGAAGCCTAAACATGACGCGGCACTCTACCCTTCCGTATCAAGCCGCGACAGGGCGTCGGCGCGGAGCTTGGCGACCAGCACCTCCGCCTCCAGGCGTGTCCGGGCCATCTCGGACCATTCGGTGGTGGCACTCTTTGCGTCGGGCGGCAGGTTGTCCCATTCCGCTAGTGCCGTCTCCAGATCGCCCGCCTGCAGCGCGCCGCGGATGCGCGCCACCACGGCGCCGGGATTGTCGCCGGCGGTCGGGCCGGCGGGGCGCACCTCAACCAGGTTGCGCGCACTGCCGATCAAGCGGTTCAGCACGCCGGAATCCTCCTCAATCGGTGGCGTGAGCGCCAGGCCGGAAATGGCTTCCTCAAAACGCGCGCTGATGTCAGCGCGGGTCGGAAGGCCTGTTTCGGCGTGCGGCTCCAAGGCGGCGATCGCCTGCGGATCGACGCCGAGGCTGCGCAATGCGGCAAGCTCGCCGGTGAAGGCCTGCCCGGTGGCGAGCGACGTGGTAAGCGCGTCCGCCGCAACCGCGGAGCCGAGCGCGCCCGATTGCGCGGCAGCCTGCTCTGCTGCTCCGACCCGCGTTTCAACGGCCGCAACGCGCTCAGCACTTGGCAGGTCCGTTAGTTGCGCTGACAGCGTCTCGACATCGCCTCGCAGGTCGGCCATCGCGCCTTCCAGGCCGGAGAGGTCGGGGAGTGTGGCGTTCTTCAACGCCTCCACGTCGGTGCGAAGCGTGGCAAGGCCGTTCTCGATCGCTGAGAGATCGGGCGCGACGGCGTTCTTCAGTGCCTCGACGTCGCCGGCAAGCGCGTTCAGCTCAGCCGTCAATTCTGCGCCCACAGCGTCGGATGGGGTACCGGCCACGGCTGTGTTGATGCTCTCCTCCAACTGCGCGAGGCGTGACTCCAGCGTGTTCAGGCTCTCCTCGATGGCCTTGACCACCGGATCGTCGGCCACGGCCTGCACGACGCCGCTTTCGAGCCCGGCGATCGATTGCTGGAGCTTGGTCAGCTCTCCGTCGACCGCCGCCTCCACGTCCTGAACGGCCTTGTCGAGAAACCCGACGAGATCCTGCTCCAGGTTGGTGATGCCGTTTTCCAGCGCTTCGATCTGACCGACCAGCTCAGCGTCGGGATCGCTTGAGAGCAGCGAATAGAAGCCCGCCGCCACCAGGATCACCAGCAGCACAATGGTGATGACGCCGCCCAGGACCGCGGCAAACAGAAGCGACAGGAAAGATGCCCGCGCCTTCGGTGGGCTTTCGGTGGGCGGTCGTTGTGGCGATTGCGGCGCGGCGCCGGGCGGACGAGGGGCATCTCCAGCTGTTGCGGATGCCTTTGTCGCCGCAGCGGCCGCGGCGCCGGCCTGTTTGGGCGCGCCAGCTTGTTTCGGTTCTGTCTTCTCCGACGCAGGGGGCTGGCCGGAGCGTGTGCCACCGGCAGCGGTCGTTTCCGGCTTGGGCGGCGTGCCCTCCTTGCCGCTCCGCGACGTGTCCTCGGGTTTTCGGGTATCCTTCGGCGCGTCAGGCTTCTTTGCTGCGGCGTCCTGCTGAGCAGACGCCGCGTCCTTACCCGACACCTCCTCCGCCGCAAGGTCGATGGTGACAGGTTTGCGACGCTCGTCGGGTGTGCCCTGCCCGCCCCTGCCTGAACTGTCCTTGGCCAAATCCCTCTCCGCCGATCAGCCTCTTGCGCCTCTATACCAGAGGTGCGGGCGGTGCCTAAGAGCCCGTTTGTCAATACGGGCCGCGCGCCGCATCGATAGCTGATCAGACGGCCGCCTGCCAGGAGAAGGCCGGTTCAGAGCTCTTGTTCTTTAATGAAACCAGAGCCAAGACCGACCATGTTGGCGATAGCGAATGTCTGATCATCCGACCCCGCCGTGAGGTTGGTTCTTCAAGAAGGCTCTGGGTCTCGCTGCGACACTATCGTCGCTGGCCGTCATGAGAAGAGCCCTCGGCTGCGCTCTCAATCTGCGCAATCAGGCTGATCTGGTTCGGCGCAGGCGCCACCACGACGCTGCCCTTGGTCAGTCCGGAGAGCGGCTCGGCGACGGCGTCAGACAAGCAATAAAGCGTCACGCCGGCTTTGAGGGGAACAAGACCGGCGACCTGCACGCCGCGTGCAAAGGCTTCCGCGCTTCGCTGCGAGAACAGGAGCACGCCGTCGGCCGTGTCGGAACGCAAGGCATCCTCCGCGACACCCGACAGGCGCTTCGCCGGTTCGGCGCGATAGACGATCGCCGTTTCGATGTCGAAGCCAGACGACCGCATGGCGCCCGTCAGATCACCGGCCTGGTCGCTGCCCGCCGCATAAAGGAGCGGCCCATCGGCCGGCGCGAGTTCGCTCTTGAGAAGGCGCAACAGATCGTCGAGGGCGCCGCCGGCGGAACGGGCCGTTGCAAAGCCGGAGCGCTTCGCCTCCAACGCCGTGCGGTCACCCACGGCGTAAAGCGGGCGACTCCGACCCACGGCGGCGTCGCTTCGCGCCACAAGCGCACGCACTGCGTTGGTGCTGGTTACGACAATCGCTTGATAGTCCCGCCCGGCAATCGCCGCTTTCGGGTCGTGCACGATCGTCAGCATGGGCGAGAGGATGGCCTCATGGCCGAGCCGGATAAGCGCCCGCGCGGTGCGCGATGCTTCAGGCTCAGGGCGCGTCACGATGAGCCGCATCAGGCGATTTGGAGCTTCTTCAGAAAATCGGCCGGGGCGCGCTGGCGAATATCCTCGCCGGCCGCGCGGCCGATAGTCGCCGCATCTTCCGCCGCCCCGGACAGATCGGCGGCATATGCCTCGCTGCCGTCATGCGTCAGCAGGAGGCCGTCAAAGCGGAGCTCAGCTCCGTCTATGCGGGCGTGTCCGGCAATCGGCGTACGGCAGGAGCCGTCAAGCGCACCCAGAAAGGCGCGCTCGCAGGCAAGCGCCTGCGCCGTCGCCTGGTGGTCGATCGCGGCAAGCATGTCGCGCATGCGCGTATCGTCTGCGCGGCATTCGATTGCCACCACGCCCTGCCCGCAAGCCGGCAGGACATCGTCCAGCGGCAGCATGGCGGTGATGTGATGCGCCAGGCCGAGCCGCTTCAGCCCGGCGGCGGCGAGCAGCGTGGCGTCAAAATCGCCCGCCTTCACGCGCTCCAATCGTGTGGGAACATTGCCGCGCAGAAGCGTGAAGCTGAGATCGGGCCGCTTGCGCCTCAGTAGCGCCTCGCGGCGAAGCGAAGCAGACCCGACCAACGCGCCGTCGCGCAGCGTATCGAGCGATGTCGCCTCATGCGCAATCAGGGCGTCGCGGGGGTCCTCGCGTTCCAGAACGGCGCCAATCGTCAGGCCGTCGGGCAGAACGGTTTCCATGTCCTTTGCGGAATGGACCGCAATATCGGCCTCGCCGGAGAGAAGCACGGCTTCGATCTCTTTGGTGAAGAGCCCCTTGCCGCCGACATCGGCGAGCGCCCGGTCGGTGGTCTTGTCGCCTGTCGTCTTGATGACGACGACTTCAAGGTCGGCCGGCGCAAGGTCGTGGGCCCGGGCAAGCGCGGCGCGCACCGCCTCAGCCTGCCACAGTGCCAATTGGCTGCCGCGGGTGGCTATACGGATGAGCTTCGTTTGCGCCATTGGAACACCGGATGCTAGCTCTCGCGCCTGAGCCCTAAACGCTGACCCGTCGGACCGCAATGACACCCTCTCCCGCACGCGACCTCACCGTGCTCGGCATCGAGACGAGCTGCGACGAGACCGCAGCGGCCGTGGTGCGGAAAGCGCCGGCGGGAGGCGGCACGGTGCTTTCCGACATTGTGCTCAGCCAAGTGGAGGATCACGCGGCCTTTGGCGGCGTGGTGCCGGAAATCGCCGCGCGCGCACATGTGGCGGCGCTTGACGGAGTGGTGCGCGCCGCCATGCGCGAGGCGGAGGCGGATTGGGATGATCTTGATGCCGTGGCCGTCACCGCGGGACCAGGCCTTATCGGCGGCCTGCTGGCCGGGTTGTTGACGGCGCGTGCCCTATCGGCAGCGCGCGGGCTGCAGCTCATGCCGCTCAATCATCTGGAGGGCCATGCGCTCACCGCGACGCTGACCGACAAGCTCGCCTTTCCCTACCTCCTGCTTCTCGTGTCCGGCGGCCATTCGCAGCTCTTGGCGGTGGAGGATGTCGGTCGCTACCGCCGTTTGGGCACGACGGTTGACGACGCGCTCGGCGAAGCCTTCGACAAATGCGCCAAACTTCTCGGCCTTGGCTTTCCGGGCGGACCGCAGGTGGAGCGCGCGGCGGCGCGCGGCGATGCCACGCGATTTGCCTTGCCGCGCCCGCTGGTGGGGACACCGGGCTGCGATTTCTCATTCTCCGGGCTGAAGACGGCACTTCGGCAAGTGGCGGAAGACATCGCGCCGCTCAGCGATCAGGATGTGGCTGACCTTGCGGCTTCGTTTCAGGCTGCCGCCGCAGATGCGGTCGTCGATCGATGCCGCGCCGCGCTCCGTGACTTTAACGAAGCAGTCGGCAAGCCGCCGACCGCTCTGGTCGCCGCCGGCGGGGTCGCGGCCAACCAGACGATCCGCGCGCAGCTGGATGCGCTTTGCCGAGAGGCAGGCGTACCGTTCGCCGTGCCGCCGCCGCATCTTTGCACCGACAATGCCGTGATGATCGCCTGGGCCGGAGCGGAACGCCTGGCCGCCGATCTGGCGCCGGACCCGGCACTCGCCGCGCGCGCCCGCTGGCCATTGGACGAAGCGGCGATGCCTGTGGTGGGTGCCGGCGCCAAGGGCGCCAAAGCGTGAGCGGCGTAGCACATCTCCCGCGCCGTCGGCGAAAGGCTGTGATCTATGCCACGGCGGGCCACAGGCTTCTGGTCTTCCGACAACCGGACGACCCTGAGATCGACTGGCAGCCGCCCGGTGGCACGATCGATGATGGCGAAACAACGCTCGCCGGAGCCATCCGCGAATTTGCCGAAGAGACCGGGCTGCAATCCGACGGAAGCTGGACATCACTCGGCGCATGCAGCTACCGCTACGCCGCTGACGGCGCCGACCATATTCATGAGCGCCACTTCTTCCATTTGGTGCTGGAAGGTCCACAGCCGGAGACATTCCAATGGTGGGAGACCAATCGAGACGACGGTGGTCCGCCAATCCTCTTTGCTTTTGCCTGGCGCCATGTCGATGATCCGCATCTGACCTTTTTTGCCCATCTCGATGCGTTTTTGCCGGAGCTTCGCCGCCGCATCGCCCTGGAGGACAACCAATGACACAGCATGTCGCCGCGATCGGCGCGGGCGCCTTTGGCACAGCGCTGGCACTCGTCGCCCACAAAGCCGGCTGCACCGTGACGCTGTGGGGGCAGAACGAAGAGAAGATCGACGCCATCCGCGCGCAGGGCGAGAACGCCCCCCATCTCAGAGGGGTCGACATCCCCGCCGCGATCACGCTGACATCGGACCTGTCCGCCTGCCGAGGGGCGGATGTCATTCTCTTTGCGGTCCCGGCGCAAGCCACGCGCGCCGTGGCGATCATGCTCGCGGCCGATTCGCCGCCCAGCGGCGCCATCGTCGCCTGCGCCAAGGGCATCGAGCAGGAGACCGGCCGCCGTCAGAGCGAGATCATCGCGGAGATCCTGCCCAATGCCTCCGCCGCCGCGCTTTCCGGGCCGGGCTTTGCGGAAGAGATCGCGCGCGAGCATCCTACGGCCGTGACGATCGCGGCCGCCGATCTCGACCTGGCGCACCGGCTCTGCGCCACGCTCGCCGGCGAGACGTTTCGCCCCTATGCCAGCGACGACCTCATCGGCGTCGAGCTAGGCGGCGCCATCAAGAACGTGCTCGCCATCGCGGCCGGCGCCGTGGTCGGGCGTGGCCTCGGTGAGGGCGCACGCGCGGCCCTCGTCGCGCGTGGCCTAGCGGAGATGACGCGGCTCGGCCGGGTGCTCGGCGCGCGCCCGGAGACCTTCATGGGGCTTTCGGGGCTGGGCGATCTGGTGCTGACCTCCACCAGCCGGCGCTCGCGCAACCTCGCCTTCGGCATGGCGCTCGGCGAGGGCCGGCCGGCGGACAATCTCTTGGCACCCGGCATGCCGCTGGTGGAAGGCGCGCATACCGCCGGCATCACGGCGGCGCTTGCCAACAAGCACGATGTCGAAGCACCGATCGTCAGCGCGGTCGCCGCTATTATCGACGGCTCGCTGTCCATCGAGGCGGCGATTGAAGGCCTTGCCAGTCGGCCGCTCAAGGCGGAGAACGCCTGACGGCGAGACAGATCGGGCAAGATCAGGGAGTGAAGGATGGCCTATTGGCTTTTTAAATCGGAGCCGCACAGCTGGTCCTGGGAGGAGCAGAAGAAGACGGGCGCGAAGGGACAGGAATGGGACGGGGTGCGCAACTTCCAGGCCCGCAACCATATGCGCAAGATGAAGAAGGGCGATCGCGGCTTCTTCTATCATTCCGGAGAGGACAAGGCCGTGGTCGGTATCGTGGAGGTGATCGCGGAAGCGCATCCCGATTCCACGGCTAAGGAAGGCAACTGGGAGTGCGTCGACCTGAAGGCGGTCGCCGACGTGCCGACGCCCGTGACCCTGCAGGCGATCAAAGCAGAAGACAGCTTGAAGGACATGGTGCTGGTCAGAAACGCGCGCCTCTCCGTGCAACCGGTGACGGCCGCGGAGTGGAAGCGCATCTGCAAGATGGGCGGCGTCAAAGGGGCTTAGTCGCCGGCTTCCGCCAGGTTGTTCGAGCAAGTTCGTTGTGTTATGCAACTACCTTGTTTCTTCAACCAACGTTATAGCCAATGCACACCGCAATTGATCCAGAGGCCGTCGCCGCGGTGCGGCTGGCCTCGCGCCAGATGGTGCGCGAACTCGGATTGCTGAGACGCACGCACCCTTGGGGCGATTGCTCGCTGACGGAGGGCTATGCGCTGCTGGAGCTTGAGCGGCATCGGGAGCAGCGTGTCCAAGACCTCGTCGCAACTCTCAACCTCGACAAGTCCACCATCAGCCGTGCGATCACACACCTCCTACGCAATGGGTTGGTGACCGACCGTGCCGACGCTTTCGACAAGCGAAGCAAGTGGTTCGCGTTGACGAAAAGCGGCCAGAAGCTTGTCGCGACGATCCATCGATACGCTGAAGATCAGGTCGCCTCAGCCTTGGCGGAAATGCCGCCGGTGGAGCAGCAACGGCTCGCCGATTCCATCGGCGGCTACGCAAAGGCGCTGAGACGCGTGCGTGTGCGCGAGCAATTCGCCATCCGTCCCATCAGGCCGGACGACGACGACGCGCTTCTGAGTCTGTTCATCTATGTACGCCGCGAGCATGTCGGGTTCGACGAGTCGATACGCCTTTCCTTTCCGGACGATCACAATCTCTCTCGGACCTATAAGGGCCCGCGGAGCCGGTATTGGGTGGCGGAAACGGAGGGGCGCATTGTCGGCGGCGCAGGGACTGCGCCACTCGAGGGCGGCGAGCGTCACGTCTGCGAATTGCAGAAGATGTATCTCTTGCCGGAGGCGCGCGGCGTCGGTCTCGGTCGCGTGCTGCTCGATGCTTGCGCTGACTTCGCCCGGAAGAAAGACTTCCGCATGCTCTATGCGGAGACCAATGCGAAGCTCACCAGTGCGGCGGCGCTATACAGGGCCTACGGGTTCGAGCCTCTCGCCGAGCCGCTCGGCAGTACCGGGCATGCAGCGGTGACCGATAGTTATTTGGCGCTACGCCTTTGATTGCCCGTCCATGAGTGCCGCCGCCGAGGTCGATCGCGCCGCTTTCATCCGCGACAACACCGCGCTCATCGCGCCGCCGCTGGTGCCGGAGGTGCCGCTGCGCCTGGCGCATGAGGCGCTCAGCCTTTGGGAGAAGACAGAGGAGGAGCTCGACGCGCTCGGCCTGCCACCGCCGTTCTGGGCTTTTGCGTGGGCCGGCGGGCAGGCGTTGGCGCGCCATGTGCTCGATCATCCGGACCTGGTCGCCGGCAAGCGCGTACTCGATTTCGCCTCCGGCTCGGGGCTCGTCGCCATCGCCGCGATGAAGGCGGGTGCGCACAGCGCGACAGCTAGCGAGGTCGACGATTTCGCGCTTCATGCGATTACGGAGAACGTCGCGTTCAACAATGTCGCTGTGACGACGACCGGCGACGACCTCATCGGCACCGACGATAATTGGGACGTCGTTCTGGTGGGCGATGCGTTTTATGAGCGGCCGTTGGCGGAGCGCCTGTTTGCCTGGCTCGGGCACCTCGCGGCGCGCGGCGCCAATGTTCTGATCGGCGATCCCGGTCGCACCTATCTGCCCAAGGATGCGTTGACGCATCTGGCGACCTATCGCGTGCCGGTCACGCGTGCCCTGGAAGACGCTGAGATCAAGACGACCAGCGTGTGGCGGCTCGACGCCCCGTAGGCATCGGCGCCATTGGCCGTGCTATGATTCAGCACCGTTTGTCATTCGTCTGGGGGCACTACCACGATGGTCTTCACCGGCATCAATTATCTTGCCGTCTTCGCCGCGGCCGTGGCCGCCTATATCTACGGCTCCATCTATTACATGATGCTGGCGGAGCGCTGGCTCGCCGCTACGAGGCTCGACGATCCGCCAAAGCCGGCGCCGGCCCCTTTCATCATCGCCTTCATCGCGCAGGTGGTGATCGCCTATTTCCTGGCCGGCCTGATCGGCCATCTCGGCGAAATCACGCCAACGCGGGGGGTCATTTCAGCCTTCTTCGTGTGGTTGCCCTTCGTGATGGGGACGATGATCGTGAACCACCGCTTTCAGGGCAATCCGTGGAGCCTCACATTCATCGACGGCGGCCATTGGCTCGGCGTGCTTGTGATCATGGGAATCGTCATCGGCGTTATCGGCGCGTGACGCTGCGGCAATCTACGACCCTCGTCTCATAGACGAAGCGACCGCGCCTTCGCATAATGAGCGTTCGAGCATGATCTGGAGAGCGGCGGGTGGACGCCGGTATTCGGACAAGATCATGCTCCATCAAATGGATAGGGCAAAAGGACAGGGCAAAAGGATAGGGCGTTGATGCGGGTCAACGATACCCGACAACGCCCCAGCTAAGAGGGCCGCGGCCGAATCTGTCGCTCGTGAGGAGAAGTTCAATGTCGGAAGCCAAGAGCCATCCCGTCAGCAAGGAATGGGCCGACCGGGCATTCATCAACGCGGAGAAATATCGCGCGATGTATAAAAGCAGCGTGGACGATCCGGAAGGGTTTTGGCGCGAGGAAGCCAAGCGGATCGACTGGATCAAGCCGTTCACGAAAGTGAAGAACACCAGCTATTCCTATCCCGACGTTTCCATCAAATGGTTTGAAGACGGCACGCTGAACCTTTCCGCCAATTGCATAGACCGACACCTTGCGACGCGCGCCGACCAGGTCGCGATCCTGTGGGAGGGCGACGATCCGGCGGACGACAAGAAGATCACGTTCCGCGAGCTGCACGAACAGGTCTGCCGGCTCGCCAATGTCATGAAGGCGCGCGGCGTCAAGAAGGGCGACCGCGTCACAATCTATATGCCGATGATACCGGAGGCCGCCTATGCGATGCTCGCCTCAGCGCGCATCGGCGCCATCCACTCCGTGGTCTTCGGCGGCTTTTCGCCGGACTCGCTTGCCAACCGCATCGAGGATTGCGGCTCCGATTTCGTCATCACCGCTGATGAAGGCGTACGCGGCGGGCGGGCGATCCCCCTCAAGGCCAATACAGACAAGGCGATCGAGCGCGCGGAGGCCGACGGCGCCTCGGTGCGTCACGTCCTGGTGGTGCGCCGCACCGGCGGCGACGTCGCCATGCATGAAAACCGCGACCTCTGGTACCACGAAGAGATTGCCAACGTTTCCGCCGATTGTCCGCCGGAGGAGATGAACGCGGAGGATCCGCTTTTCATCCTCTACACCTCGGGCTCGACCGGTAAGCCGAAAGGCGTGCTGCACACGACCGGCGGCTACGGTGTCTACGCCTCGGCCACGCATCAGTATGTCTTCGATTATCACGAGGGCGACATCTATTGGTGCACGGCGGATGTCGGCTGGGTCACCGGGCACTCCTATATCGTCTACGGGCCGCTCGCCAACGGCGCCACGACCCTGATGTTCGAGGGCGTGCCGAACTATCCGAACAATTCGCGGTTCTGGGATGTGGTCGACAAGCACAAGGTCAACATCTTCTACACCGCGCCGACGGCGATCCGCGCGCTGATGGGCGCCGGCGACGAGCCGGTGACGGCAACCTCGCGCCAGTCGCTCAGGCTGCTCGGCACGGTCGGCGAGCCGATCAATCCGGAAGCGTGGGACTGGTATCACCGCGTCGTCGGCGACGGCCGCTGCCCGATCGTCGACACGTGGTGGCAGACGGAGACAGGCGGCATTCTGATCACGCCGCTCCCCGGCGCCATCGACCTGAAGCCGGGCTCCGCCACCCTACCCTTCTTTGGCGTGCAGCCAGCGCTGGTGGACGCCGACGGCAACATCCTGGAGGGGGCGGTGGACGGCAATCTCGTCATCCTCGATTCCTGGCCCGGTCAGATGCGCACGGTCTACGGCGACCACAAGCGCTTCGCGGACACCTATTTCGCCACCTACAAGGGGATGTATTTCACCGGCGACGGCTGCCGCCGCGACGAAGACGGCTATTATTGGATCACCGGCCGGGTCGACGACGTGCTGAATGTCTCCGGCCACCGCATGGGGACGGCGGAGGTGGAATCGGCGCTCGTGGCGCACCCGAAAGTGTCGGAGGCTGCCGTGGTCGGCTACCCGCACGACATCAAAGGCCAAGGTATCTATTGCTACGTCACGCTGATGTCGGGCGAGGAACCGGACGACGACCTGAAAAAGGAGCTCCGCAACTGGGTGCGCTCCGAAATCGGGCCGATCGCCTCGCCGGACCTCATCCAATTCGCGCCGGGCCTTCCGAAGACCCGGTCCGGCAAGATCATGCGCCGCATCCTGCGCAAGATCGCGGAGGACGATTTCTCCAATCTCGGCGACACGTCCACCTTGGCCGACCCGACCGTTGTCGATCATCTGGTGGACAACCGACAGAACAAGCAGGGCTGACACATATAGCACCGGATCGAATTCCGACCGTCACGGCGTTGCCAACAGGCCGTTAAGCTCTATTATCAAACTCACCGGTATCCCGTGCGGCGGACTTTCCGGTGAGTTTGTTATGTATGCGTCTGTGAACCTCGTGTGCCCGGGCTGTGATGCGGTGAACCGCGTCGCGTCGGCGCGTGCGCACGAGGAGACGTTGTGCAGCCGCTGCCGCGCCGAATTGTTCCCCGATGCGTCCGTATCGCTCGACGATCCGATCCGCTTCCAAAAGCACATCATCAGCCACGACGCGCCGGTTCTTGTGGCGTTTTGGGCGCCGTGGTGCGGCCCGTGCCGTATCATGGCGGAGGAGTTTGAGGAGGCGGCGCGGCGGCTGAAGTGGGACTTGCGGCTGGCGAAGGTCAATACGGACCGGGCGGGCGAGGTTGCGGCGCGCCACCAGGTGCAGGCGATCCCGACGATGATCCTGTTTCACCGCGGAGGTGAGATCGGCCGCTTCCAGGGCTCCATCACGGCCGCCGGCATTGCGCGTTTCGCCCAGGACCATCTCACCGCAGCGCTCGAAACTCCGTTCGCGCCTGAGGCGCTGCCCATCGCATCGCCTGCGCTTTAGAGCCGGGGCATGATCTTATCCGAAAACCGGTCTCCACTTTTCGGGATCATGCTCTAGTCGAAATTCACCGCGTCGGTGTTGCCGCCGCAGATGAGCACGCCGACGCGCTCGTCCTTGTCCGGCTGGTAGCGGCCTGAAAGAAGCGCCGCGAACGAGGTGGCGCCGCCCGGCTCAGCGGCGATACGCAGCCTGTCCCAGAGATGTTTCTGTGCAGCCGCTATCGCTGCGTCGTCGACGAGCACCGATTGCGCCACATGCTTTTGGGCGATGGGGAACATCAGCGACCCCACCTGCTTGGGCGCCAGCGAATCCGCTGCGATGCCTCCGGCCGGCGAATCCACGGGCCGGCCCGCCTGCAGCGCCAGATGCAATGTCGGCGCCGCCTCAGGCTCGACCGCCACGACCCGCACACGGCTTTCGTACCAGGCGGCGACGCCGCCGATCAGACCGCCACCGCCAACAGCGACGACAAGCGTATCGAGGTCCGGCGCCTGCTCTTCCAGCTCCAGGCCGAGCGTGCCTTGACCAAGCAGCGTCTCCCGTTGGTCATAAGCGTGGACAGGCAGAGCGCCGGTGGCGGCGCTGCGCGCTTCGCTGGCGGCCAATGCCTCAGGGTAAAGGGCGCCGCCGACGACGAGTTCGGCATCGTAGCTCTTGATACGGGCGATCTTGGCAGGCGGCGACACCTCCGGGACAAAGATGGCCGCCTTCGTTCCAAGCTTCTGCGCTGCGTAGGCGACGGCCGCGCCGTGATTGCCGCCCGATGCCGCGACCACGCCGGCCGGGGGCACGTCGCGTGACAAGAGATTGGCGAACGCCCCCCGCGGCTTGAAGGAGCCGGCGTGCTGCATCAGTTCCAGCTTCATCACGAGCGGCCCGGCTGCAACGCCGAGGTCGTCACCGTGCGTCTCAAGGACGGGCGTGACCCGCACATGCGGCCGGATCAATTCCGATGTCCTGGCGATCGCCTCGCGATCGATGGGTGCTGATGAACTGCCGTCAGACATGTCCCCTCGCCTCGTTGCGGGTCCGATTGCCACGATGGAGGGCGTTCGTCGAGCAGCGTGTGCGTGTGGCCGGTGCTCAATGCGTCGTTCCGATGGCGGCAGATGCAACCCAGAGAGGTTGGGACGCGATGATGCCACCAATGCGCTGGCTTGCCCCAGCGCCGCCATTTTCGCTTGCGAAATCGTGTCTCTGGCTGGCCTGGATAGTGCTGCGGGGCTGGCTATAGTGCCGCGCGAATATGTGAGGCGATTCGGCGCCCAACCGGTTTGCTTGAGGGAATGGAATGACGTTCAGAACGAAAGTCCTTGCCGGCGTTTGTGCGTTGGCCGTGATCGGCATCGCGCCGATCGATATTGCCAGCGCTTCGACCAACTCGCAGTTCCGCGCCGCCGTGGCCAAAGTGCTCAACAGCGTTCGGCCGCAGCAGCAGGCGCTCGCCGATATGAGCCGCTCGGAGTTCCGCGCCTTTGTCAGCTGTGCACAAAGCGTCATGGATTCCGCACCGCCAGCGCGGAAACGATACGTGCTTGCAGCGCGAAGCCTTTCGGAGCAGCGCCGACGGTTCGACGAGGTAGCGCTCGACAACCGGGCGGAGCTCAAGCAGCGGGTCACGCGCGAGTGCTATTACTGAGCGGGCGCGCTAGGTAGCGGACACTCGTCACCGGCGAGCTGCATCAGAAATCGCTGGCGATGCCCTTCACCTCCCAATCGCCGTAGCGGGCGGGTTCCGGCCCGTCGCGGCCGCCGATTTCACGGGCGGTCTCCGCCTGACGCGACGCTTCAGCCGCCGTGCGCCGCGCTTCGGCCTCGCTGCGAGCACGCTCGCCGGCTTCGCGTATACGGCGCTCAACTGCGCTGTCCTTCCTCGCCGCGACGCCCGGGTCGCGCGGCCCGACCTTCGATTCGCCGCTCTTCAAGATTGAACCTCCCGCTTGTCGCTCCCATCATATAAGGCGCAGCAACAGGCGGACCACCCAAGATAACGGGCGGCCCCCGCGGAATCTGAGGTGTTTTGATGAACGTCGTGAAGACGGGCATGCTTTTGGCGGTTTTGACGGCGCTCTTCATGGGTGTCGGCTATCTCGTCGGCGGCGGCGCGGGCGCGTTCATCGCTTTCCTCATCGCTGCCGGCATGAACCTCTTCTCCTACTGGAACGCCGACAAGCTGGTGCTCAGGATGCACCGGGCGCGTGAGGTGGATGCTGAGAGCGCGCCGGACCTCTATCTCATGGTGAAGGAGCTGGCGGCGCGCGCCGAGCTTCCCATGCCGAAGGTCTACGTGATCGAGAACGTGCAGCCCAACGCCTTTGCGACGGGCCGTAACCCGGAGAACGCCGCCGTTGCGGCGACTACCGGACTTCTGCAGCAATTGTCGCGCGAGGAAGTCGCAGGCGTGATGGCGCATGAGCTCGCGCATGTGAAGAACCGCGACACGCTCATCATGACCGTGGCTGCGACCATCGCCGGCGCGATCTCCATGATCGCGAACTTTGCCCTTTTCTTCGGCGGCAGCCGCAACAATCCGCTGGGCATTGTCGGCGTGATTCTGGCGGCGATCACCGCGCCAATCGCCGCTATGCTCATTCAGATGGCGATCTCCCGCACGCGCGAATATTCCGCCGACCGTGATGGCGCGGCCATTTGCGGCAACCCGCTGTGGCTCGCCTCCGCGCTCGACAAGATCGCCCGCGTCGCCGGCCGGACGCCGATTGAAGCAGCGGAGCGCAATCCGGCGACCGCATCGCTCTTCATCGTCAATCCGCTGACGGGCGAGCGGATGGACAATCTGTTCTCCACGCACCCGGCCACTGAGAACCGCATTGCCGCGCTCAACGACATGGCACGCGCCGGCGGCGCAGACTGGCGTGCGGCGCAGCCGGCCGCACCGGCGGAGACGACCGGCGGATCGCCTGGGCCGTGGTCGCGGGCCGGGCGCAAACGCGGCGGCCCCTGGGATTGAGCGACACGTCACGCTCCAAAAGCCGCGCCAGGCCGGCACGTCGACGCGCACCTGAAGCAGACCCTGCCGGGCTTACGGTTCGTCGCACGGCCACGACCATCCTCACGCAAGTTGTCGAGCGAAAGTCTCCGCTCGATGCGCAACTCGACCCGCATCACGGCAACCCGCATCTCGCCAAGCTCGATCCGCGCGACCGCTCGCTGGTGCGCGCCATCCTCGGCCAGGCCCTGCGCCGAAGAGGCGAGATCGACTCGGCCTTGGGCGAGATGCTCGACCGTCCCCTACCGCCGGGTTCCGCGCTGTTGTCGGCGATCCTCCATGTCGCCGCCGCGCAGTTCCTGTTTCTCGACATCCCCGATCATGCGGCCGTGAATCTTGCCGTAGCGCAGGCCGGCGCCGACAAGCGGACCGGTCGGGCGCGCGGATTGGTCAACGGCGTACTGCGCCGGATGGTGCGCGAGCGCGAACGTCTGCTCTCAAGGCCAGACAGTCTGCGGCTCAACACGCCGGCATGGCTCTACGAGCGCTGGCGCGCGACCTATGGCGCCGCCGCCGCCGACGCCATCGCGGCGGAGCATCTGAAGACCCCGAGCCTCGACATCTCCGTGAAAGCCGAGCCGGCACTTTGGGCGGAGCGGCTGGGTGGCACTGTCCTCTCCACCGGTTCGATCCGATTGGCGGAGACGCAGCGCGTCTCTGAGCTCCCCGGATACGAAGAGGGCGAGTGGTGGGTGCAGGACGCTGCGGCCGCCCTCCCCGCGCGCCTCTTCGGCGATGTCGCCGGCAAGCGCGCCGCCGACCTTTGCGCCGCACCGGGCGGCAAGACGGCCGCACTGGCAGCAGCCGGCGCCGACGTCACGGCCGTCGATGTCTCAAAGGGCCGGCTGCAACGTCTCGCTGAAAACCTCGCCCGAATCAATCTAGAGGCGCATATCGTTTGTAGCGACATCCTGAAGTGGCAACCAGACACCACGTTCGATGCAGTGCTCCTTGATGCGCCGTGCACGGCGACGGGCACCATCCGCCGGCACCCCGACATACCCTGGACAAAGCAAGTGGAGGACATCGCGGCGCTGGCGACGCTGCAGGCGCGGCTCCTCGCTCAAGCGGCGCGGCTCGTGAAGCCTGGCGGCGTCCTGATCTTCTCAACATGCTCTTTGGAGCCGGAGGAAGGCGAGTCGCAGATCGCGCCGTTCCTGGCGCGTCATCCGGACTTCGCCATCGACCCCATTGTAGCCGGCGAAATTTCAGGGCTTTCGGAGCCGATCACCGCAGACGGGTGTCTGCGCACCTTGCCGTTTCATCGCTTCGGGAGCGCTGCAGAAGCACAAGGTGTGGACGGCTTCTTCGCAGCGCGGCTTCGGCGCGCCCGAGGCAACGAGCGCGCCTTGCCAACGTCGTAAATCAGCTTTACCGCCTCGTTATGCGTGCCGTCGCTCCGGTCGACCACCTCAAGCTTGCCCTCCATCGCGTCGGACGCCTCACCCGGCGCATGCGTCTCGGCGCCGTGTCCGGTCCGATTGGTCGGCTGCGCATGTCGGGCGGCGGCCGCTCGCAACTTCTCATTGCGCCGCCCGACCTCCGGACCGCCGACCCGACGGTCGCGGCGGAAATCTATTCCGGTCGCTTCGCCTTTGCCGGTCATGTCGTGGAAGTCAGCGGACGATCGCCTTTCGATATCGGGCCGCCGTCGGAGGACTGGCTGAGAGAGCTGCATTCGTTCGGCTGGCTGCGGCATCTGCGCGCCGCAGACACGCCGCTTGCGCGCTCCAATGCCCGCACGCTGGTGGAGGACTGGCTCCTAAGGCACAGCCGCGTCGGCGGCGAGGTCGTTTGGGACTCCGACGTGACGGCACGACGCGCGCTATCGCTTCTGGCGCAATCGCCGCTCATTCTGCATGACGCAAGCCACGACCTCTATCGCGACTTCGTGCGCTCGCTTCTGCGGCATTCCAGCATGCTGCGCTCTGCCATGGGCACCAGCGATCCGGGACTGCCGCGGCTCAATGCGGCGATTGCGATTGCGCTGACGGGCCTGTCGCTGTCGCAACAGGAGCGGTTGGCGCGCTCCGCCCTCGACCGGGTCGACGCGGAGTTGACCAGTCAGATCCTGCCGGACGGCGGACACATCTCGCGCAAGCCCACGGCGCTGGTCGACATTCTGATCGACCTTCTGCCGCTGCGACAGGCGTTGATCTCGCGTGGGCTTGTTCCG
Source organism: Afifellaceae bacterium (assembly GCA_028284625.1). Taxonomy (GTDB): domain Bacteria; phylum Pseudomonadota; class Alphaproteobacteria; order Rhizobiales; family Afifellaceae; genus DASWJZ01. Next base: position 153,973 of record JANQRH010000007.1, on the reverse strand, counting down.
TCTGAAACGCTGATGAACGCGATGGACCGGATGATGCCGATGCTGCGCTTCTTCCGCCACAGCGACGGCGCATTCGCGCATTTCAACGGCGCCGCCTCATCCGCCGGCGGTCTCGTCGCCACGCTCGTCTCCTACGACGAGACGCTCGGCAAGCCGGCCGCAAGTGCTGCCTATTCCGGCTACGAGCGGGTCGATTCAGATCAATCCTTGCTCATCGTCGATGCCGGCGGGCCGCCGCCCATCGCGCTGAGCAGCGAGGCGCATGCCGGCACGCTGTCGTTTGAGTTCTCCTGCGGCATGAACCGCATCATTATCAATTGCGGCGCGCCGGCCGCGCGCCATGAGAACCTGCGCCGCGCCGCGCGGACGACCGCCGCCCATTCCACCGCCACACTGGCGGAGCAATCCTCCTGCCGCTTTTCAAGCCCGGCCGCCAATGCGCAGGTCGTCTCCGGCCCGCGCAGCGTTGCCGCCCACCGGCAGTCGCCGGGCGATGGGTCCACCATCTTGCATCTCAGTCATGACGGCTATGCCCGCCGCTTCGGCCTTGTGCATGAGCGCAATCTGAGGCTCGGCAATGGCGGCCATCTGCTTGAGGGCATGGACCGTTTCACGGGACAGCCGAGCAAGCGGAACCTGTCCTTCGTCACTCGCTTCCACCTGCACCATTCCGTCAGCGTGCATGCGACCGATCAGCCGACGGCGCTCGATCTTCGGTTGCCTGGTGACAGCGTCTGGCGCTTTGAGGCGAACTGCCCCGTGGAGCTTGAGGAGAGCGTGCATCTCTCCGATGTCTTTGGCAGCCGCTCGTCTTATCAGTTGGTGCTGGCCAGCGGGATCGATTCCGACGCGCCCGTGAAGTGGCGGCTGACGCGCCGCTCCTGATCCTTTGCGGCGGCGGGGCCGCGTGCTAGCGCACACGCAGAGAATTCCAGCCGACATCCGCACCATCATCCGAAGACGAGAATCCGCCGGGGGGCAGAAATCTTATGCAGGACGAACTGATCGCCGGACCGGAACGCGTTGAAATCAAGCGCGCGCTGATCTCCGTCTCCGACAAATCCGGCATTGTCGCATTGGCCCAAGCGCTGGCGGAAGAAGGTGCGGAAATCCTCTCCACCGGCGGGACCGCAAGGACGCTTGTCGAGGCGGGACTGGCTGTCACGGATGTCGGTTCCATCACCGGCATGAAGGAGATGATGGACGGTCGTGTGAAGACGCTTCACCCGGCCATTCATGGCGGGCTTCTCGCCATTCGCGACAACGCCGCGCACCGCGACGCGATGCAGAGCGCCGGTATCGAAGGGATCGATTGCCTGGTGGTCAATCTCTATCCGTTTGAGGAGACGATCGCCCGCGGTGCAGATGCGGCGGAGGCGATTGAAAACATCGACATCGGCGGGCCGGCGATGATCCGCGCCGCTGCGAAGAACGTCGCATGGGTGACCGTGCTGACAGACGCGGCGGATTATGATGCCGTCTTGGCTGAGCTTAAGTCAGGCGGCGTGCCGCGGGCGCTTCGCGCCCAATTAGCGGCGAAAGCCTATGCGCGGACCGCCGCCTATGACGCGGCGATCGCCGGCTGGTATCAGCACGCTGTCGGCGAGGCGAACCCCGAGCGCCTGACGGTCGCAGGTCACCTGCGGCAGGAGCTTCGCTATGGCGAGAACCCGCATCAGCCGGCGGCGCTCTATCTGACCCGCTCGTCGGGACCAAGCGTCGCCACCGCCCGCCAGGTGCAAGGCAAGCCGCTCTCCTACAACAACATCAACGACGCCGACGCGGCGTTCGATCTCATCTCCGACCTTGCCGGCGAGACACCCGCCGTTGCCATCATCAAGCACGCCAATCCTTGTGGCGTGGCGCTCGGCGCCGACCTTGGTGAGGCTTACGAGAAGGCGCTGCGCTGCGACCCGGTGTCCGCTTTCGGCGGCATCGTGGCGGTCAATCGGCCGCTCGACGGCACCGCCGCAGAAGCGATCACCGGCATCTTCACCGAGGTCGTCGTCGCGCCGGAAGCCGATGACGATGCGCTTGCAATATTTTCCAAAAAGCCAAACCTCCGCCTGCTCCTGACCGGCGGCCTTGCCGACACGAGCGACCGAGGCAAGCGCGTCCGACATATCGCGGGCGGGCTTCTCGTTCAGACGCGCGACTTTGCGCTTGTCTCGTCCGACGACTGCCGCGTCGTCACGCTGCGTGCGCCGAGCGATGAAGAGATGGCCGACCTGATCTTCGCCTTCCGCGTCGCCAAGCACGTCAAGTCGAACGCCATCGTCTACGCCAAGGCCGGTGCGACCGTCGGCATCGGAGCAGGGCAGATGAGCCGGCTCGATTCAGCACGCATCGCAGCGACGAAATCCGCCGACGCAGCGAAGAGCGCGGGCCTCGACGAACCACTGACACGCGGCTCCGTCGTCGCGTCCGATGCGTTCTTCCCCTTTGCCGACGGGCTGTTGGCCGCAGCGGAAGCCGGCGCCACCGCCGTCATCCAGCCCGGCGGCTCCATGCGCGACGATGAGGTGATCGCTGCCGCCGACGAGGCCGGCCTTGCCATGGTGTTCACCGGCACGCGCCATTTCCGGCACTGACGCCGGCGATATCACGAGAGGCTGACGCAGATGCGCGTGGTGATATGCGGGGGCGGCGCAATCGGGGCGTCGATTGCCTACTTCCTCAGCCGCCGCGGCGCGGAGGTTGTCGTCGTGGAGCGGGCGGGAATCGCCAATGCCGCGTCCGGCAAATCGGGCGGCTTTCTGGCGCTCGACTGGTGTGACGGCACGCCGCTTCAAGCACTCGCGCGGCGGAGCTTCACTCTCCACGCCAGCCTTGCGGATGAGCTCGCCGGCGATTTCGGCGATTGGGGCTATCGTCGCATGACGACATTCGGCGGGATGGCCAGCGCTGAATCCAGCTTGCAGGATTTCGCCAAGGGCCGTGGCCTGAATTGGATCAGCGAAGACGTCGTCGTCTACCGGCAGCTCGGCACGATGGAGACGACGGCGCAGGTTCATCCCGGCCTCTATACCGAAACCTTGATGCGGGCGGCGGAAGCGCGTGGCGCCAAGCGCCGTGACGGCGAGGTGACGGCAATCCTCGTGCGCGACGGAACGGCGACGGGAATCGCAATGGGCGGCGAAGCGATTGCCGCGGACGCCGTCGTCATCGCCATGGGCCCCTGGTCGATCCTCTCTTCGGCTTGGCTCCCCATGCCGGTCGTCTACGGCCTTAAAGGGCATAGCCTCGTCTTCGACACCGGCGACCGGGTGCCGGCGGAGGCGCTGTTCCTGGAGTGCCAAGATGAGGACGGGAGCGTTCATTCGCCGGAGGTCTTTCCGCGCCGCGACGGCACGACCTATGTGTGCGGCATTTCCAGCCAGAGCCCGCTGCCGGTCGATCCCGCGCAGGTCGGCGCCGACGACGGCGCGCTGGAGCGGCTTGAAGCGATATGCCGGCGCCTGTCGCCGGTGCTCGCGGAAGCCAAGATCCTGGCGCGGCAGGCCTGCTTCCGTCCGGTGACGCAGGACGGCCTGCCGTTGATTGGGCAGGTGAGCGGGCTGGCGGGCGCCTATGCCGCCACGGGTCACAGCGTGTGGGGCATCCTCAATGCGCCGGCGACGGGCGAGGCGATGGCGGAGCTGATCCTCGACGGCGCCAGCACGCTCGATCTGTCAGCGTTCGATCCGAGCCGCCTGCGCCCGTTCGATGCCGCCGATCTCGGCTGAACAATCGATCCAGCAAGACGCGCATCTAAAGGCGCGAGGCCACGCGGCGGGAACACCGGTCGCGCGCCACGCCGTGCGATGTCTTCTCCCACTCGCTCGGGCGACGGAAAAGCTGGAACAGCGCCTGCCAGGCGGCAATGGACATCAGCGCCCAATAGACCGGCAACAACGGAATGTGCCACGCCAAGCGCAATGCTCCGGTGGCGTTCAATCCGCGCGCGGCCGATGTCGCTGCGGCAATGATCACGGCGGCGAAGTTGCCGAAGCCCAGCGCCAGAAACACCCAGAGATAAGGACCGCTCGGCCAGATGCCGCCCAGTCCGTTTGCGATTGCTATCGCCAGCAACGCCCACGAAACGGGATAGAGGAGCAGGCCGAGCACGCCGGCTGACAGGATTGCGTGCACGACGAGCTGGTCTTTCAACCGAAGTCGCAGGCCGCTTGGAATCTCCTTGCTCAGGCAGACGGCGATCGTCTGCATCCAACCTTTGATCCAGCGGCGGCGCTGGGGGAGCCATTGCCGGAAGGTGACCGGCGCTTCTTCGTATGTGCGCGACGGCAGCGTTGCACAATGGTAGCCGAAGCGGGCAAGCCGAACGCCGAGATCGGCGTCCTCGGTGACGTTGTACGGGTCCCAAGCGGCGACCTTCTCCAGCAATGCGCGGGGGAAATGGTTGGAGGTGCCACCGAGCGGCAACGGCACGCGCCAATCGGCTAGCGCCGGCAGAAGCACGTCGAAGTTCGCGGCATATTCCAGCGTGAACATGCGAGCGAACCAGGTGCCCTGATTATCGGGCGTCAGCCGCGCCTGAACGCAGCCAAGGTCGGGCCGCTCGCGAAAGGCGGCGGCGGCCTTGCGCAGCTGATCGGGTTCCGGCCGGTCCTCCGCGTCGAAGACGACGACATAGTCGCCGCGCGCGAATGCCAGGGCGTAGGTGAGTGCCTTCGGTTTGGTGCGCGGACCGGCGGGCGGCACGCTTATCATTTCAATCGGCGGCGCGCCGACGTAGCGCGCGACTGCTTTGCGCGTCGCGTCGTCGTCGTCCTCGACGATCACAAGAACCTGCAGCTTCGTCGCTGGGTAGTCGATCCGCTTCATATGGGCGATCAGATCAGGTACGACGGCCGCTTCCCGATAGAGCGGCACGAGCACCGTATAGGTCGGCAGCTCAGGGTCGGCGACGGGTTCAACGCGCGGCGGGCGCGCGCGGTGAAACGCCGCCGCCAGTCTCCAGATGCTGCAATTGACGAAAAACAGCCAAGCGCCGAGCGCCATCGCCTCAAGGGCGATGAGAGGCGCGAGCTGCGTAAGTCCAAGCGCTGCCGCGACCAGCAGCATACGGCCGCGCGCGCCTTTGCCGATTCGGCTTGCCGACAGCGACGGCTGCACGCGCGCCAATCGGCCGATGGCGTAGCGGCTGAGGGCGGCATGGCGATTGGCGACCAGAAACGCGCGGATCGTTTCCGGGGTAGCGATCCGTAAGCGGGCGGCAAGAGCCGGCGTCTCGGCCAGCCGGCGCCGGAGGAGCGGTATTTGATGAGGCTGCGGCGCCAGCACGAGAAACGTCGTGATGCCCCGCCGAACCATGACGCAGGACGCCGACCGCACAGCGTCTACTGTCAGAAGGCCGGCATTCGCGACGATCTTCGCGGCACTCAGATCGTCAATGAACGGTAGGCCCAGGTCCTTGGCCAACAGAGACCAATAGCGCCGGAGGCCGAAGCCGGTCGCCATGATCTCGTGGCTCGCTGCGGTTCGGCTGTCTGCGGCGGTCTGCGCGACCAGGCGGAGCCTTTCGACCGATATCCCGTGTCGCGCGAGAAACGCGATATCCGCCGGAAGGCGCGCGATCGCGCCATGCTGCTCCTCCTGCGTGCGTCCGCTAGAATAGCGCCATGCATTGGCTCGGCGGTCGAAACCGGCCCGCCCAAGCCTGTACAGATCGACATAGTCAGCCTGCTGCGCTGCGCCCGCCCGCAAGTCACCCCCCATGCGTGCAGTCTTTTCGCAACCCATCCGCGTTTTCTTTGCCGTTTCAAGCAATCGATGCGATAAGTTGCAGAACGCGCTCGCATTCTGGTTGTTTTGATGGGTGAGCGGCGGAAAATTGGCCGCATGCGTGCGATACGGCCTTTGTTGCGCCCCAAGGTTTGGCTAGAGAGCGGCATGACGAATGAGACGCGGCGGGGGAGCGACGCCAAGGACGGTCGCGACAAGCGACTGGCGGCGGCACTCAAAGCCAATCTGGGGCGCCGAAAGGCGCAGACGCGAGCGCGTTCGGCGCGCGACGAAGCGGGCGGCGTAAGCCGGAGCGAAAGTGTGAAGGAGTCCGGCTGATGGATCGTATCCGCATTGAAGGTGGCAAGCGCCTGTCCGGCGCCATCCCGATCTCCGGCGCGAAGAACGCCACGCTGCCGTTGATGATCGCCAGCCTGCTGACGGATCAGAAGCTGACGCTGGAAAACGTTCCGGCGCTGGCGGATGTGGCGCTTCTCAAGCGGATACTCGCCAATCATGGCGTCGACTACATGGTCAGCGGCAAACGCGCGGGCGACGCCCCCAATATTGGCGAGACGCTCACGCTTTCGGCTGAGAACGTCGTCGACACGACGGCGCCCTACGAGTTGGTCTCGCGCATGCGCGCCAGCTTCTGGGTCGTGGGACCGCTGCTTGCGCGAATGCGCGAGGCGCGCGTCTCTCTACCGGGCGGCTGCGCGATCGGCACGCGCCCGGTGGACTTCTTCCTCATGGGATTGGAGGCGCTTGGCGCAAAGATCGACATTGAGGGCGGCTACGTCGTGGCGAACGCACCCAAGGGGCTGAGCGGGGCGCGCGTGCACTTTCCGCATGTCTCTGTCGGGGCGACGCACACGATCATGATGGCGGCGACGCTGGCCAAGGGCGAAACCCTGATCGAGAACGCCGCCAGCGAGCCGGAGGTTCGCAATCTCGCCGACTGCCTCATCAAGATGGGCGCCAAGATCGATGGCGCAGGCACGCCAAAGATCCGCATCTCCGGCGTGGACGCCTTACAGGGCACGACGCACCGTGTGCTTTCCGATCGTATCGAGACCGGCACTTACGCCATGGCAGTCGCGGCGGCCGGTGGCGATGTGCTGCTTGAACATGCCGAGCCCGGGACGCTGCAGGCCGCGCTCGACGCCATCGCGCAGGCGGGAGCCGAAATCACGGAGACGAATGCCGGCATCCGCGTCTGCCGAAACGGCAGCGGGCTGAACCCTGTCGACATCACGACGGAGCCGTTTCCGGGCTTTCCGACCGACCTGCAGGCGCAGTTCATGGCGCTGATGACGCGCGCCAAAGGCACGTCGCATATCCGCGAGACGATCTTTGAGAACCGCTTCATGCATGTGCAGGAGCTGGCGCGGCTCGGCGCCGATATTCATCTCGACGGCCAGGACGCGACCGTGCACGGCGTCGAGCACCTCAAAGGGGCGCAGGTCATGGCGACCGATCTCAGGGCGTCCGTATCGCTCGTCATTGCCGGGCTCGCCGCGGAGGGCGAGACGGAGGTGAACCGCGTCTATCATCTCGACCGCGGCTTTGAGCGGCTGGAGCAAAAGCTCTCCGCCTGCGGCGCGGATATTGAGCGCCTCAGCGGTTAAGGCTGCGTCGCCGCGCGAACTTGCTCTGACGGGAACGACGCCCTACCACGTCCACGGCCGAAACGAACGCCTGAACCACGCCATGACGGACAAAGACCGCCTGCGCCTGATAGCGCTCGACGCGGAGGACCTCGCAATCGTCTCCGCGCACGTGCAAGACGCCGTGCTTAAGGCGCAGGACATCAATTGGATGGCGAAGGAGAACCGCTTCGTCATCGCCATGAACCGGTTCGTCTGGGAGGAGGAGCGCCGCCGGCGACGCGAGCACCAGCGGCGGCGCTCGGCGCTCTACTTCGCGGGCGTCAACAATGTGAAGTCCACCGGCATCGACCGCAAAGCCGGCGGCGAGGTTTTGAGCCTTCTTGCGGTGCGCTTCGAACCCGGCGACGCCCCCTCCGGCGAGATCGTGCTCGATTTCGCCGGCGGCGCGACGATCCGGCTTGCAGTCGAATGCGTCGAAGCGCAGCTCAACGATCTCGGGCCGGCATGGTCCACGCAGCACGCACCGCGGCATATGACGTAGTGGAGCGAATTTGACATTTGAGTCCCGTTTGCGGCCAGTGTCGTTGATCAAATGTCAAATTCAAAAGCTCCACTAAGATCAAAACTTGCTAGTGGTCCTTATGATTCCGACATTTGCTCGGGAGGATCGTGCTGGGGGAAGCAAATGTCGGAATCGGACCACTAGCGCGATGGCAGTTCGACTCAACGCATCCGACGCAGACTTCGAGGCGCGCTTCACCGCACTCCTCAGCGCCAAGCGCGAGGTCGCCGAGGATGTGGACGCGGCGGCGCGCGACATCGTTGAGAATGTGCGCAAGAAGGGCGACGCCGCGCTGATCGACTACACGGAGCGCTTCGACCGGCAGAAGCTGACACCCGCGACGCTGCGCGTGCCTGCCGAGGAGATTGCGGCGGCTGTGCGCGCCGTGCCGCAGAAGGACCGTGATGCGTTGGCGGTCGCGCATGGGCGGATCGAGGCCTATCATCGCCGGCAACTCCCGCAAGACGACCGCTACACGGATTCTGAGGGCGTCGAACTCGGCACGCGATGGAGTGCCGTGGAAGCGGTCGGCATCTATGTGCCGGGCGGAACGGCGTCCTATCCAAGCTCGGTGCTGATGAATGCCGTGCCGGCCCGCATCGCCGGAGTGGAGCGCATCGTCATGGTGACGCCGACGCCGGGCGGCCATACGAACGCACTGGTGCTTGCGGCGGCGGAGATCGCGGGCGTCGACGAAATCTATCGCGTCGGCGGCGCACAGGCGGTTGCCGCCCTCGCCTACGGAACGGAGACAATCGTGCCGGTCGACAAGATCGTCGGCCCAGGCCGCGACTATGTGGCCGCCGCAAAGCGCCTAGTCTTCGGCACGGTCGGTATCGACATGATCGCCGGCCCATCGGAGGTGCTCGTCATTGCCGACGGCGACAACGATCCGGAGTGGCTTGCCGCCGATCTCTTGGCGCAGGCGGAGCATGACGAAGCGGCGCAGTCGATCCTGATCACCGATTCAGACGACCTCGCGACGCGAGTCGCCGACGCGGTCGAGCGGCAGCTTAAGGCCCTCCGCCGCGGAGAGATCGCGGCGGCGAGTTGGCGCGACAATGGCGCAATCATCGTCGTTCGGTCGCTGGCGGCGGCGATGGAACTCGCCAACCGCATCGCGCCGGAGCATCTTGAGTTGGCGGTGAGCGAGCCGGAGGCGCTGCTCACCCGCGTGCGCAATGCCGGCGCAGTCTTTCTCGGCCGCCATACGCCGGAAGTGATCGGCGACTATGTCGGCGGCCCCAACCACGTCTTGCCGACGGCGCGCTCGGCGCGTTTCTCCTCCGGCTTGTCGGTGTTCGACTTCATCAAGCGCACGTCGATCCTCAAACTCGGACCGGACGCGCTGCGCGCACTGGCCAAGCCCGCCGTTACGCTTGCCGAGGCGGAAGGCCTCGACGCGCATGCGCGCTCGATCGCCATCCGGCTGAACCTTTAGGGGCCTATCGTGAGCGACCCGCAAAGTCGCCTCATCGCCGTCACCCTCGATGACGAATCGATCGGCCGCGCGTCGCCGGATGTCGAGCATGAGCGCGCGGTCGCGATCTACGATCTCATCGAGGACAATCATTTCGTGCTGGTCAGGCATCCCGGCCCCTACCAGCTTGTCCTGTCACTGGTGGAGCGGCGGCTGATCTTCGACGTTCGTGACGACAGCGGCACGCCGCTGGTGACGCACGCTTTGTCGCTGACGCCGTTCCGCAAGATCGTGAAGGATTACGCGCTTGTCTGCGAAAGCTACCACCAGGCGATCCGCGTCGCTTCGCCGAGCCGGATCGAGGCGATCGACATGGGCCGCCGAGCGCTTCACAACGAAGGCTCGCAGATTTTGCAGGAGCGGCTGCAAGGCAAGATCGAGCTCAACCTCGACACCGCGCGGCGGCTGTTCACGCTGATCAGCGTGTTGCACTGGCGCGGCTGAAATTGGCAGAGCCCATCCGCTCCACGTTGTTCCTGTGCGGGCGCAACGCCGTGCGCTCACCAATGGCCTGCGTGCTGACGGAGAGCCTTTATCCCGGCCGCTTCTATCTGGCGTCAGCCGGCGTGCTGCCGGGCGAGCGTGACCCCTTCGTCGATGCGATCCTGGCGGAAATCGGCCTTGATCTTGGCGACCACCGGCCGACCAAAATGGAAGACCTCGACGATCTGAACTTCGATCTGGCGATCACGCTCTCCCCGGAAGCCCACCACCGCGCGCTGGAGCTGACGCGCACACAGGCAATCGACGTGGAATATTGGCCAATGCCCGACCCGACGCAGACCATGGGATCGCGCGAGCAGATCCTGCATGCCTATCGGGAACTGCGCGAGCGCCTGGCGAACCGCATCCGCGAACGGCTGGGCAGCGGTTCGTGAGTTCACAGCCCTGCCGCGATGAGCTAGAGCGTGCATCATGCTGAAGAGCGCTTCAGAACGCCCCGGCCTGGTGCTCGCCTCCGCCTCTGCGCGGCGGCTGCAATTGCTTGGGCAGGTCGGGATTGAGCCGGACAAGCTTTTGCCGGCGGAAATCGACGAGACGCCGCAGCGCAAGGAGCTGCCGCGCGCGCTGGTCAAGCGGCTGGCGCTGACCAAGGCGCGGACGGCGCGCCACAATGCCCAGCGCGACCCGGCAATCGCCAATGCGCTTGTTCTGGCGGCGGACACCGTCGTGGCGGTCGGGCGGCGCATCCTGCCCAATCCGGAATTCACCGATGAGGCCGCGGCGTGTCTGCGTCTTCTTTCCGGCCGCGGTCATCGGGTCTATGGCGGCATCTGCCTGATGACGCCGCGCGGCGCGACACGCACGCGTGTGGTGGAAACGCGACTGCGGTTCAAGCGCCTGTCGCGTGAGGAGATCGAGGCCTATCTCGCGTCCGGCGAATGGGAGGGCAAGGCCGGCGGCTACGCTATTCAGGGGCGCGCCGGCGGGTTCGTCACCAAGATTGTCGGCTCCTACACAAACGTGGTCGGCCTGTCGCTTAACGAGACCATGGCGCTCTTATCCGGCGAGGGCTACCCGGTCTATGAGCGCTGGGCGATCCCGGCATGAGCGAGCGCAAGGAGAACGCCCCCATCCCGCTCCGGCGGTCACGGGACTGTCCGATCTGCGGTAAGCCTTCAACACGCGAGGCCTACCCCTTCTGCTCGCGGCGCTGCGCCGACATCGACCTCAACCGCTGGCTTTCCGGCCGGTATGTCATCCCCGCCACAGAGGAGGACGAGCCGGAGAGCGAGGCGAAAGAGCCGTGACGCCGAGGTCAAATGCCGCACCGAGCCAGGCGTGCATGACTTTGCTGCGGCGTTTGACGGCCGGCGCAAAATACGGTCTTTCTTGCCGCGATCGGACCTGTTTCGGGGGTGTTCGTGTCGGGCGACAATGAGATCGGCGCATCGGGCGCGCAATCTGCGCGCCCGCCCCGTAAATTGCATGATCTGGCTTTCGGCATTGAGCGCATCGGACTGATCTCGCTGCAGGCGCCACTGCTGAGTTTTCTCATCCTTGTCGCCATGGCCATCGCCGCAGCCTTCGGCGTGGCGCGCATTGAGGTCGATGATTCGCTGAGTCAGCTCTTCCGGTCCGACACGGAAGAGTTCCGCCAGTTCGAAGAAGTCACCAAGCGCTTCCCCTCCAGCGAGTTTGACGTGCTCATCGTGGTGGAAGGCGAGCGCCTCATGGCGCGCGAGACGATCGCGGGCTTGCGCGATCTGGTCACCGATCTGCAGCTCATCGACGGGCCGCGCGGCATCATCTCCATGTTCTCCGCGCGCACGCCGCCGGAATCGGGGCGCATCCCCGGCCCGCTCTTCCCCGAGCATCTGCCGGAGGGCGAGGAGTACGATGCGCTGATTGAGAACGTGCTGGCTAATGAGATTCTGCGCGGCAAGCTCCTGTCGGAGGACGGCGAGCTCTCGCTGGTGGTGCTGGCGCTTGAGCCGGCCATTGTCGGCACACCGCAGCTCAATGATGTGGTGGCGGAGATCCATGAGACCATCGCTTTCAATCTCGGCGGCACGGGCGTCTCGGCACAGCTTGCCGGCGTGCCGATCATGCAGCTTGAGATTCGCAACGCCGTGGAGCGCGATCGGCTGATCTACAACGCCTTCGGCTTCGCCGCCGGCTGCCTGATCGCCATCATCTTCTTCCGCCGCATCTCCTTCATGATTATCGCGGCGGCGCCGCCGCTGATCGCCATCCTCCTGGCGCTCGGCGCGCTCGGCTGGTTCGGCTTCCAGCTCAACATGTTCCTCAACGTGATGACGCCGCTCATAATGGTGATCAGCTTCGCCGATTCCATGCAGCTGACATTTGCGGCGCGCGACCGACTGATCGCGGGCGAAAGCAAATACGAGGCATTTCGCAACGCCGTCTTGGTTGTCGGACCGGCTTGCGTGCTGACGCATTGCACGGCGGGGCTCTCCTTCATTGCGCTGCAATTCTCAAACTCCGACCTCATCCGCACGTTCGGCGAGGCGGGATTGACGGCGACAATCATCGCCTTGCTCGGCGTATTGATGCTGGTGCCGCTGCTTGGCGTGCTTCTGATCCGCAACGAAAAGAACTTCGCGGCAAAGGTGCGCGTGTCGGACACCGGCGTGAACCTCTTGCGCCGCTTCTGCGGCTGGATCGCGCGGATGATGGTGACCCGGCCGGGCCTCTACACGCTTCTCAGCGTGCTCTTGGTGGGCGGCCTGACGGTGATCTACGCAACGCTTGAGCCGCGTTATCGGCTGGCCGATCAGGTGCCAGACCGCGAGCAGGCGGTGGAGGCGAGCAGCCGGCTCGACGCCAAGCTCACCGGCGCCAATCCCATTGATATCCTTATCGAATTTCCTGCCGGGACGGAGCTCTATAACAACGCGACGCTCGACCTCGTCGGCGCCGTCCACAGCGTTGTAGAGGAGCAGGCGGGCGTCGGCAATGTGTGGTCGCCGGAGACGCTGCGCCGCTGGCTGCGCGAGAAGATGGGCATCACCGACATTGCGGTGCTGAAGCAATATGTCGATTTCCTGCCGGAGCATCTGACGCGCCGCTTCGTCTCCGCCGAGCAGGACGCCGTGATCGTGTCCGGCCGCATACCCGATGTCGACGCTAGCGAGCTCCTGCCGGTGATTGAGGAGCTTGACGTGGCGCTCAATTCCGTGCGCGAGGCGCATCCTGGCTTCACCATTTCCGTCACAGGGCTTTCCGCCATCGCCGCGCGCAATAGCGCCAGCATGATCGGCAAGCTGAACCAGGCGCTGACCGTGGAGATCATCTTCGTCTCCGCCTTTATCGGCCTCGCCTTCCGTTCCTTCATCGTCATGCTGGCGGCCATCATGCCGGGCATCTTTCCTGTCGTGATGTCGGGTACGGTGCTGTGGCTCATGGGCGAAGGCCTGCAATTTGCCAGCGTGGTGGCGCTTGTCGTCTCGTTTGGGCTCGGGCTCAGCGCGACCATTCACTTCCTCAACCGCCTCAGGCTGGAGGATCAGCCGGACGCCGACCCGGGAATCGGGGTGGAGCGCGCGACCGTGCTCGTCGGGCCGGCGTTGATCCTTACATCCGTCGTGCTGGCGTGCGGGTTGGCGGTGACGGTGCTCTCAGACCTGCCGTCGCTGAGGCTCTTCGGGTGGCTTGCCGCCTTCGCCATGATCGCAGCACTGGTGGCCGACCTTCTGATTCTCAGGCCGACGGCGATGTTCCTCTACCGGCTCGCGCGAAAGCGAACGGGCAAGGCTTCACCGCAGGCGGCGGAGTAATGAGCAGGCGCGAAGGCGGGCGGCTCCACTAAGAGACGTCAGCAGGCGGTCGGAAGAGACGGAACGCCTAGCGCTTGGAAAGATTGACGCGGACTTCCTGCACGTCGAGCCCGGTCGGGCGCAGCGTCACCGTCTGCTGGCCGCCCTGGGTGATCACCTCGACTGAGACCGACAGATTGGCCGACGTGGTGCTCACCTGAGCGGTGATCTTGTTGCGGCTGGCGCGGCCGATGAGCGAACCGCTGAGACCGTAGCTGCCTTCCCGCCAATAGCCGTTGATGACGCCGGCGGCGACCCGATAGGTGATGTCGCTGCTGATCTTCAGCGGCGCGCCACCGCTGGCGAAAGCGCAGGTCAGGTCCTGTTTGATCTTGTTGCCATCGTCGGTCACGTCGTAGGTGGCCTTGCAGGTCATGCCCTCGCTCTGACCGCCGGAATAGATGACCGACCCCTTGCCGCGCCAATCGCCGTCCATCTGCGAAAAAAGCCCGGCGGCGGATGCGGCGGGGGCTGCAAGCAGGACGACGACCGCGACACATGCGGCGACGGGCGCTGCGAAAAAATGCGCATTCCAGAGCTTCGCCATGACCATCCCCGTATGCTTTTGCGCCGCCGCCATGCCCGGGCCGGCCGGCATATGATTGAACGTCGCGCCTTTGCGCTCTCCCGCCCAGAGGTGCGGGCCGCCGCTGTGTGTCTTGCCTGGGCGCGACACCCGCATTTTCGCGGTGGGCGACACGATAGCCGCATAGTCGCCCCGGGAGCAACACATGGCATCGTGAACGCCGGGAAGCCCGGTTTTTCGGGCGCGACGGCGGCGCGGCGGCCGACCGGGCGCGGCTTCTTGTGGACAGGTCCGCGGCGAGCTTATATAAACCGCGCGCTTTGTCGGGGCTGCCCTTTGTCCAGCGTCCGGGGAAGACAGCCCAGGTAGCTCAGTTGGTAGAGCAGCGGACTGAAAATCCGCGTGTCGGTGGTTCGATTCCGCCCCTGGGCACCACATTCCTATTATAGTTCTTATCCTCTCGGCGAGAAGAATGTCCCACCGGGCGAAGGTGGGACACTGCGCCGCCGCGTAAGCCTGTGAAATTCTTGAAGAGTGGTCTTCGGCCCCGGAATCGCACCCCTCGTCCGGCCAATGGGGATAGGATCTGCGTTAGGTGGCTTCACCGGCAACAGCTAGAACTGACATCTTCAGAGCCGCAAGAAAGACAAGCAAGTCCTTGCGCGATTTGCTTTGCCGCTTGGCCTGCATTGCCGCTGTAACGACGAACCTGGCGTAGTCCTTGGAAGTGGTGCCTTGCTCGGCAATCGCCGGGTATTCTGCAAACACCTCCGCCAACATTGTCGCTTCCAATCTTCGGGTGTCATCAATCGCCTGGCCGCTGGCGTCACCGATCGCGTTTTCAAACGCATCCGCATCCGGAGAGTTGTGGAGCATGTCATATCCAGCGACCACGAGGCGCTGGAAGAGGAAATCGAGTTTCTTGTCGAGCGAAGCAGTGTCTTCCCACGAGGCACGGACTGACTCTACGGCGGCTTGCTTGGCCAGACGTATGGTGGCCGCCAGCGCCTGATCCTTGTTGCGGAATGTGGCGTAAAGCGTCGGCTTGGAGACGCCAGCTTCCAGCGCGATCTCCTCCATTGTCGCTTTGCGCACGCCAAAGCGCTTGAACACCGTCAAGGCAGCCGCTGCATATCTTTCTTCGCTTTCGGTCATTTTGCGACTTGACGGTTTTCGTATTTTCGTTAAGTAACGGGTTTACGATTTTCATAAACTCGTAAACGGCAGAAAGCAAGCATCGCCGGCTGGGAAAAAGGGAGAAGCTGGATGTTCGGCCGCGTGATCTCAAACATGATGGTCAAGCCATACCAATCGCCACTGTTCGACAGTCCCGAGGCGTACCGACTGGATTTTGAGAACGTAGAGTTCACGGCAACCGACGGCACCATTCTGCGCGGCTGGCTGATCAAGGGCGGAACCGACAAGGTGATCGTCGAGAGCCATTTCGGCGTGCAGTGCAATCGCGGTGGGTGGTCGCCCGAAGGCAAGGGCATGATCAAGCCGTGGAAGAAGGACATCAGGTTCCTGCGCCAGGCAAAGCACTTCGCCGACAACGGCTATTCCGTCCTGATGTATGACTTCCGCGGCCACGGCGAAAGCGATCTCGGTCCCAAGCCGTGGGTGAGTTGGGGACTGGAGGAAGCAAAGGACGTGCTCGGCGCGGTCGACTTCATCGCCGGCCGGTCCGAATTCGCCAATGCCTCGATCGGCCTTCTGTCCATCTGCATGGGTGCAGCTGCCACAACCTATGCCTATGGCCTCGATGACGGCATGACCAAACGCGCGAACGTGAAGGCCTTGGTGGCCGTTCAGCCGCTGCTCTACAGCTGCTTCATCGATGCGCTCGGCATGCCCAAATTCCTGGCCAACCAGGGGGCGAGGGTGACAGAGGAACGCCTCGGATTCGACCTGGCTGGACCGAACTTCATCGACCATGCGCCAGCGATCAACGTGCCCACCATGGTCGTTCAGAACAAGAACGACCCGTGGACCCAAATGGAGATGGTCAAGAGCTATTGCGAAGCTCTGACTGTCGAGAAAGAACTCAAGCTGCTCGATCTCGAGAAGAGCCGGTTCGCCGCTTACGACTGGGTCGGTACTCATCCGGCCGACGTGCGAGAGTGGTTTGATCAGCACATGACCGGGAATGTTTTCTAGATGGTCTGGGCAGTCGTCAAATGGGGCGTTGCACCCATCATCCTGATCGTCGTGGCTCTGACGCTCACCGGCAAAAAGACCTTTCATGTCGAGATCGACATCCCGGCGCCGCCGGCAGCGATATGGGCTGTGCTGACCGACGCTAGGGCCTACGCCGAATGGAATCCGGTGTTCTCAAATGTCGCGGGGGAATTCCGCGAAGGTGCGACGGTCAAGACCACGGTCAAAGAGCCAGGCAAACCTGCAGTCGTCATCACATCGCAAATTGTCACTTTCTCCCCCGGTCGCGAGTTGAACCAGTTCGGCGGTGTTCGTGGGTTCATCACTTTCGATCATCATTGGCTGCTGGAGCCGATCGAAGGCGGCACAAAAGTGATCCAGCACGAAGTGGACCGAGGTTTCTGGGTCTGGTTTTGGGATTCCGACTGGGTGGAACCGGCCTATCGCCAAGCTGGCGAAGCGCTCCGAGACCGTGTGCTCAAACTGCACCAGGGTTGAGTTTCAACCGAGCATCATTCCGGAGTTCCTCAAAGCCAGTTCAAGCTTCACAGCTGAAAAGGGCCTGGTGGGACACTCAGATAGAAAACATGAGAAAGCTATGGGAACAGCCGGTTGTCCCACCTTTTGCTAACTCATTGACTTCATTTGGTTGAAGCAGCCCGCCCCTGGGCACCATTTTCGAACCACCACGGCTTGCTCACACCAGCGCCGAGATCGCGGCGTCTGTGTCTCCAGGCTGTTTTTCGCTGATAACGCGTGGCGAAAGATGAACGGCCATGCCGTCGGCCCACGCTGATGAAGAGCATTCAGATGTGGATAAGCGAGCGTGGCTGCGCTAGCCTTCGCAGACAGAGAAACGCGCATGGAACGTCGTCTCGCCGCCATCCTTGCTGCCGACGTTGTCGGATATTCCCGCCTTATGAGCGTCGACGAGGCGGGCACATTATCCACGCTCAATGCCCGCCGCGAAGAATTCATCGACCCCCTCGCGCACCGCTACAAGGGGCGCATTGTCAAGCTGATGGGCGACGGCATCCTGATGGAGTTCGCCAGTGCGGTTGACGCGGTCAACTTCGCGGTCGAGCTGCAAGACGCCCTGGAGAAGCGCAACCACGACATTCCGGGTGAGCGGCAGATTCGATATCGGATCGGCATCAATGTGGGCGATATCCTCATCGAAGCCGACGATATTTTCGGTGACGGGGTCAACATAGCGTCCCGGATGGAAGGCCTGGCGGATATTGGCGGCATTTGCATCACCGGCACGGTCCACGATCAGGTCGCGGGCAAAATCTCTCAATCTTTCGAGTTCATGGGCGCACAGGCGCTCAAGAACATTGACGGACCGGTGCGCGCCTACCGCGTCCTGAGCGACCGGCTACTCTCAAAGACGCCCGCTGAGGGGCATGCTCAGTCGGCGCTGGAATTCGCCCCTCCGGACCTGCCGTCGATCGCGATTCTTCCTTTCAAGAGCTTGGGAGCCGATCCCGACAAAGATTACATTGCCGATGGGATCCGATTTGGCATCTCGGCGACGCTGGTTCAGCTATCCGGTCTGTTCCTGGTCCATGCGCCGGCGCTGAACGATTGTCGTGAGAAGGATGTGAGCGCCGACTTGGTCGGCGCCGAACTGGGCGTTCGCTATGTCCTGGAAGGTGCCGTGCAGCAGGCCGGTGACCGCATTCGGATCACGGTGCAGCTGACCGACATGGACGCCGGCCAGGTCGTGTTGGCGGAGCGATATGACCGGGTTCTCACCGACGTCTTCCAGTTGCAGGACGACATCACCAGGGAGATCATCGCCTCGCTGAACGTCAAACTCGTGGCCAACGAGATTGACAGGATTTGGTTCAGCAAACTCACCGATCCTGAGTCCGTTGAGTGCTACTACCGCGGCGCCAGCCACTTCTATGAGCTCAACAAGGACGACAATGCCATCGCACGGCAATATTTTGAGAAGCTTCACCGGGTTCAGCCGGACACCGTGGTGGGGCCAAGCTATATTTCAGTGACGCATTGGATGGATGCCTTCTTCGGTTGGACCGACGCCTCCGCCCGATCGTGGGAGCAGGCCGCTTCCTGGGCCAAGAAAGCAATGCAATATGAAGACAATAACGGTATCGGTCATGCCGTATACGGACATTTGCAGCTTCTCGACGGACACTATGATGAGGCGCTGGCAACCTGCGCCCAGGGGACGGAGCTTCGCACCAGCTGCCCCCTGGCACATGCCCTCCTGGGGCTGGTCCTGAATTTCACCGGCGATGCGGAGGCTGCGGTCAAGAGCGCAAGGATGGCGCTTCAGCTGGAGAAGGTGTACCCGGCCTGGCTGATTGACATACTTGCCGCCGCCTATCGCGATTCCGGCAACATCGAGCTCTCGGTTCCGGCCGCGAAAGAATCCATCCGGCTCAATCCGAAGAACAATGACGCGCGGCTCATTCTCTGCAGCAACTACGCCCTAGCAGCCGACCAGGACCAGGCGCGACGGGTTGCAGACGAAATCACGGCCAGAGATCCCGGGTTCCGCGTCTCCGCCTATGCCAAGAGCCAGCCGTACAAGAACCCGGAGATGCTGGAGCGCCTGGTTACGGCGCTTCGCGAGGCGGGTCTCTCCTGAACGGAGATACGCCCGAAGCTGCGGAGCAGCCGTTTGGCGTGGCATCTATGTCGGTGGTCACCTGAGCTTCCTGCAGACGCGCACCGGCGTTTGGGATGAAGATGGCCGCCGCATCCTGAATGCCGGTCATGAGGGTGTCACCGTTTCCAGGCAGACCAAATAATTCCTATACTTTCGGGGAGAAGAATGTCCCACTGGGTCTCGGTGGGACAGGGCGCCGCCCGGAAGTGCGCCGCGTTTGACATAGCGGCGCGCATTTAAGTCAGTGGTCGAAGGTCATTGCATCAAAGCCGCGATAACCAGTCCACCAATGCCGTGCCGATCTCATCGGGGTAATCTTCCTGCACGAAATGCCCGCCCTTACCAAGAAACACCGTTTCAAGGTTCTTTAGAGTCGCTTGCAGATGTTCGGCTTGAGCCATTGGGATGATCGCGCCGGGATCGACATGAAACAGAAGCTTTGGCAATTCGCTTGCAAGAAGCCACTCGTTGTTCGCTGTCGTCACCTCGTGAACGTCGACCGGCTCTCCGGCAATCGGAATCTCGCGCGGCCAGTCCAGCAATATCTTTCGGCTTTCCGCTGTCGGATAATAGCGGTTGTACTCCGCCATCACGGCGTCGGGCAGGGGGCCGTTTGGGCTACCATGACGCATGAATTGATCCAGCAGGATGTTCTGGTTCATGATCATTTCCTCGCCAACGCCGGGCGTATTTACGCTGCGAACAAAGTCCGCAAAATCTCCTAGCGAGTCGTAGCTTTCATAGGGAATGAAGGGCGGCGTCATTGCCTCCATGAAGGCAATTGCCGAAATTCGGTCGGGACGCGTGCGCGCATAGTGCCAGCCTAGCCCCGAACCCCAATCGTGAATCACAAGGACCGCGTCCTGCAAATCCAGCGCGTCGAGAAAAGCGAACATATACGCCGCGCTGTCAGTATAGGTGTTTTCAAGCACCGGCTTGTCACTGTCCCCCATGCCGATCAAATCCGGCGCAATTGCCCGATGGGTATCCGACACATGCGGGATGATGTTGCGCCAAAGATAAGATGAGGTTGGGTTGCCGTGAAGAAAGACAACGGGCCGGCCCTCGCCTTCGTCCACATAGGCGATCTTCTGGCCCAAAACCGTCATGTAGTTCTTCTCCGGCGCCGAATGGGACTCGGCCGTGACCGCTAGCGAAGTTGCGGCGGCGATGGTCAACGACACTGCCAAGGCGAGTAGAGGTCTGGGTTTCATATCGCTCTCCAATTTTGCATTGGGGCATGTTTACGTTTCAAATTTCGACCAATAAACTGCATATTTCGGAACATATTGTTCCGCCAACAAAACACATAAGAAGAACCATGCGCGCCATCGATTGGGAAATGATGCCGTTCTTTCTGGCAGTGGCCCGCAAGGGCAGTCTTCGTGGCGGTGCCGAAACGTTAAAAGCCAATCACGTCACGGTGCGCCGAAACATCGAGGCGCTGGAAGCGAGTTATGGTGTCCGCCTCTTCACCCGTTCGCGGCGGGGATTTAAGCTGACCGACGCGGGCGAGGCGCTCCTGCCACTGGCTGAAGAGGCCGAGCAGAGCTTTCTTGGCGCCCGCCGCCGGCTTGATGGGTTGGACAGAACTGAATCCGGCACAATCCGGTTTTCGCTGCCACCGATGATGGCCTTCGACATCATCGCGCCGATCCTCGCCAGGTTCATGGATGCGTATCCCGGAATTGACCTCGATTTGCGCCTGACGGACGTGAAAGAGGACATCAATCGAGCCGAAACCGATGTGTCGCTCCGCGTCGCATTCGAAGTCACCGACGATGTCGTTGCACACAGACTCTATCCGATCACGATCGGAACCTACGCTCACAAAAGCTACATCGATACCGCGGTCTCAAACTCGGACCCGGGTGGCGCCGGATTGAATTGGATCGGTTGGACCGGAGCACAGGAGAATCCTGCGTGGCTCAAGCAATCTCCCTTTCCAAACGCGGCAGTGCGCCATGGATCGGACGAAGGGTATATGCATCTCAGCTTGCTCCGGCAGGGGTACGGGTTGTCAAAACTCCCGGTCATTTACGAAGAACTCTATCCCGAGCTGTGCCAAGTTCCTGGAACGGAGTACGAGCTTAGCCGAACGATCTGGGTTTTGCTTCACACCCAATTGCGTCGGACAGTGCGCGTCCGCCGGTTTGTCGATTTTCTTGTGAACGAACTGAGCGAGCTGCAGCCACGAATGCAGGGGCCATTGTATCGCGCGTAAGAGCTCAAATATTCCAAATGAACATCACGTATCAGCATGTTGGAATGCGATCTTGTCCGCACCTCAGCCCCAAAATCCATGTCAGGATTCATCGATGAGGAACGGCTGTTTTGGCGAACGCCGTGCCTGCGCAAGGCATTGACTTCCGTTCTGTCCCCGGAACCGGGCGCGATCTGAGAGCAGATCGAAACATCAGCCCAATCGGCCAAGGTGTTCCCATCCATGGTGGCGACAGAAATCGCTTCCAAGATCGTTGCGGTCGTCTGATACACGCGTAATGGCCACAGAATACGATTACGTCATCGTCGGCGCGGGATCGGCCGGCTGCGTGCTGGCGAACCGGCTTTCCCAAGACCGGACGACCGAAGTTTGCCTGATCGAGGCGGGCCCCAGGGCCAGTTCGATATTCATTCGAATGCCCGCAGCGCTCACCATTCCGATCGAAAGCAGCACATACAATTGGAAGTATGCCAGTGGCCCGGAGCCGAACCTCGATGGTCGGCGGGTCGGTCAGGCCCGGGGACGCGGCCTCGGTGGAAGTTCGGCAATCAACGGCATGGTCTTCGTCCGCGGTCACCCGAAGGATTATGACGGCTGGGCGGAATTCGGGATCGAAGGCTGGTCCTTTGCCGATTGCCTGCCCTACTTCAAGCGCTTGGAGACTTATCACGGGCCTGGTCATCCGCTGCGCGGCACCGACGGTCCCGTGAGCGTCACGGAAAGCCGCGGCGATCATGCGTTCTACCAACGCTTCCTCGAAGCAGGCACGGCCTGGGGTCTGTCGCAGGCGGCGGACTACAATGCCGATGATCAGGCCGGAACCCATCTTACACAAGCGACCATCCGCGACGGTATCCGCTGCAGCGCCGCAGAAGCCTACCTCAAGCCCATTCGGGATCGGAAGAACCTCACGATCCGAACCGGCGTCTTCGTCGAGCGGGTGATGTTTCAAGGGAACCGGGCAATCGGCGTGGCCTGTTCATCCGCGTCCGGGAATGAAGCCGTCCGGGCTTCGAAGGAGGTCGTGCTTTCGACCGGGACGATTGCATCGCCGCAATTGCTGATGGTTTCCGGTGTCGGTCCGCGCGTTCACCTGCGCGAACACGGCATCGATGCTGTCGTCCATTTGCCCGGGGTTGGGGAAAACCTGCAGGACCATGTCGTGGCGCCGCTTCGCTACCGGTGCGACAAGCCGGTGTCCGTCAAAGCCCAACTCGGGCTACTCGGGCGGGCGCGGCTCGGCGTGGAATGGCTGCTTTTCAAGAAGGGACTGGGCGCCTCCAACTTTTTTGAGGTTGGCGCGTTCTTCGACAGTGGGACTGGAGCGGATTACGTCAATCTCCAGCATGAATTTCTCCCCTTCCTTGCCGATTTCCAGGACGGCAAAGTCGTTCTTGGTGACGGGTTCCAGTATTTCGTCAGCCAGATGCGGCCGTTCAGCCGCGGCACAATCCGCCTCGTTTCTGCAGATCCGCGTGTTCATCCGAGCATAATCTTCAACTATCTCGATGATCCGCGCGACATCACGGAGATGATTGCGGGCATCAAGTTGACACGCGAGATGGCACGGCAGCGTCCCTGGGATGCGTTCCGTGACGCATCACTTGACACGGCGCTTGACGGCGCGAGCGACAGCGATATCGCGTTATGGCTTCGCGCCAACGCAAACACCGAGCATCATCCGGTAGGCACCTGTCGGATGGGCTCCGACCCGCTCGCGGTGACCGATAATGCAGGCCTGGTTCACGAGACGGAGGGTCTGCGTGTCGTGGACGGTTCGATCCTGCCGAATATTCCGACGGCCAACGTCCAGGCGCCTATCATGATGGTCGCTGAACGGATCGCGGATCTGATGACCCGGACGTAAATCTGATCGCGGAGCTTTGGGCCGCTCTTGACGCGTTGATTAGAACTCGTGCTCGCGGACGATGAAGGCTGATGACTTTGAGTGGTCGACGAAGTTGGCCTCGTCTTCCAAGAGTGCGGCACCCAGTTCCTGCATCTCCGGCGTCGACATGGCTTCCATCAGATCCTGCTCGGACTCGAACCAAACTTCCGCCACACCATCGAACTCGGGCTGCATCTGCCTGGAAGCCCTGAACGCATCATTCATCGGACTATCGATCGTATGGCATTGCACGTATCGTTTCGAGCGCATCGTGGCCGCGTTGTCTTGAAAAAATGGGCCGTGTTTGTTCAACCAATAATCTTGGAACTGTTGACGCGAGATGTCGGCACGTCGATGCAGGCACATGACCAGCTTTATCATTGGCAACTCTCCGGGGTTGAAGCGAGGGTTCCCGCCATTAGCAGAACGGTCAGTGAGAAAAAGCGCAGCCGTGGACTGCGCCTTTGCCCAGGGGGCAGTCGCGGCGATCAACAACGTCAGTACAGAGAGACCATGTTCGTGCCCCCTCAAAGCGCCATGGTGTCACATCTGGGGCTTGCCGGCCCAACTATTGACTGCACCTGATGGGCGTCGAAAGCTGTAAGGCTGTATTCGGAGAGTTTTTGCATGGACAAGCGTTTTGTGTTGCTCGCGATGGGATGGCTTGCGGCCGCGACACCCGGCGCTGCAAACGAGAAGTATTCGGTGCTGGATTGCGCGTTGGAACCAAACGGCCCCGACATCGTATCGGCACGGGCATCGCTTTACCTGGAGGACGGCGAACCGCACTCGGCGTTTTTTGAGCTGACCATGGATTATGGCGATACGCTGCCCTATGTCTTTGAATGCTCGGAAAGCTGCATAATGGATTTGTCGGAGGACGAGTACACATACACTTTGACCGCGTCGCCGGGATTCGCGGAACCAGAGTCCCTGTCGCTGTTGACACGGGATCAGACACGTGACGAGGCGTTTCAGGACATGTTTTCGGTAGAAGCATGCAGCGTTCGCTGACTGAATTGACAACTGAACCGCCGAACTAAGTTAAGATAGTAGACGTGCGTCCCACAGCGCTACGCTGAGGTTGAGGACGGTTGAGCAGGAGACACGCCCGTTGCCGCTGCGTTTGCTTCTTTTGACCCTTGTCATCGCACCTTTGTCGGCTTCGCTCCCATTTGTGGCGGCGCAAGCTTCGGACGTTCCGGCTTGGCTCCAGGCGCATGTGGGCACGGGCGACGGCCAGATCGCATCGGTGGTGTTGAGCAGGGCCCGCGCGCTCTACCAACGGAAAGTGCGCGAAGGCGCGGTCAACAATCCCTGCTACTTCGCCATGGACGCAACGCGTCCCAGCACGTCGCCCCGGGGCGAACCGGGCCGCCGGTTCTACATCATCTGCGAAGCCGAACAGTCATTTCGGGCAGTATCGTCGGGCTACGGCAATGGGCGGAAGTTGCGACGCGCGAATTTCTCAAACGGTCGGGAATGCGCGAAGAACTTCAGCAATGCGGAGGGATCCAAGCTGACCACGGGCGGATCCTACGTGACCGCAGAAGCAAGGACGTCGTTCAAGGGGTATCACCGCTTGTCGGGCAAGAAGACGCCGTTCCTTCGAACCTTCTTGCTCTTCGATGGGGAGGGCGACACGGCCAACGCCAGAGAGCGGGCCATTGGCGGCCATCAGGCCGTCTTCTTGAAGTGGCAATGTCGCTACAAGAATCCGGAAAGCCCCTATGCGGACGCTGAGGGATACGTTCCTTACGGAAGACTTGTGAACTACACCGGCGGGCGGAGCAACGGCTGCACAACTTGGTCGCCGTCCGATTCGGAGCAAATCCTCACCATGGTGCAGGACAATCCGACAACGCTCTACATCTATCCTGAGTCCGGCGACATCGACGCCGTCGCCAATGCGGTGGAGACGCGAAGGCCTCTGTCGGACGCCGGACTCTATTGGAATGCGACCTGCTTGCGAGCCATCGGCACTCCCAGGTTCTGGCCTAAAGAAGTCCTCCAGCCGATCATCAACGAGTGGAGGGATTCGCTTCCACAAAGGCCGTTTCAGCCCTTGCCGATTTGCAACTGAAGGGGACGCGTCGTCCGTTGCGGCGGCCAGGAACGAAAATGACAGACTTGGCCCTGGAAAACGAACCGCTGGTTCTCGATCTCGTCGAATGGCTTGCCAAGGGGCCGAAACCCTACGGGGAGGTCATGGACGCCTGGCGGACGTCATGCCCGCGGCTGACGATCTGGGAAGACGCGGTCGATTGCGGCTATCTGGTCAGAGAGCGCGGCGAGGACGGTGCGGTCCTGGTGCGCGCCACAGACAGAGGCCTTTCGTTTCTGCGGGCGCACGATCGTCTGCCTGGCCAGGGCTGACGAAACGCGTCCGCGGTCACCTGCTAGAGCGTGACCACATCGATCACGCCAACTATGTTATTTATCAACTTTGGACCAGCGCTCTCTTACCGGTCGAGTGTCGATCACTTGATTGCAAACACTCGCTCCAGCGGATACCCCGTCGAATCTTCATGGATCAGATCACCGCGCCCGTTATATCCGATGAACATCGCCCTCCCAAACTCCGCTGAGGTCACAGCCGGATGGCGGCCGCTTACGCGTCGCGCAAATTCATTGGCGGTCACATAAGCCAAGCAGTCGGCCATCTTGCTCTCTAAGCAGCTTAGCGGTTCGATGAACTCCACGGCTGGAATGTGCGCTCGGGCAGAGAGCCATACAAATAGGGGATATAGCCTTATTCCAGTCACGCACTCTTTAGCCCAACCGCTCTCCCGGCCCTTTTGAATGCGGTCGAACTTATAGACTGGGACAAGACCAGCCTTTCGAGTCCTGTCAAGAGAGTACATAATAAGCGAGGAATAAACTTCGTCCCTGACATGCCTCATGTCTCTTTGCTTATCTGATGTTACTACACATCCAGCGGAAACAATTTTTGTTACCTTTTTGTTGCTACATAACTGGCACATCTTTTTTATAAACGATACCCGATCTTCGAAGCTCACTCCCGTAGGCCAATTTTTTGTTGTTAGAATATCCTTCGCGTGAAATGCCTTGGTCTTTCCATTGCTTCGCTCCCGCATGTATTCTTCCAGTTCTAATACCCCGTATTCTATTTCATTTCTGATGCCGGGATCAACTCCAACAAGCGCGATACACATATAAAACAGATTGTCCCCTTTATATGTTAACTCGCGATATGATTCGTCCCCGACGAGAGTAAGAGCTGCTCTTCTTTCGAATGCAGGCGCGGAGATTTCATTTGGCGCTTCGCAATGAGGGCATGTGTTTCGAAACGAAATAGGCACCCAATGACCGTCTTGGACCGTCGATTTCACCGACTCCTTAGGAGCCCCCTGCCTCTCGACCCAATTAATCAAGCCTTCTTCGTGGCAGTTGCCACACACGAAGCGCATTTTAACGAGGTCAGAGGGAACAATGAACGGCGGCGTACGGTGCTTTGGTATCTTTGCCACAAACAAGGTTCCTAGGTTGTATTATCAAGAAGATATGCAACCAAGTTGCCTGGGTCCAGAGCGGCCGGATTCCGTCGACTGATCAGTGTCTTTGAGGCCTAGTGCTCAACATCTGGGCATCGCGCACTAAAGCCGCGAGGCGATAGAAGCCGTGGACCATCTTGGAATAGGGCGTGAGCAGAAAAAGCGCGAGAACGGCGCCGAGATGAAGCGGCAGAAGGATGCCGACCGCGCTTGAGCCGGTTGCCGCATAAAGCACGAGACCCGTGACGGCGGTGGCAAGCAGCAAGAGGATGAACGCCATCTCACCGCCCCAGACCCGGCGGTCCGCGAGCGCGTCGTCGGCGCGCATCTTCAGCCAGATCAGGCCGATGCAACCGATCGTCAGAAGCACGCCGCCCGGAACACCAAGGAGCTTTGGCGGCGTCAACGGACCGTAAGGCGCCTCCCAGCCGAATCCGTAATGCATGATCGTGCCGGCGCAGGTCGAGGCGAAACAGAGTGCGAATCCGTAAAGCACCAGATGATGCATCCAGCGCCGCGCATCGGTGTAGCGGTCGCCCTTCTCGAAGTTGCAGCCCTGCCCCTGGCCACCCGACAAATCGGCAAGCCGGGCCGTGCGAGCCAGCGCCCGC
This sequence comes from Afifellaceae bacterium, assembly GCA_028284625.1. Taxonomy (GTDB): domain Bacteria; phylum Pseudomonadota; class Alphaproteobacteria; order Rhizobiales; family Afifellaceae; genus DASWJZ01. Next base: position 126,755 of record JANQRH010000007.1, on the reverse strand, counting down.
CTGAAATGGGCAAGCCGCACGGCCTCGCCGCCGACGTCATGCCAGTATCGCCGGACTGAAACAGCCATTGCGATGAGGGGAAGCAGGAACGCCGGCGTGAAGATCGCCACCATCATTGTGTGCGACATGAATGCGTAGAAGCCGGCCCCGGATTCCGGCCGGACGGATTGCGCGAGCCAGAACAAAGCCGCGAATGCGATCGCCGCCACGGCCGCAATCGCCACGCCGCTCTGCTGAAAAAGCGATGCGAAGGCGCGTGGCCAGGCGAAACGCTCCCAGCTCTCGGATCGGACCTCCGCCAAAGCCTGCGGGACGTTGAGCGCGAATTCATGCGGCTTGGTGTATTGGCAGGCGTAATAGCAACCACGGCAATTGTGACAGAGATTGGCGAGTTGCGTGAGATCGGCGTCAGCGAAGGCGCGCTGCCGCATCATCGCGGGGAAGACGGAGCAATAGCCCTCGCAATAGCGGCAGGCGTTGCAAATCTCCATCTGCCGCCGCGCTTCCTGAAGAGCGTCAAGCGACATGGGCGGCGGCCTCCCGTCCCGCTATGCGCCCGAAGACCGTGCCGATCGTCATGCCGAAGCCGGCCAGATAGCCCTGGCCGAGGATGCTGCCCGCCATGGTCTCGCCGGCGGCCCAGATGTTCTCGTAGGCGCCGGCAGCGCCCTCCACGCGTGCTGAGGCGTCCACCTTCAGGCCGAGATAGGTGAAGGTAACGCCGGGTCTGAGGCTATAGCCGTAGAAAGGTGGGTCGGAGATCGGGCGCGCCCAGTTGGTCTTCGGCGGCTCGATGCCTTCTGTCGCCAGACCGTCCAGCTCGGTCGGACGGAAGGTACCGTCACGGCAGGCCGCGTTGAACGCGGCAATCGTCTGAGACAGCTTGGCGCCGGAGATACCAAGCTTGTCGCCAAGCTCCTCGATCGAGTCGGCCTTCTCCGGCGGAAAGACGGAGGGCATGAACAAATCGAGGCTTCTGGAATCGATGATGGCGTAGGCCACCTGATCCGGCTGGGCGGCGACCAGGCGGCCCCAGATGGCATAGCGCTTCGGCCAAACATCCTCGCCTTCGTCATAGAAGCGCTCACCGTCGCGATTGACGACGACGGAAAACGGCACGCAGTCCAACCGCGTGACGATGCCGCCATCGAATTTTGGGGCGCGCCCATCGATGGCGACGGCGTGGCATTGCGTTGGGTCGCCGACGCTTGTGGCGCCCTGGTCGAGCATGGCTTTGAGGACGACGCCGCGATTATAGGGTGTGCCGCGGATCAGAAAGTTGCGCGCGGACGGGCCCCATGCCCGCGCCAGCCAGTCGAGGTCGGCCTGGAACCCGCCAGCGGCAATAACGCAGGCTCGCCCTTCAATGACGCGTTCGGAATTCGCCTCCTGGACCACAACGCCGACAAAGCGATTGTCGTTGACCAGGACATCGGTGACCGGCGCCTCGTAGGCGATTGTAACGCCGAGATCCTCCGCCTTGTTGTAATAGGCGTTGACGAGCGCCTTGCCGCCACCGAGGAAAAAAGCGTTTGTGCGTGAAAGGCTTAGCGTCCCGGAGAGCGACGGCTGGAAACGCACGCCGCGCGCCGTCATCCATTCAAGGCAATCCTCCGACGATCGGATGACGAGGCGCGCCAGCTTTTCATCGGTGTTTCCGCCGGTCACTCGCATCAGGTCGTCGAAATATTCCTCCTCCTCGTAAGTCTCCGTGAGGACCGATCGAGGCGCGCGATGCATGCAGCGAAAGTTACGCGTGTGGCGGCTGTTGCCGCCACGATAAGGTTTCGGTGCGCCCTCCAGGAGAAGCACGCGCACGCCCATTTCCGCCGCACTGATCGCCGCGCACAAAGCGGCATTGCCGCCACCGACAACAATGACGTCCCACGTCCCGTTTGCTGTGTTTCTAACGTCCCGCATGCAGCGCCTGGTCATTCGCTGTTGAGGGGCCGGGCGCGCGTTCTCAACTGATGGAGACGCGTACGATGCGACGCCTTGATATGCGCGCGCATAGCCGCCTCGGCACTGTCGCCGTCCCTAGCGCGCAGCGCCTCCAGAACGGCGCTGTGCTCGGTCACGGCCTCCTGAACGCGCGCAGATTCCTGCAGCGTAGACGGGCCGAGGATCATCAGCGTCTTCTGCATCGTGCTCACGGACTTGGCGAGGAAGCGGTTGCGCGCAGCATCCAGAAGTGCCGCATGGAAATGACGGTTCAGCTGAAAGGCGCGTTGTCCGTCCGTCGTCGCGTCCGCCAATTCCGCGTTGATGGCTTCAAGCTCGGCGATCTCGATATCGGACGCAGCACGCGCCGCCAGACTTGCCGCCGCGCCTTCCAGCACGGCGCGCATATCGTAGAGCTCCATGACCTCCGAGTAGTCCAGCGTGCGGACGGCAGCACCGACACGCGGCTTGTGGGTGACAAGCCCATCGGCCTCCAACTGGCGGATCGCTTCGCGCACGGGCGTGCGGCTGATCTGCAGCCGGTCGGCCAGGTCCGTCTCGGTCAGCCGATCTCCCGGCTGCAAAGCGCCGGCGGCAATCTCGCTCAACAACCGCTCATAGGCGCCCTGCCCGTGTGGCGGATCGCGATGCGACTGATCGATATCGGGCACGTGTCTCACTTGGCCTTGCCGTATTGTATACACCTGTATACAATCTCTGCACACCGGGTCAAGAGTTTCGAGTTGCTAAAGGTTTTCGCTTGAAGACAAACGCCGCAAGGAGGTTGCAGACCGTCATCGTCGCGGCGATCGGGACGGCAATCGCGTACGCCCTTGGGCTGCCCCTTCCTTTCCTGTTCGGGCCGATGTTCGCCTGCCTTGCCGCAGCGCTGGGCGGCATGCAGCTCAAGGGATTGGGGCAGATATCCGTCGGCGCGCGGACCATCCTCGGCGTGGCCGTCGGTGCCTCGATTACACCCGATGTGATCGGCCAGTTGCCACAGATGGCGATGTCCGTGGCGCTGATCCCGCCTTACATCGCGCTCATCGCCCTTATCGGCGTGCCGTTCTTTTCACGCCTCTGCCGGCTTGATCGCACCACCGCCTATTACGCCGCCATGCCCGGCGGATTGCAGGACATGGTCGTTTTCGGCGGCGCCGCCGGCGGCGACGTACGGGCGCTGTCGCTGATCCATGCCACGCGTGTCCTGGTGATCGTGACGATCGCGCCGATCGTTCTGACGTCGTTCTTCGGCGCGTCGCTGGACCAACCGATGGGCGAGCCGGCGGCGGACCTTCCCGCGTTCGAGCTTATCGTGATGGCGTTCGCCGCAATCATCGGCTGGAAGGGCGGCGAGCGGATCGGTCTCTTCGGCGCATCGATCCTCGGACCGCTCATCGTAACGGCGATCCTTTCGCTGATGGGGATCATCCACTACCGCCCACCGTCGGAGGCCATTCTCGCCGCGCAGTTCTTCATCGGCATGGGAATCGGCGTGTCCTATGTCGGCGTCACGCTCGTCGAGCTTCGCCGCGTCGTCGCATCGGCGATCGCCTTCGTGCTGATCCTTGCTGCTTTGACCGCGCTTCTGACGGAAATTGTTATCCTCATCGGGCTGGCGGCGCCGACAAACGCTTTCCTGGCGTTCGCGCCGGGCGGTCAGGCGGAGCTGACGGTGCTTGCCATCGTGTCAGGCGCCGACCTTGGCTATGTGATCGCCCACCATCTCACCCGCATTGTCGTGGTGATCATCGGCGCGCCGCTGGCGGTCGGGCTCTTCGCCGGCCGGCGGCGCGACATCAGCGTGCCTGAGCCGCCCAAACCTCCGGATTGATCACGTGGATCGGCGCGCCGGTGGTGAAGGCGTTCACCTGATCGAAAATGTCGGCGAACTGAAGATCGAACTCGTCCTCCGTCACGTAGCCGATATGCGGCGTGGCGATGAGGTGCGGATGCGCAAGCAGCGGATCGGACGGGTCGGTCATCGGCTCGGTGTCAAACACATCGATCGCCGCCATGCCCGGCCGGCCGGCATTGAGGGCAGCGAGCAGCGCGCCTGTCTCGACGAGGCCGGCGCGCGATGTGTTCACAAAGAGCGCATCGGGCCGCATGCCTTCAAGGTCGGCGCGGGTGACGATCCCCCTCGTTGCCGGCGTCAACCGGACATGAAGCGAAACCACATCGCAATCGCTGAAGAATGCAGTCCGGCTGGCGGCGACCGTCATGCCGTCCGCCTGCGCCCTGGCGCGGCCGTCCTCCGATCCCCACCACACAATCTCCATGCCAAATGCCTCGGCAAAGCCGGCGACCGTCTTGGCGATGCGGCCATAGCCGTAGAGCCCCAGCCGGCGGCCCTTCAGCGTCTTGCCAACACCCGATTGCCACCGCCCCGCCTTCAGGGACGCCACCTGCTGCGGGATCCGGCGCATCGCGGCAAGGATCAGGGCCCAGGTGAGCTCGGCGGCCGCATAAGACGGCGTGCCGGCATGCATGTTGGAGCACACGAGTACGCCATTAGCAGTGCAGGCGTCGATATCGATATGCGGATAGACGCTGCGTTGGCTGATCAAGGCCAGGCGGGGAAGGCGTGTAAGCAGATCGGCGGTGATCCGCGTACGCTCACGAAAGAGGACCAGCGCCTCCGCTTCAGCCAGGCGATCGGCCAGCACACCCGGGTCTTCGACATGGTCCGTCCAGACCGTGACGTCGTGGTCGGCGAGTTTCTTGAAGCACGGAAGGCGCCGCAGCGTGTCGAACCAATCGTCGAGGATGTGAACCTTCATCGGCGTTTCGCCGCTGCGGCCAGCTAGTGGGAAAGCAGGATGGGCACCGGGCTCAGCGACGTAACCTGCAACGTCACGCCGCCCAAGAGGTCTGAGCGGAACTTGCTGTGCTCGTAGGCACCCATCACCAGAAGGCCCGCATCGTGCGCGGTGCAGTAGGATACGATCGTCTCGCCGATGCTGCCCGACGGCTCCAAGGTCTCGACCGTGGACTTGATGCCGTGCCGGGAGAGATGCGCCGCAAGATCGGCAAACGCTTCCGGCTCCACGGCATCGCCGACGGTGATGACCGACACGCGGCCGTCCTCCTCCAGAAACGCCATGGCATCCGACATGGCCCGCGCGGCGGCCCGTCCGCCGTCCCAGGCGATCACGGCGTGATGGTGTGCGGCGGCCGCATCGAAGCCGGGCGGGACAATCAAAACCGGGCGTCCGGCGATCATCGCCACGCGATCGGGATGCACGCTGACATGGCCGTCGACGCCCTTCTGGGCATAACGGCCGACGACAACGAGGTCGAAGTTGCGCGCGAACTTGGCCAGCACGGCGTCGACCCGGCCGTTCAAGCGACGAAAGTGCACGCGGTCCCCGATGCCGAGATCGCCTTTGATCTCGTGGAAACCGGCCTCGATCGCGCTCAGGATCTCTTCGTTAGCGCTGGCGAGGATGCGAACCGTCTCCTTAGATATCCAGCGGCTCTGGCTGGCGTAATCGTCACGCGCGGCGTGCGCGAGAATTGCGGTGACATGGCCACCATTTCTGCTCGCCAATGATGCGGCGTATCTCAGCGCCGAAACCGATGCGTCGCCCCCGTTGAAGGCGACCAGGATGTTGCGAATGCTCATCGGTTTCCCTTGTTGTCGGACGCCTCGTCGGTGCGCCATACGGAAGCGGGCACATAGAGCGTGCCCTCCGCCAGCTTGCGCGCCGTGCGCAAAAGGCCGGCCGATTTGAGACGAAATACGCCGTCCTCGATTGCGTAATCGACCCGCACATGAAGCTTGCCGAGCGGGTGCTCCAGCGCCACGGAAGCGGGCGAGTTGTTCGGACGGTCCAGCAATCCGTCGGCCACCGTGCCCGGCGTCAGCGCGCAGCACGCAACGCATTGTGCGCCGGTAACGGCCATCGTGGGATGCGTCGACCACGGCATGAAGTAGCGTGTGGCGATCGTGCCGCCGTCGCGCGCCGGCGCCAGCAATCCGAATTTCGGAACGACGGATTTTGTTACGTCGCCGAGGCCCATCAGCGCGCCGGCCTCAACGCGCACCGCCTCCATTCTGGCGAAGAAATCGGCATTCGCGTTCAGCTCTTCGCGGCTCTCGTAACCGGTCAGGCCGAAATCGGACGCCCGAGCGATCGCCATCGGCATCGCCACGTCCATGGTGGTGATTTCAACGCCGCGTATGGTATCGCGGAGGTTCCCGGTCGGCAGAAACTTGCCGGTCCCCGAACCGACGACATCCATGAAGTTCAAGGTCACAGGCGCGGCCGTCCCTGGCACGCCGTCGATTGCGGCATCGCCCTCGTAGGACACCGCGCCGCCAGGAGTCTGGATCTCTGCGGTGATCTTCGAGCCCGTGTTGACGGCGAGGATGTTGACCGTTGTGACGCCGTCCTTCGCCGGCGCGAGACCCATCTCTATGGAAGCCGGCCCGACGCCGGAGAGAATGTTGCCACAGCTCGGCTTGTAGTCGACCTGCCGATCCTCAACGCTCACCTGCGCGAAGAAATAGTCGACATCCGCCCACTCATGCTCCGACTTCGACAGCATGGCGACCTTGGTTGTCACCGCATTGCCGCCGCCGATCCCATCGATGTTCAGCGGATGACCGGAGCCGACCGCGGCGATCAGAACGCGCGACAGCTCATCGCGATCCTCAGGCAAATCCTCTCGGCGGAAATAGGGTCCGCGGGACGTGCCGCCACGCATGAACAGGAAGGGGATGCCCGTCTGGGTCATGACAGCGGCCACGGGAGGTCGACAAACGATTGCAGCAGACCAGGCGGGAAATCGCGATTAAGCGCGCCGGCCATGAGGCACATGAAGCCGATGCCGCAAGCCGTCAATAACAGCGTCTTCGGCCAACTTTCCCCGGCGCGCACGCGCAGGAATGCGATCAAGAAGATCGCCAGCGCGATGATGAAGCCGAAGATGGCGCACAGAATGAGCAGGCCGGCGAACCAGGCGAGCGTCGACCACAAACCATGCGGTGCGTCCGCGTCCTCGCCGAACGCTTCCTTGTCGGCAAAGATCGTATCGGTCTCCGGCCGCAGCATCATGCGTACAAGGAGATAGAGGCAGCAGGCGATGGCGACGGCGCCGATGGTCATCGGGAAGATCTTGTCGGTCAGCGCGAAGTCCGGGATCAGCGACGCATTGACGAAGGCGACGACCAGGTAGGCCATGAATACCAGCAAGAAGATCAGCGGCGCGCGCTTCGATCCGGACTGCACGTCGCCTTCCGCCTGGATCATCTTGGCCTGCCGGATGCCGAAGAAGACGGACACCACGGTGACGATCAGAAGCACGATGACGATTGGGCTGAAGATGTAGTCGATGCCCTCCTCGAAGCCCTTGCGGAAGCGGCTCGCGGCGATCTGGTAGGCCTGATTGGTGAACGTCTCGGCCGGATTTGAAAGCACGAAGCCGATCAGGAATGCCGGGCGCGACCAGTCGAACCGGCGCAGGAATATCCCCAAGAGCCCGATGGCAAACAGCGCCACCAGGTCAGCCAGGTTCTGACCGGATTGGAAAGCGGCGAACGAGATCAGCATGAACAGGAACGGCGCGACCAACGTGAAGCGGATCGTGGTCAGCTTGGCGATCATGCCGGACGACGCGATGCACAGGATCGTGCCAACGACATTTGCCAAGGCGAGAAGCCAGACGATGGAATAGGTGATGTCGAGATTGTTCTTCAGCATCGCCGGGCCGACCTCGATGTCGCCCGAGCCGAGCAAAGCGATCGCTCCGATGAAGATCGCCATGGAGCCCGATCCGGGAATGCCGAACAGCAGCGTCGGCACCAGGCCGCCGCCCTCCTTGGCGTTGTTGGAGCTTTCCGGGCCGACAATGCCGCGCACTTCGCCCTTGCCGAATTTCGACTTGTCCTTGGTGGTCTGCACGGCGTGCCCGTAGGCAATCCAGTCGACCACCGAACCGCCGAGACCGGGGATCACACCGACCATCACGCCGATGACGGAACAGCGGACCGAGAGCCAAATGTTCTTGAACCAATCGCGGATGCCGTCGGTCCAGCCGGCTCCGAGGTCGGCGGTCTTGGAGATCGATCGATCCTGGCGCAGCAGCGACACGATTTCCGGCACCGCAAAAATGCCGAGACCGACGATGACGAGCTTCAGCCCGTCGGTCAGATAGGGTATGTCGTAAGTCGCCATCCGCAGGCTGCCGCCGGCATCGGCTTCGCCGATCGTGCCGACCATGAGGCCGAGCCCGGCCGCGGCCAGTCCTTTCAGCGCGATCCGTCCGGCGAGGATGGCGACCATCGACAGACCGAGGATGGTCACCATCAGCATTTCCGGCAGGCCGAAGGCGAGCACCAATGGACGGGCGATCAGCACAAAGACGGTGAGGAAGGTGGCGCCCACCAGGCCGCCGAACAGCGAGGAAGCAAACGCGGCAGACAACGCACGCGCCGCCTGGCCGTTCTTGGCCATGGGGAAACCGTCAAGCACTGTCGCCTGCGAGGCCGACGAGCCCGGGATGCCCATCAACACCGAAGCGAAGGTGTCGGAGGTCGGCACGACGGCGACCATGCCGATCATCAAGGCGAGGCCGAGGACCGGGTCCATCCCGAACATGAACGGAAGCAGGAGAGACAGGCCGGCGATGCCGCCCAGTCCAGGGAACACGCCAACGGCGAGCCCCATCACGACGCCGAGCACCAGATAGCCAAGCACCAGCGGCTGAAGGATCAGCCCGAAAGCCTGGCTCAGCGCCGGCATGGCGACGCTCATGAATTCCATCGGCCGGCCCTCCCCAAAGCCATCAGCCGTGGTTCCAGAGCCTCTTCTGTTCTGATTGAATCAGAACGGAGGCTCTATGTCTGCTGGAGCATGACCTTATCCGAAAAGCCGGTGACCAATCTTCGGGATCATGCTCCAAGACGCCCCGGCCCCGCGTTCACCGCAAGGCCGGGCCGTTCAGTCTAGCCTAATTCTTGAGCTGGACGCCGTAGGCTTCTTTCAGCCAGTCTTTGACGAAGGTCTTGGCCGTATCGTCGACCGAGATCGCCTGCGACAGCGCCGAGGCGGCAGCCTCGCCGGTGTAGACCGGATATTTGCCCAAGCGCGCGGCGGAGATCTCGGCAAAGTCGTCGCGCTGTTTCACCGTTTCAAAGGCCGCGGCAAAGGTCTCCACGATCGCAGAATCCGTGCCGGCCGGCAGGAAGGCCATCTTCTGCACCGGGAAGCCGGCCACAAAGAATGCCTTCCACGCGTCCCAGGTCTCGCCGGATGTCTCGCAGCCATCCGTTGCCTCGCAGACCTCCTTGAAGGTGGGCAGGTCCGGGAAGGTCGGATCGCGCACGATGTTGCCGTCAGCGTCCAGCGCGCCCCAGCTCATCATCGGGACGGCCGTGCCGGCCTCCACCAGCGGCATGGAGCCCTTCAAATAGCTCGATGAGGTCTGGTAATCGATATTTGCCTCGCCGCGCTCAAACATCAGCCGTCCGTCGCCACGGCCCTTGATGCCGAAGACGGGCTCGACGTTCATGCCAAGCATCTGCCAGGCGAGAAGCGGCACCAAATCGAGGCGCGTTGCGCCCTGCGAACCGTAGATGAAGTCCGTGTCCCTAAGCGCATGGGCGGTGCCGTCGAACTTGGCGCCGTTCTCCGCGTCGAGATAGGCGACGCCGCCGGTGCCCGACGCCATCACCACTTCCCAATCCTTGTATTCGTAGCGAACGCGCGGGTCGTCGAGCAGATAGGGAAACTGAGTGGAGCCGGATGTGCCGAAGAGCACCGTGCCGTCGCCGGCTTTCTCTTTCTGAAACCAATTCGCGCCCTTGGTGGAGCCGGCGCCCGGCATGAACTTGACCACCACAGTCGGATTGCCGGGCAGCGCTTCAGACAGAAGCGGCGCGAAGAAGTTCGCCCATTTGGCGGACCCGCCGGACTCAGAGAACGGAATCACCCATTCGACGGTCTTGCCGGAGAGGTCCACCTCCGCAAGCGCCGGGGCGGTCATCACCGCGAGAGCGGCGACGCCAAGCAAACCACGCCGGGTGACGTTTGAAAGAATGGACATGAAGGTTCCTCCCTTTAGCGTCCCAATATCGTCAGATGCCGGCGGAGCCGGGGCTTCGCTTACGCCTTCGGGCGCTGCGAACATCGTCATTTGGGCCAAGCGTTATTCGGTGAACCTTGCACCTTCCTTTCATGCCTGTTGACGGTTCGCCTTCGGCGCTGCGCCGTTGTCGACAAGCGGTAGGGCAACCTCGAAGCGCGCGCCTGAGCCGCGCGCGCCGTCGACAATCCGAACCTCGCCATCGTGCTGATTGACGATTTCGCGCACAATCGCCAGGCCGAGGCCGCTGCCTTCGCCGGGTTCCGATTGCGCGAAGCGCTCAAAGACGACCTCGCGGTCGCCGCCGACAATGCCCTTTCCGTCGTCCTCCACCGCAAGAATCGACGCGCCGTTCAAACGCGTGACCGAAAGCTGAATCTTGGTCATGTGCGAACCGCCATGCACGAGCGCATTGTCGACGAGGTTCTCGATCGCCTCGCCAAGCAAGATCGGCTCGCAATTCACGATGAGTGGCGTCGGCGATTTCTCAAAGACGAAGTTCAGACCGCAATCCATCACCTTCGGCGCATTCCGCGCACCCGATTGCTCCGCCACCTTGTTGATGTCGGTCGGCTTGAAGCCCGATTTGTCGGTCTGCGACCGTAAGCGCTCCAGCGCCAAGAGTTGCTCCGACAGACGCGCGACATGCGCCGCTGCGGCCGCGACGCGCTGGGCGCGCCGCTTGGCCTCTTCGCCTGACGGCGCCGATTTCACCGATTCGGCAAGCGCGAGAATGCCGGCGATCGGATTGCGCAATTGATGCGCCGCATCGGAGATGAAGCGGTCGCGCGAAGCGATCGACTCGCGGACTTGCTCAAAGACCGCGTTCAGCGTGCGAACGATCTCACCGACCTCCGGCGGGACCGGACGCTTGATCGGCCGCAATTCCTCCGAATGCCTGAGCGCGATCGCATCCTGAAGATTGTCGAGCGGCTTCAGCCCGACCCGGACACCGAACCACACGACCAGGAAGACGGTCGCGATCAGGGCGCCCATGATGGCAATCGCCTGGGCCGCAATCCGATTGGCGAAGGCATCGCGCGCCTTGACCGTCTGCCAGACATGGACGGTGGAATTGCCGCTGATGCCGTCGATCGTCACGAACTCGACAAGGCGCGCGGCGCGGATCTGTTCGCCCTGATGCTGACCGTCGAACAGGAAGGGCGACGCCTCTTCGGTCGTCTCTGTCGCCGGCAGGCGCGGCGGATAGGCGTAGCCGGAGATGAACGAACCGTCCGGCCCATTCACATGATAGAAGACCGGGCCGCCGCTTGCCGTGTTCAGGAGATCGCGCGTGAGCGGAGAGAGCGCGTCGCCGCCGGAGATCGCCACGTCGCGCGACACCGCCATGGTGATCGCCAAGAGGTTCCGGTCGAAGACCTCCTTCGCGGTCGCCTTGGCGTTCTGGAATCGCCAGATGCCGGCAATCGCCGCAATAGCCAGCAACGGCAGCAATATCAGAACGAGGATGCGGGTGCGCAGCGACACGGCCCCGACATTCATTCGGCGTGCTCCAAGCGGTATCCGAGACCCCGCGCTGTCTTGATCGACACACCATATGGCTCGATGCGCTTGCGCAGTCTGGAGATGTAAACCTCACACACCGAATCGCCGACATCGGCGCCGCTTCCGTAAAGAAAATCGACGAGCAGGTCCTTGGAAACGAGGCGGCCTTTTCGCTGAACGAGGCACTCAAACACGGCAAGCTCGCGCCGCGGGATGTCGAGCGGTTCGCCATCGACCATGAGGGTGCGAGAATCTCTGTCGAATGTCAGCGCGCCTATCGTCTCCAAAGCGCCGGCGCGATCGCGGCGGCGCAACAGGGCGCGGACGCGTGCCTCAAGTTCGTCCATGGAAAACGGCTTGCCGAGATAATCGTCCGCGCCGGCGTCCAGACCGGAAATTCTGTGCTCGACATCGCGCTTTGCCGTCAGGATCAGGACCGGCGTTGAGTCGTTCCGCGCGCGCATGTGCTTCAGAACATCCAATCCGGAGCAGCCCGGAAGTGCGAGGTCGAGGATGACCAGATCGGCCTTCACGTCTTCAAGATGCGCCTGCGCAACCAGCCCGTCGTCCAGCACATCCACGCCGTGGCCCCGGTCGCGCAGCGTATTGGCGATCCCCTCCGCCAGCGCCTTGTTGTCCTCCACGACGGCGATCAGCAACGTCCGTTTCCCCACAGAAGCTCTGGTTTTCCAAGAGCATAGTGGGAAGCGACTACGGAACTCAACCTGGACGCTGGTAGACCGATCACGCCCAGGCAGTGCTGTCGATAGGTCAGTTGCTTGCGAAATGTTACGGAAGCTGGATTCTGAAGCCGAGCCGCAGATCCCCTATGCCGTCGGAGAAAGGCCCGCCTATACTCGTTCACGCAGAAACTGACGAGCACATCGATCACGGAACAAATGTCGCAATCGGAACCGTTGAACCTTCTGCGTGATGCGCTGATGGAAGCGCAGGCGACGGTTCGTGCTTACGATACAAAGGCTCAGATCGTTGGGCTGGGATATGCCTTTGCGCTGGGTATTGTAGCCGGCACAAGCGATTGGTTTCCCAAGACCGATGAAGGCCAGTTTCTCGCTGTCATATTGTTTTGGGGTGTCGTCATGGCCCCGCTCGTCCTGTTCGGCTTTGTCCTTTACCCCACTCGCAAGACGGCTCCGGAAGTCAGAAGCGACTCCGCGGCGGACATGCGGCACGTTCTTTATGTTGACCCGTCTCGCTACGACACCTTGGAAGCGCTGAAGATCGCGGCTGCCGAGTGCGATCCGCTGAACGAGGTCGCCCATGAACTCCTCAAGGTCTCAACGCTTCGAGAACTGAAGAGAGTGCGATTTATTCGCGCACTGCTCACGGCGGCGGGCTCTTTCGTCTTTCTTTCGGCGGCTCAATTCCTCTGGGCGCTTCAAGTTGGGTAACCACTTTGCGGATCATTGCTGCTGGCCCGGAAGCATCCGGCCAAACAGGCCCACCAGGAATGCCGTGGACAGGCCAAAGGCGAGCAAACCGGTGACCGCGCCGAACGCACCAAAGATCCGATGAGCATCGCCAAGCGTGACGTCGCCATAGCCAAGCGTGGTGTAGGTCACGAGCGAGAAGTAGATTGCCGTTTCGAAATCGGGCAATGCCTGCATCGCCATGACCGAGAAGGCGAACATCCAAATCTGTATTGTATGGCTCGCGATGATCGCTAGAAGAGCTATTGCAAGAAGTCTGACGCGCACGAAATCGCTGCTCCCACCGCGATGTCGCTCTGCGTGCTGGCGCAGCGCACCTATAGTCTGGGACAACACAACAACGTGAACGACTATGCACCCGAGAAGCAGCAAGCTGCCAAGAAAGACCTGCGTTGCAATCAGCATGATCACTCCAGCCTAAGTCTGGTGCCGGTCGCCTATTCCAATCCTGCATGATCTTTGAGGACCAGCAATATGCGTTTTCGCCCCCCAACCTTTGCTGTCACGCTTCTTGCCGCCGCGACCCTCGTGCTGGCCGGATGCGGCGATAATGGCGGCGGGGAGACAACCGACTCCTCGGTCGTCCGCCCGGTCAAGACGACGTCCGTTGAAGCGACGATATTCGGACTGAGGCGCAGCTACCCGGCAGTCATTCAGGCGGCGCAGGAAGTCACTTTGTCGTTTGAGGTTTCGGGGCGCATCGTTGAACTGCCGATCCGCGCGGCGATGCAGGTGGCGGAGGGCGACGTCATTGCCCGGCTGGATACAGCTGACTTCGAGGCGGCCGTCTCGGCGCTGGAGGGGCAACGGGCGCAGGCCGTTGCGCAGCTTCGGGGGATGACGGCAGGGGCGCGATCTGAGGATATCGCCGCGCTGCAAGCCGCCGTTGACGCCGCGCAAGCCCAGGTCGATCAGGCGCGCGGGCAATTTGAGCGCACCACCGAGCTGCTCAATCGCGGCGTCACCACGCGGGCGCGCGCTGAGCAGGATCAGGCCGCGCTGACGGTTGCGGAAGCCAACCTTCGCACCGCCAAGGAGGAGCTTGCCAAGGGAGAAGCCGGCGCGCGCTCGGAGGATGTTGAGGCCCAGGAAGCGGTGATCCAAGGCCTGGACGCACAATTGGAAACCGCGCGGAAGAACCTGTCCGATGCAACGCTTCGCGCACCGTTTGGCGGGATCATCGCGCGGCGTGACGTTGAGAATTTCACAAGCGTCCAGGCCAAGGCGCCGATCGCGCTGTTGCAGCAGATCGACACGGTGGAGCTGGTTTTCGACGTGCCGGGCCCCGATGTCTCGAAGTTCGCCGACGCCGAAGATCTGGCAATCTTCGTTGAAATCGACTCGCGCCCGGGCGAGCGCTTCGATGCAGAGCTGATCGAATTTTCAACGCAGGCCGATCAGTCGACGCAGACCTTCCGCGGGCGCGCCGCAATTGAGCGGCCGGAGGGGCGCGGCGTGTTGCCGGGCATGGTCGGAACGGTGATTTCGACCGGACAGCACTCCGACGAACCCGTCGTCACCGTGCCGATCACCGCCGTCGCCTCGGAGGCCGATGGCTCATCCTATGTTTGGGTCGTCACAGACGGCACGCAGACCGTCGCCAAGGCGCCGGTCGAACTGGGAGAAGCGACCGGGTCGCAGGTGGTCGTCACTTCCGGCCTCTCCGCCGGCGACATCGTGGTGACCGCCGGACTGTCCAAGCTTCAACCGGACATGAAGGTCCGCCCGATCACCGAGATCGGCAGCTAGTTCCATGGATCCAGCACAGTTCGGGATTGAAAAGCGCGTCATCTCTGCGCTTTGCACGCTCCTCGTCTTGGCGGGCGGCGTCTACGCCTATCTGACCCTGCCACGTTTTGAGGACCCGGAATTCATCATCCGCCAGGCGAAGCTGATAACGCCCTATCCGGGCGCCAGCGCTGCGGAAGTCGCCGACGAGGTGACGGAGGTCATCGAGAACGCCATCCAGCAATTGGGCGGCCTGGAGGAGGTCACCTCCATTTCGTCGATGGGAGTGTCGGAGGTCACCGTTGAGTTTACGATCGCGTCCAGCAAGACGCGGTCTGAACTAAACCAAAGGTTCACGCAGCTCCGCTCAAAGATCTCCGATGTGCAGGGCGAGCTGCCGCCCAATGTGCAGCCCACGCAGGTCCACGACGATTTCGGCGACGTCTTTGCGCTCTATTACGCCATCGTCGGCGACGGGTTTTCGCTGCCGGAGCTGCACGCCTACGCCAAGACGCTGCAACGCGAGCTGGTGCTGGTCGAGGGCGTCTCCAAGGTTGTGCTGACGGGCATGCCGCAGGAGGTCATCTATGTCGATTATTCGCCGGCGCGGCTCGTCACGCTTGGCCTGTCCGTCTCGCAGATCGCGCAGGTGCTGGAGGGCCAGAACCTGATCACGCCGTCGGGGACGGTCCGGGCCGACACGCAGCGGCTGACAATCCGGCCGGAAACCGCCGTGACGTCGCTGGAAGCCATCTCCAATCTCGTCATCTCCGATCCGCAGGCCGGGCGGTCCTTCCGCCTGGGCGACATCGCCGAAGTGCGGCGCGGACTGAAGGAGCCGGCGGATATGCGGCTCTTCCGCGATGGGCGCCCAGCGATCGGCATGGGAATCTCCAACACGCTCGGCGGCAATGTCGTGAATATGGGCGATGCGGTGAAAGCGCGCCTCGATACGCTGCTTAGCGAGCGCCCGCTCGGCATCGACCTCCTGCCGATTTCCGACCAGGGCGAGAGCGTGCGCGAATCGGTGGACGATTTCGTCATGAATGTCGTCCTCGCCCTGATCATCGTGGTGGGGACGCTCTTGGTCTTTATGGGCTTACGCTCAGGCCTTTTGATGGGCGGCATCCTGTTGGTCACCGTCGCCGGCACGCTTCTGGGCATGAAGCTCTATGGCCTCGACATGCAGCGCGTGTCGTTGGGCGCGTTGATCATCGCGTTGGGGATGCTCGTCGACAACGCCATCGTCGTCGTGGAAGGCACGCTGGTGCGCACGCAGAAGGGCGAGAGCACCGCAAAGGCGGCGATGTCGGTCGTCAAGCAGACCAAATGGCCGCTCCTGGGAGGCACGATCGTCGGCTTTCTGGCGTTCTCGCCGATCGGCTTTTCACCGGACAATACCGGCGAATATGCCGGCTCGCTGTTTTGGACCGTCGCGATCTCGCTTCTGTTCTCGTGGCTCGTCGCGGTGTGGCTCACGCCCTATTTCTGCACGCTTCTCATGAGCGCCGGTCAGCCATCGGGAGAGGACAAACCGGAAGGCGCAATATTGCGCAATTACCGCCAATTCCTGGGTATGGCGATCAAGCGCAGATGGGCCACCGTCGTGGTGGTCTTCGGGCTTTTCGCAACGGCCATGTTGTCGTTCTCCGCCGTGCCGCCCGGCTTCTTCCCGGCGTCCACGCGGGCGCAGTTCGTCGTCGACTACCTCCTGCCGGAAGGCACCGACATTGGGACGACGAGCGCCGACGTGGTGGAGATCGCCGAGTGGATCCGAACGCTGGACGGCGTGACCGGTACCAATTCCGTCGTCGGTAACGGACACCAGCGGTTCATGCTGACCTATGACGCGGAAAGCGCGAACCCGGCCTACGGGCAGATTCTGGTTGATGTCACGGATTTTGCGGACATCGCGCCGCTTCAGGGCGTCATCGCGGACGAGCTTGAGGCGCGCTATCCTCAGGCGTCGCCCAAGGTGTGGAAGTTTGTCCTCGGTCCGGGCAGTGGCTCAAAGATAGAGGCGCGTTTCACCGGGCCCGACCCGGTGGTCCTTCGCCGGCTCGCGGAAGCTGCCAAGACAATCCTGACAGCGGAGGGTGGGGTTGGCGTCAAAGACGATTGGCGGGAGATGGTTCAAGTGGTGCGTCCGCGCATCAACGAACAGAACGCCCGGCGCCTCGGCCTGACACAGGGTGACATCTCGCAAGCCATCGCCGGTCGCTTCGACGGATCGGCCATCGGCGTCTACCGCGAAGGCGACGAGCTTCGCCGCATCGTGATGCGTCCCTATCCTTGGGACCGCAGCGACATTTCCGAGATCCGCGAAGTCCAGATCTTCTCTACCGCCGTCGGCGGCTACATCCCCATCGCTCAAGTGGTCGACAGCTTCGACATCGTCTTTGAGAATGCCAACCTGCGTCGTGTCGATCGTGCGCTGGCCATAACGGCGCAGGCCGATCCGGCGCCGGACGTTTTGACCGGCGATCTGTTTGATCGCGTCCGCCCGCAGATTGAAGCTGTCGAACTCCCGCCCGGCTACCGACTTGTGTGGCGCGGCGAATATGGCAACAGTCAGGAAGCCAACGCGGGATTGGCGGCAACGATGCCGGTCGGCTTTGGGGCAATGATCATTGTGGTCATTCTGCTCTTCAACGCGATCCGCCAACCGCTCATCATCTGGCTCACGGTGCCGCTCGCCTTGATTGGTGTGGTCTACGGGCTCGTTCTCTTCCGCACGCCGATGGAGTTCATGGCCATTCTCGGCGCCTTGTCGCTGACCGGCATGCTCATCAAGAACGCCGTGGTCCTTATCGACGAGACCGATCTGCAGATTGCGGGCGGCAAGGCGCGGCTCGACGCCATCATCGACGCTGCCGTCAGCCGCGTCCGCCCGGTTTCGCTGGCAGCGCTGACGACCGTTCTCGGAGTGGTGCCGCTCCTTTGGGACCCCTTCTTCAAGAGCCTCGCGGTCGTGATCATCTGCGGACTTTCCTTCGCAACGATCCTGACGCTCGTCATTGTCCCGACGCTCTATGCGGTCTTCTTCCGCGTGGGCGACGAGGAGGTGGCCGGCAGCGAAAGCCGAAGCGCTTAGATCGGCGGTTTTGCGGCTAGTCGCCGTGTTTGGTGTTGGCACTCGCCAGCGCGGCGAAATAGTCGTCCCATGTTTGATGAGGACGGCCTGTAGCACTGGAATAGTCGCTTGGATTGTCGAAGGCGCCCTGGGAGATGCCGACGTAGATCCCGGTGATGATTGTGCCCAGAAACTCGCCCAGTTCGGCAATCCGGTCCTTGCGAAAATCTTCCACGCTCACGGCGCGATACGCGAGGTTCGTTCCAAAGGCCCGATTGATATGTCGAACGAGTTCACCTTGCGTGAGGGCCTCGCCGTGCAGATTGTAGGTCTTTCCGCTGTGGGTCTGCTCACTTAGGAGATGTGCGTAGGCGTATGCGAGTTCAGGTCGGGTCGTGTAGCCGCACTTGCCGTCGCCCGCGCAGTTCGTGACGCCTCCAGCTTTCTTGTACGCCTCGACGGCCTCGATATCCGGTTCGATATAAATGCCGTTACGCCCAATGACCCAATCGAGGCCGCTTTCGCGGACGTCCTTCTCGGTTTGGCGATTGCTGGCGACGATCGGTGAGAAATCCGCACCGCTCTCAGGTCCCTGGACGCTTGTGTAGACGATCTTCTTCACACCCTGCGAGGCAGCAGCTTCAATGACGTTGCGATGCTGACCGATCCGACGGTCGGGCGCGTCCATACCGGAAACGAGGAGAAGCGTGTCGATGCCGGCGAGCGCGGCCTCAAAGGATTGCTTTTCATTGTAGTCACCTCGCCGAACCTCCACCCCCAGGCCTTTTGCTTTCTCTGGCGTGCGCGCGATGGCGACGATCCCGCGTTCACCCGGCAAGGCCTTGAGTGCGTTCACGATCTCCGAGCCGAGGTGTCCGGTCGCGGCGGTGACGGCGATGTTCATACGCTTGACCTTTCTGTCGGGCACGCTTCAGCAATCAGAGCATAGGCGTCAGCCGCAATTACTGCATCAGCGCATCCAGCGCACGACGCTGCTCGTGCATCGTGAGGAAAGCACGATAATCGCGTTCGAAGCGACGCATGGCATCGGGATTGGCGGCACGCTCGCGCCCGCCTTGATACATGCCCTGGCCGGCAGCGGCGAGGTCGGGATAAAAGCCTGCCGTGGCAGCGGCGACCATGCCGGTGCCGAGGAGGACGGCATCCTCGGCCGCCGGCTCCACAACCGTGCACCCCGTGGCGTCGGCATAGAGCTCCATCAGAATGGGGTTTTTCGTGTGGCCACCGGTGACATGCAACGTGTCGATAGAATAGCCGCTGTCGCTTAGCGCATCGAGGATGTGACGCACGCCGAGTGCGATCGCAACGGCGGTGCGCCAATAGAGCCGGCACAGACTGTCGAAGGACGCGTCGAGCGTCAGGCCACTGACGACGCCTACCGCGTTGGGGTCGGCCAGCGGCGAACGATTGCCGTGGAAGTCGGGCAGCACGTGCAGCCGCCCTGCGAGGTCGAGGCCTTCGCTTTCGCGGAGCTGCATGATGCGCTCGGTGATGGCGCGATGCGTGGCGCCGTCGGGTTCGCCGGCGGCACCGTGCCAGCTGATGATGTGATCAAGCAGCGCGCCGGTCGCCGATTGCCCGCCTTCGTTCATCCAATAATCGGGCAGCACGACACCGAAATAGGGTCCCCAGACGCCGGGTGTCGGGCGGGCTACGGGTGACAGCGCCATCATGCAACTCGACGTGCCGGCAATGAGACCGAGATGGTGGTCGATCGTGTCGGGGTCCTGCGCCGCAGCACCGAGCACGCCGAGCGCGCCGGCATGCGCGTCGATCAGGCCGACGCCGACACGGCAGCTTGGATCAAGGCCGAGCGCGGCAGCGGCAGCCGGCTGCAACGGCCCGACATCCTTGCCGATAGGGCTTGCGGCGGCGGGAAGGTTGCCCCGCTCCACCATGTCGGGGATGCCGACAGCGCTGAAGAAATCGCTCTGCCAACCGACGGCTTCGTGCGCCAGATAGGTCCATTTGCAGGTGAGCGTGCATTGCGATCGGTCGAGCGTGCCAGCGCTCTTCCACGTCAGATAATCTGCAAGATCGAAGAAGTAGCCCGCTTCGGCCCAGCGTTCCGGCAGGTGGCGGTTGAGCCACATGAGCTTCGGCGTTTCCATCTCCGGCGACATGACGCCGCCGACATAATCGAGCACGCGGTGGCCCGTGGCCGTGCATTCCTCCGCTTCGGCAATCGCGCGATGATCGAGCCACACGATCGTATCCCAGCGCTTCTCGCCGCTGGTCGATACGCTCAAGGGCCCGCCGTCTTTCGCGCGGACGACCAGCGAGCAGGTAGCATCGTACGAGATGCCGGCAATGTCGGTTGCGGCGGCGCCGGACTGCTTCACCGCTCCGCGCACCGCGGCGCAGACCGCATCCCAAATCTGCTCTGAATCGTGCTCCGCGTGGTCGGCTTGCGGCCGATTGATCTCGATCGGTTGCTCGGAGCGGCCGAGCAGACGCCCGGTGCGATCGAGAATTCCGGCACGCGCGCTCGACGTGCCGACATCGACGGCAGCAACCAGGTCAGCCATCAGGCATATGCTCCCTCAAACGACGGGTTTGCCCATGCTTCGGCGGGCGAACAGAGGCCTCCTACCAGCACGTATATCCGGCATCGGCAAGGACGATTGCACCGGTCATGAGGCTTGCCGCATCGGAGGCCAGGAAATGCACGACAGAGGCGATCTCGTCGGGCTGTCCGACGCGGCCCATCGGCGTCATCTCAAGCCACGTGGCATACATTTCAGGGTTCTCCTTGATGCCGTAGGCCGTGAGCGGCGTCTCAATATAAGTCGGCGCAACCGCATTAACCCGCACGCCGCGCGTTGCCCATTCCGTTGCAAGCGAGCGCGTCAGGTGATGCACGGCCGCCTTGGAGGCGTTGTATGCGACCTGCGGCTGCGGCTTGTTGACGATGAAGCCCGACATGGACCCGATATTGACGATCGACCCCTTGCCGTTGGCGAGCATCTGCCGGCCGAAAGCGCGGCAACACCAGAACAGCCCGTCCAGATTGACGTCCAGATGGAAGCGCCAATGGTCGTCGCTGGTCTCCTCGGCGGGCACGTCGCTTTTGGCGACGCCGGCATTGTTTACGAGGATGTCGGCGGCCCCGTGCTGATCGGCGATTGCTTTTGCCGCGGCGTCGACGGCGGCGGAATCGGTGACGTCGAGCACGAGGCCGGCGGCGTCGATACCAGCTTTCTTCAGCTCCGCGACGGACGCTTCCACGCGCTCCGGCATGAGCTCAGCGACGATTACCTTGGCGCCCGCCTCGCCGAGCGCCTGAGCACAAGAAGCGCCGATCCCCTGGCCGCCGCCCGTCACCACTGCAACGCGTCCGTCGAGCTTCAGTTTTTCAAGATACATAGCCGTCGCCGCCCCAATCCGAGAACCTGACCGTTCCTTACCGCCCCCGTGGCTAGCAAATGCGGCGTGGCCGGCCAACCGCCGATGCGTCGCGTGCGCGTGTCTAAGAACCCGATAACGGTCGCTGCGATGCCTGTTCCCCGATCCTGGTGTTGACGATCGGCGCGAGGGCGGCGGGGCTATTGGCGAGCGATTGTCGCGACGCGGGCGCCTCCCCATAAAGCGTCGTGCGCTGCCGTGGCGTCCGGCCGATTTCCTCGATCAGCGTCCTGATGCGCGCGGCGCCCAGCTCCTGGCCGTGGCTGGCGCCGGCTGATCGCGTGATCGATTCATTCATCAAGACGCCACCGAAATCATTTGCCCCCGCCGTGAGCGCCGCTTGCGCGCCCTCCGGCCCGAGCTTCACCCACGACGCCTGGATGTTCTTGAAGCAATCGCCGAGCGTCAGCCTTGACACCGCATGCATCAGGATAACTTCGCGATAGGTCGGCCCGGAGCGCGTCAGACCCTTTCGCCAGATCGGCGATTCCATGTGCACGAAGGGAAGCGGGACCAGCTCGGTGAAGCCACCCGTTTCATCTTGCAGCGCTTTCAGTCGCAGAAGATGGTTCGCCCAATGATACGGCTGATCCGCGTGACCGAACATAATCGTCGCCGTCGATCTCAGCCCGATCTCATGCGCGGTGCGCATGACCTCAAGCCATTGACCCGTCGTGATCTTGTCCGGGCAAATCAATTGGCGCACTTCGTCGTCGAGGATTTCAGCGGCGGTGCCCGGAAGCGATGCGAGACCCGCCTCACGGAGGCGCATCAGATAGTCGCGAAGCGAAAGTCCCAACGTCGTCGCGCCGTGGACAATCTCAAGCGGGGAGAACGCATGGACATGAATGTCCGGCGCGGCCTCTTTTACGACCGCTAAGATGCGCAGATAGGTGTCGCCCGTGTATCGGGGGTGAATGCCGCCTTGCAGGCAAACTTCGGTTGCGCCGCGATCCCAGGCTTCGCCGACGCGCCGGCCAATCTCCTCCTCGGAGAGGTCGTAGGCGGGGCCGCGCAGCGCCTCGCTTGTCTTGCCTTTGGAGAAGGCGCAGAAGCCGCAGCGATACTGGCAGATGTTCGTGTAGTTGATGTTGCGGTTGACGACATAGCTTACGGCATCGCCAACGGTCTGGCGGCGCATCCTGTCGGCCGCAGCAATGACGGCCTCAAAGTCCACGCCCCGTGCGGAGAACAGAGCCGTGATCTCAGCATGAGTCATGGCTTTGCCGGCCGTGACATTCTCCAATATGCGCCTCGTCTCCGGTGCCGCGCTTTGGGCCCTCGTCGGCGGAGCGAGCTGAAACGGCAGCGGCATCTCCATGCCGGCGTGCCATGTGTCTTCGCGCACCATGCCGTCGGCATCGACGCATCGCAGCGCGGTCTGACGGAGCGACGGCTCGATCCAAGCATCGCTCTTCAAGAGATAAGACGGATAGACGGCCAGCCGTTCCGTCAACACGCGGCCGGCCTTCTCCGTCTCACGGGCCAGCGCGGTCAGATGCGGCCACGGCGCTTCGGGATTGACGTGATCGGGCGTCACCGGCGACACGCCGCCCCAATCGTTGATCCCCGCCGCGATCAGCCCGCTCATATCATTCGGCTGCAGGTTCGGCGGGGCCTGGATGGCCATTGTCCGGCCAAACAGAATACGCGCCATGGCGATCGTCCATTGGTGATCGGCCAGACTTGGCTCCGGCGCATCGGACATTCGGGTGCCGGGCTTGGCACGAAAGTTCTGGATGATGATTTCCTGGATGTGGCCGTGTCGATCGTTGAGCGCGCGTAACGCAAGAAGCGACTCGACACGTTCACGCCGCGTCTCTCCAATCCCGATCAGGATGCCGCTGGTCATCGGAATCTTCTGCCGGCCGGCGTCCTCAACAACCTGCAAGCGTCGCTTCGGGTCCTTGTCGGGTGAGCCGAAATGAACGCCGCCGCGTTGGCAGAGCCGCTCGGAGGCCGATTCCAGCATAATGCCCATCGACACCGACACCTTGCGAAGCGCGCGAAGCTCTTCTGCGCGCATGATGCCGGGATTGAGATGCGGCAAGAGCGGCGTCTCGTCGATCACCAGCTTTGCCATCGCTTCCAGGTAGGCGAGCGTGCTGTTGTAACCGAGGTCTGAGAGCGCATCGCGTGCAGCCTGATAACGCGCCTCGGGTCGGTCGCCCAACGTGAACAGCAGCTCATGGCACCCCGCCGCAGCACCGGCCTGCGCGATGGAAAGCACCTCATCGGATGTGAGATAGGGCTTTTCGAGATTCCGCGGCGGCTGGGCGAACGTGCAGTAATGGCAGACGTCGCGGCAGAGCTTGGTCAGCGGCACGAACACTTTTCGTGAATAACTCACCGACCGCCCGAAGCCGTCGAGCGCGATGGCCTCCGCGGCGTCCATCAGCGCATCGAGGTCGGTGCATTCGGCGAGCGCCAGAGCCTCTTTATCGTCCGGACGCCGGTGCTTCTTGGCGGCTTCGATGATGCTGTCAAAGATTGTCATGACCGAACCAGCTCGCCCGCCTCAAGAAACTCAAAACCGCGCACCCGCAATCGGCGCAATTCGTCGACGGCGTCCTTATCGTCAATGTCGAAGCGAATGCGGGGCAAGTCCAGCACAATTGGCGTCACGCCCGATCGTATCGCGTCTGACCGGTGGCGATCCAGGCTGGCTTCACCGAAGCCCGGATCGACCCGGTCCGGCGGCGAAAGAAGCAGCGCATTCGTGCCGGCATTGTCGCGGTCGCCGACCATAACGACCGGGTTGTCGCGGCCGGCATCCAGAATGGCGTCGATATCGCGGCGCTCAATCAACGGCAGATCGGCCGGGAGGATGAGGGCCGTTGCTGCCCCCTCCTTCTTCGTTGTTGCGACGGCTGCACGAATGGCGGCGTTTAGGCCAGTGCCCGGATCGTCGACAAAGAGAACGTCACCGTCGGCAAGGGACGGATCGGAGCTGACGACCGCAATGCCGTGGATGCAAGACACGTCGCGCAGGCATTGGAGCACATGCTGAAACATCGCTTCGACCAGGCGCTCGCGCATCCTATCCGGCAAGACCGGCGCAAGGCGCCGCTTCGCCTGCCGCACCGCCTTCATCGGAACGACGGCCCAAATGCTCATGCAACGGCTCCGGGCACGCTCAATGCGCCAAGGCTATCGGCAAAGCGGATCACGTCCTGGGCAAGGGCCTTCTTGTCATCCAGCGTGCTCATGATGGTGTTCGTCGAAAGCGTTGGGATCGCGATCTCACCTTTCAGATGCTTGTCGGTTCTGTCCAGCACAAAGCCATCGAGCAACGCACCATAATGCGCAGCGATTGTCGCGGGCGTCACCTCCTTGTCGAGCTCCGCCATGATTTTTGCGAGCGGTCCCTTGATCGCCGCAGCGCCGACGATGGGAGAGACCGCCACGACCGGCGCGTTAGATTGGCGAACGCACTCGCGGATTCCTGGCACGGCCAGGATCGGATCGATGCTCAGATAAGGATTGGACGGCGCGATGATGATCGCGCGGTTGTTCTTGTCGAGGAGCGCGTTTTCGACCGCGGCGGAGAGCTTCGCCTCGGCCGCGCCGTCGTAGCGCAGCTCGCGCAGGACCGGCTGGCAGCGCTGACCCACGAAGTACTCCTGAAAGGATAAGGTGCCCTGGTCGGTTTCAACGATCGTGCGGATCAAATCATCGCTGACCGGCAGGATGTCGGCTCCGATGCCCCAGCTCTTTGCGACGTGCTTCGTTATCGCGGTGAGGGTCTCCCCCTTCTTCAGCCGTTCGGTGCGTTCGACATGAAGCGCAAGATCGCCATCGCCGAGTTGAAACCAATCCGCGCCGCCGAGCGAGCGGAGCGCCTTCATGAACGTCCAGGTCTCGTCGCGCCGACCCCAACCCTGCTCCTCGTTGTTCAAACCGGCCAGCGTATAGAGCAGCGTGTCGAGGTCGGGGGAGACGGACAGGCCCAGATGGACGAAATCGTCGGCGATGTTGACGATGACGCTCAGCGTGTCCGCAGGCAGAACTTCGTAAGCGCCGAGCGCCAGCTTCGCCCCGCCGACACCGCCGGACAGCACAACGATCCGGCCGTCGCTCATCGGAACAGATCCTCCTCGCTTGGGCGCAGCAGCGACGACGCCGGACGGTGTGGCGCGCTTAGATCAGCGCCACGCGCCAGAACTACGGGCGTGCTCTCATCGCCCTCACCCATGAGCAAGGCGGCGCCGGCGGCAACCGCATCGGCAAAGGCGATCTCGGTGACGGCGAGCGGCCGCCCATCGCGATCGCATCTGCCGCGCGCGTCGATCAGCGCGGGAACACCGGACGCGCCCAGTGCGATGTTGACTACGCCATTCCGCCAAGCACGCCCAAAACTGTCGCTGATGATGATTCCGAGCGGAACGCCGAAATGATCTTGGAGGCGTTCCCGCAGCTCGGCGGCGGAACGATCCGGATCGACCGGCAGCAGGAGGACTTGGCCTTCCCGCCCTGGCCCCAGATTGGACCTGTCGATGCCGGCATTCGCCATCACGTAGCCGAGTCGATGCTCAGCGATGATGACGCCGGTCTTGATGCGGAGGATTGACTTGGATTCGGAGAGAATTGTCTCGACGAGCCGCGGATCTTTGTCGGCTTTCTCGGCAATCGCCTTCGCTTCCGCCGACGGCTCAACGCCGTCCAGATCGACGAACCGTTCCTCGGCTTTGGAGATGATCTTCTGCGCGACGACGAAGATGTCGCCGCCCGCCGGTTGGATGCCCGCCCGCTCCAGAGCCTTGATCAGCAAGGCTGCTATGTCGGCGCCAAGCGGAACCTCCCCGATATGCTCGACAGCCTGGAAGGTGACGGAGCCTGGCATCCTTAATCATTCTCTCAGGTTCTCGCGCGCAGCCACGTAGACAGGCGTGGGCCTTGCCGTTGCTTCGGTTTAGGGAGATTAGCATGGCCCCGACCCTTGAACCTCCCGCTATCATCCTTGGCGGCGATGTGATCACATCAGCGATTCAGGCAGGTACAATGCAAGCTGCGGTATCGCCGTGAGGATGGCAACACCCAAAAGCAGCAGCAACCAATAGGGCATCGTCGCCAGCGCAGCGGCGCCCAAAGTCACCTCCTCCTTGGTGACGGAGACGAGCACGGAGAGGTTGAGCCCTACCGGCGGGGTGACCTGCCCGATCTCGATCATGATGGTGATGACGACCCCCAACCAAACCGGATGAAAGCCGAGCCCGGTCATTAACGGAAAAACGATCGGCAGGGTCATGATCATCAGCGAAAGACCGTCGAAAAAGCAGCCGAGCACGAGATAGACCAGGACAACCAGCAACAGCACGGTCAGCGGGCCGAGATCGAATGCCCGAACGGTTTCCAGAATAGCCTGCGGAACGCCGATCAGGCTCACGGCTTGCGCCAGGATCGTCGCGCCCATCACGACAAAGGCGATGGAGGCGTAAAGAAGGATCGAGCTGTAGATGCTGACGACCAGCGTTCGCATTGTCAGCGACCCCCACAGGCGGCCGACAAGAATCGTCGCAAGGACGCCGATCCCGGCCGCCTCGGTCGGCGTCGCGATGCCCATGACGATGCTGCCCATGATCGCGACGATGAGAAGCAGAAACGGCCACAGGCTCAGAAGGCTGAAGAGGATCCGCAGCGGCGGCGTGGCTTGCGGGTCCCGCGGCGCCAAAGCCGGCGCCCCCAGGCAGCGCACAAAGATGTAGACCATGAACAGAAACGCGATGAGCAAACCGGGCACGATGCCGGCCATGAACAAGCGGCCGATGGAGGTCTCGGTGAGCGCGCCGTAGATCAGGAGCGACAGGCTTGGTGGAATGAGGAGCCCGAGCGTGCCGCCGCCGGCGAGCGAGGCGACGACCATGCTCCGGTCATAGCCGCGCGCGGTCATCTCCGGGTAGGCGACCGAACCGACGGCCGCTGCCGTGGAGAGGCTCGATCCGCTCACCGCACCGAACAGCGTGCACACGGCGATGTTGGTGTGCAGGAGGCCGCCGGCGATGCGCCGGAAGAGCGGCGACAGCGCGGTGTAGATGCGCTCGCTCACGCCGCTCCTCAGCATGATCTCGCCAAGCATGATGAAGAGCGGGATGGCGCTCAGCGTAAACGAGTTGAAGACGTTCCAGACCGCGTCAACGGCAACGAAGGTGGAGCCGCCGGCAACGAACTGGAGGAGCAGGAAACCGGTCAGGCCGAGGGCTGCGCCAAGCGCCAGCCCCGACCCGGCCAAGACCGTCAGCCCGCCGAGCAATATCCCCCAAAACGCCGTCATCAGGCCTCCCAACCGACCCGGCTAGCGCCGGTCTCGGCTGGCGTCCTCCGTTAGAGCGGGCGGGCCGGCGATCCCTCGTATCGCGAAGGCCACCATCGTCAGAAGCAGCGACACCGGAAGCAGGGCCATCCACGGATACATCAGGAGTCGCGCGACTTCCGTCTTGAGCGTGCGCTCGAAAGCGAATTCCAGCCACGGCAGGCAGAGCATGAAGTACCAAAGGCAGAAGGCCAGGCCAAACAGGCTGGCAACGACGGCAACCCATCGGCGCGCGGGTTCCGGCAGGTTCACCACCAGGATCGAAACGCGCACATGCTCCGCCTTCAGCGTGACGAGCGGCAAAGCCAAGAAGAACGCCGCCGTCATCAAAAGCCCGACGAGTTCCTCGGTGATATGGAGCGGTGCGTTGGCGACATGACGCATCGCCACGCTGACGCCGATCAACGCGACGATCGACGTGCCGGCTATCGCCGCCAGGGTGGCCAGTGCCGTGAAGACAGGCTTGAGATAAGCCTCCAGACGCCGAGCGACGGACGAAAGCCGGTCGTCGGCGCGTTCGGCGCTATCCAAGCTCAGAGCCTCAATTCTGATTGCATCAGAACGGAGGCTCTATCTCTTTTGTTGAGCATGATCCTATCCGAAAAACCGGTGCCCACTTTTCGGGATCATGCTCTAGCGTCCAAGGACGCCTAGAATGCGCTCACGGTACTCTGGCGCCTGTCCGCCGGCCTCAACCGCCAGCGCCTCCCACGTCGCCGACGCCGCATCCAGGAATGCGGAGCGATCGGCATCGGAGAACGGCTCCAGGAACTCCACGCCCTGCTCAGCGAGCTTGGCTCTGGCGGCCTGCTCGTTCTCTTCCGCCTTTGAGTATTCGTTGGTGCGCTCCCACACGCGCGCGGCGGCCGTTGTTACGGCCTCACGCTCTGCGTCGGTCAAGCTGTCCCACGCTTCCTGATCGGCGCCGAGGACATAGGGCACGCTGGCGATCGGATAGAGATAGGAAGCGTATTTGGAGACCTCCTGGAGCGAGATGGTGTGTGCGAACAATGCGGGATAGACCGCGCAGTCGACCACGCCCGTCTGCAGCGCGACATAGAGATCGTTCTGGCCGACGATCTGTGCCGACACGCCCAGCTTGGTGAAGGTCTCCACCTGGTCCTTGCTCCAGACCCGCAGCTTCTTGGTGCGCAGATCATCCAGCGTGCGCACCGGTTCGTCGCGGCAGAAGATCGACGCCTTCAACAGCGGCAGGGCCATGAAGCCGGTGGTGACGATGCCCCATTCGTCGAGCTCTTGCCGGTATATCTCCTGTATCTCCGGCAGCACCTTGAGGAGCTCCTCGGAGCTGCCGACCGATCCCTGCACGAGGACCGCGCTCAGCGCCGGCGCATCGCGGCCGAGATAGTTTGCCCAGACGAGCCCCATCTCCACCGCGCCGCCAGGCAGCCAGCGCACAACGTCATTGTCCTTGAGGTTCAGCGAGCCGCCGTGGAAGACCTTGATCGACAAACTTCCGTCGCTGAGGCTGGCGACATCCTCAGCGAACGCGTTGAGCTCTTTAGCTTCGTTGCGGGTCTCGGGAAGCCCGTTGTTGAACTTCCACTCCGCCGCACCGGCGGAATGGGCCAGCACGCTTAGGCCAAGAGCCGCAACGCCCAGGCAAGACATGATTTTGTGCATGGTGATGACTCCCGAGCCGGTTACGCAGTGAACAAACGCTAGCGCCGCCAATGGTCTATAGCAAGCCGGCGGCTGCCGCCGTTACGCACATCCACGTGTGGTTGCTCAATCGCCCGGCCGTCGAACCGGCGCATAGTCGGTCACGAACCCGCGCCGATGAAAACGCCAAGATCGAAGAGGATCAGATAAAGGCTGAGCACGATCCAGGTTCCGACGACCAACCAGTAGAGCAGAGCGTTGTCCGCCCGCCTCAGCGGCTCAACAAAGTAGGTCTGCCCGGTCCGCAGCGCCGGAATCGTCCACATGATGAAAAGTACGCCCCACACCCAGTTGAACTCCATCACGACAGCGACCCAGATGACGGCAAGCCCCAGCGCGGTCTTCCATTTGAAAGACCCTGGCGTGCTGGTGGTCTGCGGCGCACTTTGCGTGCGGCCGCCTTTCGACTGCTCCATGAAGAATGCCGCTCCGTCCGGATCCCGCGCCAGGAGCGCCGGATCGCCGTCGCCGGAGCCTTCGTAGAGAATCTCCCCGCCGCTCTTAAGGACCTGCGCTTTGGCCGCCGACAGATCGGCGACCGCGAAATGTACGCCCCAGAACTGGAACTTGCCGCGGATCGTCTTGTCGAGCTGGTGAATGGCCGAAATCTCGTTTCCGCTAGCGTTACGAACCTGAAAGAGGCCGGCCTGTGACGGATGCGCGGAGATGCGCCAGTCGAAGATCGCTTCGTAGAACGAGATCACCGCCTGCGCGTCGGACACGTAGAGCGCATTCCAGGCCATGTGGCCGTGCGGCGCGCTGGCCGAGCGCGGCTGCAAGTCGCCGCCTTGATAGATTGTGAAACCAGCGCCCAACGGATCACGGATCAGCGCGATCGACGCATCATCACCGAATGCAATCGGCCCGACTTCGACTTTCCCGCCAAGCGCGCTCGCCTTATCGACAGCCCCCTGGATGTCGTCCACGGCGATGTAGGACATCCAGAAACTCGGCAGGCCCATCTTCTGGAATTTCTCCGGCATCTGGAAGAGAGCGGCGCCCTCGCCGTTTGCGGTCGATCCGATGTGGTAGGGCGAGCCGTCGGGTTGCGCGATGTCGTGGAAGGCCCAGCCGAAGAGTCCGGCGTAGAAACCCTTCGTGTTCTCGACATTGATCGTCGACAGGTCGCACCACAAGAAGTCGCCTTTTGCCATCAATGGTCTCCCTCAACCCTCGGCCGCTGCGTTAGCCGCCGCAGATTGCTGAAGGATGGCAGTCTCGCAAGAGCCGCCGACGCGAGGGTCAGGCTTTTGTTCCGATCATAGGTCGACGTCTCCGTCGGACTGGCCGCAACCCGCACGACAATCCACCGATGGTCGCATCTATCACCCGATCCAGAAAAATCGATATTAATTGACTTGATGCCATAATTGTGGGTATTTTTCAGTCAGAGGGCTGTAGTGTCGATTGTAGTGGTGGGGTCTGACCCCGGGCGACGCGCGTAAAGCCGTTTGGAGCGTGCGAGGACAAAAACCCCAATGACCATAAGGCCTAAGACCACCGTCACGCTGCGCGTCAAAGCCCATTGTCCGTCGCATTCCCTGTCTGAGGTATCGGTGCGCGATCTCGGCTTCTCAATCGACGAGCCGACGGAGCGCGGCGGCACCAACAAGGGTCCTGCGCCAACGGACACCGCTCTGGCCGCCCTTGTCGGGTGCACCAACACGATCGGCCACAAATGCGCCCAAAGCCTCGGCGTCGATATCGGCCATCTCGATATCGCCGTTGCTTGCGATTTCGATCGCCGCGGCGTGACGCTTGCTGAAGACATCGCCGTTCCGTTTCAGCGTATCGTGCTCACCGTTGAGGCAAACGGGACGGCCAGCGATGAGGATCTGCAGCGCGTCGCGGCAGAGGTGGCCAAATACTGCCCCCTATCGAAGCTGTTTCGACAGGCGGGAACGACAATTGAAGAGACCTGGAAAATCAAAGACGCCTGATCCGTCCCTACCGGCGGATGAGACGCATATGGAGGAGACGTCATGATCAACACTTTATCGCGCCGCGTGCTGCTGGCAGCGGCTTTCTCCGCGGGCCTTGGTGCATTGGCGCCGGCGCAAGCCACTGAGACAATCAAGCTGATCGCCATTGACGGCTATCCGGATCGCTCCATGTGGGTGAAGGAGTTTTCCGGGTTCTTCATTCCGCGCGTGAACGAAGAGCTCGCCAAGACCGGCAATTATCAGATCGAGTGGCAGGAGGCTTATGGCGGCGAGATCGTCAAGCCGCGCGGAGTGCTCGACGGCATCAAGCTCGGGCTGGGCGATATCGGCATTGTCACGACGATCTTCCACAATTCAAAACTGCCGAGCCAGGGCATCTCCGCGGTCACGCCGTTCGTTGCCGCCGACGCGCGGATCGTTGCCAAGGCCGTCGACGAGATCGCCAAGGAGTTCCCGCAAATGGCGGCCGAGCTCGACGCGGAGAACCAAGTCTATCTGGCGACCGGCGTGGTGCTCGACACCTACCAGATGTTCTCCAAGACGCCGATCAACTCACTTGCCGACCTAGAGGGCAAGAAGGTGGCCGGTGCCGGCTACAATCTCCGCTACCTTGAGGGCATCCCGGGAGCCGCAGGCGTTCGCGGTGGCCTGCCCAACTTCTACAACATGCTTCAGACCGGTGTCGTCGACGCGGCGATGCTGTGGCCGGAAGCCGCCAAGACGTTCAAGATCGCCGAGGTGGCGCCCTACATGCTGAAGGCCGATCTCGGCGCGGTGAATTCCAAAACCGTCACCGTGAACAAGGACGTGTGGGCCACGCTCCCCGATGAGGTGAAGGACGTCTTGCAGGCAATCGCGATTGAGTATCGCGATCATGTGGCGTCGGTGGCCATGGACCGCGCCGCGGAATCGCTTGAGGCTTACAAGGCCGGCGGCGGCACGGTTGTCGAACTGTCCGACGAGGCGCGCATTGCCTGGGCAAACGCCATGCCCAACATCGCCGCCGACTGGGCGGGGAGCCTGGACAAAACCGGCGCGCCGGGCACGGAAATGCTGCAAGCCTATATGGCGAAGTTGAAGGCGGCCGGCATGTCACCGGTCCGCGATTGGGCGGCCGAGCTGACGAACTAGAACACGCGAAGCGCGGCGATGTCCGGCCTTCTTGGCAGGCTACAGCGGGGCATCGTCGGCATCGCGACGATATCCAACATGGTCGGCACGGGGGTGATCTTCATCCTCGTGGCGATCATGAACGTCGATGTCGTTGCCCGTGGCGTGTTCAACCTTCCGTTTCGCGGCGTCGTCGAAGTCGTCATCTTCTCGCTGGTGCTGATCGTGTTCCTGCAATTGCCGCGCGTCGTGCACGGCAATCGGCTGACACGCTCCGACGGCTTTCTGTCCCTCATGAAACAGCGGCGGCCGGTCTTTGCCTGGACCACGTCGCGGCTCATCGATGTGGTGGCCGGTGTGTTCATGGCGATCGTCGCCTGGGCGATCTGGCCGGAATTTCTCGACGCCTTTGAAAGCTGCCACTTCTTCACGCCGCCGGAATTCGGCCCGCCGCCGAGCGGCGACTTCTTCGCCGATCTGTCGGCGGCGTTTGCGCGCTGCGATTATTTCGGCACGCCCGGCATCTTCACCGCGCCGTGGTGGCCGGCGCGGCTGGCGATCTTTTTCGGCGTCAGTCTTTCTGCGATCATCCTCATCCTCAAAGCCGTGCTGGGCGACCGGCATGACGAGCGGGCCGATATATAGGGGGTGGCGATGACAAGCGGCGCAGGCGCCGGCGGGCGACATGTCACCGGTTGAGATCGGCGCATTATCGGTCGTTGCGATCGTCGTCCTGATCTACTTCGGGATGTACATCCCGGTCGCGCTCGGCTTGGTGTCGTTCATCTCAATCTGGTTGATCAGCGGCAAGCTCGTTCTGGCTTTCAACTTCCTCCGGGTGGCTGTCGGCGACGGCGTAACGGAATACGAGTTCGCCACGATACCGCTCTTCACGGTCATGGGACTGCTTGTCTCGCGCGCCGGGCTCGGCACGGACATCTACACGGTGATGAACCGCGCGTTCCGCAAGGTCACCGGCGGGATCGGCATGGCGACGGTCGGCGCCAATGCGGTGTTCGCGGCGGTGACCGGTTCGTCGATTGCTTCAGCGTCGGTGTTCACGCGCATCTCCGTGCCGGAGATGCGGCGCTTCGACTACAATCCGCGCTTTGCGGTCGGCGTGGTCGCCGGCTCCTCGGTGCTCGGCATGATCATCCCACCGAGCGCGATGCTGATCATCTATGCGCTGGTTGCGGAGCAATCGGTCGGTGAGATGTTCATCGCCGGGATCATTCCGGGCCTCTGCCTGACCGTCGCCTATATCGTCGCCATTCTGCTTATGGGCCGCTTCTGGCCGTCCTTTATCGGCACCAAGACCCGCCAGGCGGAAGACGTTCCGCTGACGGGTTTGCAGATCCTCGACAAGACCGGACCAACGGTTCTTTTGATCGTGATCGTTCTCGGCGGCATCTATACCGGGTGGCTGACGCCGGTGGAGGCGGGTGCTGCCGGCGCGCTGGTGGCGCTGATCATCGCCATGGCGCGACGCTCCATCACTTGGCAAGGCCTTTGGCGAACGGCGATTGAGACCGGTTACATCACCGCGTCGATCCTGTTCCTGATCACCATGGCCTCGCTTTACAGCCGCATGCTCGGTTTCGCCGGCCTGCCCGACCAACTCGACGCCGTGTTGCAGAGCTACGATCTCGGCTTTTTCGGAATCATGGTGATCTATGTCGTGCTGATGCTGTTCCTCGGCACGCTGCTCGACACCGCGTCCATCATCCTCATCGTCGTGCCGTTGTTCATCACGTTAATTGAATCGATGGGGCACAGCCTGGTGTGGTTCGGACTGGTGACCGTCATCGGCGCGGAGATCGGATTGCTGACGCCGCCGCTCGGCATTTCATGCTTCGTCATCAAGGCCACGCTGAACGATCCTGAGATCAGCCTGAAGGATGTTTTCCTCGGCGCCCTGCCCTTCGCCGTGATCATGCTCTTCGTACTAATCATCCTGATCCGCTATCCGGTGCTCTCCACCGGCATCATCCACTGAAGGCGCCGAACATCCGACGCCTCGCAAAAATATCGATATTTTGTGAGGCGGACTTCGAGCGACGCAGCCCGTCGCCGTTTGACAGTTTCTCCTCGTGATCCTATTTCCTTCTTGTTTTTCAAATCACTATCTGAATATAAGCGCCTTACCTTCTTGCCTTGGGGACACGTATCGGCGTTGAATCGTGTCGGGATAATATTGATTTTTTAGTCTCAGATCGTAAAATATAGATAACAAGACCGAATGCCCGCTGCGCGCATGGCGGCGGAAACCGACCCCCCGGCTCGGAAGGCCCTTTCTTGGAGGCAAGACGCGATGCGCGAAGACCATATCGAAGACGGAAAGTGGTGGGTTAGCCCCTATAATTTCGTGCCTGAGGTTCGCCAGTCGCTCGATCTGCCGGAGAAGGTGGACATCCACGACGCGACGTTGCGCGACGGCGAGCAGACGCCGGGCGTCGTGTTCTCCATCGACGACAAGCTGGCCATCGCCCGCAAGCTCAACGAGGTGGGCGTGGAACGCATCGAGGCTGGCATGCCCGCCGTCTCGCCGCAGGACGAAGAGGCCATCAAGGAGATCGCCAAGCTCGGTCTCTCCTCACGCATCTTCACCTTCGCCCGCGCCATGAAGGCGGACATCGACAAGGCGCTGGAATGCGGCGCCAACGGCGTGATCATCGAGGTCCCGATCGGCTACCCCAAGCTCAAGACGCAATTTGGCTGGACGTGGAAGGATGTGCTGGAGCGCAGCGCGCCGGTGATCAACTACGCGCGCGAGCAAGGGCTCTACGCCGTGTTCTTTCCCTATGACACGACGCGCGCACTGCCTGAGGACCTTGAGAATCTGTGCAGCGGTATCATGGGCGAAGCACCGCCCGATTCCATCGGTATTGTCGACACGATGGGCTGCGCAACGCCGGAGGCGATCAAATACATGGTGCGCTGGGTGAAACGGATGACCGGGCTGCCGGTGGAGATCCACACCCACAACGATTTCGGCATGGGCGTCGCCACGGAACTTGCCGCCGTGACCGCGGGGGCTGAGGTCGTTCATAGCTGCGGCAACGGGCTCGGCGAGCGTACCGGCAATGCCGCGCTGGAAGAGCTGATGCTCGGGCTCCACCTGCTCTATGGCTACGAGACTAATTACAAGCTCGACAAGCTGCCGGAGCTTGGCGCGTTGCTGTCAAAGTGCGCAAACGTACCGATTGCGCGCAACAAGCCGGTTCTGGGAAGCAGTAACTTCACGCGCGAATCCGGTATTGGCATTCAATATGTCATGCACGATCCGTTGGTGATGTTCGGCACGCATCCGGCGCTGACCGGGCGCGTCGGCGAAGTGGTGCTGGGCAAGAAGAGCGGCAAGGCGTCGGTCTCGTACAAGCTTGAGGCGCTCGGCATGGGCGAAGCGAGCGACGAGCAGATCACGGAAATCCTTCACATTGTGAAGCAGGCGGGCATCAAGAAACGCGACGTGCTCACCGACGACGAGTTTAAGGCGATCGCTGAACCGGTGCTGGCGAACAAAGCCGCGTAAGCTTCACTCCATAATGTACACGCATCGCTGCGGGTGGGCGGTCCGCCGCTTAGCCCCGCATGGCGTTTGCCATCTCCAGCATCTCAGAAAAAGACGACGACACTCCTTTTTCCAAGACGCGTGTGATCCGATCCAGCGGTCGGTGCGTAGAGAGGTTGCAGACTTGAAGCTGCAGCCGCACCCCCGCGGCCCCCACACCGTTTCGACTGAAGGGAGTGAACTTTTATGCGTAAGACGCTTATCGCAGCCGGCTTCGCGCTTGCCTTTGCAGGCAGCGCCCAGGCCGGCAACATCGTGGAGACGGCGCAGGAGGCCGGCTCTTTCAACACGCTGCTTGCCGCCGCGCAGGCCGCCGGCCTCGCCGAGACGCTGGCCACCGGGCAGAACCTCACCGTGTTTGCGCCGACCGACGAGGCGTTTGCCGCGCTTCCCGCTGGCACGGTGGAGTCGCTTCTGAAGCCGGAGAACAAGGATCAGCTTGTTGCGATCCTCTCCTATCACGTGCTGCCGCGTGAGCTCGCCTCCAACATGCTGCCGGGCCGCACCATCCATGTGCGCACCGTCAAGTCCGGTGGTGACCGCCTGTTGGCTGTGACGAAGTCAAGCAGCGGCGTTACGGTCGACGAAGCCAATGTCGTGGCCGCCGACGTGCGTGCCGACAACGGCATCATCCACGTCATCGACAAGGTGATGCTGCCGTCGAGCTAGGCGGTCCGCTAAAACATTGTCAGGATTAAGCGCTTGGACAGGGCGTCGACATCGGCGTCTCGTCCAGGCGTTTAACTTGGAGGTGGCGCCTTATCGGTCGCCGCCTTTCTTGTTGCCTTCGTGACCCGCTGAGGAGCGTGCGGCTTTAGGTGACGGCGTCGCGCCAGCCCCAGGCATCGGCGAGCGCCAGGCATTCCTTCCAATGAACGACGGCGCCGGTCGTGCTGACGCCACGCAGAGACGCGGCCGCGGATGCGTGCGCAAGGCCGACCGAGTCCTCCACTGTCCAGCCTTGTTGCAACGCGTAGACGGCGCCGGCGGCAAACGCGTCGCCGGCGCCGTTGGCACCGACGATCTCCGCCTCAGGCACGCGGACCGAAGGTTTGGTGAGCACATCGCCGGAACGCGTCACGGCAATCGCGGCGCCGGGAAAGTGCACCATCAGCACATCCATCGACCCGTCGGCCAGGACAGCCAAGGCCGCCTCGCAGCATGCGGCCACATCGGTTCCCGTCTCCGTGCTCACAGTGCGGCCGGCGATCGCGCCGATCTCCACATCGTTGATGACCAAAAGATCGAGATGCGGCAGGCACGGCCGGGTCAGCCGCGCGATCGTCTCCGCGGCTACGGAGGCGAGTTCCATATTGGTCTGCAAGCCGGCTTGGCGCGCCTTCTTCAATACGGCGACCCAGCCGTTCGGCTCGTCCGCCCACGGGGCGTCCATGACGGCGTGGACGCCAGGCAGGCCCAGATGCAGAAGCCGCGCACTCGTCCGATCGAAGTCAAACGTGTCCGGCGTCAGCGCCTTGTTCGTGCCGCTGAAGAAGATGTGCGTGCGCCGCCCCGTCGCCTGCGACGAGTAGCAGTCGGTGTAGTTGGTCCGCACGTCCGGCGCGACGCGAAGCTGATCGTGCTTCACGCCATGCGACTTGGCTTCCGCCGAAAGCAAGCGGCCGTCCTCGTCGTCGCCGACGACGCCGATCGTCTCCACGAAAAATTCCGGATCGAGCCGCTTCAGGTCGATCGCCATATTGCAGGCGGAGCCGCCGCCGGCACGTTCCTCAGAGGAGATTTCGGCGATGCTGTCTTCCGCCGGCCAATGATCGACTATCTTGTTGTGGTCGCAGCACCAGGTGCCGCCGGTCACAACGCCTTGTCGTTTCGACATCTCTCACGCCTCGGCCTCAAGCACCGCCTCCGTCACCTGGTTGTCGTCTTCCAGCGAACGGCGCGCGATGATGCCAGCCTTTGAGAGCATGTCGTGATAGGCGGCCACGGCTTCCTTCGGTGACACTTCGCCCTCCACCACACGGCGCATCATACGAACGATCTCAGTCGGCGATTCAGCGAACCAAACCTTGCGGCCGAACAGCGCCACACGCGCGCCGTGGCGTTCGGCTTGGGCAACAAGCTCCATGGTGTCGCGCGTGGTACCGGCCGCGCCGCCGAGGATACCGACGATCAGGTTCTCGGGATCGAACGACGCCAGCTCCTCCATGGCGCGGGCGCCGTTGAACGTCATCTTCAAGAAGAGCGGCCGGTCCGCAGCGGCAACGCCGGCCAGGCAGCGGGCGATGGCGTCGTTGACGTAGGCGCCGAGATCGGCGTCGCCGGTCTCAATCGGAAAGGCCGGATTGAAGACTTCCAGGAAGTGGCGAATGCCTACTTCCGACGCCTCGTCGCGAAAGGCCGCGTACGCGTCGAGCGTTTCTACGTCCTGGTCGAGGTCGTTGTAGAAGGTAATGGCGTAAAGCCCGAGATCGGCGATGGCGCGGGCGCGGTCGAGGCGCGCCGTGCGAAAGGGTTCCGCCGGAGATGCACGATAGCTGGCGCCGCGATGGCTCCAAATGTCGGTGGCATCGTTCAGCCTGACTGCCGGCGTGACGCGGGTATCGGCGTAGGTGCCGTTGTCGGTCAGGACCTCGGCGGAGGAGACCGACGTCAGCATGATGTCGACGAGACCCGATTCCGTCATCTCGCGCATGCCGGCGCGATATTCCGCGATCGGCCGCATGCGGTCCGTCGGCTGGTTCTTGTCGTCATAGCGCGGGCCGGGCGCGCTGGTGCCGAGCGCCATGTCGCCATCCTTGGCGTCGGCAATGATGAAGTCGGTCGGCTTGTAGGCTCCGTCCCGGATTCGGGCGAGCTTTTCATCCAAGGTTTTTGGCGGAGTCTTTGGGGAGGACGTCATGACGCGTTCTTGCTCTTTCCTGCGAGAGTGTTTGGTGTTGGACGAAACGTTCTAAGGCAAAAGTGCGGGTCGTGCTTATCCTTTGACCGCGCCGAGCGTCAGGCCACGCACGATGTAGCGCTGCGCGATGATGGCGATCAGCACCGGCGGCACCATCACCGTCATGGCGCGCACGCCCATGAACCAGAATTGGACGCCGCGCGTATCAACCGCGCCGGCAATGTGCACCGGGACGGTGATCGCCTTGTCGCTGCCCAGCGTCACAGCAAACAGGAACTCGTTCCAGGTGAAGGCGAAGATGATCAGGCCAGTCGCCGCCATGGAAGGTGCGGCAAGCGGCAGCGCGACGCGCCAGAACGCGCCGAAATAGCCAGCGCCATCGACGAAGGCAGCCTCCTCCAGCTCCGAGGGAAGGTCGAGGAAGGTCTGGCGCATGATCACCACCACGAAGGGCAGCACGAAGGTGGCGTTGATCAGGATCAGCGACAGGTGCGTATCGAGCAGGCCGAGCGTGCGCATCAGCAAATAGAATGGGACGACGGTGGCGACCGGCGGCAACACGCGCTGCGACAGGAACCAGATCGTGATGTCGCGGTTTTTCCAGCGGGCGAAGCGGAACCGCGCCACCGCATAGGCCGCGGGTGTGCCCAGGATGATAGCAAGAACGGAGGCGCTGACGGCAATGATCGTGCTGTTGGCGAGCGATTGCACCGTTTCCGGCGTGCTCCACTGATCGATCCAATTGCCCAGCGTCGGCTCGAAGTTGATCCACGGGATGCCGAAGCCGGCAACGGTGAAGGTGTCGAGCGGGTTTCTGAGCGATTGCGAGAACGCCCAGTAGATCGGAAAGATAAAGATGATGGCGATGGCGATCGCCAGAAGCGAGAACCCCGTGTCCGCCAACACCGTGCCGAGGGAGCGCTGGTTGTTGTTGTTAGTCATAGGTCTCCCTCAGCCGGCGGAAGAACAGGATGACGATAATCATTGTCACCACGAGCAGCCCGTACGCCATGGCGCTGGCATAGCCGAGATCGAAGAAGCGTAGGCCCGTTCGGAAGGCCAGTAGCGAGTATGGCTGCGTCGCCACCCCGGGCCCGCCGCCGGTCATGGCGAAGGGGATATCGAAGAGCTTGAGCGCTTCTGCCAGTCGCAACAGAAGCACGATGATGATGGTCGGCTGCAGCACCGGCACCAGCACATTGGTGAACAATTGCCACGGCCCGGCACCGTCGACCCGCGCCGCTTCGTAAAGCTCGTCGGGCACGCCCTGCAACGCGGCAAGGATCACCAGAAAGCAGAATGGCGTCCATTGCCAAATATCGACCAGGATGACGGAGAAGAGCGCCCAGTTAGGATCCGACAGAAACGGTATCCCGGTCCATCCGAGCGGGCCGCCTTCTTCGTAGAAGATCGTGAAGAACGTGTAGCCGATCGCCAGTGGTGTCGCGAAGATCGGTAAGATCATCGTGGCGCGCAGCACCGGTCTCCCGAATATGTGGCGGTTGAACAGAAGCGCCAACAAAAACCCGAAAATCAGTTCCAGCGGTACCGCCACAAAGACAAAGGTCGTCGTGACCTTTACGGCCTCAAAGAGCTGCGGGTCGTTGAAGAGCCGCTTAAAATTCGTGCCGCCGACGAAGGTGGAGGTGTTCACCTGATTCTTGACGACCACGTTCTTCATGCGTGGATTGCCTTTGGAATCGAGAACAGGCTGACCCTGGTCGTCGAGGCGCGGTTCCTTGTAGCGGGTGATCTCTACCTTCTGCTCGATCTTGTAGAAGGCGAGATAGAGCGAATAGCCGAGCGGAAAGATGGTGAACGCCAGCACCCAGATCACGGCCGGGGCCAGGAACACGAAACGGATTCGGCTGGTCCAGCGCATGGTTCTTCCGCCGGGAGGGATGGCCGAGGCGCGTGCGCCCCGGCCGTTGGTTTATGTGTTGCTTACGGCGAGTAGCCGATAGCGGCTTGGTAGTCGGCCTTCTGCTTGTCGCGACCGATACGATCAGTGACCTGCTCCCATGCGGTCGCCGTGTCGTTCAGCGCTTCCTCAGCAGACTTCGCGCCACTCATCGCGGCGGAGAGGTTCTTGTCGAGGATATCCCAGTACTCAAACGAGCCAGGGATACGCAGATAGGTCAGGCTGGTCTCGGCATAGAAGAGATCGCGATACGCCTTGGTGTAAGTCCGCGCATCGTTCTCGTCCCAACCGGCCTCGATGTAGTCTTCGATCTTGGCCGTGCCGCCATCCTCCTCCAGGAACTGATAGGAGAAGCCCGGGTCGACGCCGTCCCAGCCGACCGTCGCCATCAGCGAGGAAACCGGCTTGATCGCCATCAGCGACAGGAACGAATAGACCGCTTCGGGGTTGGCGGAGAAGTTGGAGATGACGCCATGCCAGGAGCCACCCGTCGTGTTGCCGATCTGCCGCGGCTCGTCGAGCGTCACGAATTCCTGCTTCTCGAAATCGTAATACTCGTCTGACGAGGGCAGCATGGCGGCGGCGCATTTGCCACGCACCTTGGAGCGGCTCTCATCCTGGCACAGCGCGCCAACATCGCCCCATGAGAAGACGAAGATGGCCTTGCCGCGCAGGAAGTAGTCCCACGCCTCGCCGAGCGACCAGCCGACTTGCGCGGACGGGCCAGTCTCGTGCAGCTCCAGCAGGAACTCCAGCGCCTTCTGGTGACCCGGGCTGTTGATCAGCGGCGTCATGTCTTCCGGATCGAACCAGTAGACGTTCTGCGTGCGCGTGACCTTGTCGCCCGGATTGATGACGAAGGGGGCCGACAGCGACTGGAAGTGATAGTGACCCTGCTCGCCGACCTTCAGATGCAGCACCGTACCGCTATCGGGATCGGGGTCATTGTCGTCCCAGTTCTTGCCGTTGAAATATTTGGAGATGTCGAGGAGCTGCTGCCAGGTCGCCGGCGGATTGGGCATGTCGTAGCCGAACTCCGCCTTGAAGCCGGCCTGATGCTCCGCATTCTCCAGCATATCGTTGCGATAATAGAGTACCTGGCCGTCGCCATCATTGAGCACGCCGTAGCCGGTGCCTTCCCAGGTATGGAGCGCCTTAAGCGAAGGCGGCATGCTGTCATAGGTCCATTGCGGATATTCATCCGACGCCAAGAAGTCGTCGATCGGGAAGCCGTAGCCGGCCGGAACGATGTCGCCGTACCAGAAGGCGCCGACCATGAAGGCGTCGTACTGGCCGGTGCCGTTCCTGAGGTCGAGCATCATCTTGGTGTAATGCTCGGCAAACGGCAGCTCGACGATGTTGACCTTGCCGCCGGAGAGCTCCTCCCAGATCGGTCGGAACTGATAGAGCGGCCCGCTGATGCCGCCCTTCGGGCCGGCGCCGTTCACCGTCACGGTGATGGTGACGTCCTCAAAGGGCTTCTCGTCCGGCCCAAAGATGGTGCCGAGCTCCTCGCGGGTCGTCTCGATGACGGCGTCGTTGTAGGCCTCGCCAAGTTTCAGGAGGACAGTGCCATCGTCCTTCCACTCGACATTCTGCGCCATCGCCGGGGTCGCCGCCAATCCAGCGAGGGCCAGCGCGGCCGTTACAGTTCTCGCGCTCAAGCGCATTGCACGTCCTCCCTCAACGTTCTCGCCCTGAAAGTTGCAGGGCTCACGGCGAAGGAAGATACACCACCGAAGCGGGATTGGAAGTGGCGTGGCCCGACCGCAAGCTGCCGTTGAACTCGGCCGCAATTGCCCGCCATATGGTGTCTCTTTCGATTGCCTGCTGGCGTCGCTGCAACCGATGTATCCGTGCAAGTTATTTGAATTAAAACAATTCAAAAAGATAAGTGTTGCGGCCCTATTGGACTCAAGCTAGCGATAATTGCTCTCAATCGAGCATGTTTAGAACGCTTCTCAACTGGGCCTTGAACCCGGTCTGTTGGAGGGTGGCATGCAGACGTTTAGGCGCACATCAGGTCGATGTGGCGCGCTTTCATCCTTTTCGCCCCAGAGAATGCCATGACCGGCCAGATGTCGCGTCAGGGCGGATGTCTTCTGCAAAACCTGCCGGAACGCCTGGTGCTTGAAGGCTATCGCCACTGGATGGCCGGCTACGAGACGGGCTCCATCGAGCCGTGGGAGCGATGCTGGAACATGTTCACCGAAGCGCTCGGGCATCGCAACGGCCGCGACATGTTGGCCGCCGTCAGCGCCTGGGCGCGCGAGTGCTATATGCATGCCCGGCAGCCGCCGCAGACCTTCCCGTTCAATTGCCGCCACATCTGCCGCCATGAATGCATGGCCATGGCGAGCGTCGCCGCACTTCAGCATGAGGACGAGCAGGTCGCAAAATTCTGTCTGGAGCACCTCGTGCACAGCGGCGGCGTCGCCCAGACGCGCCGCGCCGCCTGGGATCTGGCCGACACGCTCTCCGCCCATGGCCACGCCATGATGCCGGTGCCGTTTCCGGTCATCGCCAGCATTGCGATGCATGCGCCGCGTGGCCGGCTCCACTGAACCTCATCGCATGACGACATCCAACCTCAAGGAGACATTGATGCCGACGCGTTTGCTTATCGCCCTGCTGACGGGCGCTGGTCTGGTGGCTGTGCCCACGGCGCAGGCTGCGGAACCTGGTGCGGTTCTGACCACCTATGCCGACATCGCGCACGCTAAATTCGAGGATGCACTGACCACAGCGCGCGCGCTTGATGCATCGATCGACGCGTTGATCGCCAGCCCGTCGGAGGCGACGCTCAATGCAGCGCGCGCCGCCTGGATCGCCGCCCGCGTGCCCTACCAGCAGACCGAGGTCTATCGCTTCGGCAACGCCATCGTCGACGATTGGGAAGGCAAGGTGAATGCCTGGCCGCTTGATGAAGGGCTGATCGACTATGTCGATGCCTCCTACGGCTCCGAAAGCGATGAGAACGCGCTCTACACCGTCAATGTGATTGCCAACGCCAAGCTCACGGTGAACGGCGCGGAAGTGGACGCTTCGGCGATCACGCCTGCCTTGTTGGCGGAGACATTGCACGAAGCCGAAGAGGTCGAGGCCAATGTGGCGACCGGTTATCACGCCATCGAGTTCCTGCTTTGGGGGCAGGACCTGGCCGGGACGGGCGCGGGCGCCGGTCAGCGCCCGGCGTCGGACTTCGACACCGCTAATTGCACCGGCGGCCATTGCGACCGGCGCGCGGAATACCTCAAGTCTGCGTCGACGCTGCTCCTCACCGACCTGGAAGAGATGGTGGCCAACTGGGAAGCCGACGGCGCGGCCCGCAAGGCGCTTCTGGAAGACGAGCAGGCTGGCCTTGCGACAATCCTGACCGGCATGGGGTCGCTCTCCTACGGCGAACTCGCCGGCGAGCGCATGAAGCTTGGCCTGTTGCTGCACGACCCGGAAGAGGAGCACGACTGCTTCGCCGACAACACGCACAACAGCCATTACTTCAATCAAATCGGCATCCGGAACGTCTTTACCGGCGCCTATAAGCGCATCAACGGCTCAGTCGTGAGCGGACCCTCCATCGGCGACCTGGTGGCGGAAGCCGATGCGGCGATCCATGCCGATCTGTCGGCCAAGATCGAAGAGACGTTGGCGGCCATGGCGGCCATGAAAGCGCGCGCCGAAGGCCTGGAAGCCTATGACCAGATGATCGGTGAAGGGAACGCGGAGGGTAATGCCGTCGTCCAGGCGGCGATCGACGGGCTGGTCGCCCAGACGCGCCCCATTGAACGCGCCGTTGCGGCACTTGGTCTTGGATCGATCGAGGTCGAGGGCTCAGACAGCCTGGATAACCCCTCTGCGGTGTTCCAGTAGGCAGCTCTGACGAGAGGGCGGGGCATACGCCGCCCTCTCGTTTCCCGTTTTGCACGCGTCCTTTGAGGCACTATGCGCATCCGCATCTTTATCTCGGTGCTGGCCGCTCTGGCGAGCTCCGTCGTACTCGCTGAAGGCCCGTTGCCGCATCGCGATGATCTGAGCGCGGAGGACCGTGCACGCGTGGCGGCGGTCACAGCACTGCCGAACGACTTCTCCAAGCCGCAGGGCTTTGAAGCGATGTCGGGTGGCGCCGC
This sequence comes from Afifellaceae bacterium, assembly GCA_028284625.1. GTDB lineage: Bacteria > Pseudomonadota > Alphaproteobacteria > Rhizobiales > Afifellaceae > DASWJZ01. The sequence goes on along the minus strand of JANQRH010000007.1, from coordinate 82,014 downwards.
CACGTCCACCGCCTCGGTGAACGGCAACGCATTCTCCCATCCGTCCGCCAATCTCAAGGGCCAGGCGCGCGCTGACTTCTTTGTCGGCAACGGGCTCTTCAGGAAGGTCTGGGTCTCAGCGCCCGCCTCAACGCGCGCATCGGACGGGCTCGGCCCGCTTTTCAACGCGCGCTCCTGCCAACGCTGTCATCTGAAGGATGGACGCGGGCATCCGCCGAACGGTCCGGACGATCTGGCGACCTCCATGTTCCTGCGGCTTTCGGTGCCGCCTTCCAGCGACGCGGAGCGCGAGGCGCTTCGCACTAAAGCCACCCTGCGTATCCCGGAACCAACCTATGGCGGGCAGTTGCAGGACATCGCCGTGCCCGGGCTGCCGGCGGAAGGACGCATGGCGATCACCTATGAGGACGTGCCGATCACACTTGGCGACGGCGAGATCGTGACCTTGCGCAAGCCAACTTATTCCGTGATGGAACTCGGCTACGGGCCGATGGCGGACGACGCGTTGCTGTCGCCGCGCGTCGCGCCGCAGATGATCGGCATGGGGCTGCTTGAAGCCATTCATCCCGGCGACATTCTCGCTAACGCCGACCCCGATGATCTCGACGGCGACGGCATTTCCGGCAAGCCGAGCATGGTGCGCGACCCCGATACGGGCGAATTGACGCTTGGGCGCTTCGGCTGGAAAGCCTCCAACCCGACGATCCGCGCGCAATCGGCCGGCGCGTTTGCCGGCGATATTGGCATCTCCAATCCCGGCAGCCCCGATCCGTTCGGCGATTGCACCGCCAATCAGCCGCAATGCCGCGCGATGCCGCATGGCGTGCAGGATACGCTGGGCGACACGGAGGCGCCCGATCCAGTGCTCGATCTGGTCGTGTTCTACTCCAAGAACCTGGCCGTCCCGGCACGGCGCGATGTGGGCGATCCCCAGGTCCTGCGCGGCAAGGAGCTGTTCTACGGTGCCGGCTGCGTTGCCTGTCATCGGCCAAACTATGTGACGAGCCGCGACGCGACGAACGAAGAGCACCGCTTTCAGCTCATCTGGCCCTACACGGACATGCTGCTCCACGACATGGGAGAGGGCCTGGCCGACGGCCGCCCGGTCGGCGATGCGTCGGGCCGCGAATGGCGAACCGCGCCACTCTGGGGAATCGGCCTGACGGAGACCGTCAACGGCCACACCTTCTTTTTGCATGACGGCCGCGCGCGCAATCTCCTGGAGGCCATTCTGTGGCATGGTGGCGAAGCACAGGCCGCGCGCGACACCGTCGTGGCGATGGACGCTGAGCAACGCGCCGATCTGATCCGCTTTCTGGAGTCGCTTTGATGCGCCTCGCCTTGGCTTTCGTGTTCGCCGTCGCCGCCGTGCTGCCGGCGCGCGCGGAGCCTAATTTCGCCGGTGCGGTGGAACGCGTCATCACCGACGTGATCGGGCCGGGTTACCAAGCGTTGGCCAGTGCCGCGGAGGATCAGTCGCAGGCGATGCAGGCGCTTTGCGATGCGCCAAGCGAATCCGCGCTTGAAACAGCGCGCGATCGCTTCGAGGCCGTTGTGCTTGCCTGGTCGGCGGTGGAGCTGATCCGCTTTGGCCCCGCACGCGAAGACAACCGGTTCGAAAAACTGTTCTACTGGCCAGACCGCAAGGGCCGCGGCTTGAAACAGGTGCAGGCGATCCTCGCCACGCAGGACGAGACGGCGCGCGCGGCGGACAGGCTTCGCGGAAAGAGCGTCGCCGTGCAGGGCCTTCCGGCGCTGGAATTCGTGCTGCAGGGGACCGGTGCTGAGGAGCTGGCGACAGGCGCGCCCTATCGCTGCGCCTATGGCAAGGCCATTGCTGCGGTCGTCGCTGCCAATGCGGAAGCTCTTCGCCGTGGTTGGTCGGAGGACGGTGCGTTCGCGCGAAGTATGCGTGATGCCGGCGGCGTGAACACGCCCTACCAATCGCATGCGGAAGCGGTTCAGGATTTCATGCGCGCTGCGACGGAGCAGCTGCAGGTGGTTCGCGACCTGAAGATCGGGGCCAGCATCGGTGACACGCCGGAGAAAGCGAAGCCAAAGCGCGCGCCGTTCTGGCGCTCGGGGCTGACGCTTGCGGCGATCATGGCCAACCTCCGCGGTGTAGAGGCGATGATGTCCGTCGGGCTTGATGACCTCCTGCCGGACGAGCATGCGCGCTACGCGGGCGCCGTCGCCTTTGAGCTGAAGCAAGCTAAAAACACGCTCGATGCCCTGATAGCGGACGGCGGCCCCTGGCTCGACGTTGCCGCCGAAACGGAGGGCCACCAGAAGCTCTCCTATGTGATGATCCCGCTTGCTGGGGCGACGCGCGTCATTGCGGAGAACTATCCGGCGGCGCTGGGCCTGACGCTGGGGTTCAACTCGCTCGATGGCGATTGACCGCCGCAGATTGCTGACTGGGCTCGGTGCGAGCGGCGCGCTGGCAGTCACACATTTCGCGCATGCCAGGACGCAGGCTGCTTTCGTCGCGTGCTGCAAGACAGGCGACGGATCGTTTGCCGCGGCAATCCTCGACGAAGACGCCAACATCCTCTTCACCGAAGCGCTCGATGCGCGCGGCCACGACGCTGCGATCGGTCCGGACGGCGATGTGGCTGTCGTCTTCGCGCGGCGGCCGGGACGCTTCGCGCTGGTGCTTGACCTCCACAATCGCCGCCGGGTCGCGGCGTTCTCGTCGCCTGACGACCGGCATTTCTGCGGCCACGGATTCTTCTCTCAGGACGGCCGCCTGCTCTTCGCCACGGAGAACGATTTTGAGCGCGCCCGGGGCGTTCTCGGCGTCTATGACGTAGCAGCCGGCTACCGACGGATCGGCGAAATCGACAGCAGCGGCGTGGGTCCGCATGAGGCACTTCTCCTGCGCGACGGGCGCACGGCGATCATCGCCAATGGCGGTATCGCCACGCATCCGAACTATCCGCGACAGAAGCTGAACCTAGCCAACATGCAGCCGTCGATCGCCGTTATGAACATCGAAACCGGCGACGTGATCGAAACTGCAATGTTGCCGCCTGAACTGTATCAATTATCGATCCGCCATATAGCGGCGGCGGGCGACGGGACGATCTGGTTCGGCGGACAATATGAAGGCGCGGCGCAAGATTCCGTGCCGCTTGTCGGGCGCTATCGGCCGGGCGGGACGATCGCGCTCATCGAGGCGCCGTCCGCGCTTTATCGCAGCATGCGCCACTATATCGGGTCGGTTGCCGTCAGTGGCGACGGCGCACGGATCGCCACGACGAGCCCGCGCGGCGGGCGCGCCATCATCTGGGACGCCGCCACGCAGGCGCCGATTGAATCGCGCGCCATCGCCGATGTCTGCGGGGCAGCGCCGGCCGGGGACGGGTTTGCGCTCAGCGATGGCCAGGGCGGCATGCGCCAGCCCGGCGCGGAGCGGATGCACCCGCTGGCGTGGGACAATCATCTGGCGACGATCGCCCTGCGCTGAGCAGGCGCGCTGCCCGCAGGGTTTTCCGAAGCATGATCTTATCCGAAAACCGGTTCCCACTTTTCGGGATCATGCTCTAGCCGTTGCGATAAACGTAACTGTATCCGTTGAGCGCCGGCGCACCGCCGAGATGCGCGTAGAGCACGTTTGAGCCGTCGGGGAAGAAGCCCTTCTTCACCAAATCCATCATGCCCTGCATGGATTTTCCCTCATAGACCGGGTCGGTGATCATCGCCTCGGTCTGCGCGGCGAAGCGGATCGCCTCGTTGGTCTCTTCGCTCGGCACGCCATAGGCCGGATAGGCGTAGTCGGGATTGATGACAATCTCGTCGTCGCGGACCGCGCGCCCAAGCTCCACCAGCTCTGCAGTGTTGTCGACGATCTGACGTACTTGCGCGCGGGTCTGATCCAAGGTGCCCGACGCGTCGATACCGATGACGCGGTCGGCGCGGTCGTCTGCGGCAAAGCCGACGATCATGCCGGCCTGCGTCGAGCCGGTGACGACGCAGACGATGATGTAGTCGAACTTGACGCCGAGCTCCGCCTCCTGGGCGCGCACTTCCTCGGCGAAGCCGACATAGCCGAGGCCGCCGAACTTGTGCACCGAAGCGCCGGCGGGAATACCGTAAGGCTTGCCGCCTGCGTCGCGCACATCCTGCATAGCTGCCTCCCAGCTCTGACGGATGCCGATGTCGAAGCCGTCATCGACGATGCGGCTGTCGGCGCCCATCAACCGGGTGAGCAGGATGTTGCCGACGCGATCGTAGACGGCGTCCTGATGCGGCACCCAGCTTTCCTGCACCAGGCGGCACTTCATGCCGATCTTGGCGGCGACCGCTGCTACCATGCGCGTGTGGTTGGATTGCACGCCGCCGATGGAAACCAGCGTGTCGGCGTTGGAGGCGATCGCGTCGGGGACGATATATTCCAGCTTGCGCAGCTTGTTGCCGCCCATGGCGAGACCGGAATTGCAGTCCTCGCGCTTGGCCCAGATCTCCACCTTGCCGCCGAGCGCTTTGGTCATGCGCGGCAGATGCTCGATCGGCGTCGGGCCAAAGGTCAGCGGATAGCGTTCGAATTTCTCAAGCATCACATACTCCCCCCAAAGCCGAGCCGACACGCCCTGAGCTTAACGTGACGGAGGTGATATGTGCTTCCGAAGTTCGGCTTATTTATGAGCCTATCTTGAGCTACTGTACCTCAGATGAGCACAGATCACTCAGATGTAAGGATCGATGCGGAAGATTCTTCCTCCACCCCACTCGACCGCATCGACCGCCGCATTCTTCACTGGTTGCAGCGTGACGGTCGGCTGACCAACGCGGCGCTGGCCAAGAAGGTGCATATCAGCCCGGCCACCTGTCACCGCCGGACGCAGCGTCTCTTCGCAGAAGGCTACGTGCGCGCCGTCCGCGCAGAGATCGCGCCGCAGCGCGTGGAGCGCGGCGCGCTGGTTGTCGTCGGCGTCGTGCTCGACCGCTCAACGCCGGAGAGTTTTGGCGCTTTCGAAGCGGCGGTCGCGCCGCTGCCCTTCATCCTCGATTGCCATTTGGTGGCGGGTGACTTTGACTACTTCCTGAAAATCCGTGTGCGCGACATCGCCGACTTCAACCGGCTGCATGGCGAGAAGCTCATTGCGCTGCCCGGCGTGCGTCAGACCCGCACGTTCTTCGTCATGAAGGAAGTCATCGACAATGCGCCGCTGGATTTCTGACCGGCTGCCCTATCGACCCAGCGCCTGCCCGAAAACGCGCACGAAGGTCTCGCGCGACAGCGCTTTCCATACGCGCAAGGAGCCATTCAGTTGGTCAAGCGTTGCGCGTGTCAGTGCGCTAAGCTCGGCCTTACAGCATTCAACGAGAGAGAAGATGCTTAGGCTCCGGTTCCTGTCAGCATTGGTGCTTCTTCTCGCTGCCGTCGCTCACGTCTTTGCGCAGCCGCCGGCGATCACCTTTTTTGAGACAGGTGCAGAGCTTCGTTTCGACGCTGCGGATGTCGCCGAGGTGCAATATATCGATGCCGAGCAGGAAGACCTGGCCTATGTCGCACTGACCCTGACGCCGTCCATGTCACAGCGCTTGCGGCAGTTCACGGAACGTCTTGTCGGTCGCAGGACGATGATCGTCTTCCAAGGCCGCCTCTTGGGATCGGATACGATTGTTCGCGAAGCAATCTCGGGACCGGTCATCCACTTTTCAGGTTCCGACGGGACGCTCATGCGAAGCTTGGCCGATGGCCTCGAAGACCAACGGCATCATGCGGCAAGCACCGGCCAAGCGCTGCTCGTCTCCTACGAGCAGGTTTCAAAGCTGGAGCTTGAGACCTCGCACATGCGCCCTCTGCGAGACGGCGACACCTTTGTGTTGAAGGGTCCAGCGGATGCGACGATCTCCACCGCCATGCCGGCACGGTCGGACGGTTGGATCGCGGTGATCGACGAACACCTGCTCGACGAATGGTCCGTTTCAAGCGAAGACGGGTTGCTTGAGGTGATGCTTCACGCCCTGACGCCCTCACAGCGCGCTTTGCTGGATTAGAGCCTTTTCCATTCCGATTGAATCAGAATGGAGGCTCACTCTCTTTGTTGGAGCATGATCTTATCCGAAAAGGCGGTTTCCACTTTTCGGGATCTCTATGCCGCTCACGACGACCCGCTTCCGGATCAGTGATCTTTCGATTTCACCAGCAGATGCCCCTCGCAGCGACGGCAGTCGCTGCTGCCGAAGCCGCGGACAGCCACCTTGAACCGGCCGCCGCTTAACAGCGCTTCGACAAGCGCGCATTCATCACCGCCGGGCACGGCAAGCGCGGCCATGCAATCGGCCTTCACGGTCAGCCGGTCGATATGCCAATGCACGGCCTTCTGCGGCCGCATGTGCCGGCGCAGTCGTGCGGCAATGCCTCCCGCCCCATAGGCGCTTCCGGCATAGACGTAGAAGCCGGGTTCGGCCGAGCGGCCCAGCCGATTCAGATTGACGGTCCGCGGTAGGTGCACAGCCAGCAGATAAGCACCGCGTTCGGAGCCGATCGCGCCGATCTCCTCCGCGGTCACGACGATGGCCGCGCCAGCGCCGGCAATCTCCCTACGCAAAGAAGCGGCGAGCGCGACCGGCTCCAGATGCGAAATCAATGCCTCAAATCGCATCGGCACTCGTTCTGCCAATCGCCCTATCGACCCAGCGCCTGCCCGTCTTTGTCGAAGAAGTGCATTTTTTGATCTTCGAAACGCAGGCCGATTGTATCGCCCGGCCGAACGTCGACATCACCCACATGCCGCACCGTGAGAACACCCTGCGCGCCGCAATTGACGAAGAGCATGACGTCGGCGCCGAGATATTCCGAAACGTCGACGGTGCCGACGCAATGCGCCTGGTCCGGCTCAACGAGCGCGATGTGCTCCGGCCGTATGCCGAGATGCGCCGCCTCTCCGCCGGAAATCGCGGCTGGAAGCGTGCCCGGCCGCTGCTGCCCTTCGAGTTGGAAGCGGCCGTCTGAGGTCGTCACGTTCATGACATTCATCTTGGGGCTGCCGATGAACTGCGCCACGAACAGATTGCCGGGCGTCTCGTAAAGCTCGCGCGGCGTGCCGACCTGCTCGATCACGCCCGCCTGGAGCACGACGATGCGGTCGGCGAGTGTCATCGCCTCCACCTGATCGTGCGTCACGTAGATCATCGTGGCGGCGAGCGATTGGTGCAGCTTGGCGATCTCGAAGCGCATCTCAACGCGCAATGCCGCGTCGAGATTGGACAGCGGCTCGTCGAAGAGAAAAGCGGCCGGTTCGCGGACAATGCAGCGGCCGATGGCGACGCGCTGGCGCTGGCCGCCGGAGAGCGCTTTCGGCTTGCGATCCAGGAGCGGCTCAAGCCTTAAGACTTGTGCCGCAGAATTGACCTTGTCGGTGATCTCCGATTTCGGCGCGCCGGCGGTCTTCAGCGCAAAGCCCATGTTCTCCCGCACCGTCATGTGCGGATAGAGCGCGTAGGACTGGAAGACCATGGCCAAGCCGCGCGCAGAGGGAGGCTCGGCGGTGGCATCGCGCCCGTTGATCAGGAGCTGACCGCGACTGATCTCCTCAAGCCCGGAAATCAGACGCAGCAGCGTCGACTTTCCGCAGCCGGACGGGCCAACAAAGATGACGAACTCACCATTGTCGATCTCCAGATCAACGCCCTTGATGACTTGGACATCTCCAAACCATTTCTCGACGGCTTCAAGCCTGATGGCGCCCATGTCTTAAGCCTCCGACGCCGACGGCGAGGCCCAGACAAGCCACGTCGCGGCGGTCCATGTGAAGTTGCCGCCGCCTGCCCCTGCGCCCGTTTGCGGATCGAAATATTCAAAGAACCCAGCCGTCTCGATCAGCTTTCGCGTGTCGTTGCGAACGCGGACGGCGAGCTTCGTGTGACCGGTTTCGGCAAGCCCGCGGCCGATAAGCGAGTTGATCACGGCCCAGACCGGCCCGCGCCAATAGCGCTTCCCGTCGAACTTCGTGCTCGTGGGATCGAAGCTCGGCACGGCGTAGGGGGCAGCGTCGAGAAACCGACTGAGGCCTTCGGCCAGCTTGTCGGATTTGACGCCTTCGGCGAGGCCCGCGTACCAGGCGAGAAACGCCACGCTAGAAAGCCCGCCGGCCGACTTTCCCGTCTTGAGGTCGCGCGCCGTGTAACCCCCGGCCTCGTCGTTCCAGAGGCGATCGATTCCTGCCTCGGCCCGCGCGATCCAGCTGGCGATCTCCTCGCGGCCTTCGGCGATGTCGAGGCTTTCCGCCAGCGCAAGCAAATCCCGATCGGCGCGCATCAGCACGAACGTGATGCCAGGGTCGGCGGCGAAGAACGGCCCGGTCTCGGCCATGCAGGCCGGCTGCCAATTGCACGCCCGGCCGGCATCCACGATGCCCATATAGCGATCGTAATCGGACTGCGTCGGCCGCATGGACGCATCGACATGGCCGGTGTCGCGGCGCACATACGAATTGGCGGCCGTCGGCTCGACATTAGCGAGAGCGGCATCCCAGTCGGGGGAGTTGTCGCGGCCGCTTTCCCACGGATGAACCACGGCGATAACGCCGTGAGCTTCCGGGTCGCGAGCGGTGTGAAACCAGCGGTGCCAGGCGAGAAGCTTGGGATAGAGCGCTGCGGCGCGACGGGCCCCCGCCCCGCTCCCGTCCTTGTCATGAAGCATGCGCACGACGCTTGCCGCGACCGGCGGTTGGGAATGGCCGGAGGTCGGCGGCTCGGCCTCCGTTCCCCAAACCGTGGGTCCGGGGAAATAATCGGGATCGTCGCGGCGGAAGATGATGTGCGGCACCATGCCGTCCGGCCACTGGCCCTCAAACAGCATCTCAATTTCCGTCCAGGCCCGGTCAATATCGAAGGTGGAGAAGCCGAGCGCGGCGAAGGCGGAGTCCCAATTCCATTGAAACGGATAGAGCCGTGCGGTGGGTACGGTGAAGCCGCCGCGGTCATTGGTGCGCAGGATGGCGACGGCCTGTTCGTCGAGATCGTTCATGGCCATCAGCCCTTGACCGCCCCGGCCGCCAGCCCTTGCACCATGAAGCGCTCAAGCCAGAGGAAGATGAGCATGATCGGAACGGTGGCGATGACGGCGCCGGCCATCATCAGCTCGCGTGGCAGCTCCGAAGAATTCAGCGATGCGACACCGCGTGGCAGCGTGAAGATCGCCGGGTCGTCGAGGAACATGAAGGCGAAGAGGAATTCGTTCCAGGCGATCATGAAGACGTAGAGCGCAACGGAGGCGAGCGCCGGCAGCGACAGCGGCAAGGTGATCTTCCAGATCACTCCGGTGCGCGACAGGCCGTCCATCAGCCCGGCCTCCTCCATCTCCGCGGGGAGACCGCGGAAGTAGCCTTGCAGCATGTAAAGCGCGACGGGGATCGTCGTTGCCGGATAGACGATAAGAAGGCCGGTCAGCGTGTTGCGGAGTTCAATCTGTGAAAACACGGCATAGAGCGGCAGCACCAGCACGATCGCCGGCACCATGTAGATGAGGAGCACCGACTGCGCGAAGAGATCGCGCGCCGGGAATCGTAGGCGCGCCACGGCATAGGCGCCGGGAATGGCCACGAGAAGCGTCAGGGCCACCGTGCATATTGAGACAATCGCGGAGTTGAGAATGTAGGTGGCGAAGTTGAAGTCGCGGAAGAGGTCGATATAGCTGCGGAACAGGCTGGAAGCGCCCTGCCCCAGATCGATGGAGAAATCGAGCGGATTGGCAAGCAGCGCAGCCTGCGATTTGAAGCTCGTCATCACCATTACGTAGAACGGCAGAAACACGAAGACAGTGAAGAGGATGAGGCCCACGCCTTTGAGAATGCGAATGAGCGCCGCCTCGAACGGATAGCGCAGCATCGCGCCAACCGGCACGCCGGTGAGCACCTGCACATTGGCCCAGGCCACCAGCAGGACGAACAGGATAAGCGCGATAAACTGCAGAAGCGGTGCGGCCGACAAAGGCAGGCCGAACGGCCGGCCTAGCGTCAAAATCAACATCACGCCGAGGATGGCGGCGGCCGAGTAGCCCAGGCGGCGGCGTTCACCGAAGGATTGCGGCGTGGCGAGACAGACGGCAGCGCCGACCAGCGCCGCGATGATGGCGCGGCCGACCGGCGGGATCGCCGCCTCACCGGAGACGAGGCTGAAGGTGACGCCGATGATGATCATGCCGAGCGCGCCCCAGGACAGCCCGGACAAGAGTGCGATGATTGCACCGGTTCTAAGCGCGCTCATCAGCCTTCCTCCTTGGGGGAGAACTTGAAGAAGATCAGCGCGAAGGTGAGAAGAACGGCGAAGACGACGACGGCGACTGCGGCACCCGCACCGATATTGGAGAGGCCGATCGCCTGCTCATACACGTTGACGGTCAGCGTACGCGTGCCGGCCGCGCCGCCGGTCAGGAGGAAGATGTCGTCGAACTTGTTGAAGGTCCAAATGAAGCGCAGCAGGAAGAGGATCGCCAGAATGGCGGCAAGTTGCGGCAGCGACAGAAAGCGGAACTGCTGAAACGGCGAAGCCCCGTCCATCTCGGCGGCCTCATACATGTCCGTGCCGATCGACTGCATGCGCGCCAGGATGAACAGGAACGACAGCGGGAAATACCGCCAAGCCTCAAAAGCGATCACCGTGGTCAACGCCACAGGAAAACTGATCGGCACGCCGAGCAGCGAGAACTCCGCGTAGCGCTGGCCGAGGAAATTGATCGGCGTTTCGATGGCGCGCATCTGCAGGAGGATGGCGTTGAGCGTGCCGGAATTGGGGTCAAGCAACGTCACCCAGGTGTAGGCGACGGCGATGACAGGCGCGACATAGGGAAAGAGGAAGAGACCTCTTAAGAAGGCGCGGCCCTTGAACGCCTCGTTGAGAAGCAGCGCCGCGAAGAGACCCAGGATGAGCGCGCCGGCCGTTCCGAAGACCGTGTATGCGAGCGACACCCACATCACGTTCCAAAACTCGGTCGCATCGAAGACGCGGCGGAAATTGTCGAAAGTGAAAGAGAAGTCCGTCAGAACGTTGCCGCCGGACCCCGTTGCGTTCGGGTCGGAGCCTTCCAGCAGCGCCTCGACGTCCTCAATGTCGCGTTCCGCCGTGGCCTCAATTGAGATGCGTTCACGCGCCGACGGCTCCAGATCGCCGAGAACGCAGGAGAGCACACCCTCCCCCAGCGTGCAGCGATCGTCCTGGATGGCCAAGCGAACATCATCGGCCGGAACAGCGTCGGAAAAACTGACGTCACTCAGCGCCATGCGCGGCGAGGAATTGCGGATCGTATATCTGATCTCGAACGTGTCGCCGGCCTGAACGGCGTTGGCGCGCACGCGCTCCGACACGGTCGTCTCCGGCGGGCGCAGATCGCCCAGCTGAACCGGTTTGACGCTGATCCAGAAATTCGCCACGAGCGGCAGAAGCACGATGAGGCAGACGATCAGGAAGGTCGGCGCCAGCATGGCGTAGGCGAGCCGCGCCTCGCGCCGCTGCAGGGGGCCAGCGCCTTTCGGCGGCCCCTTGGCTTCGGACAACGATCCGGCTCTGACCGCGTCGAGCTCTTGTGAGTCGGTGGACATGGCGTGGTTACAGCGAGGGCGGCGACCTTAAGGCCGCCGCCCGGGCTTCTTTGTCTACTGGACCTTGGCGATCTCTTCGTTGATCGCCGCGGCTGCCGCCTCAGCGGTGACCTCCCCATCGATATACTGACGCACGATGCGATTGATCACCTGGCTGTTGATGATCTTGGAGGCGGCGGAAAGCTGAGCCTCCTTCACACCCCAGCGGTTCGCGGTCTCAAGGCCGGAGACGATCGTATTCACCACCGACGCCTCATAGAGATCCGACAGCGGGGCCTTCCTGTCGACGCCCACCGGCAGCTCAGACCATGCCTTGACGAATCGCTCCGCATCCGACGCATCGCCACGGCGGACGGGGAACTTGCCCTCCGGGGCGATCGACAGGGTCTGCGTGTAGCCGGCATCCATCGAATATTCGATGAAGGCCATGGCGCTGTCCGTATCGGCATCGGTCGTGACGCCAAAATAGCGGATGTCGGCCCAGGCCGCACCGTCGGGGTTGGAGGGTCCGGCGAAACTGGCGACCACGCCCGTCTTGTTGGCGAGCTCCGCCGATGTGGGATCGTCGTTGATCGTGGGCGGGGCGGCGTCGCGCAGGCCCGCCAGCTCGTCAAGGATGAAGGGCGACCAGATGATCATCGCCGCCTTGCCCGCGAAGTAGAGCTCGCGCGACTGCTTCCAATAAAGCTCGCCTTCCGGTGAAGCGTCGACGATGGCCTTATAGAAGTCGAGCGTCTCGATGAGCTTGCCTTCGTCCATGGCGGCGATACCGCCCTCGTTGACCGGCGACAGGCCGTTGGCGAGGAACACATGTTCCAGAACCTGGCTCATGAAGTTCTCATCGACCTTGGTGGCCGCGACGAAGCCGTACATCTCGGGCGGATTGTGCAGGGCCGCGATCGCTGCCTCGATCGCCGCGTAGGTCGTGGGCGGCTCAAGCCCGTTCGCCTCAAAGAGGTCCTTTCGGTAGACGATCAACTGCGTCCAACCGTCGACAGGCACGGCGACGTGGTCACCATCCATCTCGGCCATGGCGAGCGCGCCGGGGGCGAACGTGTCGGCTCCCAGATCTTCGACGACCTCAGTGTTGGCGTCGATATCGAGGATGCCGGCCTCCGCCCAAGGCATGGCATATTGCAGCGTGTGATAGATCACGTCGGGCAGGTCGTTGGCGGCGAAGGCGGCGGTCGCACGCTGGCCGAGCTCGTTTTCCGAGACTGGAATGACCTCCACACTGATGCCGGTCTCAGCCTTGAAATCCTCCGCAAGCTGCTGCTGCTTCGCGAGACGGTCGGGCTGCTCCTCCGTCGTCCAAAAACGGATCGACTGAGCGGAAGCCGCTCCGACAAGGCTCACAGTCAATAATGCAGCCGTCGTCAGCAGCGACGCCCTTCTCAAGCTTTTGGCTATCATAGTTTTCTCCCTCTAATGCGGATGCGCAGCATCCATTCTTTCTGCCGTTTCCGATTTGCCTAGCGGGCCTCCATCCGATGCACGGCGCACAAAAACGGCATCGTGCAGCTCTTGCAGGTCCTCAGGCCGCGCCCCTGCAATGAGCTCCAAAAGCATGCCCGCCACGCGCTCGCCCGACTTCTCGATCTCTTGCGAGAATGTCGTGAGCGGCGGGTCAAGAAAGGCCGCCAGCGGGATGTCATCGTAGCCGGTGACCGCCACATCGCGGCCGGCGCGCAGTCGTCGTTCCGTTAGCGCTCGCATAACGCCGACGGCAATCGCGTCCGTGGCACAGACGATCGCCGTCGGCGGCTTGGCGAGATCCAAGAGCCGGCGGCCGCTGTCCAAGCCTGACGGCGCATCGAGCGTGCCGCTGATGACGAGCGAGTCATCGGCCGGAAGACCGGCCTCCCTCAGCCCGGCGTGATAGCCCTCAAGACGCTGACTGGCGAAGTTGAAGCTGCCGGGACCGCCGACAAAAGCCACGCGCCGATGGCCAAGCTCGGCAAGATGGGCAACCGCCATGCGGAAAGCGGCTACGTTATCGATATCGAACCAGGCATGGTGAGCTTTGTGGGCGGTGCGCCCGTGGCTGACGAAGGGCACGCCGCGTTCGCGCAACAGCCCGACGCGCGCGTCGCGCACTTCGGTGCGCGGCAGGATGAATCCGTCGACCTTGCGCGCAGCGATCAGACGTTCATGCGCCTTCAGCGCGTCTTCGCGGGAGCGGGCCGTGGCGGTGAGAAGATCGTAGCCGCTGGCGTGCAGCGTGCGTGAGACGGCATCGAAGAACTCCGCAAGGAAGGGCTGCGACATCGTTCCGGAATGCACCGGCAGAACCACACCGATCGTTTCGCGGCGGCCGCGCTTCAGATTGCGCGCTGCACTTGTGGCGAGGTAGCCGTTAGCCTGCGCCAGGGCGCGAACGCGCTCACGCGTCGCCTCCGAAATATCGGGATAGCCGTTGAGCGCCCGCGACACAGTGCTTTTAGTGACGCCGAGCTCCGCGGCCAAATCGGCGATCGTCACGCCACCGGCGACGGCCAATCGATCCTCCCTGGAGCGTCTTTTTGTCCTTGGGCCCGATAGTGCCGAAACCGGTTTCGGATTGCAACGAAACTCTACCGAAACCAGAAAAAAGCGGCGGATCGGTCACTTGATCGGCACAAGCGGTCGTTGTTCTGAGCGACCAGGCCTTGTGCGGCAACGGCCTGCCTGGGAAAGAGCTTGAAAGCCTGGAGCAAGGCCTGACCTTTGCGTAACGGGAAGGCGGCCGCAAACGGAGATTCCGATGAAAGATGCGCTCATTGTGTGGGGCGGCTGGAGCGGCCACGAACCGGAAGACTGCGCCAAGATCATCGCCGGGATGCTTGAGGGCGACGGCTTTCGGGTCCGTGTTGCCGACACGATTGCCGCATTCGCCGATCCGTCGATCCACGATTTCAGCCTCATTGTTCCGATCTGCACGATGACGACAATTGCGCCGGAGGCGGTGAAGAACCTCACTAAAGCGGTCGAAGGCGGCGTCGGGCTTGCTGGCTATCACGGCGGCATGTGCGACGCCTTCCGCGACTCCGTCGACTACCAGTTCATGTGCGGCGGGCAATGGGTCGCGCATCCGGGCGGCATCATCGATTATCATGTGGACATCGCGAAGCCGGACGATCCGATCATGCAGGGGATCACGCGGTTCCCGTACCGGTCGGAGCAGTACTATATGCACACCGACCCATCCAACGAGGTGCTCGCCACAACGACCTTCTCCGGCGACCACGCGCCATGGATCGATGGGGCGGTGATGCCGGTCGTTTGGAAGCGCCGACACGGCCAAGGCCGCGTCTTCTATTCATCGCTCGGCCACGTCGCGCAGGAGTTCGATGTGCCGGAAATGAAGACAATCCTTCACCGCGGCATGCTTTGGGCGGCGCGCGATTCGTAAGGTACTGACGCGGCCTCTGCGCTGCACGCTCGAGCGCAGAATATTTGATTAAGCTTTTTGCGAAGCCGGTGCCCAATAAGGGTGAATGCAAACAACACGAAACATTTGTTTAAGCACACCGCAATCTTTTTGCTGCCGTAATGCTCACGCGAGACGGCATTGGTGCCCTGCCCGCCCCGGCGGCCGAAACTGTCGAGGCGGCATGAAGTGCGTCCGATGCAGCCAATAATCAGTGCGGAGTACCGTCCGGGATGAGAGCACGCTCAGGCATCACGGCCATGCATGCGTCTCGAGGGTGCTCTTTCGTCCGCCGAGACGTTGGGGGGAGGCTTTGACTGTGGAAACGAACGCTGCGCAGAGCGTGCAGCGCAGGATATCACCGGAGGACCGAACGCTAGCAACGCTCTGCCGGCTGGCTGAGCGCCTTAGCGCGGAATCCAATCCAGTCGCTGTCGCGCGGATGATCACCGATGCCGGCGTTGAGCTGACGGGAGCCGCCTTCTGTGCGCTCTACACTGCTGGAGGCGCCAGCCCAGATTACAGAATTCGCGCGGTCTCCGGCGTTGAGGGCCACGCTTTCCAGAGGCTTGCCGACGCGGAAAGCAATTCGTTTCCCGCGTCGCTTCTGGGTCAGGACCAGATCATCCGATCGGAGGATGTGGGGTTGAACGCGGACGAGCCGACGGGCGGCGACTTCCGAAGCATTCTGGCCGTGCCGATGGTGTCGGATATTGATCGCATCTTCGGCACGCTGCTGTTTGGGGACCCCGAGCCGGACGCATTCGACGAGCGAACGGAACTTGTCGCGCGCGCCCTTGCGTCGCAGACCGCCATGGTGCGGGAAAAGGCCAAGTTGCGGGCGACGCTCCGGCGCGAGTTCAAAGGCGGCAATGCATGTGGAGCGCGCTCCTGCGACTGCGCGAAAACCCAGCAAGGCTCGGATGCTCCGGGTCGCTGTATCAGCTGCATTTTCGATTCTGGACGGGCTGAGGAGGCGGGAGTCGTTAGCGGTCCGCTTTGTCAGCCGAACGAGGCCGCGCTGAGCAGTGATGAGTCGCTTCCATGGCGCTATAAGAAGGTGGAATCGCTCGGGCACCTGACCGGTGCGATCGCTCACGATTTCAACAATTTGCTAGCTGTCATCATCGGCAATGCTGAAGTCCTTAGCGACACCATTGACGATCCGGACCTCAGTGAGATCGTAGACCTTATCGTGACAGCCGCGGAAAAAGGCGCCGACCTCACCGACCGCCTCCTCGCATTCGGTCGGCAACAGACGCTGCGGCCGGAGGCGGTGGAAATCGGCAAGGTGGTGGACTCGCTTCAGGAGACCATTCACCAATCGATCGGTGAACACATCAAGCTGGTCATCGACGCCTATGTCGATCGGCCGGCCCATGTCGATCGCGGCCTTTTGGAGTCCGCCATTGTCGACCTTGTGGCCAATGCCTGTGACGCCATGCCCAATGGTGGCACGCTGACGATGGGGGCGGAGATCGTTTCCGTCGACAAGGACAGCGCCGAAGGCTTCAAGCCCGGTGACTATGTCTGTCTCAGCTTCGCCGACACCGGTGTCGGGATGTCCCCAGACGTGCTCGACCATGCATTCGATCCGTTCTTCACGACAAAGAATCCCGGCAGAGGCGCCGGCATGGGACTGTCGATGGTCTACGGCTTTGCGGAACAATCAGGCGGTCATGTCACCATCGAAAGCGCGGTTGCGCGCGGCACCACGGTGCGCCTTTATCTTCCCGCGGCGCGAAGCGAAGACAGCGCGAAACACAAGAGGGCGCATCCCTCCGCTTCTGAACCGGCCGGCGGAGAACATATCCTGCTCGTGGAGGACGAGCCGCAACTTCGCCGCTACGTCCATGGCCAGCTCCGCAAGCTTGGCTACAACGTGCTGGAGGCCGAAGCCGGCCCGCCAGCGCTTCAGATCTTGGAATCGAACCCCGATATCGACCTGTTGTTCACCGACCTGATCATGCCGGGCGGGATGAACGGATTTGACCTTGTGCGACGCGCGCGCACCATCGCGCCGCACATCAAAGTGCTTGTGACCACCGGCTATGCACCGCAGTCGGACGATCTGCTCACTGACGCCAACATGCCGGTTTTGAAGAAGCCCTATAAGAAGCAACAGCTCGCGCAGACGATCCGCGGCGTTCTTGAAGAAGCTGCGTAGATCGGTCGTTCTTTAAAGGTCTCTCGGAGGAACATTTAAGACTCGTCTGCAAGAATGATCGGCCAAGCGCGGACAATAAGATCCGCGACGGACGATCGCTTGGAGGCGTTGTCATGAGTTTGAACTTCGAGGCCGCTTCGGCCGGAGGGCCGGCGCGTGCGCCGCTCAGCACTGAACGATTTTGCGTTGTCGTCGACGACGACCCGGGCATTCGCAAGGCGCTGTCTTTCACCTTGCGCAAAGCAGGCGTCGACGTGGCGGACGCCGCTACGGTCGAAGCGCTTGATGCGATTGTTACGGAGCGAACGCCGGACTTGATCTTTCTCGATCTCGGCCTTGGTCGGTCGGGCGTCATGGACGTGCTGCCGATCCTCGATCGGCACAATTATCGCGGCGCCATACAGCTCATGAGCGGGCGGAGCCGCTCGGTGCTTGACGAGGTCGCCGCTGCTGGCAGCGAGCTTGGCCTTCGGATGCTGCCAGCGCTGGCCAAACCGTTCCGCATGAGCGTGGTCAAGGATATCGTGGCCGGACTCGCATAGGCCCTAAGGGCTTCGCGCAAGCGTTGCATATCAGCATCACGCCTGCAGTGAGGGGGCTTGACGACATCGCACGAGCCTACGCCACCCCCTTGGTCATAACACAAAATTAGCGATTTAACGTTGTATTGACCGTCGGCTGGGAAAAACAACCTGCCGTACCTGTTTGGCACCTGTCGCGTACGCGTACTGAGGGGATTGCGGGATGCATCGGGCGGTATCTACTGATCGCGAACGCGAGCGGCCGAGCCGTCTTGCCGACGGCGGTAGGGCTCGGTCTTGCGCTCATCCCGGCCTGAGCGTTCTGCTCGTCGCGGCTTCGGACAATCTCGCGGACAGAACGGCCGGACTTGTCGAAAGCGCTTTCGGGAACCGCTGTGCCTGGCAGCACACACGCACGGTCGACGATGGCAATGCGCTCATGCAGCGCAATGAGCACGACATCTATCTTCTCGCCGACGATCTATCCGGCGACGGCGCGGCAGCGTTGGTGCGCTCAAGCATAAATGCCGGGTGCCGGCAGCCGATCATCGTGCTGGCGAGCCATGCCGATCCCCGGCTCGACCTGAAAGCTCTTGAGGCCGGTGCGGCGGACTGCCTTCCTCTAGACGAACTGACGCCTGGCCTCCTGGAGCGATCCATCCGCCACGCGCTGGTTCGGGAGCACACCATCAAGAGCGCCCGCGGCGAAATCGATCACCTCTCCGCAGAGATCGCGCGGCTTAACTCGTTGCGCGACGTCAATCACCGCTTTGTCGACGACGCCTGCCACGACTTCCGCTCGCCGCTCACGGTGATCAAGGAATTCGCAGCGATCATCGCCGATGGCCTGGCCGGCGACGTGAATGAAGAGCAGCTGGAGTTCCTTGAGATCATCCTGACGCGCGTCGACCAGCTCAGCCAGATGGTCGATTCCATTCTCGACGCAAGCCGCCTGGAATCGGATGTGATTAGCGTGAAGCGCGAGGAGCATGCGGCGGCGGAGCTGATTGACCGATCACGGCCGACCCTTGAGCAGCTTGCCAGTCGCAGCGGCGCCAAGATCCATTTCTCGGTCGCCGACACGCTTCCCAACGTGTTTGCCGATGCCGACAGTGTCGGCCGCATCATCGTCAACCTCGTCACAAATGCCTGCAAGTTTATCGGCGATGACGGGGAGATCGAGGTCTGGGCGACGGCCGGAGACGACATGTCCGTCAAGATCGGCATTACCGACAACGGCCCCGGCATCGCGCCCGACCATGTCAAGATCATCTTCGACCGGTTCCAGCAACTCGGTCAGGATACTCCGGCGGCGAAGTCGGGGCTCGGGCTCGGCCTTCACATCGCAAGCGAGCTGGCCCGCGTCAATTTCGGCACTTTGTCAGTGGAGAGCGAACCCAACAAAGGCAGCACCTTTGCGATGACGCTTCCGGTCTTCGATGTCGACCACCTGATCCCGCTGCATTTCCGCTTTCTCAAGACATCGCGTCACGATTTCCAGAGTGTCTCCATGGCCGTGGCGACGACGCGCGGCGAAGCGGACGCCGAGGCGCTGGCGGAGATCGAGCGCTTCCTCAGCCGACAGATCCGCACATACGACCTGCTGCTCGGGCTGAATAGCAGCAATTGGCTGGCCTGCGTCGCCTGTACGGACGGCGATCTGGCGAGCATCACCACACGCATCGAACGCGCCTATGCTGAGCACAACAGGAACCGACCCGAGGGTGCGCTTCCGGACATCAGCTTCCGTTCGATCGGGTCGTGGGCGACCGCCGGCCGCCAGGAAGGGCTTTCGGACGCCATTCGCAGCGCCTACGCAATCAGTGATCGGCCGTCGGGAATCCACTAGCGACCAGTCCTAAGGAATACAGTCTCGTGTCTCCACCGCGTATCCTCATTGTCGACGACGACCGCCAGATCGTGAAAGCTGTCGAGCTTCGGCTGACCAAGGCCGGGTTTGAGACCATGACGGCGTTCGACGGGAAATCGGGCCTCGACTTGGCTCTCAGCAATACGCCCGATGCGATGATCCTGGACCTGCGGATGCCGGTCATGGACGGGATGACGATGCTCGACCGGCTGCGCAACTCCGTCCACACGGCGAACGTACCGGCAGTGATCTTATCGGCCGACGCGGCCGACCGGGCGCGGCTGAACGCGCTGCGCCGCGGCGCAACCTATTACGTGGAAAAGCCTTATCGGCCTCAGGATCTGATCATGGCGCTCAACGCGGCATTAACACCGCCGCGACCCTTAGCGCCCAGCAGCGAACTACGGGAGCATCTCATGCCCATTCCAAGCGAGATTGAGCTGAAGAACAACCGCCGTGTGATGATCGTCGACGACGATCCGGCAATCGTGCGCGCGCTGTCATTGCGCTGCAAGAAGCTGGGCCTTGAGGTGGAAACTGCCGAAAATGGCCTCGGCGCCATCCTCAAGGCGCAACGGAACCCGCCGCGCCTTCTCATCCTCGACATCAACATGCCTGAGGTTGATGGCTTTCGGGTGTGCGAGTGGCTGCTTGATCCGCAAAGGCCGCCGGTCGACGTGGTGATGCTGACCGGCCGGAACGACTCGGAGACACTCCAGCGCTGCGACACGCTCGGCACTTATTATGTGCCCAAAAGCCGTGACACCTGGGACATGATCAAATCGATCCTGGAGGAGATTCTTGAGATCGATGAGCCCACGTTGGAAGCCGCAATCCCCTCCACATCCATCGTCGCGGAGCAGGAGCTCGACCGCGACCGCGGTAGCCGAATTCTGATCGTCGACGACGACGAAGACCTCGCGCGGGCGCTGGCCCGCCGCCTGACGAAGATCGGCGTGGAAACCCTCACGGCGTCGGACGGCATCGAAGCCTATCGGATCGCTATGCGCGAAAAGCCGGACCTGATCATCGCGGATTACGTCATGCCGGAGGGCGGCGGGCACTATCTCCTGTGGCGGCTGAAGAGCACCGACGCGACCAGGCACATACCCATCATCATGATGACCGGACAGAAGTTCGACTTCGGCACCGACAGCCCGTTTGAGCGGGAATCGACGGGTCGCGGCGGCGCCGTGGCGCTGTTGCGCAAGCCGCTCGACACCGATGCCCTGTTCAAGGAGATCGGCCGGCACTGCTCAATCAGCTATACCGGTATGTCCTGATCGCGGCTTGCCGCGACCGGCGGCGATCCGGATACGATCACGATTGTTCAGGCCCCGTCCCATTGGCGGGGCCTTCGTTTATACAGCGATAGCGGCTTAGTCTTCGTCGGCGGCGACGCGGCCGATCAGTCGGCCCACGCTCATCGGCCGGCCGAAATAGTAGCCCTGGCCGACCTCGCAGCCCATGCGCACCAGCGCGGTCCAGTCGTGCGCCGTCTCCACGCCCTCCGCCACGCTGGTCGCGCCATGAGCACTCGCCAGCTCGACGATGCTGCGGCAGATGCCAGCGTTCAGTGCGTCATTGGCGCAGTTCTGCACGAAGCTGCGGTCGAGTTTTAGCTCGGAGAACGGCAATTGCTTCAGGCGCGCAAAGGACGAATAGCCTGACCCGAAATCGTCGATTGCCAGACTGACATTGTAGATGCGGAGCTGCGTCGCGGCCTCAAACAGAAGGTCGAGCTCCTGCACGGCCTCGCTTTCCGTCACCTCGACGATGAGACCGGGCCAATCCTTGCCAGCGGGGGTTTCGCGAACGACCTCCGTCAGGCTCGGATCGAGCAACATCTGGATCGGCGCGTTGATGGCGAGCTTAAGGTGGCAGCCGGCGGCGGCGAGCACGTCCCAATCGCGCAGCGCCTTGCGGACGACGAACGTCGTCAGGCCGCGAAGGGCCGATTCACTGGCGCCCGGCAGGAACGATGCCGGCCCCAGAAGACCATGGTGCGGATGGTTCACGCGCGCCAGGCCTTCGGCTCCGATGACGCGGTTGCGCACCAGGTCGACCTTCGGCTGGTAGGCGACGTCGAGCCAGTGGCACGCCAGCGCCTCCTCCAGGTCGATTTGAGGGGGCGCATCTGCGCGCTGCTTGGCCGGCACAGGCGTTGTCGATGGCTCCGCCGGCGCTTCTTCCGCGACCCGGATCGCTGGGCCCTCGAAAATGCGCCGAAGGTGTTCTGAGCGGAACGGCTTTTGCAGCGGCTCCAGCATCTTCAGGCCGTGCTTCTCGCCGATCGCTTTGATGGCGCCCACCAGTTCCGGGTCCTTGCCGCTGATCAGCTGCACGGCCCCGCGGTAGCTCGTCTGTCCAAGAATGCGGATGCCGTCGATGGCATCCCAGCGACCGAGAGCCACATCGAGGAAGATCACGGAGGGATGCGATCCGTTCAGCGCGTCCTCAAGGGCGTCGGCGCTGTGGAGCCCGAGGCTCGACACGCCGATGCCGGACAGCACATGGGTGATGAGCCGGCAGATATCCGGATCATCGTCGACGACCACGCATTCGCAACTCGTCGTCGGAACAGCAGCAACGGACGCCATGCTCTTACGCGCCACCAATCTTACGCCACAGATACTCGACAGGACGCCACGCACAGCCGCGCAGCAGCCTGGCAACTTAGGATCGTCGTCCGACGTTAAGATTCAGTTCCGCTTGGGGGTAAAAAAGGCGGCGTTACGGCGACGCAGCGTGGTGCCGCGCAAGGCTGCGACAAAGCGCTTCAGCCGGCGGAACGCCCTCCGGAAAGCCGTGCGGCGCAGGCCGGGCCGGAGCCGCGCATATAGTGCCGCTCGGGGCGATAGCGGGACACCAGCAGCCCGCGAACACTGCGCGGAAGAATATGAAAGAGCTTGCGAAACATCGCTTACGCGCTTCCCTGAAAGCCGCTTCGTGCGGCTCTTACATTTGTCTGTGTAGCAGTTTTTTGTTGCTGCTTGCTTACGCCGCGCGCGCAATTGCGTTTCAGCGACGAAACATATGAGCTGTGGTACAGGAGATACGCGGCGCGCCCCCGTTGTGTCCGCCGTTATCCTCCTCTAGCAGATCGACGCATGGCCTATCCGAACACCAACGCGGCGCGACTGGACGGCAGCCACCAGGCCGGCGACGCGTTCGCCGCGCTCCTACGGGACTGGCGTCACCGCAAGGCGCGCGCGCCAATCATCATGGGCATCGTCAATGTCACGCCGGACTCGTTTTCCGACGGCGGCCTGTTCTTCGATCGCGACGCGGCGATCGCTCACGGATTGGCGTTGGTGGATGAGGGTGCCACCATTCTCGATGTAGGCGGGGAATCGACCCGAAAAGGTGCGGCACCCGTGAGCGAAGAGGAGGAGAAGCGGCGCGTGCTTCCCGTCATTGAGGCGCTGCGCAGCAGTGACGTTCTCATCTCAATCGACACGATCAAGGCGACAGTCGCGGAAGCGGCAATCGATGCGGGCGCCCATATCGTCAACGACGTGCGCGGGCTTCAGGGCGATCCGGGCTTAGCTGGCGTGGCTGCTCGCCATGGCGCGGGCGTCGTTGCGATGCATAATCCGGCCATTCTTGGATCGGCGGAGCCTTTGCCTGGCGACCCCATCGCGGTGTTGCGCGCATTCTTCCGCGCGTCGTTGGCGATCGCCCAGCGTGCCGCGATCGCGGAGGACCGGCTGGTGCTCGACCCTGGTTTCGGATTCGGCAAAAGCGTGGAGCAGAACCTGGAGATTCTGGCGCGGCTCAACGAGCTCCACGATCTCGGCTTTCCGCTCCTCGTCGGAACGTCGCGCAAATCCTTCATCGGCCATGTCACCGATCGCGAGACCGATAAGCGGCTCGTGGGAACGCTCGTCACCAACGTGGTGGCCGCGCTCGCGGACGTCACCATCCTGCGCGTCCACGACGTGGCGGCGCATGTGGAAGCCATGCAGGTGGCCGAAGCGTTGCGGGCGGCGGCGGCGCGATCGGAGTCACACCGCTAGATCGGCGCTCAGTCGTATTTGATGTAGGCGTATTTCGGGTCGGCCGGCGTGCCGTCCAGCGCGCCACCTTCGTCGGCCGGACGCCAGTGCACGACGTCCTCGATCTTGCGGGCGAGCTCAAAGTCCTTGTCGGTGATCCCCCCGGCGGCATGGTTCTGCAGCCGTATTTCTACGGACGCATAGGATGCGGTGATATCGGGATGATGCCAGGCGACCTCCGCCAGGTGCCCGACGGCGTTGACCACCATCAGCGTGCCCTTCCAGCCGGCGGTGCGGTAAAGGCGCGTGATATGGCCGTCAGCCAACTGCCAGTCCGGAAGCTCGGCGGCGAGCCTGTTGTTGATCTCCGCATCGGAATAGGTCCGCTCCGTATTGTCGCCCATAATCTTGTTCCTCGCTCAGCCAACGCCAATCGGCGCGACGGAGCCTGGCCGACGCACCACCCCTCCCATATGGCATCGAATTCTGACGAGGGAACCGTCGATGCGACGACTTACGCCACCTTGCTTGGCGTCGAGACGGCGGGGCCGATCAGGTCGAGCACCTCAGCGGCGGGCAACGGTTGGCTGAACAGGAAGCCTTGGCCTTTCGGGCAGCCCGCTGCTCTGAGAGCATTCAGCTCTTCTTGCGTCTCGACGCCTTCGGCGATTGTGGTCATTCCGAGAGCGTCAGCGAGTTGCACAATGGTCTTGATAATTGCGATCGACTGCGCGCCATCGCTCACCGTGTTGACGAAACACCGGTCGATCTTGATGCAGTCGAACGGATATTTGCGCAGATAGCTCAGCGACGAATAGCCGGTGCCGAAATCGTCCATCGCGATATTGATCCCAAGTGCCTTCAAGCGATGCAGCTTGTTGATTGTCGCGACGTTCTCGGTGAGGAGAAGCGATTCCGTAATCTCGACCACGAGACGCTCCGGTCGCAGACCGGCGCGGCTCAACGCGGTGCGAACATCCTCCACGATATCGGAGCGCGTAAACTGGGCGGCAGACAGATTGACGGCGATCTTGATATCGGCCGGCCAACGCGCCGCCTCGGCACAGGCTTGTTGCAGCACCCAGCGGCCGATCTCCGTGATGAGACCAGCGTCTTCTGCAATCGGAATGAAGGTCGACGGCGGCACGGGCCCGCGCTCTGGATGCGTCCACCGCATCAGCGCCTCAAATCCGGCCGTCCGCCCGCTGCTCAGCTCCACGACAGGCTGATAAAGCAGCTTGAACTGCTCACCGGCGAGCGCATCGCGCATGTCGCGCTCAAGAACATGGCGGCTCGCCAGTTGTTCATCCATCTGGCTTTCAAACACGCGGTGCGTGCCACGGCCCTCCGCCTTCGCGGCGTAGAGCGCAAGGTCTGCGTTCTTCTGCAGGACAACAACATCGCTTCCGTGTTTAGGCGCGATTGCGACACCCACGCTGCCAGTTGTGTAGACAAGCTCGCCGTCGACGAGGAACGGTTGCCGCATCTCTTCCACGATCCGTGCTGCGAGCCGCGCGGCCGCGTCGAGGCTCTCCACCCGCGGCTGGAGGATGGCGAACTCGTCACCGCCAAAGCGCGCCACCATGTCGGTGTCGCGTACGCAGCCCGACAGACGCTCAGCGACCGCACAGAGCAGGGCGTCCCCCATAGGATGCCCCAGCGTATCGTTGACCTCCTTGAAGTTATCCAGGTCCATGAACATGATCGCCAGCATCGCGTTGTCGTCGCGGCAGGCGTTCAGAGCATCCTGGGTGCGCTCGCGAAACGCATATCGGTTTGGCAGGCTGGTCAGCCCGTCATGGCGCGCCATGTGGACGATGCGCGCCTGTGCGCGGCGTTGCTCCGTGACGTCGGCAAAGGTGGCGACCCAGCCGCCCCCCTCAATCGGGCGCTGGGTAACGGCAATCAGCCGTCCGTCATACAGTTCGGTCTCAAACTCGGCGGCCCGATCCCAGCGAATGTTGTCCTCGAGCTCGACTGCAAGTTCCGGCACCAGGTCGCGCAGCCATTCGGATCCGACGCTTTCGTCAACGGGGTTCGGCAGCTTTGCGCGAAACAGTTGCTCAAACTGCCTGTTGCAGACCCGCGGCTGCAGCTCGCGATCGAACATGCACAGCCCTTGCGACATGTTGTTGAGGGCCGCATCGAACAGCACGTTGCGCGCGTTGAGCGCGCTCTCCTTCTCCTGCAGGCGCTGGTTCTGGCGGCGGAGTTCCGTGTTCGTCGCCGCGACGATCTCGTTGGCGTTCGCCAACTCATCGGCCGTCTTCGCCAAGTCGCGCGTCGTGACGCTTAAGCTCCTATGTGCGTTCGCCAGCAGGCGATTGTGCCAGCCAAGGAGAGTCGCCATACCGAGCCCACAGACAATCAGCCCCGCCGCAAGCGCGGAGGCCTGCCGATAAAGCTGCGAGAGCGATCGCCGATCGCTCTGCACCAACGCCGCACTGTGTTGTGTCGCAACAGCAGCAAGCACCGCGATCTGATGCTCAAGTGGCCGAAGACTGCCAAGCAGCGGGCTCACATCCAGATCGGTGTCGGCGCCGGAAAGGACAGGACTGAACTCCCGCATCGCCGTCTGCAGATCGACCACGACCTTACGGAAGGCCGGCGTCTCGGTGGTAAAGCTCAGAAACTCGCCCTTGCCCAATTGCGTCGCGCGGCTCGACAGCATCGTGAACCTGACACGCGCCTGATCGAGCGCAACGGACGTACGATCGCGATCGAACCGCATAAGCGCGGTGTGGAATCGCTCGTATTCGACAATGGTCTGATAGGCCGCGTAGGTGACGTTGTGACGATCGACGGCGCTCAGCATCTGATGCCGCTCGCGAATCATCCACGCGGTGTAGATGCTCATCGCGACAAGAGCGGCAATGATTGCGCCAATGAGGATCTGAGCGAGCCGGGCCTTCGTCATCGGTCTCGCCTGAGCCGACCTTCAAACCGGCGATATGTGACGGCCGAGATGTTCATCTGTTGTCGGCAAATCAATTTCAAGGTTCAACTAATGCAATCGTAACGCGCGCTCCCGGCAGCAATCGCATGACGGCGCTGAAGAAGTCGTAAATGTCGCCTGAGGGGTCAGAAGCGGTCGGCAAGACGCCCGCGCCATAAAGCCAAGGAGACAAGGCCTCGCCGTACCGTTTCCGTTAACGGAAGGGGCGAGATCGGCAGCGACGCGAAGATATCGAGGCGTTCAGGCCGCCCGAGCACGGCGTCGGCCAGAAGCTTGCCGATGAACGGCGCCAGCGCGACGCCCTGGCCGGAATAGCCGCCGGCTGCCCATATGCCGGGGCTGACTTGGCGGACGTAAGGAAGCCGCGGTGCGGTCACGGAGACGACGCCGCCCCAGCCATGGGTCAAGGCAACCCCCTCAAGCTCCGGATAGACCTCCAGGAGGTGAGGCCGAACGAAGGCACAAATGTCGGCGGGCACTCGACCCGTGCCGGTCTCGCCACCGCCAAAGACCAGCCGCCCATCGCAGGTCTTGCGCCAGTAGCGGACGACAAAGCGGCTGTCGGCCGCCGATTCGCCGCCGGGCAGGATCGCCTCGCCGAGGTGCCCGAGCGGCTCGGTCGCCACGACGAAGCTGTTGATGCCGAGGAGATGCCGTCTGCTTTCGTGGATCAGGTCGCCTGATCCGCCATCCGTCGCCACGATCACCTGGTCGGCGCGGATCTCGCCGCTCGTGGTGCGGACGACCGGGCCGTCGTCGAGCGACAGCGCCGGCGTGCCTTCGTGCAGCGATGCACCGAACTCAGATGCGGCCTTCGCAAGCCCCAGCGCAAAGCGGTAGGGGTCGAGATGGCCGCCGCCCTGGTCGGCAACCGCACCGAAGAAACGCTCCGACCCCGTGGCGGCGATCGCCGCGTCGTGGTCCAACAGCGTTACCCTGTCATAGCTGTAGCGATCGCGCAGCGCGTCCACCAGCTCGCGCGATTCTGCCATCAGCGACGGCTTGTGCAGCGCTTCAATCACGCCGGAACGCAAGTCGCAGGGAATTGCGAAGCGAACGATCAGCGCGCGCACGAGCGCCTTGGCGTCCTCTGCGGCGTCCCAGAGGGCACGCGCCCGCTCTTCGCCGAAGCGCTTCTCCAGCCACAACACATCGCGGCGCTGGCCGGAGTGAATCTGACCGCCATTCCGACCCGACGCACCGCTCGCCACCTCGCCGGCCTCAACCAACACGACATCGGTGCCGGCTTCGGCCAGATGGATGGCGGCGGAAAGGCCCGTATAGCCGCCGCCGATGATGCAGACATCGGCGCGCCGCGCGCCGTCAAGCGGCGCGTATTGCGGAGGATTGGACACCGCCAGGCGATAGAGCGACGGCGGAAAGGCAGGCGCCATACAAGAACCGGTCAAACGCTGAGGAGCAGGTACTCGCGCTCCCATGCGCTGATAACGTTCATGAACGTCTCGTATTCCGTCTCTTTGATGGCGCGGTATGTGCGCACGAAGGTTTCGCCAAATATTTCAACGAGTTCCGGTGTATCCTGTAACAGGCGCACCGCATCAAGGATGGAGCGCGGAAAGGCGTAGTTAGGGTCGCCGCTGACGCCTTCGATGGGCCGATCGGGTTCCATCTCTTTGACGAGGCCGAGATAGCCGCAAGCCAGCGACGCGGCGATCGCTAGGTAGGGATTGGCGTCGGAAGAGGGGACACGATTCTCCACGCGACGGTTGCTCGGATCAGCGAGCGGCACGCGCAGACCGACCGTGCGATTGTCGTAGCCCCAGTTGACGTTGATCGGCGCGGTGGAGGACGGCAGGAAACGCCGATAGGAATTTACGTAGGGCGCCTGCATGCAGATGACGCGCGGCAGGAATGCTTGCAAGCCGCCGACATAGCACAGGAACTCGCGGGAGAGCTCGCCGCTCGGGTCGGAGAAGATGTTGCGGCCGCTCGCGACATCGATCACGGAGTGATGGATGTGCATGGCCGAGCCCGGTTCTGAGGCGATCGGCTTGGCCATGAAGGTCGCGTACATTTTGTGACGCAGCGCGGCTTCGCGAATGGTGCGCTTGAACAGAAAAACCTGATCGGCAAGCTCGACGGGATCGCCGTGCCGCAGATTGATTTCCATCTGCGCGGTGCCGTCCTCATGTGCCAGCGTGTCGATCTCCAGGCCTTGCTCTTCGGAGAATTCGTAGACGTCGTCGAACAGCTCCTCAAACTCGTTCACCGCGCTGATGGAATAGGCCTGACGCGCGCGCTCCGGCCGACCGGAGCGGCCGATCGGCGGCTCAAGCGGATAGTCCGGATCGATGTTCGGCTTGACGAGATAGAACTCCATCTCCGGAGCGACGATCGGCTTCAGGCCGCGATCGGTGTAGAGCTTGATCACGCGGCGCAGAACATGGCGCGGCGCGATGTCGAATTGCGTGCCGTCCTTGTGATAGGCGTCGTGGATCACCTGCGCGGTCGGATCGCTCGCCCAGGGCACGACGGCGAGCGTGGAGAAGTCGGGACGGAAAACCAGATCGCTGTCCGTCACCCCTTCGATGAAGGCGACGTCCTCATCGGGATACTCGCCGGTGATGGTCTGCATGAAGATGGACGCCGGCAGCGTCATGGGATTGCTGCCGAAGAACTTCTCCGTCGGCATCAACTTGCCGCGCGCCACCCCGGCCTGGTCGGGGATGATGCATTCAATGTCGTCGATGCGGCGCGCGCGGCACCATTCCTGGGCGGTCGCAGCGTCACACGCACCGCGCACCGCGGCGGCATCACTGTCCTTTTGGGACGATGCTTCCATGCATCCCTTCTAGCGGGATTCGGCGCTCCAGCGAAGTCAGCGGCCGGTGGCCGAGTTCGCTACTCGAACAGATCAAGTCCGAATGTGTAGGAGAGGCCGAGGGCGGCGTGGAACTGGTTTTTGCTGCCGGCGCCGGTGATCGGCGAATCCGCCGCATCGCCTAGGAGGCGCTCATAACCCGCCTCGCCACGGATCGCCCAATGACGGGTGAGCGCGTAGCGGCCTTCAGCCTCAATGCCAGCGCCTTTCAGCCAATCGTCGGGGTCGAACACGGGGTAGCCGGATGCCGCCGACTCCGCGGCCGTCACGCCGAAATAGGTGTCCATATAATCGTCGCTCGCCAGATGAACGCGCGGGCCGACGCTGAGCTCCAGGTCGGGAATCGGGTCCAGCACGGCGTCGAGCCCGATCTCGGCAACAACTCCCTCGTGCCCGCCAAAGCCGCGGCGGATCGTGGCAAAGCCCGCCAGCATGCCTTGCCGGTAGGCGATCGTGCCGCCGACCTCAAAGGCCCAATCCACGTCGCTCAAGCCCGTCAGATCGGAATATTCGCTGGCATCGCGCTCACGAACAAAGCGGAAGGACGGACGGATGCCGAACCCATCATCGGCGCCGCCGCCGAACGTGCCGAGCCCTGGAATGCGCACAAAACGCGGTGCGATGATCGGCCACGGACCGATCTCGTATTCGTCAGCACCTTCGTAAGCCGGCATCACGTCGGCGCCGATGCCGATCTCCAGGACGATGTCATCCCCGTTGGCGCCGAAAATCCAATCCTTCGAGGGCTGCTGCGCCGTGGCAGGACTGAGAAGGCAGAGAGACGCGAGAGCTGCAAGGAAACATCGCACGGGAAAGACATCCATCGATCGTCTGAACAAGTACATCCTGCGTAGACGCTGCCGCCGCGCTGGGGAAGCGCCGGTGGGCGCGACCAAACGTCAGTCCAGCGTGCGGCGAAAGCGCATCAGCGCAATCGTTCCGATGACCAGAAGAAAGAGCGTGACCGGCCAAAGATGCGGCAGCGTCTGGAACATGTCGTTGCCCTTCAGCATGACGCCGCGCACGGCGCGCAAAAAATGCGTCAATGGCAGCACCTGACCGATGGCCTGCGCCCAGACCGGCATGCCGCGGAAGGGAAACATGAAGCCCGAGAGCAAGATCGACGGCAGGAAGAAGAAGAACGTCATCTGCATGGCCTGCAGCTGACTGCGAGCAAGCGTGGAGAACGTGTAGCCGAGCGTCACATTGGCGGCGATGAAGAGGAGCACAGCCGACAAGAGCAGCGTCAGCGACCCCTCCATGGGCACGGAGAAGAGCAGATAGGCGGCAATCAAGATGACGCCCACCTGCAGAAAGCCGAGGCCGATATAAGGCACGATCTTGCCGATCATGATCTCAATCGGCCTGAGCGGCATGGCAAGCAGGTTCTCAATCGTGCCGCGCTCGATTTCACGCGTCAGCGCAAGCGCCGTCATCAGTGTCGCCGTCATGGTGAGGATCGTGCCGATCAGACCGGGCACGATGTTGTAGGCGGTGATGCGCTCCGGATTGTAGTGGCGGTGGACGATGATCTCGGGTCGCACGGCGCCCGCGCCATTGGCGGCAGACATCGGACCTTGCGTGGAAGCGGCGATGGCGCGGTTGACGATCTCCGGCAGCGCCGCAATGGCATTGGCGGAGGCAGTCGGATCGGAGGCGTCCGCCTCCACGATGATCTCAGGACTCTGCCCGCGCACCAAATCGCTATGAAAGCCGGCTGGCACGGTCACCACAAAGGCCAGCGTGCCGGCGGTCAGCCCGGCGCGGGCCTCCGCTTCCGTGTGGCCGCGCTCGATGAGGAAGTAGCCCGATGTCTGCATGCCGGCGACTATCGACCGCGCCACCGGGCCGGGATCGGCCATGACGACGCCGGTCGGCAGGTTCTTCGGATCGGTATTGATGGCATAGCCGAACAAGACGAGCTGCAGGATCGGAATGCCGATGATCATGGCGAAGGTCAGCCGATCGCGCCGCATCTGGATGACCTCCTTCAGAAGCACAGCGCGAATGCGCGATGCGGCAGAGTGGGCTTTCATCGGCCGTTCTCGTTGACCTGCGCCTCGCTCATCAGACGAATGAAGACGTCTTCCAGCGTGGTCTCGCCGGGCGCAACGTGGATCGGATAGCGTTCCGCTACGGCATGTACGCTTTCAGCCAGGGAAGGCCCGTGCGACCCGACCACGTGAATGTCCTGGCCGAAGGCGGCGACCTGCTCGACGCCGGGCATGCCGTTCAGCGCACGGGCCGCCGCGGCGGCGCCGCTGCCGGCAACGACAAAGGTTCCAAGGCCAGAGCTTTCGATGATCTCCTCGGCCGTGCCGCGCGCCACGATCGTCCCATAGGCGATGTAGACGACGCGGTGGCAGCGCTCCGCTTCGTCCATGTAGTGCGTTGAGACAAGCACGGTCAGGCCGTCCTCGGCGAGGTGATGAATCTCGTCCCAGAATTCGCGACGCGCCTTGGGGTCGACGCCGGCGGTCGGCTCGTCGAGCAAAAGCAGGCGCGGCTTGTGCATGATGCAGGCGGCGAGCGCCAGGCGCTGCTTCCAGCCGCCGGAGAGCGTGCCCGCCAGCTGATGCTGACGGCTCTTCAGGCCAAGGCCTTCAACCGTCTCGTCGACGCTCTGGCGAACATTGGGAAGCGCATAAAGCCTGGCGACGAATTCCAGGTTCTCGCGGATAGTGAGGTCCTCGTAGAGCGAGAAGCGCTGTGTCATGTAGCCGACCTGACGCTTGATCGCCTCCGCCTCGCGCACGATGTCGTGGCCAAGGCAGGTCCCCTCGCCGCCGTCGGGCCGGAGAAGACCGCAGATCAGACGGATCGTCGTGGTCTTGCCAGAGCCGTTGGGGCCGAGGAAACCGACGATCTCGCCCTTGGCGACCGTCAGATCGACATCGTCGACGGCGGTTTTGTCACCGAAACGCTTGGTCAGGCCGCGGACGTCGATGATGGTTTCACCATTGGTGTTCATGGCGCCGTCTCCGCCACGCGCGTGACCTCAACTGGTTGGCCGAGCGGCAGCGCAGCATTATCCGGCAGGCGCGCCTCGGCCCGGAAAACGAGCTTGTCGCTCGTCTCGCGGCTGAAGATCACCGGCGGCGTGAACTCCGATTCCGTTGCAAGGAACACGATCTCGGCGGTGATCCCGTCGGGACACCCGTTGCAAGTTACGGCCACCGACGTTCCCGCCGGCACGCCGGGCCGCGCAGGTTCAGGTACGAAGAAGATGACTTTGCGGCGGCCCTCCGGCAGCAAGGAGACGATCGGCGCGCCGGCGGCGGCGACCTCGCCGGCTTCGTAATAGACATCCTCGATGCGCCCGTCGGCCGGCGCTTGCACGATGTGCTTGTTCAGCCGGGTGCGCGCCTGGGCGTAGGCTGCCTCGGCGGCTTGCACGGCGCGCTCGGCTGCTTCGATCTCCGGCGTGCGAGCCGGCAGCTTGGCGACATCCTTTTGCCGCTCCACCGCCTTCAGCCGCGCGGCGGCAACGGTGATCGCCTCACGTGCGCGGTCGAGCTGCGCCTCCGACACGACGTTGCGGGTGAAGAGCGCCTGCTGCCGCTCAAAATCGCGGCGTGCCATATCGAGCGCGGCCGTCGTCTCCGCGATCTGCGCCTCAATCACCGCAATCTCCGGCGGGCGCTGCCCTTCTTGCAGATTGGCGAGCTGTGCCTTGGCGCGAGCAAGCTCCGCGTCGGCCTGGGCAACCGCGGCCGTCGCTTCGGCATCCTCAATGCGGAAGAGCTCCGCGCCGCTTTCAATGGTGCTGCCGCGCTCCACATTGAGCGCCACGATGCGGCCGCCGACCTCCGGCGCGACGGCGATGAAGTCGCCCTCGACGTAGCCCTGGAACGTCGCGTTATCCGCGCCGCCGCATGCGGCGAGAAGGAAAAGCGCAAACAGTCCGGCAAGGCGTTTCATGGCTTGCTCTCCCGGCTGGCGGCGACGATGGCGCGGACGTTCTCCTTCAGGAGCGTCTTGGCGGATTCCATGAACGCGTCGTCGTAGGCGTCGATATCGAGGCGGCGCTGGACGGCGGCTTCCGCAACACGCAGCACCAAGACCTGACCGACGAGCATGAAGGCGCGCACGCGCGTCTCCGCCGTCTCCGCTTCCGACCCTGAAGCTGCGGCAAGCAAGCGACAGGCGGCGATATGCAGTCGCGACAACGATCCGTAGATGACGTCGAATGCTGCGGTCGGCTGCATCTGCTCACGCAGCATAAAACGCGCGACGCGACGCATCTCCGGCGGACCGACGATCGCGTCGAGCACGGTTTCCAGAAGCGTCTCCAAGGCCGCGAGGCCTGCCTCGGGGTTTGTCGGCTGCGCGTTGATCGCAGATGCGGCGCGCTCGCCGATCCGGGCGAGAAGGTGGTCGGCAATCGACGTGGCCACCGCGCGGTAAAGCTCTTCCTTGCCGCCGA
The DNA here is from genome assembly GCA_028284625.1 of Afifellaceae bacterium. Lineage (GTDB taxonomy): Bacteria > Pseudomonadota > Alphaproteobacteria > Rhizobiales > Afifellaceae > DASWJZ01. The sequence continues at coordinate 48,276 of JANQRH010000007.1, read as the reverse complement.
AATGGTAGGAGATCGCGGCGACATTGACGGCGGCGCGCCTGGCGATATCGCGAACCGTGGTGCCCGTCAGCCCGCGCTCGCCGAAGAGGTCGAGGGCGGCATCCAGGATGCGCTCGCGGGTGCCTTCCGTGGCGGATGGTTCTGCTTTGAGAAGCACGGGTGATGCTCCGCTGCCTGAGTGTCAGGAGCGAACCATCTAGCACAAACCAACGTTTGTTTCAAACAAATGTTTTGAACGGTAAACGAGGGATATCTGGGCCTTAAGCGCAGCCGATCGTCGCCGGCCTGCGGAAACCGGCGGCGCGCCCTTGGTTGGCCGGATGGAACAGAAGCAATTGATGGCCGATGCGCGAAGGGCGCCCGGTCCGTCGTCCGATGGAGACCGGGGCTAGCCCTTTTTTACGACCACGGGGACCAAGAGGTCGCCCCAATAGCCGCCCTCGGCGTGGTGGCGAGCGGTGCGCTGAAGCTCCACCGACAGCCCCGACTCCACGCAGCGCATGACGGTCTGGTTCAGCCGGTGCAGATCGTTGCCGAGCATGCGGATCGCCGTCTGCTGCTCGTCGGTCATGGCCGAGGCGAGTTCCTCGGCGCGTTCCTTCACCTTGGTCTTGATCACACGCGTTCTCCCTGGCGGACAACTAGAAACAGGATGCCCGCACCCGCCAAAGCATGCCCCGGCGCCAGCGGGTGCGGGCTCGGGAGGCCCTAGGCCGCCCGTTGCTCCGCCGATTGGTCGTGGCCATCGTCAAACTGCTCTTCCTCCGTCGACCCCGCCATGGCGGTGGTGGAGGATTGGCCGCCGCTGATAGCCATCGACACGGCATCGAAGTAACCGGTTCCGACCTCGCGCTGGTGGCGGGTCGCTGTGTAGCCGTTCACCTCCGAAGCGAACTCCGCCTCCTGCAACTCGCAATAAGCTGCCATCTGGCGGTCGCCGTAGCCGCGCGCCAACTCAAACATGCTGTGATTGAGCTGGTGGAAGCCGGCCAGGGTGATGAACTGGAACTTGTAGCCCATCGCCCCCAGCTCGCGCTGGAACTTGGCGATGGTCGCATCGTCGAGATTGGCCTTCCAGTTGAAGGAGGGCGAGCAATTGTAGGCAAGCATCTTGCCGGGATGCTCCTTGTGGACGCCCTCGGCGAAGCGCTTCGCCTGCTCCAGATCGGGCTTGGAAGTCTCGCACCAGATGAGGTCGCAATAGGGCGCATAGGCATTTGCGCGGGCGATGCACGCCTCCATGCCGTTGCGCACCCAATAGAAGCCCTCCGCCGTGCGCTCAGCCGGAATCACAAATTCGCGGTCGCGCTCGTCGATATCGGAGGTGATGAGCCTTGCGGCCTCCGCGTCGGTGCGGGCAATCACCAGGGTCGGAACGCCGGACACGTCGGCGGCAAGCCGCGCGGCGGTCAAGTTGCGGATGTGCTGTGCGGTGGGGATCAGGACCTTGCCGCCCATGTGGCCGCACTTCTTCTCCGATGCGAGCTGGTCCTCAAAATGCACGCCAGCGGCGCCGGCCTCGATATAGGCCTTCATCAGCTCAAAAGCGTTGAGCGGACCGCCGAAGCCTGCCTCGGCGTCGGCGACGATGGGGGCGAACCAGGTGTCGACTGATTGCGTGCCCTCTTGCGTCTCGATCTGGTCGGCGCGCTGTAGGGTGCGATTGATCTTACGCACCAACTCGGGGCCGGAATTCGCGGGATAAAGCGACTGATCGGGGTACATCGCCCCGGCGGCGTTGGCGTCGGCCGCCACTTGCCAGCCGGACAGGTAGATCGCCTTCAGCCCGGCGCGCACCATCTGCATGGCCTGGTTGCCGGTGACGGCGCCAAGGGAGTTGACGTAGTCCTCCTCCTCAAGAAGCCGCCACAACCGCAGCGCGCCGTGCTCCGCCAACGTGTGGCGCACGTGCAGCGTGCCGCGCAGCCTGAGAACGTCCTCCGGCCCATAAGGCCGCTCAATGCCGTCAAAGCGCCCAAGCGGTGAGCCGGGAACCAGATCCTCCATCGTCGTCATGTCGATCCTCAACTGATGTCCTGTTACTGTTCTTTACATTGCAGCGCAAAAAGTCGAGCACTTAGCGCGTTCGCAGTGCACAAAAGCGGTAATTTTGTATAGGGTTGCAAATTGTGGTAGTTAAGTTGTAAATTCTGTCATAGATAGGATCGGTCATGGCTGAGCGGAAAATCTTTGCGGGTGGGCGGCTGAAACGGCTGCGGCAGCGGCTCGGCCTCAGCCAGACGCAGATGGCCAACGAGATCGGCGTGTCGCCAAGCTATCTGAACCTGATTGAGCGCGATCAGCGCCCGCTCACCGTGCAGGTGCTTCTGAAACTATCGGCGGCCTACAGCATCGACGTCACGGAACTCTCCGACGCCGACAGCGCCGGCACCGTGGAGGCGCTGCGTGAGGTGTTCTCCGATCCGCTGCTTCTTGGCGAGGTCGCCTCGCCGAGCGAGCTATCCGACTTCGCCGACGCCGCACCCAACGCCGCGCACGGCATGATGCGGCTGTTTGAAGCCTATCGCGAGGCGCTGGAGCGGCTTTCGGAGCTGTCGCAATCCATCGCCAGCCAGGGGGCGGCACCGGCAGAGACGGCGCTTCGCGATCCGCTGCATCAGGCGGCGGCTTATTTTGAGGAGCACGGGCCGTGGTTCCCGTCGATTGAGGAGACCGCGGAAGGCCTCGCCGATACGCTCGCGCCGCATGACGATCCAGCCGACGCGCTGAAGGCGCATCTTCAGGAGCGATTCCGTGTCGATCTCAGAATTCTGCCGGCGCATGTCATGCCGGTGGAGCAGCTACGCTACGATCGGCATTCGCTGCGTCTCTTCATGTCGGAGCGTGTGCCGCTGATTGAGCGGCCGTTTCTCTTGGCACGACAGATCGTCCTTCTCGGCCACGCATCCTTGATCGATCGCCTCACGAAAGAAGCCGAGCTTAGAGACCCGGAAGCCATGCGCATCTGCCGCGCCGGGTTCGCGCGGCGCCTGGCGGAGGCGATCCTGGCGCCGCGACGCGCGCTCGCCGCGACCGTTGCCGGTGAGGCTGAGCCCGACATCATGCGGCTGTCGCAGCATTTCACGCTCAAGCCGTCGCGAATCATAACGCGACTGGCGACGCTCGGCGCCGGCGGCGTGGATGGCGTGCTCCCGGCCTTCGCGATCGTGCTCGACGCATCGGGCAATGTGCTCACGCGCGTACCGGGCGCGGGCTTTCCGTTTCCGCGGTTCGCACCCTTTTGCGCGAGGCTGCCGGTCTTCGACGGGCTGACGCCAGGCAGGCCCGTCTCATGCGATCTGGTGCTTGCCGACAACAACGCCTTCCACTGTGTGGCGCTTGCGGAGGACGGTCCCGCCGATCCCGGCCTTCCGGCGCCGCGGCGGCTCGCTCTGATCGGTTGGCGCGAGGCAGAGGGCGCGCGGGCGCGCAACAGCGACGTGCGGCCGATCGGGGTCACGTGCCGGCTGTGCGATCGCAGCGACTGCGCCTATCGCCTGCAGCCGCCGGTGGCGCAGACCACCTCCTATCTCGACCACGCGATCGGACCGGCGGATTACGAACTCGCCGGTTGAAGCGTTGCGGCTCCAACCCTAAGGTTTTCGGCCAGTTCTCAGGCAGAACCCACGATCAGGGAGGATCGAGCGTGCAGGCGATCACAGCGAGGCTTCTGGCGGCCGCAGCCATCTCACTTCTGCCGCTCAGTGCGGCGGCGCAGGATCAAGTCGTCAACGTCTTCAACTGGTCGGACTATATCGGCGAAGGCGTGCTCGACGACTTCACCGCGGAGACCGGCATCAAGGTCGTCTACGACGTTTACGACACGATGGAGATGATGGAGGCGAAGCTGCTTGCCGGCAGCTCAGGCTACGACGTCATCGTGCCGACCGACCGCAACCTGCAGCGGCTGATCCAGGCGGAGGTTCTGCAAAAACTCGACGAATCCAAGCTCCCCAATCTCAAGCATCAATGGGAAGAAATCCGGCAAGAGCTCGGGGCCTACGATCCGGACACGCAATATTCGACCAATTACATGTGGGGCACGACCGGCATCGGCTACAATGTCGGCAAGATCGAAGAGCGCATGCCCGGCGCACCGGTCGATTCCTGGGACCTGATCTTCGATCCGGAAACCATCGCAAAGTTCGCCGATTGCGGCGTGCATTTGCTCGACGCGCCCGACGACATGATCCCCGCGGCGCTGCACTATCTTGGGCTTGATCCCAACTCCAAGGATTCCGACGAAATTCGCCAGGCCGGCGAACTCCTCAAGTCGATCCGTCCGCACGTGCAGAAATTCCACTCGTCGGAGTACATCAACGGCCTCGCCAACGGCGATATCTGTCTGGCGGTGGGTTATTCGGGCGACGTCCTGCAGGCGCGCGACCGCGCGGCGGAAGCGGAGAACAATGTCACCGTCGAATATTCCATCCCGAAGGAAGGCGCGATGATCTGGCTGGACAGTTTTGCTGTGCCGGCCGATGCGCCGCACGCCGATAATGCGCACGCCTTCATCAACTTCATGCTGCGCCCCGACATCGCGGCGCGGAACTCCAACTATGTCTACTACGCCAACGGCAGCAAGGACTCACAGCCCATGCTCGACGAGGAGGTGCTGACCGATCCGGCGATCTATCCCAGCGACGACATCGTGGCGAAGCTTTACACGACCTCCATCAGCCCGCCGCGGGCCCAGCGCACCATCACGCGGGTCTGGACGGAGGTGAAGACCGGGCAGTAGGCGGGACCTGTCGGGCGCGGGGGACGGCAACGTGAGCGCATTGCGGTGAAGGCGGCGCTCGGCGCCGTGCGCCGCTCCTTTCAGCCTTGGGCTGACCCGGCGGCCAAGCCCTTCATCACGTTCCAGGGCGTGACCAAGCGCTTCGGCCAGTTCGTCGCCGTCGACAACCAGACGCTCGAAATCTTTGAGCGGGAGTTCCACGCTCTGCTTGGGCCGTCGGGCTGCGGCAAGACTACGCTCCTCAGAATGCTGGCGGGCTTTGAGGCGCCGAGCGAAGGCGACATCCTCCTGGAGGGCAAGTCGCTGGCCGGCGTGCCGCCGCACCGGCGGCCGGTCAACATGATGTTCCAATCCTACGCGCTCTTCCCGCATATGAGCGTTGAGGCGAATGTCGCCTTCGGCCTCAAGCAGGACAGGCTGCCGAAGAGCGAGATCGGCGACCGCGTCGCTGACGTTCTCAAGCTCGTCAAGATGGAGGCCTTCGCCAAGCGCAAGCCCGATCAGCTTTCCGGCGGGCAACGGCAGCGCGTGGCGCTGGCCCGCGCCATCGCCAAGCAACCCAAGGTGCTCTTGCTCGACGAACCGCTCGGGGCGCTCGACAAGAAGCTGCGTGAGGAGACGCAGTTTGAGCTGATCAATCTTCAGGAGACGCTCGGCTTGACCTTCGTCATCGTCACCCATGACCAGGAGGAGGCGATGACCATGGCCGATCGCATCTCGGTGATGGACCACGGTCGGATCGCGCAGGTCGCTTCGCCGGCGGAAATCTATGAGCGACCTAAGTCGCGCTACGTCGCAGACTTCATCGGCTCGGTGAACATCTTTGAGGCGGAGGTCGCCGCCGCCAGCGCAGATCGCGTTCACCTGGCGACGACCGACGGCTTTGAAGTGGCCTGCGATGCAGACATGGCTACGACCAAGGGGCAGACCGTGTGGTTCGCCGTGCGGCCGGAGAAAGTGCGCATCTCGCACGACGCGCCGGCGGAGGCGCACCTCAACGCTGTCGCCGGAGAGGTTTGGGACATCGCTTATTTCGGCGACATGACGCTGTTCAATGTGCGGCTCGATTCCGGCCGCATCGTGCGCGCCAGCGCGATGAACGCCGCGCGCATCGTTGAGCAGCCGATCACCTGGGAGGACCGGGTCTGGCTCTCCTGGTCGACCGATGCCGGCGTGGTGCTGTTGGATTGAGGGAGGCGGACATGGCGGAACGCGTCACTAAGTGTCTTTGGAAGAAGGACGAGATTGAAGCGCGGCTGCGGCCGTTCACCCAGCGGCTCAATCCCAACTCCCATTATCGAGGCGCGGCCCTTTCGCGGCCCGCCGGCATGGAGCGGGCGCATGTAACGCTCGTGCACCTGCCGCCGGGAAAGGATTCCTTCGCCTATCACGCGCACATGTTCGAAGAGGAATGGATCTACATCCTCTCAGGCCGCGGTATCGCATTGATCGACGGCGTCGAAAGCGAGGTCGGTCCCGGCGATTTCATGGGTTTCTCGACGCCATCCGTAGCGCATCTTTTGAAGAACCCGTTCGAGGACGAGCTCGTCTATCTGATGGGCGGCGAGAGCCTCTCCATGGACGTCATCGATTATCCTGACCTCGGTAAACGCTATGCCATGGTGCCCGGCAAGGACGGCACGGACTTCTACGAGCTGACCGATCCGATCAGGCCCTTCGGCCGGGCGGACAAGGACTAGCGAGAGCCGGGCGGCCGCATGTCCAAGACGGAGCACGAAGCGCTGGGACCACGGATCGCCACCTGGATCCCGTACGCTTGGCTCCTCGTCTTCTTCCTCGCGCCGTTCCTCATCGTCTTCAAGATATCGCTGTCGGAGCCGACGCTCGCCGTTCCGCCCTACACGCCGATTTTTGAGACCTTTGCCGACATCTGGGCCAAAATCGGCGAGCTTTCGTTTGCGAACTACACCTGGCTCGCCGAAGACGCGCTCTACATCAAGGCCTACGGTTCGAGCCTTTGGATCGCCTTCGTCTCCACCATCCTGGCCTTTCTGATCGGCTATCCGATCGCCTACGGCATGGCGCGCGCGCCGCGCGGGCTCCGTCCGATCCTGCTCATGCTGGTGATCTTGCCGTTCTGGACGTCGTTTCTGATCCGCGTCTATGCCTGGATCGGCATCTTGAAGCCTGAAGGCCTGCTCAACCAGTTTCTGCTTTTCGTTGGCGTAATCGATCAGCCGCTGACGATCATCAACACCAACATCGCCGTCTATATCGGCATCGTCTACTCGTACCTGCCCTTCATGGTGCTGCCGCTCTATGCGGCGCTGGAGCGGATGGATGAGACGCTCCTGGAAGCGGCGGCCGATCTCGGATCGCCGCCGCTCAAGACATTCTGGCAGGTGACCTTCCCGTTGTCGCTGCCCGGCGTCTTCGCCGGCGCGCTCCTCGTCTTCATCCCGGCGGTGGGCGAGTTCGTCATCCCGGACCTTCTCGGCGGCTCAGAGACGCTGATGATCGGCCGCACCTTGTGGAACGAGTTCTTCTTCAATCGCGACTGGCCGGTGGCGAGCGCCGTTGCCATCGTGCTCATGGCGCTTCTCGTCGTGCCGATCGTCATCTTCCAGAACGCGCAGGCGCGCATGCGGGAGACGCGATGATGCGCCGCTTCACCGCTTTCAATCTCGTCTCAATCGTTCTCGGCTTCGCGTTCCTTTATCTACCGATCGTGCTTCTCGTCATCTACTCGTTCAACGCCTCGCGGCTGGTGACGGTGTGGGGCGGTTTCTCTACAAAATGGTACGCGTCGCTGCTTGAGAACGAAGCGATACTCGACGCGGCATGGGTGACGCTTCGGGTCGGGCTCGTCTCCGCCACGATTGCGACCGTGCTTGGCACGATGGGAGCGGTGGCGCTTGTCCGGCGCGGACGCTTCTTCGGACGAACGTTGTTCACCGGTATGATCATGGCGCCGCTCGTCATGCCGGAAGTGATAACGGGCCTGTCGCTACTCCTGCTGTTCGTCGCCATCGATTTCGACCGCGGCTTTTGGACCGTGACGATCGCGCATATCAGTTTTTCGATGTGCTTCGTGGCAGTGGTCGTGCAGTCGCGCCTCGTCACGTTCGACCGGTCGCTGGAAGAAGCGGCGCTCGATCTCGGCGCGCCGCCGCTGAAGGCGTTCCTCCAGGTGACGCTGCCCAACATCTTCCCGGCCGTGGCGGCCGGGTGGATGCTCGCCTTCACGCTGTCGCTCGACGATCTGGTGATTGCGAGTTTCACCACCGGACCCGGCGCGACGACACTGCCGATGAAAATCTACAGCCAGGTGCGGCTCGGGGTGACGCCTGAGATCAACGCGGTGTGCACCATCCTCGTGGCGCTGGTGACGCTCGGCGTGCTGACGGCGACGATCGCCACCAAGGCGCGGGCGTTCAGCCCGCAATCGGAGGCGCGCTGAGCTTTTTTGCTAGAGCATGATCTTATCCGAAAACCGGTATCCACTTTTCGGGATCATGCTCTAGTTCGCCAGCAGCAATTGCCGCGGCTCCGGATCGTCCAGCGTCCCTTCAATGGCGAAGGTCGTCGCCGCGTCGCTCTCAGGACCCGCGCCGGCCGCCTTCAGCGTTCCGTTCAAACCGAGCGTGCCGTCGCGCAGCCCGATCCAGCCCTGCGCGTCCGCGACATAGGACGACGTCGTCATCCGGCCGCGCTCCAGGATCGCAACGCCACGGGAGAAGCTGAAGCCCGCCGACACCATCTCCATCGGCACCGGCGACAGGTGCTCCATCGGCGCGGCACTGGTCGACACGCCGATTTCGGCGGCAAGCGCCGCTATGCCGAGGCTCGGCACCTCGCCTCGCCGCACCTCCACGCGCGCAGTGCCGTTCAGTCCGTCGAGCAAAGATCCCAAGTCACCGCCGGCGGAGGCGATATCGAGAATGGCGGAGCCAGTCCCGCTGATTGTGGGCGCAAGTCCAATCGCCGGACCGACCGTCTCAAGGTCCACATCGCTCACGCGGAGCTGTGCCTCAGCCGCGGGCGTGTCGCCGCCGGTGACGGCAAGATCTCCGGAGAGATCTCCACCCTCAAGGGCCGCGCGCGCTACGCCGATTTCCAGGCGCGCGTCTTTGAGTGACGCCGTCGCTGCGGTGCCGCCGGCGGCAAGCGAGCCGAGCTTGACGGAATTGGCGGAGAGCCGGATGTCGGCGCTGAATTCGCGGAACCATTCCGTAGGCAGCGCCACGCGCCTCCAATCCTCAGAATCCTGAAGCGTCGCGTAGAGGCCGGCGAAATAGGGCGAGAGATCGAGGGCGTCGAACGCCAGCGTTCCGGTCACGTCGGGCGGTTCGCTGGCGGTGATCTTGAGCGCCCCGGACGCGCCGTTGCCGTCGAGCGTCAGCTCCGCGTCGGAGACCGACAGGACACCGCCATCGAACTCCGCATTGCCGAAAAGGCTGGCCTGGCCAAGGGTCGAACCGGAGCCGATCGGATTGCCGAGCCAACTCGCCAGGCGGCGGAGCGATGATGTCGACAGCTTCAGCGATCCATTGAGCTTGGGCAGCGGATAGTCCTCCGCCTCGCCGGCGAAGACAACGGAGACGGGAGCCGATTCCACACGCGCGGTGACGGGCGTCACCGCGTCGCTCAGAAAATCAAACGGCGCCTCGGCATCCAAGCGAAGCGACACCTGCTCGCCGCGCCAGATGCCGGACCCCTCAATGGTGAGCGGCGTGCGCACGCTCGTCCACTCGACCCTGAGGTTGACGGAATCGAAGCGCTCGCTTTCCCCGCTCACGCGGTCTTCAAACAGGATCGTGCCGCCGTTGAGGTGAAAAATTCCGAGCGGAACGTCGCCCGCGAAAGCTAGCTGCAGCGCAGCGGCGCCGGCATCGAATGCCCAATTTCGTCGGCCCTCGCCGTCACGAAGCAGGCGGATGACCGGCCGCTCGATAACAAAGGAATCGACCTCAACGCGGCCGATCATCAATGGCGCCAACCGGATCGTGCCGGTCAGGCGATCCATAGAGATGATGTCGGCATCCTCCATGTCGGGCGGGCCGGAGACCTTCAGGTCGTTCAGCGTCACGCTGAGCGGCGGAAAGATGTCGATCTGAGGCTCACCCAGCAGCGACACGTCGCGGCCGGTCCAGCCGGCAATCTGCTGGCCGATCTCTTCTTTCACCGCATCGCGCGGCAGGAGCGCCACGAAGAGCGAGAACAGCGCGATCACGGCCGCCGCAACCACCGCAATACCGACCGCTACGCGCTTCATCTCAGCCGACAATCCCCTTTATGCGCCCCCGCGATAGAGCGTGGTTGGGGTGATGGCAAGGCGGGCGGCTTGGCGCATTTCCGCGCCTGTGGCAATGCTGCGCGGCACTTGTGATCCCGTAAGCCAACCGGAACCGCCATGGCTGAGACCCCGCTTTGGACGCCGAACCCCGAGACCCTTCAAAACGCGCCGATCGCCGCCTTCACCGCGGAGGCAGAACGGCGGGTGGGCAGAACCTTCGCCGATTATGACGCGCTGCACGCCTGGTCGGTGGCCGATCCGGGCGCGTTTTGGGATTTGGTTTGGGATTTCTGCGCAGTGATCGGCGACAAGGGCGCGCGCCGCATGCGCGAAGCCGACACGATGCGGGATACGCGGTTCTTCCCCGACGCCAGGCTCAATTACGCGGAGAACCTGTTGCGGGAGAGCGGTGACGCGGAGGCGATGGTCTTCCGCGGCGAGGACAAGGTGGAGCGCCGGCTCAGCTTCGACGATCTCAACGCGCTCGTCTCGCGTTTGCAGCAGGCCATGCGCGATGCCGGTGTCGGCGTCGGCGACCGTGTCGCCGCGATGCTGCCGAACATGCCTGAGGCAGCGGCGGTGATGCTGGCTGCTTCTTCGCTCGGCGCGATTTTCTCCTCCTGCTCGCCGGATTTCGGCGAGCGCGGCGTGCTGGACCGCTTCGGCCAAATTGAGCCGACGCTGTTCTTCGCCTGCGACGGCTATTGGTACAATGGCAAGGAGATCGCCGTCGCCGACAAGCTGAAGGAAATCGCGGCGCAGCTCCCGAGCACCAAAGCGACGATCATCGTGCCTTACCTTGGTCGCGCAGACGCGGTGGCGGATTCCGTTCCCCGTGGCGTCAGCCTGGAGGCGTTTCTTAAGCCCTTCCAGCCACAGCCGCTCGCCTTCGAGCGGCTCCCGTTCGATCACCCGCTCTACATTCTGTTTTCCTCCGGTACGACCGGCGCTCCGAAATGCATCGTGCATGGCGCCGGCGGCACGCTGCTGCAGCATCTCAAGGAGCATCAGCTGCAAAGTGCACTCGTCGCCGGCGAGCGGCTCTTCTACTTCACCACCTGCGGCTGGATGATGTGGAACTGGCTGATCACCGGGCTGGCGAGCGGCGCCACGCTGCTTCTTTACGACGGCTCGCCGTTCTATCCGGACGGAAATGCGCTCTTCGACTATGCGCAGGCGGAACGCATGAGCGTCTTCGGCACCTCCGCCAAGTTCATCGACGCAGTGCGGAAGGCCGAACTTCGTCCGCGTGATACGCATGACCTTTCAACCGTGCGCATGATGACCTCCACCGGCTCGCCACTGGCGCCGGAGAATTTCGATTTCGTCTACGACGCCATCAAGCCGGACATCCATCTCGCCTCCATCTCCGGCGGCACGGACATCGTCTCGTGCTTCGTGCTCGGCGTGCCGAGCAAGCCGGTGTGGCGTGGCGAGATCCAGGGGCCTGGTCTCGGCATGGCGATGGATGTCTACGACGAGGACGGCCGCCCGGTGCGCGGCGAGAAGGGCGAGCTGGTCTGCACCGTGCCGTTCGCCTCCATGCCGGTGATGTTCTGGAACGACCCGGAGGGCGCAAAATATCGCGGCGCTTATTTCGAGCGCTTCCCCGGTGTGTGGGCGCATGGCGATTTCGCCGAGCTGACCGCCCATGGCGGCTTCATCATCCACGGGCGCTCCGACGCCACGCTCAATCCAGGCGGCGTGCGCATCGGTACGGCGGAAATCTATGCGCAGGTGGAAGCGATGCCGGAGGTGCTTGAAGCGCTGGCCATCGGGCAGGATTTTGAGAGCGACGTGCGCATCGTGCTTTTCGTGCGGCTGGCGGAGGGCGTGACGCTGGACGAGGCGCTCGTCGGCGCGATCAAAGCAAAGATCCGGTCAGGCGCCTCGCCGCGCCATGTGCCGGCAAAGATCATCGCGATCGCCGACATCCCGCGCACCAAATCCGGCAAGATCACGGAGCTTGCCGTGCGCGACATCGTCCACGGCCGCGAGGTGAAGAACAAAGAGGCGCTGGCGAACCCGGAGGCGCTGGAGCTTTATCGGGGGCTGGAGGAGCTTAGGGTGTAGCGTGCCGCTGCTGGCGCAGTCGACCGCTAATCTCGCTCCTTCAGCGTCAGAATATACGCCGCGACGTCGCGAACTTCGTCCGACGTTAGAATGATATCCGGCATCTGCCGGTGCGGCGTATTTAGGATGACGCGGATGGCGATCGCCGTCATGCCGGGCACCGCGGCGATCCTGCGGAACGTTGGTGCGTCGGGGTGCGGCGAGACCATGCTCGTGCGTCCGACGCCATGGCATTCGGCGCAGACGGTGCGCGCCAGATCGCGTCCGGCCTTGACGTCACCGAATTCCTGAGCCGCCGCACCACCTGCAAGCAGCGCGCCGACCGCCATCACCAGCGGAAGCATGGCTGCGGCGCGCCTGGTCGTCTTGCGCACAAGGGCCTCCAGGATCGATTGCTGCAGCGTCGGCGATCAAGCGCGCGGCATCATTGAGCCGGATCAAAGCCGCCGGTGCGGCCAGGCCGTGCCCTCAGGGCATCGGAGGTCGATGAAATGAACTGGCGGGCGCTCAGCCAGCTACACCCAACATACGGGGCAAGGAATGGTACAGCCGCTCGGGATCGAACCGAGGACCTTCGGATCCACAATCCGACGCTCTAACCATCTGAGCTACGGCTGCATCAAGGCGCTCATGGGTGTCTAGTCCACGCAGCGGAAACTAGTGCATGCGGGGCGTTAATTTCAAGCGAAGGAAACGACCGGCGGCCGGGCGGGCGGCATGTGCGGCGGCGGCGTGACCACCGCCGCCTTGCCTCAAGCCTCGGCGGCGGCCTGCTGGCGCCCAGCGCCCTTTCCGGACGGCGCCAGGATCATGATCATCTGACGGCCCTCCAGCTTGGGCTCGGCCTCGACCTTGGCCATCTCGTCCAGATCGTCGCGCACGCGGAAGAGAAGCTGCAGGCCCAGATTCTGGTGCGCCATCTCGCGGCCGCGAAAGCGCAGGGTCATCTTGACCTTGTCGCCATCGTCGAGGAACCGCCGCGCCGCCCTGAGCTTCACGTCATAATCGTGCGTGTCGATGTTGGGGCGCATCTTGATTTCTTTGACCTCGACGGTCTTCTGTTTCTTACGCGCCTCAGACGCCTTCTTCTGCGCCTGAAACTTGTATTTGCCGTAGTCGAGGATTTTGACGACGGGCGGGCGAGAGTTGGGAGCGATCTCTACCAAGTCCAGGCCGGCGTCCTCCGCCAGCTCGCGCGCTTCGTCGATGTCGATAACCCCGCGGTTGTTGCCGTCTTGGTCCACTAGCTGAACCTCGGGGATTCGGATCTCGTCGTTGACCCGGGGCCCTTCCTTGACAGGAGGGGGAGCACGAAACGGTCTGCGAATGGTCAGTTCTCCTTGCGTTGTTTCATTTGAGCGCTGTGGCGTCGGTAGCTTACCGCGCGGCCTCTCAGGGTGCCACAGCGAAAGTTAAAGAATTTGGCCAATCGGGCCATGAGTCAACTCATAGAGCCTGTTCGAAAAATCAACCTCACGGCGCGCGGCCGGACAATCAGACGTTCGCTCGCGCCAACACGGTCGGTCCTGGCTCTGAAAATTAAAGAACAAAAGCCCCAACCGGCCTTTTCCTGGCAGGCGGCCGTCTGATCAGCCATCGATTAGGCGTGCGGCCGGCATTCTCAAACGGGCTCGTAGATCGATTAGCCAGCCGCCGATGGCGCGGCTCACGCAGAACCGCGCCCGGTGAGCCGGTCGTAGACGGCCAATGTCGCCTGCTGCATCGCCTCCACCGAGAACCGCATGGCATGCGTCCGGGCGCGCCCGGCAAGGGCCTGACGCTCGCCCGGCGACAGGGCAAGCGCGGCGTGAATGCCATCGGCCAGAGCTGCCGCGTCGCCTGACGGCACCAGCCATCCGGTGCGCTGATCGGCAGCACAGGCGGGAGGGGCAAGCACGGTTTCAGCCGTCGCTCCGAGCGCCGTCGCCACGACTGGCACGCCCAAAGCGGCGGCCTCCACGGCCGTCCGGCCAAAGGCCTCCGGCTCTGTTGAGGCGATAATCGCGACATCGGCCAGCGCCAGCGCCGCGGGCGCATCGGCGCAATGGCCAACGATCCGCAGGCGCCCATTTAGATCGTGCGTGGCGATCGATCGTTCAAGCGTCTGGCGGTAGGTGTCGCGGCCCTGGGCGTCGCCGGCCAGCACGACAACCACGTCGCCGTGCGCACTAAGTTGCGGCAAAGATGCAGCTTCGATGAGGACGCTCTGGCCCTTCCATCCGGTCAGGCGCGCAAGGTTGAGCACGATCCTTTCGCCGGCTTCCAGGCCCCATTCGCGACGCAGCGCGTTGCGGCGCTCGTCACTGACGGCTTCAGCGCTGAACCGCGCCAAATCCGTGCCGCGCTGGATCACGACGATACGCTCAGGCTCGGCGCCGTAACGCTGGGCGATCAGGTCGGCGGTGTAGTGGGAATTGGCGATCACAACGTCGCCCGACGCCATGACGGAATTATAGAACCGTTTCAGAGCATTCCGTTCCGCGTAGCTGCCGTGGAACGTGGTGACGAAGGGAATGCCGGCGCGGCGGCAGGCAAGCCGTGCTGCCCATGCGGGCGCACGTGAGCGCGCGTGCACGACATCAATGCCGAACTCTTTGATCAGGCCACCGATGCGGAGCACGTTCAGCCCCAAATCGTAGGGATTCTTCGCCCCCACGGGCACGTCGAAGAGCGTCGCGCCAATTTCGGTAAGCTCAGAGGCGAGGCGGCCGCCGGCGCTCGCCACAAGCGCATGATCGCCGCGCTTCACCAGGGCCGCGGCGATATCAATCGTGGTGCGCTCCGCGCCGCCCGTTTCCAGGGTCGGGATGACTTGAAGTACCGTGAGCGGCCGGCCGGGCGGCATCGCGTTCTGGCGTGACGGGCTTGACGACATGCGGCGCTTCAAGCACCTCCGCAACTTCCGACGAAACTTCGGCCGGCAGGAATAGAATGGGCCAGAGGCGATTGAAACATCTCCAGGTGGGATCGGGCGAGCCGGAACGGCGCATCGCCATCCTCCGCCGCGCCGGCAAGGCGCCCGGCCTCTTCTGGCTCGGCGGCTTCCGCTCCGACATGGCCGGCACCAAGGCGGAGGCGCTCGATCAATGGGCTGGCGAGACCGGCCACGCCGCGACGCGCTTCGACTATTCCGGCCACGGGCAGTCGGAAGGCGCGTTCGCCGACGGCACGATCTCGCGCTGGCTGGAGGAAGCAGAGGCGGTCTTCGACGCTGCCACTAAGGGCCCGCAGATTCTGGTCGGTTCGTCGATGGGCGGGTGGATCGCCCTCCTCCTCGCCAAGCGGCTCCTGGCTCGCGGCGCCGCCGACCGGCTGGGCGGCATGGTGCTTCTGGCGCCGGCCGTCGACATGACGAAGGATTTGATGTGGGACGGCATGAGCGCGAGCGAAAAGCGCCGCATCCGAAAGCAAGGCTTTCTCGCCGAACCGTCGGCCTATTCCGACGAGCCGGACATCATCACGCTGGCGCTGATTGAGGACGGGAAGCAGCACCTCTTCGGCAAAGGACCGATTGAGACCGGGTGCCCGGTCCATATCATTCAGGGGATGGCCGATCCGGACGTGCCGTGGACCCACGCCACCAAGCTGATGGAGCGGCTTGCCTTCGACGATGCGGTGCTGACTTTGGTGCGGGACGGCGATCACCGGCTATCGCGGCCGGAGGATATTGAGCGGTTGCTGAGAGCAGTCGACGGGCTGGTCGCCGGCTGAAGACGCCGGCCAGTCCTGTTCTAACCGAGATAAGGCAGCGCCATCACGGCCGTGGAAATCGCTGTCAAGCCGACAAAGGCGGTGATGCGGATGGCGAAGTAGCGGATCAGGTTGGTCTGAGCGGTCATGGTTCCGTCCCCCGAATGCGATGAGACAGTTCTACGGACCGATCGTTTCGGGTTGCGGACATGGATCGACAAATCGGTTTCGTTACGGGGTGTCTTTGTTTCGTCCCCGCCGCAGCGACGAAACATGAGCCGCCGGCGGCCCGCAAATGCGCCGCGATTCGACTTTTTCACGGTTTCGTGCCACGGAACCGGCATGCCGACAGAGGTCAAAATCTGCGGGCTTTCCAGCGAGGAAGGCGTCGACGCCGCGCTTGACGCGGGCGCCGATTTCGTCGGCTTCGTCTTCTTTCCGCCGAGCCCGCGCAACATCGCTATCGACCGCGCCGCTGCCCTGGCCGAACGCGCGCGCGGCAAAGCGCGGATCGTGGCGCTGACGGTCGAGGCCGATGATGCGCTGCTTGCTGCGATCGCCGACGGCCTGCGGCCGGACCTCCTGCAGCTCCACGGCAAGGAGACGCAGGAGCGCGCCGCTCATGTCAGCGCCGCCACCGGATTGCCGGTGATGAAGGCAATAGGCGTGGCGGAGGCCGATGATTTGCGGCGCACGGAAGACTATCCGGCCGCTGAGCGCTTTCTGCTCGACGCCAAGCCGCCGAAAGACGCCACACGCCCTGGCGGCAATGCCGCCGTGTTCGACTGGGACATTCTTCGCGGCTTCTCTTGCCCAAAACCCTGGATGCTGGCGGGCGGCCTGACGCCGGATAATATCGTGGACGCGCTGGCCGCTACGGGCGCACCCGCCGTCGACGTCTCATCGGGTGTGGAGCGCGCGCCGGGTGAGAAGGACCCGGCGCTCATCCGCACTTTCGTAGAAGAGGTGCGGGCGTTCGACGCAGCGGCAGCCAAGCGCCTTGCCAGCTAGGCACAGGCCCGCAGGATTAGACCAATGAATATTGCGCAACCCAATACCTATCGCGCCGGGCCGGACGAAACCGGCCGCTTCGGCCTCTTCGGCGGACGCTTTGTCGCCGAGACGCTCATGCCGCTGATCCTCGATCTGGAAGCGGCGTACGAGGCGGCGAAGGAGGACCCTGAGTTTCAGGCGGAGCTCGCCGATCTCGGCAAGCATTATACCGGCCGTCCGAGCCCGCTCTATTTCGCCGAGCGGCTTACGACACATCTCGGCGGCGCCAAGATCTACTTCAAGCGCGACGAGTTGAACCACACGGGCTCGCACAAGATCAACAATTGCCTCGGGCAAATCCTGCTCGCCCGCCGCATGGGCAAGACGCGCATCATCGCGGAGACCGGCGCCGGCCAGCATGGCGTGGCCGCGGCTACAGTCTGCGCGCGCTTCGGCCATCCCTGCGTCGTCTATATGGGCACCACCGACGTGGACCGGCAGAAGCCGAATGTCTTCCGCATGAAGCTCCTCGGCGCGGAGGTGCATCCCGTCACCTCCGGCGCGGGCACACTGAAGGATGCACTCAACGAGGCTTTGCGCGACTGGGTCGCCAACGTCGAAGACACCTTCTACATCATCGGCACCGCCGCCGGCCCGCACCCCTACCCGGCCATGGTGCGCGACTTCCAATCCGTCATCGGCAACGAGGTGCGTGAGCAGTTGATGGAAGCGGAGGGCCGGCTGCCGGATGCTCTGGTGGCGGCGATCGGCGGCGGCTCAAACGCCATCGGGCTGTTCCATCCCTTCCTCGACGACCGCGATGTGGCGATCTACGGCGTGGAGGCCGGCGGTCACGGGCTCGACCAGGTCAACGGCCACGCTGCCTCCATGAGCGGCGGCTCTCCCGGCGTGCTTCACGGCAACCGCACCTATCTCTTGCAGAACGACGATGGGCAGGTGCTGGAGGGCCATTCCATCTCAGCCGGGCTCGATTATCCCGGCGTCGGGCCGGAGCATTCCTGGCTGAAGGATACCGGCCGTGTGACCTACGTGCCGGCGACCGATCAGGAGGCGCTGGAGGCGTTTCAGCTTTGCACCAAGCTGGAGGGCATCATTCCGGCGCTGGAGCCGGCGCACGCGCTGGCGCATGTCATGAAGCTCGCGCCGAGCATGGCGAGGGACCAGATCATCGTCATGAACATGTGCGGCCGCGGCGATAAGGACGTGTTTACGGTCGGCGATGTTCTCGGCGTTGATCTTTGAGGCGACAGACGTGAGTGAGACAACCCGTATCGACCGCCGGTTCGCCGAACTGAAGAAAGCCGCGCGTCCGGCGCTGATGACATTCATCACCGCCGGCGATCCTGACTACGACACGTCGCTCGCCATCGCCAAGGCGCTGCCGGCGGCCGGCGCCGACATCATCGAGCTCGGCATGCCGTTCTCCGACCCGATGGCCGACGGACCGGCGATCCAGGCGGCCGGCCGCCGTGCGCTGAAGGCCGGGCAGACGATGGTGAAGACGCTGGAGATGGTGCGCGCCTTCCGCGAAACGGATCAGGACACGCCGCTTGTGCTGATGGGCTATTACAACCCGATCTACATTTACGGCAATGAGCGTTTCCTGGCTGACGCCAAGGAAGCCGGCATCGACGGGCTGATCGTCGTCGACCTGCCGCCGGAGGAAGACGAGGAGCTCTGCCTCCCGGCGTTGAAAGCCGGGCTCAACTTCGTCCGCCTGGCTACTCCGACCACCGACGACAAGCGCATGCCGGCCGTGCTGCGCAACACAAGCGGTTTCGTCTATTATGTCTCCATTGCCGGAATCACAGGAACCAAGGCGCCGGACAGCATGGCTGTGTCGGAAGCGGTTGAACGCATCAAGCGGCATACCGATCTACCGGTTGCGGTCGGCTTTGGCGTGTCCAAGCCGGAGCAGGCCGCTGCGATCGGCCGCAATGCCGACGGCGTCGTGGTTGGCTCAGCGCTTGTGCGAGCCGTGGAAGCGACGCTCGACGATGAAGACCGCGCGACGGATCGAACCGTTGCGGCCGTCACGGAGGTTGTTGAGGCGCTCGCGCAGGGCGTTCGCGCTTGCCGGTTGATGGCGGCGGAATAGGAAGGTCGGCTTGGCAAACTGGATACAAAACGTCGTTCGCCCAAAAATCCGGTCCTTCTGGGCCAAGCGGGAATCGCCGGAAAACCTCTGGGTGAAATGCCCGGAGACGGGCGAGATGGTTTTTCACAAGGATCTGGAGACGAACCAGTTCGTCTTCCCCAATTCCGAATACCATCACCGCATCGACGCGCGCACGCGCTTCCGTCTGTTCTTCGACAACGGCGAATACGAGACGCTGCCCGTGCCGCAGGTGCCGGTCGATCCGCTAAAATTCCGCGATGAGCGCCGCTACACCGAACGGCTGAAGGCGGCAAAAGCCAAGGCCGGGCTTGAAGACGCCGTGATGCTCGGCGCCGGCTCGGTTGAGGGCGTGCCGCTCATCGCTGCGGTGCAGGATTTCGACTTTATGGGCGGCTCGCTTGGCATGGCGGCGGCCGATGCGATCATTGCCGGCGCTGAGGCGGCGGTTGAGCGCAAGCAGCCCTACATTCTCTTCGCCGCGTCGGGCGGCGCGCGCATGCAGGAGGGAATCTTGTCCCTCATGCAGCTGCCGCGCACGACCGTCGCCGTTCACATGGTGAAAGATGCCGGCCTTCCCTACATCGTCGTCTTGACCAATCCGACGACAGGCGGCGTCACGGCGTCCTACGCCATGCTTGGCGATATCCATATCGCAGAGCCCGGCGCGTTGATCGGCTTTGCCGGACCGCGTGTTATTGCGCAGACGATCCGCGAGGAGCTGCCGGAAGGCTTTCAGCGCTCCGAGTATCTGCTTGATCACGGCATGGTGGACATCGTCGTGCATCGCCACAAGCTGCGCGAGACCATCGCGCGGCTCTGCCGTCTCCTGATGAAGATGCCGCCGCCGGCCCACCCATCCGGAAACGGGGCCTGGGAGGATGGCGGCGACGACGACGCAGATCCCGCATCCCAGCCGCCCAGCGACGCCAAGCAAGCGGAAGACACTCAAGCTGCCGCCTCGTCCTGACAACATGTCGGGATTGGAGCCACTCCTGGCGGCGCTTGGCGCGCTCCACCCGCGCCGTATCGACTTGTCGCTGGGGCGGATCGAGCGGCTGCTCGATCGCCTGGACCGACCGCAGGACCGCCTGCCGCCGGTGATCCATGTTGCCGGCACCAACGGCAAGGGCTCCGTCGTGGCGTTTCTGCGCGCCATGCTGGAAGCGGCGGGAAAGAGCGTCCATGTCTACACCTCGCCGCATCTGGTCCGCTTCAACGAGCGCGTCCGGCTTGGCCACAAGGACGGCGGCACGTTCGCGGACGACGACGTTCTGGGCGAGGCGATCCGCCATGCGCTTCAGGTCAATGATGGCGAGCCGATCACCTTCTTTGAGGTCACGACCGCTGTCGCGTTGCATCTGTTTGCGGAGCACGACGCCGATTATTGCCTGCTTGAGGTCGGGCTCGGTGGGCGCTTTGACGCCACCAATGTCATCGACGAGCCGCTGGCGACGGCCATCACGCCCGTCAGTTACGACCATGCGGAGTTTCTTGGTGATGACCTTGCCGGCATCGCCGCGGAGAAGGCCGGCATTCTGAAGCGCGGTGTGCCGGGGATCATCGCGCCTCAGGACGAACATGCGCTGGCGATGATCGCAGTGGAGGCCGAAGCCGCGGGCGCGCCGCTCTTCCGTGCCGGCGCCGAGTATGTGGCATATGCGGAGCGTGGGCGGCTCGTCTATCAGGACGAAGCCGGCCTCATCGACCTGCCGCTGCCGCGCCTCGCCGGCGCCCATCAAATCGACAACGCGGGGCTTGCTGTCGCGATATTGCGGGCAGCGGGCATTGCGCTCGATACGGGTACGCTGGAGACGGGGTTGGTCGCCGCCGATTGGCCGGGCCGTTTGCAGCGACTGCGAGAGGGCCCGCTCGTCGATGCAGCGCCGCCGGGATCAGACATATGGCTCGACGGCGGGCACAACCCGTCAGCCGGTGCGGCGGTCGCGCAGACCCTGGCGGAGTTTGAGGAACGCGACCCACGTCCGCTCGTGCTGATCTGCGGCATGCTCAATACCAAGACGCCGGAGGGCTATTTCCGCCCCTTCGCCGGGTTGGCGCGCCGCGCCATGACGGTGCCGGTGCCCGGCTCCGATGCCGGCATCGACCCGGAGCAGCTTGCTGCGATCGCCAAGGCGGCCGACGTGCCGGCGGCACCGTTCAAGACGGTGCGCGCGGCGCTCGATTGGCTTCGCGCCGATTTCGGCGAAGAGACGCCGCCACCGCGCATTCTGATCAGCGGCTCGCTTTATCTGGCGGGTGAGGTCTTGAAGCAGAACGGCCCGCTGCCGGCGTAAGGAAACCGACTTAGGCGGCGGCAGTCTGGATCCACTTCTCCAGGTCGCTTTTGGGACCGGCGCCGACCTTCATGTCCACCGGCTCGCCGTCCTTGAACATGATGAGCGTCGGGATGGAACGCACGCCGTAGCGGATCGTCGTTTCCTGGTTCTCGTCGATGTTGAGCTTGACGATCTTCACCTTGCCCTCAAGCTCGGTGGACAGCTCCTCAAGATGAGGGGCAATCATCTTGCAGGGCCCGCACCATTCGGCCCAGAAATCCACAACAACCGGCTCCGGGGCCGTGAGCACGTCAGTGGCGAAATTCGCGTCTGTGACCGCCTGGGTCATATTCGTCTCCCAATCACTCTCGGCTCCGATAAGTAAGAACCGTCCCCGGTCCGGTCAAGGAACCCGGTTGCGGCCTATCCCCAACCGTTCAAGCGCATTGTGCATCAGCTCCGGCGGGAGGGGCATCAGGCTCGCCTCAGCGGTCCAGACGAGGCTGGCGTGCATGTCGACGCTTGGCTCTATCTCGGCGAGCAAATGGCGATAAAGCGCCAGTTGCAGCACATAGGCAGGATCAACGTCGGCGGGTTTGGCCGGGACCGACCGGTCGGTCTTGAAGTCGACGAGATGCCAGACCGTTCGGTCGGGGAGCACGCGATCGATGCGACCGCTGACGGCGTATTCGCCGGTTTCGGTGGCGACTGTCCCGACGACGGCCAGCTCGCCTCGGCTTTCCGGCCCGAACAGCGGCTGAAGCGCAGGCTCCGCCATCACGGCTTCGACCTCGTTGAGGATCGAGGCCGCGAGCGCGGGATCGTGCGGAACCTCTCGCTTGACGAGCGCCTCCGCCGCTGTGCGCCGATCCTCCGCGGGCATGGAGGGCAACAGGTCAAGCAGCCGGTGCACGATCCGACCGCGGAGCAGCGCTTCGCCCGGCGAAGCTTGTCCGACGCCGAAGGCTGATGTTGGCGACGGATCGGGTTCGCCGAGAGCGCGCGAAGGCCTGAGCGGCTGCGGTGCGGGCGAGGGTGGAGCGGCTGGAGCGAAGAGCCAATCGGGTGCAGCGGTGTCGGAATCTTTCGCAGCGGCCTCGTCTTGAAGCGTCAGCGGCGCGCGGGCGGGTTGCGGCCAGACATAGGGCTCGCTCAGCTCGCCGCTTTCGGCATCGCGCGACGCATCGTCAGGCACAAGCGCCGAGCTGACCAGCGCGTACCAGCAATCGCCGGGCGTTTGCTGGCCTCTGATCCCGGCAATGTAGAGCACGTCGCGGGCGCGCGTCATGGCGACGTAAAGCAGCCGCAGATATTCACGACGACGCTCCGCATCGGCGGCTTCGTCTGCGTCGCGCTGCGCCTCTGGCGCCTCCTCGGCCAGTCGCCGCCACAGAAATGCCGGGTCGTCGCGCGCACCAATATTGACCAGCACATCACGCTGACTGGCCGGGGCGATCAGCCCGCCGGTATCGGCGAGGAAAACAACGTCCGCCTCAAGGCCCTTGGCGCCGTGCACGGTCATCACACGCACGCCGGCCGCGCGTTCCTCCGCCTCGCGTTTGATGTCGGCCTCGTTGGCACGCACGAAGCGCACAAAGCCTTGCAACGACGGCGGCTCGACGCGTTCGTAGGCGAGCGCCTGGCTGAGAAAGGCGTCCAGCACGTCATCGGCTTCGCCGCCGAGGCGGGCGCGGAACGCGCGACGGCCACCTTCCGAGCCGAGGATCGTTGCGAAGAAACGGAACGGCGGCACCTGATCGGCCATGGCGCGCCAGTTGTCGAGGCGCGCGGCGATCGCGGCGCCAGTATCATCCTCCGCCTCCTGCAGAGCCGACCACAGGCTGGTATGGCCGCGGTGGGCGGCAAGTTCCAACAAAGCGTCTTCGCTGAGACCCAGAAGCGGGCTCTTGAGGCAGGCGGCAAGTTGCAAATCGTCGTCGGGCAGAAGCATCACGTCGGCGAGCGCCAGAAGATCGAGCACGGCGATGTGGGTGGCGAGCGGAATGCGGTCGGCGCCGGCGGTGGGGATTTGCCGCGCGCGCAGCGCCCGGTTCATGGCGGCGAAGAAAGCGTCGCGACGCCGCACCAGTACAAGGATCTCAGCATCGCTGAGGCGCTTACCGGAGGGCAACGCCGAGCCGCGCAGCTTCGCGATTTCCTCAGCGATGCGCTCCGCCAGCGTCGTCTCCGCAGCGCTCGGCGCATCGTAGGGCGCGGTCCAATCCTCCGGCTCCTCGGCCCGTTCGCGAACGATACGCGGCATGACGACGACGCGCCCCGGCTCATCGTTGCGATGCGCAGCGTGCGCCTCGTAGTCGGAGGCCGTGATCTCCTCGGCGAGTTCGCCGCGAAAGACCGTGTCAACGGCGTCCAGGATTTCGCGCGTTGACCGGAACGACAGAAAAAGCGGCCGCTCGACGAAGGATTCCTGGGCCTCGGCGATGCGGCGAGCGAAGAAGCGGCGCATGTCGGCGAGCATTTGGGGTGCCGCGCCTTGAAAGCCGAAGATCGACTGCTTGTCGTCGCCAACGGCGAAGATCGTTCGCGGCCGTTCCGACGCGCCGGCTCCGGCGAAGAAATCCTCCGCGATCGCCTGCACCACCGCCCATTGGTCGGGGCTGGTGTCCTGCGCCTCATCTACCAGGATGTGCTCGATACGGCGGTCGAGCTTGTAGAGCACCCAATCGGCGGCATCGGCGCGCGACAGGAGATTGCGGGTCTTGGCGATCAGATCGGTGAAGTCGAGCGCGCCGACCTGCCGCTTTGCGCCGTGATAGCGCTGCAGGATGGCGTCGCCGACCACGAGCAGCGCCTCGGTCGCGGAAAATGCGCGCGCAAGATTGAGACGTCCGGCAAGCGGGACAAGCCGCTCGGCCTCAGCGGCGAAACGCTCCTTCAGCCCGGCGTTCTCCTTAGCGAAGTCGGCGCCGAAGCGCTGCGCGTGTGGCCGCCAGGACTTGGTCTTGCTGTGCCAGTTCAGGAAGAAGGCGATGCGTGCGCGCGCCTCATTCGTCGCATCGCGGGCGGCGAGAATCGGCGCAAGCTCCCGGTCGGCGCGCTCGTTCCATGCATGCGGCGCTTCGGTAAGGCTTTTCGTCAGCTTGGCGGCGAGCATGTCGTTAGTTTCACGGTACCATTCCGGCGACGCGCAGATGTCACGGCAGATCGATTGCTCGTCCTCATCGTGGCCGATCTCCAGCCGCCGACGAAGATCGGCGATCGCGTCTTCAATGTCGCCCGCCGCGGCATCACCCGCCCCGCTGGCCTGTTCCATCCAGCGCCGGATGAGGTCACGCCCGTTAATCAGCGCGTCGAGTGCGGCATCCATCTGCATGTCGCCGGTATCTTCAGCCATGCGCCTGAGCGCATCGCCAAGCCGGGACGATTGGCTCGCCACCGCCTCGTCCATCACCGCCGCGCGTGCATCGGCGATCAACGCGGCAGCGGCGGATTCATCGAGGATCGTGAATTGACCGGGGACGTTCGCCTCGAAAGGGAACTGGTGCAGCAGCCGCTCGCAGAAGGCATGGATTGTCTGGATCTTCAGGCCACCCGGCGTCTCCAGCGCCCGGGCAAAGAGCTGGCGTGCCCGACGCATCTCATCGTCCGACGGCGGGCGTCCTTGCAGATGCTCGATCTCTTCCCGCAACGCCTCATCCGGAGCCAGCGCCCAACGCCCGAGCGTATCGAAGACGCGGCGCGCCATTTCCGCCGCGGCGACCTTGGTGAAGGTGAGGCTCAGCACGGTCGCCGGGTCCGCGCCGGCAAGCAGCAGGCGGATCAGGCGTTGCGTCAGCACATGCGTCTTGCCGGAACCGGCATTGGCGACGACCCAAGCCGAGGTCGCGGGGTCGGAGGCCTCGTGCTGGAAGCGGCGCGTGCGATCGAAGGCGTCGCTCATGGCTGTAACGGTCCTTCGTCATCCTCTTCTTCGGTGGTCGTCCATTCCGCAACGCGCGCGAGATGGTCGTAGTCACCGACGAAGGCGCGGCCTCGTTCCGGGATGCGACGTGAGATGTATTGCGCGTCGGGCCTGGTGAAGGCGGCGACGAGCGCCGAAAGCCGTTGCTCGGTCACTTCGATGATCTCTGCCAGGCTGACGCCCGGCTTGCCGCGAGTGGCTTGCACCTCGCTGCGATCAAAACGCTCGCCACCTGCGCCACGACCGGAGAGGCGGTAATAAATGAGTTGCGACGGTTCGGTTGCGGGTAGGCCTTCGAAGCCGCCAGCGCGCGCGATCAACGCTTCAAGGGGAAGCTGCGGCGACAATGTGCGCACCATCTTCATGGAAGGCGGCGCGCCGGTTTTGTAGTCGAGGATCGCAAGGCTGTCGTCCGCGAGCCGATCGAGACGGTCGGCGCGAGCCGACAATTCAAAGCCATCGGCGATAGCCAGACCACCCTTGCCCTCTACATGGCGCTCGGCGATGTCGTCACGCCCGGCCTCGGTCTCCACAAACCAACGCGCGACCTTCTCAAAGCGCGGCCACCAGAGCGCTTCGACTTCCGGGAAATCGGCGTATCTAGCGAAAGCGTCGCGACCGATCTCAACGAGGCGCGCTGCCGCCGCCGCGTCGAACGGGCCGTGCGGTCGGTCGCGCACAAAAGTCTCCAGAATGTCGTGGATGAGCGTGCCGCGTTCGCGCGCATCGGGGAGCTTGGCCAGTTCCTCAAAAGGCCGAAGCCGCAGCACATATTCAGCGTAGATCGCATAAGGGTCGCGAATGAGCGTCTCGATGCGTGTGGCCGGCAGGCTCTTCGGCCGGAGGCTCAAGGGGGGCGATGGACGCGGGCGCTGCGGGCGGTCCAGCGCGAGAGGCCGGTCGAGCTGGCGCACCCAGGCGAGAATGTCGTCGCCGCGGGCGCGCATATCCATTGTCAGCCGATCACCGGCATAGGCGGTCAGCCGGCGCAGCCAGCGCGAGGCGACGCGCGGCTCGCCGTCTTCGCGATTGGCGCGCGTCAGCCACACCTCCTCGTGGCCAAGGGCCTGCGCAAAATCGTGCGCGGCGAGCCCGATGCGCCGCTCCGGCGGCTCAAGGTCGAGCGCCTCGCGCATGGGCCGTGACAAAAGCGGATCGAGTCGCGTCTGCGCCGGCCACGTTCCCTCGTTGAGGCCGCTGAGGACCACGCAATCGACGTGTTGCAGCCGCGCCTCCAATGCACCCCAGATATGGACACGCGGATCGAAGTCGCGGCGGCGGCGCACGGTAACGCGTTCGATCAAAGCGGTGAAGAGACCGGGATAATCGCGCGGCAGAATTGCCGGGCCCGACCCGGCGTTGGCCCGGATGTCGTCGAAGGCCAGCGCCAGCGCTTCCCCCGCCTCGCCGTCGTAGAGGTCGCCGGCGCCACCCTCGCCCTGCCGCGCGACTGCCTCCATGGCGGTCTGATGCGCTTCGATCAGCTCAGCTAGCGGGACACGGCCATCATTGTCCGCCAGGGCCTCAAACGGGCGCAGAGCATCGCGGAGGTTGGCGGCAAGCACTCTCGCTTCAGCCCATTGTGATCGCGTCAGCCCGCGCTCGGCGCGCGTCGTGCGGCGGTTCGCTTTGTCGTCGGCGTCCGCCCAGCGCGTGGCGGCGCGCTCCTCAAGCGCGCGATTGAGCGCAGCCAGTCCGGGCTTCAGCCGCGGCCCGCGAAGGACCGCGCGCTCCAGGCTGCCTGCCGCCCGTCGCGCCTGATCGCGGCGTAGCCCCGCCGCGGCGAGCGGATGCTTGGCGAGCGCCATCAAGGTTTCGGCGGGGGCGCCGGTGAGCGCCGTCTCGGCGGTGAGCCGCGCCAGCACGCCCGGCGGCGTGCGCGACAGCGGCTCGCCGGCGGAATCGTCGACATCGATTGCCCAGCGCCTGAGCTCCACGGCGACACGCCGCGCCATGCCCCGATCCGGCGTGACCAGGGCGGCGACCTTTCCGTCCGTCTCAACGGCGCCCCTCAGCAGGACGGCGACGGCGAGCGCTTCCTCGCGCTCGTTTGCGGCTTCGATCAGGCCGACGCGATCCAGAGCTTCGCGGCCATCGCCCGCATTGACCGCCGATCGCTCGCCCCAGCCTATGGGCGCCCTAGCCGGCCGCATCGATTCGGAAACGAAACGGCCTCTTTCGATGAGAGTCTCAGATGGTTCCGCAAGCGATACGACCGCGTCGCGCTTCACCTTTAGGCGCTCAATAAGCGCCTTCAGGCCGAATTGCGGATGCCCGGCACCGGCGGGATCACGGCCGTCTGAGCCGATCGCATCCCAGGTCGTCGGGTCGAGAGTCTGGTCGAGGCCAGGCAGCACGACGGCGCCGTTGGGGCGTGCTGCGATCGCCGCCAGAAGATCGGCGGTCGCCGGCACGGAGCCTGTCGAACCCGCGGCGATCACCGGTGCCGGCGCGCCGTTCGCGTTCAGCCGCTCCGCTTCGGCGCGGATCAAGAGGTCACGCCTAACCCCCGGATCGATGAGGCCACGCTCGGCAAGATGGGCCGGCCAGAACGAAGTGGCGATCTTCAGGAACTCCAGCGTGATATCCCAGAACCGCGACTGTTCGGGTCGCTCGCTTTCCTTGAACAACGCCGACCAGGCCGGCTCGCTTGTCCCAACTTGATCGATCAACTGGCTGAGCGAGGCGGCAAGGCGCGCCGCGTCGGCCGGCGAGGAGGGAACGAGCAATTCCTCATCCGGCAGGCCGGCGGCGGCGCGCACCAAAGCGCCGGACCATTTCAGCACCAGCTCCGTCAGCACGAGCTGCCGCTCCATCACGGGGACCGCATCCGGCAGGTCAATAGCCGCAGCGTCGAGGAGCCCGGCCCCCTCCTCGTCGATATCGCCCAATGTGCGGATGCGCGGGAGAAACAATGGCCGACCGCGACGCGCCAGAAAATGCTCACGGATGGAGCGTGCCGCGCGCCGCGTCGGGAGGTAGATCGTTACGTCGGCGAGCGCGAAGGGATCATCCGCCTTGAAGCCCGGCGCCAGGCGCCCATCGAGCAAGGCAGCAACGAGGGTGTCGAGAAAGGGGACGCCGGCGGGAATTGTGAAGACGTTCGGCCGATCCATCGAAGCGATCAAGCGGCGCTGGCTGTAATGGCGCGTTCCGCCGCTGCGATGGATTGCGGGTTCTCAACGTTGATCCACAAGCCGTCGAGCTGCACACCGTGAAGCCGGCCAGTTTCGATGGCGCGGTCGAACAGGAGGTTCAGCGAGAAC
The DNA here is from genome assembly GCA_028284625.1 of Afifellaceae bacterium. Taxonomy (GTDB): domain Bacteria; phylum Pseudomonadota; class Alphaproteobacteria; order Rhizobiales; family Afifellaceae; genus DASWJZ01. The sequence goes on along the minus strand of JANQRH010000007.1, from coordinate 19,918 downwards.
GCGCCATCCGGCGTGTCGGCGAAAAGGCGCGGATGCATAATCGCCGCGCCGGCATAGACAAATGGCGCCACCTGACGCTCCGGACGCCGCGACAGCCGTCCGTCCTTATGGAGAAAGAAGTCGCCGCGACCAGTGTAGCCGATGGCGCGCACCGTTGAGGCGACGAGAAGCGCGATATCCATGCGCGCTTCGTCCCAGGCGCCGGCGAGCCAGGCGAGGTTGGGGCGGACGCCATCCAGCCAGAAGGAATCGGAGTTGCGCAAAAAGAACGCGTCGTCACCAAGCAGCGGCAAGGCGCGCTTGACGCCACCGCCGGTTTCCAGGCGTGCATCGCGTTCATCTGAGATGACGATCGCCGGCTCGGTCCGGGCGGCAAGGTGCGCCTCAACTTGATCGGCGAGGTAGTGCACGTTCACCACGGCCGTGCCGGCGCCTACGTCCGCCAGCCCGTCGAGGCAATAATCGATCAGCGGACGGCCGAGAATGCGGATGAGCGGCTTTGGGGTCGTATCGGATAGCGGTCGCATCCGCGTGCCCTGGCCCGCGGCCAACACCATTGCCGTTTCCGGCGCCTTATGCGGCACACGCATACCGGGCCTCCTCGCCCCTTCCGCTTACAGATAGGGCTCATACCAGAGCCGCAAGTCGGAAAGAACCGGATGCTCCAGCGTGCGGCGGATCAGCGCCTTCAGGCGCCGGCGATGGCGCTGATAGCCGGGTTTTCCTTCCGCCAGTGCAAGGCGCGTGAAGATGCCCAGAACCTTGGTGGCGCGCTGAAGCCCAAGAATCGCGTAAGCCACCTCAAACGCCTCCTTGTCGAAGGCAGCATCGGCGGCCGCGCGTCCGGCGATGTAGCGCGCCTTGAGATGCGCTTCCTCCGCGGCGCCGATCTCCACGCGCGCATCCTGTGCCAGCGACGCCACGTCATACGCCGGGTGGCCGATCAGGGCGTCCTGAAAGTCAATGATTCCAACGCGATCGGTGCCGGTCGCGTCGGCCTGCCATAGAATGTTGGGCGAGTGAAAATCGCGCATCACCCAGGTCGTCCAGGTGGCGTCGACGCGCTCCAGCAGGTTCGCCCAGGCCTTGAGAAAGGCATCACGCGTGTCCGCCGGAAAAGCGGGCTCATCGCCCTGCCCGCCGAACCAATCGGGGAAAAGCGAGATCTCCACCAGAAGCGCGTCCCGGTCGTAAGGCGGCAGGCGGTGGGTTTCGCCTTCCGGCAATGGCGCCTCCGCCGGCCAGGCCTGGCCATGCATGAAGACCAGAAGATCGATCGCTGCCTCGTAGCGCTCGATGATCGGCGCGCCATCTGCATCAACAATGCCGGCGCCTCCGAGGTCTTCCATCACAAGAAGCCCGCCCGCCATATCAACGGCCTTAATCTCGGGCGCACGGACGTCGCGCTCACGCAGCGCCCCGCCGATGGCCACGAACGGCCGAATGTCGGTCGCGCGGTGCGCCACGTCATCATAAGTGCGGCCATCGAAATCCGGCGGCCCTTTCGGCCGCTCCGGCGCGTTCATCAAAATGGCGACGTCGGAGTTACGGCGAAGCCGCTCATACATGCGATAGGAGGCGTCGCCGGCGACGGGTATGCGCATCGCCCCGGCCCAGCCGGCCCGGTCGATGAAGGCGCGAACTTCATGGGTGCGCGCCAGTCGCGCCGGCCAGGTCGCGCCGCCGGCTATCATCGCCCGGCGGCCCGTGCCGGCAATCTCCAGCGTCACGTCGAGCCGGTCTTCCGTCAGGTCGGGCGGGAGTTTTTCCGGCCATTCGACCAGGACAACGCCTTCACGCAGCGCCTCCTCCAGTCCGATCTCGGAGAGCTCGCCGGCACTCGCGAGTCGGTAAAGATCGACATGCGCCACGGGAAATGATGGCGGCGCGTAGTCGATGCGCAGCGGAAAGGTCGGGCTTTGCACGTCCAGCGCAGGATCATCGAAGAGTGCTCTGAGGAGCGCGCGGGCGAACGTCGTCTTGCCCGCCCCAAGGTCGCCGGCGAGCGCCACAAGATCGCCGGGCCGAAGCATGGCTGCGACGTCCTCAGCCAATCGCGCCGTTGCCGCGAGGTCGTGAAGCGGGAAAACGAGGCGTCGCTCCCCCGATGGCGTTGACATCTTAAGCCGCGGCGACGGCCATCGCGGCAGGCGCGACGGGAATGCGCACCGTCACCGTCGTCCCCTTGCCTTCCTCGGAGCGGATGTCGACGCCGCCGCCATGCAGCTCCACAAGGCTCTTGACGATCGACAGGCCAAGCCCGGCGCCACCCCGACGGCCGCGTGTGGAGCGCGTCTCAAAGGGCTGGAAGATGGCCGGCATCAGATCACCCGGAATGCCTACACCGTTATCGACAATGCGGAACACGATCCAATCGTCCTGACGCCTCGCCTCGACGCGAATATCGCCACCGGCATTGGAGAAGCGGATGGCATTGGACACCAGGTTGAAGAGGATCTGCCGGATGCGATGTTCGTCGACCTGGAACGTGCCGACATCTTCAAGGACGTCGATCGACAAGGATATGCGCTGCTCGCTCAGGCGGTCGCGCAATCCTTCCACCGCTGATGTGACAAGCGCGGCGATGTCGGCCTCGGCGATATCGAGCGACATGATGCCGGCGTCGACGGTGGCGAGATCGAGGATGTCGTTGATGAGCGACATGAGCGAGCGCGAGGAGGATTCAATGTGGTCCATGTAGTCGCGCTGCTCCTTGGTCAGGTCGCCGCTCGCCGCGCCTGAGAGAAGCTCGGAGAAACCGATGATGGTCTGCAACGGCGAACGCAGCTCGTAGGAAACGTGCTGGATGAAATCCGACTTCAGTCGGTCGGCCGCCTCCAGGGCTTCGTTGCGCTCTTTGAGTACGCGTTCGACACGCGCGGAATCCGTCACGTCAACGAAGGTCAGCATGCTCATGCCTTCCGGCAGAGAGACGGTGGCGAAATCGATGACGCTGCCATCGGGGCGCTCCATGCGCCCGGCCACTTGGCCCTTGTGATCCATGTCCGTCACCGCGGCATGGATGTCCCCCCAAGCGGGCTTGTCGTCATGAAGCGCCTGGCACGCTTCAATCACGTCGCTGATATGCGGCTCGTCCCGCAGCATGGCCGGTGACAGCCGCCAGATATCGGCGAAGACCGGATTGAAAAGCCGCAGCCGGCCGTCTGTACCGAACACCGCCACCGCCTCCGCCAGATGGTCGAGCGTTTCGCCTTGCAGATGCGACAAGGCGGTCAGCCGGCTTTCCAGCGAAAGCTGCTCGGTGACGTTCTCGTAGATGTAGGTCATGCCGGAATCGGCATTGGGGAGCGCGACGACACGCAGCGTGCGACCGTCCGGAAGGTGCCACATTTCCTCGCGGTGGTTCTCACCGTCGTAGGCGTCGAGGTGCTTTTTGCGCCAGTCGCGATAGTTCGACTGCTCCGGCAGCTTCCGCTCCGAGCGCAGCTGATCGAGGATCGTGCTCTCCTCAGGCTTGGTGGCGAGCCAGTCGGCCGGCAGCCCCCAGAGCGACCGGAATGCGGCGTTATGAAAGAGGATGCGGCGGTCCTTGCCGAAGACGGCGATGCCGGCGGTCAACTGATCGACCGTGCGTGCATTTGAGCGCGTGATCCGCTCCAGCTCGCCACGCGCGTCCTGAAGCTCGGTCACGTCAATCGCAGCGCCGATGGCGCCGTCATCGATCGGCCGATCGAGAATCCTGAGCTGGCGGCGTTCGCCGGCCACGGTCGCCGTTGCGATGTCGTCGTAAGACACGCCGTCGCGCGTCGCTTCGCGCATCGCCTCGCGGGCGCGCGCCGGAAGCAGCTCAATTCCTGCCGCGACGACGGCTTCGGCATCGTCGGCCTCAACGGCGCGCGCATAAGCCGCGTTTACCCAGACCAAGCGTCCGGTGCGGTTGCGCCGCCAGAGCGGCAGCGGCAGAAGATCGGCTAACGCACGCAGCGCCGACATCTCGCTTATCACGTAGACGGCCTGCTCTTTCAGCTCCGCAAGCGAGCGACGCTCGCCGGTCAGCTCGCGCAGCCTGAGCACGGCACGGCGACCGCTGGTTCGCCCGGTCGCCTCCAGAAGCGCGCCGCCGGATGCGCGCACGGCGATGTAAAAGCCCTCGCCCTGTCGGCGGAGCTTGTCGACCGCCTCCTCGAGCTCGCCAGCGGTGTCCACGCTCAGCCATGATGAGAACGCGAGAAACGACGCACGGTCGCTCGGCGCGCCGACCCGCTCCGCAAGCCCGCCGAAGACGCGCGGCTCCGACGTGGCCGATTCCCACACCACTGTCTTCTGGTCGTCGGCGTCGAGCAGTGCTTCGGTGCGATCCAGCGCGGTGCGGAGTACGGCCACCTCCCTCTGCGCCGCGACAAGCCGTTCGTCACGCCGGGCGCGCAGGAAAAGCGTAAAGGCAATCAGCGCAGCAAGTGCGGTCCCGGCCGTCACCGCGGCCCAGGCGACGCCATTCAGTGCCGCCTCCATGCCGTTCAGCGATATGTTGGGAAGCGTCTGTGCTTCGGCCGAGGACAGGATCAGCGGCGCGGTGCCCAGCAGCGCGGCGAGCCACAGCCGTCGTCCAGAACCGGATATCCGTTCTGCGCTTCGTTTCGCCATCCGCCCCGCCGCATCCGGATGGCCCCTCTAGCCATAGCCCGGACGAATCATTTCCAACTTACTCGCTCCGCCCAACGCGGAAAAGCCGCGGCAAATCTAGCGCTGCGATTGGAAAGGATTCGTTAACTTTGTTGGCTCAGGCGGCGGCGGAGCGCAGGCTGGCGGCCAAATGCTCCGCCAATTCGTGAGCATCATCGCCAGCGCCGTCGATGAAGGACGATTTGCGGCGGCGCATGAAGGGCAGACCCATCACATAGAGGCTTCCGGGATTGCCGGGCATGTCGACAACGCCACCGTTGTGGCGGATGCGCCCTTTGCGGTCGAGCACCGGAGCATGGAGCCACGAATAGTCGGGGCGATATCCCGTCGCCCAGATGATCGTGCGGATATTGCGGTCGGCAAGGTGCATCGAAAGAGTCGAATTGACGTCGACTCTCGTCGGCTCGAATCGCTCCGGTGCGCCGACTTCCGCATCAACGCCATTGTGGGACGCCCACGCGTCGATCCCGTCGAGCAGCCGGTTCATCTTCAGATCGGCAAGCGCGCATTGGTTGGCGAGCGCACCGGAGAACTGAGCGACACCGTCGCGCAGACCTTGCATGCGTCCCACGACATCCACGCCGTCTTGAACAAGAGCGTTGAGGTCCAACGTGATGCGCTCCGGCGTACCGACCAATTGCAATGAGGGAACGCGCCGCGCGCGATTGATATCGTCGACCGCCGTGTAACGCTGGTCCATGACGCCCGTGACGTCCATCCACCATTTGATGTCGCGACCACGGTAAAGGCGCGGCACGCGCACATGCTCGCCGACAGACAAGGTGACCTGCCGTCCGCTCGCTTGAATTTCCTTGGCAAGCTGCACGCCCGTTGCTGACGCACCCACAATCATCACACCGCCAGCAGGCAGTGCGTCGGGGTTGCGGTATTGCATCGGCGTGATGCTGCGTATCGTGTTCGGCAGGCCCTCGGCGATCGCGGGCACGGTGGCGACATTGCAGGCGCCGGTCGCCAAGACCAGCCTGTCGCATTGCCATTCGCCGCGATCGGTGGCGACGAAATATCCGCGCTCCGTGGGCCGGACCGATTTGACATTGGTGTTGTCGTGGATCGGCGCATCGATGCGCTGAGCATATGTCTGCAGGAAGCGCACCACTTCCGGCATGTTCATGTAGCCGTTCGGGTCATCGCCGTCATAGGCGTAGCCCGGCAGGCGGCTCTGCCAGTTTGGTGTGAGCAGGCGGAGCGAGTCCCAGCGCTCCTTCCGCCAGGCGTTCGCCACCTCGCCCCGCTCGATCAACACATGGTCGATCGAACGGTCGGCGAGATGCCGGCTCATCGCAAGTCCGGATTGCCCGGCGCCGATGATGACGGTCGTGGCGTAACGCATGGCCCGCTCCCCTCGTCTTTCGCGTTCGGGCTTTAGTTGACCGAGACGAAGACGTTGGTCGGGTTGGTCACGATGTCAAACACCGCTGAACGCTTCTGCGACTGAGCCACCAGCGCCTTGATGTCGTCTTCGCTGGCGTCGGCGTCGACATCGAAATGCACGCGGATGGCGCCGAAGCCGTTGCGCACCTCGTCGTCGATGCCGAGGATACCCTGCAGATCCATGTCGCCTTCCAGTGTCGCCTTGACGGAACGCAGCTGAATGCCGCGATGCTGGGCGACGGCGGCGACGCCCGCGGTGAGGCAGCTTGCCAGGCCGGAAAGCACGATCTCCACCGGAGTCGGCGCGTTGTCCTCAGCGGCGAACTGCATCGGGTGATCGGCGTCGACCATGAAGCTCTTCTCGCGCGACTGCTCCTCGCCAAGGCCGAAGAAGCCACTGATTGTGGAGCGGCTGTGCGTGCCGTTCATCCACTCACACGTCGCACGCCACTTGAACTGCGCGGCCTCGGGGGCTGCATCGAGCGCGGTGCGCGCCTCCACCAGCGCGGCAACGTTGACGCCATTGTCGACAGCGGCGCCAGCGTTGGTGTCCATTGCGTTCATCATCTCGTTCATTTCGGTGTTCCTCTCCTAAAAAATGCAAAAAGGGGGCTCCGGCAGCAGAGACCGGCTCCGCTCCCCAATCGTGCCTCATTGGCTGTTTCTTGCCGCCGCTCCGCTCTCACGCCGCATGAAGGTTGTGTGAGAGGTGTTACGTGGCCGGCGACGGAGACGCGTATCGGCTTCTTATGTGTCTGGTTGATTTCGTGGCGGCGGAGAATGTGTTTCGTACGGCGTGCCGGCGCTTGAAAACGTTTGGGTGCTTCATAAAGCAACGGCGCCGCACAGGCGGCGCCGTCATCCATGTTGAATGTACGTCCGCGCGACGCGTCAGTAGCGATAGTGCTCCGGCTTGAACGGGCCTGTCTGCGACACGCCGATATAAGACGCCTGGTCGTCGGAGAGTTCCGTCAGATTGGCGCCGAGCTTTGCGAGGTGCAGCATCGCGACCTTCTCGTCGAGATGCTTGGGCAGCACATAGACCTTGTTCTCGTATTCATCGCCCTTGTTGAAGAGCTCGATCTGCGCCAGCACCTGGTTGGAGAAGCTCGCCGACATGACGAAGCTCGGATGGCCGGTGGCGTTGCCGAGATTCAGGAGGCGTCCTTCCGACAGGAGAATGATGCGCTTGCCGTCGGGGAACTCGACCATGTCCACTTGCGGCTTCACGTTGGTCCATTTGTGGTTCTTCAACGCGGCGACCTGAATCTCATTGTCGAAATGGCCGATATTGCCGACGATCGCCATGTCCTTCATGGCGCGCATGTGATCGATGGAGATCACGTCCTTGTTGCCGGTGGCAGTGATGAAGATGTCGCCCTTGGGGGCGGCGTCCTCCAGCCGCACGACCTCAAAGCCGTCCATGGCAGCCTGCAAGGCGCAGATCGGATCGATCTCCGTCACCTGCACGCGCGCGCCGGCGCCTTGCAAAGAGGCGGCGGAACCCTTGCCTACATCGCCATAGCCACACACGACCGCAACCTTGCCGGCCATCATCACGTCCGTGCCGCGACGGATGCCATCGACCAGCGATTCCTTGCAGCCGTATTTGTTGTCGAACTTCGACTTGGTGACGGAATCGTTGACGTTGATCGCCGGGAACGGCAGCCGGCCCTTCTCCATGAGCTGGTAGAGACGGTTCACGCCGGTGGTGGTCTCTTCGCTGACGCCCTTGATGGCGTGGCGCTGCTTGACGAACCAGCCGGGGCTCTCAGCCATGCGCTTCTTGATCTGCGCAAAGAGAACCTCTTCTTCCTCCGTCGTCGGGTTCGACAGAACGTCTTCGCCTTCCTCGGCACGGGCGCCGAGCAAAATGTACATGGTGGCGTCGCCGCCATCGTCGAGGATCATGTTGGTGGGCGCGTCGTCCGGCCAGTGGAAGATGCGGTCGGCGTAGTCCCAATATTCCTCCAGCGTCTCGCCCTTTATCGCAAAGACGGGCACGCCAGCTTCGGCAATCGCGGCGGCGGCATGGTCTTGTGTGGAGAAGATGTTGCACGACGCCCAGCGCACCTCTGCGCCCAGCGCCACCAACGTCTCAATCAGGACGGCGGTCTGGATGGTCATGTGCAGCGAGCCTGAGATGCGCGCGCCGTTCAGAGGCTTCTGCTCGCCATATTCCTCGCGGATCGCCATGAGGCCCGGCATTTCGGTCTCGGCGATCTCAATCTCCTTGCGGCCGTACTCCGCCAGGCTGATATCCTTCACCACATAATCGTTGAATTCCCCATTGGGGCCGCCACTCGTCATCGCATACGTCCTGTCAGAAGAGGTTTCGGGAGCCAGGTAGCATCGCCGGCCGCCAGACGGCAACAACATATAAAGGAATGTTTATGTCGTTTTGTCCATGCGCGACGGCGAACGTCTCAAACAAGTGAAGGAAGGCTCTTATGAGCGCATATCGGATCGGCATCGTCGGGCTGGGCAAGATCAGCCAGGATCAGCACCTGCCCGTGATCGCTAAGAGCCCGGCGTTCAAGCTCGCCGCGGTATCGAGCCAGCGCGGGCTGACGGCGGGCGAGGCCCTGGCTTTCCGCAATCATCGCGACCTGCTTGAGGGAACGCCCGACCTCGATGCGGTGGCGGTGTGCACGCCGCCGCAGGCGCGTTACGACATTGCGCGCGACGCGCTTCTTTCCGGCAAGCACGTCATGCTGGAGAAGCCGCCGACGGCGACGCTTTCAGAACTCGCCGACCTTGAGCGCATCGCCACCGACAAGGGCCGCGTGCTCTTCACCACCTGGCACTCGCAATACAATGCCGGCGTGGACGAAGCGCGGCGGCGGCTCGTCGGCAAGATTGTCACGCGGCTTTTCGTGGAGTGGAAGGAGGATGTGCGCAAGTGGCATCCCGGCCAGGGATGGATCTGGACCGCCGGTGGCTTCGGCGTCTTCGACCCGGGCATCAACGCACTCTCCATCGTCACCAAGATCATGCCGGAGCCGGTCTTGGTGCGTTCGGCAGAGCTACAGGTGCCGGCCAATGCGCAATCGCCCATCGCCGCCGACCTCACCTTCACGCTTGCCGGACGCGCGGGCGATTTCAGCGCAAAGATGGACTGGCGGCCGATTGAGCGGGACGTTTGGGAGATCAGCGTTGAGACCGCCGACGGCATGACGCTGAAACTTGCTTCCGGCGGCGCCAGGCTCGTCGTCGACGGCGAATCATTGATCGATGAGACGCCGGCGGAATACGAGGCGATCTACGCGCGTTTCGACGAGTTGCTGCGCGAGGGGCGGAGCCACATCGACCCGGCGCCGTTTCAGCTCGTCGTCGACGCGTTCTTCATCGGCAGCCGACAGGTGGTGGAGGCGTTTGAGGAGTAGCAGGCGGAATGTCCGCTAAACTCCGTCGTCATGCCCGGACTTGATCCGGGCATCCATTCCTTAACGTGCATCTAGCGGCGAGGCCGAGAGTATGGATTGCCGGGTCAAGCCCGGCAATGACGACAATACTGCTGGACGCCGCCGATTGTGCGGCCGCGCCTCAAACCGCCCGTTGATAAACCCACACCCGCCCCGGCGGCAGGTTGAAGGTCACCCATTTCGAACCCTCGACCGTGAAGCGGCCGGGCACGGCATCCTGCGGCGGAACCGGCGAGTAGGAGAGCTGCGAGACCTTGCCGCCGGGCGGCATGTGATCGAGCAGGCTCTCAATATAGGGCACACGCTTGGCCCGCGGCACGTTAAGGAGCGGCAGGCCGGACAAAACCGCTGAGAATGTCAGGTCGCGGTACTCACCAAGCGTGTCGTTCAGGTTCAGCGCGTCGCCTTGGATGATGGCGATGTCGGGAAAGCGCTTGCGCAACAGCCGACAGAAATCCTTGTCGTATTCGACGCAGATGATCTTGTCGGGCGACAGCCCGGCGTCGAGCATGGCCTGCGTCACCACGCCGGTTCCAGAGCCGATCTCCAGCGTGTAGCCGGACGGATCGGGCTCGGCGAGCTTCACCATCAGCGAGGCGAGCGCGCGGCTGGTCGGCGAGAAGGCCCCCATCTTGATGGGGCTCGTCGCCCAGGTCTTGAAGAACCGGACCTCGTCCTCAAAGCGCTCGGCGAGCGACACGCCCGATTTCGCCATTGATCTACTCCGCCTCCTCGCGTCGCAGCTCATCTAGAAATAGAGCCAACGTCACTTTTCGCCAAGCGTGTCCAGGAAATCCTTCACACGCGAGAAGAAACCGGTCGATTCCGGATTGTTCTCCTCATTGGAGACACGCTCAAACTCCTCCAAGAGCTCGCGCTGCCGATGCGACAGCTTGCGCGGCGTCTCAACGACCACCTGCACATACATGTCGCCCACCTGGCGGGAGCGCAGCACCGGCATGCCCTTGCCCTTCAGCCTGATCTGCAGGCCGCTCTGGGCGCCGTCCGGCACCTTGACCCGCGAGCGCCCGCCATCGAGCGTCGGCACCTCGAACTGACCGCCGAGAGACGCCGTCGTGATGGAGACCGGCACGCGGCAGAAAATGTCGGCCCCGTCGCGCTGGAAGAAGGCGTGCGGCTTGATCGACAGGAAGATGTAAAGGTCGCCGGCTGGACCGCCGCGCAAGCCGGCCTCGCCCTCGCCGGCGAGGCGGATGCGCGTGCCATCTTCGATGCCGGCGGGGATATTGACGGAGAGCGTGCGCTTCTGGTTCACGCGGCCGGCGCCGGAGCATTTTTCGCACGGGTCCGACACGACCTCGCCGCGCCCCTGACAGGCCGGGCAGGTGCGCTCGATATGGAAGAAACCGCCCTGGCTGGCGCGTACGCGGCCGACGCCGCCGCAGGTCGGACACGCCGTCGGGCTGGTGCCTGGCTTGGAGCCGGAGCCGGTACAGGCTTCGCAGGTGACGCCGGTGGGTATCTCCACTTCGACCGTTTTGCCGGCATAGGCCTCGTCGAGCGTGACTTCCAGATTGTAGCGGAGATCGGAACCGCGCTCGCGGCCGGAGCGGCGACCGCCGCCGCGCAGATCGCCGAAGAACTCGTCGAAAATGTCGGCGAAGGAGGCAAAGCCCGCGGCCGCACCAGCGCCGGCGCCGCCGAAGCCGCCACCGTCAAACGCCTGATGACCGAAGCGATCGTAGGCGGCGCGCTTCTGCGGGTCCTTGAGGACCTCATAGGCCTCGTTGACTTCCTTGAAGCGAACCTCGGCGGAATGATCGCCGGGATTACGATCGGGGTGGAGCTGCATGGCCAGCTTGCGATAGGCGCTCTTCAGGCCCTTGTCGTCGCAGGTGCGCGCGACGCCGAGCACCTCGTAGAAATCGCGTTTGGCCATCTGATATCGCCGGAAAGCAGCGGGGCCGCCTCGCCGGGCGGCCCCTTTTCGCCGTTAGGACGCTGAGCTCTTGCGCTCGTCTTCGGGGATTTCCTCAAAGTCGGCGTCGACCACATCCTCGTTCGCAGCCGAGGCACCACCGTCGGCCGGGCCGTCGCCGCTATCGCCGTCCGGGCCGGATTCGCCGCTATCGGCGGCAGCGGCCTCTTCCTGGCTGGCTTTGTACATCGCCTCACCGAGCTTCATGGAGGCCTGCGCAACCGCCTGGCTCTTGGCCTGGATATCGGCGACGTCCTCGCCTTCCTGCGCGGTCTTGAGCTCCGCAATTGCGGTTTCAATCGCCGTCTTCTCTTCCTCGCCGACCTTGTCGCCGTGTTCGGCGAGCGCCTTCTCGGTGGAATGGACCAGCGCCTCGGCCTGGTTCTTCGCCTCCACCAACTCGCGGCGCTTCTTGTCGTCTTCGGCGTGGCTCTCCGCGTCCTTCACCATCTGATCGATCTCAGAATCGGAGAGACCACCGGAAGCCTGGATGCGGATCTGCTGCTCCTTGCCGGTGCCTTTGTCCTTGGCGGAGACATTGACGATGCCGTTGGCGTCGATGTCGAATGTCACCTCAATCTGCGGCACGCCGCGCGGCGCCGGCGGCAGGCCGACCAGGTCGAACTGGCCGAGCAGCTTGTTGTCGGCCGCCATTTCGCGCTCGCCCTGGAAGACGCGGATCGTCACCGCACCCTGATTGTCCTCCGCGGTGGAGAACACCTGGCTCTTCTTCGTGGGGATCGTCGTGTTGCGATCGATGAGGCGCGTGAAGACGCCGCCCAGCGTCTCAATGCCGAGCGACAGCGGCGTCACGTCGAGAAGCAGCACGTCTTTCACGTCGCCCTGCAGGACGCCGGCCTGAATCGCCGCGCCGATGGCCACGACCTCGTCGGGATTGACGCCCTTATGCGGCTCCTTGCCGAACAGAGTCTTGACGGTCTCCTGCACCTTGGGCATGCGCGTCATGCCGCCGACTAGAACGACCTCGTCGATGTCGCCGGCCGACACGCCGGCATCCTTCAGCGCACTCTTCACCGGCTGAACGGTGCGCTGCACCAGGTCGTCGACCAGGCTCTCGAACTTGGCGCGCGACAGTTTCAGCGCCAGGTGCTTGGGGCCTGAGGAATCGGCGGTGATGTAGGGGAGATTGATCTCCGTCTGCTGCGAGGAGGAGAGCTCGATCTTGGCCTTCTCCGCGGCTTCCTTGAGACGCTGCAGGGCCAGCGGATCGTTCCTGAGATCGATGCCCTGATCCTTGTTGAACTCATCGGCGAGGTAGTTGACGACACGCATGTCGAAGTCCTCGCCGCCGAGGAAGGTGTCGCCATTGGTCGACTTCACCTCAAAGACGCCGTCGCCGATTTCCAGGATGGAGATATCGAACGTGCCGCCGCCGAGATCGTAGACGGCGATCGTCTTGCCGTCCTTCTTCTCAAGGCCGTAAGCGAGCGCGGCGGCCGTCGGCTCGTTGATGATGCGCAGGACCTCAAGCCCGGCGATCTTACCGGCATCCTTGGTGGCCTGGCGCTGCGCGTCGTTGAAATAGGCGGGGACGGTGATGACCGCCTGCTCGATCTTCTCGCCGAGATAGGACTCAGCGGTCTCCTTCATCTTCTGCAGGATGAAGGCGGAGATCTGCGAGGGTGAATATTTGGTGCCGTCGACCTCAACCCAGGCGTCGCCGTTGTCGGCCTTCACGATCGGATAGGGGACAAGCTTCTGGTCTTCCTTGACGGTCGGATCGTCGAAGCGGCGGCCGATGAGGCGCTTGACGGCGAAGATGGTGCGCTGGGGATTGGTGACCGCCTGGCGCTTGGCAGGCTGGCCGACGAGGCGCTCGCTGTCTGAGGTGAAGGCGACCTGCGAGGGCGTGGTCCGCGCCCCTTCGGTGTTTTCGATGACCTTGGGACTTTTGCCGTCCATGACGGCGACGCACGAATTAGTCGTGCCAAGGTCGATACCAATGACTTTCGCCATAGCAAACTCTCCTGTTCCGGCAGGCCGGCCGGACCCGAGACGGCGTCCATCATCGGGAGGCAGCGCGTGCCCCCTTCCGGCCCCCAACATATTTTCACGTCAATCCGCGGCGACACCCGGTTCAAGGCCGGGTCGCGCGGCGTTGCGAAGCATATAAGAAGGGCTTTTTCGCCTCGCAAGCCGGTGATTGCGCCGTGTTTGGGGGAAATCGGGGCAACTCAGCGATGCGGCCCGCCCTCCTCGGCAAACGCGCCCTTCCGGTAGAGCGCGTGAAGCGTCACGCCCTCCGAGGCAAACGCCGCCTCAGCCCCCTCCTCGCGATCCACGACGGTCACGACATGCTCCACCATTGCACCGGCGTCACGGAGCGCCGCAATGGCCTTCAAGGACGAGCCCCCGGTGGTGGTCACGTCTTCCACCACAACGACATGCTTGCCGGCGAGCTTCTCGCCCTCCGCCAGTCCCTCAATCAGGCTTTGAGTGCCGTGCGCCTTCGCCGCTTTGCGCACAAAGACAGCGCGCACCGGCCTTCCCGCGACGGCGCTCATGGCGGCCGTGGCGGAGACGAGCGGCACGGCGCCCATCTCCAAGCCGCCGACATAATCCGCACCAAGTGCATCGGCTTCTCTCGCGAGCGCCGCCCCAATCAGGCGCGCGCCGTCGGGATCGAGCATGGTCGGTTTGAGATTGAAATAGATCGTACTCGTGCGTCCGGAGGCCAAAGTGAATTCCTGTCCGGAACGAAAAGAGCGGCGAGAGATGATGTCAAAAAGCGCCTGCCGCTCGTCCATGGCCGCCAGCTCTGCCCCCGATTAGACCGCCGCTGGCATCGGGCGATGTCGCCCTTCGGTCAAGAGGTCGACGGGCTTCTCCACGCAACAATGCCGCCGCTCGGCTGCCTGAGAACCACAACGCGACCGAACCCCGGCAGGTCGACGGGCGGCCTCAGAATTGTGGCGTCGAGACGCTCAGCGTCACGCGCGCGCTGGTCGACATCGTCGACGGTGAAATAGGGAAGCCAGACCTCCGGCCTGTCGGGAAATCCCGACTCGCTTGTGTCGATGAAGACGGAAACGAACACGCCATCTGCCGACCGGGCGATCCAATAGGGCGGATCGGCCTCAGAGAATGGCTGGAACTGCCAGCCGAGCGCCTCGCCATAGAACCGCATGGCGGCCTCGACATCGCGGCTGAGCAAGACTGCCCAGACCGCCTGCTCCTCCATTGTCCCGCCTCCGTCTCCGCAGCGCGGCCCGATATTCACGAATCCGTGATCAATCGGCAGCGCCCTGCCGGTGGGCAGCTTGCTTACCTACGCGGCAAAATCCATAAACCGAAGGTAGTATCAGGTTGCGGGTGCCGGTGTCATCCAGCCGACCATGCCGCCCCCCGGCTGCTGAATCATGGCGATGCGTCCGACACCGGGCACGTCGAATGGTTCTTGGACAATCGTTGCGCCGGCGGCCTTCGCCTTCTCGCAGCGCGCGTCGATGTCATCCACGGAGAGATACGACATCCAGTGCTCCGGCTGATCGGGCGCATTGGTGGCCACGATCCCGCCGACAGGCCGGTCGCCGAGCATGCCGACGTGATAGATGATGCCGTCGCCCATGGGCACGGAATCGAACGTCCAGCCGATCGTCGTCTCGTAGAAGCTCTTGGCGGCCTCCGGATCGGGCGTCATCAATTCGTTCCAATGGAATGTACCGTGGTCTGACATGGCTTAGCCTCCCCTTGAACATGACGCGGTATGGTCGATTCCGCGCACCCGGCGGACAAGGACAACCTTGTCAAATTGCCGTGACATCCGGCCCCGGCGGGGCCTATTCCGTGACGCCCTCCGCGTCGGCCCGATCGGCGTCATCGGCATTGTCATTGCCGGCGGCCGCGTCACCGGGAGCAGGCCCGCCCTTGGAGACGCCGACCATAGCGGCGCGCAGAACGCGATCGCCGATCTGATAGCCCTCCTGCACGACCTGCACGATCGTGCCGGCCGTAACGCTTGGATCGGGGACCTCAAACATCGCCTGGTGGCGATGCGGGTCGAAGCGCTCGCCGGCCGCGGCGATGCGGGTGATGCCGTTCTTCTCCAGGAGGCGCTCCATCTCGCGCGCCGTCATCTCAACGCCCTCAGCCAGCGTCCTCAAATCCTCGTCGGCCTCACGCTTGTCGGCGGGCGCCGCCTCAAGCGCGCGGCGCAGATTATCGCCCACGACAAGCATGTCGCCCGCGAAGCCCGACACGGCATATTTGCGCGTGTCGTCGACGTCGCGCTGCGTCCGCTTGCGGAGGTTCTCCATATCGGCGGCCAGTCGGACCAGACGGTCGGTCAGGTCGGCCTTCTCCGCCTCAAGCTGCTCGATCGCGGCGGACGGCGCCAGAAGCTCGTCGATCGCGGCATCGGCGCGCGCCTCCTCGCCCGCCGGATCCGCCGGCGGAACCTCAGGCGCAGCCCATCCTGACTGCTCCTTTGGGCTCACGGCCTCGTCGGCGCCGGCTACCTGTGCGCTTTCGGGAGAATCCGGCTTTTGATCGTTTTCGATCATCGTCTCTACGTTTCTACTGGATAAGTCACGCTTGCGCCGGCCATATCGAGGCAAGGCGGCGGAAAATCAACCCGCGGGGCCACGGAATCGCTTCGCTAGATGCCTTCCGAAAACCGGTTCCCACTTTTGGGATCATGCTCTAGCGGCCGAGCAACTGCGTCAGAAGCTGGGCGGTGTAGTTCACCGTCGGCACCACGCGGGCGTAATTGAGCCGCGTCGGCCCGATCACGCCCAGCACGCCGACGACCTTCTCATCGGAATCGCGGAACGGCGCCACCACAAGCGATGAGCCGGACAGCGAGAACAGCTTGTTCTCCGAACCAATGAAGATGCGCACGCCCTCGCCATGCTCCGCCAAGCCGAGAACCTGGATGATGTCCTTCTTGCTTTCCAGATCGTCGAAAAGAAGCTTGAGGCGCTCCAGATCTTCAATCGCCCTCACGTCGCCGATCAGATTGGACATGCCGCGCACGATGAGCGTGCTCGACTCCTCTGCCACCCCCGACCAGGTCGCGACGCCAGCGGCGATCACGCGCTCCGTCAGCTTGTCGATCTCACGGCGGCGCTCGTCGTGTTGCGCCTCCAGCTCGCGGCGCGCCTCCGCCAACGTGCGGCCGACGAAATGCGCGTTGATATAGTTTGCCGCCTCCACGAGCGCCGAGGTCGGCAGGTTGCGCGGGACATCGATGATGCGGTTCTCAACCGTTCCCGTCTCGCCGACCAGAACGGCCAGCACGCGCTCCGGCTCGATGCGAACAAATTCCACATGCTTCAGACGGATGTCCTGCTTGCCGGTCGCCACCACGCCAGCGCCATGCGACATGGCGGAGAGCATGTGCCCGGCCTCCGACAGCAGCGACTCGGCGGAATCGACATCGCCGGCGGCCTTCACCTCCTTGTCGATCAGCTTGCGCTCCTCCTTCGATAGATCGCCCACCTCCATGAGCGTGTCGATGAAGAAGCGCAGGCCCATCTCCGTCGGCAGCCGGCCGGCGCTTGTGTGGGGCGCATAGATGAGCCCCATGTCCTCAAGGTCCGCCATGACGTTGCGCACCGAAGCCGGCGACAACGCCGTGGTCAGGATGCGGCTGACATTGCGCGAGCCGACCGGATCGCCAGTCGACAGATATGATTCCACAATGGAGCGGAAGATATCCCGGGCGCGGCTGTCTAGCTCGCCAAGTCCACCTTCAGGCATCGGCGGCACTCGTCTTCTGATCCGTCCTCACACGCATTCACCGTGATATTGAAAGCCTCGTTGCGGAAGGCAAGTCCCCGCTTTACCGCAATGGCTGCGCAGCTTAACACGCCCCTTGAAGATCAAAGGCCGAGAGGCATCCATGCGACCGTCGAAACGAGCGCCGGACGAGTTGCGCCGCGTCAGCCTTGAACGCGGCGTCTCCAAGCACGCGGAAGGCTCGTGCCTGGTGCGCTTCGGCGATACGCATGTCCTGTGCACAGCGAGCCTCGCGGAGCAATTGCCGGCCTGGCTGAGAGGCGCCGGCAAGGGCTGGGTCACCGCCGAATATGGCATGCTGCCGCGCGCCACGACGGAGCGGACACGACGGGAAGCGTCGGCCGGCAAACAGGGCGGGCGGACGCTGGAAATCCAGCGCCTCATCGGCCGGTCGCTCCGCGCCGTGGTCGATCTCACGGCCCTGGGCGAGCGCCAGATCACCGTCGATTGCGACGTCTTGCAGGCCGACGGCGGAACGCGCACGGCCGCCATCACCGGAGCGTGGGTGGCGCTGTATGACGCGATTGCATGGATGCAGGCCAGAAACATGATCGGCGGTGCCGTTCTCACCGATCATGTGGCTGCCATCTCCTGCGGAATCTTTGGGGGTGCCCACATCCTCGACCTCGACTACGCGGAGGACTCCACCGCCGACACGGATGCGAATTTCGTGATGACCGGCACCGGCGGGATTGTTGAGATACAGGGCACGGCGGAGCGTACGCCGTTCAGCCAGGAGGACTTCTTGGGTCTCCTGGCGCTGGCGCAGCGTGGGATCGCGCAGCTCGTCGATCTGCAAAAGCTCGCCGTGTCGTGATGTCCATCAAGCTCGCGCCCGGCCGGATCGTCGTTGCGAGCCACAACGCCGGGAAGGTCCGCGAGATCCTCGACCTCCTGGCGCCGTTCGGCTTCCAAGTGAAGTCGGCGGCGGAGCTCAAACTGCCTGAGCCGGAGGAGACCGGCGCGACATTTGCAGAGAACGCCGTAATCAAGGCCAGCGCCGCGGCGGAGGCCTCAAAGTCTCCGGCGCTCGCCGACGATTCCGGCCTGGCCGTCATGGCGCTGAACGGAGAGCCCGGCATCTTCTCCGCGCGATGGGCCGGCAAGGATCGCGACTTCGGATTGGCCATGCAGAAGGTCGAAGACCGGCTTCAGGCCGCCGGCGCCAGCGAGCCGGAACAACGCGTGGCGCGCTTCGTTGCGGTACTCGCGTTGGCGCTTCCCGACGGGCGCGTTGAGACGTTCACCGGCCGCGTCGACGGCACGCTTGTGTGGCCGCCGCGCGGTGACCAGGGCTTCGGTTACGACCCGATCTTTCTGCCGGAAGGCCATACGCGCACGTTCGGCGAGATGAGCGCGGAGGAAAAACACGGCTGGCAGCCGGGCAGCGAAAAAGCGCCGCTGTCGCACCGCGCCCGCGCCTTCCAGCGTTTTGCGCGCGAATGCCTGGGTGTCTCCGAATGAGCCCCGCGCCGATACCGGACGAGGCGACCGCCTTCGGAATCTATGTCCACTGGCCGTTCTGCGCGGCCAAGTGCCCGTACTGCGACTTCAATAGCCATGTCCGGCATGAACCGCCGGACGAACTGCGCTTCGCTGTGGCGCTGGCGCGCGAGCTTCAGCATTTTGCGGAGCTGACGCCGGGCCGCGACGTGACGAGCATCTTCTTCGGCGGCGGCACGCCTTCGCTGATGCAGGCGGGAACGGTCGCCGCAGTGCTCGGTGCGATCGCCGCACACTGGTCGGTGGCGGCGGATGCGGAAATCACACTTGAAGCCAATCCGGGAAGTGCGGAGGCAGAGCGTTTCCGCGATTATCGAAGCGCCGGCGTGAACCGCTTGTCGCTGGGCGTGCAATCGCTGGACGACCAGGCGCTGAAGGCGCTCGGGCGCATCCATGACGCGGCGGAGGCCCGGCGCGCTATCAGCCTCGCCCGCGACACCTTCCCACGCCTTTCCTTCGATCTCATCTATGCGCGCCCAACCCAGACGCCGCGCGCCTGGCGCACCGAGCTAGAGGCGGCGATCGCGCTGGCGGCCGACCATCTGTCGCTTTACCAGCTCACCATTGAGGAGGGCACGCCGTTTCAGCGTCTGCACGCGGCGGGCAAGCTCGTCATCCCCGACTCAGAGCGCGCGGCCGCCTTTTATGCGTTGACGCAGGATGTCACCGAGGCGCACGGCCTGCCGGCCTACGAAATCTCCAATCACGCCGCGCCCGGCGCTGAGTCGCGCCACAACCTCACCTATTGGCGCTATCACGATT
Source organism: Afifellaceae bacterium (assembly GCA_028284625.1). GTDB lineage: Bacteria > Pseudomonadota > Alphaproteobacteria > Rhizobiales > Afifellaceae > DASWJZ01. The sequence continues at coordinate 493 of JANQRH010000007.1, read as the reverse complement.
ATGTCGGCGTCGGTCCCGGCGCGCATGGACGCCTCGCGACCGATGACGCGCGGCGCGCCACGATGAGCGAGCGACACCCGGAGCGCTGGCTTGGGCTCGTGGAACAGCGTGGCCACGGGCTCGTCACCGACGATATGCTTTCTGCTGAAGAGAGCGCCGACGAGATGCTGTTGATGGGGCTGAGGCTACGCGAAGGCATCCGCCCGGAGCGTTACGCGGCGATCAGCGGGCGCGACATCTCCGATACGCGTCTTGCCGTTCTTCAGGAACAAGGGTTCGTCGAGCCGTGCGGCGATGGACGGCTGCGCGCCACGTTGGACGGATGGCTGGTGCTCGATTCGGTGGTCGCCGACCTCGCTGCTTAAAGCATCCCACCCCTTCATCCTCATCCTGAGGTGCTTCTTTCGCCCCTTCGAGGCTCGCTTCGCTCGCACCTCAGGATGAGGGCGAAAGAAGCCTCGCAGGACGAATGAAGGGCACCTGAAGGGCCGTG
>JANQRH010000004.1 GCA_028284625.1 Afifellaceae bacterium | reverse complement strand
GGTGCTTCTTTCGCCCCTTCGAGGCTCGCTTCGCTCGCACCTCAGGATGAGGGCGAAAGAAGCCTCGCAGGACGAATGAAGGGCACCTGAAGGGCCGTGACGTATCGTTGCCCCAAAGACGAAGGGCTGCCCGTTAGGGCAGCCCTTCCATTGTCGGTCCGCGGTTCTATTCGCGACCGGCGCCGGGTCAAGCGGCGCGGACCTCACCAGAGGCGAAGATCAGGTCTCTCGAATTCCGTGACCGCGGGGTAAGACAATGAGACACTGGATCACCTCCTTTCCGTTGTTGCATGGGGCGCCCAATGTGGCGCGGCCCCGCCTTTGGTGCAAGCGGGTCGCTGCTAAAACCTCGAATCGAGGCGTTTTGGGAACGTCGCCTGATGGGAGATCGCTTGCGCGCGTCGATCAGCGGCGGCGGAACGGCCGGCGCTGCGGCCGCGGCGCCGATGAGGCGCGTTCGTCCTTGTGGCGAAACACCAACCGGCCCTTCTCCAAATCGTACGGCGACATCTCCACCGTCACGCGGTCGCCGGCCAGCGTCTTGATCCGGTGCTTCTTCATGCGTCCGGCCGTGTAGGCAATGATCTCGTGGCCGGTGTCGAGCTTCACGCGAAAGCGCGCGTCCGGCAGGAGCTCGGTGACGAGCCCCTCAAACGTAATCAGCTCTTCCTTCGCCATGCACTCCTTCCTCTGTTGCTCCGATCGGGCCACCGCTTGATAGCGGTGGCCGTGCGTCAGCGGAACCCGCTAATCAGCGAGCATCGCGTTGTCGCGCTTGGCTACATCGCTCCAACGCTCTCGCTTCTTTGTTTGAGCATGATCTTGTCCGAAAACCGGTTCCGACTTTTCGGGATCATGCTCTAACTCATACTTCCTGCAGGTTCGAGGCGGCGTCCTTGCCGCTGCGGCGGTCGACCTCAACGTCGAAGCCGATCTTCTGCCCTTCCACGAGGCCCCTCATCCCGGCGCGCTCAAGCGCGGTGGCATGAACGAAAACGTCCTTGCCGCCATCATCCGGCTGAATGAACCCATAGCCTCGTTGGCTGTTGTAAAACTTAACTGTGCCCGTTCGCATTGCATGTCCTTTCGCTTGCGGGTGTGCACGTAGATCGCGCGCATTGCTGCGGCCCGACCCGTTCAGTCGATATTGGAAGAGAGTCTGAACGTGCGCCCGCTATCAAGCGAAGGCGAAGCGGCCCAGGTCGTCCGGCCAAGATCGATCCGCTCTAAAATGGGCTTTTCGCCGAGGAATGGCAAGACGGCGCAACCAGCGCGCTATCCGCCCGCCCCGAAGCTGCGTGCCGCCGGCGCAATCGCGCGCGAACCGGACCCAGTCACTTCGTAGACGGCGTAGCGCCGCTCCGTCAGTCCGCTCGGCAGGAACCGGAACAAGCCGTCTATGCCGGCAAATCCGTTGGCGCTGGTCAGCGCCGAGACCTGGAAGCGGTCCGTGCCGTATTGGCGCACAAGACCCGCGGCAAGCACCGTCGCGTCGTAGGCAAGCGTCGCGTTGCGCGGCGGCGGCGCGTTGAAGGTAGCGCGGTACCGGCGCGAAAAGTCCAAGAAGCCCTGCTGGACGGGCCCCGGATACCAGCCGCCCACAAGGGCGGTGCTGCTGAGAAGCCGATTATCATCCCATTGCCCGGAGCCAAGCAGCTTCACGCGGTCGCGCGTCACGCCCGCATTGGCCAGTGCGGAGGCCAGCCGCAGCGCATTCTCGCCGGCATCCGGCATCAGAAGTGCATCGATCTGCGTAGCGATGGCGGCGATCTCGGCCGCCTTCGCCTGCATATCCTCGCCGTTCGCCTGATAGGATTTGACGGTGACGACACGCCCGCCGGCAGCGGCGACGCTGCGCCGGAAGGATGCCTCAACGACAGCGCCATAGGCGGTGGCGGGAAGCAGCGCGGCGAAGGATTTGCGTCCCTGGCTCGCCGAATAGGACACGACGCGGCTGATATCGTCGGCCGGCAGGAAGCTCAAAAGATAAACGCCCGGTCCGGCGACACCCGCGTCGGAGGAAAACGCAATCACCGGCACGCCGGCGCTGCGAGCCTGCTGTCCGATCGCCGCAACTTCGGCGGAGAAGACAGGGCCGAGGATGATCTCAGCGCCGCCCGCCAGCGCAACATCCAAGGCGGCCCGTGCGCCAGCCGGCGTGCCCTTCGTGTCGTGCACGCTGATCTGGATTCCGGCGCTGGGGAAATCGCGCATGGCCAGATCGGCTGCATTGCGGAACGCCCGTGCGGTCTCGCCGCCATTGCCGCTGGCTGTGCGCGGCAGAAGCAGCGCCACTTTGACAGCACCCGATCCGAAGGTTTCCGGGCCGCCAGAGGTCACTTGCGGGCCGCTCAGAAAGCGGCCGCCCAAGGAGCTGCAGGCGGAAAGCGATGCCGCGACGACGATGCAAGCCAGGGCGCGAAGCGCCGGCTTCAGCCCGTAAATTCGGCGGTGGCGTGACACTGCACGCTCCTTTCCAAGCCCGGCCCCGCAGATTAGAGCGTCATCGCGTATGAGATTCGCTCAGCCGCTCTATCTCTTTGTTGAAGCATGATCTTGTCCGAAAACCGGTTCCCACTTTTCGGGATCATGCTCTAGGACCCTAGGAAGAATTGCACATAGCGGCAAGCGCAACCCACCGCTGAACGCCGGAGACATGGCCCGTGAGCGACGGTCCGAAAGACCACGAAGAGCAGCGCAGCTTCCGCATCCGCGGCCAGCCCTTCTCCGCGCCGGCGCTCGATTCGGCCCTTTATCTTGTCGCCACCCCGATCGGCAATCTCGCCGATGTGACGCTGCGGGCGCTCGACACGCTGGCGGCAGCCGACCTCGTCGCGTGCGAGGACACGCGCGTCACCCGGAAGCTGCTCGACCGCTACGGCATCTCGGCAAAGCTCACTGCCTATCACGAGCACAGCAAGCCGGCGGCGCATCGGCGGATCCTTGCCGCGCTGGAGAAAAGCCTCTCCGTCGCGCTCGTCGCCGATGCCGGCACGCCACTCATCTCAGATCCAGGTGCTGCGCTTGTCGCCGACGCGCGCGCGGCCGGTCACCGGGTCGTGCCGATCCCTGGCCCCTCCTCTGCCGTCGCCGCCTTGTCGGCCGCCGGGCTTTCGACCGACGCGTTTCTTTTCCTGGGGTTCCTGCCGTCGAAATCGCATCAGCGGCAGAAGCGCCTTGAAGAGGTCGCGCGTGTGCCGGCGACTTTGGCGTTGTTTGAATCGCCAAACCGGATCGGCGCGCTTCTCGCTGACGCTTGCGCCACGCTCGGCGCGGAACGCGAAGCAGTGGTTTGTCGAGAGGTCACCAAGCTCCACGAGACGTTCGACCGCGGCACGCTTGAAGCGCTCTCAAAGCGCTACAAGGAGGGCGGCGTGAAGGGCGAGATCGTGCTTCTCATCGCGCCGCCCGATGCGCCCGCGCCACCGTCGGAAAGCGAGGTCGATGCGCTGCTGAAGGATGCGCTTCAGGCGTCGGGCGTCAGGGAAGCCGCGCAGTCGGTCGCCGAGATGACCGGCCTGCCGCGCCGCGATCTCTACCAACGCGCGCTGGCGCTGAAAGACTGATGCCGCGGGCGCGCTCACGCGAAGACGCCTATCGGCATGGTCATGTCGCCGAGCTGCTCGCCGCACTTTTGCTTCTCGCCAAGGGCTATCGGCTGCTCGCCCGGCGCTACAAGACGCCGCTCGGCGAGATCGACCTTGTCGCCAAGCGCGGGCGGCTCGTCGCGTTTGTCGAAGTGAAAGCACGCCCTTCACGGCGCGAGGCGCTGGAATCCGTCGACAATCGTTCCGAGCGGCGCATCGTCGATGCGGCCGATCTGTGGCTCGCCGCGCATCCCGACGCGGCCGGGCTAAACCTGCGCTACGACATGATCCTCATCGTCCCCTGGCGGTTGCCGGAGCATTTGCCCGACGCCTTCCGGCCGGGCTGGGACAAGGTCACGTGATTGCGCTTCGGCGCCTTCGGGGCTAACGCGTCTGGCGGAAGGACAAGCACCCATGGCCAAGGCGCCGCTCAATGTTGCGGTCCAGATGGACCACATCGCCACGCTGCAGATCGCCGGCGACACGACGTTCGCGCTGATGCTGGAAGCGCAACGGCGCGGGCATCGGCTGATGCACTACACGCCGGACCGCCTCGCCATGCGCGGCGGCAAGGTGACGGCGCGGGCGGAGCCGGTCGAGGTCGCCGACGAGGTGGGCAAGCATTTTGCGCTCGGCGAAGCGGAGCTTCTCGATCTCGCGGTTTGCGACGTCGTGCTCCTGCGCCAGGACCCGCCCTTCGACATGGCCTACATCACCTCGACGCATCTCCTGGAGCGCATCCATCCCAACACGCTTGTCGTGAACGATCCGACCGAGGTGCGCAACGCACCCGAGAAACTCTTCGTCCTCGACTTCCCCGAGCTGACGCCGGAGACGCTGATCACGCGCGACGCGCAAACGATCCGCGACTTCCGCAATGAGTTCGGCGACATCATCCTGAAGCCGCTTTACGGAAATGGCGGCGCGGCCGTGTTTCGGCTGCGCGAGGACGACGAGAATTTTTCAGCGCTGCTTGAGCTGTTCCTCGACAGCTTTCGCGAGCCCTTCGTTGTGCAGCGTTATCTGCCGGCCGTGCGCCAAGGCGACAAGCGCATCATCCTGATCGACGGCGAGGCGGTCGGCGCCATCAATCGCATCCCGGCGAAGGGCGACGCGCGCTCCAACATGCATGTCGGCGGCAAGGCCGTGGCGACGGAGATGAGCGCGCGTGATCTTGAGATCTGCGCGGCGATCGGCCCGGCACTGAAACGCCGCGGGTTGCTTCTCGCCGGCATCGACGTGATCGGCGACTATCTGACGGAGATCAACGTCACCTCGCCCACCGGCATCCGCGAGGTGCAGCGTTTTGGGGGCGCCGATGTGGCGGCGCTTTTTTGGGATGCGGTGGAGGGGAAGGTGGATACTTAACCGGAACGACTATGCGTTCGAAAATAGTCCTTTAAATGCTGCAACTATTATCGCTCCTGATTGGAGAGTTACTCCCCCTATAACCGCGATTATGACTTTGTCCGTGATTATTTGATTGCTAGAAGGGATGAAATGCTCCAATAGAGCAAACCCAAAAGTGCCTGCGACGGTAGCGCTATTGCAGATAAGAAAAAACAAGATGATCGGGCGAATTGTCTCCCGCTGAAGCTGCCCCCTCTCAGACACCCCGGAAAAAGCCCTCTCTTTAGAGAGGACGCTAAGCCGTAGCTGGGAAACGGCGTCCTTTTCCCTCATGCCGCGACATCTAAATCGGCGGCAGGCCGTGAGAGGTCAAAGGACAACGACAATAGGCGTACGATATGCGCTGAGGCAGAATACTGTCCGACTATTGGACCTTCTCGAAACGAATAAATTGAAAAGCCGGGGCGGTCTACGTCGCGACCTCTATAATTCGGATCGGCTCGCAGTTTACCATCTACTAAAGAAAAGAAAAGCAACTCATAAATCGCAGCTGCCGCTTCTTCTATAAAACTCTGAGGGAATCCATGCTGACGAAGCTCTCTCTCATAGCTTTTTAAAAAACAGTCAACATTAGCCGTCACAATTAAGGTTCGTTTTGGCATTCGGTTGTCGGCCGATCGGCCGCTCCCTAACGCGCAGCCACAAGCTGCAATCCCACGATGACACCATGAATCTCCACCCCTGTCGGCTAAGGAATCTCTAGGCGAACGGATTGACTATGGCAAGGAGAAATGTCCTTTTTTCCTTGCCTAAATACCACAAATCGGCATACACGATCCAGGTAACCGACGAGAAAGATATCTGAAAAGCCGCCTTTTCAGGGAGGAAACGCTGGTGGAAGAACAATTTAAGGCGGCTTGGGTCCCCCAGCCTACTGCCATGGAGCACGGCCATGCCAAACAAGAAAACGCAGGTGAATTTCACTGTAAACGGCGAAACGCTAGAGTTGATAGAACAGCTTAAGGAGGCTTTCGGCGTTCAAACCAATACGGCGGTCCTACGGCGGGCGCTGGCAATTGCCCGTCTTGCTGCAAACAACCAACGAGATGATCACACAATTACTATTGTGGGCAAAGACGGCACTCATCGCGACATCGTTCTCAACGGCTGACGCCGTTTAGCGACCAATTTTGTTCTCTTTTCGTTCTTGACGGCGGGCTGAGCGTCACCTACGGTGATCGCCTCTTCGGCTTGGGGGAGCAGCCGTATGGTCGCGCGTATCACCACCGTCGCCTTTCAGGGCATCGAGGCCGTGCCGGTCGACGTGCAGGTGCTGATGACGCCCGGCAAGCCGGTCTTCAACATTGTCGGCCTGCCCGACAAGGCGGTGGCGGAGAGCCGCGAGCGGGTGCATGCCGCGCTGCATGCCTCCGGCCTGGCGCTGCCGGCCAAGCGCATCACCGTCAATCTCGCCCCCGCCGATCTCCCCAAGGAGGGCAGCCATTACGATCTGCCGATCGCGCTCGGCCTGATGGTGGCGATGGGCGCGGTCGCCTCCGATGCGATCGCGGAGCAGGTCGTGCTCGGCGAATTGTCGCTCGACGGCCGCGTTACGGCGGTCGCCGGCGTGCTGCCGGCGGCGATCGGCGCCAGCGCCATGGGCCGCGGGCTGATCTGCCCGGCGCCGTCAGGCGCGGAAGCCGCCTGGGCCGGCGAGGACCTTGCGGTGATCGCGCCCGACAGTTTGATTGCGCTCGCCAACCATTTTTCCGGCCACCAGGTGCTGTCGCGCCCGCAGCCGGCGATCCGCAGCGGGGCCGACGCGCTCCCCGACATGGCCGACATCAAGGGCCAGGAAAGCGCGCGGCGCGCATTGGAGATCGCCGCGGCCGGCGGCCACAATATGCTGATGGTCGGCCCGCCCGGCGCCGGCAAGTCGATGCTGGCGGAACGCCTCCCCTCCATCCTGCCGGCGCTCAGTCCGCGCGAGCTTCTGGAAATCTCCATGATCGCGTCGATCGCCGGCGAGCTGACCGACGGCAAGCTCACCGACCGGCGGCCGTTTCGCGCGCCGCATCATTCCGCCTCCATGGCGGCGATGGTCGGCGGCGGCACGCGCGCCCGGCCGGGCGAGGTGTCGCTGGCGCATAACGGCGTGCTCTTTCTCGACGAGTTCCCGGAGTTCACGCCGCAGGTGCTCGATTCCTTGCGTCAGCCTTTAGAGGCCGGCGAGACGGTGGTGGCGCGCGCCAACCATCGCGTCACCTATCCCTCGCGCATCCAGCTCGTTGCGGCGATGAACCCGTGCCGCTGCGGCAATGCCGGCGAGCCGGGGCATTCCTGCCGGCGCGGGCCGCGCTGCGCGGCGGATTATCAGGCGCGCATCTCCGGTCCGCTGCTTGACCGCATCGACATTCGGATCGAGGTGCCGGCGCTTGCCGCAACCGACCTCATCCACCCTGGCGAAAGCGAAACGAGTGCCGCCGTTGCAGAGCGCGTCACCGCAGCGCGCAACATCCAGCGTCAGCGCTATGCCGGGCTTTCCAAAGTGCGCGCCAACGCGCAGGCGAGCGCCGACATCATCGAGACGGTCGCCGCGCCGGAGCGTGCGGGCGTGCGGCTTCTGGAGGACGCCGCATCGGCCATGCAGCTCACGGCGCGCGGCTATCATCGTGTGTTGAAGCTGGCACGCACGCTCGCCGATCTCGACGGCGCGGAGGTTGTCGCGCGCATCCATGTTGCGGAGGCGCTTGCCTATCGGGCGCTGCCGCTGGAGCTCAAGGCGGCGGCATAGCCCTCCCCGCGATGCGTTACGCAGCCGGATTGAAGCGCGGCATGCGTGGCGCAAGGTACGGCCACGTGAGCTTGTAGACCGCAAAGCCCAGCGCCAGCGCCAAGGCGTGTCCGAGCATCTCTGCGGCTGCGACCTGCCCCAGACTTCCCGCCAAGCCAAGCGCGCTCAGCCCAAGCGCCAGGGCCGGGCCAACGAGCATGTATGCGCCCATCAGACAGACGAACTTGACGGCGCGCCGCCAGAACTGTCCGGGGAAGGCGAAGAGGCCGAGCGTATAGGCGGCAAGCAGGATGATCTCGGTTGCGAGGATCGTTGCGGGCCCGATCTCTACGCCCACGGCCGCCGCCAGCGGATCGACCAGGCGCCAAAGAAAGCCCCGCAGCATCAGGACGAGACCGGCAAAAACCAGGAGCTTGGCCGGCCAGTTCCTGCGCCAGCTCGCCGCCATCGTCAGGTCGTCGCCTGCCAGTTCTCGCTTAGCGTTGGCGTCACGCGGCGACTCTGTCTCCTTTTTGGAGCATGATCTTGTCCGAAAACCGGTGCCTACTTTTCGGGATCATGAGTCTTTGCTGAAGCATGATCTTGTCCGAAAACCGGTGCCCACTTTTCGGGATCATGCTCTAGCACTTCTTCTTCAGCGACACCGACAGCGACCTCATCTCGTCCGACCAGCCGGTGATTCGCAGATTCTGACGGCAGCCGCTGATGGAGGCGGAAAGATTGCCAGCGCCGTCGCCGCCGACGAGCCGCACCTTCACGCTGGAGCGCGTCGCGCTGCCGGTGACCGTGCCGCTTCGCCCCGACCCGTTCCAAGTTCCGCGCACACGGTTTGAAGAAATATGCAAAGAGCTGGAGAAGCTAAAATTCTTGCCGGTGCTGGCGCAGTTGAACTTTTGGTCCACCGTGTTCGCGGTCGTGGAGCGCGCCGTTCCGTTGCAGCGGATGCGCTCCGTCTCGCCAGAGCTCAGCGTCAGGCGGCCGGAGCCCGACCATTCGCCCTCCAAGGCGTCGGTGATCGGACTGGCGGCAAGTGGCGACGCGATGATCGCACCCGCCAAGAGCATCGTCATCTGCGCGGCGCGCCGTAAGCCCCTGCGGCTGACCATTGACCAATCTCCTTCTATTGACGCGACTTGAGAACGTTCCGGACCCGCCGCGCTGCCAATATCAGCGCCGGCAGGAATATCAAATCCGCAACCAACGCCGCCAGAAGCGTCACGATGACGATCGCGCCGAAAACGCGCGTCTGCGGCATCTGCCCGAAGATCGTGACGCCAACACCGCACATCAACACGATCGTCGTGATCACCATCACCGGACCGACGCGGCTGATCGCCGTGGTGACGGCATCCAACAAGTTCCCACCTTCGGTCAGGCGAAGCCGGTAGCGGGCGACGAAGTGAATCGTATCGTCGACCGCAAGACCAAACGCAACGGTCAGCGCGATGATGCCGGCATAGTCGATGCCGAAGCCGGTGACGTAAAGCAGCGCACCGCTGGCGACGATCGGGAACAGATTGGGCAGGACGGCGAGAAGCGGCACGGCCAACGAACGAAACGCCAGACCCAGAAGCACCATCACAACCACGATCGCCAGCATGAGGCCGCGGTTCAGCTCCTCAATCATGCGCGTGGCGTGCAGCGCCGACACGACCGACGCGCCGGTTAGCTCAATGGAGAGATCCGGATTGGCCTCTCTAAGCGGCGCCAGATCGGCTTCGATCTCGCCAATGGCGGCGCGCATTTCGGTGGCGTCGAGATCCGGGAAGTGACCCGTCACCAACAAGAGCCGCGCGTCTTCGTTGACGAAACGGCCGCGTAGATTTTCCGGCAGCGCTTCAAAGGTTGCGCTGAGCGTCTCCTCGCTTCGCTCAGTGAGCTGCCTTTCAATCAGCGCCAGCGACCAGATATTGCCCATGGCTTCACGGCCGGACAGGACGTCGTGCACGTCACCGACGACATCGCGAAGCCGCGCGCTCGTCGGGCTCTCCTTCTCAGGGTAACCGATAATTGCATAGACCGGGCTCGACGCGGCGAAGCCGCCGACGGCCTCCACCGCTGCGATCCGATCGCGCATGCGGTCCGGCACCTGCTCACTGAGACGAAAGCGCGGCTCAAGGCTGAGATGCGCGGCGGCGAAAACCAGCGCCGCTGTCACGCCCGCGGCGGCCAGCGCCCACGGATAACGCGGAACCCAGCGCGCCAATCGGGCGCATGCGCCGTCGAGGCCCACATCGGTTGCCCAGGATGCGCGCCGCGCACCGGAGCGGCCGTCGCTGGCCTTAAGAACCAGCATGGAAAGCGACGGCACGACAAGCATTGAGACGAAGAACACCATCATCACGCCGACGGCGCCGCCGATGCCAAAGTCCCGGATGATCTCCGAATCGCTGATCAGCAATGATGTCAGCGCCAGCGATGTCGTCATCGTGGTGAGAAGACAAGCCGGGCCGACGGTCTCCACCGTGCGGCGAACGGCATCGGGGAGCGTGTCACCGTCGCGCATGCGCCGCCTGATCCCGTAGGTGAGGTGCATCGCATCGGCGTAGGAGATCACCATGACGAGCGGCGGCACGGCATTCAAAAAGAAGCTCAGCGGGATGCCGACGAGGCCGAAAGCGCCGAACGACCACAACACCGAGATAGCGGGACAAAGTGTCGAGATGAGCACGAGCTTGATGTTGCGGAAGAACACGAGGCACATCAAAAGCCCGACCAGAAAACCGGAAATGTTGAACGTCAACCGGTCGGAACGACTGGCGAGACGCACCTCAAGCTGCATGACCGGCACGCCGAAGAGCTGGTAGTCGAGGCCGCTGTCATCGAGCAGCGTCTCTGCCACCTCGATGACGGCTTCAAGGGTGGGAACCAAGTTCTCCTTGTTGACCGCCTCCGCCGTCATGCTCACCACAACGGAGAGCGTCTGGTCGCCGGCAGGTCCGTCTGAAATGAGCTTGCCGGCGACAAAGGGATGCGCCGCGATGTTGGCCATCAACGCATCGAACGCTTCGCCTTCCGGCAGAAAGTCCGGCACGATCGGCGGGGCGTAGCCGTCGCCGTCTGCATCGTTCTCGCGAACGGAGAAGACCGACAGCACGCCATCGGTTTCTGGGAGAAGCTGCAGGTCCAGATGCAGATCGCGCGCTACGTCGAGCTCGTCCGGGCTAAAGGCCTGTAGCGCGCTAACGACGATCAGGACATCGCGTTCGTTGAGCTGAAAGGCCTCGCGCATGGCCTCGTAGCGCCGGTAGTCCGGCGTGTCGGACTGGAACAGCGCGTTCAGCGAATGCGACGGCGTATCGATGCGCGAGATGCCGAAGACTGCGAGCGCGCTCAAGCCGACGATCAGCGCCAGCGCTATCCACGGCGCGCCGGCCGAGACATGGCCAAGCCGATGTAGACCCCAACCGAGCCTATGGACCAAGCCGCCTCTCCCTCACGCAGCCGGGCGCAGCGGATGCCCTTCGACACACAGAAGACAACAGCATCGTCGGTCTCAGAATCTCAGTCCGGGCAATGGCCGTGACCCATCGAAGAAGCGCGACAGCCGAAACGGCGTGAGGTCGATATCCGATTCGCGGGCCGTCGCAAGGTCAGCCAACGCCTCCCCGGCTGCCGGCGCCAAGCCGAAGCCGTGCCCGGAAAAACCGGCGCCGATCACAAGGCCCGCTCGCTGCGGCACGGCTGACATCACAGGCAGCGCGTCGGGTGTGATGTCCATGACACCGGCCCAGCGTTGCTTGATGCGCACGGAATCGAACATCGGAAATGCACGCTGCAAACGCTCAAGCGCGGCCGACATGCTTTCAGGCGCCAGCGGCGGATTGAGCACGCGGCGGCGTTCGTAGGGTCCGATGCCGCCCATCCATCGCAACGCAATGTCGCGCCAATCGCTCGCCGCCAACCCCGAAAATCGTGGGCGGACATAGCTCTTCACAAAGCCCCATTCCTGCCGGAGACCGCGAATGAAGTGCGAGCCGAAGCGGACCAAGTCAGGACCGAGCGGCAATTCCGCGGCGCCGCCGTGGCCGACGAGATAGCCGCCATCGCGCTGCCGACCGAAAGAGAAACCGTCGCCGAACACGCTCGTCCTCGGCGCCGCAGCGAGCGGCTCCGTCGCCAGCACAGAAGAGATGACCTTGATCAGCGGCAACGTCACGCCATGGTCGCGGCAAAAGAGTGACGACCACGCACCGGCCGCCACGATCAGGCTTTGGCAGCCGACGCGGCCGTGCTCGGTGACGATGGCGGAAACGCGGCCGGCTTTGGTCTCGAAACCGTGCACGGCGCAATGCGTATAGATGCGTGCATCGGCCTGTGCGGCGGCTGAGGCAGCGTGCGCGACGGCGAGGTCCGGATCGGCACGACCGTCGCCGGGCATGTAGAGAGCAAACGCCCAGTCCTCTTTCAGATCGGGCAGAAGCTCCGCCAGCTCCGCTTTGCTCAAAGCGCGCGCCAGATCCGATGGCGGTGCATATCTGTCGAGATAAGCGGTGTAGCGTTCGGCCTGGTCGTCGGTTCGTGCGAGGTAAACAATGCCGGACTCATTGAACGGCCGTTGCGCACCGGCATCGCCTGCGTCCCGCCACATCCGCATGGCCTTCGCCGCCAGCGGCTGTTCGCGCACGTCGCGACCGAACTCCCGGCACCATCCCCAGCATCGCGTCGATTGTTCGCCGCCGAGCCGACCTTTCTCGAACAACGCGACGGAGAAACCCCGCCGCGAGAGCGTCAGCGCTGCGAAGAGCCCGATAATGCCGCCACCGACAATCGCCACGTCGACGTCGCCGGAGTCGCTCGCAAGGTCCGATGCGGAAAGGAATCGCCGGTGCGAAACGTGTTGCGGCGGTGCGTTGCCTTCCAGGCCGCCCAGCCGGGCGAGCGCGACGCCGTCCCCCAAAGTGTCTGCCTCTCACGTTTCTTGTCGGGACGGCCTGCGGTTCGGTCGTCCCGGGCGCGGCGAACCTAACGCAAAGGTCAACGATTGGAAAATCACTGGAGGTTGTCGTGCACACCCGCTTTGATTAGCAGAGGATGCTGATTGCTACGGCCCAGGCGCGCTAAAGAAACGCCCGGTAGGCGCGACAAAAGGCGCGGTGGGTTGCGATCGAAAAGGGACCGAACCAAATCTAGGCGCGGCGCGTGGAGGACATGTCGTGGCCGTGGCGGATCTGCTGTCGCGGAAGCTTTATGTTTCTTCACTACGCCGGTCGAGATCATAGTACAAGCGATTCGCTGACAGGCGTTGGGGATGAGCTGGCTTGATGTGACGCCATCGAACGGGCTGGGACGCAAACCGTTGAGGAGCGCCTTCGTGATGGGCCGGCGAATCCTGTCGCCCAATTTCGGTCGGCGATTTGCGTGGCCTGCCTCCTCCAGCGAACTGTCGCTCGGCCGCCTTGGGGACCTTGAGGTCCGGCTCGCCGCATCTGCCGCGGAAGTGCGGCGCGCGCAGGCGCTTCGCTATCATGTTTTCTTCCAGGAGATGTCGGCGCGCAGCGACATGCGCACACGCCGGCTTTGCCGCGACACCGACCGCTTCGACCCTCTTTGCGACCACCTTCTCGTCATCGACCACGCCGTCACCGACCGCACATTATTGAAGCGCACGCCGCGCGTGGTTGGCACCTACCGCGTGCTGCGCGATGACGTGGCGCGCTTCAATGGCGGCTTCTACACAAGCGGTGAGTTCGATATCGCGCCGCTCCTGAAGCGCAAGGCATCACAACGGTTCCTGGAGCTCGGGCGCTCATGTGTCCTGGCGCCCTACCGCAACAAACGCACCGTGGAGCTGCTTTGGCACGGCGCGTGGTCCTATGTGCTGGCCCACAACATGGATGTGATGATCGGCTGCGCCAGCCTTGAGGGCACCGATCCGGATCGATTGGCGCATCAGCTCGGCTTCTTGCATCACCACGCGCGCGCACCGGAGGATTGGCGAGTCCGCGCGCATGACAGCCATTACGTGGAGATGAACCGGCTGCCGGCGGAGTCCATCGACATGCGTGCCGCATTGCGAACGCTGCCGCCGCTCATCAAAGGCTATCTGCGTCTCGGCGCTTATGTCGGCGATGGGGCCGTCGTCGACGAGCAATTCGGCACGACGGATGTGTGCATCATCCTGCCGGTCTCGGCGATCCAGTCGCGCTATGTCGACCATTACGGCGCCGACGCCAGCCGCTACGCGGTCAAGGCGCGGAAGCCGACACGCGACGCGCCTCTCGCCGCCGCCTGACGCGCACATAAAGCGCGCCATCGCCGCCATGGCGACGGCCGGCGGGCTCAAATCCAACGACGAGATGCCTGAGGTCCGGTCGCGCCAGCCACGCGGGGACCGACTGCTTGAGCACACCGCGGCCTTCGCCATTGCCCTTGCCGGTGACGACGAGCACGACGCGATGGCCGCGCGCCTGCGCATGGTGCAAGAACGTCTGAAGCCGCGCGAACGCCCGCTCCTGCCGCATGCCGTGAAGATCGATGCGCGCATCGATCTCAACCAGCCCCCTTGCCAGACGACGGCGGGTCCGCTCCTGCAACGGCGCCAGCGCCGGCGGGCGCTTTACGGGCGGCGGTGCGGGCGTCTTTGTTGGTGACACAGGTCGCTTGGCGCGCGTCTCGCTCATGCCTTTCGGTTTACGAGGGGCTGCTGCGGAGGCCGCGCCCGGACGCGCCTTCGCCGCCTTCTTTTTATCGAGCGGCTCGACGGTCTCGCTGAGGCGCTCCCACAGAGCGCGCTCTTCGTCGGTCAAATTGCGGGTCATACTGCGGCCGCCGCTTTCGGCACCAAAACCGTCATGGTCGCGGCGTGCCGAATGGTGCCGGCGACCGACCCCGCCGCTTGCCCTGAGCCGACAAAGATGTCGCCGCGCTCCGGTCCGACAATGGCCGATCCCGTGTCGTGGGCGACCATGAGCCGGCGGAACGGCTCTCCCGCTTGGTCTATCGCCAGGTCCGCGGCCTCAACCCAGATCGGCGTGTGGAAGGTGTGAAGCATGCGGTCAATTGCAAGCGAACGGCCAGGACAAAGCGGAATACCGGCGGCCCCGATCGGACCATCGGCTGCGTCGGCTTCGGTTTGCCTGAAGAAGATGAAGGAGCGGTTTTCCTGCATCAGCCTCCTCGCCTCCGCCGGATGCGTTTTCAGCCAGGCTTCCAGCCCGTCCTTATCGGCGGTGTCTTTCGGAAGGAGATTGCGCTCCACCGCCAGCCGTCCGATCGACGTGTAGGCATGGCCGGATTTGCCGTCGAAGCCGACGCGCAGGGTACGGCCGTCTTGAAGCCGCAGACGCGCGGAGCCCTGCACATGAATGAAGAACGCGTCGACTGGATCGGCGAGCCACGCGAGCTCAAGGTTGCGGCCCGCGAGTGCGCCGGATTCTATGGCCGCACGATCGTGATAGGCGACGATGCGACCTTCATGGCGGCGTCCGAACTCCATCTCCGGATCCCAGTTGGCCGGCCGCGCCGACGCGGCAATCTGGATCAGGTCGTCCGGTCGGCGGTAGAGCGGAACATTGAAGGTATCGGTTCGCGTCTGGCTCGCTGCGACTTCCGGCTCGTAATATCCGGTGACAAAGCCGGCGACATCGCTATCGATGCGATGCGGGACGAAATGGCGCTCAAAGAACGCGCGTGCTGTATCGCGTCCACCCTCCCTCAGACGACAGGCGGCGCGCACAGCTTCACTGAGTGCAACGCCCTCGACACCAAGTTCGCGTGTCTTCGGCGGGGTCTTCTCGAAATAGCTGGCGCCGGCCAGGAACGCATCGAGCGCCGCCTCATGCGCGTCGTCGGTCCAACCGGCAATCTCAGAGAAAGATGTCGCGCGAAGAATCACGCTGAAGGCTTAGCGTCAGACCGCCTCGGTGGCGACGAGCTTCCAGTTCGGGTCGCGGGAGCCGAGGTCGCGAGCGAAAGTCCACGCGTCGCGTATGGTCTGGACGTCGGTGGGATCGCCCTCAATCACCCTGCCCTCTTTGTCGCGAGTGCAGTTGATCAGCTCGGCGACGAAACGCACAGAGACGTGCGCGGAGCGACCTTCCAGGCCGGCGGCCGTGATCTTCGATTCCTCGATGCCGACAAAGGTCAGCTCGGTGGTCTCTCCCCTGCCCTCACGCTCGGTGATAGCGGACACAAAGCCCTCGTACACGTCGTTCGCCAGCAAACTCTTCAAGGAGGCACGGTCGCCTTGCGCGAAAGCCGTGACAATCATTTCGTAGGCGACGCGGGCGCCAGCCAAAAAGTGCTCCGGCTCAAAGTCCGGCGCCGCCTTTGACAGCGCCACTAGCCCGTCATGCGCGGGCGAGCCCGGCGTGGCGTATTTCGCCAGCGGCTCCAAGTCGACGGAATCGGCCGACGTCGCGGACCCATGCTCGCGCGGCGGCAGGGACACGACATTGTCATTGCGGGCACCCGCCGGCGGCTTGACGTTAGGGTCAAACGGAGACGGCTCATTGCCGGTACGACGGCCGAGCACGCTGCCAAGCCGCATGAATATGACGACCGCAATGATCAGAAAAATGATGGAATAGACGTCAAAAAACCCGCTCATGCCTTGAATCGGCTCGCAGTTCCGGAGGCGCCGAGCCTTGGCGGCGCCTTACACCGGGCAATGTAAGCAGCTTTTGCGGTAAGTCCAGGGATGGCATGCCGAATCCTTAGCGGGAATTACGTTGCAGTCTCAGCCCACCGCCCCATATCACGGGCCACAGGAGCAACCATGCGTATTCCATTCTCGCTCGTCTTTCTCCTCTTCGTCCTGGCGGAGATCGCACTGTTCATCATGGTCGGCGGCGCCATCGGCGTGCTGGCCACGCTGGGCCTGGTGCTTTTCGGCATGATCGCCGGTGTGCTGCTCCTGCGTTGGCATGGCGTGGCGGCGCTGTCGCGGGCGCGGGCGGAAATGGAGGCCGGGCGGCCGCCCACGCGACAACTCGCGCAAGGTGCTGCGCTTGCCGCGGCGGCGCTTCTGATCATCTTGCCGGGCTTCCTGACCGATCTGATCGGTGTGCTCCTCTTCGTGCCCCAGGTGCGCGGCGCGTTATCGGACTGGGTGCGGCGGCGCGTGCCGGTCACCACCAAGACGACGCAATCCCGACCCCGACCGGCATCCGGGCCTGTCGTGGAGCTCGATCAGAGCGAATATGACGCACCGCCACGACCCGACAGCCCCTGGCGGCAAGACCGCGAGTCGGGGGCGTAGATTGTTCGTTCTCTCCGTGCTAGGCGGGCGGCGAACAATAGGGGCGCACATCGTATGGCTGAAACAAGCAACAATGGCGGGGACGCCGCGCCGGCGGGGTCTCAAACCGCACAGCAGCAGCCTGGAATCCACGTCCTTGGCCAGTACATCAAGGACCTCTCCTTCGAGAACCCTGGCGCTCCGCATTCCATGCGGCCGACCGACAAGGCGCCCAAGCTCGACGTTAACGTCAACGTCAATGCCAAGCCGCATTCTGAAACAGAGGTCGAGGTTGAGCTGAGGCTTGAGGCCAAGGCGACGCGCGGCAACGACACGCTGTTCATCGTCGAGGTGACCTATGCCGGGGTGTTTCAAGTCCAAAACGTGCCGAAAGAGCACACCCAGCCCATCCTGCTGATTGAGTGCCCTCGCCTACTCTTCCCCTTCGCGCGGCAGATCGTCGCCGACGCGACCCGTCAGGGCGGCTTCCCGCCGCTGATGATCGACCCGGTGGATTTCGCCGCGCTTTACCGCCAACGCGTCGCGCAGGCGAACGTGCAGCAGCCCGCCGCCAGCCCGCAGCAGGCCTGACGGCCGAACGAAAACCGCTCCCGCGGCAATCTTCTCAGAGTTCGCCCTAGGGCGCGCCCGCTTCGCCTTGCCCGCGATAGCGGTTCCAAAGCGGGTCGGAGCCGAGCTCGCCCAGGAATGTCTCATGCGCCGCGACATCCTCAGGCGTCAGCCGCGGTGCCAGCGGACGCGGGCGCGCCCCCGCCTCCCCGATCGTTGCCACGCCTGCGCTTACGGAACCGATCGACGCCAGCTCCAGCGTCGCCTGGCGTCCGCCGATCAGCTCCAGATAGACTTCGGCGAGGATCTCTGAATCAAGAAGCGCGCCGTGCTTGGTGCGCGCACTGTTGTCGATGCCATAGCGCGCGCAAAGCGCATCAAGATTGTTGGGACCGTTCGGGTGACGGCGCCGCGCCAAAAGAAGCGTGTCGACAAACCGGTCGGCCTCGATCGGCGCACGACCGCAGAGGTCGAGCTCCATATTGATGAAGTCGCGATC
This sequence comes from Afifellaceae bacterium, assembly GCA_028284625.1. GTDB lineage: Bacteria > Pseudomonadota > Alphaproteobacteria > Rhizobiales > Afifellaceae > DASWJZ01. The sequence goes on along the minus strand of JANQRH010000004.1, from coordinate 86,736 downwards.
GAACCCGGCATTGTGCGCCACCAGAACGCTGTCGCCGAGGAACGCGATCAACTCGTCGGCGATGGTTTCGAATGATGGCTGGTCACGCAGGAACGCATCGGTCAGACCGTGGACATTGACAGCATCGGCGGCCACGGCACGACCCGGATTGATGTATTTGTGAAATGTGCGGCCGGTGGAGATGTGATTGAGAAGCTCCACGCAGCCGACCTCAATGACCCGGTCGCCATTGTTGCAATCAAGCCCGGTGGTTTCTGTGTCGATGACGATTTCACGCATGGCGCTTTTTGTGCGCGTTCGGCACCCAATGCAAGCGCCCCGGCGCGGCGCCTGGGGACAGTCAGCGTGTCATCGCAAGCGCGTACAATATGGCCTCGACATCACGGCGCGCGGCATCAAGGCCGTGGCCGGAATCGACCAGGAAATGCGCGCGCCTGCGCTTGTCGTGATCCGGCGCCTGACGCGCCAGAAGCGATGCGAATTTCTCTTCCGTCATGCCCGTACGCGCCATGACCCGGGCGCGCTGGATCTCCGCGTCGGCCGTGACCACGACGATCACGTCGACGCGCTCTGATCCGCCGGCCTCAAACAGTAACGGCACATCGACGAGCACGATGCGATGACCCCCGGCACGCATCTCACTGACGAAGGCATCCTCGCTCTTTCGCACAAGCGGATGGACGATCGCCTCAAGCCGCGCCAGCGCATCGGAGTCGCCGACGACGCGTTCAGCGAGACGCGCGCGGTCGACAACACCGTCAACCGCCACACCCGGGAACGCCGCTTCCAATGCTGGCGCTGCCTCGCCGGCATAGAGCCGATGCACGGCCGCGTCGGCATCGTGCACGGGCACGCCGCGTTCGGCGAACATCGCCGCGGTGGTCGTCTTGCCCATGCCGATGGAGCCGGTCAGCCCGATCACGCGCATCGTTCACTCCGCCAGGTCGGCGACGACGATGGCGCGGAGCTCCGCGTCGACCTCAGGCCGCACGCCGAACCAGCGCTCAAAGCCCGGCACGGCCTGATGCAGGAGCATGCCGAGGCCATCGACAATGGTCAGACCATGCTCGGCGGCGGCCGCGAGGAACGGCGTGACCAGCGGCACGTAGACGAGATCGGTCGCGATCGCTCCCGGCCGGGCCATGTGCCAGTCGATGGAAAGCTCCGCATCGCCATGCAAGCCGGCCGACGTCGTATTGATGATGATGTCGGCCGTTGGCAGGACGTCCGCGACCGCGTCGAGACCACCGGGATCGACCGGTGCGCCGAAATGAGAGGCGAGGGCGGTTGCTCGCTCCGGCGATCGGTTGAGCAGCGCGATCGATTTGTAGCCAGCTTCCATCAGCGCAAAGAGAACAGCGCGCGCCGCACCGCCCGCGCCGAGCACCAGGGCGGTCGCGCCGCCCCGCCAGCCCTTGACGTTCTCGTCAAGGTTAGCCGTGAAGCCGTAAGCGTCGGTATTGTCGCCGTGTAGTGTTGCGCCCTCAAGCCACAGCGTGTTCGCGGCGCCGAGCCGCTTGGCAACTGGCGTCAGCATCCGACACGCACGGAAAGCGGCTTCCTTGTGCGGAAGCGTGACGTTGCCGCCGCAATAGCCCTGTTCACCGAAAGACCGAAAGAAGCTCTCGGCGTCATCGGGCGGAACGGCCTCGGCGCAATAGTCGCCGTCAATGCCATGACGCTTGAGCCAGTGCCGATGGATCAAAGGCGAACGCGAATGCTCGATCGGCCAGCCGACGACAAAGGCGCGGGCGGTGTTCATTCGATGACGCCCTGGCTGCGCAGGAAGGCAAGCAGCGGCAACAGCGGCAATCCGAGGATCGCAAAATAGTCGCCGTCGATCTTGTCGAAAAGCTGAATGCCGCGGCCTTCCAGCTGATAGGCGCCGACGCTTTCCAACGCCTCGGGTCCCGTTGCGGCGAGATAACGTCCGATGAAGGCCGGGGTGAGGGGGCGCATGGTGAGATGTGCCGCTTCGGAATATTGCCAGACGATCTCGCCGGCGCGCACGGCTGCAACCGCGCTGTGCAAGGTATGCGTCTTGCCGGAGAGACGCAGGAGCTGCGCGCGCGCTTCGTCCATATCCGCCGGTTTGACGAGGCGCTCGCCCTCAAACGCCAGGATCTGATCGGCCCCGATGATAAGCTCGGCGCGATGTTCGCCGACGCTCGTTGCCTTGGCCATCGCCAGCGCCAAAGCGAGGTCCTCCGGCGGCGCGCCAGCCTCCAGAAGCGGCTTCTCCGCCGCGCGTTCATCGATCTTCGCCGGCACCGCCTCATAGGCGATGCCGGCCTGGGTCAGCAGCGCCTGGCGAGCCCGGCTGGCGGAGGCAAGGACGATCATTGCTCCGCCTTACGCGCCGCATAAAGCGCAACGATCGCCGCTGCGGTTTCCTCGATCGACCGCCGCGTCACGTCAATCACCGGCCAGCCTTGCCGCGCGCAGAGCCGACGGCTCCAGTTCACTTCTTCGCTCACCATTTTGCGGTCGACGTAGGAATCGGTCAGCTCGTCCGACTTCATGGTCAGCACGCGATGCTGGCGAATCTGAACGATGCGATCCGGGCTGGCGATCAGTCCGACGACGAGCGGGTTCTTCGCCGCTGTCAGCTCGTCGGGAATCGGCGCGCCTTGCACCAGCGGAAAGTTGGCCGCCTTGATGCCGCGATTGGCGAGATAGATCGCCGTTGGCGTTTTCGATGTCCGGCTGACGCCGACAAGGATGACGTCAGCTTTGTCGAGGCCTTCGAAGTTCTGGCCGTCGTCATGCTCCAGCGTGAAGTTCAGCGCATCCATCCGCCGGAAGTAATCGGCGTTCAGCACATATTGCGCTCCGATGCGTCCGGTGGAGCGGGTGCCGAGATAGGACTGAAAGGCGCCGAGCACCGGTTCCAGAACCGAAACGCAAGGAATGCCAAGACTGCGGCAGCCGTTCTCCAGCAGCGCGGAAAGCTTGGCGTCGACGAGCGTATAGAGAACGATCCCCGGCGATTCCTCGATCTCGGCAACGGCTTGCTCGACCATGGGCTGCGTGCGGACAAGCGAATGGATGTGCTCAATGGCATGGGTGTGCTTGTACTGCGCTGAGGCCGCGCGGCCGACGGCGATCAGCGTTTCGCCGGTGGCGTCCGACACCAGATGCAGATGAAAGTAACGTTGTGTCGGCACGTGCGTTGACATCCTGTGGAGCGGGCGAGGGTAGATAAGCTCTAACGGAAAATCGCGGTCAGGAAGATACCGCTTCGACCAATTGCATCCACAAGCGACGTGCCAGTGGAGGAGGGCGGCCCATTGTCGACAGGGGCCGATGCTCCCCACCCAAAGTCGATATACCCGTTCTTCAAACGCCGTGCCTATCTAACTAACATGCTGAAGTTCAATCGGTTTTGTCATCGCGTTCACACGAAGCGCACAAATCACCATTGTTCGCGAGGCGGCATTCTGTGCGGGCTTGTCGGGGGACGCATTGTGGACGCGGCGAAATCCTTCTAATTCATGCCCCTAACAACAACATCAGAATCTTAGAGTACTTGTAAGGATGATTATCGGCCGGTGAGCGAGCAGCCGAAACTCTTGCGCGTTCTTGCCGGCGAAGCGGTGACGCCACCACCGCTTTGGATCATGCGCCAGGCTGGGCGCTATCTTCCGGAATATCGTGAGACGCGGAAAGAAGCAGGTTCGTTCCTGGACCTCTGCTTCACGCCGGAGCTTGCGGCGGAGGTCACGCTGCAGCCGATAAGGCGGTTCGATTTCGATGCGGCGATCCTCTTCTCCGACATTCTCGTCATTCCGCACGCGCTTGGGCAGAGCCTGCGTTTTGAGGAAGGGCGGGGGCCGGTGCTCGGTCCGATTGGCGATGATCTCCATGCGCTGAATGTGTCGGGCGTCCAGGAGGCGCTTGCGCCGGTCTTCGAGACGGTGCGGCGCGTGCGAGCGGCATTGCCGGCGGACAAAGCGCTCATCGGCTTCTGCGGCGCTCCATGGACGGTGGCGACCTATATGATCGCCGGCGAGGGGACGCCCGATCAGGTTCCTGCCCGGCGGATGGCGCTGGCGGAGCCGGACCGGCTGCAGCAGCTGATCGACATTCTGGTCGATGCCTCGGCGCGTTACCTCCTGGCGCAGATTGAAGCCGGTGCCGACGCCGTGAAGATTTTCGACAGCTGGGCGGGCGTTTTAGACGAGGCGGGCTTTGAGCGCTGGGCCGTCCAGCCGGTGCAGGCGATTATCGAGCGGGTGAGGGCGGTGGCGCCCAATACGCCGATCATTGCGTTTCCGCGTGGGGCGGGCGCACGCATCGGGGGCTATGCGGGAGCGACCGGAGCGGACGCATTGGCGATCGACTGGACGTTGCCGATGCAGCTGGCGCGCGATCTGGTGCCGGAGCCCACTGCGCTTCAAGGCAATCTCGATCCGCTGCGCGTCATTGTCGGCGGAGCACCGCTCGACAATGAGATCGACGCGATTCTGGCGGCGATGGAGGGCAGGGCGCATATCTTCAATTTCGGCCACGGGATCACGCCCGACGCGCCGATCGCGCATGTGGCGCAAGTTGTGGAACGTGTGCGGGCGAGGGGGGTGATTTGATTCTCTGGGTAAAGGCGCTGCATGTCCTGGCGGTGATCGCGTGGATGGCGGCGCTCCTCTATCTGCCGCGGCTGATGGTCTACCACGCCGACGCGGCCGTCGGGTCGGACAAGTCGGAGACCTTCAAGGTCATGGAGCGGCGGCTCCTGCGCGGCATCGGGACGCCGTCGATGCTTGCGTCGTGGATCTTCGGGCTTTGGGCCGCCTGGCTCTTCAATGTGTGGACCGATATCTGGTTCATCGCCAAGATGGCCTGCGTGGTTTTCATGACGGGCTACCACATGGTCCTGGCGCACTGGGTGCGGCTCTTTGCGGAAGATCGCAATACCCGTTCCGCGCTGTTTTACCGGGTCGCCAACGAAGTCCCGACGCTGTTCCTCATCGCCGTGGTGATCTTCGTGGTCGTTAAACCGTTCTGACGAAATGGGCTTGTTTGTTCCGCGCGTGGTCGCTATCTAAGGGCTTGCGCTGACGGGAATTTGCGCGCAAGGACGCGTACCCGCCGCAATGGCGGGGCAAAACGATCCGCGATCGCGCTCAGCGCTTCTCCTGCCTTTTTCATCATTCCCCGACCGGGAAGAATCCATGCAAGAAATTAAGCTTCAAGAGTTGAAGTTGAAGTCTCCCACAGAGCTTCTGAGCTTTGCGGAGGAGAACGAGGTTGAGAACGCCAGCACGCTGCGCAAGCAGGAGTTGATGTTCGGCATCCTCAAGAAACTGGCCGATAACGAGGTCGAAATCATCGGCGAAGGCGTTGTGGAAGTGCTGCAGGACGGCTTCGGCTTTCTGCGCTCACCGGACGCCAATTATCTGCCGGGGCCGGACGACATCTACATCTCGCCGTCACAGATACGGCGCTTTTCGCTGAGAACCGGCGACACGGTCGAAGGGCAAATCCGCAGCCCCAAGGAGGGCGAGCGCTATTTCGCGCTGCTGAAGGTCAATCGGATCAATTTCGAGGATCCCGACAAGGCGCGGCACAAGGTCCATTTCGACAATCTGACGCCGCTTTATCCCGACGAACGTTTCACGCTTGAGGTCACCGACGACCCGAAGCGCAAGGACCCGTCGGCGCGGGTGATCGATCTGGTGACGCCGCTCGGCAAGGGGCAGCGCGCGCTGATCGTTTCGCCGCCGCGTACCGGCAAGACCGTGCTCTTACAGAACATCGCCACGTCCATCACGCACAACCACCCGGAATGCTATTTGATCGTTCTGTTGATCGACGAGCGGCCGGAAGAGGTCACCGACATGCAGCGGACGGTGAACGGGGAGGTGATTTCCTCCACGTTCGATGAGCCGGCCGTGCGCCACGTTCAGGTGGCGGAGATGGTAATTGAGAAGGCCAAGCGGCTCGTGGAGCACGGACGCGACGTGGTGATCCTGCTCGATTCCATCACCCGGCTCGGACGTGCCTACAACACGGTGGTGCCGTCGTCGGGCAAGGTGCTGACCGGCGGTGTCGACGCCAATGCGCTGCAGCGACCGAAGCGGTTCTTCGGCGCGGCGCGGAACATCGAAGAGGGCGGCTCGCTCACCATCATCTCCACGGCGCTGATCGATACGGGCAGCCGCATGGACGAGGTGATCTTCGAGGAGTTCAAGGGTACGGGCAACTCTGAGATCGTGCTCGACCGTAAGGTCGCCGACAAGCGCACCTTCCCGTCGATGGACATTTTGAAGTCCGGCACGCGCAAGGAAGAGCTTCTGGTTCCCAAGGGCGACCTTCAGAAGATCTTCGTGCTGCGGCGCATCCTGTCGTCCATGGGCGTCGTCGATGCGATCGAGTTCCTGCTCGACAAGCTGAAGCAGACGAAGACGAACGAAGAATTCTTCGATTCGATGAATACCTGATCGGCTTCAGAGCGGCGGTGCCTTCGGCGGCGGTTCGAGCTCCATCGAGCAAGGTGACTGTCCGCTACGCCAGCCCGGCGCGTGAGCTATCGAGCGCTTCCTTGGCGTCGGTCGGCGTGGCAATTTCCGGCAGGCAGCGAAAGGCGTCACAAAGGAAGAGGGCAGCGTCTGATTGCGTCGGCCGCTTGCCTTCCGCCGGGTGGCCTGTGCGAACGCTGTCCGGGTCGACATGGGCGGCAAGGAGAGCGGGATCGGCCTCCGCGATGCTTGCGTTTCGCAATTCATCGACGTCTGGGCCGCTTCCGACGATCAACGCGAGGCGGCCGCGCAGCATCGTATCGAATGCCGATTGAAGGCTTGCTGAACCGACCACGTCCTGCGGCCCGCGCGAGGCGAGGTGTCGAAGCACTTGATCGGCACGTTCGCGATAGCGCGTCTCGCCGGTCAGCATGAAGAGTGTCGCGGCGGCGTTGGCGAGCGTTCCGGTCGCGGCCGGCGTGGCTTCGTCGGAGATCGACAAGGGCTGTGCGATCAAGGCCGGCGCATCGTCGGCGGCGAGATTGTAGGCGGCGGCCTCGTCCACGAAGTGATGGCGATCGACGGCGGCGAACCAGGCTTCGGCGTGGTCCAGGTGAGCCGCGTCGCCACTGAGCGCGAACAGATCCAGGGCGGCCTGGATCATGTTGGCGTAGTCGGTCGCGACGCCCGGAAAGACACGGTCGCCCTCAAGCGTGGAGTGCGCAAGGCGATCGCCGTCGCCCATCGATTCTGAAACGAAACGAAAGGCGTCGAACGCGGCTTTCTGGGCACTTTCGTTGCCGGTGGCGCGGGCGGCGTGGGCCAAACCGGAAATCGCCAAGCCGTTCCAATCCGCCAGCACCTTGTCGTCTCGTCCGGGCTGCTGCCTTTCGTTGCGCCGGCTAAGCAAAAGGTCGAGACGCTTTCTGATCTCCTGCTCTCGCGCGTCGCCCAGCCATTCGCGGTTGGCGGGAGCCAGGCGGTTGAGGATCGTCTTGCCTTCCCAGTTGCCCGCGACAGCTACGTCATAGATTGCGGCAAAGTCTGCGAAATCGGCCGTGAGCAACTCCTGTAGCTCGTCGGCGTCCCACACATAGGTCAGGCCCTCCTCGTGATCGGTGTCGGCATCGAGGCTTGCGGCGAAGCCTCCCTCCGGATGCTGCATCTCACGCAGGAGCCAACCGACCGTCTCGTCGATTCGTGCCCGAAACAATGGTGTCGGCGTCTCAAGATGCGCCAGAGCCAGAAGCTTCAGAAGGAGCGCGTTGTCGTAGAGCATCTTCTCGAAATGCGGGACGAGCCATTGGGCGTCGACGGAGTAGCGGGCGAAGCCGCCGCCGACGTGATCGTAGATGCCGCCCTGGCACAGCGGCGTCAGCGTGTTGACCACGGCGCTGCGATAAGCGGCTTCGCCGGTGCGGCGGTAGGCCCGCCACAACACGTCCATCACGACGGGATTGGGAAACTTTGGCGCGCCCTTGAAGCTGCCGCCGGCGATGTCCCAGATCGACAGAATCGTGCGGGACGCGTCGTCGAGGAAGGTCGCGCGGGGCGCATCGGCCGATGGCGCCACCGGCTTGTTGAGGTGCTCGGTGAGCGCTGCGGCGTTCTGCGCGATCGAACCGTCTTGCGACGACCAGGCGGCGCTAACGCCGGCCAACACCTGACGAAAGCTCGGACGGCCCCAGCGTGGCTCCGGCGGGAAATATGTGCCGCCCCAGAACGGCGCACCGTCGGGCGTCAGAAACATCGTGAGCGGCCAGCCGCCTTGCTCGCCCAAGGCGTGAAGCGCGCGCATATAGATTTGATCGACCTCGGGGCGTTCCTCGCGGTCGACCTTGATGGAGACGAAGTCGCGGTTGAGGGCCTCGGCCGTCGTCTCATCGGAGAAACTCTCGCGCGCCATGACGTGGCACCAGTGGCAGGCCGCGTAGCCGATGGAGAGGTGCACAGGAACGTTGCGCTCTTTCGCCTCGGCAAAAGCCTCTGGTATCCACGGCCACCAATGGACCGGATTGTCGGCGTGCTGGCGGAGATAGGGGCTGGTGGCGTCGGCGAGGCGGTTCATGCGTGAGGAGCCCTCAAGTGGCGATCGACAGCATATATGCTCTGTCAAGCGGCGCTCCGCCATGCGGCGTGGCGGTCATTCGGCTATCCGGCCCGCTGGCGCGTGATGCGCTTGTCGCGCTTTGCGGTGGGCTGCCGGAGCCGCGGCATGCGACGCTCACCACCTTCCGCCGGCGCGATGGAGCGATCCTTGATCAGGGCCTCGCCCTGTGGTTTCCCGCGCCGGCAAGCGCCACCGGCGAGGATCTCGCGGAGCTGCATGTCCACGGCAGCCGTGCAGTGCTGCAGGCGGTTTTTGCTGAGCTCAGCGCCATGGGCTTGCGCATGGCCGAACCGGGCGAGTTCACGCGCCGGGCGTTCGCCAACGACAAGCTGGAGCTGACGGAGCTTGAGGGGCTCGCCGATCTGATTGCGGCGGAGACGGAGGTTCAGCGCCGGCAGGCGATCGGCCAAGCCATCGGAAAGGGCGGCGTTGGTGGCGGCGCACTCGCTCAAAAAGCGGAGCATTGGCGGGAGACGTTGATCGCTCTTCGCGCGGAGATCGAAGCGCGACTGGATTTCAGCGACGAGGGCGATGTCGCGGAAGTGCTGCCTGCGACGTTCGATGCGCAGGTGACGGCGCTGCAGGTCGACATGCAGGCAGCGCTGAAGCACGCGGCACAAGGAGAGCGCGTGCGCGAGGGGTTCCGCGTGGCGATCCTCGGGCGGCCCAATGCCGGCAAATCGTCGCTACTCAATGCGCTGTCGCGGCGCGATGTGGCGATCGTCACTGAGGAGCCCGGCACGACGCGCGACGTTCTAGAGGTGGCGCTCGATATCGGCGGCTATCCGGTGGTGGCGTTTGATACGGCCGGTCTGCGCGAAGCCGGGTCGGCGGCGGAGGCGGAGGGTGTCAAGCGAGCGCGTCGCACGGGCGAAGCCGCCGATCTGGTTCTGTGGCTGGAGGATTGTCGGCTGGAGCGGGAAACGCCGCCTGCACTGGGCGAAGCGCCAGTTTGGCGCGTCGCGACGAAAATCGATCTCGTGGATCAATGCGCCGATGAGCTGGCGATTTCCGTGAAATCAGGTGCCGGGATGGCGAAACTGGTGGAGCAGATCGGCGCGGCGGCGGCGGAGGCCATGGGCAGCGGCAACGCGCTTGTGACGCGGCAGCGCCAGGCGGAGGCCATAGCCGATGCTGTTACGGCGCTTGGCCGGACCAACGGCACGGAAGACGAGATCAAGGCGGACTTGCTGCGCGCGGCGAGCGACGCTATTGGCCGGTTGAGCGGGCGAATCGATGTAGAGGACGTGCTCGATCAGCTGTTCGATGCGTTCTGCATAGGCAAATAGGTTCCACGTGAAACCGTTTGTTAAGGTTGTTCCACGTGAAACAGGTATCGTGAACATGCGCCAAACCGATGTCATTGTCGTTGGCGGCGGTCATGCCGGCGTAGAGGCCGCGGCCGCCGCGGCCCGATTCGGTGCCGATACGATTCTGGTCACGCACCAATTCGCGACCATCGGCGAGATGTCCTGCAACCCGGCGATCGGTGGTCTTGGGAAGGGTCATCTCGTGCGCGAGGTCGATGCGCTCGATGGCCTCATGGGCCGCGTGGCGGATCGCGCCGGCATCCAATTTCGCGTGCTCAACCGGCGCAAGGGCCCGGCGGTGCGCGGCCCGCGCGCGCAGGCCGACCGGGCGCTCTATCGCGCCGCCATGCAGGCGGAGATCGCCGGCCAGGATCGGCTGTCCGTCGTGGAGGGCGAAGTCGCTGACCTGATGCTCGACGACGGTCGCGTCACCGGCGTTCGGCTGGCGGACGGGCGTGAGTTTGGCGCAGCTTCGGTCGTGCTGACGACCGGCACGTTTCTGAGTGGCCTCATCCATATCGGCGAGCGGACGATCCCGGCCGGCCGTCATGGAGAAGCGCCGAGCGTCGGCCTGTCGGCAACGCTGGCGCGGGCTGGGTTTCGCCTCGGCCGGCTGAAGACCGGCACGCCGCCGCGCCTTCATCGCAATTCTATCGACTGGGATGGGCTGGAGCGGCAGCCGGGCGATTTGCCACCGGAGCCGTTCTCGGTGCTGACCGACGCCATCACCAATCGCCAAGTCGATTGTCACATCACGCGGACCAACGCGAAGACGCACGCGATCATCCGCGACAACCTCTCGCGCTCCGCCATCTATTCCGGCCGCATCGACAGCCGCGGCCCGCGCTATTGCCCGTCGATCGAAGACAAAATCGTGCGCTTCGCCGACCGCGACAGCCACCAGATTTTTCTGGAGCCGGAGGGACTCGAAGACGACACGATCTATCCGAACGGCATCTCCACGTCGTTGCCGGAAGACGTGCAGCTGGCGCTGGTGTTCTCCATGCCGGGGCTTGAGCGGGCTGAGATCGTCCGCGCCGGCTACGCCATCGAATACGATCACATCGATCCGCGCGAATTGGCGCCGACGCTGGAGAGCCTGAAGCTTCCCGGGCTCTATCTCGCCGGACAGATCAACGGCACGACCGGCTACGAAGAGGCCGCGGCACAAGGACTGCTCGCCGGGCTGAATGCGGCGCGCGCGGCCGGCGACGCCGCGCCGATTACAATCGGTCGGGCCGACGCCTATCTCGGTGTGATGATCGACGATCTGGTGACGCGCGGTGTCAGCGAGCCCTACCGCATGTTCACGTCGCGCGCGGAGTATCGGCTCTCATTGCGTGCCGACAATGCCGACCAGCGCCTGACGCCGCTCGGCCTCGCCGCCGGGTGCGTCGGCGGTGAAAGGGCGTGTGCCTTTGACGTCAAGGCGAAGGCGCTCGGCGATACACGACTCAGGCTCGATGCGCTGACGTTGACGCCAGCGGAAGCGGTTCGCCGGGGGCTTGCCATTAATCAGGACGGCGTGCGGCGGTCGGCCTTCGATCTCCTGGCCTATCCCGATATCGATTTTCCGCGGCTCGCGGCCATCTGGCCTGAGCTCAATTGCGTCGCTCCCGGCATCGCCGAGCAGATCAGCATCGACGCGCAATACGCCGTTTATCTCAAGCGCCAGGAGGCGGACGTGGCGGCGATGCGGCGTGACGAGGCGCTGAAATTGCCCGCCGATCTGGACTACCAATCCATCGGCGGCCTCTCCGCCGAGGTGCGGCAGAAGCTCGCCGCCGCGCGTCCCGCCAGCATCGCGCAAGCGAGCCGCATCGACGGCGTTACCCCGGCGGCGCTCACGCGGCTCTTGTCGCACGTGAAGCGCAAACCGAAATCGGCCGCCCGCAATGTTGCTTGATGTCATGTCGCATGACGCCGACGATAAGGCCGCACTCGACCGGTTCGGCGACGTCACGGCGGAGACGAAGGAGGCGCTTGCCTGCTTTGTGGCGCTCCTGCGAAAGTGGCAGGGCACACACAATCTCGTCGCACGCTCAACGCTCGATCATGTGTGGACGCGCCACGTTGCCGACAGCCTTCAGCTTCTCAAACACGCACCCGACTTTCGTCACTGGATCGACCTCGGCACCGGCGCCGGCTTTCCCGGTCTGGTGGTCGCTATCGCCTGCCGCGATGAACCGAATCGGCGCTTCACGCTCGTTGAGGCGAACAGCAAGAAGGCGGCATTTCTCAGAGCCGCTGCTCGTGAGTCCGGCGCCCGCGTATCGGTTGTCGCTCAGCGTATTGAGGAGCACGCGCCGATGGCCGAGCCGGGTGATATCGTCTCCGCGCGGGCCCTTGCGCCGCTTCCAGAGCTCCTCCGGCTCGGCGCGCCTTACCTCACGGCCGATGGTGTGATGCTTTTCCTCAAAGGACAAGATTTTGTGCAAGAGCTTGGGAGGGCATCTAAATCTTGGGATTTCGATGTGTTAGACTCCGCCAGCGTGACGGATCCTGGCGGTCGCGTTCTCACCATCCGTAACCTCCGCGCAAAGAGGCCACAGCAATGAATGCGCACGACATGCTCCCGGATCGCCCCCGGGTTCTGGCCATCGCCAACCAGAAGGGCGGGGTCGGCAAGACGACGACCGCCATCAATCTGGGCACGGCGCTGGCGGCGATCGGCGAGACGGTGCTGATCGTCGATATCGATCCGCAGGGCAACGCATCCACCGGGCTTGGCGTTGAGCGCGAGATCGGAGCCGTCTCAGCTTACGATGTCCTGTTGGGCGATGTGCCGCTTGCCAAGGCGGCGAACGAAACGGCCGTGCCGCGGCTTCATATCGTTCCCTCAACGCTCGACCTCCTCGGTGTCGAGCTTGAGATCGCCGGCATGCCGGATCGCAACTACCGTCTTCGCAAAGCTGTGGCCGGCCTGCGGGACACAGCCGGCGCTTCCGATGCCGCCACGGACTTCAGCTATGTGCTGGTCGATTGCCCACCGTCACTCAATCTTTTGACGATCAACGCCATGGCAGCGAGCCACGCCGTCTTGGTGCCGCTGCAGTGCGAGTTCTTTGCGCTCGAGGGTCTCAGCCAGATTCTGAGCACGGTGGAGCGCGTGCGTTCCGGGCTCAATCCGCAGCTCGGTATCCATGGCATCGTGCTGACGATGTTTGACGGCCGCAACAAGCTGTCGAGCCAGGTGGTGGACGACGTGCGCGCGCATATGGGCGACACGGTCTACCGCACTGTCATTCCGCGCAACGTTCGCGTGTCGGAAGCGCCATCGCATGGTAAGCCGGCTTTGCTTTACGACCTTCGGTGCGCGGGAAGCCAAGCCTATCTGCGGCTGGCGAGCGAGATCATTCAGCGCGAGCGTATGCTGCGCGCCGCTTAGTTAGGGGGACGAGTTGGCATTGGAATCGAAACGGCGGCTTGGCCGAGGACTGGACGCGCTGCTCGGCGCTTATCCGGCGGAGGCGGAGCAAGGTGGCACGGACAGCGCACGACGCACTGTTCCGATCGCGCTGATTGCCCGCAATCCACGCAATCCGCGACGCGATTTTTCCGACGCTGAGCTTGATGAGCTCGCCACCTCGCTGACGAAGCACGGCATTGTCCAGCCGATTGTTGTGCGGCCGGTGACGGGGGGCGTTGAGCGCTACGAGATCATCGCCGGCGAACGGCGGTGGCGCGCGGCGCAGCGCGCCGGCCTCCACGAAGCGCCCGTCACGGTGCTCGATGTCTCCGACAGCGAGGCGCTGGAGCTTGCCATCGTGGAGAACGTGCAGCGCACCGACCTCAATCCGGTGGAAGAGGCGCGTGGCTACCAGGCGCTGATTGAGGAGTTCAGCTATTCGCAAGGCGAACTCGGCCAGACCATCGGCAAGAGCCGCGTGCACGTCACCAACACGCTGCGGCTTCTGAAGCTGCCCGAAGTGGTTCTGGAGATGATGGAGGCCGGCTCGCTTTCGGCCGGACACGGACGCGCGCTTCTTTCCGCGCCCGACCCAGCGAAGCTTGCCAAGCTTGTCGTCCAGAAAGGCTTGTCGGTGCGTGAGACGGAGCGGCTCACGCAAGAGCCGGATCGGTCGAAACGGACCAAGCCGGGGCGCAAGGCGCCGGTGCGAAACGCCGACATCGCGGCGTTGGAGAAGGAGCTTTCAGATACGCTCGGGCTGAAGGTGGAGCTGAAGCATCAAGGCGGCGGCGCCGGCGAGCTATGCATCAATTATGCGACGCTGGAGCAGCTCGACGCGGTGTGCCGCAAGCTGAAGAGTTAGCGCTTCGACATCACTGGCTGCGTTTCAGTCGTTGCGCTCTTTGCGCAATGGCGTGCAGCGCCTCGGAGATGATCGCGGATTCCAAAGCGGGGTGCAGGCGCGTCTCAGCCACCGCGCGGTCGATGCGGCGGCGCGCACCGGCCAGGGTATCGGCGTCCCAACGCGACAGCGCGGCTTGCACGCTCGTTCGGCGGCGGAAGAAGACAGGCGGCTTGGCGAAGCGAACGGCGTCGGCCGGCGAGGTTCCGGAATCCACCGTCACGCGAAGCGATTGCAGGTGCATGAGGTGGCGCAGGGCCAATGTGCCAAGCGCCACCGGCGAGCTGCCTTCGGAGCGAAGCCGCTCCAGCTCCGTCTCAAGCGTCTCGCTTTCGCCCAGGAGTGCTGCGTCGATGGCGCGGTCGGTCTGCGCGCCGGTCGTGTCACCGACGATCGCTTCGACGTCCTCGATCGCAACGGCTTTCGCTTCGCCGACATAGAGGAAGAGCTTCTCCAGTTCGCCGCGGGCCGCCAGGCGATCGCTGCCGAGGCTCTCCAGAAGCAGTTCGGCCGCGGCCGGCGCGATGGTGATTCCGGCTTCCTCGGCCGCCGCGTGGAGGAACGCGGAAAGGCTTCGGCCTTCCAGCGGATAGGCGGGAACGGCGGCCGCCTGTTTGGAGCGCTCGAAGGCCTTGCGCAAGGCGCTTGAGGCGGTGAGGTCGGCGGCCTCGACGATCAGCCACGCCGCTTCGGGCGGCTCCTCCAGAACCGCCTGCAGCGCACCGATCACATTGTGCCGACCATCGGTGACGCGCAGCGACACGACGGGCTCGCCGCCGAACAAAGAGGCGGAGCGAACCTCATCGACAATACGGCCGGGATGGGCGGAAAGCTCTTCGGAGCCGATGCGCGTGACGGCTTCGCCATGTCCATGGCGGAGCGCAAAATCCTCCAGGTGGCGCACACGCTCCGTCACCGCGCCGCGGTCGCTGCCATAGATCAGAAAAAGACGCAGCGAACCCGGCGGCGAGGCGAGAAAACGATCAGCCTCGTGCGCCTTGACACCAACCATGGCTAGTTCGTGGCGAAGTAGGCGGCGAGGCGCGCTTGCGTCAGTTCGGCAAGCGCTGTCGCAAGCCGATCTTCCGCGTCGCGTTCAGCGCGGATGTTGGCATAAAGCTGCGACGAGCGCGTGTACGTATCGACCGCTGTGACGCTGGCGCCGAAGACCGAATCACCGCTTGTCGCGTCCTTCAAGAGGAATGAGATTCCGCCGGTGAGCTGATAAGCGTTCGGCGTTCCGGTTCCGCGCTCAACGGCGATCTCCTGCGACCGCACCGTCATCCGATAGACCATCTTGTAACGAGCCGGCGCGCCGTCGCCGCCGCCACGCAGGCCAAAGAGGAGGGCGTTGCGGTAGACTTGCTCGGTGCGTCCCTGTGGTGATTCAACGTCGATGGCGGGGAGCGTTGCCTGCGGCGCCGACGCCACCGCGCCGCTGGCGTAAAGCGGCCGCAGCTGACAGCCGGTCAGGCCGATAAGGGCAACGATGAGAACAGCGCCGACGAAGCGGCGCTCATGCCACGACATTGACGATCCTGTTCGGCACGACGACCACGCGTCGCGGTGCACGCCCCTCAAGAAAGCGCTGCACGGGTTCAAGTGCAAGGGCTGCACTTTGCACGTCTTCTTCCGACGCGTCGACCGCAATGGTCAGTTCGGCGCGCTTCTTGCCGTTGACCTGCACCGGCAGGAGCACGGTTTCCACGGTCAGAAGGTCCGGCTCAGCGTCCGGCCAGGCGGTTTCCGCCACCAGCGTCTCATGCCCCAATATGCGCCAGCATTCCTCCGCCAGATGCGGCATCATGGGGGCGAACATCACCACCAGCGCTTCGGCGGCTTCCCGCAACGCCCAGCCGAGGTCTGCGTCGTCACCTGCGTTTGCAGCGTTGGCCAAGACGTTGGTGAGCTCGTAAAGCTGCGCGATGGCGCGGTTGAAGCGGAGGCGCTCCAGATCCTGCGTGACTGTGTCGATCGTGCGGTGGACGTGGCGGCGCAATTCAAGTGCGGCGTCGCCAAACGCAGCCGGCTTGGTTTGGCCCGGCGGTTGCAGTTTCTCCGCCAGACGCGAGATCAGCCGCCAGACGCGCTGGACGTGACGATGCGCGCCTTCCACGCCGGCATCCGTCCACTCCACGTCGCGCTCCGGCGGCGAGTCCGACAGCATGAACCAGCGTGCGGTATCGGCGCCGTAAAGGCCGGTGATGTCTTCGGGGCCGACGGTGTTGCGGCGCGACTTCGACATCTTCTCAAGCGAACCGATGGTCAATGGCTCGCCGGTCTCGGCGTGAAGCGCTTTGCGGTCGCCGTCCTGTCCTTCGATACGCACGGCGGCCGGCTCGATCCATTCGCCGGCGGCATCGCGATAGGTCTCGTGAACGACCATGCCCTGCGTGAAGAGGCCGGCGAACGGCTCGTCGATATCGAGGTGGCCGGTCTTGCGCATCGCGCGCGTGAAGAAGCGCGAATAAAGCAGATGCAGGATCGCGTGCTCGATGCCGCCGATATATTGGTCGACCGGTAGCCAGGCATTCACAACGTCGCGGTCCGTCGGCGTATCGAGGCGCGGCGCGGTGAAGCGTGCGAAGTACCACGACGAATCGACGAACGTGTCCATCGTGTCGGTTTCGCGGCGCGCGGGCTTGCCGCATTGCGGACATGCGACCTTGCTCCAGGTCGCGTGCCGGTCGAGCGGATTGCCGGGTTTGTCGAAGTCGATGTCGTCGGGCAGGCGCACCGGCAGATCGCTCTCCGGCACCGGCACGGCGCCGCAATCATCGCAATGGATGATCGGGATCGGGCAGCCCCAATAACGCTGCCGGGAGATGCCCCAATCGCGCAGGCGGTAGTTCACCTCGCGCGCGCCTTCCGGCGCATTGCCGATCGCGCGGCTCTCCAGCCGCGAGGCGACCTCCTCCTTGGCATCGGCGATCGACATGCCGTCGAGGAAGTCGGAATTGATCATGCGGCCGTCGCCGACAAAGGCCTCGCGCTGATCGGAATAGGCCGCGACCCAGGCCGCGAGATCGCTGCCGTTCAGCACCTCGTCGGGCGCAACGACCGGGATGATCGACAGCCCGTACTTCTTGGCGAAGTCGAAGTCGCGTTGATCGTGGCCGGGGCAGCCGAAGATGGCGCCGGTGCCGTAGCCCATCAGCACGAAATTGGCGACATAGACCTTGAGGATGCGGTCATCGAAGGGATGGCGCACCGTCAAACCGGTGTCATAGCCCTTCTTCTCCGCCGTCTCGATGGCTTCCGCCGATGTGCCCAGCGTGCGGCATTCTTGGATGAAGGCGGCGAGCTCGGGATCAGCCTCAGCGCACGCGGCAGCGATCGGGTGATCGGGCGACACGGCCATGAACGACGCGCCGAACAACGTGTCGTGGCGTGTGGTGAAGACCTCCAGGCAGGCGTCGCCGGTCGGTGGCGGCGTGTTGAAGGCGAAGCGAATGCGCAGGCCTTCGGAGCGGCCGATCCAGTTGCGCTGCATGAGGCGCACGCGGTCGGGCCAGCGTTCCAGGTCGCCGATGGCGCTGAGCAGTTCCTCGCTGTACTCGGTGATCTTGAGGAACCATTGAGTCAGCTCGCGCTGCTCAACCGGCGCACCGGAGCGCCAGCCCTTGCCGTCGATGACCTGCTCGTTGGCGAGCACTGTCTGATCGACCGGATCCCAATTCACCTTGGCGGTCTTGCGGTCAACCAGGCCAGCGGCCAGGAAGTCGAGGAAGAGTCTTTGCTGCTGGGCGTAGTATTCGGGATCGCATGTCGCCAGCTCACGCGACCAGTCGATCGACAGGCCCATCAGCTTGAGCTGCTCGCGCATGGTGGCGATGTTGTCGTAGGTCCATTCCTTGGGATGGATCTTGTTCTGCATGGCGGCGTTTTCCGCCGGCATACCGAAGGCATCCCATCCCATCGGGTGCAGGACGTTCCAGCCGCGGGCGCGTTTGTAACGCGCCACCACGTCGCCCATCGCGTAATTGCGCGTGTGGCCGATATGGATGCGTCCCGAGGGGTAGGGAAACATCTCCAGGACGTAATATTTGGGCCGCGGGTCGTCGTTCTCGGCGGCAAAAAGGCGGCGCTCGTCCCACACCGCCTGCCAATGTTGTTCGACCTCACGCGGGTTGTAACGTTCGGTGGACATCTGCCTTCAAAGACTGGGTCAGGAAGCGGGCGACCTTCACCAGAATTGCGGCGGGCGGTCAACTCAGGCCGAGCGAATTGCCGCCTCCGCCTCAGCATGTTAGCCGCCAGCCGACGGAGGCGCGCGGATGGAAGATGCAGCGGCGAGGCTTGAGGCGGTGAACGCGCGGATCGCGGCGGCGGCAGAGGCGGCCGGGCGCGATGCAGGCGACGTTCGGCTGATCGCTATCTCCAAGACGTTCGACGCGGCGGCGATCGCGCCCGTGCTTGCCGCCGGGCACCGCGAATTCGGCGAGAACCGTGTACAAGAGGCGCAGGGCAAATGGCCGGCGCTGCGGGAACGCTTTCCCGATCTGGTGCTGCATCTCGTCGGACCGCTGCAAACCAACAAGGTGCGCGCGGCCGTGGGGCTCTTCGACGCCATCCATTCGCTTGACCGCGACCGGCTGGCGGCGGCGCTGGCTGCGGAAATACGGCGGCAGGAGCGGGCGCCCCTTCTCTTTGTTCAGGTCAACACCGGCGAAGAGCCGCAAAAAGCCGGAGTTCCGCCGCAGGAGGCGGCGGATTTCGTTGAGCGGTGCCGGCATGAGCACGGCCTGGAGATCGGCGGCCTTATGTGTATTCCGCCGTTCCACGACGATCCTGAGCCGCATTTTGAGGTTTTGCGGCGCTTGCGCGTGGATATCGGGCTTGCCGCGCTCTCCATGGGGATGAGCGCCGACTACGAGACCGCCATCGCCCACGGCGCGACGCATGTGCGCGTCGGCAGCGCTATTTTCGGGGCGCGGGGCTAGTCATATCCGCCGCGTTACGCCGATCAGGTCAATCGGCGTGTCCGTTTTAGGCGATCCTTAAGGCCCATCGGCGACACTGCTACCAGAAGCTGGGACTTCCCTTAGTCGCCGGGAGGAGGGCCGCGCGCCGCGCGAACCCATTGCTGGGGTCTGTAACGTGCATCCGAATCAAGCCGCCATTCAACGCGCCGAAACGGTTTTTCGCGAGAAACGCGGGCGTCAGCAGGCCGCCACAACGGGCCATGTGGTGTCCGTCAGCGGATCGCGGGCGGTGGTCGCCGTGGACGCCCCCAAAGTCTCCCAGGCGGAGAATCCTCTGTCGGTCGGCAAGCTCCTGGTAATCGAAGCCGGGCGCTCGCGTTCCGTGGCCCTGATCTACGAAGCAGAGGCCGGCGGACCGAATGAGCCCGACACGATGCTGGCGCGGGTGGAGCTTCTGGGCGAAATCCGACCGGCCGAGGGCGCCTTCGATGCGTATTTCGACCGTGGCATCAGAACCTATCCCTCCGTCGGATCACCTGCCCACGAGATCGATCCGATTTCGCTGGAGACGATCTACAAATATGAGGGCAAGCAGACGATCACGATCGGCACGCTGTCCCAGGACGCCAGTATCACGGCGACACTTCAGGTTCAGGACCTGCTGCAGAAGCACTTTGCCGTGCTGGGAACAACCGGTTGCGGCAAGTCGAGCGCCGTTGCACTTGTTCTTAAGGAGGTGATGAAGGTCACCGAAGCGACGCGCGTGCTTCTGATCGACCCGCACAATGAATATCGCGCCGCGTTTCGCGGCGAGGCTGAGGTCATCAGCCCGAACAATCTGAGCCTGCCGTTCTGGCTGTTCAATTTCGAGGAAATCGTCGACGTTATCTACCGCCGCCGGCCGGGGGTGTCGGAGGAGATCGATGCGCTCTCCGATCTTATTCCGCTGGCCAAGGCGCGTTATGCGCAGAACGCCGATCAGGGCAACTCGCTCTTGCGTCGCGACCCCGACGTGGGCGGCTTCACGATCGATTCGCCGGTTCCCTACCGGATGCACGACGTGTTGGCGCTGATCGACGAACAGCTGGGTCGGCTCGACAATCGAGAGGAGCGACCGCGGCTGCGCCGGCTGAAGATGCGCATTGAATCCGTCATCCACGACGCGCGCTATCAGTTCATGTTTTCCTCGCGGACCATCGAAGACACGATGGCCGACATTTTGCGCACGCTCTTCCGTATTCCCACAGCGGGCAAGCGCATTACCATTCTGGAGCTCGCCGGCTTCGCGCCGGACGT
Organism: Afifellaceae bacterium; assembly: GCA_028284625.1. Classification (GTDB taxonomy): domain Bacteria; phylum Pseudomonadota; class Alphaproteobacteria; order Rhizobiales; family Afifellaceae; genus DASWJZ01. Next base: position 66,324 of record JANQRH010000004.1, on the reverse strand, counting down.
TGTCGACGCGGTGGTGTCGGTGCTGTGTCGGCTCGCCTTCGATGTGGGCGTGTGGGGCGGCGGCCGGGTGCCGCTCCTTATCGCCTGCGAGGAGGCGCATCGCTATGTGCCGGCCGACAAGCGGCTCGGCTTTGGCCCGACACGACGTGCCATCTCGCGTATCGCCAAAGAAGGGCGCAAATACAGCGTCTATCTCGGTCTGGTGACGCAGCGCCCGGCCGAGCTCGACCCGACGATCCTGTCACAATGCAGCACGATCTTCGCCATGCGCATGGCGAACGAGACGGACCACGCCATCATCCGCTCCGCCGTCAGCGACGCGGCGGCGTCGACGCTGGCGTCGCTGCCGTCGATCGGCAACCGCGAGGCCATTGCCTTCGGCGAGGCGGTCTCCATGCCCATGCGCGTGCGCTTCGCCGACCTGGAGAACGAGCAATTGCCGGCCAACAGGCTGCCGAGCCTGCGCGCGACATTGACCGAAGTCGAAACCAGCGATTTCGTGGAAGAGGTGGTGCGACGCTGGCGAACCGTGGCGCGGCGCGAGCAATAATGGCCGGCTGATCTGACGAGGGCTGGCAGTGGGCCAGCCTCGCCGATCAATCAGCGCCAGCCCCAAACCGCCGAAGCATATGCTCCTTTAGGAAAACCGTGCGGCTTCGCGGGCAAGCCGCTGGATTTCCACCGGCCTGATCCCCAATTCGGTGAGCTGACGCGCGGTCAAGCCGCGCAGCTCGCGCAGGGTCGCCCGGTAACGGCGGTCTGAGCGCCAGCGGCGTAACGTCTCCGTCATGACACCCTCCTTCCATTAGCTGGCGAAGCTTAGTTATGGGCGCTTCGCCGTCGTGTCATGGATATTAAGGGTCTGCTTGTTTCTGATGCTTTTCGTGATGCCCCGATTCAGGCTTCGATTCGGGGCTGGATGGTTTCGTGGGCGAGCGGGCGACGAAACAATCGGCGGTCAATCGACCCACAGAATTACGGGCCTCGTGCCAGTTTTTGGTCGATTCCTACGGAGGGTGGTCAGAGGCCGCGTCGTTCGGCCCGATGGCCCGCTCCACCCAATCTGGACAAACCGCGTGTCAAAACAAAGAGATAGAGCGCTTCGCGGATTGTGCCCTAGCGGCCGCGACGGCGGGCGCCGATCAGCCGCGGGGTCTGGTCGAGGCGCCGGGGCGCGCCACCGACGACGAAGGCCGCGTGTCGCCCGGCGGCGGCGAGAAGCGCGTCGAGGTGGCGGCGGTCAAGCGCGATGCAGCCCTCCGTCGGGCTGTAGCCGGGGCGGGCGAGGTGGAGGAAGATGGCGCTGCCGCGCCGACGGATGCGTGGCGACAGGTTCCAATCCAGGACGCCGACGATGTCGTAGAGATGGTCGTCGCGCCACATGGTCTCGTGCGCCGCGGCGCTCGGGCGCCGCACCGGGCAATTGTAGCGACCGCTCGCCGGGTCCTCGCACCAGCCGTCGTGGCGACGCAGCACCTTTGTCGGCACGGCGGCCGGCGGCCGGGCGCGGCGGTCGTGTCGATAATAGAGCGAGAGCAGGCGAAGGCGGCCGGCAGGCGTGGCGCCGTCGCCCTCTCGTTTCAGGTGCGTGACGCCTGAGCGGCCAAACGCACAGGGGAAAGTCAAGGCGCCGAGACGGACGATCCCGCGATGGCGCTCGCGCGACCATGACGCGACCGTGATCCGGCGTAATTGCCTTAGCGGGCAGGTTTTGCTTTTTCTCCCCAACACGCCCAGGTTTTCCCCCGCTGCGCCCCCCTCGGCGGTGGCACAGTCCCATTCCCTATCCTATCTTGTCCCAATCCACAGATGAGAGGCCAGTATGACTTCCCGCAAGATCCTCATCGTCGATGATGATTCTGATCTGAGCGAGGCCCTGATCGAACAATTGTCGCTCTACGACGAGTTTGAGCTGAGCAAGTCGGAGACCGCGTCGGCCGGTTTGCAGGCGGCCCGCGACGGACATGTCGATCTGGTCATCATGGATGTCGGCTTGCCGGATATGGATGGCCGCGAAGCGGTCAAGCTCTTGCGCAAAGGCGGCGTTCGCGTGCCGATCATCATGCTCACCGGGCACGACACCGATTCCGATACGATCCTGGGATTGGAGGCGGGCGCCAACGATTATGTGGTGAAGCCGTTCCGCTTCGCCGTGCTCTTGGCCCGCATTCGCGCGCATCTGCGTCAGCACGAGCAGAGCGAGGACGCCACCTTCTCCATCGGCCCTTATACATTCCGGCCGGCGGCGAAGGTCCTGCTCGATACGTCGGGCGGCAAGATTCGTCTGACGGAGAAGGAGACGGCGATCCTCAAATATCTCTATCGGGCGGGCGACCGGATCGTCACACGCGATGTGCTGCTCTCAGAAGTGTGGGGGTACAATTCCGGCGTGACGACGCATACGTTGGAAACGCATATCTACAGGCTCAGGCAGAAGATCGAGCGCGATCCGTCGCATGCGGAGTTGTTGATCACCGAGTCTGGCGGCTACAAGCTTTCGCGTTAATGCATGATAACACCTCTGGTCCGATTCAATCGGAGCGGAGGTTTTTGTGGAGCGACATGTCGGAAACGGACGGCTAGTGTGGTGGGTTCGAAGTTCCTATCATTATTGCAGCGGGCTCTTCATAGGAACTTCAAACCCAAAAACCACACTAGATTCAGTTTCTTGACTGGTGTCCTTATCGAATCTGAAGTTCGTTCGGAGCGGGCTGAATAATCATGCGAACTTCAGATTCGGGACACTAGTCACATGTCGATGTCGCTAACATCGGATGTCGATGTGCTGGGGCGCATCCCGTTCTTCGACGGGTTCTCTGAGGAGAACCTCAAGCTGATCGCGTTCTCCGCCGAAAATCGGACCTTGCCGGACAAGCTCCTGCTCTATGATGAGGGGCAGCTTCTGCACTCCGCCTATGTGGTTGTGTCGGGCGTGCTGAGGGGCCGGCGGAAATCCGACATACACAAAGACGAGCCCGGCCGAGAGATCGGGCCGGGCGTCATGCTGGGCGAGCACGCGCTCATCCTCGATGTACGCGCCGACGAGGGCGTCCGCGTGGAGAGCCGCGCGCGCGTGCTGCAGATCCGCAAGGTGATGTTCCGCCGCCTCATGCAGGACCATCCGGAGATCGCATTGACGCTGCGCTCGCGCCTCACGCGCAGCGTTCTTCAGTCAGCGGCCGATTTGAATGCGGTGGGAGACAGGTTGCGGGCGATCGGCGACTAGCGCGTTTTCGCGTTTCGTTGAATCGCTCTAACGCTCTATCCCTTTGCTGAAGCATGATCTTGTCCGAAAAGATGGTGTCCACTTTTCGGGATCATGCTTTAGCGCTCCGGCCTTACTCGGTAGCTCGGACGGATGGCGCGCCGCTGCGGCCTTTTCCAGCACCGGCATTTCTGCCAATCTTGCGATCTCGGTAGCTGGACGCAAAGACAGAGGCACCGATGGTCAGCGACCTCGATTTCGGGAAGGAAGATTCCCGCGGCGGGTGGGCGCCCGATAAGCGGGTGAGCTACGGTCCCGCGTTCAAATGGCCGCCGCAGCCATGGGCGTTTCTGAAATGGTTCTTCGGCTTTCCGGGCTATCTCCTGCCTTGGAACACGCTCTTCGCCGTGGCGGCAGTTCTGATCTGGGTATTCCTCACGCCATCGCTTGAGACGCTGAAGACGTTTTCGTTCGGCTGGGCTCTGCTGATCCTGGCGCGTAATCTCGTGCTCGCCGTTCTGGTCTATGGCGCCTGGCATATGTGGCTCTATGTCTGGCGAAAGCAGGACACCGCGTTCAAATACAATCGGAGCTGGCCGAAGACGGATTCGTCGGTGTTTCTGTTCAACAATCAGAACGCCGACAACATCTTCTGGACGCTTGTCAGCGGCGTGCCGATCTGGACGGCGTATGAAGTCCTGCTGCTTTGGGCCTATGCCAACGGTTGGATTTCCATCGTCGACTTTTCAGAGAACCCGGTCGGGTTCGTCGCGCTCTTTTTCCTGGTGCCGTTCATCCACGAGGTTGGATTCTATTTCGCCCATCGGTTCTTGCATTGGCCGCCGCTCTACCGGGTGGCCCACAAGCTGCATCACCGCAATATCAATCCGGGGCCGTGGTCCGGCCTGTCGATGCATCCGATCGAGCATCTCCTCTACTTCTCGACGATTTTGCTCTTCTTCGTCATCCCGTCGCATCCGATTCACATGATCAATCTCGCCTCGCGCCTGGGCTTGATGCCGGCGCAAGGTCACACCGGTTTCGATCGCGTCGTGACGGGCGAAGACGCATCAATGGATGTCTCGTATTATGCGCATTACCTGCATCACAAGTACTTTGAGGTGAACTATGCCGACGGCATGGTGCCGCTCGACAAATGGTTTGGCTCGTTCCACGACGGATCGCCGGAAGCGCATGAGGCCATGAAGGCGAGACGATTGCGCCGCGGGGTTTGACAGAACCCGTTGTCGCTATAGGGACGGCGGGCGGAACGTCTAGCTGAAAGATGCGATCACCGGCACGTGGTCTGAGGGGCGTTCCCAGGAGCGCGCTTCGCGGAGCACCGAAAGCGACTTCGCCGTCTCTACTAGATCCGGCGACACCCAGATGTGGTCGAGCCGCCGACCGCGATCGTTCTTCGTCCAATCCGGCGAGCGATAGCTCCACCACGTGTAGAGTTTTTCCTCCGGCGGAACGAAGTAGCGCATGAGGTCGACCCATTGGCCTGCGACGCGGGCGCGTTCCAGACCTTCGGTCTCCACCGGCGTGTGGCTCACCACTTTAAGAAGCTGCTTGTGCGACCAGACATCCGTTTCAAGCGGCGCGATGTTCAAGTCGCCGACGAGGATCGCGCCGGGCTTGGCGATGGTCTTCATGCGCGTACGCATCTCGCGGATGAAAGCGAGCTTGTGCGCGAATTTGGGATTGGTCTTCGGGTCGGGCTCGTCGCCGCCGGCAGGTACGTAGAAATTGTGGATGGTCACCGGCCGCTTGCGATGCTCGATGGTCGCTGTGATGTGGCGGGCGTCGTTCTTGCCGCAAAGCTGCATGTTGTCGATTGCGCTGAGCGGTCGACGCGAGATGATTGCTACGCCGTGGTAGCCCTTCTGTCCGTGGATGGCGATGTGACGATATCCGGCGTCGCGGAACGCGCGGTGCGGGAAGCTTCCGTTCACGCATTTGGTTTCCTGCAGGCACAGGACATGCGGGCGATGTTTCGCCAGGAAGTGCCGCACCAAATCGATGCGCAGTCGAACAGAGTTGATGTTCCAGGTGGCGACGGAAAGGGGCATGGGATGGGACGCGGGATCGATAAGCAGGGCGATCAGACGGTTTTGATCCGGACTGAGCGTCGTCGTGTCCAGCGCCGCACCGCTCTCTCCACATGAAATGCCGAAAACGAAATGCCCGAAACGAAAAGCGCCCGACCCCTGACGGGACCGGGCGCCGCGGTGATCACCGTAAACCGGTGAAGGAAACTCCCGCGAGACGGGGGGCAGGACCGCGGGAGCCCACTCCGCTCTCATCTAATTGGGAGGCGGCAGCTTGGACTTCAAGCCCGATGGCCGGCGCTCACGGAGGTTTGCGATTCGCCTGAACCGCGCAACCGCAGATGGGAATCTGGCGCCCATCGGCGGTTTCAGAGTCCGCTTGGTGAACGGATCGGAAAACCGGTGTCCACGTCTTGCGATCATGCTCTAGTGCACCGGCCATGCAGGCTTTCGCCACGCTTCTCGACCGACTTGTTCTGACGCCCGGCCGCAACGGCAAGCTTAGGCTGCTCGTCGATTATTTTGGTGCGACGCCGGATCCCGATCGCGGCTATGCGCTTGCCGCCATCACGGGCGATCTGTCGATCGCCAGTGTGAAGCCGGCCATGCTGCGTGGCCTTGTGGTGGAGCGCATGGACGAAGTGCTCTTCCGCTATTCCTACGATTATGTCGGCGATCTCGCCGAGACGATCGCTTTGGTCTGGCCGACGGAGGGGGAGGGCGAATCCGTCCCGCGGCTGGCAGAGGTCGTGGAGGCACAGCAAGCCGCCTCTCGGCTTGAGGGTCCGCGTCTGGTCGAGGCCTGGCTGGATCGGCTCGACGCGAGCGGGCGCTACGCCCTGGTCAAGCTGGTCACGGGGGGTCTGCGCGTCGGCGTCACCGCTCGGCTTGCCAAGCAGGCGCTGGCGCGGCTCGGCGACAAGGACGTCACGGAGATCGAAGAACTGTGGCATGGCTTGGAGCCGCCTTACGACGCGCTCTTTCTTTGGCTGGAGGGCAGGGGTGAGCGACCGGTCAGTGCGGCACTGGCGCCGTTTCGCCCGGTCATGCTGGCGCAGCCTTTGGCGGAGGGTGAGCTCGCGAAGCTCAACGCACAAGATTACGCGGCGGAATGGAAATGGGACGGCGTGCGCGTCCAGGCGGTGAGCGATGGCGGTGTGCGCAAGCTCTACTCGCGGACCGGCGACGATATCTCCGCCGCGTTTCCGGACATGCTGGAGCATCTCGATTTCGACGGCGCCATCGATGGCGAGTTGCTTGTCGCGCGCGAGGTCGACGGCGCGGTGGCGATTGCGCCCTTCGGTGATTTGCAACAGCGCCTCAACCGGAAGACGGTTTCAAGCAAGCTGCTTGCCAGCCATCCGGCCTTTCTTCGGGCCTACGATCTTCTGCAGGACGGTGCGGAGGACATGCGGCCGCTTCCGTTCAAAGAGCGCCGCGCGCGCCTGGAACGCTTCATCGCGGCACACGCCTCGCCGCGTATCGACGCGTCGTCGCTGGTCGGCTTCGACGATTGGGACACGCTTGCGAAGCTGCGCGCCGATCCGCCGACCGATCAGCGCATTCATGAGGTCGCCGAAGGGCTGATGCTGAAACGGTGGGACGCGCCGTATGTTCCCGGTCGTCCCAAGGGCCCGTGGTTCAAGTGGAAGCGCGACCCGCACATCGTCGATGCGGTGTTGATGTATGCACAGCGCGGCCACGGCAAACGCTCATCGTACTATTCCGACTATACGTTCGGCGTTTGGGCGGGACCGGATGACGCGGCGGAGCTCGTGCCGGTGGGCAAGGCCTATTTCGGCTTCACGGATGAGGAGCTGAAGGAGCTCGATCGCTATGTGCGCAACAACACGGTCGAGCGCTTCGGGCCGGTCCGCGCCGTGCGGGCGGAGCCGGATCATGGCCTCGTTCTTGAAGTGGCCTTTGAGGGCCTGTCGCGCTCAACGCGCCATAAGTCGGGCGTCGCCATGCGTTTCCCGCGGATCAGCCGGCTGAGATGGGACAAGCCGCCGGCGGAAGCCGATCGGCTGGAGACGTTGGAGACGCTCTTGCCGCAGAAGAGCTGACGGTCAGCCGAGGGCGGCTTGTGGCGCGTGAGCGCGCGCTATACCTAGGCGTGATCCGGATCATGAGCCGGTCAGGGCTCAAGACAGAATAGGGCGCAGATGTCGGGAGGTCTTTCGCGCTTCTTGGGAGACACGCCGCTCCGCGTCGGCGTGCGCCTGCTCGTCCTGTCCTTCATCGTCGGCCTGGTGATGTCGGCGCTCGACATCCGGCCCTGGCAGATCTGGCTCTGGGCGCGGGGCCTGGTGGAGCGCATCTACAATATGGGCTTCGCGTTCTTCGCCGACGCGTTGGAATATCTCATCGCCGGCGCCATGATTGTGGTGCCGCTATTCATCATAATGCGACTTTTACGCCTTGGCGGGCGGGCTCGGCGCATGGATTGAGGTTGCGCTCTCTTCGCTGGCATAGTGTCATATATGAAAGGCACTCCAACCGGATGGGGTAAGCGATGCTCAGACGGCGCTTTCTAGTTACGGCGTGCGGCGTCATTGCGGGGCTGGCACTGGCCATTCCCGCGGCGGCTGAAGAGGAAGTCTGCCGCCCACAGAAGATCATTCGCTATCTCGACGTCGATATCGACGTGATGCCGCCGAGCGGATCGGCCGATCGCGAGGTGACGCTATCGGCGCGCTGTCTTCCCGCCGAACGTTCGGTGATTGTGTGGAGCGGCCAGGATTTCGACGCCGTGCAGCCGGTGGGCTCTGGGTCGATCAGCGCTGGCGGGAATTTTGAGAGCGCGGCCACCGTTCCCGCCAACGCCGCACCCGGGCAAAACTACTATTTCGCCATCATGATCGATGACCATATCGTCGGCACCGGCGCTTTTCTCGTCGACGGCGAAGCGGAGTCCGTCACGCAATAGGCGCGCCTGCGTTCCGGCACGTTTCCACTTTTCGGAATCATGCTCTAAGGGTCGGCTTTAGATTCACGGTCACGCCGACATGAACGAGAGCCCCGCGGTGCGGGCCGGCGACGCCTCCGCGGCCGCCGAAATTCGTCCGTTTGAGGTGACGCATCGCGCCGTCTTCCGGCTCGCGGTGCCGATGACGCTTGCCTACATCACCGTGCCGCTGATCGGCATCGTCGATACGATCGTCATCGGGCAGCTCGGCGTCGCGGCGCTGATCGGCGGCATCGCCATCGGCGCGATCATCCTCGATATCCTGTTCACGACGTGCAACTTTCTGCGGTCCGGCACGACGGGACTGACGGCGCAGGCCGTCGGCGCCGGCGACAGCAAGGAGATCGTGGCGGTTCTCCTCCGTGCGCTCATCGTTGCTGGCGCGGCGGGGGCGTTGATCCTCGTGCTGCATTATCCGTTCATCGAAATCAGTGTGTGGTTCATGGACCCCGGGGCGGGCGTGCTCGACGCGGCGCGGGACTATCTTGCCATCCGCATTTGGGCGGCGCCCTTCACGCTCACCAATTTCGTGCTGCTCGGCTGGCTGGTCGGGCTCGGGCGCCCTGTCACCGTGCTCGCCGTGCAGACGCTGCTTGGTCTTCTCAATGTCGGGTTCTCCGTGTGGTTCGTCATGGGGATGGGACTTGGCGTCCCCGGCGTTGCGTGGGCATCAGTGCTTGCGGAGGCGATCGTTGTCGCCGCGCAGATACCGCTCGTCCTGAAGCTCGCGCCACGATCGCAGCTTCCGTCGCGGGCGCGCGTCTTCGACCGACACGGCTTCTCGCGCCTCATCGGCGTGAACCGCGACATCATGATCCGCTCCTTCACGCTGCTCTTCGCGTTCGCCTTTTTCACGCGGCAAGGTGCGCAGTTCGGCGCGGTCGTGCTCGCCGCCAACGCCATCCTCATGCATTTCTTCCTGGTCGGCGGCTACCTCCTCGACGGCTTCGCCACGGCTGCGGAGCAGTTGGCCGGCCGCGCCGTCGGCGCACGCTTCCGCCCGGCATTTGAGCGCACTGTGCGTCTCACCACCGCATGGGGCCTTGGCACCGGACTGGCGCTCAGTCTCATCTATCTGGCTTCCGGCGGTCTCATCATCGATCTGATGACGACGGCGGAAGACGTGCGTGAGACCGCGCGCCACTTCATGCTTTGGGCGGTCCTGACGCCATTGATCGGCGCCGTGGCTTTTCAGATGGACGGCATCTTCATCGGCGCGACATGGTCGCGCGACATGCGCAACATGATGCTGGCGTCGTTGCTGGTCTATCTGATCGCATGGGCGGTGCTGACGCCGCTCTTTGGCAACAACGGGCTGTGGATGGCGTTGCTGATCTTCCTCGGCGCGCGCAGCGTGACCTTTCATTGGCGCATGCGGCAGCTCGTTCCGCGCACCTTTCCGGCCGCTTCCTGAACCCGAGAAGCGACTAGCCTTTGCCGTTGACGATGTAGCGGCGGCGGTCGTTGAGATTGCTCAGCACCGCGTTCATGTCATCCTCCGTCACGCCGGAGGTTTTGAGCGTCTCCTCCAGATGTTGCATCATCTCATCGAAGTCGCCGTCGCTGATGTGAAGGCGCGCATGCACGTCCTTCAGATGCGCGTCGGTGTAGCTTGCCGGGCCGCCCATCACCGACGCCAGGAACTGCGTTTGGTGGTCGATCAGCTGGCTCATATCGGCCTTGGCGAAGTAGGGCGCCAATCGCCGAGAGCGCAGAACGCGATCATAAAGGGCGAAGACGAGGCGAGCCACGGCCGCCAGGCCACCGAACTTCTCATAGAGCGGCTCAACTTGGGCCATCCGACCTCCCGCCATCGCCTGCCTTTGGCATCGGAGTGGAAATATCACGGCCGCGCATTGTGCTCCACCTTGCTCATTGCGGCCAGGCGGCGGCCCAGCGCTCCGTCTCGATGCCGCGGATGTCGCGGATATGCTTGACGTTGCGTTCTTCCAAGCGCTTGAGGAGGTCGGCGACAATGCGTCGGGGGAGCGACGGTCCCTCGAAGATCAAACCGGTGTAAAGCTGCACGAGATCGGCGCCGGCGGCGATCTTCGACCATGCGTTTGCCGCGCCGTCGACGCCGCCGACGCCGACAAGCACTAGGTCAGGTCCGGCGAGCTGCCGGGCGCGCGCCAGCATTGCCGTGGAGAGCTCCAGAAGCGGCGGGCCGGAGAGGCCGCCGCTATCGGTTGCATGCTGCTTGGACTTGAGCTCGGGACGGCTCACTGTGGTGTTGGAGATGATCAGTCCGTCGATGCTTTGGTCCAGGACCGTCTCGACCAGAGCGGCGAGGGCGGTATCGTCCATGTCCGGCGCGATCTTCAAAAGCAGTGGCGTTGCACGGCCGCATTCGTCCTCCGCGGCCTTGCGCGCCTCGGCGATAACACCGAGCAGCTCCGTCAGGGCGTCGCCGGTCTGTAGGGCGCGCAGGCCCGGCGTGTTCGGAGAAGAAACGTTGACCGTGAGATAAGACGCCTCCGGCGCGAAGAGCCGAACGCCGGCGACATAGTCGAAGAGGCGATCGTCGCTGTTGCGGTTGGCGCCGATATTGATGCCGACGATGCCGTCACGATTGGCGCGCGTATCCAGCCGCTCCAGCGCGGCTTCGTGTCCTTCATTGTTGAAGCCGAGGCGGTTGATGATGGCGCGGTCAGCTGAAAGCCGAAAAAGCCGCGGCTTCGGATTGCCGTCCTGCGGCAGCGGCGTCAGCGTGCCGACCTCCACGAAGCCGAAGCCAAGCGCCAGCATGGCGTCGGGGATCTCCGCGTTCTTGTCGAAGCCGGCGGCGAGCCCGATCGGGTTGGGGAATTGCAGGCCCAGAATCGTGTGGCTGAGGCGCGGGTCACGCGGCGCGGTGCGCCCGCGCCTGCCTGAGAAGCGCGCGCTGCGGATCGCCCATCGATGCGCGCGTTCCGGGTCAAGCAGCCTGAGCACGCCGCTGGCGCTGTCGGCGATGGTCACGGGACGCCCTCAGGAAAGACATGCGCTCCGTCGGGACCAAGCGGCAGCTTCTCGACGCGCCGCACGGCTGAAAGTTGGAGCGGACCATAAAGGTGTGGGAAGAGCGCGCCACCGCGCGAGCGTTCCCAGCGAAGCGCGTTGCCCAGCGCGTCGGTGTCCACGGCGACGAGAACAAGGTCCGTCTGGCCAGCGAAATGCAGCGCGGCCGTCTCGCGCATCTGATCGGCGCTGGAGAAATGAATGAAGCCGTCGGCCCGATCGTTCGGCGCGCCCTCGAACCGGCCGGCCGCCGCCGCGGCGCGCCACAGCGGCTCGGGGCAGATTTTGTAGATCAACGCGGACATGGCCGTGCCAGGATAGATTGCGATGCGGAACGGGCAACCGGCTTTCGTCGTTCGCGGCACGCGACTATGCTCGCCGTGCCGATGAAGACACACCGCCTCCATTTCCTCGCTCTTGCGCTTGCCGGCCTGACGGCCGGCCTTCTCGCCGGGCCGGTCGCGGCCGGGAACCCCGCCGCTCTGCGCGATGATGAGGTTGCGCGGCTTGAGGCCCGCATCGAGGCGCTAGAGGCGCGTGTTGCCTTGCTTGCTGAAGAGAGCGCTGGGCCGCGTTCCGGCGGGGAGGCGATGGCGCGGGTGGCGCTTATTGCCGATCGCGCCATGGCGAATCTGTTCGCGATCGTCCGGGATTTTAAGGGCATGCCGCGCGAGGGCGAGTCGGAACCGCGTTAGGCCGGCCGCTCGCGGATCGCGATCTCGTCGCTGCGGCTCCCAAGCCCGTCGGCTTCGCGCTCCTTGTCCGGCTCAGGTGTGGGCATAACCAACGACACGCCAATAGTCACCGCCACGGAGATCGTGAGGCCGATGATTGCGGCGACCGGTGCGCCGATGGCCGCGATGCCGCCGCTCTCCGCGCCACCGAAGAGCCCGGATTGTTCTAGGACGAACGCCAGGCCGGTGAAGCCGAAGCCTGCGACAATGCCCGCGATCGCGCCGATATCGATGGCGCGCTTCCACCACAGACCGATCAGGATCGGCGCCATCCCACCCGATGCGGAGAGCGCCAGCGCCCAGCTTAAAAGCGCGGACGGTTCGACATTCAGGACCGGTACGAGCACGGCTGCTGCGACGGTGACGACAATCAGAACCAGCCGAGCAACGAGAATGCGGCGGCCCTCAGGACCTTTTGTATCGACCGTCTCGTCCCAGACTTCGTGGCTGATAGCGCATGTCGCGGCAAAGAGCGACGCCAGCCCGATGGCAAACAGAGCTGCGAGAACGCCGGCGAGCACGAGACCGGCGAGCGCCGCCGGCAATGTGGCGAACAGGGCGGCGACCTGCAGAAGACCCTCTGCAGCATTCCAATCGCCGGTCTCGCCAAGAAGGAGCGCCAGAAGCAGGCCAACCGTCACCAGGATGGCGCCGTAGATCACCGCCCATCCCATGGTCATAAATGCGCCGCGCGTGGAGGCGGCCGCAAGCGTTTGCGCCATCAGAAGCGGAAGGGATGCTGCGCCCGCTGCGGCGAGGAGGAATGGCAAGAGCGCACCGCGAGTCGCCTCATCGTTTTCCCAATTGGGCAGTGCGTCCCTCAGCACGGTCGCAAATTCTTGCTGCAAGGCCACGTCGCCGGCGGTGCCTCTGAAGATCAGCGAGCCGGCGGGCACCAGGCAGGCAAAAACGATCAGGAGGTATTGGACGGCTTGCGTCCAAGTCTGCGAGCGCATGCCGCCTGGCAAAACGGTGAATACGGTGACGCCGGCGACGGCATAAAGCGCATAGGTTGGGTCCATGCCGACGATTGTTGCGAAGAGCGGTGCTGTAACTTTCAGATGGGCAACGAGCAAAAGGAAGCAGACAACGAACGCCACGCACGCCCACGTCAGGCGGACCCAGAGCCCGCCATAGCGCGCGGCCAGATAGTCTCCGGCGGAGTAAGCGTCAGCTCGCCTGAGGCCCGGCGAAAGGACGACGGCCATCAGCAAGAACCCGGTTGCGAGGCCTGCCGCTGTGACCAGGAAGTCGGCGTAGCGCGCATAGGCGCCGCCGGCGAGCCCGATGGTCAGGAGCCCGGCAAGCGTGGCGGCCGCCGCCAATCCGTTGAAGGAAGCCGGCGTCTTGCGGTCAGCCAGGTAGAAATCCACCGCCCGACGGCTATGCGCCAGCAAGGCCGCGACGATGAAGACGGCGAGTGCTGCACCAAGTACGCCGACGGGGGCGAGCCCGGAATCGACGCCGAGCCTTTCCAGGAGGCCGAATCCCAGAAGCACGAGAAGAAAAAGGCCAAGCAGAACGAGCGTTGAGCGGATCGGGGCCTTGAGTACGCCAATGTCCCGCTCAGGCGGTAGCAACCAGGCCATCTGTCATCTCAATCGCAGTCGCTCTTGGCCCGCGAGGATGACGCCGTCGCGGCGCAAAGGCAAATCGCGGGGCGTGGGTCAATCGGGCGGGACCGTTTCAAACGGCCGCGTCAGCTTGTATGACAGGGGTGGCGCAACGCATCGTGGGATGTTGTCGCCTTCGGAGCCTCTTCGTGACGCAATCGCCCACATTCATCGTGGCCGACGATCATCCGCTCTTCCGCAATGCGTTGCGACAGACCATCGAGCCGCATTTCGCGAAGCCTGAGATTGTCGAGGCCGGCACGCTCGACGAGGTGTCGGCGGCGATTGAGACAGTTGAGGAGCCGGATTTGGTGCTCTTCGATCTCTCCATGCCCGGCGCGCGCGGATTCTCCGGCTTGATGTATCTCAGAGCACAATATCCCGCGGTTCCGGTTTGCGTCGTCTCCGCCAGCGAGGATGTCGGCACGATCCGCCGCTCCATGGCGCTGGGTGCTGCGGGGTTCGTGCCGAAATCGTCGTCGCCGACGCAGATCCGTCAGGCGATTCAGGTCATCCTGGACGGCGGAACCTGGACGCCGCCGGGCCTCGATCTGCGGCTTGCGTCCGATGAGGAGGACGCGCTCGCCGGCCGGCTGCGAAGCCTGACACCGCAGCAGCTGCGCGTCTTGATGATGATGGCGGAAGGCCTTCTCAACAAGCAGATCGCATATGAGCTCGGTGTCTCGGAGGCGACCATAAAGGCGCACGTCTCGGCCGTTTTGCAGAAGCTAGGCGTGGAGAACCGCACCAAAGCGGTGCTGGCGGCGGGCCGCTTCGAGGTTGGGCAGTGGCACGCCGGCGACGCCGATTGATCGGCCAGTGCTTCACTCGGCCGCCGGCCGCGAGACGCTCCATTGCGACATCAAGGCGCGTAGTGCCGCCGGCTTGAGCGGCTTGTTAAGCACGCGGATGCCGGCCTTCAGCGCGCGTTCGCGTAGTTCCGGCGACCGGTCGGCGGTCACGAGTATGGCGGGAATGTCGGCCCCGAGCTTCCAGCGGATGTCGGCTACCGCCGTCAGCCCGTCGCTTTCGTCAAGGTGGTAGTCGATCAGCATAAGGTCAGGGATGTCTTCAGGCCGGCGGAGCAGGCGCAGCGCTTCGCGGGCGGTCTTGGCGACGATCGGCACACATCCCCAGCCGGAGAGCAGTGCTGTCATGCCGGAGAGGATACGCTCGTCGTTGTCGATGCACAGAACTTGCAATCCGATCGCCAGCGGCTGATCGGGAAGCGGCTCCGCCTCCGGCTGAGCGGCCGGTAATTCGGCGGCGAGCGGTACGGCGAGGCTGATGCGGGTTCCCTTGCCGGGTACGGAGGCGAGCGAGACGTTGATGCCGAGCACGTTGGCGATGCGTTCCACGATCGACAGTCCGAGCCCCAGACCCGGCGCAATGCGGGCGCCGGTTTCGAGGCGGCGGAACTCGGCGAAGATCAGATTCTGCTCTTCCGGAGCGATGCCGATCCCGGTGTCGACGATCTCAATGAAGACGCGCCGCCGCTTGCGTCGGCAGCCGACAAGCACGTGGCCGTTGGGGGCGTATTTGATGGCGTTGGACACGAGGTTGAGGATGAGCCGCGTCAAAAGCTGCGGGTCGGTTTGAACCGCCAGGCTGCACGGCACGATCTTGAGCGTAACCCCGCGGTCGCGCGCCTCGGCGGAGAAATCGACGGCGATACGATCGAGAATGTCCTGCAGGGGGACGGGACGCTTGTTGGGCTGCAGGCTGCCGGTGTCGAGGCGGGAGATCTCAAGGACGGCGCGCAGAATGTCCTCAACGCCGTCCAGTGCGGAGCTGAGATTGGTGGCGATCTCAGCGTCCTGCGATCCTTCAGAGCGCTCCGACAGGGAGGTGGCGTAGAGGCGGGCGGCGTTGAGCGGCTGCAGAAGGTCGTGCCCCGCGGCCGAAAAGAAGCGCGTCTTTGAGAGATTGGCTTCCTCGGCCGTGGCCGTGGCGCGTTCCAGGGCTGCGTTCAATCGCGTCAGCTCTTCGGTGCGCTCCTCCACGCGCCGTTCCAGCATGGCCTTGGAGCGGACGAGCTCCGCCTCATTCTCAGCCTGCTCGGTGACGTCGGTGACGAGCAGCGCCAGCCCGCCATCGTCGGACAGCCGAGGCTCAAGCGTCAGCACGCGGCCCGTGCCCGGATGCTTCTTGCGGATCGCGCGAATGCCCGACACCAGCTCGCGCATATGTTCCTCAGCCAGCGTATCGGGATTGCCGGGACCGAGCATGCGGGTGCCGGAGAGGTAGCGCAGCACCTCAAAGAGCGACAGGCCGACCTGGCCGAACTCGGCCGGCAGATCGAGATGCTGGCGGAAGAGCCTGTTCCAGCAGATCAGCCGGTATTCGGAATCGAAAGTAGCGACACCCTGATCGACGCGGTCGAGCACGGATTGCAGAAGATCGCGGTTATATTGAAGCGCCTGCTCCGCATCGTCGAGGAGACGGTGTGCGTTGGCCGGGCTTGGATCGTCGCGGTTCAGGAGCAGCGACAGAACGAGGCGGGCCGATGCCGCGCCGATGGCGCTCGCCAGAAGCTGCTCGCTGAAGCGCAGAATGTGAAGGTCGGCCGGTGCATCTGTTTCGAGCGGCCGTTCCAAACTGTCGGCGAAGCGCTCAAACGAGCGGTTGGTGCGCTCCTCTCCGAGATAGCGCGCCACGGTTTCGCGGAGCTCGCCGACCGTCACGCTGGTGCGGACCGGTCGGAGGATCGGCAGCGGCGCCAGCTCGCGCGGGACGAAGATGTTGGCTTGCAGCCGCTCGATCGGACGCGGTGCACGACTCAAGGAGAACGCAACGAAGAACGAGATGTTGGCGGCGAGGCTCCAGAAGACGCCGTGCGTCAGGGGCTCAAAGGCAATGGCAAAAAGCGCCTGCGGCCGTAGCAGCGACATGCCGAAGGGACCGGATTCCACAAATGCCATGGGCAGAAGCCCGGCCTCGGCCAATGTCGGGAGCAGGAGCGTGTAGACCCACACGCCAAAGCCTGCGGCCATGCCGGCGACCGCCCCGCGGGCCGTTGCGCGGCGCCACAGAAGCCCGCCGAAGAAGGCCGGCGCCAGCTGCGCAATGGCCGCAAACGCCAAAAGGCCGATGGATGCCAGCGCCGCCGTTCCGGCGACCCGGTAATAGGCGTAGCCGAGAAGCAGGATGATGACGATCGATGTCCGGCGGATATTGAGGATGAAGCTCCCCATGTTCGACGGCAGCCAGGTGCGGCTGGTGCCGCGCAGAAGGGCCGGAACGACGATCTCGTTGGAGATCATGATGGCGAGCGCCACGCTCGCCACGATCACCATGGCGGTGGCCGCCGAAAGACCGCCGATGAAGGCAAACAGCGCGATCAGCTCATTGCCGGCGAGGCGTGGGATCTCCAGGACGAAGAGATCGGCGTCGACGCCTCCGCCGAGCCGCAGCATGCCGGCCACGGCGATCGGCACGACAAAGATGTTGATGGCGACGAGATAGGCGGGGAAGAGCCATGCCGCGCGCCGCACCTCGCCGGGGCTGTTGTTCTCCACCACGGCGATATGGAACTGCCGCGGCAGCAACAGACAGGCAAAGGCGGCCAACGCCGTCTGCGCCAACCAGCCGCCGCCCGGCAAGTCACGAGCAAACTTCTCCGCGATCTCCGGTGTAGCGGCGGCCTGCTGATAAAGGTCGGATGGCCCGTCGAACAGGACCCAGGTGACGTAGATGCCGACGGTCAGGAAGGCGACGAGCTTCACCAGTGCTTCCACCGCAACCGCCAGCACCATTCCGTCCTGATGCTCGGTGGCATCGGCGTGGCGGGTGCCGAACAGGATGGCGAAGAGCGCCAAAGCTGCCGCAACGAAAAGCGCCAGGTCGCCGATCACCGGGAAGAGCACGATGTCGGAGACGCGCGGCACCATGGTCGCGACTGAGGCGGAGACCGCCTTGAGCTGCAGGGCGATGTAGGGGAGCACGGCGATCGCCGCGATCAATGTTGTGACCACCGCGACGTACTGGCTCTTGCCGTAGCGTGCGCCCATGAAGTCGGCGACGGAGGTGATGCGCTCCGCCTTTGAGACCCGCACGATGTGGCGCAGCACCGGATAGCCGACGGTGAAGAGAAGAATGGGGCCGATATAAATCGGCAGGAAGTCGAGCCCGGTGCGCGAGGCGACGCCGACCGACCCGAAGAACGTCCACGACGTGCAATAGACGGAGATGGCGAGGGCGTAGAGCAGCGGCCGCGCCTTCGGCCGGCTCCGCTCCGCGCGGCGGTCACCGAACCAAGCGACGCCGAACAGGATGGCGATATAGGCGACAGCCGACAGAACGGCGATCCAACCGATCGGCAAACCAGCATTCCTCCCAGCGGCGGGAGCTTAGCCTCGCTTGACGCGATTTCACAGTTGTGTTGCGGCGGCGCTTGCGGCCGATGCGTGCGGATTGCAGCATCGGCAATGGCAGAATCAATCGGCCCGGCGAAGAGGAAACGACGAAATGCTGAAAGAATTCAAAGAGTTCGCCCTTAAGGGGAACATGCTCGACATGGCGGTCGGCATCATTATCGGCGCTGCGTTCGGCGCGATCGTGTCGTCACTCGTGGACGACGTCATCATGCCGCCCATCGGATTGGCCCTTGGCGGAGCCGACTTTTCTCAGCTGTTCGTGGTGCTCAGCGGCAGCGGCGAGTTCAATACCATCGAGCAGGCCAAAGAAGCCGGGGCGGTGACTTGGAACTTGGGGCTCTTCATCAATGCCCTGATCAAGTTCGCCATTATCGCCTTCGCCGTCTTCCTCGTCGTCAAGACCATCAATCGGATGATGCGCGAGAAGGAAGAGGCGCCGGCGGAGCCGTCCGCGCCGCCGGAGGACGTCGTGCTTTTGCGCGAGATTCGCGACCTCTTGTCGACGCGCGGCTCTTAGCTAAGCGATTGGTCCTGGCCGGCGCTGGCGGTTCACCAACCGTCCGTCCGGCCTATCGGAGGCGCTTGCGCGTCAGCGCGCGGGCGCCTTTGAACCGGCGCGCGCGTTTACCGTAAATCCTTAGAATTAACAGCAAAATAGCTCCAAAAAGCGGCTCAAATTAACACACCTTAACGCCCGTTAAGCTATGTCAACGAGACGTTAAAGGCGGCCGCGCGGAAGCCGCCAGCAAGAGACGCATTTTTGGAGGCCGTCATGTGGAAAGTGCTCGCCAGGGCGCGACGCCGCTTTGCCGAAAATCAGCGCGGCAACGTCGCCATCTTCTTTGCTGTTACCGCCATTCCCCTGCTTGGTTTGCTGGGCGGTGCGGTCGATCTCACGCGCCATCAGCGCCACAAAGTCGATCTCATGAACGCCATGGATTCCGCCGCCATCGCCTTGGCGCGGCGTGGCGCGGAGGACGACGCGGATGCCGACGCATTCGTCAATGAATACATCGCCGCCCTTCTGCCGGGCGGGGGCGATCCGATGCTCAATGTCGGCCGCTTCAATACGGTGGAAATCGACGGCGGCTTTCGCATCGTGTCGAACGCCGTCATGGACACCGCCTTTATGCCGGTGATCGGTATCCAGCAGATGCCGATCAACCTGTCGACGGAGGTGATGACCTCGGGCGGCAATTACGAAGTCGCGTTGGCTCTGGACAATACCGGCTCCATGGCGCGGCGGAACAAGATCGGCGCGCTGCGCGACGCCTCCAACCATCTCGTCGATATCCTCTACGAGGAGGATGGCGCTGCCGAGCGGGTCAAGATGGCGCTGGTGCCGTTCACCACGACGGTCAACATTCGCGGCGCGGCTTTCGATCCGAACTGGCTCGACCCGGAAGGTCTTGGTCTCGGTGTGCATCGCTTCGACGCCTATGATCGAGCCGTGAGCCGGATCGACATCTTCGAGTCGCTCGGCGACGGAAGCGTTGGAACCGATGGTCTGCCGATCTCCTGGAAGGGCTGCGTGGAAGCACGTGAGGGCGGCTACGACATCGACGACACGGCGCCGGGGAGCGATCCCGTGACGCGCTGGACGCCCTACCTGTCGCCGGACGGCTCCGACCGGCGCAGCTGGCCGCGCTTTGCCAGCGCAAACTCCTATCTGAACGATCAGACCGGAGGCCGCGGTACGCCGATGGAGCGGCTGAAGAACGTCGACAAGTATTTTTCGCCGATCATTCGCGCATCGTTCGATGAGAATATCGGCCCGAATGAAAGCTGCCGTGGTCCCATCGTGGAGCTCACCAACGACCAGGCCCGCATGCGTAGCGCGATCGGCGCCATGGAGCCCGGCGGCTACACGCATATCCCGCAGGGTCTTGTCTGGGGCTGGCGCGTGTTGTCGCCTGAGCAGCCGTTCAATCAGGGCGTCGCCTATGACGAGACGAACACGCAGAAGGTGTTGGTGCTGCTTTCCGACGGCAAGAACACCTTCCCGGAGACCTACACCAGTTACGGTCATCGCTTCGGCGGCCGTCTTGCCTCCAACGAATGGGCCGGTGTCCAACGGCTGAACGAAAAGGTGACCGACATCTGCGAGCAGGTGAAGGCGCGCGGCATTCGCCTCTACATGATCCTTCTTGAGGAGAACGATCCGGCGACACAGCAGATCTTTGAGGATTGCGCGTCGGTGAATGACGAAGGCGAGCCGCTCTATTACGAGGTGCCGGACGCGTCGACGCTAACGGCCGTGTTCGGCGAGATCGGCACCGATCTGACGAACATCCGCATCTCGCGGTGAGTTCATCTGAACCTCGGTTGGGGGGCGCCGGCTCGGCGCCTCCTGCCTTTTTGCCCGCTTTCCCGCTTCCAATCCGGCCATTTGGGAAAAACGACAGGACGGCCTCGCCCCTTCGGCGAATCGCGGTTAAGCTCGTCCCAGTAGCATGTTTGTGCGGTCTGAAGTGCCGATGATCCTCCAAATGGCGCGCTCCGGGCGCCCGGTCTGGCCCAGGGAGGATACCGCCTGATCCGATGCCGGGCTGGGAACTCCTCGTCATTGCCTTGTTGGTGCTGCTGAACGGCTTCTTCGCCATGTCGGAGCTGGCCGTCATGTCGTCGCGTCGCGCGCGGCTTGAGCACATGGCGGAAGAGCATGTGCGCGGCGCCAAGGCGGCTTTGCTGCTCCTGGAAGAGCCGACGCGCTTTCTGTCCACCGTGCAGGTTGGGATCACGCTGGTCGGCGTCTTCGCCGGGGCGTTCTCCGGGGCGACGCTGGCGGGGCCGCTCAGCCAGGTGCTGGAAGGCACGCTTGGCACGTCCGCCTATCCCGTGGCGCTGGCGGTTGTCGTGGTGGGCATCACCTATCTGTCGCTGGTGGTCGGCGAACTGGTGCCCAAGCGGATCGCCTTCAGCCGGCCGGAGCGGGTAGCCGCGCTGGTGGCCCCCTTCATGTCACGGCTTTCCGTTGCCGGTGCGCCGATCGTGTGGGTGCTCGGCGTTTCCACGGAAGGCCTGGCCCGGCTGTTGCGTATTCCAGAGAAGCGCGAAAGCGCGGTGACGGAAGATGAGGTGCGGCGCATGATTGCGGAGGGCGCGCGCACCGGCGTCTTCCACGCAGCGGAGCGCGATATGATTGAGGGCGTGCTGAGGCTCGCCGACCGCTCAGTCACCAGTGTGATGACGCCGCGTGTCGAGGTCGATTGGATCGATCTCGATGACCCGCCGGAGACCATCCAGGAAGAGATCGCGGAGAGTGGGCATTCGCGCTATCCGGCCGGCCGCAAGGGGCTCGACGAGATTGCGGGGATTGTCCACACCAAGCATCTGCTCGACCAGATGGCGCATACCGGGCGCTTCGATGTCACCGAATCGCTCCGCCAGCCGCTCGTCGTGCACGAAGCGACTCCGGTCCTGCGCATGCTGGAAATGTTCCGCGAGAACCCGGTCCACATGGCCGTGGTGGTCGACGAATATGGCGTGCTGGAAGGCATCGTCACGCCGACCGACATTCTCACCGCCATCGCCGGCGAGCTGCCGGAAGACGCGATGGATCTGGAGGAAGAATCGGCCGTGCAGCGCGAGGACGGCTCATGGCTGATGGACGGGATGATCGGCATCCACGAGGCGGAGCGAATCCTGGAGCGCAAGGACATGCGCGGCGACGGAGACTTTGAGACACTCGCCGGGTTCGTGCTCGATCATCTCGGTCACATCCCGCAGACGGGCGAGCATTTTCAGTGGGACGGCCTGCGTTTTGAGATCGTCGATATGGACGGTCGCCGGGTCGACCGGGTGATGGTGGGGACCGCGCCGGAGGCGGCGGCTTCGGTCTCCGATTCTGAGGTTTCAGGATAAGCGCCGTCGGCGCCTCAGGCGGCCTCAGCCTCCGGAAAAAGCTTTGTCAGCCCCGCTTCTGAGGCCTCGCATATGCCGCGCTCGGTGATGAGGCCGGTGACGAGCCGCGCCGGCGTCACGTCAAACGCATAGTTCGCCGCCGGGCTTCCCTCCGGCGTGACGCGGATCGTGGCGATGCCGCCATCGGCCGTGGCGCCGGTCAAATGCGTCACCTCGTCGTCGCCGCGCCTTTCGATAGGGATGTCGCGCACGCCGTCGCGCACGCGCCAGTCGATGGTGGAGGAAGGCAGCGCCACATAGAACGGCACATCGTTGTCGCAGGCGGCAAGCGCCTTCAGATAGGTGCCGATCTTGTTGGCGACGTCGCCGGAGCGCGCCGTGCGATCCGTCCCAGTGATGACGAGGTCGACCTCGCCGTGCTGCATCAGATGGCCGCCGGTGTTGTCGGCAATCACGGTATGCGGCACGCCCTCCTTGTTGAGCTCCCAGGCGGTGAGGCTGGCGCCCTGGTTGCGTGGCCGTGTCTCGTCCACCCACACATGGACGGGGATGCCGGCGCGGTGCGCCTTGAAGATCGGTGCGAGCGCCGTCCCCCAATCCACGGCGGCGAGCCAGCCGGCATTGCAATGGGTCAGCACGTTGATCGGCGAATCTGAGCCGCGCGTGCCACGCAAATCGTCAAAGAGCGGCTTGCCGCTGTCGCCGATCGCGGCGCAGACCGCCACGTCCTCATCGGCAATCCGCGCTGCTTCGTCATACGCAACGGCGGCGCGCTCGCTCGGCGAACGCTCTTGGAGGAGTTTTTCCATCCGCTCCAGCGCCCAGCGGAGGTTCACGGCGGTGGGCCGGCTGGCGATCAGCAGCGCGACGGCGCGCTTCAGCCCGTCGTCGCTTGAATCCTGACGCATCGCCAGCGCCATTCCGTAGGCGGCCGTCGCGCCGATAAGGGGCGCGCCGCGAACAACCATGCGCGTGATGGCGTCGGCCGTTTCCTCAGCCGTCTTCAGCGTGAGGACCTCGAAGCCATGCGGCAGCAGCGTCTGGTCGATGACATCGACGCTTTCGCCGTCTTCGTTCAGCCAGATCGTCCGGTAGTCGGTTCCGTCGACGCGCATGGTTTCCAAATCCTTGTCTGAGGCCGCCACCCAACAGAATTCCGTCGTCGCTGTCGAGCCGGAGACATGGGCCCCGGTGTAGTTCAGCAAGGCTTTGTTTACCGCCGGTCGAGGCGCAAGGGCGGACGAAACAATTTTCGCGATCAACGCAATGCTCCCGAAACGCCGCGCTCCTATATGCGAGCGGAAAGGGAGCCCGCCAAAGGCGCGGGCGAGGCGTTGAGGGCGACATGTCCGACAGAGCAAGAGTTGCAGAAGAGATGGCCCGGATGGGCCGGGAATACGGCCAGGAGCTGGCCGCTGCGCTGGTGCTGGCGAGCAGCCGCAACGCGGGCGATCGCGGGCTGAAGACGCATATGGCGTGGCTTGTACTTCAGCAGATCGACGCGGCCGTGGAGCGGCTCCGCAAAGCCGGCCTGCCGACCGATCTGGGCGATGTCTACCAGCACGGCGCCCGCCAAGGCGTGCACGACGAACTGGTTGAGAGCGGCGCGGTCGCAGCCGACACGTATCGCCGCGCGGCCTAATCCGCCATTCCGGGGCAGCTCCCCGGCTAGGTTTCTCGCACTCCATGTCAAGCGCTTGTCGCGGCCAAGCCGCGATGGCAGTGTCCCCTCATGATGCTGCCAAGACGCGCCCACGAAGAGGGCCACAAGCGGAAGTTCCTCGTCGTCATCGACGACACGCCGGAATGCATGGTCGCGCTCTCCTTTGCGGCGCGGCGGGCCCAGCATACCGGCGGAGGCGTCGTGCTTCTCTTCGTCATCGAGCCGGAGGGGCCGCAGGGCTTTGCCGGCGTTGAGGACATCATGCGCGAGGAAGCCCGCGAGCAGGCGCAGGCCTCGCTGTCGAAGTTCGCTGCACAAGCCCGCGACGTCGCCAATCTCGACACGGAGATGGTGATCCGCGAGGGCAAGACGGCAGAAGAGATCCGCCGGCTGATTGAATCGGACGAGGATGTCGCCGTCCTGGTGCTGGCCGCCGGGGAGAGCTCCGAGGGGCCGGGGCCGCTTGTCTCGGCCATTGCCGGGCGTGGGTCCGGCACTTTTCCCGTGCCGATCACCATTGTGCCGGGCACGCTGAGTGAGGATCAGATCGAGGCGATCACCTGAGGTGGCTGTTTTCGTAGCCGGCGCACTGTGTGCCTGTTAGGGGCATTAGCCGCGCCGGAACCTGCTAAGTCATTGATGCGCCATGTGTTCTATCTCCGTTCCGAAGGAACAGCAGCCACAATTCGAGAAGAACAGAGGGGCAACCCAGTTTAAGCTTTTGAAATCACTTATTTTTCGCGTGGCGAGATCGTGACAATCCACAGGTTTTCCAAGAAAATCAATGAGTTAACAAGAGGTTAACGTCACGTGCGCAGGACACCGCCGGTCGCTTTTTCGACGGCCGCGACGATCGCCGCGGAGGTCTTGTCGATTTCCTCGTCGGTGAGCGTGCGGTCGCGCGGCTGAAGCGTCACTTCGATGGCGACGGATTTCTGACGCTCGCCGATCGCCTCGCCGGTGAACACGTCGAACACCGAAACGGTCTCCACCAGGGATTTGTCGGCACCTTTGGCAGCGCGGATGATGCGCTCCGCGGCAACGTCGCCGGCGACGACAAAGGCGAAGTCGCGCGTCACGCCCTGGAACTGCGACGCATCGAGGGCGGAACGGGCGGTGCGCGCCGCCTTGGGGAGCGGCACGGCGTCGAGGTCGATCTCGAACGCGGCGATCGGTCCGGCGACGTCCATGGCCGCAAGCACGCGCGGGTGCACCTCTCCGAAGACGGCGAGCCGGTTCTTCGGACCGAGCATGAATGCGCCCACCCGGCCGGGATGATACCAGGACGGCCCTTCCGCGGCGGTCTGCAGGCTGGCAATCGGCGCGCCGGCGGCGGCGAGCGCCGCCAAAGCGTCGGCCTTGGCGTCGAAGAGATCGAGCGACCGCGGTGCATCGGACCAATGGCGCGCGCCGCTTTTGCCGGTCCGCAGCCCGGTGGCGTGGATGCGCTCATCCTCCGGCCTGTCGCCGCCATAGACCTGCCCGACTTCAAACAGTGCCAGATCGGACAAGCCGCGCGCGGAATTGCGCTTGGCGGCCGCCAGCAATGTCGGCAGCAGCGACGGGCGCATGTCGGACATCTCGGTGGAGATCGGGTTGGCGAGGGCCAGTTCCGGCGCGCCGCCGCCAAAGAGCTCCGCATCGCGCTTGGGCACGAAAGACCAGGTCACCGCTTCGTTCATGCCGCGCGCGGCGAGGGCGCGCGCCGCCTGAAAGCGCCGCCGCTGCGCGACAGAGATGCGGCGGCCGGTCACTGCCTCCAGCCGCGGCAGCATGACGTGCTCGACCTTGTCGAGGCCATAGACGCGCACGATCTCTTCAACGAGATCGGCTTCGCCGTCGATATCGGGACGCCATGGCGGGGCTTCGGCGACGATCTCCGTGTCGGTGCCGGCTACGGTGAAGCCGATGGAGCGCAGAATATCCAGCTGCTCGTCGGGCGGAATGTCGACGCCGGCGAGCGTCTTCACGCGGTCCATGCGGAGCGGCAAAGACAAGCTTCTGACGGGCGCCTTGCCGGCGACCACAAGCTCGGAGGCTTCGCCGCCGCAAAGGTCGAGGATCATCTGCGTGCCGATCTCAGCACCCTGCTCGACGAAGGCCGGATCAACGCCGCGCTCGAAGCGATAGCGCGCGTCGGTGACGACACTCAGCTTGCGGCCGGTGGCGGCGGTGCGGATCGGATCAAAATAGGCCGCCTCCAGGAAGACGTTGACGGTCTCCGCCGTGCATCCGGTGACCTCGCCGCCGATGACGCCGCCAATGCCTTCCGCGCCGTTATCGTCGGCAATGACCGTCATCTCGGGGTCGAGCGTGTAGGTCTTGCCGTCGAGCCCCTCGATCGTTTCGCCTTCCTTGGCGAGCCGCGCGTGGATAGTGCCCTTCACCTTGTCGGCGTCGAAGACATGCAGCGGGCGGGCGTAGGTGTAGGTGATGTAATTGGTGATATCGACCAGCGCGGAGATCGGCCGCAGGCCGATGGCGCGCAGGCGCTGTTGCATCCAGGCCGGCGACGGACCATTGGTGACACCGCGGATGAAGCGGCCGATGAATAGCGGGCAGGGCTTGTTGTCGGGATCGTCGAAGCGAAGCTCCACGCCGATCGGGCTTTCAAAGCTCCCTGCGACGCCGATCTCTTGCAGCGGCCTCAGCCGGCCGATGCCTTTGGCAGCGAGGTCGCGGGCAATGCCGTGGACGCCGAGCGCGTCCGGCCGGTTGGGCGTGACGGCGAAGTCGATGACCGGGTCGTCGAGGCCCGCCCACGCCGCATACGGAACGCCGATCGGCGCATCCTCGGGCAGGTCGACAATGCCCTCGTGCTCGTCGGAGAGACCGAGCTCGCGCTCCGACAGAAGCATGCCGTTCGACGCTTCGCCGCGTATTTTGCCGGCCTTGAGGTCGATGCCGGTGCCGGGGATGTGCGTACCGACCGGCGCGAAGACGCCCTTCATGCCGGTGCGGGCATTGGGCGCGCCGCACACGACCTGCACCGGCGCTTCGCCGCCGAACTCGACACGGCAAAGGCTCAGGCGGTCGGCGTTGGGGTGGGCGCGGGCCTCCAGGACGCTGGCGATGACAAACGGCTTCAGCTTCTCCGAAGGATTGGAGAGCTCCTCCAGCTCCAGGCCGAGATGCGTCAGCGCATCGGCGATCTCCGCGGCGGAGGCCTCGGTGTCGAGATGGTCTTTGAGCCAGGAAAGGGTGAACTTCATTGGCGTTTAGCGAGTGCGGGCGGGCGGCAAGCCCGTTCACCTAGCCGGGCAAGTGGGAGGTGGCAAGGGCGGGCCGCAGTCGATGTCTCTGCGGCGCGGCAGTCAATCGGAAGCGTCGAAGGTCGCGCGATACGCGCTGGGGCTCTTTCCGGTCAGGTCACGGAACGCGGCGTTGAACGCCGACAGCGAATTGTAGCCGACGGACATGGCGATCTCCGTAATCGGAGCATCGCTGGTCGCCAGCGCCTCCACCGCGCGGATCATGCGAACGCGCCGCAAGGCTTCGCGCCAGGTCATGCCCATCTCGGTGGCGAAGCGACGGGAAAGCGCGCGCGGGGATTGGCCCGTTGCGCGTGCGATCTCTTCGAAGCTCGGAGAACCGTGAGACAGTTCCTCCGTCATCGCCAATGCCCGGGCAAGCTCCGCGCTGGATGGTGATGGCAACACGCAGGGGCTGGGATCTTGCGCAAGTTTCTGAACGACGGCGGCGAGCGTCTCAAAGATGCGCCGCGCATAAGGCGAAAGGCGGCCGCTGTCAGGGCCCCATTGCCGACACTCGGCGATGAGCGCGCGCGCCAATGGTGACATGTCGAAGACGGAGAGGACCCGCGACGGCGCCGGCATGAAATCGGTGGAGAAGAGCACCGAGGCAGATGTGAGCTTTGTCTGGATCGACACGGTGATCGGGTGGCCCGCCGCGATCAACGCGGCGCGCGCCGGCGGCAATGTCCAGCGCCGTCCCTCGGCCTCAAGCCGCAGCGTCCCTTCAAGTGCGTGGAGCAGATAGTGGCGCTCCACCTGGAACTCCGTCGGGCCCGCAGGATCGAAATGCCGATGAAAGCAATAGGCTTCCGGTTCCATCCCCGCAGTCTACGATGGCGCTGGGCTGAAGAAACAGCGGCGGCTTCCGCGCCTATCCGTTCTTTGAAAACAGATAGGCGAGGCTGGTGCGGCTCGGTGGGCCCTTCTGGAAGGCATGCGTGAGCACATGGCGGAAGCCGGCCCCCTTGGCCATCTCCAGGACCTGAGCCTCGCTGAACCAGCGGTGACGGAAACGCAGCCAAATCAACCAGTTGCACCAGTGGGGCTGCGACATCACCAGGTAAAGCCGGCCATGCGGTCCGAGCCAGCTTGCGAAATGCTGAAACGCCTCCCGCGGGCGCGCGCAGTGCTCTACGGCATGTGCGGTGAGAATGGCGGAGAAGGGCGGGAACCAGCCGGACTGCTCGATTGCGCCTTGCACGATTTTTGGTGCAACGCCGAGCGCTCCCAAATGGCTGGAGGCAATCGACAGCATTCTTTGCGACGGATCCAGCAGCGTGAGGTCTCGGCTGCCGCCGGCATTGACCCACGCTCGGGCCAAAGCGCCGGTCCCCGTTCCCACGTCGAGGACGGGACCTGAACGAAGCGTGCGATCGCTTAAGAAATCCTCGTAGGCGGCCGCGTATCCGAGACTGCGGAGAGATTGTTCCCAGGTCGGTGCTTCGCGGTCGTAGCGGGCGGTCATGTCCATCCGCCGTGCATGCCGCTTCACGCCACAACGCGCTAACGCCCAAAGGACAGGTTCTTGCTCCGATCGGCCAATCGGACGCGCGCAAGTGCCTGCCACGAAAATTCCTCGCCTTGGCCCTTGGCGAAACCAAATCAGAGACCACATGAAACGTGGCTGAAACAGGCAGCGGTTAGAGATACCGCTCCGCCGGCTACCAGCCCGATCACACATCGAAGTTGCGGTCCGTTCTCGGGCCGCGTTTACGCCTGCTTGAAGGAAGGAGAACGTCGTGAATACCGCGCTGTCGCGCAATCCGTCGAGACTTGCCGCCGCATGGCATGCGGCCGCAGGGCTCAGAAGCCTGTTCGCGCGCTGCTTCAGTGAGCGCCGGAAGATGGGCAAGGATCGCCGTACCCTGCAGACGGTTCCGACCTACCTCCTGAACGACATGGGCCTGGAGAAGATGGAGATCCATACGACCACGGGCGACCATGATCTGTGGATCAGGCCTAGGCGGTACTGACTGCGATTAAGATGCGGGCGGCGCGACCAGCGCCGTCCGCGAGCCATGCCGCAAAGCCCTGAAAACGCTGGCGCTTAGAGGCTCAGCCCCTCGGCGAGCGTCGGCATGGCAAGCGCTGAGAAGCCGTAGTGCCTGAGCCAGCGCAAATCCGCCTCGAAGAAGGCGCGGAGATCGGGGATGCCGTATTTCAGCATAGCGATGCGGTCGATGCCCATACCGAAGGCGAAGCCCTGATAGCGATCCGGATCGAGGCCGCCGGCGCGGATGACGTTGGGATGCACCATGCCGGAGCCGAGAATCTCCAGCCAGTCGTCGCCGACGCCGATCTTCAGTTCGCCGCCCTCCCATGAGCAGCCGATATCGACCTCCATCGACGGCTCGGTGAACGGGAAGTGAGACGGGCGGAAGCGCATCTTCAAATCGTCGACCTCGAAGAAGGCTTTGACGAAGGCCTCCACCGTTCCTTTTAGATGACCGAGATGCGTCGTCTCGTCGATGACCAGCGCCTCAAGCTGATGGAACATCGGCGTGTGTGTCTGATCGGAATCGGAGCGGAACGTGCGGCCGGGCGCGATGATGCGGATCGGCGGCTTGGTGTTCTCCATCGTGCGGATCTGCACCGGCGAAGTGTGCGTGCGCAGCACCAGGCGCTCGTCGGAGCCGGGGCGCGGATTGAAGTAGAAGGTGTCGTGCTCCTGCCGAGCAGGATGCTCCGGCGGGATGTTCAGCGCGCCGAAATTGTACCAGTCGCTTTCGATATGCGGGCCCTCGGCGAGCGAGAAGCCCATGTCGCCGAAGATGGCGATGATCTCCTGCCAGACCTGCGTGACCGGATGCACCGTGCCGGTCCGTTCCGGCCGGGCGGGGAGCGTGACATCGACCGTCTCCGACGCGAGCCGCGCTTCAAGTGCGGTTTCGGCAAGCGCGGCGCGGCGGGCCTCCAGCGCCTCAGCCACCTCGTCGCGGAGCTGATTGAGAGCCTGGCCGGCGGCTTTCCGCTCCTCAGGGCTCATCGCGCCGAGCCCTTTCAGGCGGGCGGAGATCGATCCCTTCTTGCCGAGTGCGGCGACGCGCACCGCCTCCAGCGCGCGCTCGTCCTCAGCCGCGGAAATCGCGTCTGCGATCTCGGCTTTCAACGAGGCAAGGTCGGATGCGGGTGTGTCTTGCATGGCGTCATGTCCGGGCGCGCCGTTGTTCCTGCGAACGGCGCGGCCCGAAATGTCACGGAACGGGCGGGCGGATCAAGTGTGGTCTGCGCAAGCCGCGCTGCGGCTTTGCGCGTCCAGCACTGATCTACTGCGCGACCGCCTTTTCAAACTCGCCGGGCGTCTTGTCCTTCAGATAGCTCAGCGCATCCTTGGCCTGGCCGGCGATTTCCGAAAAAGCCGCCGGCTCGTGCACGGCGAGATCGGCGAGCACCTTACGGTCCACCGCGATGCCGGCCTTGGTCAGGCCGTCGATCAGGCGGGCATAGGTGAGCCCCTCCTGGCGCGCGGCGGCGTTGATGCGCTGAATCCAAAGAGCGCGGAAATTGCGCTTCTTGTTGCGGCGGTCGCGGTAGGCGTATTGCTGCGCCTTCTCCACGGCCTGCTTGGCGACCCGGATAGTGTTCTTACGGCGGCCGTAATAGCCCTTCGCCGCCCGCAAGACCTTCTTGTGCTTGGCGTGAGAGGTCACGCCGCGTTTGACGCGCGCCATGGCAAAAACTCCTTGCGTCTCGCGAGATCAGCGGTTGTAGGGCATGTAGACCTTGACGATCGCCGCATCCTGAGGCGCCAGCACGGTGGTGCCGCGCGCCTGGCGGATGAATTTCGGCGTCCGCTTGATCATGCCGTGGCGCTTGCCCGCCTGCAGCACTTTCACCTTGCCGGTGGCGGTCATTTTGAAGCGCTTCTTGGCGCCGGACTTGGTCTTCTGCTTGGGCATTTGGCTCTCCTTAAACGCGAAACCGCCCGCCTTGCCGGCGGGCGCCGCTTGGAAGCTCGGAATTGAGCGTTCTTGAGGTCGCCACGGCATGCCCTGGGCCTGAGGCCCGCGCCGGGCGACCCGGCAGGCGGTGATATAGAGGAGCGGCAGGAAAGAGGCAAGGATCGCCGGGGGATGGGGTTATTTTGCTCCTTGCGCACCCTTCTCTGTCGTCATTGCCGGGCTTGACCCGGCAATCCACCTCGCTGGCGATTGGCCGATCGGATCGGCTCAGGAATGGATGCCCGGATCAAGTCCGGGCATGACGACAGATATTGGGGGACCGCTTGTGGTGGCCCGAGGCTCCGCCGCCCGGTTGCGCGGGCTCCGGGCCTATGGCATGAGCCAGCGCGTTGACGAAGCGGGCCGATCGGCCCACTTTCGGCCGCGACGGTTGCTGCTGTAGCTCAGTGGTAGAGCACTCCCTTGGTAAGGGAGAGGTCGACAGTTCAATCCTGTCCAGCAGCACCAGTCCTTCGTCGGAAGCGGTGGCCGGTGCCTGATTGGTGTCCGCGCAAGCGGCCGCCACGCTTTGCTGATAGCGTTCTAAGGCTTTCGACCAGGCTGAGGGCGCATCTGTGAGCCCATGAGAGCATTTGCCGGGAGAGTTGTAACGTCAATCGCGCGGGTCGGTTCGGACCCTGGCGACGACGACGAACTCAAGCTGAAGAAGTCTCTGCTCGTTCTCTGCTCGGTGTTGTTCATCTTTGCCGGGCTGGCGTGGGGGGTCATGTATTACGCCCTGGGCGCCGGATTGGCGGGGACCATTCCCTTCGCCTATGGGCTGTTTTCACTGCTCAGCATCATCTATTTCGCGATGACGCGCCGGTACTGGTTCTTCCGGTTCAGCCAGCTGGTTTTGATCCTGTTTCTACCGTTCTTTCTGATGCTGGCATTGGGCGGATACTTCTACGGAAGCGCCGTCATTCTGTGGTCGCTGATCTGCCCAATGGGCGCATTGCTTTTTGATCGCCCCAGCAATGCTCCGCGCTGGTTTGCCGGATTTGCTGGCCTCACGATTCTCGCCGGCTTGCTGCAGCCGGTGCTTAGCAAGGACCCGCCGCTTTCGCTCGAAGTGGCGACCTTCTTCTTTGTCATCAACCTGCTTGGGGTCGGCGCAATCATCTTTCTCATGGTCCTCTACTTCGTCCATCAGAAGGACGCCTATCAGGAACGATCGGAGGCCTTGCTACTCAACATTCTTCCAAAGGAGATCGCCTCGATCTTGAAGGGTGGGCAGAGGTCGATAGCGGACCATTTCGAAGGCGCGAGCGTTTTGTTTGCGGACCTTGTCGATTTCACGCCGATGTCGGCGACCATGACGCCGGCGGAATTGGTCAGTCTGCTTGATGACGTTTTTTCGTACTTTGACACACTCACCGAGGAGCACGGCCTTGAGAAGATCAAGACGATCGGCGACTGCTACATGGTGGCGTCCGGCATACCCAGAAAGCGCGCTGATCATGCGCATGTGCTGACGCGCATGGCGCTGGAGATGATGGAGCATGTGGAACGCAACACGTTCTCCGGGCGCAAGCTGGCGTTTCGGGTGGGCATCAGTTCGGGGCCGGTCGTCGCGGGTGTGATCGGACGCAAGAAGTTCATCTACGATCTCTGGGGCGAAGCCGTGAACGCGGCGAGTCGCATGGAATCGCACGGTCAGGGCGGACGCGTTCAGATCACGCGCGCGACCTATGAGATTATCAAGGACGATTTTGACTGCGTGCCGCAGGGGACGCAGGACGTGAAGGGCATGGGCGCAACCGAAACGTGGTTCGTCTCCCCGAAGACACAGACCGCATGAGGTGGGAGGCTTGTCGGCTTGCGCCAGGCGAAGTCCGCCGACAGCGCGAGCCTCGCTAGGCTGTGAAGTCCCGTTCGGTCGCCGCGATCTCCTGCTTGATCCAGCGCTTGAAGTCGCTGGTCTTCTTGGGCTCCGGCCGGCGTGCGGAGGTGACGAGCCAATAGCCGAGGCCGGTCGCCGCGCGCTCCGGAAAGGGCGCCTCGACCTGACCCACTGACAGCGCGTAATGCGCCAGCGTCTGCCAGGCGAGCATGATGCCTTGGCCGGCGATGGCGGCATCCAGGCAAAGCGACGCATCGGTGAAAGTGTTTCCCTCACGAAGGTCGGATTCGCGAAAGCCGAATTGCGAAAGCCAGACGTCCCAGCTGATCGTGGAATTGAGGTCGCGCAGAACCGGCACTGTGAGGATGTCGTGCGGCGTCTTGAGATGTTCGGCCAGCGCCGGAGCGCAGACCGGAAAGACTTCCTGGGCGAGCAGAAAATCCGTGCGCGTGCCTGGCCACTCGCCGTCGCCGACGCGGATGGCGATGTCGATGTCGGAGGTGTCGGGGTCCACCAGCGTGATCGATGCGTCGAGCCGCACCTTGATCTCGGGGTGGCGCTCTGCGTAGCGCGACAGGCGCGGCACCAGCCAGCGCGAGGCGAACACCGGCGCGACCGAGATCGTCAGCTCCGAATCGGCATGGCGATGCGCCAGCGCCACGGCCCTGTCGAGCATGCGAAAGCCCGCTGTCAGCCGGTTGACGAGTTTCTGGCCGAACGGCGTGGGCGACAGGCCGCGGCTGCCGCGCTCAAAAACGATCGCGCCAAGGCGCTCCTCGCTTTTGATGATTTGCTGACTGACGGCGCCGGGCGATACGCCGAGCTCCTCCGCAGCCGCCTTCAGCGACCCGAGCCGCCCTGCGGCTTCCAGGGCCCGCAGGCCGTTGAGGTGCACGCGTTTTAGATTCTCCATATAGTTTTTCTACATCGACTAGAAGACAAACTCCATTGAACTAACGCGTGAAAATGTCACTTTCTGGAGTGAACGAGCAGAAAGTGCATCTGAAATGATCCAGATTTTCTTATCTCTCTTCAGCCGACTTCGCTTCACAGCCTTGTCGGCGGAGGATCCGACCGTCGATCAAAACGACCCGCTGTCGCACCCAGCGCTGAAGGCCATGAGCGCGCGCGAGTTGGCCGACATCCCGTTCCCGCGTCCGTCACGGCTCAGGGGGCGGCGTGTGGAAGCGCGCTGCGGCGATCCGGCTAGCCAAGAGCGCCGTTGAGGCGGCCCATAAATCCGTGGATGGCGGCCGGTGCGCTGGCCAGGCGGCCGGTGACGCGATAGGCAGAAACCTGCGCGGGTCACCGGGCTATCGGCCTGGCCGCTGCCAGCGGGGGACCGCATGGGAATTGTCACCGACATCGTTCTGCCGTTGGCGCTGGCCTTCATCATGTTCTCGCTCGGCCTCGGCCTGGTGGCGGACGACTTCTATCGCGTCGCGCGGCAACCGAAGGATTTCTTCCTCGGCGCGCTGTCGCAGATCGTGCTCCTGCCGGTGGTCGCCTTCGTGCTGGTGCTCCTTTGGCCGCTCAGTCCGGAGCTTGCCGTCGGCGTGATGATCATTGCGGCGGCCCCCGGCGGGGCCACCTCCAACGTCATCACGTCGTTTGCGCGCGGCGACGTGGCGCTTTCCATTTCGCTGACGGCGATCATCAGCCTGCTCGGCGTGGTGACCATCCCGCTGGTCGTCGCCATCGCCTACGGACAGTTCGTCGGCGGCGAGCCGGGTGATTTCTCGATCCTTGGAACGGCGATCGGCGTCTTCCTCATCGTCACCGTGCCGGTGCTGATCGGCATGGCGGTGCGCAACTTCGCGGCAACCTTCGCGCAGCGCTTTGAGCCGCAAGCGCGGCGGATCGCGGTTGCTTTGTTCGTTCTGGTGCTGATCGGCGCGATCATCCAAGAGCGCAACAATGTCGTCGCCTATTTCGCCGAAGCTGGGCTGGTGACGCTGGTTCTGAACGTGGTGATGATGGTGCTCGCCTTCGCGCTTGCCACGTTTTTCGGCTCCGGCCGGCCGCAGCGCATCGCGATCTCCATCGAATGCGGGCTGCAGAACGGCACGCTGGCAATCGCCGTCGCGACGCTCCTCTTCGGCGGCGGCGCCTATGTCGTTCCGGCGGCGACCTACAGCCTGATCATGTTCGCCACGGCGCTTGTCTTTGTCGCGATGGTGCGGCGCGCGGCTTAGCGTCCCCCCAATCTCAGAAGCTGTTGATTGGAGCAATCGCCGCGCCGCCTGCGCTCGACTCTACGATGCGACGCCGGCATGGTTCAGGCGGGCGAACGGGGCGGATGATGAAGGCCAGCCATACGGCGTTGTGCGCCGTCTTGCTTGCAGTGGCGACAGCGGGCTGCTCGTCCGTTGGGGCCGGCAAAGACGGGAATGTTGCGACCGGCAGCATAGCGGCGGAGCCGACGGCCGCGTCGGCTGTGACCGCGGCGCCGTCGCTTGCCATGTTTGAAGCGACCGAGCTCGTCACCGGGTTGCGTTGCACGGGCAGCTACAATCCGCTTGAGAACAACGCCACCTTCAGGGCCGCGGTGGTGTGCAGCGACGGACGAAGAGGCACGGTCAGCGGGGTGCGGCCGGGGGGCTTGAGCGGGACGGGGACGCTGGTCTTTGCAGACGGCGAGGAGGCGGCCGTCGCGCTTCGGCGTCTTGCCCAAGGAGAGGCCGAAGTGACGGACGCGCCGCCAGTGGCGGTGCGACAGCTTCCCGCGCCGGACCCGACCGTTTACGCGCGATAACGCTAGCGCTCAGGGCGATCGCAGCAGCCCTACGACGTCTTTCACGTCGCGCATGATAGGCGCCGCGATGGCGCGCGCGCGCTCCGCGCCATCTGCCAGCACGGCATCAACATGGCCGGGCTCGGCAAGCAGACGGCGCATCTCCGCCGCGATCGGCGAAAGCTTGGAGACGGCGAGTTCGGCGAGCGCCGGCTTGAAGGCTGAGAACTGCGCCCCGCCATGATCTTTCAGAACCGCGTCCGGCGTCGTACCGCCAAGCGCTGCGAAGATGCCGACGAGGTTCTCCGCTTCCGGTCGGCCTTCAAGTCCCTTGGTCTCGGAGGGAAGCGGCTCCGGGTCGGTCTTCGCCTTGCGGATCTTTTGCGCGATCTGATCGGCGTCGTCCGTCAGCGCGATGCGCGACATTTCGGAGGCGTCGGATTTAGACATCTTCTTGGTGCCGTCGCGCAGGCTCATGACGCGCGTCGCCGGCCCGGTGATCATCGGCTCCGGCAACGGGAAAAACTGATCGCCGTGGCCATGCGCGGCGATCGACGCGGCGAAGTCGTTGTTGAATTTCTGGGCGATGTCGCGGGAGAGCTCCAGATGCTGCTTCTGGTCCTCGCCGACCGGCACATGCGTTCCCTTGTAGACGAGGATGTCAGCGGCCATGAGGTTGGGATAGACAAAGAGCCCCGTGGAGGCATTCTCGCGATCCTTGCCGGCCTTCTCCTTGAACTGCGTCATGCGGTTCAGCCAGCCCATCCTGGCGACGCAATTGAACACCCAGGCCAACTCGGCGTGCTCGTGCACCTGGCTCTGGTTGAAGATGATGGAGCGCTTCGGATCGAGGCCGCAGGCGAGATATGCGGCCGTCACCTCGCGGATGTTGTTGGCGAGCTGCTTGGGGTCCTGGAAGACGGTGATGGCGTGCAGATCGACAACACAGTAGACGCATTCATGCGTCTCCTGCATGGCGATCCAGTTGACCATGGCGCCGAGGTAATTGCCGAGATGCAGCGTGTCGGTCGGCTGCATGCCTGAGAAGACGCGTTCGGGGAATTTGGTCATGGGCTGCGGGGGTCTGCGGGCTGATCGGCTGGCGGATGGCGTGAAGAAGCGGCCGCGCGCTTATGGCCAATGCCGGCGCCGCTTGCAACACCGGCCGGCCGATTAGGGTTGCGTACTAAACTAAGGGTCTCATGAACGCCGTCGTCAATGTCGTCCTTCCGGTCTTCGCCATCATGCTGGCTGGATATCTTTCCGGCCGCTTTCGGTTGCTCGGCGATGCCAGCAGCGAAGCGCTCAACCGCTTCGTCTATTACGGCGCGCTGCCGGCGCTGTTCTTCGTCTCGCTGTCGCGCACCGGCACGGAGGTGAATTGGCCGTTCTTGGCGGCTTTTGGAGGTGGGCTCCTGGCGGTCTTCCTTCTGGCCGTTTTGGTCGGGGCGGTGGCATTTCCCAACCGTATCGGCGCGCTCGGCCTTAGCGGCATGAGCGCCAATTTCTCCAATGCCGGCTATATGGGCATTCCGCTTCTGATCACCGCCTTTGGCGAGGCCGGCAAGCTGCCGGCGATTTTCGGGGCGATGATGACCGCCGCGGTGGTGCTCCCAATCTGCGTGATCATCGTCGAAATCGACCTCGGACGTGAAAGTGGTCCGTTCGGCATTGTGCGGCGCGTGGTCTTGTCGGTGGCGCGCAATCCGCTGGTGCTGTCGGCCGGGGCGGGGCTACTTGTGGCGGTGCTCGGCCTGACGCTGCCTCAGCCTGTCGCCGCGTTCTGCGACATCATGGGGGCGGCGGCGGGGCCGTGCGCGCTTTTCGCCATCGGCCTTTTTCTGGTCGGCCAGCCGCTCCGCGCAGGGTTCGGCGAAGTGGCGTGGCTCGTGTGGCTGAAACTAATCGTGCAGCCGGCCCTTACCTGGTGGCTCGCCTTCAAGGTTTTTTCGATGCCGCCGGTCTGGGCCGCCTCTGCGGTGATCCTGGCGGCGCTGCCAACGGGTGCGCTGGTCTTTGTGCTGGCGCAGCAGTACGACATCTACGTGCAGCGCTCGACGGCAACGATCGTAGTGTCGACGGTGCTTTCCGTCGTGACGCTTTCGGTGCTCTTCGTTCTGCTTGGCGTCGGCTAGCCGCCTAACCCACGTCCTTAGGCTTCGCCGGGTGAAGGACGCTCCACGGCGAGGTCTCGTTTTCGACGGCGATCTCAATCAGTCGCGGACCGCCATCGGCAAGCGCGCGCTCCAGCGCCTGCTTGAAGGCGCTCGGCGTGTCTACGCGCTCCGCCGTTACGCCGAAGGACTCGGCGAATCTGACGAAGTCCGGATTGACCAGATCGGAGGCGATGGCGCGGCCTTCGAAGCGATCGATCTGATCACGGCGCACATTGAAATAGGCGTTGTTGTTGAAGACGAGCGTGACGACGCCGATGTCGTATTGTACCGCGGTAGCAAGCTCCTGGGCAGTGAACATGAAGCCGCCATCGCCGGCGAGCACGACGACGGGCTTCTCCGGGTTGGCGACCTTCACGCCAAGCGCAGTGGGGAAGCCGAAGCCGAGCGCGCCCTGATAATTGCCGCTGATGTAAGTGCGCGGCTCGTAGACGGGAAAGCCGAAATAGGAGGTGAAGCCGACCTGCGACAGCTCTTCCACGAGGAAGGCGTCGTGCGGCAGGACGGCGCGCAGAATATCGAGATAGGCCATCTGCGGTTGGATGGTTTGAATGTCGGATAACGCCTTTTCGGTTGCGGCGCGGATGATTTCGCGGCGGCCTTTGGTGCGGCTGAAGCCGCGGCGGCTCACTGCTTCCACCAGCGCCTGCGTTGCTGTGGCGGCGTCGGCGACGATTGCCACGTCCGGCGTGAAGCGGCGCATCTCCATGGGGTCGATGTCGATGCGGATCGATTTCTGGCCGGCCGGCCGATAGGGCCAGCGCCAACCGGGCAGCTCCAGCCGCGTGCCGATGCCGATCATCAGATCGGTCTCGGGCCACAGCGCGTAGGCCGCCGGCAGGATCAGGCCAAGTTCGTGGTCATTGCCGACAATGCCGCGGCCGGAGCGGAACGCCACCACCGGCGCGTCCAGCCCCTCCGCCAAGTCCAGAACGACGGCGCGTGCATGGATGGCGCCGCTGCCGACAAAGATCATCGGGTTGTTCGCGCCCTTGATAAGCTCCGCTGCCTGGTCGATCCGATCCATGTCGACCGGGGGCTCCGGATGAAGCGGCAAGGGTCCGCTTTCGGCGCTTTCGGCGCGCTGGGTGAAGACGTCCCACGGCATTTCCAGCGCCGCCGGCCCGGGGCGGCCTGAGCGCATGGCTTGAAAGGCGCGCGCCACTATGGCGCGTCCCGCCGAGGCGTCGTCGACACGCTCCGCCCATTTGACGATGCCGCGCATCACGGCGAGCTGGTCCGGCATCTCATGGAGGTGCCCGCGTCCGTGCCCGAGGAACGCTGTCGGAACCTGGCCCGTCAAAAGAAGCACGGGTTCGTTGCCGCCGAATGCGGTGAGCATGGCAGCCGAGGCATTGAGCATGCCCGGTCCCGGCACGACGGAGAAGACAGCGGGGCGGCCGGTGGAGCGGGCATAGCCGTAGGCCATGTAGCCGCTGCCTTGCTCGTGGCGCGCGCCGATTACCTTGATGGCGTTGCCGGCGCGGTGGAGCGCGTCGAAGAGCCCGTAGATCTGCGCGCCGGGGAGGCCGAAGACCGTGTCGACGTCGTGGTCGAGGAGCCCGGCGACCAGTCCGTCGGCGCCTGTCATCTCACTCACGCTTCCGCTCCGCCGGTCCGCTTCCGCCGAAGGCTTTGCATAAGCGCGCGGAGATCGGCGGCGCCGGTGACGTGTGCCAATGCAAAGTAGAATGCCGCGCCGGCGATGACGAGAACGAGAAGCGCTGCGGCCTGTATCAGCACGCCGGTCGCCGGCTCAAAAGCGGTGCCAAGGCCTCTCGCCGCCGCAAACAGTGCGATCGCCATGATGATGGAGACGACCAGCATGATTGCGCCACGGCGCAGCACGGCCATGTCGAGCGGCCAATGCCCGCGCCGCATCAGAAGTATGAAGAGAATGCCGGCGTTCAGCCAGCCGGACAACGTCGTCGCCAGTGCGATCGCTACCTCTTCCAGATACGGAAAGAGCGAAATGCTGAGCACGATATTGGTGATCATGGCGGCGGCGGCGGCGTACATCGGGGTCTTCGTATCCTCACGGGCAAAGAAGCCCGGCGAGAAGACCTTGATCAACACGAAGGCCGGCAGGCCAAGCGCGAATACGCCAAGCGCGCGCGCCACAATGGCGCTCGTGTCGGGGGTGAAAGCGCCGCGCTCATAAAGCACGCGCACGACCTCTTCAGGGATGACGAAGAGCGCTGCCGCGGCTGGCAATGTCAGAAACAAAGCGAATTCCAGCGAGCGGTTCTGGTTATCGGCGACGGCCTGCATGTGCCCCGCCTTCAGAGCGCGCGACAGTTCCGGCAGAAGCACCACGCCGATGGCGATGCCGACGATACCGAGCGGCAGCTGATAGACGCGGTCGGCATATTGCAGGACGGCGATGGCGCCCGCCTTCTGACTGGCGATGATTTGCCCGACGAAGAGGTTGATCTGCGTGATGCCGCCAGCGATGGCGGCTGGCGCGGCAAGAACGAGGAGCCGCCGCACGCCGGGCGTCAGGCGTGGGCGCTTAAGTTTCAGCGGAAAATCGGCGCGGCGGATGGCGACGATCAAAAGGGCCAGCTGCGCAAAACCGGCCAGGAACACGCCGACGCCCATGGCGAGGCCGACCGTCCGCTCCGGCAAGCCGAGCCACAGGCTGGTGACAAGGATTACGACCAGGATGACGTTGAGCAGGACAGGTGCGAACGCGGCGGCGAAATAGCGGTGCAGGGCATTGAGGATGCCCGACAGCATCGCCACCAGCGACATGCAGCCGAGATAGGGGAACATGACGCGCGTCAAGAGGACCGTGAGGTCGAACTTGTCAGCGTCGCCGGCAAATCCCGGCGCAATCACCGTCAAGACGAGGATCGGGGTGGCGATTTCCGCAAGCGCCGTCAGCGCCAATAGGACGACCAGAAGTGCGGCCAGCACATCGTTAGCAAAGGCCTTTGCGGCGTTGTCGCCGCCTTCCTCCAGGTTGCGCGCAAAGAGCGGGATGAAAGCGGCGTTGAAGGCGCCTTCGGCGAACAGGCGGC
Organism: Afifellaceae bacterium; assembly: GCA_028284625.1. Lineage (GTDB taxonomy): Bacteria > Pseudomonadota > Alphaproteobacteria > Rhizobiales > Afifellaceae > DASWJZ01. The sequence goes on along the minus strand of JANQRH010000004.1, from coordinate 25,881 downwards.
GGAAGAGATTGGGAAAGCGGAACGCAGCGAAGAACGCATCGGCCACCGGCCCCGCCCCGAGTGCCGCGGCGATCAGCATCTCGCGAGCAAAGCCAAGCACGCGGCTCAAGGCGGTGTTGCCGCCGACGGTGGCGAAGGACCGCACCAGGCTCATGCGATCGCCTCGCGCCGCTTCGGTGCTCGCGCGCTTTCGTTCGGGCAGGCCATGGCCCTGCCTAGTTTGCCTCCGCGCAAATGGAAAGCGTCAACCGCAAACGCGTTTCACACGCCGCGCATCGCCGATCAGGGCGGCGACCTCCGGCGGTATGCCCAAGCCGAAGAAGATGCCGAAATCGTCGGGATCGATGATTCCATCGGCGATCAGGCTGCGGAACGCAGCAACGATCGCTGCGTGCATCTCCGCCATCTCGTGCGTTGTCTGCCGGATGTCGTCGGCGATCGATTGCCAGTCGGTATCGCCGGTGGCCTCTTTCGCCCGGCGACCAACCTCGTAATCCGACCAATAGGATTGCTGGGAGACGTCACGAAAGGATACCGCATAAGCCTTGACGGCCTCGATGAATTGCTTGCGCCAATAGGTTTCGCACAGATGCGACGGCTTACGGCTGGCGCTGCACAGAAGATGGGCGGAGCGCTCAACCATGTCGCTGCCTGGGCTGCCGAGGCCGACACGGCCGGCGCTGACGGCAAGGTGCTTGCGTTCTTCGGCGGCGCTGGCGGCGGTGCGCGCCTGCTGCCGGCAATACGCGATGTCGTCGTCCGTCCAGGTGCCGTCGTCGACGATGCGGGGTTCTTCGGGCTGATCGCGACGTGCAGTTGCCGCGGCGATTGTATCATCGTGCTCCGGCGGGGAAGACGGCATGGCAAGCACGCCGACGACGGCGGCAGCGCCGACGACGCCTACAACCAAAGCGGTCACTATGAAGCCAGTGGACAGCTCGTTTCCCCGTAAGTCGCGCGATTCTGGCCGGTTGTGGCCATTTCGCAGGGTAAGCCCAAAAGGTTTCCGTGAGCCTTAAGGAGGGGTCGCCAGCAGAGGTTAAGGAGTCGTTACCGCATCCGCTTTCTTGTCGGTTTCTGTCTGGTCGATGGCTGCGGTCAGCGCGCGGCGGATGCTGTCCTGGCGGGGTTCGGCGGTGAGCTTCTGGCCAAGCAGGTCGGTGACGTAGAACGTATCGAAAGCACGCTCGCCGAAGGTGGCAATATGGGCGGACGTGATATCGAGGCTGAGCTCCGACATCGCCTCGGTCAAATCGTAGAGCAGGCCGTTCCGATCGAGGCATTCCACCTCGATGACAGTGAAACGATCCGATAAATCGTTGTTGAGCGTGACTTTGGACTCAATCCGGAAGGCGTCGCGCCGCGTGCTCTTGCGCCCTTTGTCGGCGAGCGCCGATGCGAGCTGGACGCGTCCTTCCAGCGCCTGCTCGATCAACTCTGCGATGCGCTTGCCGCGGCGCATCTCGTCGGCGTCTTCGTTGAATGCGCGGTTGATGATGACGGTGTCGAGTGCGCGCCCGTCGGAGGTTGTGAAGATCTGCGCGTCGACGATATTTGCGTCGCACGCCGCACAGGCGCCGGCGATGGCGGCGAGGAGCCGCGGATGGTCGGGCGCCAGGATCGTCAGCTGCGTGGCGCCTTCAAACGCCATCGTCCGCACCTCGTAGGCAAAGCGCAGGCCTTCGCGGTCGGCATTCCGGACGAGCGCGGCGTGGCGAAGCTGATGCTCCTCGTCGACGCGCAGCCAGTAGGCGGCGTAGTGCAGATCGAGATAGCGCTCGCGTTCCGCCTCGGGCCAATCGGCGAGGTGCTCCGCCAGGGCTGAGCGCGCCGCTGCCAATTGCCGGCTGCGGGCCTCCTCGCTGAAGCTGTCGGTCAGTATCGGCTCGGTCTCGAAGTAAAGCGCTCGCAGGAGCTGCCCTTTCCAGCCGTTCCACACGCCCGGACCGACGGCGCGGATATCGCAGACCGTCAGCACAAGGAGCAGCTTCATGCGGTCCATCGTTTTGACGATCTTCGCGAAGTCAATGATCGTGCGGCGGTCGGCAATGTCGCGCGATTGGGCAATGCGCGACATCGTCAGATGCTCTTCAACCAGCCAGGCAACGAGCTCGGTTTGAGCGGGCGTCAGGCCAAAGCGGGGGCCGAGCCGTCGTGCCACCTTGGCGCCGGCGATGGAATGGTCTTCCGGCCGGCCCTTGGCGATGTCGTGCAGGAAGAGCGCGACGCTGAGTACCGTCATCTCTTTGATCGACGGCAGGATCTCGGCGGATAGCGGATGGTCGGCAACGATGCGGCCGGTGCGCAGCGCGGAGAGCGTGCCGATGGCGCGGATCAGATGTTCGTCCACCGTATAATGGTGATACATGTTGAACTGCATCATCGCGACAATCTTGCCAAATTCGGGGATGAAACGGCCGAGCACGCCGGCTTCGTTCATGTTGCGCAGAACCGCTTCGGCATTGCCGGGGTGGCAGAGGATCTCAACGAAGAGGCGGTTGGCTTCTGCATCGTTTTGCAGTTTGCGATCGATGCGCTTCAGCGATTTGGTGATCAGCCGCAACGCATCGGGGTGAAACGCGTAGTCGTTCTGCCCGGCTTCATGGAAGATACGGATGATGTTGACCGGGTCGCGCTCAAAGACCTCGGCGTCAGCGATGTTGATGCGGCCATGTTCGACAACGAAATCGCCGGAGCTTGTGCGTTGCGCGCGGCGGCCCGTGATGCCGCGAAAGAGCCGGTTGAGGCGGGGAATGTGCTTCGCCTCGCGCTCCTCCAGCTCCGCGCAAACGATACGCGTCAGATCGCCGACATCCTTGGCGATCAGGAAGTAGTGCTTCATGAGACGTTCTGCGGCGACCAGGCCGGGATGCTTCTGATAGCCGAGGCGCTGCGCCAGTTCGACTTGCAGGTCGAAGGAGAGCCGCTCCTCCGCGCGTCCGGTGATGAAGTGCAGATGGCAGCGCACCGCCCACAGAAAGTCGGCGCAGCGCAAGAAACGCGCATATTCCTTGCGCGTCAGCAACCCGGCATCGACGAGGGCTTCGGTTGAGCTGACCTGGTAGTAATATTTGGCGATCCAAAACAGCGTCTGCAGGTCACGCTGGCCGCCTTTGCCTTCCTTGATCTGCGGCTCGACCATGTAGCGCGAGCGACCGATACGGGCGTGGCGTGCGTCGCGCTCCTCAAGCTTGGCGGCGATGAACTCTCGCGCCGTCCCGGCGACGATCTCCTTGTCGAACCGCGTCTGAAATTCCGTAAACAGTGCCTCGTCACCGGCAATCGGGCGCGCCTCCAAAAGCGCGGTGCGGATGGTCATGTCATCGCGTGCGGCGCGTAGCGTCTCATTCACCGTCCGTGTCGCGTGCCCGACTTTGAGCCGCAGGTCCCAGAGCATGTAGAGGATGTATTCCGTCACGCTCTCCGACCATGCGGTCTGCTTCCAGGGAAAGAGAAACAGAAGGTCGATATCGGAATGCGGCGCCAGCGTGCCGCGCCCATAGCCGCCGACGGCGACCAGCGACAGATGTTCGGCGGCTGAGGGGTTGGAGACGCGGAAGACGTGGCGCGTGGCGTAGTCGAAGAGGGCGGAGATGATGGCGTCCATCAGCGCGGCAAGCCGTTCCGCGCAAGGGCGGCCCTTGCGGTCTTCCTCCAGCTTGGCGCGGATTGCGGCGCGGCCGGTGCTCAGCGTGTCCTTAAGAAGCTCCAGCACAGCTTTGCGCGCAGCCGACGTCTCGGCGCCATGCGCGTCGGCAATGGCATCCAGTGCTGCCTGGAGCTTGCCCTCATCAATCGGACTTTGTGCTGCGCGTAGCCGGCTCACGATGTGTCTTCGCGGGTTGTAAGGGCCGCCCGATTAGCACGCCCCATGCGGAAATGGCACTCCGCGCGGGTTCTCTAGGTTCCCTGTGCAAGTCCCGGGATTTCCGCTAAGGGTCGGGACGGCGGAGACGCGGCGTCGCGCCGGGCGGCTTGGTGACGGGCCGCCGTTTGTTGAATTCCGGCTGGCGCGGAGTGGTGGATCGGTCCCGTGGACAATCAGCTCTCTGACAGCAGCGGCTTGGGCCGGCCGAGCGCGCCCTATTCCACGATGCGGCGGTTCTTGCGCGGCGCCATCCACTTCTTTTCCTATCACTTCATTTTGGCACGCAAGAGCACACGGCGGGCACGCGCGGCGGGCTTTCGCTTCGTCGTCCGCCCGACGGTCTTTCATCCGCGGTTCTTTCTGACCAGCGAGTATTTCGCCTCGTACATCGATGAGCTCGACCTTCGCGGCAAGATGGCGGCGGAGATCGGCACGGGGTCGGGCATTCTGTCGCTCGCATTGGCGCGCGCCGGCGCCGATCCCGTTGTCGCCATCGACATCAACCCTAATGCCGCGCTGGCGGCGGCGGAGAATGCGCGTCTCAACGATCTTGGCGATCGCGTCCGTCCGATCTGCTGCGATCTAATGTCGGCGATCGCGCCGCGCCCGCATTTCGATGTCATCATATCCAACCCGCCCTACCTGGAAGGCGAGCCGCGAGACTTGGCCGACCGCGCATGGCATGCGGGGCCGGATTATCGCGACATCCGGGCATTGTTTGCGCAGGCGCGTGAGCGGCTGAAGCCCGACGGCCGCTTCTATGTACTGTTGTCGTCCGATTCCGATCTGGGCGTTTTGGGGCGTTTGATTGAGGAAGCGGGGTTCGCTGCTCGGCTGGTGGGCAAGCGCTCAATTGTCATTGAGAGTTTCAACATCTACGAACTGACCCCAATCTGAGACGTGGGCTCGTATGCGATTTCGCATAACCATCATTCTGATGCTGGCCATCGGAGGCCTGACCGCGATTGGCGGCGGTACGGTGCTGTTCATCTCGGCTGCCGCCAGCATCAGGAACACGCTGGATCTGATGCGCAGCCAGGCGCAGCTGACGATCTCCCTGATCGAGCTTGGCGTCAGCGAGCATGTAGCGCCCGCGCGCGAGTTGATTGCCGACATCAGCAGTCGGGTCGCGCGGTCCACGCTGGATATCTACGATGATGCAGCGCTAAGCGCGACGCTTGCCGGGGCGCTTGCTCCGTCGCAGCAGGTCAGCGGTGTCGTCGTCTGGAAACCCGATGAGACCGGGCTATGGGTCACGCGACTCGAAACCGGCCAGATCGCGATTGAGAAGCGGTTGGTGCGCGATAGTCCCGGGCTTGAGGAATTTCTCGACGAGGTCGCGGAGGCAAAGGGCATCCGGTGGGGCGAGCCGTTCCACAATGAAGGGGAGACATTCATCACGATCACTGGCGTCGTCCAGCGCGGCGGCGCCTATGGCGGGGTGGTGGCGGCCGGCGTGTCGCTGGTGGAGTTGTCGCGTTTTGTGCGTGATCTGACGGGGGAGGATTTCAACGCCTTTGTTCTTTACGGCGATGACAAGGTCCTGGCGCATTCCGCCATGCTTGAACCGGACTATGCCTCTCGTTTGTCGCAAGAAAAGCCACTCTTCTCCATTGATGAAATCGGCGACCCGGTGTTGGAGCAGTTCAACGATCTCCCGGTCGCCAATATGTCATCCGAAGATGACTTTGAGCTTCGCGACACCGGAGAGCGCGGCGAAGGTCACATCATACTGTCGCGCTCGCTCAACGCGTACGGTCCGGTGCCATGGCAGATCGGCGTGCACGCGGCTGTCGAAGACGTCAACGACGAGATCGAACGGCTTGCCGGTTCGATCCTTATCAGTCTCGGAATCTTCGTCCTGTCGGTGGCCGCTGCGTTGTTCCTGGCGCGGCGTATCGCTCGCCCGATCCGCGCCGTTTCAGCCGCGGCTGGGAAGATTGAAAAGCTGGAGCTCGATGACATCGAGCCCCTGCCGCCGTCGTATATCCGCGAGCTGGACGAGCAGGCGCGCTCGTTCAATCGCATGGTCAGCGGGCTGAAATGGTTCCAGGCCTACGTGCCGCAGACCTTGGTGCGGCGCCTGATGGAATCCACGAGCGGCCCGGCGGCGGATGTACGCGAGGCGGAACTGACCGTGATGTTCACCGACATCGTCGGCTTCACGCCGTTGTCTGAGAGCATGGCACCGGTGGATGTCGCAACGATGCTCAACGAGCACTTCGAGTTGCTCAATGCGTGCATCGAAGCGGAGGGCGGCACGCTCGACAAATTCATCGGCGATGCGACGATGGCGATCTGGGGTGCACCGGAATCCGTGCCCGATCATGCCGCGCGGGGCTGTCGGACGGCATTGGCGATCCGTGACGCGATGGCCGCGCGCCAGGCCGCCGGCGCGACGCCGAGCGTTCGCGTCAAGGTTGGCCTGCATGTCGGGCCGCTCATCGTCGGCAATATCGGCGCACCGACGCGGATGAACTACACCGTCATCGGCGACACGGTGAATGTGTGCTCGCGCATCGAAGCGCTGGCGAGCGAGTTCGACGACGGGCAGGCGGCTGTCATCGTTGTCAGCGGCGATATCGTGCAGGCGGTCGGCGACGCCTTCCGGTTCGAGCCGCTTGGCGAGCGATCGGTGAAAGGCCGGGCGCAGCCGGTAGAGATCTGGCGTCTGGTCGGCGCGAAAGCCTAGCCTGGCGCTGGACGCGGCGCAGCTTCGCTGCCGCCGCGCAGCACGATGTAGATCGCCGGGATAACCAAAACCGTCAGCGCGGTCGATGACGCCAACCCGAACAGAAGCGAGATCGCCAGCCCCTGGAAGATCGGGTCGGCAAGGATCACTGCTGCGCCGATCATGGCGGCGAGCGCGGTGAGGAGGATCGGCTTAAAGCGGATGGCGCCGGCCTCCAGCACGACGTCGATGAGCGGCCGGTCCGGCGCGCGTGCCAGGCGGATGAAGTCGGCGAGCAGGATGGAGTTGCGCACGATGATGCCGGCAAGCGCGATGAAGCCGATCATGGAGGTGGCGGTGAACGGCGCTTCGAACAACCAATGGCCGACCATGATGCCGATGAAGGTCAGCGGGATGGGCGTCAGGATGACCAGCGGCAGCTTGAAGGAGCCGAACTGCGCCACTACGAGGATGTAGATGCCGAGGATCGCCACGATGAAGGCGGCGCCCATGTCGCGGAAGGTGACCCAGGTCACTTCCCATTCGCCGTCCCACAGAAGCGTCGATTGCGATTCATCATCCGGCTGGCCGTGCAGCTTGATCGCCGGCTTGGGCAGGTCGCCCCAATCGGCGGCCTCGATGGCGCGGCCGATCGCGATCATGCCGTAGACCGGCGCTTCGAACGCGCCGGCGAGATCGGCGGTCACCATCTCCGCGGCCCGCCCGTTATGCCGGAAGATCGGGTAGGAGGCCGGCTCCTCTGAGACAGAGACGATATCGCCGAGCTCCACGATGGAGCGTGAGCCGGGTATCAGGTTGGCGGCGACCGGGGTCGCAAGCGCGCGCTCGTTCAGTGTCCGGTTGCTCTTGGAGAGCGACAAGCGGATGGGGATCGGCTGCCGTCCACCGCCGCGATGCGAATAGCCGACGGTGGTGCCCTCGTAGAGCGCCTGGATCGTGTCGTGCACGTCGCCCTGCTCGACCTTGTAGTACTCAAGATTATCCTGATCGATGCTGATGCGGGCGCGTGTTGCGCGCACCCCGAAGGAATCGTCGACGTCGACGACAAAGGGCACGCTTTCAAAGGCCTCGCGCACCTTGGCGGCGACAGCGCGGCGTGTTTCGGGGTCGGGCCCGTAGATTTCAGCCAGCAGCGTGGAAAGAACCGGCGGGCCGGGCGGCGGCTCAACGACCTTCAGCGCCGTGCCTTCCGGCATGTCGAGACCGGCGAGCCGCTCGCGCACGTCAAGCGCAATGGCGTGGCTGGTGCGGTCGCGTTCGCCTTTCTCGCTGAGATTGATCTGTACGTCGCCAAGCTCCGGCTGGGTGCGTAGAAAGTAATGACGGACCAGGCCGTTGAAGTTGAAGGGAGCCGCCGCGCCGGCATAGGTCTCAAACGAGACGATCTCCGGCACGTCGGCGATCCGATCCACAACGGCCTGCAGGACGCGGTTGGTGTCCTCAACGGATGCGCCTTCCGGCAGGTCGACGACGACCTGCAGTTCCGATTTGTTGTCGAAGGGAAGAAGCTTGACGGTGACGTCCTGCGTATAGAAGAGCGACAGGGAGCCGAGCGTGGCGATGCCGACGACCACAAGAAAGAGCCAGGCCCGCGTCTTTGTGACGAGAATCGGGCGGGCGATCGCCGTGTAAGAGCGCCCCAGCCATCCGATCGTATCGTGCGCATGCGCGCTGCCGGCGCCGTCGTCCTTGCCGCTGAGCCGCATCATCAGCCACGGCGTTAGCATCACGGCGACGAAGAAGGAGAAGAGCATCGCCGCCGACGCATTGGCGGGGATCGGGCTCATATAGGGGCCCATCATGCCGGAGACGAAGAGCATCGGGAGAAGGGCGGCGACCACTGTGAGCGTTGCAACGATCGTCGGGTTGCCCACTTCAGCGACGGCTTCGATTGCGGCCTGCGCGCGCGGTCGACCGTCGCGCATGGCCCAGTGACGCGCGATGTTCTCAATCACCACGATGGCGTCGTCGACGAGGATGCCGATGGAAAAGATCAGCGCGAACAGGCTGACGCGGTTCAGCGTGTAGCCCATCAGCCAGGCGGCGAAGAGCGTCAAAAGGATCGTGGTGGGGATGACAATCGCCACGACCAGCGACTCACGCCAGCCGATCGATATTGCGACCAGGATGACGATGGAGATCGTCGCCAGCCCGAGGTGGAAGAGAAGCTCGTTGGCTTTTTCGTTGGCGGTCTCGCCGTAATTGCGCGTGATCTTCGTCTCAACGTCGCCGGGGACGATCTGGCCGCGTACGGCGTGCAGCCGCTCCACGATTTCTTCGGCGATGATCACGGCGTTGGTGCCGGGCCGCTTGGCGATGGCCAGTGAGACGGCCGGGGCGCGCTCAAGGCTCGCTTCCGTCTTGGTGACGGAGCTGACGCGGTTCTCGTTCGGATCGGTGGCGAGCGCGATCGTCGCGACGTCGCGCACATAGACGGGCCGCCCATCGCGCGCAGTGAGGAGCAGATTGCCGATCTGAGGCAGCGTTTGCAGCGTCTGCCCGCCGACCAGCACGCGTTGCTCGCCGTCCTGGCGGATCAATCCGGCCTGAAACGACCGGTTGGCGCCGGCGATCTTCTGGGCGAGCTGCTGCAATGTGATGCCATAGAGCGACAGCCGCTCTGTGTCCGGCTCAACGCGGATCGCTTCGGCCTGCTCGCCAACGATGTAAGTGAGGCCGATATCGGGGAGCTTGGCGAGCTCCACCTGCAGCTCGCGGGCAAGCCGGGTGAGGCCGTTGGCCGTCCAGCGTTCCGCGGCTTTAGGCTTCGGTGCCAGCGTCACGACGACGATCGCAACGTCGTCAATACCGCGGCCGACGATGAGTGGCTCGGGGATACCGACCGGAATGCGGTTCAGATTGGCGCGGATCTTCTCGTGCACGCGCAGGATCGCCGAATCGGCGCTGGTGCCGACGATGAAGCGTGCGGTGACCATGGCGCCATCGTCTTTGGTCTGCGAGTAGACATGCTCGACGCCGTCGATGCTCTTGACGATGGTCTCCAGCGGCTCGGTGACGAGCTTGACGGCGTCTTCCGCCTTCAGCCCGTCGGCGCGCACATGGATGTCCACCATGGGCACGGAGATCTGCGGTTCTTCCTCGCGCGGCAGGGTGACCAGCGCGATCAGGCCGAAGGCAAACGACACGATGAGCAGCAGTGGCGTCAGCGGTGAGGCGATGAAGCCTCGCGTCAGCGCGCCGGCGATGCCGAGCTTCATGGAAGGAGCACCCGATCGCCTTCACGAACTCCGGTAAGAACTTCAACGCGCGTTTCACCGTCGCCGTCGAACGTTTCGCCGAGCACGATTGTGACGTCCATCCCGCCTGCTTCGGTGGCGATGCGGACGATGTCGACGCCATGCCGCGTGCTAATGGCAGCGCGCGGAAGCGTGATGGCCGTGCGGCGCCCGACGGGAATCCACACCAGCGTGCGTTCGCCGACGAAATAGTTGCTCAGGCCCTCAACCTCGACATCGGCCTGGACGCGGCCGTCGATGATCTCCGGATAGACCTTGGCCAGCCGGCCCTGGCGCATCGTAGCGGCGGTATCGGAATCGGCGGAAAGCTGCCGCTCGCCGACAATGACGCTGCCGCCCTCGACGATCTCGGCGGCATGTCGTTCCGGCAGCGACAGGCGCAAGAAGGTGCCGCCGGTGGCGATCCGTGCAATCGGCTCGCCGCCAAGCACGACGGAGCCTTGCGTCACGGGCACGGACAGGACGCGTCCCGACGCCGGGGCCAGCACCTGGCCTTCACGCGATTGCTGCTCGATGACAGCACGACCGGCCTCGGCGGCGGCGAGCTGGTTGGAATAGACGTCGACCTGCGTGCGGGCCTGGTCGACACGCGATTGCGGCGCGACGCCGCGCGCCAGCAATTGCTCCGCGCGCGTCAGCTCCGTCTCGGCATTGTCGAGCTGGGAACGGATCGCGTCGATCTCCGCGTCCGCCGCATCGAGCTGCAGTGCGATCTTCTCATCCACGATCAGGGCAAGGACTTCGCCTTCCCTAACCGCGCTTCCTTCCTCCACCGCGATGGAGCGGATGGTGCCGCCGATACGCGCGCGCGCCGGGACGACGTTGCGGCTTTCCACCTGTCCGAAGACAGCCTTGGTCTCGATGATCGTCTCGCTCCTGGCGACGATTTCGGCGGCAGGGGCAGGAGAGGCGGCGAGGGCGGTTGCGGTGACAAGGGCCATAACAACCGCGAAGCGGGCGGTCCTAAACATGGGGGGCTCAAGCAGATGGGCGGTGCGGTAATCAGGAAAATGCCGGGCCCGACTTCAGGCCAAGCTTTCTGAAGATCATGGCCGCGGGGCAGAAGCCTGTGAAGGCGGATTGAAAGAGGCTCGCGCCGACCAGCGCGGTCAGCCAGTACCAGTACGGCGAGTGCGCATAGCCAAGCCCAACGCTCAACAGAATCATCAGGCCGGCAAAGGCGGTGACCGCGCGGGAAATCGTCATGATGCAACTCCTTCCGATGACGTTGGGGCTTGCAGATAACATTCAAATGTTCTAATTTCAAGATACTGAATGTAACAAAGCCGCGCCGTCGTAGCGGCACGAAGGAGCGACAGATGTACACGTTCACCCGCATGCTCTCCGACACGCCCATGGACGAAGCGCTGGAGCGGACCCGCAATGCGCTGGCCGATCAGGGGTTCGGCGTTCTGACGGAGATCGACGTCAAAAAGACCATGAAGGCGAAGATCGGCGTCGACGTGGACGATTACATCATCCTCGGCGCCTGCAACCCGCACATGGCGCATCAGGCGATGACGCTTGAGCCGCGGATCGGCGCGATGCTGCCGTGCAACGTGATCGTGCGCGCCACGGAGGAGGGCGTGGAGGTCTCGGCTGTCGATCCGGTCGCCTCCATGGCGGCGGTCGACAATCCACAGCTCAGCGACGTGGCCAACGAAGTGCGCGGCATGCTGCAAACAGTCGTGGACAAGCTTTAGAGGATGCGGCGCGAAAGCGGCGCTTCCGCCTACCTGAGCGTTTCGAGGAGCGGCGTGATCGGCTAGTTCAATCTGATGAATGTCGAGGACATGATTCCCGCCTCCGAACGGGCGGCTGAGGTGATGCGCTCGCTGTCGCATCCGCAACGGCTTCTGGTGTTGTGCGCGCTGGGCAAAGAGGAAAAGTCGGTGGCGGAGCTTCGCCGCGAGCTTGGCGGCGTGGCGCAGGTGCCGATGTCGCAGCAATTGATGCGGCTCAGAGCCGACGGGCTGGTCACCTCACGCCGCGACGGAACAACCGTCTATTACCGCGTCGCCAGCGGCGAGGTCCTCTCCATCGTGGAAGCGCTACACGCGACATTCTGCCCGCCGCAGAAACGGAGCACACGCAAATCCGCGAAGCGAAAGCGGCGGTAGGGGCCTATGCCGCTACCTTGGTGGGCGCGAAGACCGCCTGCTCGTCGGCCAGGCCCTTGAGCTGGAACGTGCCAAGGCGGCGGAGCTCCGTGCCCGTCGCAAGCCGGCTTTGGAAGGCGTTGGAGAGAACCAGCGGTTCGTCGAGCTGGCCGCAAAGCGACGCGATGCGTGCTGCAAGGTTCACGTCGCGGCCGATCACCGTGTAATCGAGTCGCGCGCCGGAGCCGACATTGCCATAGGCCGGATCGCCGAAATGCAGCGCGATGCCGACATCAAACGGCACGGTTCCGTTGCCATTCTCCTTGCGTTTCTCAACCCGCTCCAGCCCGGCGCGCGCTGCCGCGAAAGCCCGCCAGCAAGCCTCAACGTCGTTGTCCTCACCGGCGCGGAAGATCGCCAGGATGCCGTCACCGATGAATTTGAGAACCTCGCCGCCGCGCTCGTCGATCGGCGGCACGACGCAGTCGTAATATTCGTTGATAAGGCCGGTCGCTTCCTCCTCGCTCATCGCAGAGGTGAGGCCGGTGTAATTGCGCATGTCGGCGAACAGGATGGCGGCGCGGATTCTGAGCACCTCGCCGCGCCTCACATCGCCGGAAAGAATACGGTGATGCGGCTCGTTGCCGACATACATGCGCATCACTTCGCGCATGACCCGGTGCAGCGCCAGAATCTCCATGAGTGCGGCGAGCGAGGGGAAGACGACGCGCAGAAGCGCGATGTCCATCTCCGAAAACCCGTTCGGCTCACGCGTTGCGAAGGTGAAGCCGTTGCGCATCCCGTTCAGCAGAAGCACGGGCACGGCGATGTGGTGCGTGTAACCGGCGGCTTTCAGCTCCGGCACCATGTCGTAGGTGTCGTCGGCGGTCTCCGGCAGCCAGGTGATGACCCAATCATCGATGCGGTGCGCCTCGGCGAGTGGGCGCTTGCCGCTCGCCTCCGAGCCGCGATCGTGGGCGTAGATGTGTTCGCGTGTGCGCCCGCCATGTTCCCAGATGCGCGCGTTGGCGGCGCGCTGGGCGTGCCGCAATTCAATGGCGGAGATGGCGCGCTCCACCGGCACGCCGGCGTCGCGGAGTTTTAAGCACAAGCCTTCGAGGATGACGTTGGGATCGCGAATGCCGCGGGCTTCGCCGAGCAGCCAGTCGCGCACCGCAAGCGCCTGCCTGAGGCGGTCGTTGGTGAGAAGTCTTGCCGGATCCGGTTCGGCGAATGGCATAAACGGAGGTTAGCGCGGCTTGCCGCGGCCGGCCAGCGGCGGTGTTGCGTGAGTGCGCGCCTAATGCCCGGCCTGCTCCCGCCAGGCCTGAGCGTATTCGGCGAAGCGGGGATGCGTCAGCGCCGGGAAAGGCTGCCTGCTCGGCGGGCTTTGTCGGTCGCGATCGACGAGGCAGAGTGCGCCGAGCGTGGTTCCGCCGGTGCCGGTGGAGGGGCGCACGTCGCGCCCGGTCAGGGCGGTGAGGGCAGGGCCGTAGGCGCTGTTCGTGGCTAGCGGGCCTTCGACGATCGTCGGCCCGTCGGCGCCGATGCAAGTCATGGATTCAGCTGTCATGAGGCCGAGATAGAGGCTTGCCGCGGCGGTGCGCTCGCCAGGCGTCAGGCTTTCCGGGTCATGCGTCCAGCGACCCTCGCTTTTGGGGAAGGGCCCGATATTGGCGACGAAGGTCGGCAGCGGCATGATGCGTTCGTCGATGATGCGGTTCAGCTCTGTGTCGGTCGGCTCCTGTGGCGTGGCGCCGACGAGCTTCTCGAATTCGCGCCCGCCCATGAAGCGCGCGCACGGCACCGGATCGCCGAATGGCGTGTTGTTGGCCAGCGTGTCGCGTTCTGGGTCGAGACGATCCAAGTCGCCGCCGGCGGCGAAGACGATCGTCCAGGTGCCGGTGGAGACCACCGTGAAGGGCTGGCGCTCGGCAAGCACATGCGTCAGCAGCGACGCACTGGAATCGTGGATGCCGCAGATCACGGGCACGTCCGGCTTCAGTCCAAGGCGCCCCGCCAGCGCCGGCCGCACCGGCCCCAGCACGTCGAACGCAGAGCGAAGCGGCGCGAGCAATTCGCCCCAGCGCATGCGCTCCACCAGACTCGACCATGTCCGCGTGCGCGCGTTCCACAGATCGGTATGCGCGCCCAGAGAGCACATCTCCGTGGCGGCGACGCCCGACAGGCGCCACGCCCAATATTGCGCATAGGTCACGTAGGCGCTGGCTTTCTTCACGGCGTCGGGGAAGTGACGTTCTTGCCAAAAAATCTGTGCGCCGAGATTGAGGCCGCCGGGCAGCCGCGGTGAGAAGGTCTCCGAGAAATCCGGCCGCACCGCATCATAGGCGTCCGCCTCGTCGTCGAGGGCGAGATATTCGTAATCCAGTGCAGGAAGCGTCAGGCCGTCGCCATCGGAGTCGCCGTCGATGAAGGCGCCGGCGGCGGCATGCGCGGTGATCGAGATGGCGTCGATCCGCGTCTCGCGGTTCAGATCGGCAAGCGCGTCGCAGAGAAAGTCCCACAGACGCGCGACATCCAAATGCGGGTAGGGCCCGTCTTCGATCACCCGGCTGCCGATTGAGCGATGCGCCAACTCCGCAGCGGTCTCAACCTCCGCCAGCGTGATCTTCGCGTTGGTCTTCCCGACATCGATGATGGCGGCGTGCTTGGCTTTAGTCATGGTGTTCAGGGCATGTGAAAGACGTTGCTGAGCGGCGTCGCCACCGGCTCGCCGTCTGGCTTCGTCTCCATGATGTCGCGCATGTGCTCCCACCAGCGGCGCATCACAGGATGGTCCGGCAGCGCTTCCATATTGTGGTCGTCGCGCCGCCACAACACGCCGAAAAGCGTGTTGGTCTCTTCGTCGAGATGGATGGAATAGTCGCTGATTCCCGCGTCGCGGAGGAGTGTCACGAGCTCCGGCCAGATGGCATCGTGGCGGCGGCGATATTCATCGGCCTTGCCAGGATTGAGCCGCATCTTGAAGGCGTATTTTTCCATTCCGGCTGCCGCCTTCGAGGTTCGCCCTCCCCGGGTGGGGAGGGCGCTTGTCGTTTCGCTTCGAGACTTAGAAGTCGAAGTCGTTGATGTTGTCCTTGGTGAAGATGAACGGCGCGCCGAGCAGGATCTCCGAGCCGTTGACAACGCTGAGCGTGCCGAGCTTGCCGGCTTCAACGCTCTTGTCGCCGGGCTTCAGCTTGCCGTCGACGACGGCGCGCATCACGTAGACGGCGGCGTAGCCGAGATCGACCGGGTTCCACAGCACCACAGACTTCACGCAATCGGACGCCACATAGGGCTTCATCGCGTTCGGCGTCGCCAGACCCACAACGGCGATCTCGCCGCACGCGCCGGCCTGCGTCACCGCCTCAGCCGATGCCGGCGTCGCCACCGACGTCATGCCGAAGATGCCGTCGAGGTCGTCGCCATATTTGTTGATGAGCGTCGTCGCCTGGTTGAAGGACAGATTGTTGTCCTCCTGCGCCTCGACCGTCTCCAGCCATTTCATGTTCGGATGGCAGGCGGCCTGGTAGGCTTGCATCTCGGCGATCCAGCGTGCCTGGTTGGGCGTCGTGAAGGTGGAGGTGACGATAGCAAACGAGCCGTCTGCCCCGATCTCCTCGGCCATGGCGTCGATCATGGCTTTGCCGATGCCGTTGAACTCCGCCTGGTTGACGAACCACTCACGCGCATCCGGCTCGGAGTTGGCGTCGTAGCCGACGACATGAATGCCTTCGCCGAGCGCCTTCTTGAGGACCGGCGCGATCGCCACTGGGTCGTTGGCGGCAAACAGAATGCCGTCGACACCCTGGGTGATGTAGTTGTCGATGAAGGTGATCTGGTCGTCGATGTTGGCTTCCGTCGGACCGTCGGTGGAGACGTTGACGTTGCCGAGCTCGGCGGCGGCTTCCGCCTGGCCTTTGGTCGTGGCTGCGAAGTAGCCGATGCCGACCAGCTTGGGCACGTCGATCAGCGTGATCTCCTGGCCCATCTTGTCGGACATGGCCGCCGGCTGACCGCCGTCATATTCCTTCATCGCCATTTCGCCGGCTGAGCCGTCGCAGGCGAGCGGATTGGTGTCCAGGCTGTCGGCGCCGTCCCAGCGGTCCTGCGCCATCGCAGGAACCGCAAATACGCCTGCCAGCAGCGCCAGGGTCATGGTTCTAAGCATTTACAGTCCTCCCACTTGCAAGGGTTCCGGAGCGCCCGCTCGGGCGGTCCGTCCTCAGCCGTCGCCTCCGCGCCGGTGCTGAAGAAAGTTGGTGATCAGGATCGACAGAATAAGCACCGTTCCGATCACGACAATCGTTGCGTCTCCTTTGACGCCGGTAAGCGCCAGTCCGTTCTTCAAAAGTTGGATCAGCGTGAAGCCGAGCACCGTCCCGGCAATCGTTCCCACGCCGCCGAAGATGCTGGTGCCCCCCAACACCACGGCGGCGATCACGTCGAGTTCCAATCCTGTGCCCATATCGGAGCGCGTGGTGGAAACGCGCGAGACGAAGATCACGCCGGCCAGCCCCGACATGAAGCCGGAGAGCGAGTAGATGATGAGCTTGATGCGGTCGACCTTGATGGCGGAATAGCGCGCTGCGGTCTCGTTGTGCCCGATAGCGTAGAGCGAGCGGCCGAATGTGGTGCGCGACAGCACGATCCAGAAGATGATGATGGCAACCACCAGAATCCACAATTGCGTCGGCACGCCAAGCACTTCACCCTGGCCAAGCACGAAGAACCATTCCGGATAGCCACGCACGGAGCGCGCCTGGCTGATGCCTTCGGCAAGCCCGCGATAAAGCGCCAGCGTCGCCAAAGTCATGATGAGTGGCGGCACGCGGAGCCGCGTAATGAGGAGCCCGTTGAAGAAGCCGGCGGCGGTGCCGACCACCAGCGCCAGCGCCATAGCGGCGGGGAGCGGTACACCGAGATTGTGCCAGAAGACGCCGAGCATGATCGCCGACAGGCCAAACATCGAACCGACCGAGAGATCGATTCCTGCCGTGATGATGATGAAAGTCATAGGCAGCGCGACCAGCGCGACCTCCGTCATCAGTCGGCCCTGGTTCAACAGATTGCCGACCGACATGAAGCGTTCCGCCGTGACCGAGAGGACGGCGAGCGAGACGAAGAGCGCAATCAGCAGCACGAGTTCGTGCGTGACGGTGAGGCGCATGCGCGGGGCGGTCGTGTCGCTCATGTCATGCCCTACCTTCCGCGCCCGCGCGCTTGGCGCATGCGTCGCCACATATCGGCGAGCACCGTGACCAAGATAAGCACGCCCTGCACGGCGCGAAGCCAATAGGGCGAGACGTTGATGAAGATCAGCGAGGAGCCGATGGCGGCGAGCAACACGGCGGCGAGCGTGGAGCCCACCACCGTGCCGGTGCCGCCGAGAATGCTGACGCCGCCGACCACCGATGCGGTGATGATGGTGAGTTCCAGGTTCGGCGGCACGGTCGATTGGATGATGGCGAGCTGTGTTGCGTAGAGCAGTGCTGCGATGCCGACGAAGAAGCCGTGAATGGCGAAGACTTTCACGACGGTGCGCTCACGGCTGATGCCCGACAGCCGCGCGGCCTCCGCGTTGCCGCCGACCGCGTAGATGGAGCGGCCGGTCGCCGAAAGCCGCATCCAGAGTGCCGCGGCGATGGTCAAGATGACCATGAAGTAGATCGGCATCGGGATACCGAGCGGCTTCATCTGCGCCAGTTGAAAGCCATCCGGGAGCGCATTGATCCAGGCGCCGCCGGTGGCGACGATCAGCCCGCCTTTGAGGATGGAGAGGAAGCCCAGACTGACCACAATGGATGGGATGCGGAGATAGGCGACCATCGCGCCCATAGTGGTCGTGAAGGCAATCGACAGAAGGACGGGGATGATCCAGGAGAGGATGATCGGCACGCCGGCAACCGCCAACGTGCCGCTCACCGTCGCCAGCACACCGATCAGCGAGCCGACGGAAATGTCGATATTGCCGGAGATGATGACCATCGACATACCGATGGCGGCGACGGCGATGTAGGCGTTGCCCAGGAAGATCGACTGCAGGTTTCGCTCCGCGACGAAACGCGGATTGATGGCGCCGACCACGACGAAGAGCGCAACGATGGCGAGGAACAGAACCAGCTCCTGGCTGAGCGCAATGCGCGGCACCCACCGCCGTCGCGGCGTCGGTGCGGGCGCGGTCGTGGCCTCCGGCGCCGCCACTATTCCGCCGCCACGGCCATGGACGCCGCTGCGTCGCTCATCATCGAAGCGGCGAGGCTCTCCTGCGTGGCGTCGGCGCGGTCGACCTCGGCGACGACGCGCCCGCCGCGCATGACGAGAATGCGGTCGCTCATGCCCAGCACTTCCGGCAGCTCGCTGGAGATCATGATGATGGCCATGCCCTCTTGGGCGAGCTCGCTCATCATGCGGTGGATCTCCGCCTTGGCGCCGACATCGATGCCGCGTGTCGGCTCATCCATGATGAGGATGCGCGGCTCCGTGGCGAGCCATTTGGAGAGGCCGATCTTCTGTTGATTGCCGCCGGATAACTTGCTGACGATCTGGTCGATGCCGGAGGCACGGACGCGGAACTGGTCGATGCTCTTGCGCGCGAGCGTTGCCTCAGACTGTCGGTTGAGGAAGCCGCCCTGCGAGATGCGGCCGAGGCTGGCGAGTGAGACGTTCTCCGCCAGCCGCATGGGGCGCACCAGCCCTTGGCGGCCGCGATCTTCCGGCACGTAGGCGATGCCAAGCTTCTTGGCCGCGGACGGGCTGCCGATCTTCACGTTCTTCCCGTCAATTCGGATGGTGCCGCTCTCCGCCGGCGTCATCCCGAAGATGACCTCGGCAAGTTCGCTTCGCCCGGCGCCGACGAGTCCGGCGATACCGAGAATCTCGCCGGCGCGGAGTTTTAGGCTGACATTCTTGGTCAGCGGCTGGCGCGAGACGTTCTCAAGCTCCAGCACGACATCGCCAAGCGGCGCTTCTGTCTTGGGGAACAGCGCGTCGAGCCGGCGCCCGACCATCATCTCAATCAGGCCGTCATGGTCGGTCTCGCTCACTGGCTTGGTGGCGACGAACTCGCCGTCGCGCAGAACGGTCACCCGATCGGCGAGCAGGAAGACCTCCTCAAGCCGGTGGCTGATATAGACGACTCCGACACCGCGCGAGCGCAAGAGGCGCACGATGCCGAAGAGCCGCTCCACGTCGTGCTCGGTGAGCGCCGCGGTCGGCTCATCCATGATGAGGATGCGGGCATTGTGCGAGAGCGCCTTGGCGATCTCAACGCGCTGCCGGTTGCCGACTGACAGTGTGCCGACCATTGAGGTCACGTCGAGGTCGTGGATGTCGAGTGAGGCGAGGAGCTTGCGTGCCTCCTCGCGCATGGTGCTCCAGTCGATCGCGCCGAAGCGGTTCTTCGGCGCATGCCCCATAAAAATGTTCTCCGCCACGGTGAGCTCGGGGAACAGGAGCAGCTCCTGATAGATGGTGGCGATGCCGCGGTCCTGCGCCTCCTGCGGCGAGTTGAACGCAACCGTCCCGCCATCGAGCGTCATGACGCCCTCGTCGGGCTGGTAGACGCCCGACATGATCTTGATCAGCGTGGATTTGCCGGCGCCGTTTTCGCCAAGCAGCGCATGCACTTCCGCGGTGCGGACGTCGAAGGTGATGTCGGAGAGCGCACGTACGCCGGGAAACGACTTGGAGATGCCGGCGAGCTTGAGAATCGGATCGCTCATGCCGATTGAGCCCCTTGTGCGGCCGCGGACGTTGCAGCAATCGTCACTGCCACGCCCGCCTTATCGAGCATGGTAGCAGCCTCGTCGCTGATCCCGTCATCGGTGATGATGGTGCCGACCCGGTCGAGCGCGCAGACCACCAGGCTTGAGCGCTGGGCGAACTTTGAGGAATCCACCAGCACGATCAGTTCTTCGGCGCGGTCGATCAGTTTCTGCTCGCTGTGAAGCAGCTGCGGATCGCGCTCCATGATGCCGAGGCGGCCGACGCCTTGTGCGCCCATGAACATGCGGCGCGCGTAGAAGTTCTGTGTTACGTCGTTGTCGAGCGGACTGAGGATGAGGCCCTGCTCGCGATAGATGGTGCCGCCGGGCACCATCACCGTGTTGCGCGAATGCTTGACCAGATGTTCGGCAATTGGGTACGAGTTGGTCAGCACTTGCAGGCGCTTATCAGGGAGCGCGTGCACCATCTGAAAGGCGGTTGTGCCGCCATTTATGATGATGGAATCGCCGTCCTCGCAGAGCTCCACGGCCTTCTCGGCGATGGCGCGCTTGGCGTCGATGTTGACGGCTTCAGCCACCTTGAAGGGGCGTCCGGCAATGCCGATGAATTGCGGCGGATGCAGCGCTTCGGCGCCGCCGCGTACACGCCGCAACTTGCCTTGAAGATGAAGCGCGGAGATATCACGCCGGATCGTCGCCTCCGATGTGCCCGTCATGTCGACGAGCTCCATCACGGTCACGACCGGACGTTCCTGCACAGCGTTTAGGATGAGCTTTTGGCGCTCGCGCTCGTGCATGCCTCCCTCTCATCTTGCTTCTCTTTTCCGCATCCATTGCGGTTTCTTTCGCACCTGTCAATCAACTTCGCTCAAATTCATTCATATCGCATCGCAACATGCGCGCATGTGATCGTTCATGATTGACATGCCCTGTTTGGCGGGGGATAGGATCACGGCCGAGACGGCGCGCCCTGTCAAGCCGGCCGCCGTATTGAGGGCGCAAGACGATGCGTCGCGGGGAGGATCTCATGCTGAACACAAGCCCGACCGCCGGCCGTATTGAGAGCCTCTGGGACGATTCTCAATCCGCGGGAATGAGTGAGTCGGAGCTGCTCCTCTATCGCTCCAACCTGCTCGGCGCCGACAAGCGCGTCACGAATTTCGGCGGCGGCAACACCTCAGCCAAGGTGACGGAAACCGATCCGCTGACGCAGCAAGAGGCGACGGTCCTGTGGGTGAAAGGGTCGGGCGGCGACCTCGGCTCCATGGGGCGCGACGGTTTCGCGACGCTCTATGTCGACAAGCTCGACGCACTGAAGGGGCTTTATCGCGGCTTGGAGCACGAGGACGAGATGGTCGGCTATCTGCCGCACGCCACCTTCAACCTCAATCCGCGCGCCGCCTCCATCGACACTCCGCTTCACGCCTATCTGCCTTATGCGCATGTCGACCACACACATCCCGATGCCTTGATCGCGATTGCCGCGTCGAAGAACTCGCGTGAGCTGACGGAAACGATCTATGGCGAGGAGATTGGCTGGCTGCCGTGGAAGCGGCCGGGTTTTGAGCTTGGTTTGTGGCTGGAAAAATTCGCCCGCGAGAACCCGAAGGCGAAAGGCTGTGTGCTTGAAAGCCACGGTCTTTTCACGTGGGCGGATACGTCCAAGGCCTGTTACGCATTGACCCTCGACATCATCAACAGGGCGATCGCCTGGTTTGAACAGGAGATCGGCGACAAGCCCGTCTTCGGCGGCGCGCGCGTAGAGCCGCTCG
Source organism: Afifellaceae bacterium (assembly GCA_028284625.1). Taxonomy (GTDB): domain Bacteria; phylum Pseudomonadota; class Alphaproteobacteria; order Rhizobiales; family Afifellaceae; genus DASWJZ01. The sequence goes on along the minus strand of JANQRH010000004.1, from coordinate 4,463 downwards.
CGGAGACCGATCGCCGGGCCGTCGCGTCACGGCTGATGCCGGAGATCCGCGGCCTCATCGGCGCTGGAGAATCCAAGGTCGGTCATTTCGACGATTCATCCGCCGTGCTGGAGTTCGTCGGGTCAGCGCGTGTCACAGAGCTTGCCGCGCTCGGCACGTCGTGTCCGGATCATTTCCTGCGCACCAAGATTTGGCCGCTCGTCGTTCCGCTCGAAAAGGGTGCGGCAAGTGTCGACCAGGCCGTGGCCGATCTTGGCGCTCAACTCGACGCCTATCGCAGCGACTACGCGGCCTACTACGAGCGCTGCAAGCACGCCGATTCACCGGCCATGCGCGATCCCAATCCGGTCGTCTATCTCATGCCCGGCGTCGGGCAGGTCACGTTTGCCCGCGACAAGGCAACGGCGCGCATTGCCGGTGAGTTCTATGTCAACGCCATCAATGTCATGCGTGGCGCGTCAAGCGTCTCCGACTATTTCGGGCTGCCGGAACAAGAGGCCTTCAACATCGAATATTGGCTTCTGGAGGAAGCCAAGCTGCAGCGCATGCCGAAGCCAAAGAGCCTCGCCGGTCGGGTGGCGCTCGTCACCGGCGCGGCCGGCGGCATTGGCGGCGCTACCGCACGCCGTCTTCTCGGCGAAGGCGCCTGCGTGGTGCTGACGGATATCGATGCCGATGCGCTTGAAGCGACGCGCGCGGAGTTCCAGGACGTCTATGGCAAGGATGTCGTTCGTGCCGTCCCGCTCGACGTGACCGATGAAGCGGCCGTCGCGCACTGCTTCGCGGAGGCGGCGGCCGAGTACGGTGGGATCGACATTCTGGTCTCCAATGCCGGGATATCGTCCGCCTCGCCGGTTGAGTCGACCGACCTTTCGCTATGGCAGCGCAACATGGACATCCTGGCGACAGGCTATTTTCTGGTGTCGCGCGAGGCCTTCCGGCTGATGAAGCGGCAAAAGCTCGGCGGCGCGATTGTGTTTGTCGCCTCCAAGAACGGATTGGCCGCTTCGCCCGGCGCGTCGGCCTATTGCACGGCAAAGGCGGCGGAGATCCATCTGGCGCGCTGCCTGGCGCTGGAAGGGGCGGATCACAGCATCCGCGTCAACGTCGTCAATCCCGATGCTGTGCTGCGCGGCTCGCGTATCTGGGCCGGCGAATGGCGCGAGCAGCGCGCCGCCGCCTACAACATGAAGCCGGACGAGCTGGAAGAGCATTACCGCAAGCGCTCGCTTCTGAAACGCTCCGTCTTTCCGGAGGATGTGGCCGAAGCGATCTATTTCCTCGCCTCCGATCGCGCTGCGAAATCGACCGGCAACATCGTCAATGTCGACGCCGGCAATCTGGTGTCCTTCACCCGTTAGGGTCCGCACGCACTGCCTTGGAGCGGATCACGCGAACGGCCACCAGAGTCGCGTCACCTTCGAGGCGCGGTGTTGATAATGCTCACCGGCTCGGCCACAATACAATCGGGTGATCAAGAGATAGCCTCACCACGCAACGGGGGATGGTTCCGTGCGCGGGTTCGTTGCAGCAATATTTGCTTGCGTTCTGCTTTTTCAGCAATCTGCGGAAGCTCTTGAGGAGCGGCGCGTCGCGCTCGTAATCGGCAATAGCGATTATGAGAACACCACTCCGCTGCAAAATCCAAACAACGACGCCCGGGATATCGGCCGGGTGCTGGAGTCACTGGGGTTTGAGGTGGTGCTCGGCCTTGATCTCACTGGCCGCCAGATGCGCGGGATCATCCGTGACTTCGCAGACAAGTTGCGCAACGCCGATGTCGGGCTGCTGTTTTATGCCGGCCATGCGCTGCAGGTTAACGATGTGAATTACTTGGCGCCAATCGATGCAAGGATAGAGCATGAGGGCGATCTCGACTTTGAGACAATACCCTTACGCTTTGTGCTGAAGCACATCGAGCGCGAGGTCAAAACAGTTTTGATATTCCTCGATGCCTGCCGGGACAATCCGCTGGCGCTTCCCCTTCTAGCGTCCGGGCGCTCAACGCGCGCGGGGCGCGGCCTGGCTCGGATCGACATCGATGCCAGGAAAGAAGGGACCTATGTGGCATTCGCAACAGAGCCGGGCAGCATCGCCTTGGATGGGAGCGGTCGCAACAGTCCTTTCACGAAGGCGTTGCTGGACAATATCGAGCGCCCCGGGATCGACCTTCCAAGCTTGATGACCGATGTGCGCCTGCAAGTTTATGAAGAGACAAATCGGAGGCAGATTCCCTGGACGTCGTCGTCTTTGCTTGGTCGGTTCTACTTTGCCCCAGCGACGGTCGTGGAAGCGGCGCCGAGCGCTCCTGTCGCTGGATCAGGCGCTGAGGCTCTCCGGCCCGAACCGGCTGAGCCACCGGTTGCGGAGGTCCAGGGCGCTGCCGAAGATGTCGTTGCAGCGGTCACGCCGGACCAGATTCCGGACGTCGTGGCGCCGCTTGCCGGCCGGGAACTGAACGTAGAAGTTCAAAAGGAACTTAGGCGATTAGGTTGTGATCCGGGATCGCCGGACGGCATCTGGGGTCGGCGCAGTCAGAGCGCGTTTGAGCGATTCCTCAAGCACACGCCGGTCCGCATCGCCTCGACAGGTCCGGACTTCGAACTGCTTCTGAAACTACGCGAGCTCAAGGCCTCGCGTGTTTGCCCGGTTGTTTGCTCTGTGCGTCATGTTGTGAGGAACGGCCGGTGTGTTCTCAGATCCTGTCCGTCGGGCCAGCGGCTTTCGTCAAAGGGTAATTGCTACACACCAAAGGCTGCCGCGAACGCACAATCGACCGGGGGACAGAGCAGTCAGAGCAATCAGCGATGCTTCGAATTCAACGGGCAACGCATATGCGAATAGACCATGGCTGAACGGCCAAGCCGCTTCTGCGTTTGATGCTTCTACCTGCTCAGCAGACTTTGATGATCGTGCCGTTCGACAGCTCCTTGTAGCAACCGCCATCTGAAACACCGACTTGCGGAGCCGTGCCTGTGGTGACCGACGCCACGCGGCACGTTGTCTTCGTGATCCTCGGACTGTCGCAGTAGTAAAACTTGGAACGGGCGTAGAGCGTATGCTGGCTCTGGCCGGGCCTCAGCTTGGACTCAAAGCTGGCCGAACAGGACTGTCCCGCGACGGTGATCTGAGTAATGATTTGGTTGTTTGGCAGGTTCCACGTCAGCCGAAGGCTACGCTTTCCGGCGACGCGAATTTCCGATGTTCCGCCGGGCGCAGACATCGGCGTGCCGCCAAGGCTGCCCTCAAAGTTCACGGTGCTCGAAAGCACGCGCGCCGCAGTCTGCTTCATCTGGGCACTTGCACTTCCGTCCGGGTTCAAGACTCCGACAAAGTCGGCCGAGATGGGGACGTTCTTTATCCAACTTGGCTGATAGCAGTCCAATTTGCCTTCAAATCGGACTGTGAACTGGATCGACTGCGCCTGCGCCGTCGCCACGCCTGACATCATCAAGGCTATGAGTAGGAAAGAGTCACGAACGAGCTTCCGATCGAAGTGCATCCTTTGCTCCCCCCTTGTGACCGTTGACAGCTGTTCTGATGGCTCAAGCATAACATAGTGCGTAATACTGTGAAGGCAGAGCGATGTGCCGTACTTTTGCGAGCTGCTCGCTCCGACATTGTGGGCGAGCGGATCAGTCAAGTTGGTAAGGTGGGCTTGTGCATGACGCATCTTCCGACCACGATAGCAACCATCGGGACAGGTTGCTGGGGAGGTCGCCATGCCCATCAAAACCGCAGGATTAGCGACGTTTCTGATTTTGTCGTGTGCGACATACGCCGCCGCCGGCCCGCTGGTTGACGCGGCGGCCGAGGCGGAGGCGCTTCAGGCCGACGGCAAGCCCGTTGAAGCGCTTCGCGCGCTGGAGGGCGCGGTTGATGCTGCTTGGCTCGACAGCCCGCTCGCATTCCGCACCGTGGCGATCATTCAATCGGCGGATGGGTTCGGCCTTTTTGAGCGGCGCGCCGATCTGCCTTTCCGGCCGGACGATACGCTGACGGTCTATGTGGAGCCGATCGGCTTCGGCTACGGGGCGGGAACGATCGGCTTCACGGCCGATATCGCGCTTCAGGATTCAGCCGGCCGTGTGCTCTCCGACACGAAGGACGTGTTCTCCATCAACACGGCGCTCGCAGAGGGGCGGCGTGAGTTCTACATGACGCTGACCTTCGCCATCCCCTTCGTTCGGCCGGGCTCGTATCGAGCCGTCTTCACCGTGCATGACCAGAACGCCGACAAGAGCGGCAGCTTTGAGGTGGCGTTCAAGGTCGCCTTACCGGTTGCCGGCGGCGAACCGGAAATCGCCGACGCCAACACCTTACTGGCAGAATGCGAACGCCTGACGTCGGAGATGGAGGACGCGGTCGACATTTCTTCAGCGATTTCGGCGTGTCGTTTGGCGACGGAGCGTGTGCCGGGCGATGCCTTTACGATGTATCTCCTGGGCGATGCGCTGAACGCG
>JANQRH010000001.1 GCA_028284625.1 Afifellaceae bacterium | reverse complement strand
TGATAAGGCGCCAGCGCGCGTGTCTCCTCAATCGAAAGCTGCGAGCCGAACCAATAGGCGTTCTTGGCGTGGCCATAGAGGAGCACGCCCAGCTCGTCGACGCCGTCGACGATCTCGTTCTCGTCGAGAATGTGATGCTCGGTCTGCGTCACGCCGGCGCGGCCGAAGAGCTCGTTCAGCGACAGCACGGCGTCGTTGCACGGATGGTAGGCGTAATGGACGGTGGGGCGGTATTCCGGCTCAAGCCCCTCGCCGATCGTGAAGAAATTGGCGATGGAAATCGACTCATCGTGCGTCACCAAGAACCCGTATTGCGGTCCGGGCGTCGGACACCACGTCCGCACCCGCGTGTTGCCGCCCGGCTGCAGCATGTAGCGCGCAGCCTGACAGCCGAACGACAGCGTGCGCATGTTGTCCGGCATCCATCTTTCGTGCGTGCCCCAGCCGAGCTCCGCCGGCTGCATACCCTCCGACAAAAAGCCTTCAACCGACCAGGTGTTCCAGAAGACGCCCATCGGCTTCGGCATGCGTGCGCGCTGCGTGTCGCGCTCCGCGATATGGACGCCCTTGACGCCGGCATCACGCATGAGGCGAGCCCAGCCAAGGCGGTCCTCCGGGCCGGGTTCCGTGTAGTCCATGCCGAGATCGTCGGCGAGATTGACGAGCGCCTGCTTGACGAACCACGACACCATGCCGGGATTGGCGCCGCAGCAGGAGATCGCCGTCGTGCCGCCGGGGCTGCGCTTGACCTCGTCCTGCACGGTCTCCCGCAAATAGGAATTGGTGCGCTTCGCCGGATTAGTGTTCTTGTCGAAGTAGAAGCCCGGCCAGGGCTCCACCACAGTATCGATATAAGGCACGCCGATCTCGCGACAGAGCCGCGTGATGTCGAGCGACGACGTGTCGACGGAGAGGTTCACGCAGAAGCCCTGCCCGCCGCCCTCCGTCAGAAGCGGCACCAGGACTTTGCGAAGATTGTCCGGCGTCAGCCCCAGATGCATGAAGCGGATGCCGTGCTCGTCGAGGATCTGTCGATCATCGTCATCCGGAGCAATGACCACCATACGGCTCTTGTCGAAAGCGAAATGGCGCAGGATGAGCGGCAGCGTTCCCCGGCCGATCGAGCCGAAGCCGATCATCACGATCGGGCCGTCGATCTTGGCATGGATGGGCCAGTCGGCCATGATTTCCTCCTCCCGCTCCTCTCGCCGCGCCGCCAAGCGCAAAGGCCGGCAAGAACCCGGAGGCGGGCGCTGTTGTCAACTGTCCGTGCGGGCGGCGACACCTTTGTTGCGCCGCAATAGGGATGGGGCTAGCTAGTATGGTGGGTCTGACGTTCCCATCATTGTTTCAGCGAGCTCGTCATGGGAACGTCAGACCCTAACACCACACGCGATTCAATATTCTGCCTAGTGTCCTTATCGAATCTGAAGTTCGTTCGGAGCGCGCTGAATAACGATGCGAACTTCAGATTCGGGACACTAGGCGCTTGAGCCCTGAACCGAATGCAGGAGCCGCGTCATGACGCCGCCTGCCAATTCCGCATCGCCGTTCGACTATGTCGTGTTCGGCGGCACTGGCGACCTCGCCCGCCGTAAGCTCTTGCCGGCGCTCTATCACCGCTGTTGCGACGGCCAGATCGCCGAGGGCAGCCGCATCGTCGGCGTCTCGCGGCGGAAATTGTCGAGCGAAGCCTACCGCACCATGACCCGCGAGGCGCTTCGCGACTTCATTCCCGCCGCGGAGTATGATCAGGACGCCGCCGACCGCTTCGTGAAGATGCTGTCCTACGTAGCGGTCGACGTCTCCGGCGATTCCGGCTGGGACAAGCTGAAGAAGATGCTGCCGTCCGATGATGGCCGCACGCGCGCCTTCTACCTCGCCGTCGGGCCCAACCTCTTCGGCGAGATCTGCGGCCGCCTCGGCCGGCATGGCCTCGCGACGCCCGCCACGCGCGTGGTCATCGAGAAGCCGCTCGGCCGCGACCTGAACTCCGCCTACGAGGTGAACGCCACAGTCGGGGCGGTGTTCGGCGAAGATCAAGTCTTCCGCATCGACCATTATCTCGGCAAGGAGACCGTGCAGAATCTTATGGTTCTCCGCTTCGGCAACGTGCTCTACGAGCCGCTGTGGAACTCCAGCCGCATCGACCATGTCCAGATCACGGTGGCGGAGACGCTCGGCGCGGAATCGCGCGGCAGCTACTACGATTCCTCCGGCGCGCTGCGCGACATGGTGCAGAACCACATGCTGCAGCTTCTCTGCCTGGTGGCGATGGAGCCGCCTGACAGCTACGACGCCAATGCCATTCGCGACGAGAAGCTGAAAGTCCTCAACGCTTTGCGGCCGATCGGCGAGGATGACGTGGAGACGCTGACGGTGCGGGGGCAATATCGCGCTGGCGCGGCGAATGGCGGCGCGGTGTCCGGCTATCTGGAAGACACCGGGCTAGAGCAAAGCAACACGGAGACCTTCGTCGCTGTGAAGGCCGAGATCGCCAATTGGCGCTGGGCCGGGGTGCCGTTTTACCTGCGCACCGGCAAGCGGCTCCCTGCGCGCTTCTCTGAGATCGTCGTCGCCTTCAAGCAGATCCCCCACTCCATCTTCCCCAAGAACGCCGGCGCAGTTCACGGCAACCGGCTGGTCATCCGCGTGCAGCCCGATGAGGGCGTGAAGCAATGGATCATGATCAAGAACCCGGGCTCCGGCAGCATGCGCCTGCGCCACGTGCCGCTCGACATGAGCTTTGCGGAGGAGTTTCAAATCCGTCATCCCGATGCTTATGAGCGGCTCCTGCTTGACGTTATTCGCGGCGACCAGACCCTGTTCATGCGCCGCGACGAGGTGGAGGCCGCTTGGCGCTGGATCGATCCGATCCGGGACGCCTGGGAGACGTCCGGCATGGCGCCGAAGCCCTATATATCCGGGAGCTGGGGACCGTCGGCGGCGATTGCGCTGATTGAGCGTGACGGCCGCGCCTGGCACGGCGAGTAGCAGCGCCTCGGCAAAGGCGAACGCCGCTGTCGTGAGGATTCGCTTTATTGACATAATTGGTGCTATAAGCCGCGCTTTCCACGAGATTGCCGCCGAGGCCCGGCTTCAATCCCGATGTCCGGAAGCGGACATTTCGTGGCTTTTGAACGTGACGAGAGGAGATACTTTGCAGGTTTTTGTTCGAGACAACAATGTCGACCAGGCCATTCGCGCCCTGAAGAAGAAGATGCAGCGCGAGGGCATCTTCCGTGAAATGAAGCGGCGCAAGGCCTACGAGAAACCCTCCGAAAAGCGCGCCCGCGAGAAGGCCGAAGGCATCCGCCGGTCCCGCAAGGCCGCGCGCAAGCAGGCGCAGCGCGAGGGCCTCTTGCCTGGTCCCAAGCGCCGCAAGCCGGCCGGAGCTGGCGGGCGCTAGACAACAGCCCGCCGGGCGACCGGCCGCCGCGTTCCCACCGCTGATATCCGTTCCGGCCCGCGCCTCGCCGCGGGCTTTCCGATTCGCGTAGCGCACTGCATGCGCTCCGCCGGCACCTCGCGTTTGATCTCAGACCGCCGCGCCATTATGGGAACCTGGACCTTCAATCGCGGTGATCTGACCTGGAGCGCCCATGCCCAAGCACAAAGTTGCCATGCTGACCGCCGGCGGGCTTGCGCCGTGCCTTTCCTCCGCCATCGGTGAGCTGATCACCCGCTACAGCGCGCTCGCGCCCGAAGCCGAGATGATCGGCTACCGCAGCGGCTATGCCGGGCTGCTGAAGGGCGACTCCGTCGCAGTGACGCCTGAGGTCCGCGAGCGCGCCGATGTGCTGCACGCCCATGGCGGCTCCCCGATCGGCAACAGCCGCGTCAAGCTCACCAACGTCAAGGACGCCGTCAAACGCGGCCTCGTGAAGGAGGGCCAGAACCCGCTTGAGGTCGCGGCCGAGCAATTGGAGCGCGACGGCGTCACCATCCTGCACACGATCGGCGGCGACGACACCTCCACAACGGCCGCCGACCTCGCCAAGTTTTTGGGCGACCACGGCTACGCCCTCACCGTGGTCGGCATGCCCAAGACGGTCGACAACGACATCGTGCCGATCCGCCAATCTTTGGGCGCCATGACGGCGGCCGAACAGGGCGCGATCTTCTTTGAGAACGTCGCCAACGAGGGAACCGCCAGCCCGCGGACATTGTTGGTCCACGAAGTGATGGGACGCAATTGCGGCTGGCTGACCGCCGCCACCGCACGCGCCTATCGCGAGCGGCTGGAGGGGCTGGCGTTTCTGCCTGAGTTCAACCTGAAGCGCGTCCGCAAGGAGGTAGACGCGGTCTACGTGCCGGAGCTCAGCGTCGACATCGAGGCGGAGGGTACGCGCCTGCGCCAGCTCATGGATGAGCGCGACTGCGTCAGCGTGTTCGTCAGCGAGGGCGCCAACGCCGCCGGCATCGTTGAGGAGATGCTGGCGCGCGGCGAGGAGGTATCGCGCGACGCCTTCGGCCATGTGGCGCTGGACAAGGTCAATGTCGGCGACTGGTTCTCCAAGCGCCTCGCCAAGCTGCTCGGCGCGGAACGCGTGCTGGTCCAGAAGTCCGGCTATTTCGCCCGCTCCTCAAAGGCCAACGCGGCAGACCGCAAGCTCATCCGCGAGATGGCGCATGTCGCCGTCGATTGCGGGCTAGCAGGCGAGGCTGGCTTGATCGGTCACGACATGGAACGCGGCGACGAGTTGCGGGCGATCGAGCTGCCGCGCGTCAAAGGCGGCAAGCCGTTCGACACCTCCCAGCCATGGTTCGCCGAGATGCTCGCCGATATGGGGCAGCCCATGGGCGAGCCGCTCAAAGCCGAGCATTAGGCGAGCGCAACGTCGCTTCCGCGCAACGCCTGCGGACATCGAACGAACCGCCTTGGGGCTGCCGTGGGGCTGCATCCCGCGGCCAATTGCGATAATCGGAAATAGAGCCGGGGGGAAACGCCGCCCCCGCAAACGATTGTTCGCGCCCAGGGAGTTGGCCGCATGGTCACCGGAGTCACCGCATGAGCCGCAGCGACGCGCTGGAGCCGATCGTCCGCCGCGTGCCGATGATTCCGGTTGTGACGCTCTCCGACGTCGCCATCGCCGCGCCGCTCGCGCGTGCGCTGGTCGCCGGCGGTTTGCCGGTCGTTGAGATCACGCTCCGCACCGACGCGGCCATCGATTGCATCGCCGCGATTGCGGCGGAGGTGAGTGACGCCATTGTCGGCGCCGGCACCGTGCTGACGCCGGACCAATATCAGGCTGCCCAGAAGGCCGGCGCGCGCTTCATGGTCTCTCCGGGCTCCAGCTCTAATCTCCTGGCGGCGGCGCGTGAGAGCGACGTTCCGCTGATACCGGGCGCCATCACGCCCTCTGAAGCGATGGCGCTCCGCGACGAAGGCTACACGATCCAAAAGTTCTTCCCGGCCGAGCCGGCGGGCGGCATCCCTTATCTGGATCGGCTCGCCGCTCCGCTCGCCGGCATCCGCTTCTGCCCGACCGGCGGCATTGGCCCCGCCAACGCCGAGGCCTATCTGGCGCAGCCCAATGTCGTTTGCGTCGGCGGCACGTGGGTCACGCCCGACGACGCGATCGCGGCCGGCGACTGGGGCCGCATCGAGGCGCTGGCGCGCGAAGCCGCAGCGCTCAGGAGGGATCCATGAAGGCGGCCGCCTTTGCCGCGCTGGAGGATCTGCGCGCCCATCGCGCCGAGATCGGCAATCCGCATCTGCGCGACCTGTTCGCCACTGACCCACATCGCTTCGAGCGCTTCTCGCTGACGCTTGGCGACCTGACGCTGGATTACTCCAAGAACCGCATCCAGCCGGAGACCATGCCGCTGCTTTTCGCCCTGGCGGAACGCGCCGATGTGGTGGGGCTGCGCGATGCCATGTTCGCCGGCAAGCCGATCAACCAGACGGAGGACCGCGCTGTCCTGCACACGGCTCTGCGCGCGCCGCCGGGCTTTCAGGCCATCGAAGGCGAGAACCTCTCGGTTGGCGAGGTGCACGAGACGCTGGAGCGCTTCCTGGCCTTCGCCGAGACCGTCCGCTCCGGCGAGATCCGTGGCGTCGCCGCCGATCGCTTCTCCGACGTGGTCAATATCGGCATCGGCGGCTCCGATCTCGGGCCCGCCATGGCGACAGAAGCCTTATCGCCCTATCGCGAACTCGGCCCGAAGCTGCACTTCGTCTCCAATGTCGATGGCGCGCATCTGGCCGACACGTTGGCCGACCTCGACGCTGAGCGCACGCTCTTCCTCATCGCCTCCAAGACCTTCACCACGTCGGAGACGATGACCAATGCCGCATCGGCCCGCGAATGGCTGTCCTATCGGCTCGGTGATGAGGCGGTCGGTGAGCATTTCGCCGCCATCTCGACCAATCTGGAGAAGGTCGCCGAATTCGGCATCCGGCCCGACCGCGTTTTCGGCTTCTGGGACTGGGTCGGCGGCCGCTACTCGGTGTGGTCCGCCATCGGCCTGCCGCTGGCGATTTCCATCGGCGCCGAAAATTTCCGCCAGTTCCTCGCCGGCGCACACGCCATGGACGAGCATTTCCGCAATGCCCGGCTGACGGAGAACATGCCCGTCATCCTGGCGCTCCTCGGCATCTGGTATCGCAATGTCTGGGACCTCCGCACGCACGCCGTGCTCCCATATGACCAGCGCCTGTCGCGCTTCGCCGCACATCTCCAGCAGCTCGACATGGAATCGAACGGCAAGCGCGTGACGCGGCAAACGACGCTGGTGGAGTACCGCACCGGCCCGATCGTCTGGGGCGAGCCGGGCACCAATGGACAACACGCCTTCTTCCAGTTGCTTCACCAGGGGACAGAGATCGTACCGGCCGACTTCCTCGTAGCCGCCGAGCCCCATGAAGAGATGGGCGACCATCACGCCAAGCTTGTCGCCAACTGCCTCGCGCAGACGGAGGCGCTCGCTTTCGGCAAGACGGAGGCGGAGGCGCGCGCGGAGCTGGAGGAGGCCGGGCTATCCGCCGCGGCGATTGAGAAATTGGCGCTCCACAAGGTGTTCCCGGGCAATCGCCCGACCAACACGCTTCTCTACCGCAAGCTCGACCCCAAGACGCTCGGCATGCTGATCGCGCTTTATGAGCACAAGGTCTTCGTGCAAGGCGCGATCTGGGACATCAATTCCTTCGACCAATGGGGCGTGGAGCTCGGCAAGGCGCTCGCAACGCGCCTCCTGCCCATGGTGGCCGAAGACGCCGGCGCCGAAGCGCTTGACGCCTCCACGCAGGGGCTCCTTGCCCGCTACCGCGCTTTGCGGGCCGGCTAGAGCCGCCGGGGCGTCCCCTACCCGTCCAGGATCACCTTCTCCGCCACCGTGGTGTCGTCGTTGAGGCGATAGACGAGCGGCACGCCCGTGGCGATCTCAAGCTTGGTCACCTCGTCGGGCGAAAGCTTGTCGAGCACCATGGCGAGCGAGCGCAGCGAGTTGCCGTGCGCGGAGACGAGCACGCGCCGGCCGCGCATGACTTCGGGGAGAATGTGCGTGACGTAATAGGGCCAGACGCGCGCGCCCGTGTCGCGAAGACTCTCGCCGCCCGGCGGCTGGGTGGCATAGGAGCGGCGCCACAAATGCACCTGCTCGTCACCCCATTTTTCGCGCGCATCGTCCTTGTTCAGCCCCACAAGATCGCCGTAATGCCGCTCATTGAGCGCCTGGTCGCGGTGCTCCTCAAGCCCGGTCTGGCCGAGCTCCCCTAGCATCAGTTTCAGTGTGCGCTGCGCGCGGATCAGCGCGCTCGTATAGGCGACATCGAAGGCGTGGCCGGCTGCCTTCAGCTTGCGCCCGGCGGAGCTGGCCTCCTCCACGCCGCGCTCGGAGAGATCGACATCATGCCAGCCGGTGAAGAGGTTCTTCAGGTTCCATTCGCTCTGGCCGTGGCGCACGAGCACGAGAAGACGGTCCATGTGATTGTCCTTTGACGCGTTCAATGCAGGCCGAGCACGTCGGCCATGGTGTAGAGTCCGGGCTTCTTGTCGAACGCCCAAAGTGCCGCGCGCACCGCGCCGCGGGCGAAGTTGTCACGGCTCTCCGCGCGATGGACAAGCTCGACGCGCTCCCCATCGCCGGCCAAGATGACGGCGTGCTCGCCCACCACCGAGCCGCCGCGGAGCGTGGCGAAGCCTATGGCGCCTTCCGGCCGCGGACCGGTATGGCCGTCGCGGGAGCGGATGGCGTTCTCCGCAAGTTCGATCGCCCGGCCTTCCGCCGCCGCCTGCCCAAGCAGCAGCGCCGTGCCGGACGGTGCATCGACCTTGTGACGATGATGCATCTCCACGACTTCAATGTCGTAGCCGGGCCCAAGAGCGGCCGCCGCACGGCGTACCAGCGACGCCAGAAGATTGACGCCGAGGCTCATATTGCCGGATTTGACGATACGGCAATGACGCGCCGCCGCCTGTAGCCGCTCTTCGTGCTCGCCTTGCAGGCCGGTGGTGCCGATCACGTGGACGGCGCGCGCCTGCGCGGCAAGCTCAGAATAGGCCACTGTCGCCTCCGGCGTGGTGAAGTCGAGCACGACATCGGCGTCGACGAAGCCCGCTACGGCATCGGCCCCGACGGTGACGCCGCACATCCCCGCCCCGGTTAGAATCCCCGCATCCTCGCCCTGCACCTCCGCGTCAGGCCGGTCGAGCGCGGCGACCAGGCGAAGCTTCTCCTCCGCCAGAACGGCGCGTGTCAGCGCCCGCCCCATGCGCCCGCCGGCACCCGTCACAAGCACCCTCAAGACGTCCAAATCATCGTTCCCTTGTTGACATCGCCGCTGTCTGATCCGCGCTCCTATAGCAATGGCCGCAGCCCCCGCAAACCGTGCCGCCGCTGACTTGGCCGCCCGTTAAGGTTATGAGGGCCTCATGGACACCACAAACGGCAGCACGCCCGAGACACCGGGTGGCTGGTCGGGGCGCCGGCTCCGGCTGTCGACGCTGATCCGGCTGCGCTGGCTTGCCATTGGCGGACAATCGGCGGCGATCCTCGTCGTCGGGCTATGGTTCGGCTTTCCCCTGCCGTTCGGCGCCTGCTTTGCGCTGATTGCGATTTCCGCCTGGCTGAACCTCGGGCTTCGGATCGCCTTCCCGGCGTCTCACCGTCTCGATCCGAACTGGGCGACGCTGCTGCTCGCCTACGACATCCTGCAGCTTGCGGGGCTGCTTTATCTGACGGGCGGGCTGGAGAACCCCTTCGCCATCCTCCTGCTCGGCCCCGTCATGGTTTCCGCCACCATCCTGCAGCCCGACAAGACGTTTCTGCTCGGCGCGCTGACGCTTGGCGTCGCCACGGTGCTGGTCTTCATCCACCGCCCGCTGCCGTGGTTTCCCAACGAGGACTTCGATGCGCCGCTGCACTATGTCGGCGGCGTGTGGGTCGCGCTGGCGAGCGCGCTTTCTTTCATGAGCTTCTACGCGTTCCGCGTGGCGGAGGAAGCCCGCCAGCTCGCCGAAGCATTATCCGCAACGGAACTGGTGCTGCAGCGTGAACAACACCTGTCGGCGCTCGACGGACTGGCCGCTGCGGCCGCGCACGAACTCGGCACGCCGCTGGCGACGATCTCGCTCGCCGTCAATGAACTGGCGAAGGAACTGCCACAAGACGACCCGCACGCTGAGGATATCCGCCTGATCCGCGCCCAGTCGGAACGCTGCCGCGACATCCTCTCCAAAATCGCTTCGCTGTCCGCCTCCCCTGAGGAACATCTTGGCGCGATGCCGCTTTCTCATGTGCTGGAGGAGGTTGTGGCGCCGCACCGCGATTTCGGCGTCGCCATACAAGTGGCGTTCGCCGGCGAGAGACCGGAGCCGGTTGCAGCGCGCAATCCCGGCCTCACCTACGGGCTGGGCAATCTCTTGGACAATGCTGTCGATTTCGCTCGGTCGGAGGTGAACGTCAAAGCCGAATGGACGGCGACGACCGTCACGATCGCCATCGCCGATGACGGGCCCGGCTACGGCCCCGACGTCCTCGACCGCCTTGGCGAGCCCTATGTCACCACCCGTCGGCCCGGAAAACCGGGTGCCGAGGAGCCGGGCGGCCTCGGTCTCGGCCTCGGCATCTTCATTGCCAAGACGCTGCTGGAGCGCTCCGGTGCGGTGCTGCGGCTCGGAAACCGCAAAGCGCCGGAAAAGGGCGCGATGGTGACCGTGGAATGGCCGCGCAGGCGCTTTGAGACGGAGCGTATTCAAGCCGCACCGGCTGAAGCCGAACCATCGTTAGCCAAACCGGAAAGTGAGCCCGGCAAGAGCTTGATTGCCGGTGGATAATGCCTACTTTAGACCCGATTTAGACTGCGAGAAGCGTGACATGCTTCAATCCGATCAAACCATCACCGAGCCGTCGCCGCTGGCCCAATCCGCCGAAGGCGAGACGCTCCTCATCGTCGACGACGACCGGCCGTTCTGTCAGCGCCTGGCGCGCGCCATGGAGAAGCGAGGTTTCCTCACCGAAACCGCCGAATCGGTCGCCGAAGCACGCGCCAAGGTCGAGGCGACCAATCCGACTTATGCCGTGGTCGACATGCGGCTTGAGGACGGCAACGGCCTCGACGTCATCGAGCTGCTGCGCGCGCGCCGCGCCGATGCACGCGCCATCATCCTCACCGGCTACGGCAACATCGCCACTGCCGTCACCGCGGTGAAGCTCGGCGCCATCGACTACCTCTCCAAGCCCGCCGATGCTGATGAGATTTTTGCTGCTCTCATGCAGCAGAAAGATCAGCGCGCCGAGCCGCCGGAGAACCCGATGTCGGCCGATCGCGTGCGCTGGGAGCACATTCAGCGCGTCTACGAATTGTGCGACCGCAACGTCTCGGAGACAGCGCGCCGGCTCAACATGCACCGCCGCACGCTGCAGCGCATCCTCGCCAAACGCGCCCCGCGCTAACCCAACCCCCGCTGGCAGTCGGGGTCTTCAAGGTCATGCAGCCGATATGCCCCGACCCGGGCGATGCGGATGAGCATCTCCTTGCGTCGGGCCGCCGTTAGCCGCGCGCCTTCGACATCGCGCAGAATCTCCGCCCCGTAGGGATCGGCGACGATCAACCCGGCGTCGGGCGGAAAGATCTCCACAGGCACATGCGGCCCGGTCGCGAAATAGAAATGGTCGCAATGCACCAGATAGTCCTGCCATTTCGCATCGGCGCGGAAATCCTCCACCGATGACTTGATCTCCACGATGGTGATAGAGCCGTCGGAGCCGAGCGCCACCAGATCGGCGCGACGACCGGAGCGGAGCGTCACTTCCGGAATGAGCGCCAGACCTTCAGCGCGCAGGCGGCGACAGACGCCGCGCCGGATCGCCAA
Organism: Afifellaceae bacterium; assembly: GCA_028284625.1. Taxonomy (GTDB): domain Bacteria; phylum Pseudomonadota; class Alphaproteobacteria; order Rhizobiales; family Afifellaceae; genus DASWJZ01. The sequence goes on along the minus strand of JANQRH010000001.1, from coordinate 68,458 downwards.
GGCGCGCTCCGATTGGCGGCCGTCGCTGGGGAGTTCAGGTGGCTCTAGGCCGTGAAGGCTCGCTTGCGTGACGATGCGAATGCTCATGAACGACTGCGCCCTCCCGGCTTGTGGCTTGATAATGGCCCATCCGGCGATGGAAACAAAGCCGGAACGCCCAATTCCACAAAGATGCTCCGGGCGGCGCGAGCAGCGCCCGCCTTGACCGCGCCACCTTGATCGGCGATTTCGCCGGGCGCGAACAAGGAAGCCGCTTGCGGAAGGAGCACCATGTCCAGAACTGCCTGTCGATACGCTTGCGCTCTTGCGCTCCCGTTGATGCTCGTCGCCGCGGAGCCCGCCGCCGCCCAATGCGGCGGCTCTGAGGGCTTCGGGTCATGGCTTCAGCAATTCAAGGGCGAGGCTCAGGCGGCGGGCGTCTCCGCGCGCGCTCTGGCGGCGCTCGACGGCGTGCGCTTCGACCAGAAGGTCATCAACGCGGACCGCCGGCAGGGCGTCTTTTCGCAGAGTTTCTTGGAGTTCGCCGGCCGCATGGTCGCCCAATACCGCATGCAGCAGGGCGGCTCGCTTTTGAAGAAGCACGCCGGCACCTTCTCGCGCGTTGAGAGCCAGTATGGTGTGCCGGGGCCCGTCATCGCTGCCTTTTGGGGGCTTGAGACGGATTTCGGCGCCAATCTCGGCGGCTTCTCCACGCTGCAATCGCTGGCGACGCTGGCGCGCGACTGCCGTCGGCCCGACCGATTCCGCGCCGAGCTGCTTGCCGCTTTGAAGCTCCTCGACAGCGGTGACCTCGCCGTCGCCGACATGAAGGGCGCCTGGGCCGGCGAGGTCGGCCAGATGCAGTTCATACCGACGGAATATCTCACCACCGCCGTGGACTTCGACGGCGACGGCAAGCGCAATCTGGTGCGCTCCGTCCCCGACGTGTTGGCGTCCTCCGCGGCTCTTTTAAAGAAGCACGGCTGGCGCGGCGGCGAGCCGTGGCTGGAGGAAGTGCGGGCACCGAACGACATGCCGTGGCCGGAGGCCGATCTGGCGATCAAGCATCCACGCTCGCAATGGGCCGCCTGGGGTGTGGCGCGCGCCGACGGAAGCGCGCTACCCGCTGATGGCATGCAGGCGGCGCTGCTTCTGCCGATGGGCCGGCTCGGCCCGGCCTTCCTCGCCTACCGCAACTTCGACGTCTACACGCGCTGGAACGAATCGCTCGTCTACGCCACCACCGCCGCTTACTTCGCAACGCGGCTGGCGGGTGCGCCGCGCGTCAGGGCCGGCAGCGCCCAAGCCCCAACGCGCAATCAAATCATCGAGGTTCAGAAGCGCCTTGAGCAGCTCGGCCACGATGTCGGCGGCGCCGACGGCATCATCGGCGCCAGGACGCGCGCAGCCGTTAAAGCCGTGCAGATGCAGCTTGGAATGCCCGCCGATTCCTACCCCGATCCGGGCTTTCTGGCTGCGCTCAAGCGGATGTAACGGCCGCATCTTCCGCCGTGAAGACCTGTGAAGGAGGCCGCGGTCCGGCCTCCTTCTCGCTTTGCGTGCATTGCATCCTGGTCGCCAAACTGGTTTTCTCTGCCGCTGACAAACGAAGGACACGAAAGCCCGCGGCGGAATGACCTTCGAGAGCCCCGTAGACCAGAGCGGCCGGCGCCGCGCATTGCGCGCTGTGCACCGTTTGAGGACCGACATCACCGTCGGCTCTGCCGTGCCGCGAGCTGACCTGGCCGCCGATCGATTCGCCTCGCAATAGCTTCAGGACATCGCTTTGGGTCTTATGCCTGCGCGGCTGCGCTCTCTTCTCACACTTGGCCTGACAGACCTGGTGTCGGACTCCAACGCGCGCATGGAGGCGATCGCCGCGCGCCTGGCGAAGATTGAATCCGACATCGCCGGACTAAAGTCGCTTGTCCGCACACGCGACGACCGGGCGCAGAAGAAACTCCGGGCCGGCTTCTCGTCGCTCCTCAACATGATCTCCATTCTGCCGCAGCTCGACATCGATGGCGTACTGCCGCCCTTCCCGCATACGGGCTTTGAGATCACCGGTGAGGAGGCTGTGTTCCTGTTCCAGCTGATCCGCCGCCACCGCCCAAAGGTCGTCATGGAGCTCGGCGGCGGCACATCGACCGTGCTCTTCGCGGCCGCGCTCCGCGCCAACGGGACCGGCCACCTGATTTCCGTGGAGCACGACGAAGCGCACGCCAAGCGCACCGCGCAGCTTCTGGAGCAGGCCGATCTGTCGCGATGGGTCGAGCCGGTGGCAGCGCCGCTGACGGAGCGCCAAGTCGGTGATCGCGCCTTCAATTGGTACGGGCTCGACCCGCTTCTTCGCGACCTGAAGGACAAGATCGACCTGCTCTTCGTCGATGGCCCGCCGGGCAAGATGCAATTGCTCAGCCGCTATCCGGCGCTGCCCGTCCTGGCGCCGCACCTTTCCTCCCGCGCCATCGTCTTTGTCGACGATGGCGGGCGCGAGGATGAGATGCAGATGATCGAACTGTGGCGCGAGCTGGACGACGTCTCGTTCGAATCGGAGCCGCTCGACTTCCTTCCGCACACCCCGGTGCTGCTGACGATGGCCGGCGCGGAGGCGCGGGTGCCGGAATTGCGGTTGGCCCATGAGGAACGAGATGAAAGAGCCGACCCGGTCGTTGCGTCCGCCTCCCGCAACGTCTGAGCATCCGACCGCCGAGGCCGTGCGAGCACGTTAGCCAGCCGCCGGCACGTCCTCGTCCTTGAGCTGCGCTGAGCCCGACACACGTCCCTTGTAGGGGTCCTTGGCCGGGCGGCTCTCTGAAAGACTCGGCCGCCGGTCATGCGACAACGCCTCGATAGCATCCGCCACATGCACCGCGGCAATGGCCGGATCGCCGCGCGCGGTGCGGAGGCGATGCGCCTCCATCAGCACCTCGGAATGTGTTGCGCCGGCCGGGGGCTCGAAGCGATAGCAGGCAAGCTCGATCAAAAGCCCGAGCGGATCGCGGAAATAGATGGAGTCCATAAAGCCGCGATCCTTCGCGCCGGTATGCGCGATGCGCCGTTCGTCGAGCCGTTCGGCCGCCTGCATGAAGGTCGCCCGCGAGACGTTGATCGCAACATGGTGCACCGCGCCGGGTTCGCGCGCGGTCGCCGTCGGGTCAGGCGTGCGTGTTTCGTCGGTGAAGATTGTGATCAGCCGGCCGTCGCCCGGATCGAAATAGAGGTGACTTTCGCTCGGCGCATCGAGGTTGGGCTGTTCGAAGACGAAAGGCATGCCGAGCACGCCTTCCCAGAAATCGATCGATGTCTGCCGATCCGCACCCACGAGCGTGATGTGGTGGACGCCCTGCGCCTGAAGTTTCTGCATGGATGAGACTCCCGCCGGCGGCCGCGCCGCCCGGCAATTTCCGTGGTCCTCAGTCTAGCCGAGGACAGCTCAACTCCGACAGGTCGGCCTGTTCAAAGCAGCGTCAGCTGCGCCGTCTGCGGCCGCGGCCGCGGCAGGTCCCTCTCGTGGTGAGAGACGAGCGCGGCCTCGATGTCGGCGAGGAAGGGCGAAGCATCGCGCGCACGCTTCCGGCCGCGCCAGAAGCGTTCCTTGGCGCGGGTCAGCACCAGAAAATCCTTGGCGCGCGTCATGGCGACATAGAAGAGCCGGCGCTCCTCCGCCTCTTTGGCCGGGTCACGCGCGCCGAAGCGGAGCGGCGTCAGCCCGTCCTCCAGTCCGGCGACGAACACGACGGGAAACTCCAGCCCCTTCGCCGCGTGCATGGTGAGGAGCGCGATCCGGTCCGCGCGCGGATCGAAGAAATCCTGCTCGCTGGAAAGCGCCACGGCTTCGTGGAAGCGCGCGCGATCGCCGCCGCAACGCTTCGCCAAATGCGTCAACCGATTGAGCGCATCGGAGGGCGCTGCGGCCGGCGGCGTGTCCTTGTCCGAAGTATACCGCGCAGCTTCAGCCAACGCTTCGGTTAGCGGCATATCCGGCGGCCCCTCGGCAAGCCCGGCGAGCAGCGCCGCCACTGCGGGGCTCTCCGTCAGTGGCGCGTGCGCGCTGGTCTTGAAGGGCATGCCGGCGCGGCTGAGCGCTTCGGCGAACGCTCCCGATTGCGCCTCTGTCCTGTAGAGCACAGCGATATCGGCGAAGCTCAGCGCCTGCTCGCCGGAACCGCCGCTTCGGCCTGAATCGATTGAGAAAAAGGAATGGCCGCCGATCAGCCGTTCGATTTCGGCAACCACGAACTCCGCCTCCGCGGCCTCGGTCGGTGCGGCGTGGATGGCGATCTTGTCGTGCATCTCGCGCACGATCTCCGCAATCAGCGGATCGCCGCGCGTCTGCGCGATGATCTGCGAGGCCGCTGAAACGATCGTGCCGCTGGAGCGGTAATTGCGCTTCAGGGGCAGAGTGACGGCGCTTGGATAGTCCTTCGCGAAACGCGCGAAGTGTGACGAATCCGCTCCGCGAAACCCATAGATCGCCTGGTCGGGATCGCCGATCACGCAAAGGTCTGCCGCGTCGGGCGCAAGCAAACGGACCAGCCGATATTGCGCGTCGTCCGCGTCTTGGAATTCGTCGACTGAGATGAAACGGAAGCGCTCGCGCAGGCCTTGCGCCAGGGCGGCGTTCCGCGTCAGCGCATCAACGGCAAGTCCGACGAGATCATCGAAATCGATCCAATTGTTGGCTGCAAGCAGCGTTGCATAGGCGGCAAGCGCCTGTGCCAGCGTCTCATCGATCGACTCCGGCCCCGCCCGCTTCAGCTTCGAGATGCGGCGAAGCAGCGTCTTGGCCTTGCGCTCGGAGATATTCATCGCGGCGGAGAACGCCGCCACGCGCTCCGCCTCGCCGGCAATGCGGAAACCGGGCTCAAGCCCGGCCGCTTGCGGGTTGGCGGAAAGGATCGACAGCCCCAGCGAATGGAACGTGTGGACCGGCACGTTAGCGGCGCCCGGCAGGAGCCGCGCCAGCCGCTCCCGCATCTCCTCGGCCGCCCGCCGCGTGAAGGTGATGGCGAGGCAGTGCTCCGGCGCCGCGCCGTGATCGGTGACGAGATGCGCGATGCGATGTGTCAGCATCCGGGTCTTGCCGGAACCGGGCCCGGCGACGACCAGAAGCGGGCCCTCGATATGCGCCGCCGCCGCGCGCTGATCGGCGTCAAGCGCGGCGAGGATGGCGGCCTCCCCTCTCCCTTGCGTGGAGGGATTGGGGGACGGGTCGTCTCTACGGTCTTCGGCGCCGAGAGCATCGTCTTCCAACCCGCCTGCGCGACCGGTCCGGGGGGCGGACTTCTCCCTACAAGCGACGACAGGTTTCGCTTCCGGTTCGCCGGCATCCGCCTTTTTTCTTCGCCGCACTACCGGCGCGTCGAAGAGAAGATCGCCTTCGCGGAGCTTGGCGAGCTCGTCATTTTCAAACAGGCGGATCACGCCATATTCGCCGTCATAGCCTGCATCGCGTGTGACGTTGCCGGCGCGGAGCCGGGAGACCGCCTCGCCGAGAAGCGGCGACGCCGCCCGCGACACGTCCTCCGCCGGCAGGTCCTCCAGGATCGTGAGCTCCGGCCCGAGCTTGGCGAGCGCCTGATCGAAACTGTGTGCGACGCGCTTTGAGCCAGCGCCGACCTGCAGGATCTCGCTCAGAATCTCCGGCAGCGGCACGAGGCTCTTCACCGCACCGGCCGTGGGCGGTGCGACCGCCTCAGCTTCACTCCGATCGGCGAGCGTCTCGATACGATGCAGCACCCCGACCGTCAGCCGCCCGCCGCAGGTCGGACAACGCCCCTCCAGCGCCAGCGTCTCCTTCGGCGAAAGCCGCACGCCGCATTTGCGGTGGCCGTCGGCGTGATACTTCCCTTCTTCGGGAAAGAACTCCACTGTGCCGCCATAGCCCTCGCCGGTTTCCAGCGCATGGCGGATGGCAAAGTAGTCCGGCTCGCAATCGAAGAACGTCGCCTCGCGCGCCAGCTTGCCCGGCGAATGCGCATCGGAATTGGAGGTGAGGCGATAGCGGTCCAGCCCGGAGATGCGCCAGTTCATCGCCGGGTCGGAGGAGAGCCCGGTCTCCACGGCGAAAATCTTGTCGGCCAGATCGCCGTAGCATTCCTCGATGGAATCGAAGCCCGATTGCGAGCCGAGTGCGGCAAACCATGGCGTCCAGATATGCGCCGGCACCAGATAGGAATGCGGGCCGCTCTCCAGCGCGATCTCCAGAAGGTCGCGTGAATCGAGCCCGAGAATGGGACGCCCATCTGAGGCGATGTTGCCGATTGATCCAAGCCGCGCCGCCAGGCGATCGACCGAATCAAAGTCCGGCGCGTAGATCAGGTGGTGGACCTTCCGCGTCTTCTCGCCCTTCTTGTAGATCGTGGAGATCTCCGTGGAGAGCATGAAGCGCGCCGGCACGCCGGCCCCGGTGCGGCATGACGGTGGCAGCTTGGCGAGCACGTCGGCTTCAATCTCGGGCTTCAGGCGAAAGAGGCCGGGCTCGGCTGGAACCAGCTTCTCTTTCAGCTCCGCCAGCCATTGAGGATGCACGCAATCGCCGGTGGCGAGGACGGCCACGCCCTTGCGCGCCGCCCACCACGCCAGATGCTCCAAATCGAGATCGCGGCTCGTTGCGCGCGAATACTTTGAGTGAATGTGGAGATCGGCGTGAAAGCGCATGGGGCAGGTTCCTGACCGGCAGTCTGACCGAGGCTACGCGATTCGTCTGACGGCCGTTGCGGCGTCGAAAAGGCTGTGGAAATCGGGGGGTGCTCACCCCCTCAATCGTTGCTGCGCCTCCGGACCCGGCGCTCGCAGGCACGCACCTCGCATTGCGGCGTATCGCTGGTGGCGACGGTCGCGCGCCGCGCCACCGTGGTTCCGGGACAGGACGCCGTGCTGGACACATAGCGCTCGAAGGTATTGGCGCCCGTTGAGATCGTTGCAGCGCCTTCACGCTCCAGCAGCGCCTGCACCTGCGCACAGGTCAGCGTGCGCGCGTCCGGGCGCGCCTGGGCAAGCGACGCCGATGCGACCACGAGCACGCCTGCCAGCGTGCCAAGGGCACTGGCCTTCAAGGATTTCACCATTCCGCACCTATTGAACATCCGATGCGGCGGAGCTTACGCCGTTCAAGACGACGCGGCGGTCACAAGTCGGTGCGTTCGGACCGCCTCACCGCGTCGTCAACGTCCTTTGCACCGCGTCGCGCCAGCCGGCGAGCTTCGTCTCGCGCATTGCCGAATCCATCTTCGGCTCAAAGCGGCGATCGAGCTTCCAGGTCTTGGCGAATTCATCGCGTCCGGGCCACACGCCTGCCTTCTGCCCGGCGAGCCAAGCGGCACCCAGCGCCGTCGTCTCCAGTATCTCCGGCCGGTCCACCGGTGCATTCAAGATGTCGGCGAGGCACTGCATGGTCCAGTCGCTCGCCACCATGCCGCCATCGACCCTCAGAACCACGTCGCCCGCGCCCGGCCAATCGTCATGCATGGCGCCGAGGAGATCGGCGGTCTGGTAGCAGACTGATTCCAGCGTGGCGCGAGCGAGCTCCTTCGGCCCGGTGGCGCGCGTCAGGCCGAAGATCGCGCCGCGCGCATGCGCGTCCCAATGCGGCGTGCCGAGCCCGACGAAGGCCGGCACGAGATAGACCGCCTGCTCATCATCCGCCCCCGCCGCCATCGGCCCCGACTGCGCCGCGTCGTCCAGAACGCCCAGACCGTCGCGCAGCCATTGCACAGCCGCTCCGGCGACGAAGATGGCGCCCTCCAGCGCGTAGGTCGTCTCACCGCCCAATCGGTAGGCGATCGTCGTCAGGAGCCGGTTCTTGGAGGGGACCGGCTTCGGCCCCGTGTTGAGCAGCGCGAAGCAGCCGGTGCCGTAGGTGGATTTCAGCATGCCTGCCGAAAAACAGGCTTGGCCGAGCGTCGCCGCCTGCTGGTCGCCTGCCACGCCGAGGATGGGGAGTTCTGCGCCGAAGAGATCGCGCTCCGCCGTGCCGAATTCCGCATCGCAATCGAGTACCTCCGGCAGCATCGCTTCAGGGATGCGCAGGAGGTCGAGAATGCCCTTGTCCCAGGCGTTCTCATGGATGTTGTAGAGCAGCGTGCGCCCGGCGTTGGTCGCATCGGTAACGTGGCGTGCTCCGCCCGTCAGCTTCCAGATCAGCCATGTGTCGACCGTTCCGAAGACAAGCTCGCCGGCCTCCGCGGCGGCGCGGGCGCCCTCAACATTGTCGAGAATCCAGGCGACTTTAGTGGCGGAGAAATAGGGATCGATGAGGAGGCCCGTTGCGGCTGTCAGCGCGGCCTCGTGCCCGTCCTCCTTGAGGCCAGCGCAGAAATCCGCCGTCCGGCGGTCCTGCCAGACAATGGCGCGATAGACCGGCTCGCCCGTCTTGCGGTTCCACACAAGCGTCGTCTCGCGCTGATTGGTGATGCCGATCGCCGCGATATCGGACGCGCCCAGGCCGGCGCCCGCGACCGCCTCGCGCACGGTTTCCACCGTCGTGCGCCACAGATCCTCCGGTTCGTGCTCCACCCAACCGGATTTTGGGAAGTGCTGATCAAATTCCTTCTGCGCCACTCCGGCGATCTTCTGCTCGGCGTCAAAAACGATGGCGCGCGTGGATGTGGTCCCCTGGTCGATCGCAACGATATGGCCGCTCATGCGCTTCCCCTACCTCTTGAGGTCTCGCCACCAAACTAGCTGAACCCGGCGGCCGGCGAAAAGACTGCGTCGCCGTCCGCTCTCGGGCCGTCGGATGCCGCGGCAAGGCTGGTTGGAGCCGGAGAAGATCGTCAGCTTGAGAACGAGACGACCGCCAGACAAATGGCGATGAGGGCCGCGAGCCACACGATCGACACCCAGCCCTCGATCTTCTGCCGCCCTTCGCGCTGGTCGGCCGGCACGCGCGCCGCCGTGACACGCTGCATAATGTGGGCCGCCGTCAGAATTCCGACGAAAAGAAGCTTGGCGTAGAACCAGGCAGCGACCTCACGGTCGGCCTGGCCGAACTGACTCCACAGAAGCGTCAGCCCGGTGATCCACACAAACACGATGATCATCGTCGTGAAGTCGCCGAGCGTGCGGCGCGCCAATGCCAGGGCACGACCGCCTTCGCCGTCATTACCAGCGCTGGCGCGCAGCATGACATAGTGCGACATGGCCATGCCGGTGGCCATGGCGATCGCAATGAGATGCGCCATGCGCAAAATTTCATGCATGGCCGGCTCCGTCCTTCTTTTCCTCGCGCTTGGCCGCGTCTTCGCTGCGCGGCCGAGATGTGTTGTCGTTGGCCGGCTCGTCGTCGAGAAGAATTCGCGCCGCCGCGCCGTCCATGTCGTCGAACTGCCCGCTCTTCAGCGACCACAAGAAAGCGACAAGCCCGATCGCGCCGAGCAGAAGGGCGGCCGGGATCAGATAGATCAGCACGCTCATGCCGGCGCACCCTGCAATGCACGGCTGCGCCGCGTGACAACGGCAGCGGGAGGTGCTGCACGCAGCCCCAGCCGAAGCGCATTGGCCGTGACGAGAATGGAAGACGAGGACATGGCGATCGCCGCAATCAGCGGCGTGACGTGCCCGGCCATCGCAAGCGGTACGGCGATGCAATTGTAACTGATGGCGATCGCGAAGTTCTGCAGGATGGTCCGCTTAGTGCGCCGCGCCACATCCAATGCCGCCGGCACGGCGCCAAGGTCGGACGTCGTGAAGACCATATCAGCAGCGCTCTGGCTGATATCGGCGCCGCTCGCCGGCGCCATGGAGACTGACGCTGCCGCAAGCGCCGGTGCGTCGTTGATGCCGTCGCCCACCATCAGGACTTTGCCACCGACGCGCGCGCGCTCAGCAAGCTCCCGCGCCTTGTCGGCGGGGTCGCAATTGCCTTGCCAGTCGTCGATGCCGGCTGCCGCCGCCACGGCGGCGACTGCATCGGCGCGGTCGCCGGATCGGAGCGCCACCTCAAGACGCATCTGACGCAGTGCCCTGATCGTATTGCCGGCCTCAGGATGCAGCCGATCGAGGAAGCAGAACGCCACCGGCGGCTTGTCGCCGTCACGGAACCAAATTTCCGAATGCGCGCCCTTCACCGCGTCTTCCGCGCCGCCGGCCCAGCTCCGCCGCCCAAGCCTGAGCGGCGTCTCATGCCGGCCCGACATCCCCTGCCCCGGATGCTCGGCAATCTCCTCGACCGGTAGAGGGGTGATGCCACGCTCGGCGGCCGCAGCGGCGAGAGCACGCGCCAGCGGATGCCGGCTCGTTGCGGCGAGCGCAGCCGCCAGGCTCCATGTCCGCTCGTCGGCCTTCGGCTCCTCCGCCAGAACGGGCTCGCCGGTCGTCAGCGTCCCGGTCTTGTCGAAAATCACGGTGTGGATGTCGGCCAGACGCTCCAACGCCCCGCCATCCTTGACCAAGATGCCGCGCCTGAGGAGCACGCCGCCAGCAACGACCTGTGCAGCCGGCACCGCCAGGCCGAGCGCGCAGGGGCAGGTGACGATCAGCACGGCGATAGCGATGACCAGCGCGTCGTGGATTGTCGCGCCAACGATCAGCCAGCCGACGAAGGTCAAGGCCGCGGCCAGGTGCACGGCTGGCGCATAAATCGCCGCAGCCCGATCGGCGAGGCCGACATAGCGCCCGCGTCCCGCCTCGGCCTGCTCCATCAGCCGTGCAATATCGGCAAGCAGCGTATCGCCGCTTGCCTTGCTCACGCGGATGGTGAGCGGTCCCGTCAGGTTGAGCGTCCCGGCATAGACGGCGTCCCGTTCCGCCACCGCCTCCGGCACCGGCTCGCCGGTCAGCATCGACTTGTCGATGTCGCTGAGGCCGCTCATCACCGTGCCGTCGAGCGGCACGCGCTCCCCGGCCGCGACCTCAATGACCGCGCCGATTCCAATGTCCGCCGTCGCCACAAGCTGCTTCGACCCATCCTCGGCGACGACGCGCGCCGTCTCGGAGGACAGCGACAGGAGCCGCGTGGCCGCCGAGCGCGCCACCGCCCGCATGCGATGGTCGAGATAACGGCCGATCAGCAGGAAGAAGAGCAGCATGACGGAGGCGTCGAACCAGGCATGCTCGGCGCTGACAGCCGTTTCATAGAGGCTCATGATGGCGGCCAGCACCACGGCAAGCGAGATCGGCACGTCCATGTTGAGGCGGCGCGCCTTGAGCGCCGTAAAGGCGGATCGGTAGAAAGGCCGCCCCGCATAGGCGATCGCGGGAATCGCAATCAGCGCCGATATCCAATGGAAAAGGTCGCGCGTCTCAGCATCCGCCCCGGCCCACACGGAGACCGACAGAAGCATGATGTTGCCCGCCGCAAAGCCTGCGACGGCGAGCGCGCGCAGCAGTTCGGCGCCCGTGGCGTCGGCCGCGGATGCGTTGACCACGGCCGGGTCGACCGGCCGCGCCGCATAGCCCGCGCCCTTGAGCGCTGCGGCAATCGCCTCCGGTTCGACGCGCTCCGGATCGAAGCCCGCCAGCACCTTGCGCGCGGTCAGGTTCGCTCGCGCGCGGTGGACGCCCGGTAGCGCCAGAAGCGCGCCTTCCACATTGCGCAGACAGCCGGCGCAATGCATGTCGGGAACAATAAGGCTCAACTCCTTGAGACCATCATCCGCATCGGCGAGAAGCGCCGGATCCACCCGCGCCGGCATCGCCGACGTGGTTGTCGCCGGCTCGACGGTGACGGATTCCGGCCCGCCGCAACAGCTCATTGTTCACTCGCAAGAACATGAAGCGGGCGCGTGGCGCGATAGACCAGCGCCTCATTGGAGCGCACGGTCAGCTCAACGATCCACCGCCCCGACGGCAAAGGCTCACGCGCCGTATAGATGTCTGCGGCGGGATGGAGAACGACCATACGATCCTCCGCCGCGCTTGCCGGCCGGCCGACACGCGCCTCAACCTGAACGCCGCTGATCGGCGCGCCGCCGGCATCGGCAAGACGCAGCGAGAGGATGCCGTCGTCGGCCGCAAGGTCGGCGGTCCAGCCACGCTCCGCTTGCGCGCGGCTTTCGGCGAGGAGCGCGTTGTAGTTCTGGCTTGCCACATAGCTGTTCTTGACGACGAGGCCTGGGAACGTGCCGGTCGCAAACACGGCCATGGTGGCGTTGACGGCAATGATCACGCCGAAAAACGCCACGACCATTGTCAGCACATGCCAGCCGTTCAGCGGGTTCTCGTCGTCGATCCGAAAGAGCGTGGCAACGCGTCTCATGGCTGCGGTCCGTGAAGTTGCGCGGCGGCGCGAACGGTCTCGCCCGCCTTCTGATCGGTGACGACAAACGCAAAGTCGTCGACACCCTGGAAACCGGCTGGCGCAGTCACGAACACCCGCAACTCGCGCACGCGGTTGGGCTCAACCGCCACCTCGAATGCCGTGCCGCGCTGGTCCTCCGCACCGGCATACCACATCACCGCCCCCGGCAGGTCCTGAAGCTCGACGGAAAAGGTGCGCGGCCCAAGTTCCATGTTGAGGACCTTCACCGCATAGGTGTTGCGGATTGAGCCGTCGGCGAGCGTGACGAAGAGCGGATTGCGCTCGTGCAGCACGTTGACGTCGAGACGATCGCGCAGAAGCAGCGTCACCAGCATAGCGACGCCCACCAGCGTCCAGAGCCCCAGATAGATGAGCGTGCGCGGCCGCGCGACATGGGAGACCGACACGCGGCGCTGCTCGTCGCGCGCCGCTTCGCGCCCCGATGTGGTCGCCGTCGCGTGATGGAGGTTATAGTCCTTCAGCGTGGAATAGGCGATGAGGCCGCGCGGCTTGCCGACCTTGTCCATGATGTTGTCGCATGCGTCGATGCACAACGCGCAGGTGATGCACTCCAGCTGCTGCCCGTCGCGGATATCGATGCCCATCGGGCACACCGCGACGCAGGCATTGCAATCGACGCAGTCGCCGACATCGCGCCCCTCGCGCATCGCCTTCTTTTGATGACGCGAGCGCTGCTCGCCGCGCCAATCATTATACGTGACGATCAGCGAATCTTCGTCGAGCATCGCCCCCTGGATGCGCGGCCACGGGCACATATAGGTGCAAACCTGCTCACGCATGAAGCCGGCGAAGACATAGGTCGTGAAGGTGAGGATCGCGATCGTCATGTAGGCGACCGGCGGCGCCTCTAGTGTGGCCAGGTCCACTGCCAGCGACGGCGCGTCGGCGAAGTAGAAGACCCAGGCGCCACCGGTGGCGATGGCGATCAAAATCCACAAAGCGTGGACGGAGACGCGCTTGCGGATCTTCTCCAGCCCCCACGGCGCCTTGTCCAAGCGCATGCGGGCGTTGCGATCGCCTTCGATAAAGTCCTCAACGGCGATGTAGAGGTCGGTCCACACCGTCTGCGGGCAGGTGTAGCCGCACCAGGCGCGGCCGACGACCGACGTCACCAGAAACAGCCCGAGCCCGGCCATGATCAACAGCCCGGCGACGTAGTAGAACTCCTGCGGCCATATCTCGATGAAGGCGAAATAGAACCGCCGGTTGGCGAGGTCGACCAGCACCGCCTGGTCGGGCGCGTTCGGCCCGCGGTCCCATCTGATCCACGGAGTCACCCAATAGATGCCGAGGGTGACGGCCATGATCCACCATTTCAGCCGCCGGAATGTGCCGGTGACGGCCTGCGGGAAGACCTTGACGCGCGCGGCGTAGAGGGAGCGTTCGTTGCGGCTGTTGACCGCATCCGCGTCGAGTGTCTCGACAGCGCCCCCCGCTGCGAAGGTCTCGTCTGTCAACTTGCCCATTTGCTTTCTGTCGCGCCGCGCCGCGGCGCAGCCGGGCGGAACGACGACTAGTTGGCGGTCTCCGCGTCGGACGTCATCTGGCCGCCGCCCAGAGCATGGACATACAACGCCAGTTGCTTGATGACGACTGGGTCAAGTCGCCCCGTCCAGCCCGGCATCACGCCGTGTCGTGGCTCATAGATCTGAGCCTCGATGATCTCCGCCGAGCCGCCATAAAGCCAGACCGCGTCGTTCAGCGCCGGGGCGCCGAGTTCCGGCGTGCCGCTGCCGTCCTCTGCGTGGCAGGCCGCACAATTTTCCACATAGATCATCTCGCCCGCCGACGCCGCAGCGGCATCGTGGTCGGCGCCCGACAGCGACAGCACATATTGCGTCGTGTCGCTGATCTGTGCCGCATCGAGAAACTCGTCGCGCCCAAAGGCCAGCATGTCCGACAGCCGCGTGTCGGGATCGGGCTCGTGACGGATGCCGTGCAGGATGGTCGTGTGAATGTCCTCAAGCGTGCCGCCCCAGATCCAGGCGTCGTCATTGAGGTTGGGATAGCCGACGCTACCCTCAGCGCCGGAGCCGTGGCACTGCACGCAGTTCACCTTGAAGGCCGATTGCCCGCCGCGAAACGCCACCTGCATCAACGCCTCATCGGCGCGGATTTCCTCAAGAGGCAGCTCGCGAATCTGATCGATGAAGGTCTGGCGATCGGCCTCCGCCGCCGCCAGATCGTCCGCCACCGCCTGTCGGCTGTTCCAGCCCAACACGCCTTCGGTCGCGGTGTTGATCAGCGGCCATGCCGGGTAGGCGATGACATAGCCCAGCGACCAGATGACGGTGGCGTAGAACGTCCACAGCCACCAGCGCGGCAAGGGCTTGTTCAGCTCCTCAATGCCGTCCCAGACATGCCCGGTGGTTTCAACGCCGGTGGTCTCGTCGATGCGGCGCTCGTCTTGCGCGCCGGCTGCCCCAGGTGTGCTTTCGGCCATCTCAGTCTCCACCCGCGTTGTCGCGGCCCGGCCCAGCGGCCGGCTTATCCTCGTGTTTGAACGGTATCTCCGACTGCTGGCGGTAAATGCGCCCCGAGCCAGGCCTTAGGACCCAGATGATGACGCCGATGAACACCGCCATGAGGAACAGAAGTCCCCAACTGTCGGCGAAATGCCGGAGCGTGTCGTAGGTGCTCATCGCCTTACCTCAGATTGCCTTCCGCCAGCGGCTCGTAGGTCGTGAAGTCGACCAGTGTGCCGAGCATCTGGAGATAGGCCACCAGCGCGTCCATCTCCGTTATGCGGGTCGGATCACCGTCGAAATCGCGCGCTTGCGCTTTCGGATAACGCTCCTGCACGCCGCTGGGATCGTCGCTGCCGCCGGCTTGCGCAATCAGATCGGCGCGCGCCTCCGCGACCATCTCGTCGGTGTAGGGAACACCGAGCAGCTTATTGGCGCGAAGATGACCGGCGATATCGTCGAACTTGAGATCGGTCGTCGCCAGGAACGCATAGCTCGGCATGATCGATTCCGGCACGACGCTGCGCGGCTCGATCAGATGCTCCACATGCCAGATGTCCGAATAGCGATTGCCGACGCGCGCCAGGTCAGGCCCGGTTCGTTTCGACCCCCATTGGAACGGCCGGTCGTACATGGATTCCGCGGCGAGTGAGTAATGGCCGTAGCGCTCCACCTCGTCGCGCATCGGCCGCACCATCTGCGAATGGCAGACATAGCAGCCTTCGCGCACATAGATGTTGCGGCCGGCCAGTTCGAGCGGCGAATAGGGACGCACCCCGTCCACCTCCTCGATCGTGTTCTCCAAATAGAAGAGCGGTGCGATCTCCACGATGCCGCCGACCGTGACGACGAGAAACGAAAGCACGAACAGCACCGAAACGTTGCGTTCGACCGTCGCGTGGCTGAAGAGCGACCGCTTGCCTGTTTGCTGAGCCATCGGTCCCTCCTATTCGGCCGGTTGCACGACGCCGCCCATCGGCACCTCCTTGCGGAGGTCGCCACGGATGGTCCGGTAGAGGTTGAACGCCATGATCAGAGCGCCGGCGAGGTAGAGCACGCCGCCGAGAGCGCGGATGATGTAGTAGGGGAACATGGCCGCCACGCTTTCGGCGAAGGAATAGACCAAGAAGCCCTCCGCATTGTACTCGCGCCACATCAGCCCCTGCATGATGCCGGAGACCCACATCGACGCGGCGTAGAGAACGATGCCGATTGTCGCGAGCCAGAAATGCCAGTTCACCAGACGCAGCGAATAAAGCCGCTGACGCTCCCAGAGCTTGGGAACGAGGTAGTAGATCGCACCGAAGGAGATCATGCCGACCCATCCGAGCGCGCCGGAATGCACGTGCCCGATGGTCCAGTCGGTGTAATGGCTAAGCGAGTTGACCGCCTTGATCGACATCATCGGCCCCTCGAAGGTCGACATGCCGTAGAAGGCGATGGCCAGCACCATCATGCGAATGACGGGGTCGGTCCTGAGCTTGTCCCAGGCGCCCGACAGCGTCATCAGGCCGTTGATCATGCCGCCCCAGGACGGCATCCACAGCATGATGGAGAACACCATGCCGAGCGTCTGCGCCCAGTCAGGCAGCGCCGTGTAATGCAGATGGTGCGGGCCCGCCCAGATGTAGAGGAAGATCAGCGACCAGAAATGCACAACGGAGAGGCGGTATGAATAGACCGGCCGCTCCACCTGCTTGGGAACGAAGTAATACATCATTCCCAGGAAGCCGGCGGTGAGGAAGAAGCCCACCGCATTGTGCCCGTACCACCATTGCGTCAGCGCGTCCTGCACGCCGGCGAAGATCGGGTAGCTCTTGGCGCCCAGGAACGACACCGGCACCGCCAGATTGTTCACCACGTGCAGCATGGCGACGGTGACGATGAAGGAGAGGAAGAACCAGTTGGCCACATAGATATGCGGCTCTTTGCGCTTCACGAGCGTGCCGAGGAACACGATCAGATAGGCGACCCAGACGATGGTCAGCCACAGATCGATATACCATTCCGGCTCGGCATATTCCTTCGACTGGGTGACACCCAGGAGGTAGCCGGTCGCCGCCAGCACGATGAAGAGCTGGTAACCCCAGAAGACGAACCAGGCGAGCCCGCCGCCAAAAAGCCGCGCGCCGCAAGTGCGCTGAACCACGTAGAACGACGTGCACAGAAGCGCGTTGCCGCCGAACGCGAAGATCACCGCCGACGTGTGCAGCGGCCGCAGACGGTTGAAGTTGAAATAGGGCTCTACGTTAAGATCGGGGAATGCCAGCTGGAGGGCGATAAGCACGCCGACGAGAAAGCCGGCGATCCCCCAGAACATCGTGGCGACCGTGCCATAGCGCACCACTCCGTCCATATAGCCGGTCGGCGCTGCGGCTGCGGCCTTCGCCGACACGTTCATCGTGCGCAGGCGCCAGATCGCCGCGCCCATCGCGATCGCCGCGATCAGTCCCATATGGATGGCAAACTGCGCATCATGCGCCTTGGCCGACGCCAAGACGGCGATGACCGCGATGAGAAGCAGAATGCCGGCTTGTGCCATGGCCATGGCAAACCCCCAATCAAATTCGTGCCGCGGCGGCGGCACCAAATGCCGGATAGTGCAGCGCCGTAGCCCCAAACCTTGATGCAAATCAAGCGGCCCCATTGGAGCGCGTCAATGTTGCGCAAAGGCACGACCGCATTACTCCCTGGAACGCTGGCTCCGGCTTTGAGGCCAGAAGCATCCGCGGCTACAGGCCGCTGCCGAATCGCCAGCCGCGTCCGGCCACGGCGGCGTCGAGCCTGTTGATCTGCATCAAGGCCGGCACATCGCGGAGGGATTGCATGCACACGAGAAACGGACAAAACGGGTCCGCGGAGGGACCAACAGATGCTCGCCAAAGAACTCATGACCACCGACGTGATCACGGTGCGTTCAAATACGACGATCCGGGACGTGGCGCAGATCATGCTGAGCCACAGGATCAGCGCGGTGCCGGTCACCGACGACGACGGCAAGCTCATCGGCATTGTCAGCGAGGGCGATCTCCTCAGGCGTTCGGAGACCGGAACGGAGCGCAAGCATTCCTGGTGGCTTGATCTGATCGCCTCGCCGGAAGACCGCGCGCGCGAATACGTCAAGAGCCATGCCACCCATGCGGGTGACGTGATGACCAAGAAGCCGATCACCGTTCATGAAGACACACCCATCGCCGAGATCGCGGCATTGCTTGAAGAGAAGCGCATCAAGCGTGTGCCGGTCGTGGAGGCCGGCAAGGTGCTCGGGATCGTCAGCCGCGCCGACCTTCTGCGCGGTTTGGCCACCGCCAAGCTTGAACACACGACCGCGCCGGGGGACGAGGCGATCCGAGCCGCCGTCGCCAAGCGCTTGCGTGAGGAGGCCGGCGTGCGGGACTGGCTGATGAACATCACCGTATCCGACGGCGTCGTGCATCTGTGGGGTGGCGTCCGCTCCGACGCAGAGCGCCGCGCCGCACATGTCGCCGCTGAGACGGTTCCCGGTGTCAACCAGGTCGACGATCATCTGACGATCGTACCGAACTATGTCGGCGTTTGAACGTGACGCTGGTGTCCCGAATCTGAAGTTCGCATTACTGTTCAGCCCACCCCGAACGAACTTCAGATTCGATAGGGACACCAGCAAGACATTGAATCTATTGTGGTTTGGGGTTTGAAAGTTCCTATGATGAGCCCGCCGGAATGATGGTAGGAACTTCAAACCCGCCACACTAGCCAAGCCGAGTAGAAGCCATGAAGACGGTGTTCGCCGTCATTCCCGCAGCAGAAGCCGTAGCGAGCGCAATCGCCGGATTTCAGGCGCTGCCGCTCGCCGATAATGCCAAGCTCGTTGGCCTGCACGTCACGCCGCTGGCGATCACGTATGGCCTTGCGTCCGACCTCGCACTGGCGAGCTACATCGAGGCGCAGATCGCCGCCGCCGAGCAGGAGCGCGAGAAAGCCGAGGCGGTGTTCAACGACGCCTGCCAGCGCGCCGGCATCACCGCAGAGTGGCGCGCCGTCAGATCGCCCGACAACATCGTCTCGCCGCATGCCGGCGGCATGGCGCGCGCCGCCGATATCGTTCTCGCCCCGCAGCTTCCCGCCGGAGTGTCGATCGGACGGCATATCCTGGAAGAGATCGTCTTTGCCGCCGGCCGGCCGGTGATCGCGTTACCGGAGCACTGGTCGGGAGGCGCGCT
This sequence comes from Afifellaceae bacterium, assembly GCA_028284625.1. Lineage (GTDB taxonomy): Bacteria > Pseudomonadota > Alphaproteobacteria > Rhizobiales > Afifellaceae > DASWJZ01. Next base: position 49,547 of record JANQRH010000001.1, on the reverse strand, counting down.
GGGCACGCGCGTGCTCATCGCCTGGGACGGCGGCCGCGAGGCGGCCCGCGCTGCGTTCGATGCCCTGCCGATCCTGGCGCGGGCAGAGGCCGTGAAGGTCGTCTCCGTCACCGGAAGCCCGGAAGATCCGGTGCGCCAGTTCACACCCGGTGATGACATCGCCGTCACCTTGTCACGTCACGGCGTCGCCGTGGAGACGGCGAGTGCCGACAGCACACATAAGAGCGTAGCGGAAGCGCTGCACGAACAGGCGACGCAATTCGGTGCGACACTGCTCGTCATGGGGTGCTATGGGCACTCGCGCCTGCGCGAACGCATGCTCGGCGGCGTATCGCGCACGATGTTGCAGAAAGTGCCCCTGCCGCTTCTATTGTCCAACTGACGATGCGGGTCTCATGGACAACGCAATCTCAGCCATCGCCGATCGCACGCGACGGCCAGCGTGGCACGCCCTCTCCCCCGAAGAGAGCGCAGCAGCACTTGGCAGCACACCGTCGGGGCTGACATCGGCTGAAGCGGAGGCGCGGCTTCGCCAGTTTGGTCCGAACCGCCTTCCCGAACCGCCGCGCCGATCGTTTGTGCTTGTTTATCTGGCGCAATTCGCCAGCCCGCTGATCTATCTGCTGCTTGCCGCCGCGGCGGCGGCCGTTGCGCTCGGTGAATTCGCCGACGCGCTGTTCGTCGGCGCCGTGCTTCTTCTGAACTCCGCGATCGGCGGGACGCAGGAATGGCGGGCAGAGAAAAGCACCGCTGCGCTGCGTTCCTCCATCCGGGCCACCGCGCGCGTGATGCGCGACGGCACGGTGCGGGTCGTGGAGAGCACCGACCTGGTGCCGGGCGATTCCATGCGCCTGGAGGCCGGCGACCGCATTCCGGCCGACCTGCGCCTCACCCAGTCCTTCGATCTCAGAACCGATGAATCGACGCTGACCGGCGAGTCCTATGCCGTTGAGAAATCGGCACGGCAGGACGTTGAGGAAGCAGCGCCGCTGGCCGATCGCCCGACGATGCTTTTTGCCGGCTCCACCGTGCAGACCGGCCGCGCGGAAGGCTTGGTCGTGGCGACCGGTGCGGCAACCGAGATCGGTCGCATCGCCGAGGCCCTGTCGGGAGAAGACGTGCCGCCGCCGCTGACGATGCGCCTGCAGCGTTTCAGCCGCAATCTCGGCGTGGTGGTGCTGGTGGTGATCGTCATCCTGGCGACCATCCAGCTTCTTGGCGGGGCAACGGTTCGCGACACTTTTTTCCTCGCTGTGGCGTTAGCGGTCGCGGCCGTCCCGGAGGGGCTGCCCGTCGCCGTGACGGTGGCGCTGGCGATCGCCACCGGCCGGATGGCGCGACGCAACGTCGTGGTGCGCCACCTGCCGGCCGTGGAAGGGCTCGGCTCGTGCACCGTCGTCGCGAGCGACAAGACCGGCACGCTTACCGCCAACGCGCTTACCGCAAAACGCATGTGGCTGCCGAAGGTCGGCTTTGCCGATATCGGCGGCGAGGGTTTTGACCCCTCAGGCGACCTCTCCTTCGCGCCGGACGCACCACAAGGAGCGGCAGCCGAAGCAGCACGCGCGGCCGCGATGACCGGCGCATTGTGCAACGACGCCGCTTACGATCCGCATGACAGCGATTACAGCGGCGACACGCTGGAGGTCGCGCTTCTGGTACTCGCTCTGAAGACGGGCCTCGATGCCCCGAAGCTGCGGGACGAAGCGGAGCGGATCGGCGAAATCCCCTTCGCCGCGGAGCGCCGCTTCGCCGCGACACTGAACACCCATCCGAGCGGCCTGACGCTGCACGCCAAGGGCGCGCCCGAAAAGCTTCTGCCGCTTTGCGTCAATGCCGACGCCGACGCCAGACAGGCAGCCGAGCGCATGGCGCTAGACGGCCTGCGGGTCATCGCCATCGCCGCCAAACCGGTGACATCGGAAGGTCCTTTCGCCTCCTCCGATATCGAAGCCCAGCTCGCTCGCATGACGCTTCTCGGCCTGGTCGGCTTCATCGACCCGCTTCGGCCGGAGGCGCGTGACGCCGTCGCCGATTGCCGCCGCGCTGGCGTGTCGGTGCGCATGATCACCGGCGATCATCCGATCACCGCGCTCGCCATTGCCCGCGAGCTCGGGCTCGCAGAGGACATGAGCGAGGTCGTCACGGGCGACGAGATGACCGCGCTTCCGGCGTCGGCCGAACGCGATGCGCGTCTCGCCGAGGCACATGTCTTCGCCCGCGTGGAGCCGACGCAAAAGGTCGACATCGTCGAAGCGCTGCAATCGGACGGCAACATCGTCGCCATGACCGGCGACGGCGTGAACGACGCGCCAGCGCTCGCCCGCGCCGATCTCGGCGTCGCCATGGGCGCCGGCGGCACGGACGTAGCGCGGGACGCCGCCGACCTGGTGCTCGCCGACGACAATTTCGCCTCTGTCGTCGCTGGCATCCAGGAGGGCCGCGCCGCCTACGCCAACATCCGCAAGGTCATCTATCTTCTGATCAGCACCGGCGCTGCAGAAGTCGTCATCTTTGTACTGGCGCTCCTGACCGGCTATCCCTTGCCGCTCACCGCCGTGCAGCTCCTCTGGCTGAACCTCGTGACGAACGGCGCCCAGGATGTCGCGCTCGCCTTTGAAAAGCGCGAGAAAGGCCTGCTCGATCGTCCGCCGCGTCCGGTCGACCAGCCGATCTTCGACCGATTGATGATCTCGCAGAGCGTCGTGTCAGGCATGGCGATGGGCGGCGTCAGCTTCGCCTTCTTTGCCTGGGCGATCGCCGCTGGCTGGAGCGAGTTTGAGGCGCGGAACGCCCTGCTCTTCCTCATGGTGGCGTTTGAGAACGTGCAGGTCTTCAATTGCCGCTCCGAGACACGCTCGGCGCTGCGTATTCCGTTCCAGAACAACTGGCCGGTCGTCGCAGCAGTGATCGGCGCACAGGCCATGCATATCGGCGCGGCGTTCACGCCGGGCCTCTCAGACGTGCTTCAGATGCAGCCCATCTCCGTGGGGATGTGGCTGTCGCTCGTTCCGATCGCGCTCTCGCTGCTCGTCGTCATGGAGCTCTTCAAGCTCGCCATGCGCGCGCAGCGAACCGCACCATGATTTACGCCAGCTACCCAACCCCAATCCATTTCTGCGTGCGCGCCGATTCCAGGATCGCATCGCACACGCGCGTCGTCTCAAGCGCCTCGCGGAAGGTCGGCGATGTCGGCGTATCGCTCTTGAGCCCCTCCAGAAAATCAGCCGCCTGATGCACGAAGGAATGCTCGTAGCCGATGATCAGGCCGGGCACCCACCACTTGCCGAGATAAGGATGCTCGCCGTCGGTGACGTGGATATCGGTCCAGCCGCGCAGCTCGCCGGGCACCGAATGGTCAAACCATTGCACACGGTTCATGTCGTGGAGGTCCCAGGCAAATGAGCCGTGCTCGCCGTTGACCTCCAGCGTGTAGAGCGCCTTGTGGCCGCGCGCATAGCGCGTCGATTCAAACGTGCCGAGCGAACCATTGGCGTAGCGGCAAAGCACCGCCGCCGCATCGTCGATGCCGACCTTCTCCGTCTTGCCGGTCAGCGCATGCTGGCGCTCTTTGACGAAGGTCTCCGTCATCGCGGTCAGCGAGGCGATCGAGCCGTTGATCCAGATCGCCGTGTCGATGCAATGCGCCAGAAGATCGCCCGTGACGCCGGAGCCGGCGGCCGCGGCGTCGAGCCGCCAGGTGCCCGGCCCGCCCTGCGGCACGTCGGGTGAAATCGTCCAGTCCTGCAAGAAGTTGGCGCGGTAGTGGAAGATCTTGCCGAGCTTGCCGGATTCCACCACCTGCTTGATCAGCGTCACCGCAGGAATGCGCCGATAATTGTACCAGACCGTATTGGCGACGCCGGCCTTCTCCACCGCCGTCACCATCGGCGTGGCCTCCTTGGCGTCGCGCGCCAGCGGCTTCTCGCACAGGATCATCTTGCCCTTCTCCGCCGCGGCGATGGCGATCTCCGCATGCGTGTCGTTGGGCGTGCAGATGTCGATGGCGTCGATGTCGTCGCGCTCCACCAACTTGCGCCAGTCGGTCTCAACGGATTCGTAGCCCCATTGATCGGCGAAAGCCTTGGCTTTCGCCTCGTCGCGCGCTGCCACCGCCTTCAAGACCGGCTCGTAGCCCGTATCGAAGAAGTTCGGCACGCGCCGCCAGGCGTTGGAATGCGCCCGACCCATGAAGCCATAACCGACCATGCCGATATTGATTGGCGTCTTCGCCATCGCCTCTCTCCTCCGGCGCGCGACCGCACGCCTGTTTCATTCAGACCTTGGGCGCCACCGCGCGTCTATTCGCTCCATCCGTGCGCGTCGCGCACCTTGATCATGGCGCCCAGAATGTCGTTCCAGGTCTTTTGCTGTTCCATCACGGCGTTGGGGAACATGCAGCCGTCCCAGCAGATGTGGCGCATGGTCTTGGTCAGCGCACCGTCGCCGCCGCGCAGCCAATAGCCGGCATGCTTTGCAATATCGAGCCGCCCGTTGGGATCGCCCACCTGACAATGCCGTCCGGTCTTCTCATGGTCGCCGGAACCGAACACCGTGCCGTCATTCTGCGCCACGTGAAAGTCGAGCGTCCACGGCCTGAGCGCATCCGCGACCGTCTTATAGGCGGCGTCAAGCGCGTCCGTGTCGGACCACTCATAATCCTTCGGCAGGATGCGATCCTGTTCGGCGTTGTAGCCGAGCGTGTAGAGCATGGAATGCGCCATGTCGGCCTGGTAGCCGACGACGCCCGGCATGTTCACCATCTCCAGGAGCTTCACCATCTCGCGCCAGGAATGCATGCCGCCCCAGCAGATCTCGCCTTCCGCCACGAGGAACTCGCCGTGCTCCTGCGCAATCTTGCCGGCTTCTTTGAACGTCTCGGCGATCAGCTTGGTGCCGCCCTCCGGGTCCTTGTCCCAGTCTTCCACACTGGTGGAGGAATCGATCCGCACACCGCCGGTGGGACGAGTGCCGTGCTCGCGAAGCTGCTTTCCGATGGCGCAGGCCTTCCTCACCTGCGAGAGGAACGTCTTGCGCTCCTCCTCTGAGCCCATGGCGGAGCCGCCGCCGGCGCCGCCCCAGATCGGCGCCACCAGCGAGCCAACCTTCAGCCCATAGCCGGCGATATGGTCAGCCATGCGCTTCACCGCGTCGGCATCGCTGTCGATGTCGAAATGCGGCGCGACGACGAAGAGATCGACGCCGTCGAATTTCTGGCCGTCGACCTCGGCCTTCGCGGTCATCTCAAGCAGCGCGTCGAGCGCAATGATCGGTTCAGAATCCGGTGCGCCCTTGCCGACCACGCCCGGCCACATGGCGTTGTGAAGCTTTGGGTAATTGTTTGCCATCAGGTCCTCCCTCGCCGCTCCTCACGTCTCGCAGGTTCGGCGCAAAATTACACGGAACGCAGATCGTTCCACGGTGCCTCGCCGGCCACGTCGACCAGCTCGTATCCCCCATCCCCGACGCAGGGGCCGAGGATCGCCACGATCTTCGCATCGGTGTCACCGACGTTGAAGGAAGCATGCACCATGTCGGCGGGAATGAAAGCTGAATCACCAGGTCCCAAGATCCGCTTCTCGCGATCCACCCATTGCTCGACCGTCCCCGCCACGATGTAGATCACCTCTTCCTGATCGGGATGCTTGTGGAAGTCATGCCCCTTACCGGGCTTGACCGACACGTCGATTACCGTGAGCGCCTTGGCGCCGGTCGACGGCGGGTTGCTCAGCCAGCGGAGCTGCCCCCAATCCAGCACCTCCGGCTCAGTCTCTTTCGCCATTACGAATTTGCCGGTCATCGCCTGTCCTCCCGGGCCTCTTGTCGCTTCTTCGATTGTCGCCGCTTCAATGTGTCTTCATGGCGATCGCCTTGAACGCCTTGGTTTGCTCGGTCAGCGCGCTTTCCACCGGCAGGCGCTCCATGCTCGATGCGCCGTAAAAGCCGTGACAATTGTCGCAACGCGACAGCACGAATTCGGCATCGGCGGGCATGGCGATCGGCCCGCCGTGGCAAAGCACGATCACGTCGCGTCGAACCTTGAGCGCCGCTTCCGCGATCGCGTCAACTTCCGTGACGCTCTCCTCCAGCGTCTTGGCCGACGTCGCGCCGATCGAGCCGCCGATTGTCACGCCCATATGCGCCACCACGATATCCGCGCCGGCTTCTGCCATGGCTTTCGCCTCGTCCGGATTGAACACATAGGGCGTGGTGAGAAGATCGAGCGCATGCGCCTGGCCGATCATGTCGACCTCCAGGCCAAATCCCATGCCGGTCTCTTCAAAGCTCGCCCGCATGACGCCGTCGAACAAGCCGATCGTGGGGAAGTTCTGCACGCCGGAGAAGCCCATCGCCTTCAGCTCCCCCAGAAACTGCGGCATCAGAACGAACGGATCCGTGCCGTTGACGCCCGCCAGAACCGGCGTCTCGTTCACGACTGGCAAGACCTCCACCGCCATCTCTTTGACGATCTGGTTGGCGTTGCCGAAGGCGAGCAAACCGGCGGCCGAGCCGCGACCGGCCATCCGATAGCGGCCGGAATTGTAGATGACGATCAGATCGATGCCGCCGGCTTCCTCGCATTTGGCGGAGAGGCCGGTTCCCGCGCCGCCGCCGATGATCGGCACGCGCCGCTCCACCATGTCGTGAAGCCGATCGAGGATGGCCTTGCGTTCAATACGCGGCATCGAAACTCCTTCAGGCAGCGATCGCGCGCAGATTATCCGCCAGCGCAGCGGAGAATTGCGGATCGTTGATGTGATAGGGCAGCCGCTCCAGGCGCCGGTTGTCCGTCGTCTCCAGATCGGCCTCAAGCGTGTCGAACAAGGCGGCGTCCGCCTCCGGGTCGTGGAACGGCTGGCCCGGCGAGTCGATCGCCGAGACGCCCCCTTCCGGGATCAGAAAGCGCACCGGACCGTTGCATTTGTTGAGCCGCGCGGCGATCCACGCGCCCATCTGGCGGTTTTCTTCCACGGTCGTGCGCATCAGCGTGACCTGCGGGTTGTGCCGATAGAGATTCCGCTCCCGGAACTTCTCCGGCACTGTGTCGAAGCCGCCGAAATTGACCATGTCGAGCGCGCCGACGGAGCCGACATAGGGCACGCTTGTACGCGCGATCGATCCGAGGCGATCCGGCCCGGCGCTCAGCACACCTTCAAAGAGCAGATCGCAAATTTCCGTCGTCGTGGCATCGATGACGCCGACCAGCATGCCGCTGTCGACCAGCTTCTCCATGGCGCGCCCGCCAGTTCCGGTGGCGTGGAACACCAGGCAATCATAGGTGTCTTCCAGATGCTCAGTGACCTGCGTGACGCATGTCGTGGTCACGCCGAACATGGTGAGCGCCACGGTCGGCTTGCTCTCAACCTGAGGCGCTTCCGTGCGTGCCATGCCGGCAATCGCGAAGGCCGCATTGGCCAGCACCTTGCGGCTTATGCGGTTCAGCCCGGCAATATCGGTGACGGAATACATCATCGCGATGTCGCTGACGTCCACATACGGACCGACATCGCCCGAAGCGAGGGTGGAGACCATCATCTTCGGCACGCCGATCGGCAGGACGCGCATGCCGGCTGTGATGATCGACGTGCCGCCACCGCCGCCAATGCCGATCACGCCGGCGACATCGTCGCGGCTCTCGATGAAACTCGCGAACGCCTCGCCCATCGCCGCCACGGCGCGACCGCGATCGTCAGTGCCAAGGACGGCATCGGCGCCGCCCGGCGCGAAAGCCGCAACGTCCTTGGCGGAAATGTCGACGGAAATGGTCGCCTGTCGCGTCCCCACGTCAACGACAACAGGCGTCGCGCCCGCCGCGGAAATGCGCTCAGCCAGATAGGCCAGCTCCCCGCCCTTGGTGTCGGCGGTTCCAACGGCATAGACCCGACTCAAAGAGCGCCCCTCGGTCATTATTATGCCCGCTTGCCAAGCGGTTGAGATGGCAGTATCGTAATGATATGAGCGTCTCACGTCAACGGCGAGACTCCCTGACCGATGAGCGGGAGCCCGCCGATAAGCCGGCGGAGAAAGGTCCGCGCGCGCGCACCCGACGGCTCATGCTGGAGACGGCTATCCAATTGATGCAGCGTGGTTTTACGCCCTCAGTCAGCGACGTCGCGGAGGCCGCGGAGGTCTCCCGCGCGACCGCCTATCGCTATTTTCCCAGCCAGTCCGCGCTGGTGAAGGCCGTCGTTGGTGAGGGTCTCGGGCCGATCCTGCAATGGTCGTCCGACCTGGATGACGGCGAAGCCCGCGTGGTCGACCTGTTTGAGACCTCGTTTCCGCGGATTTCGGAGTTTGAGGCGACATTCCGCGCCGCGCTGAAGCTGTCGCTCGACCACTGGGCTCAGCAGAAGGCAGGGACGCTCGGCGACGAACCACCGCTGAAGCGCGGCTACCGCATCGCTCTCCTGCGCGAAGCCACCGAACCCCTGCAAAGCCTGCTGCCGCCGTACGAATATGAGCGGCTAATCCAAGGCCTGGCGCTTCTTTTCGGTGTTGAGGCCCTCGTGATCATGAACGATTTTTTCGGTATTGAGAGCGATCGCGCCCAGGACGTGCCAACATGGGCGGCGCGCGCCTTGATCCGCGACTCGCTTTTGAACACACGCAACCAACCGATGAGGGGCTGAGGGGCAAACGCACAACAAGGCTCGGCGCCGAGCGCGACCTTCGTAAAAGGAGCGCGGATGCCGGGAGACGAGATGGACCGGCGCGCTTGCCGGCCATGACAGACGGCGCCACGCTAAAAATCGCGCCGAAGTAAAAGCCGAACTTCCAACAGGGAGGAAATGATGTTGCATCGATATCTGACTGGCTGGGTGACGGCCGCGGGCATATCCTTGGCCGCCGCCATGCCCGCAAGCGCTCAGGAGCTGACGATCTTCTGGGCCGAATGGGATCCTGCGAACTATCTGCAGGAACTGGTCAACGACTACACCGAAGAGACCGGTGTTGTCGTGACCGTGGAGACCACGCCGTGGCCGGACTTCCAGACCAAGACCTTTGCTGAGCTGAACGCGCGCGGCGACGCCTATGACATGGTGGTCGGCGACTCGCAGTGGCTCGGCGCCGCGTCAACCGGCGGGCACTATGTCGACCTCACCGATTTCGTGACCGAGAACGGCGTCGACAAGACCTTCGTCCCCGCCACACTGCAGTACTACTCGCTCTATGACGGCAAATACTGGTCGATCCCGGCTGAGGGTGACGCCAACGGATGGGCCTATCGCAAGGACTGGTTCGAGGACCCTGCCGAGATGGCCGCATTCAAGGAGAAGTACGGCTACGACCTTGGCGTGCCGCAGGATTTCAACCAGCTGATCGATATCGCCGAGTTCTTCCACCGGCCTGACGAGAACCGCTACGGCGTCGCGCTCTACACGCAGACCGGATACGACGCCATGGCCATGGGTGTGGAGCAGACGATCTTCACCTGGGGCGGTGACCTCGGCAACTACGAGACCGGCCAGGTCGACGGCATCCTGAACTCGCCGCAGAACGTGGAAGCGCTTGAGGCCTACCGCAAGCTCTACGGCTTCACCCCGCCAAACTGGACGCAGGCGTTCTTCCTGGAAAACAACCAGGCCTTCACCGAAGGGCTGGTCGCGATGGCGATGAACTACTTCGCGTTCTTCCCGGCGCTCGCCAATCCGGCGATCAACCCGCACGCTGAGGCGACTGGCTACTTCGCCAACCCGCCAGGGCCCAACGGCGATCACCACGCAGCGCTCGGCGGCCAGGGTATCTCCGTCGTGGAGTACAGCCAGAACAAGGAAGAATCCTTCAAGTTCCTGGAGTGGTTCATCCGCGAGGATGTCCAGCGGCGCTGGGCGGAGCTCGGTGGCTACACCTGCCACGCCGCGGTTCTGTCGTCGCCGGAGTTCATCGCAGCAACGCCGTACAACCAGGCCTTCGCCGACTCTATGGAGATCGTGAAGGATTTCTGGGCCGTTCCGGTGTTCGCCGACATGCTGTTCCAGATGAACGATCGTCTGCATCCGTACATCACCACGGGTGAAGGCACGGCCCAAGAGGCGCTCGACGCGCTGGTCGGGGACTGGAACAAGACGCTCGGCAACTGATCGGCGTCTCGCCTTAACGCAGGGACCGGGGACAGACGTCCCCGGTCCCGACACTTAGATTTTCGGAGGCAACCCGGTGGCAGTGCTCGCGACCCTCGACCCGCGTTCCAGAGCGGCGTCTCGCGGATGGAGCGATCTGACCATCCGCAATGCCTTCATCTTTCCGACGATCATCTTCCTGATCGTCTTCAACATCTTTCCGCTGGTCTACTCGCTCGGTCTGTCCTTCACCGAGTTCCGCGCGTCGCTGAACCAGCCGCCTGAGTTCATCGGCCTGCAGAACTACCGCGAACTGCTTTCCGACCCGGGCATCTGGGAAAACTTCACCATCACCGCACAATACGTGATCATCTCGGTGGGCGGGCAGATGGTCGTCGGGTTCGGTTTGGCGCTTCTGCTCAATCGGTCGTTTCCCCTGAAGGGGCTGGTGACGACGCTGCTTCTGTTGCCGATGATGCTCTCACCGGCGGTCGTCGGGCTCTTTTGGAAGCTGCTCTATGACCCCTCTTGGGGCCCCATCAATTACGCGCTCGGCATCGGCAAGTTCGAATGGCTGAGCCACCCCACCAACGCATTGTTCGCAACCGCCCTCACCGACATTTGGATGTGGGCGCCGTTCGTGATGTTGCTGGCGCTCGCCGGCCTTTCGGCCGTGCCGCAGCACCTCTACGAGGCCGCCGAGATCGACCGGGCGGGGAGCTGGTTCACCTTCACGCGCATCACGCTGCCGCTCGTTTCGCCGCTTCTGATGATCGCGCTGATCTTCCGCACGATGGAGGCCTTCAAGACCTTCGACCTGCCCTTTGTCATGAGCACGGCGAGCGTGGAGACGGTCGCCATCCGCCTCTACCAGATGGCCTTCCAGGGCTGGGATACCGGCCTATCCTCGGCGCTCGCCTATATCGTGCTGATCGTCGTGCTGGCGATCACCAACGTCTACGTGAAGTATCTCAACAAAGCGAAGGAGCGCTAGGATGGCGGCAGTCAGCTCCCGAGCGCAACGGATCGGTCACCCGATCGCTATTGTGGCGATCGTCGTCTCGACACTGATCTTCCTGGCGCCGATCTATTGGATCGCGACAACCGCGTTTAAGCCGCGCGCGGTGGCGACGTCCGTGCCGCCGACAGTGGTCTTCAGCCCGGAAGTCACGCCCTTCGTCAAACTGTTCACCAAGCGCGTGCAGCTGAAGGAGCAGCCGACGCAGGAGGTTTACGACGCCGCGCCGTGGTGGGAGCAACGCCTGTTCGACAATGGCGAGCGCGTGCTCCGCGTCAAAGGCGAGGTGCTGCCCAGCCAGTACCCCAAGCGCTTCATGAACAGCCTGATCGTCGCCGGCCTCTCCACGATCCTGGCCGTCGGCATGGGTACGTTCACCGCCTACGGCTTCTCCCGTTTCAGGATTGCCGGGCAGGATGATCTGCTCTTCTTCATTCTATCGACGCGCATGCTGCCGCCCATTGTCGTCGCCATACCGATGTTCCTGATGTACCGAACATTCGGGATGACCGACACGCATATCGGGCTGATCATCCTCTATACCGCCTTCAACCTCTCGTTCGCGGTGTGGCTCATGAAGGGCTTCATGGACGAGATTCCCAAAGAGTACGAGGAAGCCGCCCTTGTCGACGGCTACACGCGCCTCCAATCGTTCTTCAAGATCGTCCTGCCGGAGGCAACGACCGGCATCGCCGCGACCGCCGTGTTCAGTTTCATCATTGCCTGGAACGAATACGCCTTCGCGCTGATCTTGACCAATCGCCGAGCGCAGACGGCGCCACCCTTCATTCCCTCGCAGATCGGTTCCGGCGTCGTCGACTGGACCGTGATTGCAGCCGGCACGTTCCTGTTCCTGTTGCCGGTGGCGATCTTTACGTTCCTCCTGCGCAATCACCTGCTGCGCGGCGTCACCTTCGGCGCGATCCGCAAGTAGCCGAGCAAGGATCGATCGATGGGATTCAAAGAACTCAGCGCCCGCTACCTGGAGCCGGCCTCACAATGGGTGATGATCGCCGGCATCATCGCGCTCGTGCAGCCATGGGTCCTGTTCCTGCATCGCTACAGCGTCACCATCACGCTGATCGGGCTCGTCGGCTTCATCATCTTCTCCCACATCAAGCCCGACCCGACGGAGGATTGATGTGGCGGAGATAAAGCTGCAGGACATCGAAAAGTACTTCGGTGACAATTACGTCATCCGAAAACTGAACCTGACCATCCAGAACAAGGAGTTCGTTGTTCTGCTCGGGCCCTCCGGCTGCGGCAAGACAACGACGCTCCGCGCCATCGCGGGACTGGAGGAGATCGATTCCGGCGACATCCTGATCGACGGCAAGCCGGTGCACGAACTACGCGCCGGCAACCGCGACATCGCCTTCGTCTTTCAGCTCTTCGCGCTCTATCCGCACCTCACAGCCTACGACAATATCGCCTTCCCGCTCCGGGCGACGCGCGAGAGCAAAGCAAGCGTCGACGAGAAGGTGCGAGCGGTCGCGCGTGCTCTGCAGATCGAGGGCCTCCTGTCGCGCAGGCCCTCTGCCCTGTCAGGCGGCGACATGCAGCGCGTGGCGATCGGCCGGGCTCTCGTTCGCCGTCCCAAAGCCATGCTGATGGACGAGCCGATCGGCGCGCTGGACGCCAAACTGCGCGAGGAGATGCGCACGGAGCTGAAGCGCCTGCATCTGGAGAACGACCAGACCACGGTCTACGTGACGCATGACCAGGTCGAGGCGATGTCGCTCGCGGACCGCATCGCCATTATGAACGAAGGCGTGCTTCAGCAGGTCGGCACACCCTCGGAGGTCTACGACAACCCGGCGAACTTGTTCGTCGCCCAGTTCGTCGGCAGCCCGGTGATGAATATCACGCCCGCCAACCTGCAATCCGCTAACGGCGGCACCAAGGTGGCCATCGGTCAGGACGGCGTGGCGTTCGATTTTCCCAGCGCCATTGAGCCGCAGCTGAGCGCCGCACGTTCCGATCTGATGCTCGGCGTTCGCCCCGAGGGCGTGCTCCTCGCCCACAACGAAGCCGCCGGACACGTCGCCGTGGAGGCGCACATCATCGAGCCGCTCGGCGCTTACGACATCGTCGACTTGAAGATCGGCAACGCTTTCCTGCGTGCCCGCACCGCCAGCGGCTTTGTCGACCGGCCCGGCGACATGGTGTGGGCCCGGATCGACCCGGCACAGACCCACTTCTTCAACTCGCTGAGCGGCGACGCCATCCATGTGAGGCTCGACGAATAATGGCCGAGATCAGGCTTGATCGCGTCACCAAGACCTTCGGCGCCAACAAGGCGCTCGACGATATGTCCCTGTCGATCGGCGATGGAGAGTTCTTCGTCCTGCTCGGCCCCACCGGCGCCGGCAAGACGACCACGCTTCGCCTGATCGCAGGCCTTGAAGCGCCGACGGACGGCAAGGTCTGGATCGGCGGACAGGATGTCGGCGATTGGAGTGCGGCGGAGCGCGACGTCGCCCTGGTCTTTCAGTACTACTCGCTCTATCCGCGCTACACGGTCTACCAGAACCTCGCCTTTCCGCTGAAATCGCCGGTGCGCAATTACAGCCAATCGGACATCGACCAGCGGGTCCGCAAGGCGGCGAACACGCTCAGGATCGATCACCTGCTCGACCGCAAGACCGACAAGCTCTCCGGCGGCGAGATGCAGCGTGTCTCCATCGGCCGCGCCATCGTGCGCGAGCCGACGGCCTTCCTCATGGACGAGCCGCTGTCGAACCTCGATGCCAAGCTGCGCGAGTCGCTCCGCGCGGAGCTGAAAGACCTCCAGATGAAGCTCGGCGCGACGTTCCTGTTCGTCACGCACGATCAGGTCGAGGCCATGACGATGGGCGACCGCATCGGCGTCCTCAATAACGGACGCGTCGTCCAGGTCGGCACCCCGCATGACATCTATAATCGCCCGCGCGACGTCTTCGTTGCCGGCTTCGTCGGCTCGCCGGCCATGAACCTCCTTGACGGCGAGCTGAGCGGCGGCCGCGTCGCCGCGATGGCTGGCCGGCTTCAGCTCCCCTATGGCGGCGCGTCTTCCAGTGCCGGTCCCGTCACCGTCGGCATCCGGTCCGAGGACATCCGCGTCGGCCCCGACGAAGCGAACGACGCCATCGTGCACGACGTCGAAAATCACGGCGTGGAGAAGATCCTGACGCTGCGCGTGGACGACACGCTCTTCCGCGCCACCGTGCCCGCCAAAGTTGGGGTGGACGTGGACAACAACGTCAAATTCAGCTGGAACCCCGACAAGCTTCATTGCTTTGACCGCAGCAGCGGCATCAATCTGGAACATGCCGGCGCGGCCGGCTGAGTGGCTATAACCGAACGCGCAAATTGACGGGGCGCGGCCGACATTGAGAGCCCGTCTCGAGGAGGTCTAAATGCTGCTCGGCTTCAATCTTCTACTGTGGACGACCGCCGTCACCGAGGCCGACTTCCCGGTGATCGAAGCGCTCAAGGCCGCCGGCTATGACGGTGTGGAGATTCCGGTCTTCGGCGGCGATCCTGAGGACTACGTGGCGATCGGCAAGGTACTGAAGGACAACGGTCTGCGCGCGACCGGCGTCACCGTCATGCCGGATGCGGAGCGCGATTGCTTAAGCAGCGACCCCAAAGTGCGCGACGCTGCGCTGAACCATATCAATTGGGCAGTCGATTGCATCGCAGCCTTCGGCGGCGAGGTTCTGTGCGGGCCGTTTCATCAACCGCTCGGCGTTTTCTCTGGCTCACCGCCCACCGATGCGGAGAAGGCCAACCTCGCCGACGTTCACAAACGCGCCGCCGCCTATGCCAGCGGTAAGAACGTCAAGCTGTCCATCGAACCGCTTAACCGGTTCGAATGCTACATCCTCAACACCGTGGAAGACGCAGCCGCGACGGTAAAGGCGGTCGACGTGCCCAATTACGGGCTCCTTTACGACACCTTCCACGCCAATATCGAAGAGAAGGACCCGGTGGGAATCGTCCTCCCTCACCTCTCAGCGATCAATCACGTCCACCTGTCGGAAAATGACCGCGGCACGCCCGGCAAAGGCCATGTGCCCTGGGACGCAACGCTGAAGGCGTTGAAGCATGGCGGCTATGACGGCTGGTTCGTGATTGAGGCATTTGGCCAAGCCTTGCCGGATCTCGCCGCCGCCACGCGCGTGTGGCGTCCCTTCTTCCCCTCCCGCGAAGAGGTCTACCGCTTTGGGCACGACTTCCTGCGCGACGCGTGGGCGAAGGCTTAGGATTATCGCGGCGAGCTGAACTTGAAGAGGCTGACGTCGATTGCGCCGGAGCGAAACCCAGCCTCGCAATAGGCAAGGTAATATTCCCACATCCGGCGAAAGCGCGCGTCGAATCCGAGCGGCTCGATCTGCTGCCATGCGCTCAGGAAACGGCGGCGCCATTCCTGCAGCGTCTTGGCGTAGCTGATCCCGAAATCCTCGCGCTCGACGAGCGCAAGTCCGTTGACCTCCGCCTGGCGCGCAAGGCGCGTTTTTGTGGGCAGCATGCCGCCGGGAAAGATGTAGCGCTGAATGAAATCGGGCCGGATGCGATAGTCGGCGAAGCGCGTCTCCTCAATCGTAATCGCCTGCAGCACCGCGATGCCGCCGGGCACGAGCGACGACCGGATCTTGTCGAAATAGTTCGGCCAGTAGCGTTCGCCCACGGCCTCGACCATCTCAATCGACGCGACGCGATCGAAGCGTCCTTCGAGGTCGCGGTAGTCAAGCAAGCGCAGATCGGCGCGGCCATCGGCCGTCTCCTCGGCAAGCCGCGTCGTGGCGTAGCCAAGCTGCTCGCGCGACAGCGTGATGCCCAAGATTGCGCAGCCGAACCCACGCACCAGCCTCTCCGCAAGTGCCCCCCACCCGCAGCCGATCTCCAAGACGCTGTGGCCGGGCTTCAGTTCCAAGAGCTCGGCAATACGGTCAAGCTTGGCCTGCTGCGCAACCTCCAACGCCTCGTCGCTGGCATAGAGCGCGGAGGAATAGTTCATCCCCTTATCCAACCAATGGCGATAGAAGGCATTGCCGAGATCGTAATGCGCCGCGATGTTGCGCCGGCTGCCGCGACGCGTATTGCCGCGGCGCCGATGCGCAAGCCTGTTGCGAAGGCGCGTCAGTGGCGAGGCGATAGCCCGCCGTCCAAAGGCGGTTTCGTTGACCATCACAAAGTCAAGAAGCGTGACGAGGTCTGTGGTCGACCATTGGCCGTCGAGGTAGGAATCGGCGAAGCCGTGATCGCCGTTCATGAGAATGCGGGTCAGGGCGCGCCAGCTTTGTAGCGTGATGTCCGCGTCCGGCCCCGGAAGCGCGCCGCGCAACAACAAAGCCTCGCCGCCCGGAAGCGTCAGCCTCAGGCGGCCGGCCTCGGGCGCCGGCACAATCCGGCGAAGAAGCCTCGCCTTCAGGCTTGGCCGTAACCGTGTCTCGGCCGATTGCTCGCCATGGGATGCAGCGGATTCGTACGCCATCTGGGATCAGCCGTGGCCGTGGCCGATTGTGACCGGCCGCTTGGGCGGGGCCGTGTGCGGGAACGGCCGGTAGCCCTTCACCACCATCTTAAGGGCGTGCCAGTGGATGGCGCCGATGACCTTCAGCGTCAGAAGCGGATGCGAGAAGAACAGCTGTAGAAGTGCGGTGTCGCTCAGTGCTTTTCGTTCGCCCGCCAGTGACGCGACAATCGCCGGACCGTCGGCATTGTCGCCGCGCACCGTGACCGTCACATGCTCATCCGGCGGAACGACGCGGAAGGCATATCGCATATTCATGTCCAGAAACGGCGACACGTAGAATCCTTTATCGCACTCTTGCTCAATCGTTGCGCCGGCACCCGCCGCGACCGGCAGAAGATAGGAGTGCCGTTCGCCAAACGTGTTGTGCACTTCATAAAGAATGGCTGCAAGAGCGCCGTCGCGACGATGGCAGAAATAGACGCTGAGGGGATTGAACGAATAGCCGAGGATGCGCGGCATGGCGAGCAAATGGATGGCGCCGTCGGCTTCAATCCCTGCGTCGTCCAAATGCGCCTTGACCTGCGCCTTGAGCGGCCGGTCCGCGCCCTCGCCATGATCGCGATCGTGGAGGCTGAAGGCATTGAACCGATTGTGCGAGAAGAGCCGCAGCTTACGAGATAATCCCTCCACCTCGTCGAGATCGATCAGCATCCAGAAGACGCGATAGCGAAGCTTGTGCGCGCGCGGTCGGAACCGCCGGTGCATCACCTTGCCGACATAGAGGCAGGAGCGCACGCTCATGCCGCCGCCCTTTCGTCCAGTTGCGCTTTCAACGGAGCAAGCGCAATCCGCCCCGATTCACTCGCCACATGCCACGGCCGCCGCACATCGCCGAGCGCCTCGGCGACCGCAAGCCCGGCTTGCAGGCCGTCCTCGTGGAACCCGGCGCCGAAATAGGCCCCGCAGAACCAGATGTTCCGTCGCCCCTGCAACGACCACAGGCGACGCTGCGCCGAGATGGCCGCCCGATCGAAAAGCGGGTGCATATAAACCTCTTCGTGCAGCACGCCACGCGGCTCCCGCGTCGGGTTGAGCGTCACGAAGAAGTCGCGGCCGCCTGGCAGGCGTTGCAGCGCGTTCATCCAATAGGTGACCGTTGGTGTCGCCCCCCGATCTCGCTGGCCGCCCATATGGTTCCAGCTCGCCCAGGCACTGCGTCGCCGCGGCATGAAGCTCGGGTCGGCGTGGAGCACGGCGCGATTGCGCGAATAGTTGAAGGCACCAAGCAGCGATTGCTCGTCCGCTGATGGATTCGCCAACATCTTGAGCGCCTGATCGGCGTGAGTGGCGATGACGACGTCATCGAAACAATCATGATCTCCGCTCTTTGTATGCACCACGACGCCGTCGCCGATCGGCTGAATCCGCACCACCTCCGCGTCGCGGCGGATGCGTTCCGCATAGGGCTTCGTCAATCGTTCAACATAGCGCTTGCTGCCGCCCACGACTGTCCGCCACAAAGGTCGATCGTGCAAGTTCAGGAGGCCATGGTTCTCCTGAAACCGCAGGAACGACGCCGCGGGAAAATCGAGGATGGCCTCCGCCGGCGCCGACCAGATGGCCGCCGCCATTGGCAAGAGATGATCCTGCCTAAAGGCCGCGCCATAACGCCCCCGGTCGAGATAGGCGCCGAGCGTCGTGGACTCATCAAGCCGGCACACATCGCGCTTGCCCTCGCGATAGAAGCGCACGACGTCCCGAAGCATCGACCAGAACCGCCGACGCAGCAGATTCCGCTTCTGCGCCAGCAGCCCGGCGACGCTCGCCCCGGAATATTCGAAGCGCCCCTCGTCCAGCGATATTGCGAATGACATGTCGGAGGGCTGCGTTTCGACCTCAAGATGCCTGAAGAGCGCCGTCAGGTTGGGGTAGGTCGCCTCGTTGTAGACGATGAAACCGGTGTCGATCGCCAAAAACCCTTTATCGACAGCGACATCGACCGTGTTGGTGTGCCCACCGACGCGGCCCGCTCGTTCAAAGACCGTGACGTCGTGGCGCTGGCTGAGAAGCCAGGCGGCCGCCATTCCGCTGATGCCGGTGCCAATGATCGCGATGCGTTTACGGGCGTCCAATTTGTCTTTCACAAACAATGCCTTAACGTGCCAGCGGCGCTCCGGCGCCGCCCTTTAGAGCGCTGCGTGACGCATCCGGCGACAAACAGGCCCGCCCGATTTACGACCGGTCTAATGGAACAGATCACCCGCACTGATCCAGAGCGGTGATCCAAAAGCCCATGATATGCGTAATCGGCACCATGCAGGTCGCAGCCGCCCAATTGGCTTCGAAAACGCCACCGATCCCCTATGGTGGGAATCCGTGCCAGGGGCGCCCCGGACCAAGAGCGCGTTATGACAGTGAAGCAAATCAGGTGACGGAGCCGTCGGAGTTGATTACGGCAGTTGCGGCGCGTCAGGATCAGGCGGCCTTCGCAGCCTTGTTTGAGCTTTACGCCGGACGAATCAAGGCCTGGCTCATGAAGACGGGCGCGAATGCCGATCTAGCTGAGGACATCGCGCAGGAGACATTGCTGGCGATTTGGAACAAGGCGCCGACATTCGACCCCAGCCGCGCCAACGCGTCGGCCTGGATTTTTGCGATTGCGCGCAATCTCAGGATCGACCGGCTGCGCCGTGACCAGCGCTCGCGCATGCACCTTCTCTATGAGATGGTGGAGCCGGAGGAGCCGGAGCGGCCCGACGGCGCGTTCGATTTCAAGGAGCGCGGCGAGCGCGTACGCGCCGCACTCGACCAGCTGCCGGACGAGCAAGTGGCTGTCGTGCAGCTTTCGTTCTTCGAGGACCATCCCCATTCGGAGATATCGGAACGCTTGGGGATACCGTTGGGAACCGTTAAATCACGGCTGCGGCTTGCCATGGGCCGGCTGCGCGAATCGCTTGGTGAGTTGAGATGAGCATCTCCCATCATCCGACCGATGAGACATTGGCGGCGTTCGCCTCCGGCACGCTTGACGAGAGCCGAGCGCTCGTCGTCGCAGCGCACGTCGCACTGTGCCCACGTTGCCGCGACATCGTGCATCGTTTCGAGGCGGTGGGCGGCGAGCTTCTCGATCGCGTCGAGCCGACCGCAATGCGCCCGGATGCGTTGGAGCGGACGCTGGCGCGCATCAATCCGGCAGCCGTTGCCGCACCGGTGTCTGAACCGCGCCCTACGATGGGAGGCGACGACCTCCCCGCCCCCCTTAGCCAGTATGAGCTGGGTCCGTGGCGACGGGTCGGTTTCGGCGTGCAGTGGCGCTCCGTCGGCGTGCCTGCCGAAGAAGGCAGTCGCGTGTTCATGCTGAAGGCGGAGCCCGGGGTCCACCTGCCTCATCACAAGCACACGGGCACCGAATGGACCTGCGTGTTCCGCGGCGCGTTTCGTCATCAGCTCGGACGCTTCGGTCCCGGCGACTTCGACGAGGCCGATGAGACGATGGAGCATCATCCGACCGTCGATGCCGGCGAGCCCTGCATCTGCCTTGTCGCCCTGCAGGGCAGCATTGAGCTGCAAAGCTGGACGGGAAAGCTGCTGCAACCCTTCGTCCGTCTGTAGACCGACGATGGCCGACCTCATTCAGCGCCGCGCGCGCGCGAGCCAGCTACTATGAGCACCGCCGCGTTCGGCCTAGCGGTTCTTTATGTCGCCGTCGGCCTGTCGATCATCATGGCCGGTGCGTGGCTTATCTGGCGTGAGACTCAAAATTCCGGCTGGGTGGACACGGTGTGGACGTTCGGCCTTGGCGCAGTCGGCGCAGCGGCCGCGCTCTCGCCGCTTCTGATCCTCGGCGGCCTCAATGCACGGCAAGGCCTCATCCTGGTGCTTGTCGTGGCCTGGGCGGTGCGGCTCGGCACGCATATCGCACAGCGAACTGCCGGCATCACCGACGATCCGCGCTACGCCAAGCTTCTTGAAGGGTGGGGCGCGGATGCCCCACGCCAGATGTTCTGGCTTCTCCAGAAGCAGGCGCTTGTCTCCATCCCGCTGGCACTGGCGATCGTGCTTGCGGTGTGGAACCCGGCGCCGGAGCTGCGCGCGCAGGACGTCTTGGCGGCGCTCGTGCTGCTCACCGCGATCGGCGGCGAGGCGCTGGCCGACAACCAGCTCAAGCGCTTCCGCGCAGCATCAGCCAATCGTGGGCGCATCTGCGACGTTGGGCTCTGGCGCTATTCGCGGCACCCGAACTACTTCTTCCAATGGCTGGGCTGGGTCGCCTACGCGCTCCTGGCGATCGACTTCGGCGGCGCGTATCTCTGGGGCTGGCTGGCGCTTGCCGCACCGGCCTGCATGTATTGGCTCCTCGTCTACGTGACCGGCATCCCGCCGCTTGAGGAGCATATGCTGGAGCGGCGCGGCGCTTCGTTCCGAGCCTACCAGGCGCGCACGAGCGCGTTCTTCCCGGCCCCGCCGCGTCGGGAATCACGTCCCGTATCGACGGGGGACGCATGAGCTTCGTGCAGGCCGCGACCTTTGCTGGCGAACGCATCGGCTTGCCCGACGCGGTGACCAAGGCCGCTATCGGCATGCTGGTCGCGCGCACACAGCGCCGGCTCGCCGCAGCGGACAACGATGCGGATCGCCATTTCGCCGATCAGATGATGAACTACCCCGTCGCCATCCACACCGACGAAGCCAACGAGCAGCACTACGAGATCCCGGCAGATTTCTTCCAGCTCGTGCTCGGGCCGCAGCGCAAATATTCCTGCTGCCTCTACGACGACGGCGCGACGACGCTTGCTGAAGCCGAAGAAAATGCGCTCGCCGCCACCGCCGCGCATGCCGATCTCGCCGACGGGCAACGCATCCTGGAGCTCGGTTGCGGCTGGGGGTCGCTGTCGCTGTGGATGGCGCGCCGCTATCCCGCCGCGCGCATCCTCTCCGTCTCCAACTCGCATTCCCAGCGCGCCTTCATCGAGGGTCAGGCCAAGGCTGAAGGGCTGACCAACCTCCGCGTCGCCACTGCCGACATGAACACTTTCGTTCCCGACGCCATGTTCGATCGCGTCGTGTCGGTGGAGATGTTTGAGCACATGGCCAATTGGTGGCCGCTTTTCACCCGCATGCAGAAATGCCTGGAGCCGGACGGCCGCCTTTTCTTGCACGTTTTCAGCCATCGGCAGGCGCCCTATCGCTTCGCCACCGGCGACAAGGACGATTGGATCGCGCAGCATTTCTTCACCGGCGGCATCATGCCGAGCCATGGCTTGATCCGGCAGTTCCGCACCTGCTTCACACTTGAAGGGGATTGGCGCTGGAACGGCGAAAACTATCGGCGCACGGCGGAGGACTGGCTTGTCAATTACGATCGCAACGCCGATGCGATCCTAGAGATCTTGAAGAGTGTCTACGGCCGCGACGCGAATTTGTGGCAACGCCGCTGGCGGCTCTTCTTCCTCGCCACGGCCGGCCTCTTCGGACATGCCGGCGGCGAAGAATGGGGCGTGAGCCATTATCGGCTCAGGCCGGCATCGGCCAGCTAGGCCGGTTGCAGAGGACGTCGCGGACTGCCCTTTCATCCCGTCCTTCGAGGCGTCTTTCGCCCTCATCCTGAGGTGCGAGCCCGACAGGGCGAGCCTCGAAGGGGCGAAAGACGCACCTCAGGATGAGGGATGAAAGGGCCCGGCTGCCGAGAAGCAGCGCCCCGGGGGGGGGGCCGCGTCAATTCGCGCCGAGCCATCCCGACAAACTGCTCGCTGCAAGATAGGCGATCAATGCCGCCAGGCCGGACGCGATGGTGCCGTAGGCGATGTCGACCAGCGTCACCTGCAGTGACCACACCTTCATCACGGCATGGTTGGTGAGGTCGTAGGTAGCGTAGGCGATCGCGCCGAACAGCGCGCCGTGGATGAGCGCCGTCATTAGCGATTCCGCCTTGAGCGCCGGCACCACGGCAAACACCACCACGCCGATCGGATACATGAGATAGAACGCGATCGCCGGGGCAAGCCGCACGGTTGTGTGCAAAATCTCGCCGATCTGCTCGCGATAGAACGCCGGGCCCATCATCGTCAGCCAAACGGCGTCGAGGATCCCGAAGACAAGAAGCACAACGATATAGGCCGCAACATAGGTCATGAAGATTGCCTGCCGAAATGGATCACCGATCTATCTACGCCGCGCAGAGGCCAGCGGATCAACCCCGATACCGAGGCCTGATCGCAAGGAGACTATTGTTCGGCCCGCCAAAGATCATAAACGAGCTTCGCCGCCACAGCGTCCAGGATCGCAATGCCGACGGAATCGTAGATGATCGTGGCGCCCTCAGGCGCGGTCTTGGCGCCGGAGAAGATCTCGCCGGCTTCAGCGAAGATGTCGCAGTTCGACCCCCTGACATTCCCGCCATGGTCGCGCGCCGCATCGACAGATTCCACGATGACGATGTTGGCCATGGCCGCGTCGTCAAGTTCGCGCCCATCTTTGCCGCTCCACCCAACGGCGCCCACGAAGGCGCCTGGCTTCAGCCACGCGCCGCTGACAATCGGCTCCGTGGCCGCCGTCGCAGCTGCGACAATGTCAGCCTCCCGCACGGCCGCTTCCGCATCGGCAAAGAAGGTCGCGCCAATACGCTCCGCCATCTCCCGACCCCGGGTCTCATCGCGCGCCCATAAGCGCAGCTCTTTCCAATCCCGCACGGCGGCAAGCGCACCGACATGCGCGCCCGCCTGCGCGCCGTTTCCCATGATCGTCACCACATCCACGGATGCCGGCGCGAGCTTGCGCGCCACGGCAGCCGTTGCGGCGGCGGTTCGCATCTCAGTGATCAGCCGACCGTCGAGAAGCGCCAGCGGCGCGCCGTTTTCCTTGTCGAAGACGACAATGACGCCCTGATGGGTCGGAAAGTCCGTGCCGGCATTGTCGTGGTAGAGCGTGATGATCTTCACTGCCATCGCGCTTCCCGCCGCCGGCATGGCTGCAAAGAAGGCGTTTTGCCCGGGAACGGGAGCAATCTGCCGAACCGGTTGCATGACGCCTCCGGCCGAAAACTCTTTCAGCGCGTCTTCCATGGCATCGATGATGAGCGGCCATGTCAGCAGCGAAGCGACCTGGCTTTCGCCAACAACCGGAAGGGATTCCAGACTTTGATACGCCATTGCGCGCGCCTTTCACCGATCGTGCATGGCCTCTCACATATCGCCGCGTCTCAGGCAAATCGCGTGAGGAGACGATCCGCCGGTGGCAGCATGCGCAGGCTCCGAAATGAAAAAAAACTTCACTGAGTTGACCAGACAAGAGACATCGCTGTAAGAAAATTTCATGCTGCGCCGTCTCGCCCTCGCGCTTGAAACGCTCTCCCGCGCCGAGCGCAGGGTTGCGGAAGTGGTGCTGGCCGATCCCGAAATGGTCGTCAGCGGCACGCTGCGCGACGTGGCCGCGGCAGCCGGCGTGAGCGAACCGTCAGCCCTGCGCTTCTGTCGCAGCGTCGGCGTTGCGAGCTTCCGCGACTTTCGGATTGCCGTGGCGCAGGACTTGACGGCGCGCAGCGCCGACGGTGCGCCGGCCGCCCAAGTCACCGCGGACGACACGGTGGTGCGGTCCACGCGCAAGGTCTTCGCCAACACACTCGCGGCGGTGCGCGACCTTCGCGATCACATTGACGAGGCGGCGATCGAGCAAGCGGCGCTGGCGCTGGCCCGCGCGCGGCGCATCGACATTTACGGCATGGGCGCGTCGGCGCTGGTTGCGGCCGATGCGCAGCACAAGCTCTTCCGCATCACCAACGTCGCGACCGCGTATCAGGACGCCCACATGCAGCTCATGGCCGCGGCGACGTTGAGCCAAGAAGATTGCGCGTTGGCGATCTCCCACTCCGGCGGCACCTCGGAGTTGCTCGATTGCGTGGAGCAGGCACGCGATTGCGGTGCCACGATTATCGCGGTGACGCGCCCCGGATCACCGCTCGCGGAGGCAGCACACATCACGATTGCAGCCGCCGGCGAGGAGCATACCGAGCTCTTGACGCCGATGACGTCGCGCATCGTGCAGCTTGTGCTGATCGATGCGTTGACGGTGGCGCTCGCGCTTCTGTCGCCGGCCGCCAATCGCGAACGCCTCGGCCGCATGACCCGCGCGCTTTCGGCGCGGCGGGTCACGAAGCTGAAGGATCAACGCCGTGTCGGCTGACGCCATCACCACCCTCCCCGCCAGATCGGCGCCGCTGTTGCCGGCAGATATCCGTGCCCGCCTGGCTATGCTGCCGCGCGTCCGGCTGGCCTGCCTGCCCACGCCATTGCATGAGGCGCCGCGGCTCGCACACCATCTTGGCGGACCGCGCATCTTCATTAAGCGCGACGACCTGACCGGCGCCGCCTTTGGCGGCAACAAGCTGCGGAATTTGGAGTTCCGCATGGCCGCCGCCCAGTCGCTCGGCGCTGACACGATCGTTGTTGAGCTCGACCAGCAGTCTAATTCCGCCCGCCAAACCGTCGCTGCCGCCAACAAGCTCGGCATGCGCACGATCCTGGTTCTCCAAGGCGCCATGCCGGACGATGTTCAAGGCAACTTGCTCGTCAGCTTTCTCCTCGGCGCGGACGTTCGCTTCGCTGCCGACCGTACCGAGCAGCGCCAACTCGCCGAAGCTGCACTGCGCGAAACTGAGGCGGCGGACGGCACACCCTGCCTCCTGAACGATCTACCGATGTTCGATGAGGGCTCCGCGTTCGCTTACATCGAGAGCACGCTGGAAATTCTCGAAGACCTGAGTGCCGAAGGCCTCGAACCTTCGTGCCTCTACATGTCCTCGTCCGGCAAAGGCCAAGCCGGCCAACTCCTGGCGCGCGAGCTGCTTGGGGCGGACTTCCAAGTCCGCGGGATCACCGCCACGGCAGAATTCAGTGACATCCCCGCGCGCACGGCCGCCATCGCCAACCGCGCGGCCCACCGTCTTGGGCTCGACATCGAGATCCGCCCGGAGATGGTGGACAATGACGACGCCTTCATCGGCCCGGGCTACGGCCTGCCGAGCGATGCCGGCAACGACGCCGTGCAATTGTTCGCCCGCACCGAAGGTATCGTGCTCGACCCCATCTACACGGGCAAATGCGCCGCCGGGATGATCGCCCACATCAGGCGCGGCGACTTCGGTCCGGACGACATCGTGGTGTTTGTCCATACCGGCGGGACGCCGGCGATCTTTACCCACAACGCCCTTTGGACACCCCAAACGTAAAATAGAGGGAGGATTCGACATGCGTAGTTTATCAACAGGTGCCCGACGGTTCTTGCTTCTGGCTGGAACAGCGGCGGCCCTCGCAATGGTTGGCCCGGCCATGGCCGGCAAGGACGACAATTCGCTCGTCTACGGCCAAAGCCTGGCCATCACCGATCTCGGGCCGGCATTTGAGGCCTTCCTCAACTACCCGGCAGGCTACGAAGCCTCGTTCATTCTCTACGACCGACTGGTCACCTTCGACGAAGAGCTCAACTTCAACCCGCAGCTCGCCGAAAGCTGGGAGATTTCCGACGACCAGACATCCGTCACCTTCAAGCTGCGTGCCGGCGCGACATTCCATGACGGGACGCCGATCAACGCAGAGGCGATCAAGGCCAACGTCGAACGGATGATGGATGCGGAGATCAACAACACCAACCGCCCGCTCTGGGATCCGATCGCCGGCGCGGATGTGGTGGACGATCTCACCGTCACGATCCGCACCAAAGGTCCCTATGCGCTGCTTCTCAACACGCTCGCGCATGGCTCCGGCGCCATCGTCAGCCCGGCCGCGCTGGAGGCCAACGGCCAGGACAGCATGACCCAGAACCCGGTCGGCTCGGGGCCTTACAAGATGGACTCCTTCGAGCCCGGCCAGGAGCTCGTCCTCGTCCCGTATGAAGGCTATTGGGGCGGCAAGCCACCGCTCGACAGAATCGTGCTGCGCTACATCCCCGAAGCGGCCACGCGCGTCGCCGCGCTGAAATCGGGCAGCGTCGACGTGATTGACGGCGTGCCGACGCACCTGATCGCGTCGATCGAGGAAGATTCCGGCCTGCAAATCCTCAGCGGACCTTCGCTGCGGCCCATGGGCTTCGCCATGCAGACGACCAAGCCGCCGCTTGATCAGAAGGCTGTGCGCCAGGCGTTGAACCACGCCGTACCGGTGGACGCGATCGCCGACAAGCTGTTCTTTGGCTACGCCAAGCCGTCCGATGCGCCGCTGGCCTTCAACACATTCGGCTATCGTGGCAACGAGCGCTACGACCACGACCCGGAGAAAGCCAAAGCGCTCCTCGCGGAGGCCGGCTACACGGATTCCGACGGCGACGGCATGGTGGAAAAGGACGGCGAGGCGCTCTCGCTCACGCTGCTGACGCCTGAAGGCCAATTCTCGTCAGACGTTCAGATCACGGAGGTCGTGGCGAATTCGCTGAAGGCCGTCGGTATCGACGCATCGATTGAGAAGATCGAGAAAGGCGCCTTCTGGGATGCGCTGCGCGTTCCGGTCGCCGAGGCGTCATGGGACCTTGGCATGTTCGGCTTCAATCCCTCGAACGCCTCCGGCTCGTATCACCTCGACTCGCTTTTCACGTCTAATGACGACAATGTCGGGCGGCCCTCGGTGTGGAACATCGCCCGCTACCAGAACGCGGATGTCGATGCGCTTCTCGCTGAAGCCAAAGGTACCGTGGACCCGGACAAGCGAGCCATGCTCCTCGGCGACGCCCAGGAGATCATCTGGGACGAGGCGCCCTATATCTGGCTGCAGGTTAATGACATCGTGTCGGCAGCCTCAGCTGACGTGAAAGGCGTCGAGGTCTGGCCGATCATCTTTACGATCGTCCGCGACGCCAGCTACTGATCTAACGACAAGGCTCCGGCGCCATCTGGACGCCGGAGCCACCACTGACCGAAGAGACCGCGACGACAATGGCGCGCTACCTGTCCCTGCGCATCTTGCGGGCCGTGGCCATCGCCTTTGCTGTCGTCACAATCATCTTCTTCCTGTTTGAGCTGATCCCGGGCGACCAGGCGATGTATATCGCCGGGCCTGGCTCAACACAGGCAGAGATCGATGCCTTGCGCGAGCGCCTCGGGCTGAACGACCCGGTGATCGTGCGCTACGTCCGGCATCTTGTCGGATTGGTGCAGGGGGATTTCGGCACGTCATCGGTCTTCAAGGCCGATCCGCTCAGCTACATCCTTGCGCGCGTTCCCGCCACGCTGGCGCTGACCGCAGCGGCAATCTTGCTGACGATCGTCATCGGCATTCCGGCGGGAATCCTGGCCGCCCTCTCCCACAACCGCATACCGGACCTGGCGATCTCCATCTCAGTCGTGGCGCTTCTCGCGATTCCGAATTTCTGGCTCGGATTGCTTCTGATCTCGCTTCTATCTGTCGAGCTTGGCTGGCTGCCGAGCTTTGGCTTCACCGGCTGGGCGTCGCTCGTTCTGCCGTCGCTGGCGCTTGCCGCCAGGCTTATTGCGCTGGTGGCGCGCATGACACGCGGTGTGATGCTGGAAGAGCTCGGCCGCGACTACGTGCGCACCGCCCGCTCCAAGGGTTTGCACCCGTCGGTGATCGTGATCCGCCACGTGCTCCGCAACGCCATGATCCCCACCGTGACGGTGATCGGCCTGCAGACCGGCTACCTTCTCGGTGGTTCGGTCGTGATTGAGCGGCTCTTCGCCTGGCCCGGCATCGGCGACCTGATGATCAATGCGATCGGCCAACGCGACTACGCTGTTGTGCAGGGCATAACGCTGCTTTTTGTCTTCGGTTTTCTGATCATCAACCTCCTGGTGGAGGTGCTTTACACCTTCATCAATCCGCGGGTGCGGGCCGTATGACGGCGACCAGCGACACGCGCGCACCATCGGGCCGCTCAGCCTATGCGCTGGGTTGGCTCCGCCAGAACATCTATCTCGTGCTCGGCGTGGCGATCGTTGGCGGCTTTGCCTTCATCGCCGTCTTTGCTGAGGCGATTGCGCCCTATGGCGCCGACGAACAGAATCTCCTTTTCGCCTTGGAAGGGCCGAGCGCTGCCCATCTCGTCGGAACCGATGCGCTGGGCCGCGACCTCTTGAGCCGCGTCCTGATCGGCACACGCCATACGCTGACTGTGGCACTGACCTCCGTTGCTATCGCCGCAATGGCGGGCATCGTTCTCGGCCTGATTTCAGGGTTCGTGCGCGGCTGGCCGGGGCGCATCATCGATGCCGCCGTCGACATTGCGCTCACCATACCCATGATGGTGCTGGCGATCGCGATCGCCGCCGTCATGGGCGCCGGTGTCGTCGGACTGATCGTCGCGATCAGCATATCGTTCACCCCGCCGATTGCGCGCATCCTGCGCGGCCGCGTCCTGGAGATCCGGGAGGAGGACTTCGTCGACGCCGCCGTGATGGTCGGCGTCCCGGCATGGAAAATCATGCTGCGCCATGTCCTGCCCAACGCCTCAACCATCGTGGTGATCGAGGCGAGCCTGCAGGCCGGCCAGGCCGTTTTGGTTGCGACAGCCCTTGGCTTTCTTGGCCTCGGCGTCCAGCCGCCAATCCCGGAATGGGGCACGCTGCTCGGCACCGGCCGCGAATATCTGCAAGCAGCACCTCACATCGTCATTTCGCCGGGCATCGCCATTTCACTGCTGGTGCTTGGCTTCAACCTGCTCGGCGACGGCCTTCGCGACTGGCTCGATCCGCGCATCGGCGCCTGATGAGGAGCCTCGACCCATGACAATCGTCGACAGCCACGGGCACATTTTCCCGCCGCTCGACACAGCCTGCGGGTTTGCCAGCCGCGACCTGCATTACCTCTACATGCAATACGCGATGCACACGCACCGCAATCAGCCGGTCGTGCGCGCACGCGACGGAACGATTATGCCCAACGACCATCTGTGGGCCGCCGACGATCCTTCCGAGACCGGGCGCATCGATGACATCGACTTCCGCGCCGCTGGTTGCGGACGCTTCGCGTGGCAGCGTGACGGCGAGACTTTCTACATTCAGTTCCTCGATCCCGGCATGACCGATATGGCTTCGCCGGCGGAGACCATCGTGACGCAGATGGACTATGCCGGCATTGACCGCATGGTCCTGCAGAACGATCACATTTACGGCAATTCGGCCGAGATCTTTGCCGATGCGATCAGCCGCTTTCCCGGCCGTTTCATAGGGCTTGCTCAAGTGGAGGAGGGTCTCGCCGACCGAGACGAGGAGGTCGCGCGGCTGGAGCACCAGGTGAAGACGCTAGGAATGTCGGGGCTCTACTACACGCTTTCCGGCTTCATGCGCTCCGGCTGGAAGCGCGACTACAACGACCCCGCATACCGCCCGTTCTGGGAAACCGTGCAGCGCCTTGATTTGCCGGTCTTCTGGGTCTTTCCCGGCGACAGCCCGTGGGGACCGTTTGAGGAGGAGATGGTCCGCTTCAAAGTCTGGCTTGAGACCTACGACACGATCCGCACGGTGATCGTCCATGGCTGGCCGACATTTCGCTTCGTCGGCGACAATGATCGCATCGCCTGGCCGGAGATCGTGGCGCGCATTCAGGCGGACCATCTCGTCTACACGGAGATCCTCTATCCGATCGGTCGCGGCGGCCGGGAAGAATACCCCTACGCGCAATCGCTGGACCATGTGCGGCAAACCTACGACCGGTTCGGTATCGACCGGCTGGTATGGGGTTCCGACATGCCGAACGTTGATCGCTACTGCACCTATCGGCAAAGCTACACCTATCTCGCCGAACGCTGCGACTACCTCAGCGATGCGGAGTGCGCCGCGCTTTTTGGCGGCAATCTCTTGTCTCTGTTTGAAGCGCAGACGCAATCGCCATGACCGGCGCGACCGAAGCGACCATCTCGGCCTCCGCAATGCCGGACACCGCTGACGCGCCAATCCTTCGCGTCAGCAATCTGACGGTGCGATTTGAGATGCTTGCCCGCACCGTGCAGGCTGTCAGCGACGTTTCGTTTGAGGTGAAGCGCGGTGAGACCTTCGCTGTCGTCGGCGAATCCGGTAGCGGCAAGAGCGTCACGGCTCTTGCGCTCACGCGCCTCTTGGCCGTGCCGCCGGCGCGGATCGCCGCCGGGGAGGTGATCCTCGATGACCGCGATCTGCTTAGCCTGAGTGAAACGGAGCTCCGCGACATACGCGGCAGCGACATCGCCTACATCTTCCAAGAGCCGATGACTTCGCTCAATCCGTCTATGCAGATCGGCAGGCAGATCGCCGAGGCCGTCGAACGGCATCGCAATGCGTCGCAATCGGCAGCCATGGCACGGGCGCGCGAGCTTCTGGAGCTTGTACGCATGCCTGACGCGGAAAGCCGGCTCGCGGTCTATCCGCACCAATTGTCGGGCGGCATGCGGCAGCGCGTGATGATTGCCATCGCGTTGGCCTGCGATCCGCGCCTGCTCGTCGCCGACGAACCGACGACGGCGCTCGACGTGACGATTCAGGCTGGCATTCTGGCGCTGCTTCGCGACCTTCAGGACCAGACCGGCACCGGACTGATTTTGATCACGCACGACCTTGCCGTCGTGGCGGAGACGGCCGACCGGATGATGGTGATGTATGCCGGCCGTAAGGTGGAGGAAGGCCCCGTCGACGCGGTGCTGTCGAGCCCGCGTCACCCCTACACGGAAGGGCTGATGGGTGCTGTGCCGCGACTTGGCTCGAGTCTGCATGCCGACGCGTCCAAGCCGCTGGCGGAGATTCCAGGCCTCGTGCCGGCGCTCGACCGCCCGATAGCAGGTTGCGCGTTCGCGCCGCGCTGTTCCTACGCAACGGGGCAATGCCGCAGCGAACGGCCAGCACTGACGACTGTCGGGCAGGATCATGTCTCCGCGTGCTTCGAGCATGCCCGGATCGGGACATCGCCATGACCGACGCGCGGCCCAACACGACGCCGCTTGTCGAGCTGGACGACGTCGTCAAGCATTTCGACGTGCGGCTCGGTGCGTTTGGGGGTGTGCGCGGCGTTGTTCGCGCCGTCGACGGCGTCACGTTGACCATCGGCGCGCGCGAGACGCTCGGCCTGGTCGGAGAAAGCGGCTGCGGCAAGTCGACGGTCGGCAAGCTGATCGCGCGCCTGGACCAGCCGACGAGCGGCGCCGTGCGCCTTAACGGCACCGACATCTCCCATCTGCCGGAGCGCCGGTTGCGGCCCATGCGGCGCGATGTGCAGATGGTGTTTCAGGACCCCTATTCGTCGCTCAATCCGCGTATGACCGCCGGCCGCATCGTTGAGGAGCCGCTGCTGGAGCATGGCATCGGCGACCGAGCCGGTCGGCGGGAGAGCGTGCGTGCGCTGTTTGAGAAGGTCGGGCTGAGGGCCACGCTCACTACAAGCTACCCCAACGCGCTGTCGGGCGGTCAACGTCAGCGTCTTGGCATCGCTCGCGCGTTGGCCTTGGAACCGAAGCTGATCATCGCCGACGAACCGGTCTCCGCGCTCGATGTCTCAGTTCAGGCGCAGGTCATCAATTTGATGGAGCGACTGCGCAACGAGACGCATGTCGCCTTCCTGTTTGTGTCGCACGACCTGGCGGTGGTGGAGCACATCTCAGACCGCGTCGCCGTCATGTATCTTGGTCAAATCGTCGAGGCGGCTGCAAAGACCGATTTGTTCGCGCGGCCGACCCACCCCTATTCGGAACTTCTCATGCAGGCTGTGCCGCGCATCGACCGCGGACGGCAGCGCCGCTCGGCGCCGGTCGGCGAAGTCCCAAGTCCGCTGAACCCACCGCCCGGATGCCGCTATCACACGCGCTGCCCGCTTGCGGAGGATATCTGCCGGCGCGAAACGCCAAGCCTCCGCACGATCGCGCCTGGCCACGCGGTGGCGTGCCACGTCCGCGCGCCTTGAAGCGCAACTCCGCGCGCCCACCAAACGCTCGCTCGACTTGGTCAGTGCTGAGATGCTGAATAGCATAAGCGCCATACCGCTCAGCCGGGATTTCGACGCAGCGTCGGCGTTCTATGGCGAACTGAACTTCAAGGTAAGAAAAGAGCACTCGAATGAAGATATCACAGCCCACGCCGGAACTTCCGGTACCGAATGTGCGGGAAGCTCAGGAGCATTATCGCGACAAGCTGGGCTTCGAGGTCGCTTGGTATAACGAAGAAGGCCGCATTGGCGCTGTAGCGCACGGGGATTGCGCGATCTTTTTCCGAGAAACCGCTGAGAAGAAATCGCCTAGCGTATTCTGGATTTTTGCCGAATGCGTGGATGAAGCACACTCAGAACTGGTACGGCTGGGTGCGGATGTCCTCCAACAACCTTGCGACAAGCCGTGGGGATTGCGTCAATTTACGGTTCGGGACGCCCATGGGAATCTCCTTCACTTCTACCATGACCTTTGAATGCGATCAGGTAGGTGAAGGTTTGAAAAGCTCCATGCAGCCGCGATCGAACCAGGCAGTGGAACACAGTCCGCACACCCGAAGCGGTAAACGCGCCGGTAGATGCCCTAGGCGTCTGCCAGGTGGAATCGGACGCGCTTCAATGTACCGGTAAACTCAAAAGGCGCATCGTAATCGCCGACCGGCGAATTGAGGTCCATCCCGATGTCGAGCGTCTCACGCGAAAACATGCGCGGGACGGTCCGCTCGATCCGCTGGCTGGCTGCCCTTTCGCCGCTGACCGACAGGACGAACGCGCCGCCCCTGCCCGGACCGCCGCCGTCGTAAGTGAAATCGACACGGGCCGTCATGTCACCGAGCGGAAGGTCTTCGCCGGAGAGAACGCGGGTCAGCTCAATGCCACAGAAATTGTAGAGGAACTCAAGCCTCCGCTTCCGGACCAGCAGGGCATAACCGCCGATTCGCCCACCGAGCGCGATGATGACGCCCTCGTCCCCAGGGTCGCTAAGCAGGAACGCCGCCTCAATGGCAAAGGAGCGGTTCTTCACGTCCGGCGCACTGGTTTCCAATATACCGAATGTCCCCGGATAGAAATCGTAGACCTGCCTTTCCGTCTTGCCGAGCGCCAGCGCATCGACGATGCGCTCGCTGCCCCGCGCGTCGAGCGGCAACACCTGGTTCTTCGCCGCCTCGATCCAGAACAGATCCTGCAGGCGGCGCAGAAGCTCCGGCTTCTCCGCCGCAAGGTCGTCGGCCTGAGAAAAATCCCGATCAAGGTCGTAGAGCTCCCAGACCGACTTGTCCGGGTCGAGCGGTTCTTCCTTTGGTTTCCACGGCAGCACTTCGCGGGTGCAGGCCCACCACCCATTCTCGTACATGGCGCGATTGCCGAGCGCCTCAAAATATTGGAGGCGCCGCGCCTCAGGCGCATCGGCGTCGTTGAGAGACGCCAGCATGGAAATCCCATCCACCGGCCGCTGCGGCGCACCATTCACACTCTCCGGCATCGCAATGCCGGCCGCGTCGAGCACCGTCGGAAAAATGTCGATGGCATGAAAGAACTGCGTTCTGAGCCCACCTCTTTCGGCGATGCCCTTCGGCCAGCGCACGACAAGCGGATTGCGCACGCCGCCGAGATGCGATGCGACGCGCTTTACCCACTTGAACGGCGTGTTCATCGCCCAGGCCCAGCCGGCTGGAAAATGGTTGTAATGATCGGGGCCGCCGAGATCGTCGTAATGCCGCATCATGTCGGAGATCGTCTCCGGCACGCCGTTGAAGTAGCACACACCATTGGCGTTGCCGGTGAGACCACCCTCGCCGCTCGCACCGTTGTCGCCGACGACATAGAGCACGAGCGTGTTGTCCTTCTTGCCCATGGCCTCAAGACCATCCATGAGCCGTCCGATCTCGTGATCGGTCTGGGCGGTGAAAGCGGCAAACACCTCCATCATGCGGGCGAACAGCTTGCGCTCGTCGTCCGACAGATCGTCCCAGGCCGCGATCTCATCAGGGCGCGGCGTGAGCTTGGCGTCCGGCGGGATGACGCCCAGCTCTTTCTGTCGCCGGAACGCGTCTTCGCGGTAGGCGTCCCAGCCGCTGTCAAACCGCCCCTCGAATTTGTCGATCCATTCCTTCGAGACGTGGTGTGGCGCGTGGGTTGCTCCCGGCGCGTACCAGAGGAAGAAAGGTTTGTCTGGATTGGCGACGTCGAGTGTGCGGATCCATTCCAGCGACTTGTCCGTCATCTCGGTCGTGAGGTGATAATTGTCCGTCTTCGCCCTTTGCCGCACCGGACGGGTGTTCTCAAAAAGCGTCGGCTTCCACTGGTTGGTGGCGCCGCCGATGAACCCGTAGAAATATTCAAAGCCCAGACCGGTCGGCCAGCGGTCGAAAGGGCCGTCGGGACCGCTTTCCCAGTTCGGCGTGTTGTGCCACTTGCCGATCGCGCAGGTGCCGTAGCCATTCTGGCGCAGGATTTCCGCAATGCAGGCGGTGCTCTTCGGCCACGCGCAATTGTAACCGGGGAAGCCCGACGACATCTCCGTCACCGATCCGTTGCCGGTCACATGCGCGTTCCGCCCGGTCAGGATGGCCGCGCGCGTTGGCGTGCAAAGCGCGGTCGTGTGGAACCGGTTGTAGCGCAGGCCTTCATCGGCAAGACGATCGAGGGCCGGGGTCGGGATCGATCCGCCGAAGTTAGAGAACTGCGCAAAGCCGACATCGTCCAACAGAACAACCACCACATTCGGTGCGCCGGGCGGCGCGCCTGCCGGCTGCGGCTGATCGGGACGCGATTCAGAGAAGGTCCGCCCAATCTTGCCGTTGAACGCCGGCTCAGGCCGCGGATAGCTGGCCGTGGATTTCAGCGCTTTGTCGAACTCAGACATGCTCAGCCTTCGTTTGCGGGTCTGGCGATCCAGTCCTTGGCGGCCTTGACGATCGGCCACACGAAGAGAACGGCGGACGCCAGAAGAAGGACGATGCTCAGTGGCTCGGTGAGGAACATCACGATATCGCCGCTGGTGGCCATCAGGCCCGAGCGAAGGCTCTTCTCCGCGATCGGGGCGAGGACAAACCCGACAACCAGTGGCGCCATCGGAAATTTCGCGCGCTCGAAGACGAGGCCGAAGACGCCAAAGGCGAGCATGATCCACACGTCGAACATCCGGTTGGTCGTGGCGAAGACCCCGACCACGCAAAAGACCAGGATGACTGGCAAGATTCCCTGCTTCGGAAGTCCGATCAGCCGGCTGATGGGACCTGTCGCATAGATCATGGTGATCAGCATGAGCACGCTCGACACCAGAAGTGTCGTCACCAGCGTCCAGGCCACCGGAGCGTTGGTGACAAAGAGCATCGGCCCGGGCGCGATGTCGTGCATCATCAACGCGCCGATCAGAAGCACATCGACCACGCTCCCCGGAATACCCAGCGTGATCAGCGGGATCAACGCACCACCGACTGAGGCGTTGTTGGCGCTTTCCGACGCGACGATGCCCTCTTCGGAGCCTTTGCCGAATTCTTCCGGCTTCTTGGAGAGCACGCGCGCCGACGTATAGGCCACGACGGACGCGACGTTGCCGCCAACGCCGGGCAGAATCCCGACAATCGTACCAAGCACCGACGACTGCGCGATCACCTTCCAGAAGCGTTTCAAGTCACCGACCGAGACGAGGAACTTTCGGCTGTGGCGATATTGGGTCTCGTGCGGGCGCCGGTCGAGATCGAGGATGTCCCCGAGTATCGGCGCGACCGCAAAGATACCGACGAGCACCGGAAGGATATGGAAGCCGCCGTTTAACTGCCACATCCCCATTGTGAGGCGCGATACGCCGGTCGTCGGGTCGACGCCCGGCAGAGCCAGAAGGATTCCCACCGCGCCCATCAGGAGGCCCTTCAGCATAGAGCCGCTGCTGACGGATGAAATCAGCGCCAGCGCCAGGATCACCAGGGCGAAGAGCTCTGATGTGCCGACCTTGATCGCCACTTCCGACAAGGGCTTGGCCAGAAGCGCCAGCGCCAGCCAGCCGAATATCGAGCCCGCAAAGGACGCGGCGATGCCGAGGCTGAGGGCGCGCTGCGCCTTGCCCTTTATGGCCAGCGGATGCGCGTCGAGCGTCGTCATGACGTTGGAGACGGTGCCCGGCGTTCGCAACAGCGTCGCCGAGATGAGCCCGCCCGTGATGGAGCCCGTGTAGATCGCAACGAGAAGCACGACCGCGGAGACAGGCTGCATGTAGAAGGTGAGCGGCAGGCACAGCGAAATCAGCATCGTGCCGCTCAGCCCGGGGATTGAGCCCACGAAGACACCACCGACCGTGCCGATCACGGCCAGGACAAACAGCTCGGGCGAGAACAGCCCAAGCAATGATGTCAGAAAACCGTCCAATCTCTTCTCCCGGATCGGCGGTCAGATATCGACGAAGAACACCGTGGAAGATGCAAGCTGCAGCGCATAGCCCAAAGCAAGCCCGACGGCGGCAAAGACCGGAACGCGACGCAGGTTCCGAAACAGGACCGCCATGGACGCGGTCACGAACAATCCTGTGCTGAACGTGAACGGAATCGCTTTCTCCATGACGATCCAGACATAGACGCACGTCAGCACCAGGACCGAGGCTGCATCGAGCAGTCTTCGATCGATGTCGCCTCCGCGCCCTCTTCCGACGCGACCCCGAACGGCCGTCGCTCTCACCGCCAAGTTCAAGGCGCCCAGCCCGACGAGGCAAAGACTGATCGCCCGAGGCGCGAAACCCGCGCCGAGCGGCTCGAAAGCATTGTCGGGAATCGGCCGCGCCACGATAAACGCAGCGCAGCCGACGACGATCAGGAGGACCGTCAAGGCGATTTCAAGGAAGAGGGCGTCCTCACTTGTCTCTTGAGACATCGTGCACCCTCTTGCGATCGTCCTATTTGTTCAAAGCCGACTTCGCCTTGTTGGCGATGGGCACGATCTTCTCCCAGGACGCCTCAAGGTCTGCCTGAAGCTCCGCACCCTTCAGGAAATCGTCCGTCAAGCCTTTTGCCGTGAGCCATTCCTGCATGTCGTCCGTCTGGATAGCTTGCTCCAGCGCGGCTGCAAAGCTCTCGATGGCCTCCGGCGGCGTTCCGATCGGCGCGAACCACCAATAATCGTAAGTGATCCCCGCTTCGATCCCGGTCTCGCGGAAGGTCGGGATTTCGGGCAGAGCCGCCAGGCGTGCCGGGCCGGAATAGCCGAGCACGTGGATGTCCGGGTCCTGGAACGTCAGGATGTCCTGCGAGGTCATGATACCGGCCTCAAGCTGACCGCCCTTCAGAAGCGGATATTGCTTGCCGCCGCCGCCCGCTTGCACGAGCTTGAAGTCGGAGCCGGGCCAGGCGTCCATCAGGTCGATGTATGTCAGATGGTTGATCGCGCCGAGGTTCACACCGAACTTGATGTCGTGGCCTTCAACGGCGGTGGCTTCCATCAGCTCCGGCAGCGTCTTCCACGGCGAATCCGCGTGCGTCACGATGGTCAGGCCGAAATTCGAGGTCTTGGCGACCGGATCGTAATTGCGCCAGGACACGCCGGAATCCGGATTGACGACTTCGGCCGACATCAGCGCTGCATGCAGAAAGAGGAAGGTGTAGCCGTCCGGCTTGGCGTTCTTGGCTTCGGTGGCGCCGACGGAGAAATGCCCCTCGACATTGACGACATTCACCGGCTCCGAAAGCAGGCTGTTGTCGGCAATGACCGCGGAGAACTTGCGCGTGAGCTGGTCAGGCGATCCGCCTGGTGAATAGGGCACGATGACCTTGATCGGCCGCTCGGGCCACGCGGCCTCCGCCACGCCCACCCCGGAAATCACAAGGCCGGCCGATATGGCGATGGCGCCGATTGAAGTCGCAATTGTGCTGTGCATGCTTCCTCCCTTTCTTGGACAAGCCCTCGGGAATGAGGCAGCGCTTCCGAGTGGCGCCGTTTCCCATTTGACCCGACGTTCCCGTATGGCGGCCGTTCAATCCAGTGAGAAAATTTAAAAAGTCCGTAAGCTGGGCTTAACTGACTGGTGCCGTTTCGTGGGCACCGCATCTGCGTGGGCCAAAGGCCGATGCTAGGCCAGCGCGCGGTCCGAGAATTAAGTTTTGCTAAACAAGTATTGAATTTTTCGCAAAGTTCTCGGCCGTGCCGCGATGATAGTCCTTGAGGATCAGCCACCTGTTGGGCGTCCTGGGAGGAGACACGTATGGCACTGCAGCACCGCTCCGGTGCCCTGTCGAATGTTTCGCTGGAAGAGCGCGCCCTGAACATTCGCATGAAGGCGGTGCGCATGGGCGAGGTCCAAGGACAAGGCTATGTCGGACAGGCGCTTGGCGTTGCCGATGTCCTGGCCGCCTCATATTTCCACGCGCTCACATATCGCCCCGACGACCCGGAATGGGAGGGCCGCGACCGGTTTCTCCTGTCGATCGGGCATTACGCGATCGCCCTTTATGCAGCGCTGATGGAGGCCGGCATCCTGCCGGAGGAGGAGCTCGAAACCTACGGCATGGATGACAGCCGCATCCCCATGTCGGGCATGGCCTCCTATACGCCTGGCATGGAGATCACCGGCGGGTCGCTGGGTCACGGACTCGGCATTGCGGTCGGTATGGCGATGGGGCTGAAGCGGAAGGACAATCCCGCCTTCGTCTACAATTTGATGTCGGACGGCGAGCTTGGCGAAGGCTCCACTTGGGAAGCCGTCATGTCGGCGGTTCAGTGGAAACTCGACAACCTGGTCGCCATCGTCGATTTCAACAATCAGCAAGCCGACGGACCCACCCGCGATGCGCTGGCCGTTGGAGCGGAGGCCCCGAAATGGGAGGCCTTCGGCTGGCACGCGCAGGAAGTTGACGGCAACGACATGGAGGCGCTCGTCGCCGCGCTGGACGCCGCGCGCAACCTGTCTGAGCCAAAGCCGCGCGTCATCATTTGCAACACCACCATGTGCAAAGGCGTTGACTTCTTGGAAGCGCGCGAGACCACCCATTTCATGCGCGTGGAGCCCGACGAATGGTCCAAGGCGCTGGCCATTTTGGAGAAGGCGAACCCGCAATGACGCTCGCATCGATGGCCCGCAAATACGAGCCGCGCAGAGCGCCCGCCACACGGGTCGCGACTTCCGCGATGATCGCTTCGCTGGCAGCAGAAGGCTACGACGCGGTCCAGGCCCCGTTCGGCCACGCGCTGATTGAGGCGGCGCGCAAGGACGAGCGGATCCTCGGTCTGACGGCAGACCTCTCCAAATACACCGACCTGCATGTCTTCGCGAAGGCGCTGCCGGAGCGGTTCTATCAGATGGGTATGGCCGAGCAGCTTCTGATGTCGGCGGCGGCCGGGCTGGCGCGGGAGGGGTTTCGACCGTTCGCCACGACCTACGCCGTCTTCGCCGCCCGGCGGGCCTATGACTTCATCGCTATGGCGATCGCGGAAGAGAACCTGCCCGTCAGCATCGTCGCCGCCCTACCCGGCCTGACCACAGGCTACGGCCCGAGCCATCAGGCGTTCGAGGACCTCGCGATCTTTCGCGGCCTGCCGAACATGACGATCGTCGATCCCTGCGACGCCGATGACATCTCGGGCATGGTACCCGCCATGCTGGCGCATGATGGGCCGACCTACGCACGGCTTCTGCGCGGCAAGGTGCCCTCGGTTCTGACCCGGCACAAACCGGACTACCGCTTCCAACTCGGCAAAGCGCAGACGATCCGCAAAGGCAAAGATGCGCTGGTGATCGCAACCGGCATCATGACCATGCGCGCGCTCGACGCCGCCACCAAACTGGCCGCTGACAAAATCGACATCGCCGTCCTGCATGTTCCCACGATCAAGCCGCTCGATGTGGAGACCATCCTGTCCGAGGTGCGAGACGGGACGCGGCTTGTCGTTACCGCAGAGAACCATTCTTTGAACGGTGGCCTCGGCGAGGCGGTGGCCAAGGAACTGCTCCTTGCAGGCGAGGCTCCACAATTCCGGATGATCGGTCTGCCGGATGAGTTTCTTGAAGCCGGCGCGCTGCCGACGCTGCACGACATGTACGGGCTTTCGGTCGACAAGGTCGCCGAGCGGATCAAAGGCTGGCTCTGACCAGCCGCTTAAGGGGTGGTACGTCCATGGGCCTTCTCGGCAACAAGTTCGCCATCATTACCGGCGCAGCGAGCGCCCGCGGTCTTGGCAAGGCCACCGCGAGCCTGTTCGCCGAACACGGGGCAACGGTCGCGATCCTCGACCTTGACGAAGACCAGGCCAAGGCGGCGGCCGCAGGTCTCGGCGCGGGCCATCTCGGGCTCGCGTGCGACGTGACCGACAAGGAGAACTGCGAGCATGCTGCATCGGCACTCAAGACCGCATGGGGGCGCATCGACATCCTTGTGAACAATGCCGGGATCACACAGCCCCTGACGCTGATGGAGATCGCGCCGGAGAATTACGACGCGGTGACCGATGTGAGCTTGCGCGGCACGCTCTATATGAGCCAAGCTGTTATTCCGACCATGCGCGCACAAAGATCGGGCTCCATCATCAACCTATCGTCCGTTTCCGCACAGCGCGGCGGCGGCATCTTCGGCGGCCCGCATTACTCTGCTGCCAAGGCAGGCGTTCTGGGCCTGACGAAAGCGATGGCGCGCGAGCTGGCGCCCGACAACGTCCGCTCCAACGCGATCTGCCCCGGCTTCATCGCCACGGACATCACGGACGGCAAGCTCACGGAAGAAAAACGCGCCAAGGTCCTCGCGGGCATTCCCATGGGCCGCGTCGGCGAGGCGTCGGATGTTGCGGGCTGTGCGCTTTTCCTGGCATCGGATCTGTCGGCCTATTGCACCGGCACGGAGGTCGATGTGAACGGCGGCGCACTCATTCACTGAACGCATGACGCGCATCGTCTTCCTTGATCGCGGAACGATCGGGCCCACGGTCGATCTTGTTCGCCCCTCCGCGCCGCATGACTGGGTCGAACATCAGGTGACCGGTGCAGATGAGGTGGCGGAACGGCTGGCCGGCGCGACCATCGCCATCACCAACAAAGTCCCGCTGCGCCGCCCGGCGTTGGAGAACCTGCCGACGTTGAAGTTCATCACCGTCGCCGCCACCGGTTACGACGTCATCGATCTCGCCGCCTGCCGAGACCTCGGCATCACGGTCTCAAATGTCCGGGGATACGCGGTCAACACCGTGCCGGAGCACACGATGGCGTTGATGCTGGCTCTGCGGCGCGCGCTCCCCGGCTACCGGCAAGACGTGCTGGACGGCGAATGGCAGCGGTCCGGGCAATTCTGCTTCTTCAGCCATCCGGTGAACGATCTGGCCGGCGCGCGGCTCGGCATCATCGGCGAAGGGGCGATTGGCCAGTCCGTGGCGCGGCTAGCGCAGGCCTTTGGCATGCACACCATGTTTGCCGCACATAAGGGTGTCGACGGCCTTGGTCCGCTCTACACGCCGTTCGACGAGGTGATCGAGACCGCCGACATCATCACCCTGCATGCGCCGCTGACGCCCGCGACCCGCGATACTCTGGCCATGCCGGAGTTCCGTCGCATGACCCGCAAGCCGATCATCATCAACGCCGCCCGCGGCGGATTGGTGAACGAGGCTGACGCCGTCGCCGCGCTGGAAGAGGGGCTGATCGGCGGATTGGGTTTCGACGTGCTGACCACCGAGCCGCCTAATGAAGACAATCCGATTCTCCGGGTGGCCAGCCGTCCCGATGTCATCCTGACCCCCCACACGGCCTGGGCCAGCGCCGAAGCCATGCAGGCCCTATGGGCGCAGGTCGTGGAAAGCATCGACGCCTTCCTGGCGGGCGCGCCAGTCCGGACGCTCTGACACGTCGAGAGCGCGATTAGTCTGCGTCAACCGCCGCTTCATCGAACAGATGCGCCGTGTCGACCTGCCGGAAGCTGCACCCCTTCTTCTTAAGAAAGGACCGGGCGCGGGCTTCATGATCGCCGCAGGCTTCCGTCAGCCAGTCGAAGAAACGGCTGACAATCCGGCGGTTGAAATGGCGCGGCGGACAGACGAACCAATAAGCGGGGAAATCAACGACGGCAAAATCGACGCAGAATGGCACCAGCTCGCCGCGCTCCAGTTCCGGAAGGCAAAGC
Organism: Afifellaceae bacterium; assembly: GCA_028284625.1. Taxonomy (GTDB): domain Bacteria; phylum Pseudomonadota; class Alphaproteobacteria; order Rhizobiales; family Afifellaceae; genus DASWJZ01. The sequence continues at coordinate 7,035 of JANQRH010000001.1, read as the reverse complement.
GACACGCTGTCGAGCGCAATGCCGCCGCCCTGCTTCGCCATCTCGATAGACATGGACGAGCGGTCGTAGCGGAAAGGATAGACGAGGTCCGGCAGCTTGATGTCGTTCGCCGCCAGCCAGAGGTCCCAGCGATAGAGCATCTTGACGCTGTCGATCAGGCGAGCCGATGCCAGCTGCGCGCTGGGCTCGTCCGATACGCCGCGCAGCTTTTCGAGATATTCCGGGCTGCACATCGGCAAGACGAGATCGCTCATGAAGCGTTCAACGGCCAGGCCGGACCAGCCGCCGGCGCCATAGCGCAGGTCAAAATCGATCGCCTCGGTTTCGAACGCCGTGAAGTCCGGCGTCGCGTCGATCCGTATGTTCCACTCCGGATGGGCGGCGGCGAACCCCGCAATCCGCGGACCAAGCCAGCGGACCCCGAAGCTCGGACTGACCCGGATAGTCAGGCTTCTAAGATCTCGCTGCCGACCGATGGCGCTGCATGCGTTGCGCAACGCGCCGAAGGATTGTGATGTCGTCTGGAAGAGACGGTCACCGTCCAGTGTCAGGACCAAGCGACGTTTCTCGCGGCGAAAGAGGCGGGCACCCAGTTGCGTCTCGAGGATCTTGAGCTGCTGGCTGACGGCGGAGGGTGAGACCTTCAGCTCCTCGGCCGCTTTGGTGACGGTCCCGAGACGCGCAACCGCTTCGAAATATTCCGTGGCCTTCAAATTGATGTCGCGCATCAAAGCCTTCTTTCGCTGTGGTCGACGATCTTCATCGCGGCGCAATCTATCCGGAAAATGCGCGCCCGGCCGCGCCCGCCATGCTTCGGTGAGGCGAAGGGCACCCGGATAGGCGTTCTAAGTCGTTGAAAAGATTGGCGCACCCGACAGGATTCGAACCTGTGACCTCTGCCTTCGGAGGGCAGCACTCTATCCAACTGAGCTACGGGTGCCTGGCCAATGAGGTGCTTGTCGCACGCTCTGGCTCATACAGGATCGCGTCAGCGCTCGCAATGTAAGCAGCGGCATCGACCCCCGCTGTCGCCCCGTCAGTCATCCCATTGCACGGCGCGCCGATAGAGGTGCCAGGTGGCGTGGCCGAGTACTGGCAGGACAATAAGCAGCCCGAGGAATACCGGGATCATCGCCACGATCGCCGAGGCGGCGACGATGATGCCCCACCCGATCATCGCGACAGGATTGAGAAAGACCACGCGGAAGCTGACGATCATGGCGGAAACGAAATCGAGATCGCGGTCGAGCAGAAGCGGCATCGCAATCACCGTGGTGCAGAACAGGACGAGGGAGAGGAACGCCCCGACCAGCGTCCCGACCGCCAAGAAGCCCAATCCGTCGGACGTCGTCGTCACGATGGTGAGGAAATCGCCGATGCTGGAAAAACCCTGAAACCCGAGGAAGATGGCAAGCAGAACCCGCACTTGGTAGATCCACATCCAAAAGATGAAGAGCACCACAAAGGCCATCCAACCGAGTTGACGCTGGCGCTGCTGTACGACGACGAGAAGCACGTCGCGCCATTGCGGTTGGCGACCGGCGGCGCGCTCGCGGCTCACCTCGTAAAGCCCGGCGGCGACGAACGGACCGATCAGAGGAAAGCCGACGGCAACCGGGATAATCATCCACGGCATATCGATGAGCGTCAGACACGCCAGGATGAAGAGCCCGCCGAGCGCGTAGATGCCGCCAAAGAACACGCCGAACATCGGCGCGGCGGTGTAATCGGACAAGCCGTCCTTCAGCGCAGCCACGATGTCCGACGGCGTGACTGTTCGCGCCGTTGGCATCCGCGGCGCCTTGACGGCACCGGATTGGGCGTTCCCTTCCACGGCAGGTCTCCTGACGTGTTTTCCTTTTCGGCCATTCTAGGGTCGAGCGAACGTGTTGGACAGTGCCGCCGAAACGTCGCCCTCACCGTGGCGAACGGACGCGGCACGCGGTATTGGGCGGCATGATCCGCGTCACCGACGATATCGCCTTGGCGGAAAGCGAGATATCGGAGAGCTTCGTGCGCGCCTCCGGCCCCGGCGGTCAGAACGTCAACAAGGTCGCCACAGCTGTGGAGCTCCGCTTCGACGCCGATCGCTCACCCGCGCTGAGGGAGCCGGTGCGGCAAAGGCTCAAGCGCCTCGCCGGCTCAAAGCTGACAAAGGACGGCGTGATCGTGATCTTCGCGGACCGCTACCGGACGCAGGAGCGCAATCGCGCCGACGCGCTGCAGCGGCTTATCGATCTGATCCGCCGCGCCGCCGTGGAACCGAAGCGCCGACGCGCCACCAGGCCGCCCGCCGCCGCGAAGGAAAGGCGGCTAAAGGATAAGACCGAGCACAGTATCAAGAAGAAGTTGCGGCGACCGCCACCGTCGCCTGAAGAATAGCTTATTGAGGCCCCTTCGCCGGGGTCGCGACAGCTCGCAAACAGCGTTCGTTTACCTCTCCTCTTAACGCTCCAAAAGCAAAGTGTGTGCAAACTTGTAGGAGAGGCGATCACCGCATCTTAACAACGTTCGCGGAGGCATAATGGCGGCGCTTGCCGGTCCGACTGGCATTTTGTTGGCGCTGATCAGCGTGTCGGCCATGCTCGTCCTGGCGCTGACCGCTTTCCCGCAACTCAGGCGTCGAGTCGCTGCCCTTTTGAGCGATGGTCCGGGCACGCTTGCCGCACTGCCCGCGAACCGTCGCGGCCTGCTTGGCATTTCCGGCGTTGAAGCTGAAGAAGAGAACGATGACGACGGTCAGGCATCACGCGGCGAGCGGCGTGCATATGTGTCCGATCCGAACGCTACAAACCATCTGTTGGCGATGGCTGAGGTCTGCGGCCGTGTCGACATCGATGTTCAGAAGGCCCTGACCCAGCTTGCCGGGCTCTTGCCGGGATCGCTCGGGGAGGGCGCCGCCTGGTCATGCCGCATCGACCTGATGGACAAGGCGTCCTGGTCGCCTGGTTATGTCCGCCCGGTGTTTGAAATCGAAGCGCCGCTGACGGTCTCCGGCGAGCCGGTTGGTTCCATCACGGCCGGTCCGATCGGCGATGCGGCCACGCAGCCGGAGCCCTCCGCACAGGCGCTGCTCGATGCCGCCGCCGGTCTGGCCAGCCAGATGCTTGAGCGCCGGGCCGACAGGTTCCAGGCCGAAAAGCTGAAAGGCGAGTTGGAGGAGCAGAAGCTGACGCTTCGACAGACCGCCCGTTTGGCGCGGGTCGGCGCGTGGGAATATGACGGCGACACGGGCCTCTACAAATGGTCCGACCAGACGCGGCGCATCGGCGGGATCGACGACGACAAGCCGGGCCGCGAGCGCGAAAGGCAGATCGCCAAGGAGCTGCTTCCGCACGTTGAGGAATGCCTCGACAAGCACAAGACGCTCGATCGCGAGTTCGATCTCAGCCTGCCTAACGGCCTCACCCGCACGCTGCGGGTCATTGGCGATATTGACCACAAGCACGGCACGCGCGGACGCATCGTTGGAATCGTGCGCGACATGACCGAGGAGAAGGAGGCGCTCTCCCGCCTGACCCACATCGCCAACCACGACGTCCTGACGGAGCTGCCCAACCGGCGCTATTTCCAGGAACAGCTCGAGGGCCTGCTGCGCCAGCGTGGCGCGTCGGGCGCGCTGGTCATCATCGACATCGATCGGTTCAAGGACCTCAACGACACCAGCGGGCACGATGTCGGCGACATGCTGTTGCGCGATTTCGGCCGACGGCTGCATGAGTCAGCGGGCGGCGCCTTTGTCGCGCGGCTCGGCGGCGACGAATTCGCTGTGCTCCTCCCGATCGCCGACCGCGCCGCGGCCGAGCACCATGCCCGCACGCTTGTCGCCGAGCAGGCCGGACCGCTCGTCGTGTTCGGCCGTTCCGCGACCGTGCAGGTCTCAGCCGGCCTGGCCATGTATCCTGAGGACGGCCGCGACACGAGCGACCTCATGAAGAACGCCGATCTGGCGCTCTTCCAGGCCAAGACCCGCGGGCGAAATATGCTCGTCGCCTATAAGCCGGAGTTCCGCGAGGCGAACGAAGAGCGCGTCAAGATCCGCGCCGAAGTGAAGGACGCGCTGCCGGAGAAGCAGTTCGAGCCGTACTACCAGCCAAAGATCGATCTCAACACCGGCGAGATTGCCGGCTTTGAAGCGCTTGTACGATGGAACCATCCCGACGGTCTGCGCACGCCCGGCCACTTCCTGGCAGCACTTGAGGATCCCGAACTGTCTCGCGGTCTCTGCGCGGTGATGCTGGACCGGATCATTGCTGACATGGCCCGCTGGCAGGCGAAGGAGCTGCCCTTCGGAAGGATCGCCTTCAATGCCTCGTCTTCGGAGTTCACCGGCTTCGACCTTGCCGGTCATTTGACCTGGCGGCTGAAGTCGATCGGCGTCTCCCCCAGCCGCATCGGTGTGGAGGTGACGGAGGCCGTGTTCCTCGACGGCTCAGAATCGATTGGCACCGCGCTGGCGGAGCTGCGCCGCGCCGGCATTGAGATCGCCCTTGACGATTTCGGCACCGGCTTCGCGTCGCTGACGCATCTGCGGGACTTTCCCGTCGACGTCATCAAGATCGACCAATCCTTTATCCGTAACCTTGAAGAAGATGCCGGAAGCCGCGCCATCACCAGCGCCGTGTTGAGTCTGGGTCGAGGCCTCGGCAAGACGGTCGTGGCGGAGGGTGTGGAAACGATCGAGCAGGCCGAAATTCTTCGGCAAAGCGGCTGCGACCAGGTGCAGGGCTTCTATTTCGGCCGGCCGATGCCGGCGGAGAACGTGCCGAAATTCATTCAAAGCTGGCAAGGCGCGGAACAAATCCGCACTCTGGAGCGCAGCAACGCCGCCTGAGTCTCCCACCAGCCGTCGGCCATACAGGGTCGAGCCGCAACCACTTTGATGCCATCATGGGCGATTGAGGCAACGCCTGCCTGAGGGGACCCGTGGCCGACACGTTCAACATCGCCGTGGTCGGCGCGGGGCTGATGGGCAAGCGCCACGTTGAGGCCATCCAGTCCCTCGCAAACATGCGCGTTGCGGCCATCGTCGACCCGAGCGAGGCCGCGGAGACCTATGCCAAATCCGCCGGCGCCTCCTGGCACGCCGACATATCCGACATGATCCAGGCGGTCCGCCCCGACGGGATCGTGCTTGCAACGCCCAACCGGCTGCACGTGGATCACGGCCTTCAGTGCATCGAAGCCCGCATACCGGTTCTCGTGGAGAAACCGATCGCCGCCGACGTTCAATCGGCGGCGACGCTCGTCGAAGCGGCGGAGGATAGAAACGCGAAGCTCCTGGTCGGCCATCACCGACGGCACAACCCCATCATTCAGGCAGCGAAACGCGTCATCGACGATGGCAGAATCGGTCGCATCATTGCCGCTCAGGCGATGTGCTGGCTCATCAAGCCGGACGACTATTTCGATGCCGCGTGGCGCCGTGAGCCAGGCGCCGGTCCGATCTTCATCAACCTCATCCACGACCTCGATCTCCTGCGCTATCTCTGCGGTGAGATCGTCTCTGTGTTCGCGCTGGAATCCAACATTGCGCGCGGCAATGCGGTGGAGGATACGGCCGCCATTGCGCTGCAGTTTCAGAACGGCGCGCTTGGAACAATCACCCTCTCCGACAGCGTGGTCGCGCCGTGGAGCTGGGAGATGACGGCCGGGGAGAACCCGGCCTACCCGCAAACCGACGAAGCCTGCTATCTGATCGGCGGAACGCACGGCGCGATTGAGGTGCCCGGGCTGCGCCTGTGGCGGCAGCCGCAGGGGCGCGGCTGGTGGGAGCCGATCACATCGGAGACCATCGACGTGGCGCCGGTCGATCCGATCACAGCGCAGCTGCGCCACTTCCACGCCGTCGCAATGGGCGCTGAAGAGCCTCTGGTGTCCGGCCGTGAGGGGTTACGGTCTTTGGCGGTGGTGGAGGCGATCAAGCGATCCGCCGCATCTAAGCCGCCGGGAGAGCCGCAGGCCGTTTTGGCTACTTAAACGTCGAGATTGGCGACCGACAGCGCGTTCTCTTGGATGAACTCGCGCCGCGGCTCCACCTCGTCGCCCATCAGCTTGGTGAAGATGTCGTCGGCTTCATCCACCTCGCGGATACGCACCTGGAGAAGCGAGCGGATGTCGGGGTCGAGCGTCGTCTCCCAGAGCTGGTCGGGGTTCATCTCGCCGAGCCCTTTGTAACGCTGCACGGTGAGCCCTTTGCGGCCGGCGGCGAACACCGCCTCAAGCAGATCGTTCGGCCCGTAAATTGCCGTCTGGCTTTCCTTGCGGACAAGCGCTGCCGGCTGCAGATAGATGCCCTGCAGATGCGCGGCGTGCTCGTCCAGGCGACGTGCGTCGGCTGAGTGGAGCAGCGCGGAATCGATGGTCTGCACCTCGGTGACGCCACGCACCGTGCGCTCAAGCGTCAGCCCCTCCGCCTCGTCGAAGCGCCCGGTCCAGCCGCGCTCCGTCTCATCCGACAGGATGTCGAGCCGTTGCGCGATATAGGCGGCCGCCTCGCGCCCGCGTTCGTCATTCGACAGGAGATCGGGATTGAGCGCGCCGGCGATCGCCGCCTGCTCGACCACGCCGCGGTCGTAGCGCGAATGCAATCCGTCGAGCACATAGCGCACCTGCAGCGCCTCATCGACAATGGCGCGAAGGTCCGCACCGGTGCGCGTCTCGCCGTCGCCCAACTTCAGTGCCGCGTCTTCCAGACCACCCTCGACGAGGAACGCCTCCATGGCGCGCTCGTCTTTCAGATATTGCTCCGACTTGCCGCGCGTCACCTTGTAGAGAGGCGGTTGGGCAATGAACAAATGCCCGCGCTCGACGAGCTCCGACATCTGGCGGAAGAAGAAGGTGAGAAGCAGCGTGCGGATATGGGCGCCGTCGACATCGGCGTCCGTCATGATGATGATCTTGTGATAGCGCAGCTTGGCGGGATCGAACTCTTCTTTGCCGACGCCGGTGCCAAGCGCGGTGATCAGCGTGCCGATCTGTTCCGACGAGAGCATCTTGTCGAAGCGCGCGCGCTCCACATTGAGGATCTTCCCG
>JANQRH010000019.1 GCA_028284625.1 Afifellaceae bacterium | reverse complement strand
ATGACGGATTCCTCCATGGCCGTCTTCCGGCGCGGGCGTGACGCGAGTTCCTCGCCAGCCGCATTTGCCGGACTTCGACTTGGACGAAGACGGACTGCTGCCGCCAAGCGCGCACCAGTCACGATCATGGGGCCTCAGGGCCCCCGCGACCCGAAAGGCATCTCAATGCAGCTTCGGCATGTGGTTACCGCTTCACCGCGATCCGGACCGGCTCTCCGCCGTCCGCCGCGCGGAGGCGAATCGCGCATGCCGAACCGCAACCGTACGATGCGCCTTTCGCCCATCAACAGAATTGGACCCGCCGATGCGCGCGGCGTTTTGCGCCCGGGTCCGGAGTCATTTTTCCATGTCAAACAAGATGCTGATCGATGCGACTCACCCGGAGGAAACCCGGGTCGTCGTTTTGCGTGGCAACCGAGTTGAGGAGTTCGATTTCGAGGCGGCCGACCGCCAGCAGCTCAGAGGAAACATCTATCTTGCCAAGGTAACCAGGGTCGAACCGTCCCTGCAGGCCGCCTTCGTCGATTACGGCGGCAACCGCCACGGCTTCCTCGCGTTCTCCGAAATCCACCCCGACTACTACCAAATCCCATTCGCGGATCGTCAGGCGCTTCTGCAGGAGCAGGCGCGCGAGGACGCCGAACAGGCGGAGCGCGACGACGCTGAGGGCGAGAAGGACGCCCGACGCAAATCGGCACGCGCTGAGAAGCGGGCGGCCGACGCAGCCGCCGAGCCCCCCGATGGCGACGACGAGGCCGACGCGGCGACCGACGACCAACCTACCGAGCCGGCCGCACCGGCGGCCAAGCCTGATGTCGATGACGTGGCAGCCGCCGTCCAGGAGGCGATCGCCGCCGACATCGCGCCCACGCCAAGTATCCAGGAACCGGCCGAAACGGCATCGACGGACGCAGTGGACACCGCTGGCGACGAGAACGGCTACGGCATCGCCGAAGAGGACGAGAACGTCGAAAGCGTCGGAGCTGAGGACGCGCTCGAGGAGGTTCCGGAGAGGCGCAAGCCGAGGCCGCGGCAATACAAGATCCAAGAGGTGATCAAACGCCGCCAGGTGATGCTGGTGCAGGTGGTCAAGGAGGAGCGCGGCAGCAAGGGCGCCGCCCTCACCACCTATCTGTCGCTTGCCGGACGGTATTCGGTGCTCATGCCGAACACCGCGCGGGGCGGCGGCATCTCGCGCAAGATCACGCAGCCGACCGACCGCAAGCGGCTGAAGTCGATCGCCTCTGAGCTCGACGTGCCGGAAGGCATGGGCGTCATCCTGCGCACGGCCGGCGCGTCGCGCACCAAAAGCGAGATCAAGCGCGATTTCGAATATCTGCTACGACTGTGGGAGAATGTGCGCGAGCTGACACTACGCTCCACCGCTCCCAAGCTGGTCTACGAGGAAGGCAGCCTGATCAAGCGCTCCATCCGCGATCTCTATTCGCGCGAGATCGATCAGGTCATGGTCGCCGGAGACGACGCCTACCGCGAAGCCAAAGACTTCATGCGCATGCTCATGCCGAGCCATGCGCGCAATGTGCAGCTCTACAAAGAGACCACGCCGATCTTTTCGCGGAGCAGCGTCGATGCACAGCTCGACGCGATGTTCTCTCCGCAGGTGACGCTGAAGTCAGGCGGCTACATCGTCATCAACCAGACGGAGGCCTTGGTCTCCATCGACGTCAACTCAGGACGTTCCACGCGCGAGCATTCCATTGAGGACACCGCCCTCAAGACCAACCTTGAGGCGGCCGAAGAGATATCGCGTCAGCTCCGCCTGCGTGACCTCGCGGGCCTCATCGTCATCGACTTCATCGACATGGAGGAGAAGCGCAACAACCGCGCCGTGGAGCGGAAGCTGAAGGATTGCCTCCGCGCCGACCGCGCCCGCATTCAGGTCGGGCGCATCTCTCATTTCGGGCTTCTGGAAATGTCGCGCCAGCGTATTCGCACCGGCGTGTTGGAAAGCTCCACCGTGCCGTGCACGCATTGTCGCGGCACCGGGCAGGTCCGGTCCGTCTCCTCCCTGTCCCTGCAGATCCTCCGCTCCTTGGAGGAGCATCTGGTCAAGCACAGCGCACACAATCTTTCGGTGCGTTGTCGCCCGGAGGTGGCGCTTTATGTGCTCAACCAGAAGCGCCGTCATCTGAACGAGCTTGAGGAGCGGTTCGGCGTCTCCATCGCCATCAGCGGCGAGGCGCCGGAAAACGGCGCGGGCTTCCTGGTGGAACGCGGCGCTTTGGTTGAGGATCGCAGCGAGCGCAGTGGCGCCATCGCCATGACCGACATGCCGGAGCCGGAAGAGCCGGTTGCCGCCGACGAAGACGCTGAGGCGGCCGACGAAGGTCGTGACCGGCGCCGGCGCCGGCGCCGCCGTCGCAGCAATGGCGAGGACCGAGCCGAGCGCGGTGCAGTCGAAGCGGAGGGCGCGGAGGCGGAGGACGCTGAAAGCGGAGACGCGGAGGCGGAGACCGCCGAGGCGGGCGAAGCTGAGCCCACCCGCAAGCGCCGCCGGGGTCGCCGAGGCGGCCGCCGGCGTGGGCGTGGCCGGGACAATGGTGCCGATGAGGCGGCCGCCACGGAGGCCTCACAGGCCGACGCGGACACAGACGAAGAGCCCGCACAAGAGCAGCCTGAAGCCGTCGAGGCTGACGCGCCAGCGCCGGATGCCGAGCAGCAGTTTGAGAACGGCAGCGACGATGAAGCAGTCGCCGTTTCCGCCGACGAAGCATCGGTCGAAGCCGACGCAACGGAGCCGTATGCCATCCAGCCCGACGAGGTGCCCGCCCCCGCCGAAGCCGATGGCGATCAAGATCAGGCGCCCGGCGACATCGCAACATCAATGCCGCAGGCCGCCGAGGACGACCGTCCCAAGCGCAGCGGCTGGTGGAGCCGGCGCACGTCATTCTTCTAGAAAAAGGTCTTAAGCCCTCGGGGATGGTCGAAATCGGTGAGCCTAGCGAGCCGATTTCGGGGAGGCGTGAGCGGCCTTTCCTCTGCCGATCAAACCGCTCCTGAGAAGGGAGGCTGAATCATGATCGTGCGCATCTTTCAGGTCACGACACGCCCGGGCAAAGAGGACGCGTTCGCCAAGTTCTTCCACGAAACCGCAATCCCGTTGATGAAGGGCACCAAGGGAATTGTGTCCGTCCTGCCCGGCGCGGCTCGGTCTGAAAGCCCCAGGGAGTTCAGCTTCGTGATGGTGTGGGAAGACCTTGACGCCCTCAAAGCCTTCGTCGGCGAAGACTATGAGAGCCCGCACATCGACCCGGCCGAGGCGGAACTGGTCGAATCCCGCTCCATCAAGCATTACGACCTTGTCGAGGCCTGAGACCCAGGGTCACCTCACGGAAAGAGCGGGAGCTGCGTAAGCCCCGTCGTTTCCTCAATACCGAAGGCGACGTTGAGGTTCTGCAGCGCGTGGCCGGCAGCGCCCTTCACCAGATTGTCGATCACCGAGATGACGATGGCGCGCCCTTCGATGCGGTCGGAGAAGACACCGATCTGCACATAATTGGAGCCACGCACGTTCTGCGTCTGCGGCAGCACGCCCTCCGGCGCAACGTGGACGAAGGGCTCGTCGCGATAGGTCTCCGCCAGATGCGCGCGGAGATCGCCGGCGCTGGCGCCCTTCAGCCGCACATGCGACGTGCACAGTTCGCCGCGGCTCATCGGCACAAGGTGCGGCGTGAAGTTGACCTTGATCGAAGCGCCGACCACAGCGCCGATCTCCTGCTCAATCTCCGGGGCATGACGATGCTGCGCGACGGCGTAAGGCGAAAGCCCCTCGCCCGCTTCGCAGAAAAGCGTGTTCTGCTTCAGCCCACGCCCCGCGCCGCTGACGCCTGATTTCGCATCTATGATGATGTCGTTGACATCGATCAGCCCGGCTTGGGCGATCGGGACGAGCGACAAAAGCGCAGCACTTGGATAGCAACCCGGGCAGGCGATAATCCGCGCGTCTTTGACGGCGGCGCGGTTGAGCTCCGTCAGACCGTACGCCGCTTCGCTTTGCAGCTCCGGCGCAAGGTGCAGGTGCCCGTAATAGGCGGCATAGACATCCATGTTGCGGAAGCGGAAATCCGCCGACATGTCGATGATCTTGATCTTCGGATTGGCCGCGACAATTGCCGCGATGATCTCCTGGGCCGTACCGTGCGGCAGGCCGCAAACCGCCGCGTCGAGCTTGGTCCAGTCGACATCCTCCCACGTCACGAGTGACGGAAGGTCGAGCATGAAGAAGTGCGGGAAAACCTCGCCCATGGCCTTTCCCGCATGGGTGTTGGCGGCAAGCGCGGCGATCTCGACATTCGGGTGGCGGGCGGCCAGGCGCACGAAGTCGGCGCCGGTATAGCCGGACGCACCGATAACGCCGATCCTGATCGTCTTCATGGGCCAACTCCCGCCATTACGGCGCGCTGCGGTCTAACGGCTGCGGGCCGCGGAGTAAATGCTCCGCGCCGCCGGTTGCATCACGCTTTAGAAAACACTACGGCTTCCTCAGCAAACCGCCAGCAACCAAAGGAGCTTTGATGTCATCCGTTGCCCGACCGCGCGCTGGCGAGGAAACCGCCGCCTAACTGCGCCTGGCAGCACCGCCGCGCGTAGGAAGCGCAGGCGTTCACCTCGACCAGCAAAACATGCCGCCCGTTGGTGCCGCGGCACCGATGCGTCGTCACGCGCCCTGAAATAGGGCCAGTTCGGTCGAGACCCATGACAGATTCCTTCGCAGACCTTGCCGCCTTCGGCTGGTCGAACCATTTCCAATCCCAATGCCTCCAGGACGACCTCGCCGCGACCTTGCCGGTGCGCGTCGTTGCCGTGCACCGCAACCGGCTGGAGGTCGTTGGCCCGGCAATTGAGGCCAGCGTTCCGGTCTTCGCCGCAGGCGACGACGCCGCCACGATCGGCGACTGGCTGCTCCTTGATCGCAGCACGGACGCGCCGATGCGCCTCTTGCAGCGCAAGAGCCTCTTCCGCCGCAAAGCCGCGGGCGCCGCCCAGCGCATGCAGCCGATCGCCGCGAACGTCGACACGCTCTTCATCGTCACGTCGTGCAACCAGGACTTCAACGCCGCACGGCTGGAGCGATACCTGGCGCTTGCGCGCGAAGCCGACGTGACGCCGCTTGTCGTGCTCACCAAAGCTGATCTCACCGTCGACACACGGTCGTTTGTGTCGGAGGCCCTCAGGCTTGCGCCCGGCCTCCACGCCGAGGCGGTCGATGCACGAGACGACGCGAGCGTCGAAATCCTGCGACCGTGGTGCGGCCCCAGTCAGACCGTCGCGCTCGTCGGCTCGTCCGGCGTCGGCAAGTCGACGCTGATCAACACGCTGCTTGGCCAGACTGTGCTCCCGACCTCCGGCATTCGCGAGGACGACGCCAAAGGCCGGCACACGACGCGCGGCCGCTCCATGCATCGCCTGGAGGCCGGCGGCTGGATGATCGACACGCCCGGCATGCGCGAGCTGCAGATCGCCGACGCCAGCGATGGGCTGGAGCAGGTCTTTGCCGAGATTGCCGAACTGGCGACCCAGTGCCGTTTCGCCGATTGCCGGCACGAGAGCGAACCCGGCTGCGCCGTGCGCGATGCTTTGGAGAGTGGAGCGCTCGACGCCGAACGTCTGCGGCGCTACCGCAAGCTCGCCGCGGAGGAACGGCACAACTCAGAAGCGGTTCACGAGCGGCGGGCGCGCGAACGCGGCTTCGGCAAGATGATCAAGTCGATCGTGGCGGAGAAGAAATCGCGCGGAAAACTCTGATCGCGACACTCAGCTGAAGCCAAGACCTGTCTCTCGCTGAAAGTAAATGAGGTCGAGTGACGGGGCCGCGTCGCGACCGCCAATCTGCGTCAACAGGCTGTGCGCCTGTCCGCGATGGTGAGTCTGGTGATTAAAGAAGTGCGCCAGCGCAGGCGCTAGCGGCTGCGTGACGTCTTCCGGGCTGGTGATGGTTCGGTAGCTAATCGTGCCGGCGAGGTGGTCCTCGCCAAGCGATCCGACCCAATCGATGATCCGCTCGTCCTCCGCCTTGCGCTCGGCGCGCAGCGTAGAAAGATCATCGCACGGGACCGTGTCGAGGTCCGTATAGATCGGCTCCTCACCCGTGAACCGATGCATCCAGATACGATCGCCGACCAGAACGTGATTCAGCGTCCCGTGGAGCGATCCGAAGAACGCGCCGCGCGCCGCCCGGTAGTCGGCCTCGTCCACCTTGGCCACGGAATCATAGAGCCGATGATTGGCCCAGCGATTGTACGCGGCGAACATCCGCATATGCTCGATCATGTCATTGCCTCGCCTAGCGTCGTTTCTTCGTCTTCGGCTTTCCGATCGGTCGCACGCATTTGGGCAGGCTTTCTACGATTGTTTCGCCGATCGCCCGATAATGCGCAGCGCGCGGGTCGGTCGTGCGGAAGGCGAGCGCGATCGTGCGATGCGCGCGCGGGTCGTCGATCTCCGCGTAGCGCAGCAAGCCACCGACGCTTTCGTGGCCCTCCGCCGCGAGAGCCGGAATGAGCGAGCAGCCGGCGCCCGCGGCCACCATATGGCGCAACGTCTCCAGGCTGGTGGCGTGTCGGCGCGCTTTGGGATCGGCGCGGGCGCAGAGCGCAAGCGCCTGGTCGCGCAGACAATGGCCGTCCTCCAGAAGAAGCACATTGGCGTCGTCGAGATCGTCGATGGTGATCGGCGTGCGGTCTGCGAGCGCGATATCGGCGGGATGGATCGCCACGAACGGTTCATCGAAGAGCGGCAACAGCGCCAGCCCCTCCTCGCGGATCGGCGGAGAGAGAAGCGCCAAATCAGTCTCTCCGGAGACGAGCGCCGCGACGATATCGTGGGTCTGTCCCTCCCGTAGGATGAATGAGACGCCGTCGAAGCGCCGGCGGAGCGGCTTCAGAACATGCGGCACGATATACGGCCCGAGCGTGGCGATCGCATCGATGCGCAACTCGCCCGACAGCGCGCCGGAGGCCGACGCCAGTTCCAGGAACCGGCGCCCCTCGTCGAGCATGCGACGCGACTGGCGGATGAGCATCTTGCCGCTTTCGGTGACGATCACGCCGCGCGGCGTGCGCTCAAAAAGCTGCGCGCCGAGCATGTCCTCCAGCTTCTTCACCTGCGCCGACAGCGCCGGCTGCGAGACATGGCAGCGCGCCGCCGCGCGACCGAAATGCCGCTCCTCGGCCACGGCGACAGCATACTCCAAGTCACGAAGCGACAGTGTTTTCAAAGACATGGCCGATCCCCGCCCGATAGATAATATTTATCGCAGAAGATGTAGTCATGCAAATGCCCTATCACCAAAAAGCTTGTCGCCGCCGGGCGGTTCGGCCACCTTGCCCGCAGAACACCAATCGCGGGCCGGCCATGGCGATCCTCCTTTATGACCTTTGCGGGCGCGACCCGAAGCATCTGTTCAGCCCCTATTGCTGGCGTGCCAGGATGGCGCTTGCCCACATGGGGCTTACGCCGGAGGCGCGGCCAACCCCCTTCACAGAGATCGCAAACATCGAAGGCGGCGCGTCGCCCAGTCTGCCGGTCCTCAACGACAACGGCACGATCACCCACGATTCCTTTGAGATCGCGCTCTACCTGGAGCGCGCCTATCCCGATGCGCCACCGCTCTTCGGCGACGACGCCTCAGTCGCGTCCTGCCGGCTGATTGAGACCTGGGTCAATGGCACGCTGCACGCGATCATCATGCGCATGATGGTGAAGACGATCTGGGAGGCACTTGGCGACGCCGACCAGGACTACTTCCGCCGCACACGCGAGGAGCGTTTGGGGCGCAGCCTTGAAGAGCATCAGACCGGCGTGGAGGCGAACGCTGAAGCGTTGCGCCAGGCGCTGCTGCCGGCCCGCCGTACCTTGCGCTTTCATGACTGGCTCGGCGGGCCGACGCCGCGCTTTGCCGATTACATTCTTTTCGGATCGCTGATGTGGCTCACAGTGATCGTCGGCCGGTTGCCGCTGCCACCGGAGAACGAGGTCTCAGAGTGGTTTGAGCGCGCGCTCGACCTCCATGGCGGAATCGGCCGCGCCGCGCCGCGAGTGAACGCGGCCTGACAAGTACTGATGTCGTCATGCCCGGACTTGATCCGGGCATCCATTCCTGAGCTGCTCCCCTTGGCGAAGCGCCGGCGGCATGGATTGCCGGGGCAAGCCCGGCAATGACGACAGAACGGTGGTGGGACTTCATTCGTGCATCCCGGATCACGCGAAGCGCAATCCGGGACATGGGATCAGCGTGCCAATGGCCTCTCGCCGGCCGACCTCAGGCCAAATCGAAGCGATCGGCGTTCATCACCTTGGCCCACGCGGCCACGAAGTCGCGCACGAATTTCTCCTGCGTGTCGTCCTGACCATAAACTTCCGCAAGCGCACGAAGTTGCGAATTGGACCCGAAGATCAGATCGACGCGCGTGGCGGTCCACTTGACGGCGCCGCTGGCGCGGTCGCGGCCTTCAAACAGGTCCGCATCCTCCGACGCCGCCTTCCACTCCGTGCCCATGTCGAGCAGGTTGACGAAGAAGTCGGTTGAGAGTGTGCCGGGCCGGTCGGTGAAGACGCCGTGCTGTGATTGTCCGTGGTTCGCGTTAAGCACACGCATACCCCCGACAAGCACCGTCATCTCCGGCGCCGTCAGCGTCAGCAGCTGCGCCTTGTCGACGAGCAGTTCCTCCGCCGAGACCCGGTACTGTGCTTTTTGGTAGTTTCGGAAGCCATCGGCAATCGGCTCAAGAACCGAAAACGACTCTACGTCGGTCTGCTCCTGCGAGGCATCCGTGCGGCCCGGCGTGAACGGAACCGTCACGTCATGGCCGCCGTCCTTTGCGGCTTTCTCAATCGCCGCAGAACCGCCCAGCACGATCAAGTCCGCAAGCGACACCTTCTTGCCGCCGGCCCCATTGCCGGATCGCGCACTGAACGCCGCTTGGATGCCCTCATAGGTCTTGAGCACCTTGGCGAGCTGGGCCGGCTCGTTGACCTCCCACTCCTTCTGCGGGCTGAGGCGGATACGCGCGCCGTTTGCCCCGCCGCGCATGTCGGAACCGCGGAAGGTCGATGCCGACGCCCAGGCGGTCGAAACGAGCTCCGAGACCGAGAGCCCGGACGCAAGAATCTTCTCCTTGAGATCCACGACATCCTTGTCGTCGATCAACGCATGATCGACGGACGGAATCGGGTCCTGCCAGAGGAGCTCCTCCTTCGGAACCTCCGGGCCGAGATAACGCGAGACCGGGCCCATGTCGCGATGCGTCAGCTTGAACCAGGCCCGCGCGAAGGCGTCCGCAAAGGCGTCAGGGTTCTCGTGGAAGCGTCGCGAGATCTTCTCGTACGCCGGATCGAAGCGCAGCGAGAGGTCGGTGGTCAGCATGGACGGCGCATGACGCTTCGCCGCGTCATAAGCATCCGGCACCGTGTCGGCGCCCGCGCTGTTCTTCGGCGTCCATTGATGCGCGCCGGCCGGGCTCTTGGTCAGCTCCCATTCGTAGCCGAACAGGTTCTCAAAGAAGTTGTTGCTCCACTTCGTCGGCGTCGTGGTCCATATGACCTCCAGGCCCGACGTGATAGCGTCGCCGGCTTTGCCGCTGCCATGGCTGCTCTTCCAGCCGAGGCCCTGCTCTTCGATATCGGCGCCTTCCGGTTCCGGCCCGACCAGCGCGGCGTCACCGGCGCCATGCGTCTTGCCGAACGTGTGGCCGCCGGCAATCAGCGCGACGGTCTCCTCGTCGTCCATGGCCATGCGCGCAAAGGTCTCGCGGATGTCGCGCGCCGCAGCGACCGGATCGGGATTGCCGTTCGGCCCTTCGGGATTGACGTAGATGAGGCCCATCTGAACAGCAGCCAGTGGGTTCTCCAGGTCCCGGTCACCGGAATAGCGCTCATCGTCCAGCCATTCCGATTCCGCACCCCAATAGATGTCCTCCTCCGGCTCCCAGACATCCTCGCGTCCCCCGCCGAAGCCGAACGTCTTGAAGCCCATGGATTCCAGCGCGCAATTGCCGGCGAGGATCAACAGGTCGGCCCAGGAGATCTTGTTGCCGTATTTCTGCTTGATCGGCCAAAGCAGCCGGCGTGCCTTATCGAGATTGGCGTTGTCCGGCCAGGAGTTCAGCGGTGCGAAGCGCTGCGTGCCGGAGCTGCCTCCGCCGCGGCCATCGCCCGTGCGGTAGGTGCCGGCGCTGTGCCAGGTCATGCGGATGAAGAGCGGCCCGTAATGGCCATAATCCGCCGGCCACCAATCCTGCGATTCCGTCATCAGCGCATAGAGGTCGTTCTTCAGCGCCTTGAGATCGAGCGTCTCAAACGCCTCACGGTAATTGAACGCGCCTCCCATCGGGTCGCTGAGGGCGGAATTCTGGTGAAGCATCTTGAGGTTCAGCTGGTTCGGCCACCAGTCGCGGTTTGACCGCACGCCGATATGGGCATGCATGACCGGACATTTGCCGGCGCCGTCGTCAGTCTTTGCGTCCATCTTTTTCTCCAAACCTGTTCTGCATGTTACTGGCCGCCGCATCCGGAAATGGGACGCCGCTGAAACACAGCGCGCGTGATCATCCGATGATGGCGATCGGACGGCCTCCTCCTGAGTTTGTCTCAAGGTGAATACGGCACGCCCGAACATAAAGGCAAATACTCAATACCTCTCGGTGCGATAGGCATCATTTATGGCGCGCGCGTCGCAGCACGACTTGCCCGACCCGGGTTCCTGCCCCATAAGCCAGGCAACTCAACGCCGACAACCAAGGGACATCATGGCCA
Source organism: Afifellaceae bacterium (assembly GCA_028284625.1). GTDB lineage: Bacteria > Pseudomonadota > Alphaproteobacteria > Rhizobiales > Afifellaceae > DASWJZ01. The sequence continues at coordinate 34,985 of JANQRH010000019.1, read as the reverse complement.
CCGAGCGTACGTTCTCCATCATCAAGCCCGACGCGACCGAGCGGAACATCACCGGCAAGATCATCGACAAGCTTGAAAGCGCCGGGCTCCGCGTTGTGGCGCAGAGGCGCATTCATATGACGCGCGAACAGGCTGAGGGCTTTTACGCCATCCACAAGGAACGGCCGTTTTTCGGCGAGCTCGTGGAGTTCATGATCTCCGGCCCGGTCGTCGTGCAGGTGCTGGAAGGCGATAACGCGATCGCCAAGAACCGCGAAATCATGGGCGCCACCAACCCCAAGGACGCCGCACCGGGCACCATCCGCGCCGAATATGCTCGGAGCTTGGGCGAGAATTCCGTGCACGGTTCTGACGGGCCGGACACGGCGAAGACGGAGATCGCCTTCTTCTTTGGCGACGACGAGATCGTCGGCTAAGCCGAGGGCGAAAACACAATGTCGGCGGACTTCGGCGTGCGTAACCCGGAGCGAAGCGCAATCCGGGAACGCGATCTCCGCCGCGACCAACCTTTCGTCTGTCATCCCGGTTTGGCCGCCAGGCCAAGACCGGGACCCATGAACACCAACGCCGCCTCGGTGGTTATAGGTCCCGCACCAGCGCTGACGCGCCTTGCGGGATGACAGAGGAGAGGATGTGCGATTGGGCCGCCCCGCAGTCGCCGACGCTTCATGCGGCTACGAGGCGGGCGAACGCCTCTAGCTCAGAACCGACAGCCGCAGACCGGAGGGGAAGAGCTCCGAAGCCGCCTGTGCCTGGTTTTCGGCCGACTGGACGTCGCCCTGGTCATCGACCTCATCGCCATGTGGCAAATCGGTGAAGAGCTCCGACGCCGCCTGCGCCTGGTCCTCGGCCGACTGGTCATCAGCCTCGTCGTCATGTGACGCGCCGACACCGTTGGTATGCGGCTCGCCATCGCCATTGGCGTGGCCATTGCCGTTTGCGCCTTCATGCCCCTTGCCGTTGGCCGCATGACCGTTCGCGCCGTGGCCGTTGGCACCATTCGAATGGCCATTGCTGTGGCCGTTGCCGTTGATCGCAACGTGTTCGGCATCATCCGATCCGTTGCCGTTGGCATGGCCGTTGCCGTTCGCCCCGTAAGAACCGGTTGCGGCGTGACGCTCCGAGATGATCGCCATCGACACGCTGATGGCGCTGAGCGAACGCGCGATGGCTTTGGCGATAAGCTCCGCCGGCATGTCGAGATTGCCGTAGCGCTCGGCCAACTCTTCGGACTTGGCCGCCAGGTCGATCGACTGACCGGCATGCGCGGCAAGCACCAGCTTGCCGATTTCGCGGAATAGGTCGCCGTGGGATCCGGACATGATCACTCCCCCCTACGCCGCGGTCCCAACAAAACGGGTTGTCCACAGCCTGTCCACAGCCGTGCCAATTTAAAGCGTCAAATTCGTCAACGGGTTGGCGGATTTGTTGCAGGAATACAACAAAACTGAGGCGGCCAACTGGCGGGAATCACTCGGCGTGCCGCGCCCCAGACCGGCTGTTCGACCGAAATCTCACCTGAATTGCTGCCGGTAATAACCTGAAAAACAAAAGAAACCGGCTAGAGCGTCTGCTCTAGCCGGCTCCAATCACCTCCGGCGACGCCCCGCGCGCGGGGCGTGCCCAATCTGTGGCGCTATTGCGGCAGCTGGTCGTCGATGCCCTGCACGTACCAATTCATGCCAAGCAGCGTGCCGTCGTCGAGGTTCTCGCCCTCGCCGATGACTTGCTCGCCGGCCTGATTGAAGATCGGGCCCTTGAAGGGATGCAGTTCGCCGTTCGTGATAGCGGCTTCAGTGGCTTGCGCCTCCGCCTTCACGTCGTCTGGCATGTTGGTGTAGGGCGCCATCACGACCATGCCCTCCTTCAGCCCGTACCAGGTCGATTGCGTTCCCCATGTGCCGTCAAGCACAGCCTGGGCGCGCTCAATATAGTACGGGCCCCAATTGTCGATGATCGCGGTGAGCTGTGCGTTCGGCGCGAATTCGATCTGGTCGAATGCCTGGCCGAATGCGTGCAGCCCGCGCTCCTCGGCGATCTGGAGCGGCGCCGGCGAGTCTGTGTGCTGGGTGATGATGTCGGCGCCCTGGTCGAACAACGCCTTGGCTGCGTCGGCTTCCTTAGCCGGGTCGAACCAAGTGTTGACCCACACGATCTTGACCTGGAAATCCGGATTGACCGACTGCGCCCCGAGCATGAAGGCGTTGATGCCCATCACCACCTCAGGGATCGGGAACGAAGCGATATAGCCGGCAACGCCCGCCTCTGAAATCTTGGCGGCGATCTGACCGATGATGTAGCGGCCCTGATAGAAGCGCGCGTTGTAGGCGGTCACGTTCTCAGCGGTCTTGAAACCGGTGGCATGCTCAAACTTCACCTCGGGAAACTTCTCAGCTGCCGCGATCGTCGGGTCCATGAAGCCGAACGACGTGGTGAAGATCAGCCCGCAACCGGACCGCGCCAGGCGCTCAATCGCGCGTTCCGCGTCCGGCCCCTCCGCGACATTCTCCACATAGCTGGACTCAACTTTGTCGTTGAGCGCCTCCTGGAGCATCTCCCGCCCATGCTCGTGGCCCTCGCTCCAGCCACCGTCATTATGGGGGCCCACATAGACGAAGCAGACCCTGAGCTTGTCCTCGGCCGCGGCGGCACCCGCCGCCAGTGCCAGCGCCAATACCGCCCCGCAGGCAGTGATCGCTCTTTTCATTGTCGTCTCCCTGTTGGAACGTCCACAATCGTCCTTGCAAGGACCGGGCCACAAACCATCGCGGCACGGCCGATTTTGCGCCAAGCTTAGCCCATCAGCGGTCCGGCACGAAAGGCTGGCCCAGACAGGCCGGCGTGTTGACCCTGAGAAGCAGGCGGTTGCGCGAGATGATAACCAGCACCACGATCGTGGTGAGGTAGGGCAGCATCGTCAGGAACTGCGAGGGGATTCCCACCCCGATCGCCTGCGCGTGAAGCTGCAGGATGCTGACGGCGCCAAAAAGCAGCGCCCCTAGCACAACGCGGCCGGGCAGCCAGGTCGCGAACACCACCAGCGCCAGCGCGATCCAACCGCGGCCGGCGGTCATCGCTTGCGCCCATTGCGGCGTGTAGACAAGCGACAGGTAGCCCCCGGCGAGCCCCGCGCAGGCGCCGCCGAAAAGCACCGCCATAAAGCGCACGCCGATCACGTTGTAGCCAAGCGCGTGCGCCGAGGCATGGCTGTCGCCCACGGCGCGCAGCACCAGACCGCCGCGTGAGCGGAACAGGAAGAACCACACCCCGGCCGCAAGCGCGATACTGAAATAGGTGATCGGATCGAGCCCAAAGACGAGGCTTCCCAGGATCGGGATGTCGGACAGGACCGGCAGCTCCAGCGACCCGATCCGCGCGCCCGGACGGCCGACATAGGCGGAGCCCAGCATGCCCGACAGCCCGAGGCCGAACAAAGTGAGCGCCAAACCGGACGCCACCTGATTGGCCACGAAGATCAGCGTCACCACACCGAAGAGCGCGGCCATGATGACGCCACCGGCGATCGCAGCCAGAACCCCGAGCCAAGGCTCTCCGGTCTCCAGCGCCACGGCGAAGCCGCACACGGCGCCCACGGCCATCATGCCCTCCACGCCGAGATTAAGGACACCGGAACGCTCCGCCACCAGCTCGCCGAGTGCGGCGATCAGCAACGGCGTGGCTGCCGTGATGACGGTGAGCATAATGCCTTCGATTATGCCCATCTCACGCCTCCGCCGCGGCTGCGTGCTTGGTGCGAACGCGCACGCGGTAATGGATGAACGTGTCGCAGGCGAGCACGTAGAAGAGAAGCATCCCCTGGAAGACCCGCGTCATCTGTTCCGGCAGGCCAAGCATGATCTGCGCCCCCTCTCCGCCCAGGAACGTCAACGCAAGCACGAAGCCGGCAATCAGAATGCCGATCGGATTGAGCCGGCCCAGAAACGCCACGATGATGGCGGTGAAGCCGTAACCGGGCGAGACGGAGATCCTGAGCTGCCCGATCGGGCCGGCGACCTCGCTCACGCCGGCCAGTCCGGCAAAGCCGCCGGAGATGAGGAAAACGAGCAGGATCATCCGATTGCGGCTGAAGCCGGCGAACGCGCCGGCGCGCGGCGCCTCGCCGATGACGCGCACCTGAAATCCGGTGATGGTGGAGCGCATCACAAAGGCGACCACCACCACCGCCAGAATGACGAAGGCGATGGACAGGTGGATCTCGGTGCCGAAGAGTTTTGGCAGCAGCTGCCAGCCCTCGAACGGCCGGCTGTCGGGGAAATTCAGGCCCTCAGGATTGCGCCATGGACCGCGCGCCAGATAGTCGACCAGAAGCTGAGCGACATAGACCAGCATCAGGCTCGTCAAGATTTCGTTGGCGCCGAAGCGCACTTTGAGGACTGCGGGAATGGCGCCGTAGAGCATGCCCCCGAGAATGCCCATGGCGATCATGACCGGCAGGATCAGCGGCCCCTGCCATTCGGGGAAGAAGATCGGTGGGATGGAGCCAAAGATGGCGCCGGCGATGAGCTGGCCCTCCGCCCCGATGTTCCAGGTGTTGGAGAGGAAGCAGACCGACAGCCCGATGGCGATCAGCACGATGGGCGTCGCTTTGACGACGAGCTCCTCTAGCGACCATGTGGCCGTCAACGGCTCGACGAAGAAGAAGTAAAGCGCCTCCAGTGGATCAACGCCGAAGGCGGCGAAAATCACGAAGCCGGTCGCCACCGTCAGCGCCACCGCCACCAGCGGCGAGAGCACCGTCATTAGCGTCGACGGCGCAGGCCGGCGGATCAGTTCAAGACGCACGCGCGTCCTCCTCATGCGGGAGCCCGTCATGCGCGTGATGCACGCCGCCCATCAAAAGCCCGACCTGCTCCGCCGTGAGCGTCTCCGTCGGTTGCGCCGGCGACAGCTTGCCTTCAGACAGAACGGCGACGCGGTCGGCGATCTCAAAAATCTCATCGAGGTCCTGACTGATGATCAGGACGGCGGAGCCGTTGCGCGCCAAATCGACCAGCGCCTGACGAATGGCCCGCGCAGCACCCGCATCGACACCCCAGGTCGGCTGGTTCACGACGAGAATTCCAGGCGTGCGGTCGATCTCGCGGCCCATAATGAACTTCTGCAGATTGCCGCCGGAGAGCGCACTCGCTTTCGGATCGGGGCCGGAGCGGCGCACGTCGAAGCGCTCGCCCACGCGCGACTCCACATCGCGCGCAGCGCGGCGGTCGATGATGAAACGGGCGATCTGTTCGCCGGTGCCGTGGCGGGTCAGCACGACGTTCTCAGACAAGCGGAAGCCGGGCACGGCGCCGTGGCCAATGCGCTCCTCCGGTACGAATGCCGCGCCGAGGCGCCGGCGCGCATTCACGCCGGCGCGTCCGACCGCCTTGCCGTCGATCTGCATCATGTCATCGCGCGCCAAGGGGCGCTCGCCGGAGATGGCGTCGAAGAACTCCGATTGGCCATTGCCGGCGACCCCGGCAACGCCGAGCACCTCGCCGGCATTCACCGTCAGCGTGATGTCGGTGAGCGTGGTGGCGAAGGGGTTGTCGGCAGGAAGCGACAGATCACGCAGAACGAGCCGCGACTTGGCCTCTACCGGTTCGCGTCCCTCGCGCTCGATCCCGCCGACATCGGAACCGACCATCATGGCCGCCAGGCTCTTGGCGCTTTCCGCCTTCGGATCGGCGGTTTCCACCACCTTGCCGCGGCGCAGGATCGTGGCGCGATGCGCCAACTCCAGAACCTCAGACAGGCGATGCGTGATGTAGAGGATCGCAACGCCCTCCGCCGACAGCCGGCGCAGCGTCACGAAGAGAAGATCCGCCTCCTGCGGCGTCAGCACAGAAGTCGGCTCATCCATGATGATGAGCCGCGGCTCCTGCAGGAGGCAGCGCACGATCTCGACGCGCTGGCGCTCGCCGACGGAAAGGTCCGCCACGCCGGCAGATGGGTCGAGCGGCAGGCCGTATTCACGCGACACCGCGCGGATCGTATCGGAAAGCTCGCGTCGCCCGCGCGGCGGCAGCGCCAACGCAATGTTCTCTGCGACGCTCAGCGCCTCAAACAGCGAGAAGTGCTGGAACACCATGCCGATGCCAAGACGCCGCGCCTCCGCCGGGCTGGAGATGGTGACCGGCCGCCCCTCCCACAGAATGTGCCCATCGTCGGGCGCCAGCGAGCCATAGAGCATCTTCACCAGCGTCGACTTGCCGGCGCCGTTCTCGCCGAGCAGCGCATGCACCTCGCCATGCCGGATATCGAGACTGATGTGGTCGCAGGCGGTGAGCGACCCGAAGCGCTTGGTCAGCCCATCTGTCGCCAGCAGCACAGTATCGCCGGCGGCCGTGGCGACGCTTGCGGCCTGGTCCATGCCTGCCCCTTTCCCCCAGGGCATGATCCCGAAAAGTGGAAAACCGGTTTTCGGATAAGATCATGCACCAACAAAGAGATAGAGCGTAGGAGCGATCCAACGAAGCGCGACGACGCTCTATCGTCAGGTTAGGCAGTGCGGGAGGGGCGCGCCAGCCCAAAAAGGGCGGGATGTGGATGGGTTGGCGCGGCGACTAAGGAATGAGCACCGTCGCGCCGGTGGTCTTGCGGCCCTCCAGGGCGCGATGCGCCTCCGCCGCGTCCTTCAGCGCGAATTCCTGCTTCACTTCCACTTTGATCGTGCCATCGGTGATGAGCTGGAACGTCTCGTCAGCCATCTGACGGAGCTTCTCGGGCGTGGACGCATAGTGAAAAAGCGTCGGCCGCGTCACGAACAGCGAGCCCCTTTGGGCAAGCATGCCGAGATCGAAGCCCTCCACCACGCCGGATGACTGACCGAAGAGCGCCCACAGGCCGAGCGGCTTGAGGCAATCGAGCGAGCCGGGAAACGTCCCCCGGCCGACGGAATCGTAGACCACGTCGCATTTCTCGCCATTGGTGATCTCAGCGACTCGCTCCACGAAGTTTTCCGTCGTGTAGTTGATGACGTGATCGCAGCCATGCGCGCGGGCAAGCGCCGCCTTCTCGTCGGAACTGACAGTGCCGATAACGGTCGCGCCGAGATGATGCGCCCATTGGCAAGCGATCAGCCCGACGCCGCCGGCCGCCGCGTGGAAGAGGATGGTGTGCTCCGGGCCGACCTGAAACGACTGCCGCAGGAGATATTGCGCCGTCAGGCCTTTGAGTGTCACCGCCGCGGCAATGCGAATGTCCATCTCCGGTGGAAGCACGACAAGCCGGTCGGCCGGCATGATCCGCTCTTCGCAATAGGAGCCCGTGGGCCCGTTATAGGACACACGGTCTCCCGGCTTGAGATGCGTCACGCCGGAACCGACGGCGACGACCGTTCCGGCGCCCTCATTGCCCGGGATGTAGGGCAGCCCGTTCGCGGGCTTGTAGAGCCCGGTGCGGAAATAGACATCGATGAAGTTCAGCCCGACGGCTTCGTGCTTGACGCGCGCCTCGCCAGGCCCGGGATCGCCGACCTCGACATCCTCCCAGACCATCTTTTCCGGTCCACCATGCTCGTGAACGACAATTGCCTTGACCATCCCTATCCCTCGGTTCGTTTGCGCCGCGCGCGGCGCGCCATCACGTTGAACATTTCCACCAGCGCCGCGAACGCCATCGCAAAGTAGATGTAAGCGCGCGGGATATGGAAGCCGAGCCCGTCGGCGACGAGCGCCGTGCCGATCAAAAGCAGGAACGCAAGCGCCAGCATCTTGGTCGTCGGGTTGCGCTTGACGAATTCGGCGATCGGCCCGGACGCCACATACATGATCACGATAGCGACGAGCACCGCGGCGACCATCACCTCCACATCGTCCGCCATCCCGACGGCTGTCAGGATGGAGTCGACGGAGAACACCATGTCGATGACAACGATCTGCGCGATGATGGCCGCGAATGTATCGGCCGCCGCTTTGCCCAGCGATTTCTCCTCGTGCTCGATCTCGCTGTGGATCTCTCGCGTCGCCTTGACCAACAGAAAGAGGCCGCCGGCGATGAGGATCACGTCGCGCCAGGAGATCTCCGGATCGAACAGTTTGTGGCCATCGGAGAGCGCCAGCTCGAACGGCACCGTGAAGAATGGCGCCGTCAGCCCAATCACCCAGGTGATGCCGAAGAGCAGGATCACGCGGAACAGGAAAGCCAGGAACAGACCGATCTGCCGGGCGCGCGTCGCCAACGGCTCCGGCAGCTTGCCGACGAGAATCGAGATGAAAATGATGTTGTCGATGCCGAGCACGATCTCCATCACCGACAATGCGACAAAGGCGGCCCAGGCTTCAGGGCTGGTCAGCAATTCCAGCATGGGAATGTGGACTCCTAATCGCTTCGCAGGCTCTGCTGCACGGCGGCGATGCAGAAGAGATAGACGGAGGCGGCAAGCAGCACGTATTTAACCGCGGCCGGCGCCGTGAAGTTCGTCGCCAGAAGCCACAGCGCGCACAGCACCCACACGCCAACAACGCTGAGCGTCCCAATGCGCCAGCGCACCACGCGGATTGGGTGCACGAAGTTGACCGGGACGAAGGTCAACACCGCCAGCGCCAGCACCGAAAGAAACGTCACTGCCGGCGGCGGCTGAAAGGCGAACAGCACAAAGACCGGCATGTTCCACACCGCCGGAAAGCCACGGAATGAATTGTCCGGCTGCTTCATGCGCGTGTCGGCGAAATAAAGCGCGCCCGATACGGCGACCACCACGGCCGCGACCGCGCCGAGCACAGGCGGCAGGTCCAGAGCCCGCCCCACAATGATCGCCGGCGCGAACACATAGGTCACGTAGTCCACGACAAAGTCGAGCGCCGCGCCGTCCCATTTCGGCAGCCGCTCGCGGACGCGATGCCGCCGAGCCAATGGGCCGTCGATGCCGTCCACAAGCGTCGCAATGCCCAGCCAGAAGAAGGCGGTGCGCCAATCCTGGTCGGCAATCGCCAACACCGAGAGGATCGCAAGCGCCGCGCCGCTGGCGGTGAGGAGGTGTATGGCAAAGAGATGCCGCTGGCCCACGCTGTCCCTCAAACCGCCCCCTGTTTCTCAGGTCTGCGAAGGTGGCGGCCCACCGGCTCGCCGGCCCTCGCGCCTGAGTCGCTAGCGACCGTCTTGCCGGGCCCTTCTATCGAGCGCAACCCCGGCGCGGGATAATTGCGGAGGCGCGGCAGAACACGCCATTGCGAACCGCTCCCGGCAGGCTCATCTTGCCGGCATGGTTCAGACCGATAAGAGCGCATTCGACGTCGCCGTCGTGGGGGGTGGCGCAACCGGCGTGGCCGCCGCGCTTGTTGCCGCCGAGGCAGGCTTGCGGACGGTGCTTTTTGCACCCCCGGCGAGCTTTCCGCCCGGACGCACCGCAGCGCTTCTGGACGGGTCCATGCGGCTCCTCGATGCACTTGGCGTCACGCCGGCGCTCGCCGATTGCGCCGAGCCGCTGAAGGCGATCCGCCTGATCGACGCCACGCGGCGCCTCATCCGCGCACCGGAGACGACCTTCTACGCCTCAGAGATCGGCCTGGCGGCGTTCGGCTACAACATTCCAAACGGCGACCTGGTAACGGCGTTGCGGCGTCAGGCAGAGGGTGTCGACAATATCGAACTTGTGCCGTCGCCGGTGCAGTCTGTCTCATTGGGCGGCGCACGGGGAACGCTTGAGACGGACGACGCATCTTACACCGCGAAGTTGATCGTTGCGGCGGACGGCGCCCGATCGCTGGTCCGGGAAGCGGCCGGCATCAACGTTCGCACATGGAGCTATCCGCAAACCGCACTCGTGGCGACGCTGACCGTGCAGCACCATCACGGCGGGGTCTCCACCGAGTTTCACACCGAGCGAGGCCCCTTCACGCTGGTTCCCCTTCCGGGCAACCGTGTCAGCCTCGTGTGGGTCGACACGCCCAAAGCCGCCGACCGCGCGATAGAGATGGACGACGACGCACTGGCCAGGACAATCGAAGCGCGCGCCCACTCTATTCATGGTGCCATGCAGGTGGAAAGCCGACCTGCATCGGTCCGGCTCCGCGCGGCCCTGGCGGACCGGTTCGCAGCAAGCGGCACCGTGTTGGTCGGAGAAACGGCGCATCTCTTCCCGCCGATCGGCGCCCAGGGCCTCAATCTCGGCTTCCGCGATGTGGCGGCGCTGCAGCGTATGCTGGCGCGCCACCGCGATGATCCCGGCGGAGCGGACGCCATTCGATCCTTCCACGCGATGCGCCAGGCCGACGTCCGCTCACGCACTTATGCAGTCGACCTCCTCAATCGTTCGCTCCTGACCGATTTTCTGCCGGTCCAGGCCGGCCGCGCCCTTGGCATCAGCGTTGCCGGCGCGCTGCCGCCGCTCCGCCGCCTTCTCATGCGCCAGGGTGTGACGAGCCACGCGGGCGCCTAGAATCGAAGGCCGCGCTGCGCTGCGTCGCCGCGTTCTCGCCAAGAGGGTTGCATGCCACCCGGTGACGGGCGAAGGTCGCTATCATGAAGTTCGGACAGGCGAAATTCCAGGTGGGCCAGATCGTGCGCCACCGTTTCTACCCGTTCCGCGGCGTCGTTTTCGACGTCGATCCGCAATTCGCCAACACGGAAGAATGGTACGAGGCCATACCGGAGGAAATCCGGCCGTCCAAGGACCAGCCGTTCTATCATCTGCTGGCGGAAAACGAGGACACCGAATACATCGCCTATGTGTCGGAGCAGAACCTCCTGCCGGACGATAGCGGCGAACCGGTGCGGCACCCGCAGGTGCGCGATCTCTTCGGCAGTTTCGAGAACGGCCTCTACCGTAGCCGCGAGATGCCGAACTAGAGGTGCGGAACACGAGAATGAACAAGGGCGCCCAAGACGGGCGCCCTTGATGTTTCTTATTCCAGGCTCGAGCTAGTTACTGGTTGCTTGATTGCTGCTGCAGCTCCAGGAGCCTTTGGCGGGCCTCGTCGGCCTTGCGCTTCAGCTCGTCCTCCAGCCGCTGCTGGCGGGCACGCGCCTGCTCCGGATCGATGCCCTCCCCGTCATAGACGGCGGTGAAGCCAACAAGGCTGATGTCGAAATTCACCGGCTTGCCCTGCGGGTTCAGCATGGTGATGACGACGTTGCCGCCGCGCTTCAGCCTGGAGATGAAATCATCATTGATCTCGCCGAGCGCCAGACATTCGCCGGGCGTGCACACGACGTATTTCACGCCGCTGGCCTCGCCGTCGTCGATCTTCACCTGGACGCCGGGTTGGATCAGCGCCACCGGCGGGACTGCCACCTGCAGAAGCTTCTTGTCGCCACGCTCAATCACAAGGAACTGCGCGATCGGCTGCCCGGTCGCCGCCAGGCGCTTGCGACTGATATGGCACTCTTGATTGTCGTTGATGTTGCCGCAGACCTTTTCCCATTCGGGCTGCTCGATGGCCGCCGCGGCCGGCGCCTGTTGCTGGTCCTGCGCTTGGGCTGGGATCGCGGCCAAGGCGGCAAACGTTGCAAACGCAGCCGCTGCGGTCAGCGACGCGACACTGCTCGAAAGCGAGCGCTTCAATGCCATGTGTAACCTCGTAATCGTCCATCGGCCCTGCGCCGACGGATCGCTGCCGGGCGTCTGCCGAGCAATTTTGGCGACAGATTGACCCTTCGATCCCTCTCATTAGCGGGCATTTGCGAAAGATTCCAGTTTGTCGCAGAGTACAGCGACGTTTCGCAGCCAGGATTCGGTCGGGCCCTGAGCGTGAAAGGACAATCCTCCGTGAAAACAGCTGTTCTGGCGGCCCCGCCTCTGCGCGGTTTGGCCACTCCTTCCACCCCCCTCGCCGCCGGCATGGTCGCATTGGCCGTGATCGTCGGGATGGTCGCGGCCCTCAACGGTGCGGCACTGGCCGAACCGAAGCATGCCATCGCCATGCATGGCGAGCCGGCGCTTCCGCCGGATTTCGAGCACTTCCCCTCCGCCAATCCGAACGCGCCTCAGGGCGGCTCCATCAGCTTCGCCGGGCAAGGCACCTTCGACAGCCTCAATCCGTTCATCCGCAAGGGAAGCGTTCCGGAGGGACTGTGGGGCCGCAGCACGCCGTTCTGGAGCAACAATGTCTGGGAGAGCCTGCTCGTCCGGCACTGGGATGAACCGTTCACGCTTTACGGCCATCTGGCGGAGTTCGTGGAGGTCCCCGACGATCGCTCGTGGGTGGAGTTTACGATGAACCCCAACGCACGCTTCTCCGACGGCGAACCGGTGACGGCCGATGACGTGGTGTTCTCGTTCAACCTTCTCAAGGACAAGGGCACACCCCGCGGCTGGTACAAAAAAATCGACAGCGTGGAGACCAAGCCCGGTGGCAAGGTCCGCTTTGTTTTTGGCGAGGGCTTCGACCGCGAGCTGCCGCTGATAGTCGGGCTGATGGCCATTATTCCGGAGCACGCCACGGACCCGGATGCGTTCGGCGAGTCGAGCCTGCAGAAGTTCGTCGGCAGCGGTCCCTACATGATCGACCGCGTCGACCCGGGAAAGACCGTCACGCTGAAGAAGAACCCCGATTACTGGGGCAAGGACCTGCCCACCAAACGCGGCTTCGACAATTTCGACGAAGTGCGCGTGGAATATTTCCGCGACGCCAACGCGCTCTTCGAAGCCTTCAAGAAAGGCCTGTTCGACATCAATCTGGAGACCGACACGACCCGCTGGTCGAGCGGCTACGACTTCCCCGCCGTGAATGACGGGCGCGTGGCTTTGGACGCCGTCGAAATCGGCACGCCGCGCGGCATGAACGGCCTCGTCTTCAACACTCGCAACCCGATCTTCCAAGACGTGCGCGTGCGCGAGGCGCTGACCTACTTCCTCGACTTCGAGTGGATCAATCCGAGCCTCTATGAGGGCCGCTACCGCCGCACAGGAAGCTATTTTCAAGGCTCGATCCTGTCGGCACTCGGCCGCCCGGCGAGCGCGCGCGAACGCGAGCTTCTGGCGCCGTTCCCAGACGCCGTGCGCGAGGACATCATGGAGGGCACGTACGCACCGCCGGTCAGCGACGGGTCCGGCCGCGACCGCAACAATCTACGCAAGGGCATCGAGCTCCTGACCGAAGCCGGCTACGAGCGCCGCGACGACAAGCTGGTGAACAAGGAGACCGGTGAGGCATTGGCCTTTGAGATGCTGGTGCGCAGCGCGGAGGAGGAACGCCTGGCGCTCGCCTTCCAGCAGGCACTGCGCATCGGCGGCATCGACATGTCGGTCCGGCAGGTCGATTCCGCGCAATATTGGGAGCGCATCCTCAACACCCGGCAATTCGACATGATCCGCTGGATCTATTCCGCCTCGCTGTCGCCGGGCAACGAGCAGGTCGGCCGCTGGTCCAAGATCAATGCCGACACGTTCGGCCGGCTGAATTTTGCCGGCGTGTCGAGCCCGGCCGTCGACGCCATGATCCAGACGCTCCTGGCCGCAAAGAGCCAGGAGGAGTTCATCGACGCGGTGCGCGCCTATGACCGAGTGCTGATGTCGGGCTTCTATGTGGTCCCGCTCTTTCACGCGCCGGCGCAGTGGGTCGCCTATTGGACGCGCCTCCAGCATCCGGAAAAGTTCTCGCTCTATGGCGTGCTGCCCATGACGTGGTGGACGCGCCAATGAGTTCGGGCGGGCCGACCAAAGTCGACGTCGTTTCCGATGTGATGTGCCCGTGGTGCTTTGTCGGCAAGCGGCGGCTGGAGAAGGCGATCGCCCAATCGGCGACGCCGCTTCACATCCGCTGGCGGCCGTTTCAGCTCGATCCGACGATCCCGCCGGAAGGGAAATCCCGGAAGGATTACTTAGAGGGGAAATTCGGCAGCCAGGAGCGCATCGACGAACTCCTCGGGAGCTTGTCCGTCGCCGGCGAAGCGGAAGGGATCGCCTTTGCTTTTGAGCGGATCGAATTCGCGCCGAACACGCTCGACGCGCACCGGCTGATACGCTGGGCCAGCGAAGGCAGCGACCGTCAGGCCGCAATCGTTGAAGCGCTCTTTCGTGCTTACTTCCTGGAGGGCCGCCACATCGGCGACCATGGGGTGCTCGCCGATATCGCCGCAGCGCATGGCATGGAACACGAGGCGGTCGCCGCGCGGCTGGCGACGGATGAGGACCGGACGGCCGTGGAGGCGGAGATCGCCGCCGCCCAGCGGATCGGCGTCACCGGCGTGCCGACCTTCATTCTCGATCAACGCTACGCGCTGGTAGGCGCACAGCCGCCCGATGTGCTGGCCGAGGCGATCTCGGAGGTGGCGCAGTATCAAGTAGCTGCCGCGAGCGCTTGACACTTTGGTTTGTCGTCATTGCCGGGCATGACCCGGCAATCCATGACGCTAGCTGTTACTTGCGGTCGCAAATCTAGGTATTGGATGCCCGGATCAAGTCCGGGCATGACGACGTAGTGGGCTGCAACGCTTTGGCGGTACGCCGGCCCTCACTCCTCAATGCGTCGCTAGGAGCTTCTCCACCTTGGCGATCGGGTGGTTGACCAGATCCTTGTCGACCTCCCCCACGGTCCGGTTCTTCACCGAAGCCGGGAGTGCTGTCCGCAAATCGGCCAGCGCGCGCGGCGCGGCGACCAGGATCAGGCTACCGACATCCTTCGACCGGCAAAGGCGCTCCAACTCCGCAGCGACGCTCTTGACGAAGGCGGTTTCCGCCTGCGCATGCCAATCGGTCTGGCCGACGGCGCTCCGGCCGGGGCTCATGCGGTCGTGAGAACGGCCCGGACGGTCCGTCCCATGCTCGCGGGTCGGCGGATTGGGGTCCGCCTCCAACACCTTTCGGATGGCGAGCTTGGGCTCAAATGGCGAGCCGACATTTTGAGTGATCAGCGCCTTGGCGCCGTCCGCGATAACGACCCAGCCCTCGTGATCGATCTTCATACCCGTCTTCCCTGCCAGCCCACTCAAGCGAAGCGCCGCCGGACAGCATCCGGCGGCGCTTCCTGTAAACGTGATGCTCGCTCAGTAGCCCGGCGGACACTCAATAACAACCGTCCGGCCCTGCGGATCGCGCGCATAGCAATAGCCGGGACGATCCGTCACCGCACCGATGATCGCGCCCGCCGCACCGCCGGCCGCCGCACCCAAGAGCGCGCCTTCCACATCGCCGGTGATGGCTGCACCCGCAACGGCGCCGAACCCGGCGCCGAGTCCGGCTCCGGTTGCGACCCGTTGATCATGCTGCGTGCAAGCACCGATAGCCAAAGCAACAGCGCCCACAAGCGCCAATGTCCTGATCATAGAATGAACCTTCCGTTCCTGTCGGCGATGGCCCCCTACTGGCCGGAAACCACGTTCAAGCCGTGCCGAATCCGGCCAAACGCATGTGATTCCCTCGATGCGTGCGAAATTCGGCGTTTTTTGGGAGATGAATCAAGCCCTCATCGCCAAGACCTGCGGCATTTTCTTCATTCGGCCGCCGCATCGCCCCATCCCGCCGTCACCTCGGCGGTGAAGTCTGCGTATCGTCCGGCGGCGATCGCAGCGCGCGCGCCGGCCATCAGGTCCTGGTAGTAGGCGAGATTGTTCCAGGTGAGAAGCATCGCGCCGAGCGACTCTCCGGCCTTCACCAGATGGTGGAGATAGGCGCGTGAATAGTCCCGCGCCGCCGGGCAGGCGCTCTCTTCGTCGAGCGGGCGCAGATCATCGGCGTGCGCAGCGTTCTTCATGTTGAGCTTGCCAAAGCGCGTATAGGCCAGGCCGTGGCGCCCGGCGCGCGTCGGCAGCACGCAGTCGAACATGTCAACGCCAAGCGCAATGCACTTCAAGATATCGTCGGGCATGCCGACGCCCATCAGATAGCGCGGCTGATCGGCAGGAAGCGCCGGCGCCGTCTCCGCCAATATCGCCAGCATCGTCGCCTGCGGCTCTCCTACCGCCAACCCGCCGATCGCGTAGCCGTCAAAGCCGATTGCGCGGAGACCCTCAGCCGAGCGACGCCGCAAGTGCGGTTCGGCGCCGCCCTGCACGATGCCGAACAGCGCGCGGCCCTCCGGGTTGCCGAACGCCACCTTGCAGCGTTCGCCCCAATCCAACGAAAGATGCATCGCCCGCTCCACCGCATCGGGTGTCGCCGGCAGCTTCACGCACTCGTCGAGTTGCATGACGATGTCGGAGCCGAGCAATGTCTGGATTTCGATAGCGCGCTCTGGAGTCAGTCGGTGCTCCGACCCATCGATATGCGAGCGAAACGTCACCCCGTCGCGGTTGATCTTGCGGAGCCCCGCCAGCGACATGACTTGGAAGCCGCCGGAATCGGTGAGGATCGGATGCGGCCATTGCATGAAGGCGTGCAAGCCCCCGAGCCGCGCGACGCGCTCCGCGCCCGGGCGCAGCATCAGATGGTAGGTGTTGCCGAGCACGATGTCGGCGCCGAGCGCCCGCACCTGTTCCGGATACATCGCCTTGACGGTGGCCTGCGTGCCGACCGGCATGAAGGCCGGCGTGCGGATATCGCCGCGCGGCGTCCGGATGATGCCCGTGCGGGCAGCGCCGTCCGCTGCGGAGATGGCGAACGGAAAGCCGCTCACGTCGCCTGCTCCGGGCGCTCCGGAAAAAGCAGACAGGCATCGCCGTACGAATAGAAGCGGTAACCGGCGGCAATGGCGTGGGCATAGGCGGCCTTCATCGTCGCGAGCCCGGAAAACGCCGAGACCAGCATGAAGAGCGTCGAGCGTGGCAGGTGGAAATTGGTCATCAGGACATCCACGGCGCGAAAGCGATACCCCGGCGTGATGAAAATATCCGTCGCACCATCGAACGCGTTGATCTGACCTCCAGCGTCAGCGGCCGCCTCCAGGAGCCGCAGCGCGGTCGTACCCACGGCGACGACCCGACCGCCCCCCGCGCGCGCTTGGTTCAGCCGCTCAGCGGTCGCCGCGCCGACCATCCCACGCTCCGCATGCATGACATGGTCGGCCGCCTCATCGACCTTGACCGGAAGGAACGTCCCCGGCCCCACATGCAGCGTGACGAATTCCTCTGCAATTCCAGCACCTTCCAAAGCCTGCATCAGTTCCTTTGTGAAGTGCAGGCCAGCTGTCGGGGCGGCGACCGCACCTTCAACTGCTGCGTAGACGGTCTGATAGTCGCTCTGGTCGCGTGCATCGGGCGCACGGCGTGCGGCGATATAGGGCGGCAATGGCGCAGCGCCGAGCGCCGCAATCGCTTCGTCGAGGGCGGTGCCCCTTAGCGAGAACGCCACGCGCATCCGACCGTCTGTTAGCTTGTCTTCAACAATCGCTTCAAGTGCTTCGGTGGGGCGCGCGCGTCCATCATGCCCGAAAGAAATCGTATCCCCCACCTTCAGCCGCCGCCCCGGCTTGGCGAGCGTCCACCAGCACGATTCGTCTATGCGTTCCAACAACGTAACGGAGACGTCTAAGACGGAATCCCCACGCCTCCGCCGGCCCTGAAGCTGAGCGGGGATCACCTTCGTATCGTTGAAGACGAGAACGTCGCCGGGCCGCAGCAGATCCGTCAGATCGCCGACATGCCTGTCCGCCAAATCCGCGCCGGGCCGCACGACAAGCAGCCGCGCCGCATCGCGCGGCACCGCCGGCCTCAGCGCAATGCGCTCTTCGGGAAGCTCAAAGTCGAAATCGTCGACGCGCATGGCTGAGCTCTATCACGCGCCTGCGAGGAAGCGCGACGGACGGCCGCGGCCGTGCGCCTCAGGCGTCGGCCGCCACCTTCATGGAGACGATGTGGTCCGGCTCGCGCGGCGGCTCGCCTTTGTTGATGGCGTCGATGTTCTCCATGCCGGCGATCACCTGCCCCCAGGCCGTGTATTGCTTGTTCAGCCACGGCGCTTCTTCGAAGCAGATGAAGAACTGGCTGTCGCCGGAATTAGGATCGTTGGCCCGCGCCATGGAGACCGTGCCGCGGACATGCTTCTCCTCGGAGAATTCCGCCGGAAGTTTCTGCCCCGAGCCGCCCGTGCCGGTACCCTGCGGGCAGCCGGTCTGCGCCATGAAGCCGTCGATGACGCGGTGGAACTTCAGTCCGTCATAAAAACCCTGCCGGGCAAGTTCCTTGATGCGCGTCACGTGGCCCGGCGCCAGATCGGGTCGCATGGCAATGACCACCTCGCCCTTCGAGGTCTCCATCACCAGCGTGTTTTCGGGGTCCTTGATTTCGGCCATGTCGCTCTCCTCGCGCCTATTCGGATGCAATCGTCATGCGGATGATTTTGTCGGGATCGGCCACGGCGCCGTTATTCGCCTGCGAGCCCTTCTTGATGGCGTCGACCGCCTCCATCCCGTCGGTCACCGCGCCGACGACCGTGTATTGGCCGTTCAGCCACGGCGCGTCGGCGTACGTGATGAAGAACTGCGAATTGGCGCTGTTGGGGTCCTGCGTGCGCGCCATACCGATGACACCGCGCGTAAACGGCGTATCGGAGAACTCCGCATTCAGGTCCGGCAACTCGGAGCCGCCGGCTCCGGTGCCGGTCGGGTCGCCGGTCTGCGCCATGAAGTCCGGAATAACGCGATGGAAGACCAGTCCGTCGTAGAAGCCCTGCTCCGTCAGAATCTTCAGTCGTTCCACATGGTTCGGCGCGATGTCAGGCCGAAGCGCAATCGTCACGGTGCCGCCATCGAGCTCCATCTTCAGCGTGTTGCTGGCCTTGCTGGGCGTCTCCTGCGGCACGGCCGTCTCAACCGCCGCCTCTCGGGTGCAGGCACCGGCAAACAACAGCAAACCGGCAGCCAACAAGGCCGCGGAGCTTCGCACGCGCATCATCTCAATCCTTCACGTCGGTTTAGAATGAAAGCTAATCGTCGGCGCGCCGGAGACGCTCCAACACGGCCTCCGGCACGAAAGGCGCGATATCGCCGCCCATCGCCGCGATCTGGCGAACGAGCGTGGCGGTGATGTGGCGCACATCCGGGCTCGCCGGCAGGAACACGGTTTGCAGGCCCGGCGCCATGGTGCTGTTCATGCCCGCCATCTGCATCTCATAGTCAAAGTCGCCGCCGTCGCGCAGGCCGCGGATGAGGATCGTCGCGCCGACCTCACGCGCCAAATCGACAGCGAGATTGTCGAAGGTGCACACGTCCACTGCGACCCCGGCGGCCTCCCCCAGGGGCTGCGCAATCGCCTCGATCAATTCCAACCGATCGTCGACGGCAAACATCGGCGTCTTGTTGGGATGCACGCCGACCGCCACGACGACCTTCTCGCAAAGCTTGAAGGCCGCCTCCAATATGTCGACATGACCGTTGGTGAACGGGTCGAAGCTGCCGGGATAGATGGCGGTGCGCGGCATGGTAGCGGCTTAACGGGTTCGCACTATGTGCGCAATGCGCCCCCTACTCGCCCGGGCTGTCGTCCGCTTCATCCTGTGGCTCGCCGCCATTGCCGTTCTCCGCGTCTTCCTGCTCCGGTATGTGCTCCACTGAGACGACGCTCTCGTCTTCATCCAGATCGAACAGGATGACGCCCTGCGAATTGCGGCCAACGATGCGGATCGGCTTGTCGCCCTCCACCGGCATGCGGATGGTCTGCCCGCCGTCGGTGACCAGCATGATCTGGTCCTCCGTGCTCACCGGGAATGACGCAATGAGCGGCCCGTTGCGCTCGTTCACAACCATGGCAACGATGCCTTTGCCGCCACGGCGTGTGATGCGGTACTCAAAGGACGACGTGCGCTTGCCGTAGCCGTTCTCCGAGACCGTCAGGATGAACTCTTCCGCGGCACTCATCTCCGCATAGCGTTCTTGCGGAAGCTCGCCGGCGACAGCCTCTTCCTCCGTATCGCCGTTCTCCGGCGGCTCGCCCTCGCCGCGCACGGCCCGGCTCATCTTGAGATAAGCAGCGCGCTCCGCTGGGGTCGCCTCGAAATGGCGGAGCACCGCCATCTCGATCACCTCGTCGTCGCCGTCGAGCGCAATGCCGCGCACGCCAACGGAGCTGCGTCCGGCAAAGACCCGCACCTCCGGCACGGGGAAGCGGATGCACTGCCCTTGCGCGCTGGTCAGCATCACGTCGTCGGCTTCCGTGCAGATATCCACGCCAAGAATGGCGTCGCCCTCGCCGAGCTTCATGGCGATGATGCCGGAGCGTCGGACATCAACGAAGTCGGAGAGCTTGTTCCGACGCACCGTGCCACGCGTCGTGGCGAAGACCACATCGAGGCGGTCCCAGCTCTCCTCGTCCTCCGGCAGCGGCAGGATGGAGGTGATGCGTTCGCCGGCGCTGAGCGGCAAGATGTTGACCAGCGCCTTGCCGCGTCCCTGCGGGGCGGCAAGCGGCAGCCGCCACACCTTCATCTTGTAGACCATGCCGCGGGAGGAGAAGAACAGAACCGGCGTATGGGTGTTGGCGACGAAGAGCTTGGTGACGAAATCCTCTTCGCGCGTCGCCATGCCGGAGCGGCCTTTGCCGCCGCGCTTCTGCGCCCGGTATTCCGAAAGCGCCACGCGCTTGATGTAGCCGGAATGCGAGAACGTGACGACCATGTCCTCGCGCTGGATCAGGTCCTCGTCTTCAAGGTCCGCGCCGCCCTCCACAATCTCCGTGCGGCGGGGCGTCGTGAACTCCTCGCGCACAGCGGCAAGCTCGTCCTTGACGATGGACTGGATGCGCGCGCGCGAGGCGAGGATGTCGAGATAATCGCGGATCTCCGCCGCCAGCTTCTCTAGCTCCTCGGCGATCTCATCACGCCCAAGCGCCGTGAGCCGTTGCAGGCGTAACTCCAGGATGGCGCGCGCCTGCTCTTCCGACAGCTGATAGGTGCCGTCCTCGCCGATCTGATGGCGCGGGTCGGCAATCAGCTGCACCAAAGGCTCAATGTCCCGTGCCGGCCAGCGGCGCTCCATCAGCCGTTCGCGAGCCGTCTGCGGATCGGGCGCGGCGCGGATCAGCGCAATCACTTCATCGATATTGGCGACGGCCGTCGCCAGACCCACGAGCACATGCGCGCGGTCGCGCGCCTTGCCGAGCAGGAACTTGGTGCGGCGACCGACAACCTCCTCGCGGAAGGCAATGAAGTTGACGAGCACGTCCTTCAGCCCAAGCTGCTCCGGTCGCCCGCCGTTCAGCGCCACCACGTTGACGCCGAAACTCGTCTGCAGCGGCGTGAAGCGATAGAGCTGGTTCAGCACGACGTCGCCGACGGCGTCGCGTTTCAACTCGATGACGACGCGCACGCCGTCGCGGTCGGACTCGTCGCGAATGTCGGAGATGCCTTCGATGCGTTTGTCGCGCACCAGCTCGGCGATCTTCTCCTGCATCGTCGCCTTGTTCACCTGGTAGGGAATCTCGGTGATGACGATCGCTTCGCGGTCGCGGCGCACGGTCTCAAACGCCACCTTGGCGCGCATGACAACGGAGCCGCGGCCGGTCTCATAGGCAGAGCGAATGCCGGAGCGCCCAAGAATGAGCCCGCCGGTGGGGAAGTCCGGGCCCTGGATGAATTGCATCAGCTCCGGCACGCCGAGCCGCGGGTCGTCGATCAGCGCCATGGTGGCGTCGATCACCTCGCCGAGATTGTGCGGCGGGATGTTGGTGGCCATGCCCACGGCAATGCCGCCGGCGCCGTTCACCAGGATGTTGGGGAAGCGCGCCGGCAGGACCGTCGGCTCCTGCTGGGAATCGTCGTAATTGTTGCGGAAGTCGACGGTCGCCTTGTCCAGATCCTCCAGCAGCGAATGCGCCACCTTCTCCAGCCGCACTTCGGTGTAGCGCATGGCCGCGGGCGGATCGCCATCGAGTGAGCCGAAATTGCCCTGCCCGTCGATCAGCGGCACCCGCATGGAGAAATCCTGCGCCAGGCGCACCAACGCGTCGTAGACGGCGCCCTCGCCGTGCGGGTGATATTTGCCGACCACGTCGCCCACTACGCGCGCGGATTTGCGATAGGGCTTGTTCCAATCGTAGCCGCTCTCGTTCATGGAAAAGAGGATGCGCCGATGCACCGGCTTCAGCCCGTCGCGCACATCCGGCAGCGCCCGCGAGACAATCACGCTCATCGCGTAATTGACGTAGGAGTCCCGCATCTCGTCGGTGATGGAAATGGGCTTTATGTCGCCGTCGCGGTCGATCGGCGGGGAATTGTTGTTGTCGTCAGCCAAGGGAAGAATCGCCGTCTGTCAGAATGCTCAGTTTCTAGCCCATCCGGGCCTGGAAAGCGACCCTGGCGGCCGCCAATTCAGTCCGAAAAAGCGCTTATATGTCAGTCTATTGCGGAGGTGTGGCGCGCCGCCGCTACAAGCCTAGGCCGGACCGGCATAATGCGCCACGTCACCGCCCAGCCGGGCCTCGACCCAGCACCGCCGGGCGGGCGATTTCGGCAGGAGAAATCCACCGTCGCGCTCGCCCGTCACCGGGTCTTCTCCCATATAGGTCAGCACCGGCTGATCCGGTAGGTAGCGCATCAATCGCTCGGCAAAATCGGCGCCATAGACGCGGTAATGACCGTGCTTCTTCGGCTTGGCAAAACCCCAGTCGCGCGTCCGCGCTTCCCGAAATGGGTCCGGCACAACCAGCCAGAGCAGACCGTCATCCTTGAGGATACGCAGAAGCTCATTAAGCGCCGCGTGATCGTCCGCCACATGCTCCAGGACATGCGAGCAGGCAACGAAATCATAGGCGCCGTCGGGGCGGTCGATAGCCTGGATGTCGAGGCTCTTGCCCTCGCCATAGACGGACAGCTCGAAGGCGCCGAACCAGTCGGGATCGATGGTCGGATCAGGGCTGAACTGGATCGCCCGCATGTCGGCGAAGGCGGCAGGGCCAAGCCGGTCGAACATCACGCGGAACATACGGTGCCGCTCCAGCGAGGCGCAGCCGGTGCAACGCGGTAGCATGCCGTTCGGCGCCGTGCGGCCGTTCGGCCCGGGACCGAACCCGCATCCCCCACAGATCGGGCAAGTCAGCACGCCGCTGAGCGACGCGGCGCCTGGCCGTGCCTCAAGAAGTCCCCCCATACACCCCTTACTGCCTCATCTGCGGTGTATGCGGCAACCGCGGTAGAAATGATGCCGGCAAGCACAGGACGGGAGGCACGACGCACCGCCCGCGCCATAGTGGCGCCGCTCAGTCAAACAACCAATCGAAGACTTCGCGCGTCTTCACGTTGGGATTGTCGCTGTGCAGGAGAAGCGCGTAGCCTGTCCATGTGCCGAACGCGCCTTCGCAGCCGCTGCCGTCGCCGTAAGCTTTTGTCCGCTCCACCATGTCATCATAGGCCGGATCGGAACGATGGACCACATCGTCCGCGCCCGCCTCATAGATGAAGCCTCGACCGGGTGGATGGAAGGAAGTTCTGACGAATCGGTCGTTGAAGCAGATGAAGTCGACATTGGGCTGCATCAACATCTTGCCGTCGGCGCGGTAGAAGGCGATCTTGTCCACCACCGGCCAAGGGCGCGAAAGCCAATAAGCGGGTGCGAAATACGAGCCGCCCGGCATCTCCAAGCGGATCAACTTCATTCGGAAATAGTATTGAACGTAGATAAGGCCGTAGAGGACCAAAAGGACACCGAGGAAGTACCCCAAGCCCCTCAGACAGAACCGTGCCACACGTCCCAAGATGTGCAGCATTATTTGTAAGCGCTCCGTCTGCTCTCGCGATAGATATTCGCTTCAAATCGCACGGTCCAGCTTCCAGTGATTTTGTAAGCCCTTCCGCCCAGGTCCGTCAGGCGTGCAATGCCGGGTGACACGCGATTGAGTTCAGACCCGCCGAACAGCCTTTCTCGGAGGTTGGCGGGGTCGGTGAAGACGTCACTGAAAACAAACTCGATCGTGCAGGCGGTAGCCATCATGGTGCCCCGGTCGGTCCGGCGTCCTCGGTAGAACCCGCTGACCACTGAGCGTCCATGGGCGTGTTCGACTTGTCCGAACTCATAAGGTTGGCCGAAGTCATCAAGAATGGCGCCCTCGCCACTTTCTCTAGCGAACTCGGCGATTTCGTTGCTGAGCCTACGGAAAGCGCCAAGGCGATAGGCATAATGCTCGACAACCTCTCGCAAATGCCCGATTTCCCGCAAAGTGACCGTGCGCCCGCCGTCGAAATAGAAGTGCCTGACGAAATCCAAATTCTCCCAGCGCGGCCTGCCACTCTCCAACGAACCGACAATCGTGTGATTGGCGAACTCCGTCGCGCCGTAATGGGCAACCGCGCGGCAGCGGCAGCCCGGCGCCTCTCCGGGATGCCCAGTCGGTGGCGGGTCGGACCAGGAAAAGACTCTGCCGTTGTTGGCCGCATGGCTGGGCCGCACCTTGTCGTCTTCGCGTGTCCGCCAGACGTAGCGCCCGGTTCGGTTCGCCGCCTTGGAGGACAGATCGATCCGGGTGCCGTAACGTAAATAGGCGTCGAAAGCGCGGCGATAGTATTCCGTTCTTCTGATATCCGCGCGGTCGGCTTCCACACAGCACCCTCGCAAGCGAGGATAGGTGTCGGTCAGCCGCCGGGGATAACTTTGGTACCATTGTGGCGCGCCTCGGGCCGCCTCCGTCCCTCTGACCTCAGTTGCTTCGCCACGGTTGGCGCTTATCGTGGGCGCCGCGATCGAATAAGGCTGATTTCGAGATTAGATAAATGAGCGAGACCGTTCCAAAGAGAGAGCTGATCCAAAAGCTCCTCAAGGGCATCGAAACCGGGGACGCAAAAGCGGCGGCCGTCGTCAACGAAGCGAAATACATCCAGCACAACCCCCAGACGCATGAGGGAAGCGAGGGTCTGGCGGCACTGTTTGCGCGGCTGTCAAAGACGGACCCGCGCGTCACCTTCGTGCGGGTCTTCGAGGATGGGGATTTCGCTTTCGCGCATAACGAATACGACTTCTCCAGTCTGAGGGTCGCGTTCGAGGTCTTTCGGTTCGAGGACGGACAGGCCGTCGAGCACTGGGACAACATCCAGCGCATGCAGGGACCCAATCCCTCTGGTCGCGAGATGCTGGACGGCGCGACCGAGATCACCGATCTGGAGAAGACCGAGGTCAACCGGGAATTCATCCGCTCCTTCGTCGAGGAGGTGCTTGTTCAGCGGCAGCTCGATCGTCTCGAGACCTACGTCGACAATGGACTGATCCAGCATAATCCTGAGACCGCCGATGGGATCGCCGCGCTTCGCACGGCCCTGGAAACCACGAGTGATGAAGGCCTCGCGATCCGGTACGACAAGCTCCACAAGGTGCTTGCGGAGGGCAATTTCGTTCTCTCCATGAGCGAAGGCACGCGCGACGGCGTCCACTCCAGTTTCTACGATCTCTTCCGCATCGCCGACGGCAGAATCGTCGAGCACTGGGATACGATCGAGGCCATTGCCCCGCGCAGCGAATGGAAGAACAACAACGGCAAGTTCTGATATTGATTGCTGCGTGTTGGAACTGAGCGCCCCATGCTCGACGAAGCCCTCTCCGCCTTTGTCACGCTCTTCGTGACCATTGACCCGCCGGGTCTGGCGCCGCTCTTTTTGGCGCTGACGGCGGGCATGTCGCGTGCGGAGCGCGCGCAGGTGGCACTGCGCGGCACGCTCATCGCCTTTGTCGTGCTGGTGCTCTTTGCTGTCGCCGGGCTCGGCATCCTCTCCATTTTCGGCATCACCATTCCGGCCTTCCGCATCGCCGGCGGACTACTCCTTTTCTACATCGCCTTTGAGATGATGTTTGAGAAGCGCCAGGAGCGCCACGAGCGGCACGCGGAGCGAGCGCTGAGCACCGACCACATCCGCCGTATGGCGGTCTTCCCGCTCGCCATCCCTTTGATCGCCGGGCCGGGCGCCATCTCCGCCACCATCCTGCTCGCCGACGGTACATCGGAGGTGCTCGGCCGCGCCATGTTGATCGGCATCATCGCCGTGATCCTCGCCGGCGTCTGGCTCGTCTTCTTCCTGGCCGAGCGCCTCGACCGCTATCTCGGCGAGACCGGCCGCATCGTGCTCACGCGGCTCCTCGGGCTCATCCTGGCGGCGCTTGCGGTGCAATTCGTCGCCGACGGCGTTCTGACATTCGCCGGCCAGATCGGCACGCCAGATTAGCGCTCCAGGCGCACGCGCATCGTGGCGCCGCCAAAATCGTGGACGCTGTCGCCGGCGCGGATCTCGACCTCCTCGATCCCTTCGGGGACAGCAACGCCTGACAGGCTGCGGGTGAAGGGCTGCTCCGTCTCGTGCGGATGGAGAAGCGTGCGCGTGCCGAGCACCGTGCCGTCGGGCGCCAGCACCTCCCACCGGTCGGCATAATGGTCCCAGCCTTCGTCGGCATGGCGCACCGTCACGTCGAAGCGCCAGGTGCCGCCCGCCTCGAGCGTCGCCCTGACGCCGACGACATCCGCCTCACCGGCTTGCGCCGTTGCCCCCGCAGCGACGATGGCGAAAGCCATCAGGCTCGCAAAAACCGTCCCGCGCCGCGCCAACCGTCGAACGCTATGATGTCCCGCACACATGTCACGCTCCAGTTCGCTTCCGGCGCTTGTCCAAGTGATAGGTCAGCGCCATGGCGATACAATGTCGAACGGCGTCGACGGGAATGTCATCATCCACGTCGAACACAATGGCGCGATTGCCCTCAAGCGTTAGCGTGTCGGCGTAATGCGCGCGAAAGCGCGTCACGAGATCGCTGTTGCAGTTGAAGTAGAGCGCATAGCGCCCCGCCTCGCCTTTCACGGCATCCATGCGGATGGTGCTGCCGCTTTTTGTCTCCGCCGTCAGGTAGCTCGGCTGCCCCCATTTCAGCGTCTCGTTGAGGGCGCCAACGCCTTCGGTAGATGCTGCAACGTCAAAGATCAACGCCCGAAGCGCCGAGAGCTTCGCCTTCACCGGCGGCGGATAGCTTCTAAAGATTGCCGCGACGGCAGGGTCGGAGAAGCGTTTCATGTCGCCGCCGCTGCCTCAATGCCGCGGACACAGAAGCAGCGCATCAGCAGCAACGTACATTCCACCTCCCCCTTGCCGGGACGTGGACGCTCCGCCAAGCCTAGAACGGAATCTCGTCGTCCAGCTCAGCGTGCATCTTGGAGCCGCCGCCATTGCGCTCCATCGGCCCGACATTGCCGAACTCCGCCCCGCGGCCGGAGCGGTCGTCCATCTCGCCGCTCCTGCGGCTGTCGAGCATGGTGAGCGTGGAGTTGAAGCCTTGCAGCACGACCTCCGTCGTGTAGCGATCCTGCCCGGACTGGTCCTGCCATTTGCGCGTCTGCAGCTGGCCCTCCAGATAGACCTTCGAGCCTTTGCGCAGATATTGCTCCGCGATCCGGCACAGTCCTTCTGAGAAGATGACCACCCGGTGCCATTCGGTGCGCTCGCGCTGCTCGCCGCTGTTCTTGTCACGCCAGCTCTCCGACGTCGCCACGCGAAGATTGGCGATGGGCCGCCCATCCTGTGTGCGGCGGATTTCCGGATCGGCGCCGAGATTGCCGACCAGGATGACTTTGTTGACGCTGCCTGCCATTTGGTGACTCCACCTTTGTCTTGACCCCACCCTGCCGCAAGATGCCCGGCAACGCATCGAGTCCGTCCGGCCCGTCCACAGCTAGCTGCGGAGAATGCACAGCTCTAATCGAAGCGCCGTAATGTTCACTATACGTTCTTTTCGTGCAATCGGCAACCCGCCGTCAATGTCGACCGAAATTGCCTGTTTGCACCGCTCCCCGAGCGCTTGACACTTACCTCCCCGTCGGAGGACTTCCGGTGACCAACTGAGAAGGAGGGTCTGGACCCTCCCAAGGGAGGATTCCGACCGTTGGACGTTGATGGACAAACGCAGCCCGGCGGGGCCGACCCGTTTCGTGGCACCCACATCCGCCGGGGCCTGACTGCTACGCTTTCCGCCGCACCTTACGTATCCCTGCCGCTGGTCTTGATCCTCCTTTCAGCGCTATTGGCCGCAGGCGCAGCCTATCTGCCGTGGATAATCGCCGTGGTGCTCCTCCTGGGCTATCTGGCCGATACGCTGGGTCTCAACGCGGACGCCGATCCGCCGGCAGACAAGCCGCACTGGCTGCGCGAGCTGCCGATCTACACTACGATCCCCCTCGTCCTCCTCGCCACGCTCTTCTTCCTGCACATCGTCTCAGATGCGGCTCCCGGCGAACTGACGCCCTTCCGCCTGGTCTGCGGAATCATCGCCATGGGCATGCTCTACGGCACGGCCGCCGCCATTGTCGGGCATGACCTAATCCACCGCATCGGATCGCCGCGCGACATCGCGCTGGGACAGCTGATGATGGCCTTTGTACTCGATCCAACCGACGCCGTGGAGCATGTCTACGGCCATCACCGAAACGCCGCGACGCCGGCCGATTCAACAACCGCGCGCCGCGATGAGGGTTTTTGGTTCTTCCTGCCGCGCGCCGTCATCGGTGCGGCAGCAAGCGCCTGGGCGATTGAGACACGCCGCCAGACACGGCGCGGACGAGCGCCGTGGAACTGGCGAAACCTCGTGTTGCACGGCGTGTTGATACAGGCCGCAATCATTGTGCTGGCCTTTCTGCTTGGCGGCGTCGCCGGAGGTTTGGCATTTCTCGCCGCCGCGCTCGTGGCACGCCTCCTCGGCGAGGTGACGAAGTACATCTCTCATTACGGCTTGGTGCGCGTGCCCGGCCAGCCCATCGAGCAGCGCCACTCCTGGAACGCCTCCGGCGCCGTATCCGCACAGATGATGCTGCGCGCCGCCTGGCATTCCGATCACCACGTTCATCCCGACCGCCCCTATTGGTCGCTGAACCTCCACGATGATGCGCCGCGCATTCCCTTGCCGGCTGGCATCGTCATGCTCGTCGCGATCGTTCCGCCGCTCTGGCGACGCATCATGCATCCGCGCCTGGCAGCATGGGATGCAAAGCTCGCGACGCCGGCGGAGCTTGCCATCCTGCACGGCGAGATCGCGTCGCCTCACTAAGTATTCGCCGCAGTGCCGGCGTTGCGTGCCACACGCTTTGCCGCTATTGTTCCTGCTATGTTCTAGATGCGGAAGGGCTGGTCATGGAACAGCGCTTGAGCATGGTCACACTCGGCGTGGCCGATTTGGATGCATCGCGGCACTTTTACGAAACGCTTGGCTGGACCCGCGCGGGCGAAGAGCCGAGCGTCGTCTTCTTTCAGTTGAACGGCATGGTGCTCGGGCTTTATCCGCGTGATGCGCTGGCAGAGGACGCAAAGGTCGATCCGGCCGGCAGCGGCTTCGGCGGCATCACGCTTGCGTATAACGCGCGCTCAAAATCGGACGTCGATGCGGTGCTGACGGAGGCAGCGCGCGCGGGCGCGCGAATCCTCAAACCGGCGGAGGATGTCTTCTGGGGCGGTTACTCCGGTTACTTCGCCGACCCCGACGGCCACCCTTGGGAGGTCGCGTGGAACCCGGATTGGGAGATCACGCCCGAAGGTTATGTGCGACTGAATAACCCGTGAGCAAGTCGCCGTAGCGCTTCGCCGCACTTGCGCCGCGCCGCTCCGCTTCTTTACCTGTTGGGCAAGACATGACGGGCCGCATGTGAACTCGGCGGCGCGGATCATTCGGGAGCGACATGGCAAACTCCAAAGCAAACGGTCGCGCGCGCGGCAACGGCAAGGCCAATGGTGCGGCGCGCACCGACCGCAAGGCAAAGGGCAACGGACATTCAAACGACGGCGCGCAGCCGCGCGTGCAATACAATTGCCTGAACTGTCCCGGCTATTGCTGTTCGTATCCGGTGATCAGCGTAACGAAGTATGACGTCGCCCGGCTGGCAAAGCACTTCGGCATCTCGTGGGAAGAAGCGGAGAAGCGCTTCACCAAGAGCGAGCACGGCTACAAGCGGATCCTCCGAAAGAAGAAGGACGAGCATTACGGCACGATCTGCCGCTTCTTCGATCAGGAGGAGCGCCGCTGCAGCATCTACAAGGCGCGCCCGCATGTGTGCCGCGCCTTCCCCGGCGGCGGGCGCTGCGGCTATTACGATTTTCTGATGTTCGAGCGCCGCGCCCAGGACGACCCGGAATTCGTCGCGCTGACGGATCATAGCTGATAGCCGCCTTGCCGAGTGCATCGCCTCGGGCATAATATCGTTCTTCTTCTGTTCTAGACAAGTAGAGGTCGGCGAGGCAGAGTGACAAGGCGGATTCGGGCCGCCTGTCATGAGATGTCACCTCTTCGTTGGACGACCGGAGCCGCCGCTTGTCTCGCGTGCCGAAAACCCTAAGTTCAGATCGCGACCGCCGCCGCGCCTCCCCTTCGGACCCAGACCCTATGGCCAACAAGACACCCTCCGCGGGCAAGTTCATCTCCATCCGCGGGGCGCGCGAGCACAATCTCAAGAACGTCGACCTCGACCTGCCGCGCGACAGCCTGATCGTCATGACGGGGCTCTCCGGCTCTGGAAAATCGTCGCTCGCCTTCGACACGATTTACGCCGAGGGCCAGCGCCGCTACGTGGAATCGCTTTCCGCCTATGCGCGGCAATTCCTGGAGATGATGCAGAAGCCGGATGTCGACCAGATCGACGGGCTGTCACCGGCCATCTCCATTGAGCAGAAAACGACGAGCCGCAATCCGCGCTCCACCGTCGGCACGGTCACCGAGATCTACGACTACATGCGGCTTCTCTTCGCGCGCGTCGGCGTACCCTATTCGCCGGCGACCGGCCTGCCGATTGAAAGCCAGACCGTCAGCCAGATGGTCGACCGCCTCTTGGCACTGCCGGAAGGCACGCGGCTCTATCTGCTGGCGCCGGTCGTGCGCGGTCGCAAGGGCGAATACCGCAAGGACCTCGCGGAGTTCCTCAAGAAGGGCTTTCAGCGCGCCAAGATCGACGGCGCGTTCTACGAAATCCCCGACGCGCCGGCGCTCGACAAGAAGTTGAAGCACGACATCGACATCGTCGTCGACCGCATCGTGATCCGCGCCGACATCGCCTCGCGCCTGGCGGATTCGCTGGAGACGGCGCTGAAGATCGCCGACGGCATCGCCGTGGCGGAGTTTGCCGACCGGAAGGACAAGAAGAGCGAGCCGGAACGCATCATCTTCTCCGAAAAGTTCGCCTGCCCGGTCTCCGGCTTCACGATCCCGGAGATCGAGCCGCGGCTCTTTTCCTTCAACAACCCGTTTGGCGCCTGTCCGGAATGCGACGGGCTCGGCACCAAGCAGGCGATCGACGCCGACCTCGTCATCCCCGATCCGGAGCAGACGCTGAAGAACGGCGCGATTGCACCCTGGTCGCGCACCTCCTCGCCCTATTTCATGCAGACGCTGGAGGGCCTGGCGCGCCACTTCAAGTTCAAGGTCACGGCGAAATGGTCCGAGCTCCCGCAACGCGCCAAGGACGCGATCCTTTACGGCACAGGCGAGGACAAGGTGGCCTTCACCTATGATGACGGCCTGCGCTCCTACGAGACCAAGAAGGCGTTTGAGGGCGTCATCCCCAATCTGGAGCGGCGCTGGAAGGAGACGGACTCCTCCTGGGTGCGTGAGGAGATCGGCCGCTATTTCTCCGGCAAGGCCTGCGAGGCCTGCGACGGCTGGCGGCTGAAGCCGGAGGCGCTGGCGGTGAAGCTCGCCGGCCTGCATATCGGCGAGGTGGCGGAGATGTCGATCCGCGCCGCCGATCGCTGGTTCGCCGAACTGCCCGACCAACTCAACGCCAAGCAGAACGAGATCGCCGGGCGCATCCTGAAGGAAATTCGCGAGCGTCTGACCTTCCTCAACGATGTCGGCCTCGACTACCTGACGCTCTCGCGCGCGTCGGGCACGCTGTCGGGCGGCGAGAGCCAGCGCATCCGCCTCGCCTCGCAGATCGGCTCCGGCCTGACCGGCGTGCTTTACGTGCTCGACGAACCATCGATCGGCCTCCACCAGCGCGACAACGCCCGCCTGCTGGAGACGCTGAAGCACCTGCGCGATCTCGGCAACACGGTGATCGTCGTGGAGCACGACGAGGAGGCCGTGCTCACCGCCGACCACGTGATCGATATCGGCCCTGCCGCCGGCATCCACGGCGGCGAGATCGTCGCGGAGGGCAAGCCGGCCGACATCATGGCCAATCCGCGCTCGCTGACCGGCCAGTATCTCTCCGGCGATCTGTGGATCCCCATCCCCGACGAGCGCCGCAAGGCGACCCGCGCGCGCAAGCTCACCGTCAAGGGTGCCACCGGCAACAATCTGAAAAACGTCACCGCCTCCATTCCGCTCGGCACGTTCACGTGCGTGACCGGCGTCTCAGGCGGCGGCAAATCCACGCTTCTGGTCGACACGATCTACAAGGCCGTGGCGCGGCGGCTGAACAACGCCCGCGACCAACCCGCCCCGCATGTCGCCGTCACCGGCCTGGAATTCCTCGACAAGGTCATCGACATCGACCAGTCGCCGATCGGCCGCACGCCGCGCTCCAACCCGGCGACCTATACCGGCGCGTTCACGCCGATCCGCGAATGGTTCGCCGGCCTGCCGGAGGCCAAGGCGCGCGGCTACCTGCCCGGCCGCTTCTCCTTCAACGTGAAGGGCGGGCGCTGCGAGGCCTGCCAGGGCGACGGCGTCATCAAGATCGAGATGCACTTTCTGCCCGACGTCTACGTCACCTGCGACGTCTGCAAGGGCAAGCGCTACAATCGCGAGACGCTGGAGGTCACCTTCAAGGGCAAGTCGATCGCCGACGTGCTCGACATGACCGTGGAGGAAGGCCGCGACTTCTTCGCCGCCGTGCCGGCGATCCGCGACAAGCTGGAAACGCTTGCGCGCGTGGGCCTGAGCTACATTCATATTGGTCAACAGGCGACGACGCTATCAGGCGGCGAGGCGCAGCGCGTCAAGCTCTCCAAGGAGCTGTCGAAGCGCGCCACCGGCCGCACGCTCTATATCCTCGACGAGCCGACCACCGGCCTCCACTTCCACGACGTCGCAAAACTCCTCGACGTGCTCCACGAGCTGGTCGAGCAAGGCAACACCGTGGTGGTGATTGAGCACAATCTGGAGGTCATCAAGACCGCCGACTGGATCATCGACCTGGGGCCGGAAGGCGGCGACGGCGGCGGCGAGATCGTGGCCGCCGGCCCGCCGGAAGCGATCGTCAAGGAAGCCGCGCCCGTCGGCCGGAAGAAGGGCGACGGCCGCAGCTATACAGGGCGGTTCTTGAAGGACGTGCTCAGAAGGAGGCCGGTGAAGCGGAGGCAGGCGGCGGAGTGAAGGGCCCTTGCCTGGTACTAGTACGACTACTCCACAGCATCGCCTTCAAGCTCGGCGATCGTGGGCGGCTCAATGCCAGATTCTATCAGTAGCTGGTTCGCGTCCCTCTTTGATCTTTCCACAACCCAGTCGATCTCTAACTTCCTCCTCGTTGGCTCAGCGAGCGTATCCGCGAAGATTCGAGCCTCTACGTCTACAGTCCCGGTCTCCTCCATAGCCATAAAGATCACAGGCATTGTGCTTATCTCACGCTGAGGTTGGAGAGCTCGGAGCTCAAAGACTACACTCCAAGTTGGACCAACTTGTTCGATCTGCACCTGGTCATCCTCTCTGTTCGACCAGACGTTTGCTACGAACGCTGAGCGGTCCTTTGACGGGCGTTGAAGTTCAGCACTATTTGAGGATACAACTCTTAATCCAGCGGATTTGGAGTTGACCCGAATGTCTACGTATACGTCTCTGGCTCCAACGCCGCCAGAATTCCTCAGCCAGAAGCGGACTGGCCGAAACAAGCTTTGCCCCACGAAATATTTTATAGCATCTCGATAATAATCTCTATTATCTCTGCTTCCTATAAATAGATAAGTTCCCCCTTCTGTTTCAAGTTTGGAGTCAACAGAACGAATATAGTCAGCGACTTCATCCATTCTACTTATCAATATTGCAGTGCTTTTGAGTCCGATTTGAGTGCCTAATTTGGCCCCAGTCTCCGGCTCTGCAAACTCAAACTGGATATCCGTGACAGGCGAATAATTAGGTGCGCCGTGCCCCGACTGGGCGTCTTCTGAAATCAGTGTCCGGAGTTGTATCTCCAGATGTTTCGATAGCTTATCGCGAAATTCGATCTGAGTAGAATATTTCTCTACAAGGGCCTTTGGGAATGTCTTTTTTTTAAACTCCCTTAGCTTTCCTAGTTGTTCTATATCTATGTTATCTGGGTGCTGTTTAATCTGTGAGAAATAGAGCATGACCGGTTTTCCATTTGAAGCAACTCTTTCAATCTCCTCGAGCGTTCCGCTATCCGCAGTACCAGTCGGGCTGCCAATCTTAGTCCAGAAAACACCCACAAGGAGGTCCGCATGATCGACAATCTGGCGGTTCAATATCTCCTGGGGATGTCTTCCGAATTCGGGAGCTGAATGCGTCTCCCATCGCAAAGGCAGGAGCACCAGCTGCCGTTCGGCCGAGTTTAGGTCATTCCATTCTTGGATCGTTCTTACAGCGATCTCTCGCTCCTCCTCAACATCCGAGGGCGATGCTATGAGAACCCGGAACACACGGGCGGCGTAAGACATCGGCTGGTGCCCCCTTTGAGCCAAAAGCTACCATCTCAGGTTGCCCGACCAAAACCTCAAGGTAAAGACCGCGCGCTGGTCCAGCCGCGGCCCGCCCTCTCCCCTGGCGGGGAGAGGGGCTGGCGCCATCGCCACCTGCACCGAACCTTCTCCCCCTGTGGGAGAAGGTGCCGTTTGGCTTGCCAAACGGCGGATGAGGTGTGGATCAAGAGCGACGAGAACTGCACAATCCTCTGATGCCGCACCAGCGAGTTACGCCGTTCATCGATCCGCCGCGCGTTCCATGCGGTCCCGGCCGATCGACGCTGAGAAAGCGCTTTGGTGGCGGCTGAGGAGCCGCAAACTGGGCGGGCTGAAGTTTCGGCGACAGCATCCCATCGGAGGATTCATCGCGGACTTCGCATGCCTTGAGGCAAGCCTCATTGTCGAAGCGGACGGCAAGCAGCATGAGGAAAGCCTTGACGATGCCTTACGTACAAGCGAGCTGGCGAAGCGGGGCTTCAAAGTCGTCCGTTTCAGCAACGATCGTATTCGCGCCTACTTGGACGAAGTCTGTGACGACATCCTGCGGGAAGCCGAAGCGCGATTGAACGACCCCTCATCCGCCCTCCGGCAGAGCCGG
>JANQRH010000020.1 GCA_028284625.1 Afifellaceae bacterium | reverse complement strand
AAGCAGGACATCGTCATCACCACGGCGCTGATCCCCGGGCGGCCAGCGCCGAAGCTCGTCAACGCCGAGATGGTCGGCTCCATGTCGGAAGGCTCGGTGATCGTCGATCTGGCGGTTGAGCGCGGCGGCAATGTCGAGGGCGCCGTTGCCGGCGAGGTTGCGCAAGTCGGTGGCGTGACGCTCATTGGCCATCTCAATCTACCTGGACGCATCGCGGCTTCGTCGTCGGCTTTGCTGGCGCGCAACATTTTCGCCTTCGTCGATCCGATGATCGACAAGGAAACCAAGGCGCTGAAGATCGACCGCGAGGACGAGATCATCGCAGCGACGCTGCTGACGGCGGATGGCGCGATCGTGCATCCGTCATTTGCCGATAAGCCCGCCGACGGGGGAGGTGAGGCGTAATGGAGAACGAGGCGATCAACGACGCCGCGCAGCGGGCGCAGGAGGCGGCGGATGCCGCGGCGGCCGCAGCGGATAGAGCGCAGGAGGCCGCCGATCTGGCGGCGGAGATGGCGCTCAATCAGGACCTTCTGGGTGACGCCGCAGGCGCGGCCGCCCATGCGGTGAGCGGCGGGGCAATCGACCCCTTCGTCTTCCGCTTCTCCATCTTCGTGTTGGCGATCTTCGTCGGATATTACGTTGTGTGGTCGGTGACGCCGGCGCTCCATACGCCGCTGATGAGCGTCACCAACGCCATCTCGTCAGTGATCGTCGTCGGCGCGCTGCTTGCCGTCGGCGTGCCGCTCATGGCGGAGGGGACGGGCCTGGCGCGGCTCTTCGGGTTCCTGGCGCTCCTCCTGGCGAGCGTGAACATCTTTGGCGGCTTCCTCGTCACACAGCGCATGCTCTCCATGTACAAGAAAAAAGAGCGGGGAGCGGCCTGATGAGTGCTAGCGTTACCGCCTTCCTCTACCTCATCGCAGGCGTCCTCTTCATTCTGGCGCTGCGCGGGCTGTCGCATCCGGAGACGAGCCGCCAGGGCAACATGTTCGGCATGGTCGGCATGGCGCTTGCCGTGCTGACGACGCTTTTCGGTCATCCGCCGTCTGGGTTTTTTGCATGGGCGATGCTGATCGTCGCGGTGTTGGCCGGAGGCGGGGTCGGGGCAACGATCGCCCGGCGCATCCCCATGACGGCGATGCCGCAGCTTGTCGCGGCGTTCCACTCGCTGGTTGGTCTCGCGGCCGTGCTGGTGGCGGCGGCAGCGCTTTACGCGCCTGAAGCCTTCGAGATCGGTGAGGTGGGCCACATTCATGTCCAGGCTCTTATCGAGATGAGCCTCGGCGTGGCGATCGGCGCGATCACCTTCACCGGGTCGGTCATCGCCTTCGCCAAGCTCGACGGCCGCATGTCCGGCGCGCCGATTCTCCTGCCGGCGCGGCACGTGGTGAACGCCGGACTGGGCGTACTCCTCGTCATCCTCATCATTGTCCTGGCGACCACGGAAAGCCGTCTCGCATTCTGGGTCATCGTCATCGTCAGCCTGGCGATCGGCGGGCTCATCATCATCCCGATCGGCGGCGCCGACATGCCGGTCGTGATCTCCATGCTGAACTCCTATTCCGGCTGGGCGGCGGCCGGCATCGGGTTCACGCTCGGCAACACGGCGCTCATCATCACCGGCGCGCTGGTGGGCTCATCCGGCGCAATCCTCTCCTACATCATGTGTAAGGGGATGAACCGCGCCTTCCTCTCCGTCATTCTAGGCGGCTTCGGCGGCGAGACGGCCGGGCCGGCCGGTGACGCCGGCGACAAGACGGTGAAGCAGGGCTCCGCCGATGACGCCGCCTTCCTCATGAAGAACGCCTCGCGGGTGATCGTCGTGCCGGGCTACGGCATGGCCGTGGCGCAGGCGCAGCATGCGCTGCGTGAGATGGCGGACAAGCTGAAGGCGGAGGGCGTTGAGGTGAAATACGCCATCCATCCGGTGGCCGGCCGCATGCCCGGGCATATGAACGTGCTCCTGGCGGAAGCCAACGTGCCTTATGACGAGGTGTTTGAGCTCGACGACATCAACTCGGAGTTCGCGCAGACCGACGTTGCCTATGTGATCGGCGCCAATGACGTGACCAATCCGGCGGCGCGCGACGACCAGACCTCGCCAATCTACGGCATGCCGATCCTCGACGTGGACAAGGCGGCCACCTGCCTCTTCGTCAAGCGCTCCTTGGCGTCCGGCTATGCCGGCATCGACAATACGCTTTTCTACAAGCCGGCGACGATGATGCTCTTCGGCGACGCCAAGAAGATGACGGAGGACATCGTCAAGGCGCTTTAGGGAGGCGCCGCTCGCCCCATGTGGAACGGAGCCATAAGGCGCGTGCTGTCGGTCGTTCTCATCGCTGCGGCGGTCTATGTCGCGGTCGTCGGGTTCCTTTATGTCTTCCAGCGCAGCCTTGTCTTCCAGCCGGGCGGCACGCTCGCGGCGCCGGCGGAGGTCGGGCTCGGCGCCGTCGAAGCCGTGACCTTGACGATGGCCGACGGAACGGAACTCCTTGCCTGGCATGCCGAGCCGCAGCCGGGGCAGCCGTCGGTGCTCTATTTCCACGGCAATGCCGGCAACATCTCCATGCGGGCGGAATCGTTCCAGAAGATCATCGATTCCGGGTTCGGCCTGCTGGCCGCGAGTTATCGCGGCTATGCGGGAAGCGGCGGCAGCCCGAGCGAGGATGCGCTGCTCTCCGACGCGCTGGAGCTCTACGACTGGCTTGCGGCGCGTGCCGGGCCGATCGTCTTGTATGGCGAGTCGCTTGGCTCAGGCGTTGCGATCCATGTGGCGACGGAGCGCGAAGCGGCGGCCGTCATTCTTGAGGCGCCCTATACGGCCGCCGTCGATATTGCGCGCGAAACCTATCCCTGGGTGCCGGTCGGCCTGCTGATGCATGATCAGTTCATCTCGCGCGAACGCATCGGGCGCGTGGCGGAGCCTGTCATGATCCTGCACGGCGCAAATGACGCGGTCGTTCCCGTCGCGCACGGGCGGCGGATGTTTGAGCTGGCGGCCGAGCCCAAGCGCCTGATGATCGTTGAGAATGTCGGCCATATCGGATTGTGGGAGCAGGGCCTTTGGCCGAGCGTGCTCGACTTCCTCAGCGAGCACGGCGTACGCCCCAACTGAGGCGCCATCGTATCGGGCTTTCGTGGAAGCGGTGTGGACGAACGCTCTCGATTTCACCCGGCGCTATTCTTTCAACAGGATCCAGTCCGATGAGCTGCTGTTGACCCAATCCGCCAATAAGGACGTGTACGTCTTTCCATTCCAATTGCCGTCTTTGGACTTGCCTTTTTCCTCGAAATCCAAGTCGGGTCTTCTATCACAGCCCTGCCAATTCGCCCCGCACTGGAACGCCAACAACGGTTTCCCCTTTTTATAGAACCGTTTTCCATCCGACTTGCAGAGATACTCACCATGTTCATAGAACTCTCCGTACGCCCCCGAGTTGGCTGGGTTGTAGTATACCCAGTGCCGTCCCGATGTCAGATTGGCGCTTGAACAGGTGCTTGCGCCCGAAAGGGCTATTTTCGACACATTCACGGTGACGCCGCTGTCACCCGCGCCACCGTCCCGATCGTCCTTGGCGCGGAAGAACCCGGTGCGGGCTATCTCCAATCGGCGCTCCACCTCCGCCATGGCCAGGCGGCGGTTGTTGGCCGATGCCTCGCGGTATTGCGCCATCACCCTGTCGGCAAGGATCTCAGCCCGGCCCTCGTCGCCCACAATAAGCGCGCCCGCCCGGGCCCAGACCGGTAGTGTACCGATCAGGGCGGATTCGATGCCCGTCGTCTGGCCCACGATGGCCAGCGCCACGATCCGCTCGCGCAGCGACGCGCCGCTGACGATGTGGACCGCGCCGTTTTTGTCTACGATCCAGAGTGGATCATCCGTGTCGCGCTCTAGGCGCAGCAACGTGCTACGTATGTTCAGGGCTTTGTCCTCGCTCGACGACCAAAAGTCCATCCGCTCCTGCGGGGTCTCGGGTTCCTGGCCCCATGCGGTCGCGGCGACCATCGACGAAAGTAAGATTGCTAGAAACACTGCCATCAAGAAACGGCAGTTTAGAACACCATCTCCAACCATTTTTCCGTCCCCAGAGATCGCTTTTTGTGGGCAGAGAACTTATCTCAAAGTCGTCGTTTCTCATATCAGCGGCGATCATTTGTTTCGTTTCCGAAGCGCGCTGTCCTGGACCATCCTGCAGCCTTCGCCCGTCCGTCTCAACACCCATAGCCACTTGCGCACCGGGCTTTGCGCCTCCTGGCTGTGGTGGTAGCGTTTCACCAGCCGCGGGGAGGGCGCAGCCATGGCGGATCAGGCGCAGCGGAAAAGCGCACGGGCCACGTCGTCGGAGCGACCGCCCAAGAACGCCGTCGTCGTCATTCACGGCATGGGCAATCAATCGCCCATGGAGACGTTGCGCAGCTTCGTGGAAGCGGTGTGGACGAACGCGCCCTGGCAGGCGCGTTCGAACGAGCCGCGGACCTGGTCCAAGCGCGATTTCGTCACTCAGAGCTTTGAGACGAAGCGCATCACAACGAATTACGACATCGGCGGCAAGCGAACGGATTTCTACGAGTTCTACTGGGCCCACATGATGCAGGGCACGCGCTTCTCGCAAGTGCTCTCATGGCTCAGGCGCTTATTCATGCGCGGCACCGATCGCGTCCCACCGGCGGTCAAGGCGCCGTGGATCGCGGCATGGATCGTCGGCGTGTTGGTCGTGGTCGTGCTGATCGTTGCTGAGGTCGTGCGGCGGTCTTGGGCACCGGAATCGCCGGGCTTCTTCTACATCGTCCTGTTGGCGTTGATCTCTTTGGCTTGGTCGATTCTGAGGCGCCGGGTCCTGACGGAGGTCGTTGGTGACGCCGCACGCTACCTGACGCCCTCACCGCCCAACATCGCGGCGCGCTCGAACATCCGCACGGCCGGCCTGGATCTGCTCAAGACGCTGACGAAACGCGATGACTACGACCGCATCATCGTCGTCTGCCACAGCCTGGGCACCGTTGTTGGTTACGACATCCTCAGCCTCCTGTGGGGCGACATAAACAGCAAGATCAAACACAGCGTCACGCCGAAGAGCGATGCGCTGGAAGTCATCGAGGCAGCGTCGGCCGAGTTGCGGGCCCGGCCCGACGATGAGGACGCGCTGATGGCCTATCGCGAAGCGCAGCGCGCCTATTTCGATGACGTCCACCAAGTCGCGAAAGACGTCTGGAAAATCACCGACTTCGTAACGCTCGGTTCACCGCTGACGCACGCGCATTTTCTTCTGGTGGATGACGGCCAAAGGCTCATGCGGAGCGAAGAGGAGGAGCTCGATTCGCCGCGGCTGCAAAGGTGGTGGCAGCAGCTCGATTCCGTGACGTTGGCGGTGGCTGAGATGTTCCGTGCGCGCGCCGCGCAGCGCGAGCTGCCGCTCTGTCCGCCGCTTCCGGAGCACACCGATTCCTTCACCTACGACCCCAAGACCGGCAGAGGGGAGGTGCCGCATCACGCCGCTTTGTTTGCGCCCGTGCGGTGGACCAACATCTATGCCGTGCCGCGGAACATATTGTGGGGTGACGTCGTCTCCGGGCCCGTGGCGCCGTTGTTTGGGCCGGGCGTCAAGGACGTCGCCTTGGCCGGCGATGTGGCCAAGAGCTTTATCGCCCATACCAAATATTGGGCGACGGGTTTCGGCGATCAGGAGCACTTGGAGGCGCTCAGGGCGGCGATCAATCTGCTCGATCGACCGGAGGCCGAAGCTTGGGAGCGCCACACCAAGGAAGTCGCGCGGTTGACGGAAACGGCCGCGCCGGCGCCGAGCGACGGCTCGAGCTAGAGCCTTTTCCACTCTGATTGAATCAGAATGGAGGCTCTATGTCTTTGTTGGAGCATGATCTTATCCGAAAAGATGGTGTCCACTTTTCGGGATCATGCCCTAGCCGCGCGTGCGGCGCATGCCGTCCTTGGCCGGCTGATAGCTCGGATTGAGATTGGCGGCGCGGGCGAAAGCGGCATTGGCCTTTTGACGCTGGCCGAGGGCCTCAAGCGCCAGGCCCTGATTGGTCCAGGCGGTAAAGCTGCTCCGGTCGCGCTTTACGGCCTCGTTGAAATCGTCGAGCGCGGCACGCGCATCGCCGAGCGCCAGATAGGAGAGGCCGCGGCCGTCATACGGCTCGGCGGTGCGCGGCGATAGGCCGATGGCGGTGGTGAAATCTTCGATCGCCTGCTGGTGCTGGTTCTGCGCCTGATAGGCGAGGCCGCGATTGTGGAACGCCTGGGGGTCGGTGGCATTGATCTGGATCGCGGAATTGTAGTCAGCGAGCGCAAGGCCGAGCTGGCCTTGCTGGCGATAGATGTTGCCGCGACCGACGAGGGCGGGGGCATAGCGCGGATCGGCGCGGATCGCCCGATTGTAGTCCTCAGCGGCGCTTCGCGTATCGCCGTTCAGCCGATGCACGAGGGCACGGTTGGCATAGGCGCGCGCGAAGTTCGGATCGATCTGGATCGCTTTGTTGAAATCGGCGATGGCGTCGCGGTATTTGCCGGCGCGGCCGAATGCTGAGCCGCGCACATTATAGGCTTCGGCGTTGTTGGGCTCGCGCTGAATGACGGCGGTCAGCGATTCAATGTTGGTCTCCGAGGCTGCCTCCGCCTCCACGGAAACAGGCACGCTGCTGCCAATGCGCGCCGACTGGCAGGCGACAAGCGTCAGCGCCAGGATGGCGGCGGCGACAGGGGCGACGTTGCGAAGTGGGTAGGCGGCGCGCATCTCGGTTTCCATGTCCTCGCGACCAGTTCAGTTCAGCAGGTCACGGCGTGAAGAGTGTTATCGCATTCATGGAATCGCGCCAACGCCCTATCTCTTCAGCTGGGGTGATCTTGTCGGGAAACGCACCCCGGATCGGGGTGGCGCATATAAGGCCCCTCATTGGGCTTGTCCACCGGTCGCGCCGGCGCCAGGCGGGCGGGCTGCGGCAAGCGCCACGCCGCGCCGCGCGGCGATCCAGTCCTCCGCCGCTTTGGCCGCTTCGTCACGCGTCTCAGGCGGGCGCTGCAACAGCCACACCTCCATGTCGGCGTCCTCCACGCCGCGGGCCTTGGCGATCAGATACCAGCGCGCCGTCTCCAGCTCGTCCTCAGGCCGGTCATCGTCGACCAGGAGCTTGGCGAGCCGAAGCTGCGCGGCGGGATTGTCGGCCTCCGCCGCGCGGCGGAGCCAATAGGCGGCCTCCGCCTTGTTCTTCTTTATGCCGCGGCCGTTATAGAGAAGGATGGCGTATTCGACCTGCGCGCCGACATGGCCGTTCTGTGCCGCCTCAGCGAACCAGCGTGCGGCCTGCGTCTCGTCGTTCGCGACGCCGACGCCCTCTATGTAGAGGCTGCCCAGCGTGTACTGAGAATCCATGTCGCCGAGCCGCGCGGCGCGACTGAGAAACGCGGCGCCCAGCATGGCGTTCTGGTCAACGCCGCTGCCGCCGAGAAGCAGATAGCCGAGCTCGCGCGATGCGCCGGGATGGTCCTTGTCGGCTGCCAGGCGAAAGAGCCTCGCCGCCTCGGCGATATCACGTTCCACGCCGCGGCCGTCGAGATGAAGCTGGCCAAGCGAATAAAGCGCTTCCTTGTCGCCGCCCTGGCCGGCCAGCCGAAACCATTCCGCTGCCGCGGTCAGGTCCTGCTTGACGCCGAGGCCACGCGACTGAAGGACGCCGAGAAGCGTCTGCGCCACCGGATCGCCATTTTCGGCGCGCTCCAGGGCCAGCGAAAATGCGGTGAGGAACCAACCGCGCTGAAACGCGCCGAAGGCGAGATCAGGTGGGAAGGCGGAGGCTTCGCCGGCGGCCGTCAGGCCCTTGTCGATGCGCTGCTCCACCTGGAACGGATCGAGCGTCGTGCGCAAACGCGATGTCTGGGATGAAGGCGTGAGCGATACGTCCGTGTTCTCCGACGGGTCGGGCATGACCGTGACGCTCAGCGGCCGGCCTTCGGCCGTGCCCGTTGTCGGCTCACCGGCAGCCGACAGGCCTTGGTCGATGCGCTCCTGGATGGTCTGGCCGGTAGCGCCATGAGGCAGGACGGCCAGCGCCAGACACGCGGCTACCGCCCACGGGAGTGGAAACCTCATGCGGCCTGCCTCCCGCTCCGGCGGAGTGCAGCTTCAGCCGCGGCCACGGCTTCACCCGGCCCACCGGCGTGCTGCCAGATGGCGTCGTGCACGGC
The DNA here is from genome assembly GCA_028284625.1 of Afifellaceae bacterium. Taxonomy (GTDB): domain Bacteria; phylum Pseudomonadota; class Alphaproteobacteria; order Rhizobiales; family Afifellaceae; genus DASWJZ01. Next base: position 67,068 of record JANQRH010000020.1, on the reverse strand, counting down.
CACAAAGGCCGCGCCGGTGGCGGCGGCCTCCGCCACGCCATCAAGCGACCGCCCGGCCATTGCGACGGCGGGTATTTCCATCAGCTCCGACCACCATTCGGCCAATTGCAGCACTTTCGGGTGAGGGGCGTCGTGCGTATCGCCTTGCGGCCGGCCGAAGAACAGGTAATCCGGTTCCAGCTCGCCGACCTCCATCGCCGCGTGACGCGACGTCAGATGTCCCGCGCCGACGATGCGCTTTGGGCGGAACGATTTCAGCGCCAAGCGGAGATCGTCGAGGCCGGATTCAACGTGAACGCCGTCAGCCTTGACGTGGCCGGCGAACCTGGTGTCGTCTGCAATGAGTGCGGCGGCGCCGGCCGCCTGGATGATCGGCACAAACCTTTCTACGACAGCCTGGCTCAAGGCGCCGTCGCGATCCCCGGCGATCAGCACGGCGGCGACGTCGCCGCCGACGAGCGCCTCTTCCAACCGCGGAGTGAAGCTTTCCGCCTCAACACGCGGCGGCGTGATGAGAAAGAGGCGCGGTGCGTCGGCAGCGTCGTCCATGCGCTGGCGAGGCTAAGCCTCAGGCCGCCTCTTTCTCCAGCTCCGCTTTCCAGCCGCCGGTCGCCGCCAGGCCGTTCATGCGCGCCCGGTGCGAGAACGCGGCGCGAGCCGAGCCGACATTGTCCGCCTTGCCCTTCCAGGCGTTGAGCGCCGCGTGCTGCAACGCGCGCCCGTAAGAGAAGGTGAGCTTCCAGGGCACGTCGTACATGGCGTTCATGGCGGAGAGGTGCGCGGTGGCCTGTTCGTCCGACTGGCCGCCGGAGAGGAAGGCGATGCCGGGCACCGCGGAAGGCACCATGGCCTTCAGCGCTTTGACGGTTTTCTCCGCCACTTCCTCCACGCTCGCCTTCTTGCTGGAATGCTGGCCGGGCACGACCATGTTCGGCTTCAGCACCATGCCTTCCAGCATGACGTCGGCGACGTAGAGTTCGTTGAAGACGGCGTTCAGCGTGCGGACGCTGACCTCATAGCAGCGGTCGATGTCGTGCTTGGCGTCGGGGCCGTCCATCAGCACTTCCGGCTCCACGATCGGCACGATCTTCGCCTCCTGGCAAAGCGCCGCGTAGCGCGCCAGGGCATGGGCGTTGGCGTTGATGCAATTGGTGCTCGGACGCCCGTCCTCGCCGATGGTGATGACAGCGCGCCATTTGGCGAAGCGCGCGCCAAGCTCATAATATTCGGCGAGGCGTTCGCGCAGGCCGTCAAGGCCCTCGGTGACCTTCTCGCCGGGATGCATGGAGAGGTCCTTGGCGCCTTTGTCGACCTTAATGCCGGGGACTGCGCCGGCGGCGTTGATCATGTCGACCAACGGCGTGCCGTCCTGGGCCTTCTGGCGGATCGTCTCGTCAAAGAGGATGACGCCGGAGATATAGTTCTTCATGGCGTCTTCGGCGCCGAACAGCATCTCGCGATAGTCGCGGCGGGCGTCTTCCGTCGATTCCACCGAGATGGAATCAAAGCGCTTCTTGATGGTCCCGGAGCTTTCGTCTGCGGCCAGGATACCCTGACCTTCCGCGACCATGCGGATTGCAATGTCTTCCAGCCTTTCGCTCATGGTTGCTCTCCTCTGTCTCTCATGTGTTCCTATGTAGCTCTGAGCGCTTCTACGCCCGGTAGCGCCTTGCCCTCAAGCCATTCCAGAAATGCCCCGCCGGCGGCCGAAACGTAACTGAAGTCGGCGCCCGCGCCGGCCAAATTGAGGGCGGCAACGGTGTCGCCGCCGCCAGCGACCGAAAGAAGCCCAGCATCGCGGGTGCGCGTGGCGGCGTGCTTGGCGGCTGCCACCGTCGAACGATCAAAAGGCGGCGTTTCGAAGGCACCGAGCGGGCCGTTCCAGACCAGCGTCTTGGCTTTATCGATCCAGGCGTTCACCGCCGCAAGCGTCTCGGCTCCGACGTCGAGGATCATCTGGTCGGCCGGCACGGCGTCCAGCGCCACGGTCTCCGCCTTGGCGTCCGCCTCCAGAGCGTCTGCGACCACGACGTCGGTGGGGAGCACGATGGCGCAGCCGGCATCGGCTGCCGACAGCATGATCTGGCGCGCCGCGTCGGCAAGGTCCGGCTCGCTCAGCGACTTGCCGATTGCCACGCCCTTGGCGGCCAGGAATGTGTTGGCCATGGCACCGCCGATGACCAGCGCATCGACTTTGCTGATCAAATTGGCGAGCAATTCCAGTTTGCCCGACACCTTGGCACCGCCGACGATGGCGACCACGGGACGCTCTGGCTTGGCGAGCGCCTTCTCAAGCGCTTCGAGCTCCAACTGCATGGCGCGGCCGGCATAGGCCGGCATGTGATGTGCGAGGCCCTCCGTGGAGGCGTGGGCCCGGTGGGCGGCGGAGAAGGCGTCGTTGACATAGACGTCGCCGAGCTTGGCGAGAGCTGCCGTGAACTCGGCATCGTTCGCCTCCTCGCCGGCATAGTAGCGTGTGTTCTCCAGAAGTACGATGCCGCCATCATCGAGCGCGGCCACGGCCTCTTCCGCCTCCGCGCCGATGCAATCTGCCGCGAAGCTCACCGGCCGGCCGATGATCTTGGCGACGGCGTCGGCGACCGGGGCGAGCGACATCTCCGGGACGCGCTTGCCTTTGGGGCGTTTGAAATGCGCCAACAGCGCCACCTTGGCGCCGCGGTCGGACAGTTCGGTGATGGTGGAGGCCACGCGGTCGATGCGCGTCGTATCGGTGACCGTGCCGTCCTTGACCGGCACGTTCAGGTCGACGCGCAGGAGAACGCGCTTGCCGTTCAGGTCGCCTGCGTCGTTGAGGGTTCTAAAGGGCATCAGCACTCATGGGTTTTAGATAAAGTTCGTCACTGGCGGCTGTCTCATATCACCAGCGTTCGTGAGTTGACAGAGATCAACGGCACGGCGATGACACGGGCGAAAGAGTGCGTTTCGCGTGTCAAATCCGTCTCCACCGCTCACCCGTCTCGATAAGGCCATTCGCCGGCTGAAGGCGCAGCGCGCCTGCCTCGACTGGGCGGTATCCGAGGCGTCGGCCATTCCCGGCATTATCTGCGAGCTGGGGCTCGGCAATGGCCGCACCTACGACCATTTGCGCGCGCGCATGCCGGGCCGCGACATCTTCGTCTTTGAGCGCAGCGTCAGCGCCCACCCCACAGCCGTGCCGCCGCCGGATCGGCTCATCCTCGGCAATATCGAGGAGACGCTGCCTGAGGCGCAGTCGCGCTTCGCCGGGCAGGTGGCGCTGATGCACTCCGACATCGGCACGGGCGACGACGCGCGGAATGCCCGGATCGCGGCCTGGCTGGGGCCTCTGCTCCAGCCGTTCATGGCGCCCGGCGGCATCATCGCCAGCGATCAGCCGCTCGAGGCGCTCGCCGATATCGAAGCGCCTTTGCCGGAAGGGGTCTCGGAGAACCGCTACTATCTCTATCGCCTGCCACGCTGAGGCGAGGACCTTCAGGCGTCAGCCGGCGCTGAGGCTGCCATGCCTCTCGCGCCAATCCCTCATGGCCAGAAAGACGGGCATCAATTCGCGGCCGGCCTCTGTCAGCGCGTATTCCACCCGCGGCGGCACTTCCGCGTAGACCGTGCGCGTGACCAGCCCGCTTTGCTCCAGCTGCCGCAGGCTCCGCGTCAGCGTCTTCTGGCTGACGCTTGAGACATCGCGCTTCAACTCGCCAAAGCGCAACGGAGCGTCGGCATAGAGCAGGGCGCGCAGAATGAGCAGCGTGTAGCGCCCGCCGAGGAGCTCGATCGTCTCCTCGACCGGGCAGTTCTCCGCAATAGTATCATTCATGCGTCTAAGGACCGTTCGTTACCCTACTTGACCTTGTATCCTAACAGGCAAGACTTAGCCCATGCAATCTGTTCCAGGGAGCAAGCAATGGGCGGCCTGTTGATCGAATACGAATATAGTGGCGACGAAGCGCCGTGGAGCCAGGCGATAGAGGCGTTCCTCACGGCGATCTCGGCCGACGCGGCGCTGGCTGGCAAGTTCCGCTACCACGTCTTCGTCAAAGAGGATGGCAAGAGCCGCGTGCACGTGCCGAGCTGGGACAGCGAAGCGACGCTCGCGCATCTGCAGTCGCAGGATTTCTTCAAGACATTCGCGTCCGCCGTTCAGGGCTTTGCCGGCGACACACTGAAGACGACGAAGATCGTTCGCGGCGTCTGAGCACGACTATTCCTCAGGCTCGGTGGTGAAGAGCAGGGGAAAGCCGGCGCGGCGGCCTTCGTCGGTCGCCTCCGTCGCCTTGGTCTCGGCGATATCCTTCGCATAGACGGCGACAACGCTCGTGCCGCGGCGGTGGGCGGTGATCATCACGCGATAGGACTGGTCTTCGTTCATGCCGAAGACGCCCTTCAGCACCGTCACCACGAATTCGCGCGGCGTGTAATCGTCGTTGACGAGGATGACCTTGTGCAGCCGCGGCCGCTCCGTCTTCGGCCGGACCTTGGTGCGTGGCTTGGTGTCGGTGTCACTCATCGGAGACGTCACTCCCGATGAAGCGCTTCAGCGCGAAGGAAGGCTAGATTGCCACGGATCGGCACGGCCCGTCCATTCAGCAAAAAGTAAGGGCGGCGCGATGATTGCGCCGCCCCAAAATGAAAGAAACGAGGCTCAGATCAGCCGAGCTTGCCCATGGCTACCGCGCTGTCGCTCATGCGGCAGGAGAAGCCCCATTCATTGTCGTACCAGCTCATGACCCGGCACATCGTGCCGTCGATGACCTTCGTCTGGTCCATGTGGAAGATGGACGAATGCGGGTCATGGTTCAGGTCGGTGGAGACCAGGGGCTCGTCCGTAAAACCAAGAATGCCCTTCAGCCGTTGCTCGGCGGCAGTGCGGATAGCCTCGTTGATCTCTTCCTTGGAGGTCGTGCGGCTGGCGATGAACTTGAAGTCCACGACCGACACGTTCGGGGTCGGTACGCGGATCGCCACGCCATCGAGCTTGCCGTTGAGCTCCGGCAAGACAAGGCCAACGGCCTTGGCGGCGCCCGTGGATGTCGGGATCATGTTCACCGCAGCGGCACGTGCCCGGTAGAGGTCCTTGTGAAGCGTGTCCAACGTCGGCTGGTCGCCGGTATAGGCATGGATCGTCGTCATGAAGCCCTTTTGGATGCCGACCGTGTCATGCAGCACCGAAGCGACCGGGGCGAGGCAGTTGGTCGTGCACGAGGCATTGGAAACGACTTTATGCTCTGCCTTCAGGTCTTCGTGATTGACGCCGTAGACCATCGTCAGGTCGGCGTCGCCGGCCGGCGCGGAGATCAGCACGCGTTTAGCGCCGGCATCGAGATGCGCTGAGGCTTTTTCCTTGGAGTTGAACTTGCCGGCGCATTCCATCACCAGATCGACGCCCAGATCGCTGTGCTTGAGCGCCGCCGGGTCGCGTTCGGCTGTGACCTTGATGGGGCCGCGGCCGACATCGATCGAATCGCCATTGACCTTGACCTCGCCTGGGAAGCGGCCGTGGACGGAATCGTAGCGCAGCAAATGGGCGTTGGTTTCCACCGGGCCGAGGTCGTTGACCGACACGATCTCGACGTCGGTCCGACCGGATTCCACAAGTGCTCTCAAGATGTTGCGGCCGATCCGGCCAAATCCGTTAATTGCGACGCGTAGGGCCATCAGCCTCTCCTTTTCCGATTTCGCTCAAGCGGCGCCCCTTGGATCCCGCTGACGGCTTTCGTCTAGCCGAGGCGGGCCCGCACTTTTTCAACGACGGCTTCCGCCGTGATGCCGAAGTGGCGGTAAAGGTCCTCGTAGGGGGCACTCGCTCCGAATGTGGTCATTCCCACGAAGATTCCATTGTTCCCGATCAAAGAATCCCACCCTTGGCGCACGGCGGCCTCAATACCGACGCGAAGCGGGGCTGCGCCGATCGTCTCCTCGCGATAGGCCTCGTCGGCCTCCGCGAAGCGCTCAAAGCACGGCACGGAGACAACGCGCGCGGCGATCCCTTGCGCTTCCAGAAGCGTCTTTGCCTCAAGCGCGATGGCGATTTCAGAGCCAGTGGCAAAGATGGAGACCTTCGCTTCACGGTCCGCGGCGGCTAGCTCATAAGCGCCGCGCGCGCAGAGGTTCTCCGCCACATAACCCTGGCGCACCTGCGCCAGTCCTTGCCGCGTCAGCGCCAATACGCTGGGGCGATTGCGATCGGTGAGGGCGAGCTGCCAGCATTCCGCCGTCTCCACCACATCGGCGGGCCGGTAGACGGCGAGGTTGGGGATGGCCCGCAGCGCCGCGAGGTGCTCCACCGGCTGATGCGTCGGGCCGTCCTCGCCGAGCCCGATGGAATCGTGCGTCATGACGTGGATGACGCGCTGGCGCATGAGCGCCGCCAGGCGGATCGACGGGCGACAATAATCGGAGAAGACGAGGAAGGTGCCTGAATAGGGGATCAGCCCGCCATGCAGCGCCATGCCGTTCATCGCGGCGGCCATGCCGTGCTCGCGGATGCCGTAGCGGATGAAGCGCCCGCTGAAATCGCCGGGCGCGACATCCTCCTGGCCTTTGCTCTTGGTGTTGTTGGAGCCGGTCAGGTCGGCGGAGCCGCCGATCGTCTCCGGCAGTGCCTCGTTGACCGCATCGAGCGTCATTTCTGATGCCTTGCGCGTCGCAACCTTTTGCGGCGTCTCAGCATATGAGCGCTTCAGCGCGGCGATCGCCTCATCGAGCGCGGGCGCTACGTCGCCGGCCAAGCGACGCTGGAACTCCTCACGCGTTGCGGCGTCGGCCGCCTCCGCGCGGTTTTCCCAGGCCTCGCGGGCGGCGCGGCCGCGGCGGCCGGCAAGCCGCCAGGCGCCGGCCACATCGTTGGGCACGACAAAGGGCTCGTGCGGCCAGGAAAGCGCTTCGCGCGCGCCGGCAATCTCATCTGCGCCGAGCGGCGAGCCATGCGACGACGCGGTACCCGCCTTGTTGGGCGCGCCTTTGCCGATGATGGTCTTGGTGGCGATCAGCACCGGGCGGTCGCTCTGCTTCGCCTCGGCGATCGCCTTATCGATGGCAGCTTCATCGTGGCCGTCAACGCGCATCGCCCACCAGCCGGCCGCTTCAAAGCGCGCGACCTGATCGGTGGAGTCCGACAGCGATAGCGCCCCGTCGATCGTGATGGAATTGTCGTCGAAGAGCACGATCAACCGGTTGAGCTTCAAATGCCCGGCAAGCGCGATCGCCTCGTGGCTGATCCCCTCCATGAGGTCGCCGTCGGAGGCGAGCGCGTACGTGTAATGGTCGACGAGGTCGTCGCCGAAGCGGGCGTTCATGAGCCGCTCCGCGAGCGCCATGCCGACGGCATTGGCAATTCCCTGACCGAGCGGTCCGGTGGTCGTCTCGATGCCCGGTGCGTGGCCGTATTCGGGATGGCCGGCGGTTTTGGAGTTCAACTGACGGAAGCGCGTCAGCTCGTTCAGCGTCATCGCCTCGTAGCCGAGAAGATGGAGTGCCGAATAAAGCAGCATGGAACCGTGGCCGGCAGACAGCACGAAGCGGTCCCGGTCCGGCCAATCGGGATCGGCTGCGTCGAATTTCAGATGCTTGGTGAAAAGCACCGTGGCAACGTCGGCCATGCCCATCGGCATGCCCGGATGGCCGGAATTGGCCTTTTGCACCGCGTCCATGGAAAGGGCGCGAACTGCATTGGCCATCAGCGCGTGCGGAACGGCGTCCGTCATTCCAAAATTCCGCCTGAGAGAGAGCCTCGTACGAGGCCTCAGGGCCGCCCGTCTGCCCCAAAGCCCGGATTGCCGGCGGAGTGATATCAGCTTGCTTTATTGAGTCAACGTGGGGTGGGGCGTCACGGCTTCCGTGGGCGCGCCGGCCGAGCCGCCAACCCAGGCAATGCTTCGTAGTCGCCGCGGATCAACGCCTCCTTCTTGGCACGGCTCCAACCTTTGATCTGGCGCTCGCGGGCGATCGCGTCTGTCAGGCGGTCATAGACTTCTGCAAATACCAGCTTCACCGGCCGGCGTTTCGCCGTGTAGCCGTCAGCCGGATCGTTGTTGTGCTCCCACACCCGCGCTTCGAAGTCCTGCTTGGTAAGACCTGTGTAGTAGCTGCCGTCGGCGCAGCGCAGGATGTAGACAGTCGCTTGCATAGGCCTCAGCCCTTGCCCTTCGAGGCTCGGGCCTTCGGCCCTCGCACCTCAGGATGAGGGCTGAGGAGCGATCTTGCAAGAAAGCTGCCGGCAACTCGAAAAGGCCGCCGTTAGATTTACGTTCTCGGCCGGCTTCTTTCGCCCTCATCCTGAGGTGTGAGCCGTGAGCTTGCGAACGGCGAGCCTCGAAGGGGCGAAAGAAGCCTCGATCACATCCTCACCGCGGGTGCAGCCACTTCGGGAAGAAGCTGTAGGGGTCTACTTGCTTGGCGCGGTCGAACATGACGGCGTTGGTCTCCAGCATCTGTTGCAGGCGGCCGTCCTTGATGGCGTCGAGCGTCTCCGTGCAGCCGCCGATATGTTCGCCGCCGACGAAGATCTGCGGGATGGTCGGCGCGCCGACCTTCGCCGTCAGGACACCACGGATCTGACCGCCCCAATTGTCCTTCTGGTAATCGACGGAATCGAGGTCGACGGAGCGGTAGGCAACGCCCATCGCATCGAACGCCTTGCGTACCGACCAGCAGAATTCGCACCATTCCAATGCAAACATCACGACGGGCTGATCGCGGTCGGCGATGACTTTCTCGACAAAGGCATCGGCTTCCGGCGACACCGGAGAGGGGGAGCCGTTGCTCTTCTGCGGGGCGGGCGGCGGCGTCTTCGTGTCGAAGCGGTAGCGCGGCGTCGATTGCGCGATCACGACTTCATCGTCGGTCATGTCGGCGGGGATGTCCTCAAAAAGCTGCGTTGAGAGATAACGCTCGCCCGTGTCGGGGAGCATGCACAGAATCTTCGAGCCCTTCGGCGCGCGCGCGGCGACCTCAAGCGCACCGGCCAAGGTGGCGCCGGCGGATATGCCGACGAAGATGCCTTCCTTCTGGGCCAACTCGCGTGAGAGACGCAGTGCGTCGTCGCCCTTGATCGGAACGATCTCGTCGATCAGCTCGGCGGTGATTGCGTCTTCCGTCAGCTGCGGCATGAAATCCGGCGACCAGCCCTGCATGAGATGCGGACGGAAATGCGGATGGCTTTGCGTGATCGTGCCATCGGCCTCGCGCGCCTGCGGAAGGCCGCTTTTCATCACCGGCGCGTTGTCCGGCTCGCACACGATGACCTTCGTGTCGGGCCACTCCTTCTTCAAGACGCGCGCGACGCCTTTCAGCGTGCCGCCTGTGCCGGCGCCGGTCACCCAATAGTCGAGACCGGTATCGGCGAAATCCTGCATGATCTCCACGGCCGTGGTCTTGGAGTGGAAATCGGGATTGGCTTCGTTCTCAAACTGGCGGGTGAGGAACCAGCCGTGTGTCTCCGCCAGCTCCACCGCTTTGGCCAGCATGCCGGTGCCTTTCTCCGAGGCGGGCGTGAGCACGACCTTAGCGCCGAGGAAGCGCATCAGGCGGCGGCGTTCGACGCTGAAATTCTCCGCCATGGTGACGACGAGGGGATAGCCCTTCTGCGCGCAGACCATGGCGAGGCCAATGCCGGTATTGCCGCTGGTCGCCTCAATCACCGTCTGGCCGGGCTTCAAGGCGCCGCTTTTCTCCGCCGCCTCGATGACGCCAAGCGCCAGACGGTCCTTGACGGAGCCGAGCGGATTGAACGCCTCGACCTTGACGTAGAGCTCAACGCCCGGCGGCGCGAACTTGGCGATCTTCACGGCCGGCGTGTTGCCGATCGTCTCCAGGATGTTGTCGTAGCGGGCCATTGTCGTTTCCTCGTGTTTATTGTTGCGTCAAGCGGCAGCGCGTTGCGCGCCGGCTTCGCCCACGGCTTGGAACGCGGGCAGGGCGCGCTCCACCATATCATCGGACGCCGTCAATGAGATGCGGAAGTAATCCGGCGCGTTGAGGATGGTGCCGGGCATGACGAAGACATCGCGATCGGCGAGCATGCGCCAATGGCGCTCCGGATCACCCTCAGGCCAGCGGCTCCACAGATAGAACGTGCCCTCAGGCCGCAAAACTTCGTAGCCGGAGCCGGACAGCACCTGCATCAAGCGGTCGCGTCGTCGGGAGAGCGTCGCGACGTCGATGGTCAACGCCTCGATGTCGGGGATGGCGTATTGCATCACCGCGTTGGGGAAGCACCAACCCATCGCCATCTGCGCGGAGAACATCACGTCGCGCAGCGCTTGGCGATCGGCCTCCGGCATGAGCGGCGACGGGGCGAGGTAGCCGAGCCGCTGACCCGGCGCGAGGATCACTTTGCCGAAGCTGTAGGACACCAGCGTCCACGGATAGATTTCCGCCGGGCTGGTGAAGGCGTTCCCGTCGAAGCGAAGGCGACGGTAGGGTTCGTCCGACAGAAGAAAGATGCGCCGCCCATATCGGACTGACGCGCGGTCAAGCATGTCGGCCAGCGCTTGCAATGTCGCGCGGTCGTAAATGCGGCCGGTCGGATTGTGCGGCGTGTTGACGATCACCATCCGCGTCTTCGGACCGATGGCGCGCTCAATCGCCTCAAGGTCGAGGTCGAAGGCCGGGCCCTTCAGCGCAACTTTGCGCGGCACGGCGTCGGCGGCGAGCAGCATTGATTCGTAGCAGAACCACGCCGGCTCGGAGTAGATCGCCTCGTCGCCGGCGTCGAGCACCAGGCGAAACGCCACCATGATCGCGGCAAAGGCACCGGCGGTCAGCGCGATGTCCTCCGGCTGAAACGCCATACCCATCTCGTGGCTGAGACGCTCCGCCAGAAAGGCGCGTGGGTCTTCTTCACTGGTCTTGTAGGCGAACCAGTTCTTGTCTTGCGGCACGGCACGCTCGCGGATCGCGGAGACAAGTCCAGTGAGCGGCATTTCGTGCGGGTTGCCGAACGTGAAGTCGCAGACGCCGGGTGCGTTGCGTCGCTCCGCATAGCTGGAGGCGAAATAGAAATCGCGCACGGGAGCGAAGGCGTTGTCGGCGCGGTGAATACGATCGGAAATAAAGGACATGGAGGGCGCTCCTGTTGTTATGAACCGCGAAGCAGGAGCCCAAGCCCACACCCGCTTTGTGGGCGCGCTTTCTGATGCTTTTGTGTTTCAGATGGTTTTCGTGCGGGGGCTGATTTGACTCAGACAACCCTCAAAATGGTTTCGTCCGCATGTCGGGGAAGAAACAATCGGTCGTGCTCTATCGTCGTCGCGCCGCGAACTGATCGAAGGCGACAGCGGCAACCAGGATGATGCCGATGACGATCTGCTGAACGAATGACGAGACGTTGAGCAGAACGAGACCATTGGTCAGAACGCCGATCAGAAGAGCGCCGACCACCGTGCCAAACACACTGCCGATGCCGCCGAACAAACTGGTGCCGCCGATCACAACGGAGGCGATGACCGTCAGCTCCAGGCCGAGACCGGCGACGGCTTCCGCCGAGCTTAGTCGTGCAGACAGCAGGAAGCCGGCGAGCCCGCAGAAGAAGCCGACGATCACGTAAACAGAAAACGTGATGCGCTTGGTCGCCACGCCGTTCAGATCCGCCGCGGCGGGGTTGTCGCCGGTGGCGTAAACGTGCTGGCCGAAGCGCGTGTATCTCAAAACGATATGGGCGATGAGAGCGGCCGTGAGGAAGATGATGACCGGCACCGGGACATCGCCGATACGGCCCTGGCCCCACCACGTGTAGGACGGATCGAAGCCGCTGATCGGCCCTCCCTCGGAGAACCACAAAGCGGCGCCGCGGAAGGCGGTGAGCCCGCCCAATGTCGTAACGAAAGGCGGCACTTTGAGGCGCGTGATGATAGTGCCTTGCAGCGCGCCGCCGGCTATCCCCACGGCGATGGCTGCGCCCATGGCCATGTAGACCGGGTTGCCGGCGTCGACGCTGGCGCCGACGGCAAAGCGGTCTTCGAGCCCACCCTTGGCGACGTAGGCGCCAACCAGGCCGGAGAGCGCCAAAAGCGAGCCGACCGACAAGTCGATGCCGGCGGTGATGATCACAAAAGTCATGCCGATGGCAATGAGTCCGGCGATCGACACCTGCCTCAGGACGTTGAAGACGTTGATCGGGTGCAAGAAGCGCGGCTCGAGCGTCGCGAAGATGACGATCAGAAGCAGCAGGAAGATGGGGGCCGCCCAACGGGCGGCGAATTGCACGGCGTCGAACTTCGCCTGCGGATGCAGCTCGTCATGCGGCGGGAGTGCGTCGCCCGTCAATCGCTTGCCCCCAATGGAGAGCGGGCCGGCTCACGCCGACCCGCAGCCAAGATCTATTGAACTTCGCCGAGCCGTTCGGCCTCGTTGATGTTGTCCTTGGTGATGGCGATCGGCGTCAGCAGGATCACCTTCTCCGGCTCCACGTTCTCGCGGAGATATTTCACCAGCGTCTGAACGGCACCGCGGCTTTGGCCGCCGGGGAACTGCTCGATGGTGGCGGCGAGCCCGCCGTCACGCACACTGGCCAGCGCCTCAGGAAGCGCGTCGAAGCCGATGATCGGGATGTCGAGGTTCTGCTCCTGGGTGACCTGCAACGCGCCGAGCGCCATGTCGTCGTTCGCAGCGACGATCACGTCGGGTGGGCTGTCGAGGCCGGCGAGGATCGCCTCCGTCACAGACGCCCCTTCTTCGCGCGCGAAGTTGGCGGTCTGTTCGGCGACGAACACATACTTGTCGGACATCTGGTCGAGCACGTTGTGGACGCCCGCATTGCGGTCGATCGCCGGGCTGGCGCCGGGCTGACCCTGAAGGTTGACGATGCGCGCACCATCCGGGAACAGCTCAGTGATCAGGCGTCCCTGCGCTTCGCCGCCGAGCACGTTGTCGGCGCCGACATGGGCAAGGATACCCGGCACGCCGTCGACGCGGCGGTCGATGGTGACGACGGGAACGCCGGCGTCCACGGCTTGCTGCAGTGCGGGCGCCATGGCGACGGCGTCGATCGGGCTGATGATGATGCCATCGACGCCCTGCACGATCGCCGCTTCCACGTCGGCGGTCTGTTTGGGCGTCTGGTTCTGGCCGTCGGTCTCAACCAGTGAGATGCCGCCCAGGCCCTCCGCCTCGTCGCGCAGCTCTTTTTGCATGTGCACGAAGAACGGGAAGCCGAGGCTGGGCAGCGACGACGCGATGGTCAGGTCCTGCGCCTGGGCTGCGCCCGCAACGAGCGAGGCGGCAAATATGCCCGGCAGCAAGCTCTTCAATACTCTTTGCATTTTCTCCTCCCTTTGGCGCCGAGGCCCGGCGAACCGAAACGCTGCAAGCGCTTTCAAACGAGCGGACCTTCGCACCGCCCTTGGATTCGCGTCAAGCGCGCAGGCGTGTTCCGATTGGGTCTGGCGACGCCCGTGATTACGACAAGTAGAGCCGTTATGATGAGCGCCTATCAGAGACGGAGGCGGACATGGCTGAGAAGGTCCTGGTTCTCGTCGGCACGACGCGCGGGGCGTTCATCGTGGAAAGCGACGGAGATCGCCGTTCCTGGGCGCTGCGCGGACCATTCTGCGAAGTCTGGCCGATGAACCATGTGAAAGGCGACGCGGCGAGCGGCACGATCTATGGCGGCGGCGGCGATCAGTGGTTCGGCCCGGCGGTGTGGAAATCGACGGACCTTGGCGAGACGTGGACGCATTCCAGCGAAGGCCTCGCCTATGCTGAAGGCGAGGAGCCGATCAAGACTGTGTGGAGTGTGGCGCCGGCGAACGGCACGCTTTACGCCGGCGTGCAGCCGGCCGGCCTTTTTCGCAGCGACGACAACGGCGCGACTTGGCAACACGTCTCCGGCCTCCGGGACCACCCGACGCGACCAGATTGGCAACCGGGTGGCGCAGGGCTGAACCTTCATTCCATTGTCGTGGAACCGAGTGGCGGCGAACGCATCTGGGTGGGGATGTCGGCGGTCGGGGTGTTCCATTCCGCCGATGGCGGCAAGACCTGGGAGCCGCGCAATCGCGGGACGCGCAACGATTACATGCCGGAGGGCCAGCAATATCCGGAGCTCGGGCAGTGCGTGCATTGCGTGGTGATGGCGCCGGGCATGCCCGATCGTCTCTATCAGCAGAACCATTGCGGCATGTACCGCAGCGACGATGGTGGCCTTCAGTGGCAGAGCATCGAAAACGGCCTGCCGTCGAGCTTCGGTTTTCCGGCGGCGACGCATCCACGCGATCCGGACGCGCTTTTTCTCCTGCCGCTCAACGGCGACACGGCCGGGCGCTATCCGCCCGATGGCAAGGCAGCGGTGTGGCGCACGCGCGATTGCGGGGAGAGCTGGGAGGCACTGCGAGAAGGCTTGCCACAAGAGAACGCCTTCTTCGGCGTGCTACGGCAAGCCATGGCCACCGATAGTCTGGAGCCGGCGGGCGTCTATTTCGGCACCAATACCGGCTCGCTCTTCGCCAGTGCCGACGAGGGCGATGGCTGGCAGCGCATCGCCGAGCATCTGCCGATGATCCTGTCGGTGGAGACGCTGGTCGTTGACGGATAGCGCCGAGGGCCGTGCCGTCGAGGTTGAGCTGCCGCCGGCGCTGGTGCGTCTCTTTCCTGGCGCCGTCCCAAAGGTGCGGCTCAGCGCAACCAATGTGGGCGAGGCTATCGATGCGCTCAATCAGCGGTGGCCCGGGATGCGCGATCGGCTGGTCGATTCAACGCCGCGCATCCGGCGCAACATCCACGTCTTCGTGGATGGCGAGCGAGCAGGCCTGGATACGCCGCTGGCGCCTGGCGCCCAGATCATCATCAAGACGGCGATGATCGGTTGAATTACGCCGCCGCAAGCCGCCACTTGCTTCAAGTGATGCTGAATTTTCGTGCCCCAACCGCTTGATTGACTGGGCGATACGGGTCAATGCTAATAAGGCAGGGCGACCGGCAGGCCGGTGGGGGCGCGCGGCGGAGGCGAAGGACAATGCCGTCGACAACAGAGCATGCCGTGCGGCAATTGGAGGCCGCGCTTCAAAGCCTGGAATATGCCGTTGAACAGCGGCTTTCTCAGGCGACCGGCGCCGATGGGCTGGCCGAAGAAGTGCAGATGCTGACCACCGACCGCGCCGAACTGGCGGAGGCGTTAGATCACGCCAAGGCGCATGCGGCGCGGCTGGAGCACATCAACCGTGATGTGGCACGCCGGCTGGAGAGCGCGGTCACCACGATCCGCGAGATTCTACAAGCCGATGAGGAGGGCGGCTGATGGCGCAGGTCAACCTCAACGTGAATGGCCGCGTCTATCGCATGGCCTGCGAAGACGGCGAGGAAGAGCACGTGGAACAGCTCGGCGAGCGCTTCGATGCGGCCATCAACGAACTCCGCGGCGCGTTGGGCGAGATCGGCGACCAGCGTCTGATGGTGATGGCCGGCATCTTGATGACCGACCGGCTGAACGACACGGAGCGGCGGCTGGCGGAAGCGGAAGAAGCGGCGAGCAGTCTTCGCGACGTGCGCACCGATACGGCGATGCGCATCGAAGGGATGGAGCAGAGTTTCGCGGAAAGCCTCATGCATGCGGCCCAGCGCATCGAGCAGATCGCGGAGCGCTTGCAGGGTTTGCCCGACGCGCCGGAATAGACGGCGAAGCGGGATCGGACATCATTGGTGACGCGCGCCGCCTATAATGACGACCTCTCCAAGCGCCCGGCCAATTTTCAGCCTCTGACGCCGTTAGCCTTCCTTGATCGCACCGCGCGGGTGTTCCCGGAGCGCGTCGCAATTCTCTATGGGCAGCAGAGCCTCACCTATACCGCGCTCTATTCGCGCACCCGCCAGCTCGCCTCAGCGCTGAGCCGTCGCGGCATTGGCGTCGGAGAGACAGTGTCGGTGATGCTGGCAAACACGCCGCCCATGCTGGAGGCGCATTTTGGCGTGCCCATGGTCGGCGCCGTTTTGCACGCCATCAATACGCGCCTCGATGCCGCGGCGATTGCCTTTCAGCTCGATCACGCGGAGGCGAAGGTTGTCATCGTCGACCGCGAATTCTCCGGTGTGATGAGCGAGGCTCTGAAAGCGGCGACGGCTACGCCGCTGGTCGTCGAATACGACGATCCGACATGCGCGGATGACGCGGGCGCAGCAGCTGGCGAGCGCGTTGGCTCGATCGACTATGAGGCGCTTCTGGCGGAGGGCGATCCGGACTTCGCGTGGCGCATGCCGGATGACGAGTGGGACGCCATCAGCCTCAATTATACGTCCGGGACGACGGGCGATCCCAAGGGCGTCGTCTACCATCATCGCGGCGCGGCGCTGATGTGCTACGCCAATGCGCTCGCCGGCGGATTGATGCAGCATCCGGTCTATCTGTGGACGCTGCCGATGTTCCACTGCAACGGCTGGTGCTTCCCCTGGACGATCGTTGCGCTGGCGGGAACGCATGTGTGCCTCAGGCGGGTTGAAGCAAAGGCCGTCTACGATCGCATCGCGGCGCATGGGGTGACGCATCTTTGCGGCGCGCCGATCGTCATGGCGACGCTGATCAACGCGCCTGACGCCGACAAGCGGGCGTTCCCGCACATGGTGCGGTTCATCACAGCCGCAGCGCCGCCGCCGGAATCGGTGTTGGCCGCCATGGCCGATGCGGGCTTCAGCGTAACGCATGTCTACGGACTGACGGAGACCTACGGGCCAGCGGTCGTGAATGAATGGCATGCTGCGTGGGATGATTTGGATCGCGCAGGACAGGCCGGGCAGGTGGCGCGCCAGGGCGTGCGCTATCCGGCGCTGGAGGATCTCGCGGTGCTCGATCCTGAGACCGAGCGCCCCGTCGCCGCCGATGGCGAGGCGCTGGGTGAGGTGGTCTTCCGCGGCAACATCGTGATGAAAGGCTATCTGAAGAACCCCGAAGCGACGAAGGCTGCGCTCAAGGACGGCTGGTTCCGCTCCGGCGATCTCGGGGTCGTGCATCCCGACGGCTACATCCAGCTCAAGGACCGCTCAAAGGACATCATCATCTCCGGCGGCGAGAACATCTCGTCCATCGAAGTGGAGGATGCGCTCTACAAGCATCCAGCGGTCGCCGCCGTGGCTGTCGTGGCCAAGCCCGACGAGAAATGGGGGGAGACGCCGATCGCTTTCGTAGAACTGAAGCCAGGAGAAGCGGTTTCCGCTGAAGACCTGATCGCGCATGCGCGCGCCAACCTGGCGCACTTCAAATGCCCACGGCACGTCGTGTTCGCCGATATCCCCAAGACGAGCACCGGCAAGGTGCAGAAATTCCGGCTGAGGGAGATCGCGGAAGGGCTTTGACGGCTTTAGGCACAACCTTGCAAAAACAAAGGGCGGCCGAAGCCGCCCTTGAACGCGATTCCGGCGCCCCTCAGGCGCCGACACTGACTGAACTAATGCGTGGTAGCTGCTTCCTGGTCAGCCTTTAGTTTGGCGATCTCATCCTTGATAAGCAGCTTGCGTCGTTTCAGGGCCGCGATTTCAAGCTCGTCGTAGCCGGGGTGGCTTTGCGCCTCATGCACTTCGCGCTTCAAATCCTCATGCCGCCGCTCAAGCTCCGCAAGATGCGATTCAACGGACATTCGCGCCTCCATGTCAGTGGACCGAACCAGAATGCCACGAACGTGGGTATATGTCGAACCTGTGACAAGGCATGGATGACCGGTTGTTACCGGTTTCCGCGCATTTTGCCGCACTCGCCACGATGTTGTAACGTCTGGCCATGGCGGAGGACGAGACGGACGGCGGCGGTCGGGTCATCGAGGTCGCGGATTCTGCCGTCCGCAATGAACTGGCGCAGTTGCGGCAGGAACATCGGGACCTCGACAGCGCCATCGATGCACTGCAAGGCCAGGCTTCACCGGACAATTTGCAGATACAGCGCCTTAAGAAGCGAAAGCTTGCGTTAAAGGATCGGATCAAGGCGCTGGAAGACAAGCTACTTCCCGACATCATCGCCTGAAGGCTCCGCGCGTATCGCCGCAGTCTGGGGACGGTCCCGCGCAAGCCTTTGAGCCGGCCAGGAAAGTGTGGCATGCCGGGTGGCGTCGCCCTCGGCGGCGTTCGCCAGCGTTTTCCACAGGGTCAAGCCGATATGGCACCGCAAGCTTCCGGCAGAGCCGCCAGCGTCGCAATCGTCATGGGCAGCCAGTCCGACTGGGCGACCATGCGACATGCGGCGGCGGCTCTCGATGAACTGGGCGTGCCGCATGACACGCGGATCGTCTCCGCGCACCGCACGCCGGATCGGCTGGTCGCATTTGCCAAGGGCGCGCGAGACGCCGGATACGAAGTGATCATCGCCGGCGCCGGTGGGGCGGCGCATCTGCCGGGCATGGTGGCGGCCATGACGACGCTGCCGGTCCTCGGCGTGCCCGTGGAATCGAGCGCGCTGAAGGGGCAGGACAGCCTCTATTCGATCGTTCAGATGCCGGCCGGCGTGCCAGTTGGGACGCTCGCCATCGGCAAGCCAGGTGCGATCAATGCCGGTTTGCTGGCGGCGGCGATCGTCGCGGGCGGCGACAGCGAACTAGCCGAACGGCTCGCGGCTTGGCGCGCAGAGCGGACGGAGGCCGTGGCGGAGCGGCCCAGTGACGACCATGGCGGCTGAGGAGGCGATAAACGAAGAGGAGGCGCCAGGCGCACTGCCGCCGGGTTCCGTCATCGGGATTTTGGGCGGCGGTCAACTCGGCCGCATGCTGGCGCTGGCCGCAGCACGGCTCGGCCTCAGATGCCATATCTACTGCCCCGACCCGGAGAGCCCCGCTTTTGACGTGGCGGCCGCGCAGACGATCGCCGCCTACGACGACATGGCAGCGCTTCAGGAGTTCGCCCGCTCCGTCGACGTGGTCACCTACGAATTTGAGAACGTGCCCGTCGCGGCGGCGGAGCAATTGGCTAAGAGCGCGCCGGTGCGGCCGGGGCCGCGGGCGCTTGCCGTCAGCCAGGATCGGCTGGTCGAAAAGTCCTTCATGGCGGAGCTTGGCATTGGAACCGCCGCCTACGCACCGGTCGACGACCGTGCCTCGCTTGACCAGGCCATCGCCAAGATCGGCCTTCCCGGTATCTTGAAGACACGGCGGCTCGGCTATGACGGTAAAGGCCAGGCACCGATACGCGCGCCCGACCAGGCGGACGACGCGTTCGCATCCATGCGCGGAGCGCCGGCGATCCTTGAGGCTCTCGTCGACTTTGAACGCGAGATCTCCGTCATCGGCGTGCGCACATTGAGCGGCGCGATTGCCGTTTACGATCCGGCTGAGAACGTTCACCGCGACGGCATTCTCGCGACATCCACCGTGCCGGCGTCAGTCGATGCGGCAGTCGCCGCCGAAGCGGGCCGAATCGCGACAGAGATCACGAATGCGCTCGACTATGTCGGTGCGATCGGCGTGGAGCTGTTTGTCGAACGCGACGGGTCGCTCTTGGTCAACGAGATCGCGCCGCGCGTGCACAATTCCGGTCACTGGACGGAGGATGCCTGCGCGGTGTCGCAATTTGAGAACCACATCCGCGCGGTGGCGGGCTGGCCGCTCGGGCCCACGACGCGCCATACCGACGTGGTGATGACCAATCTGATCGGTCTGGATGCGGAGGACTGGCCGGACTTTGCTGCGGAGCCCAATGCGCGGCTCCACCTCTACGGCAAGCGCGAGGCGCGGGCCGGGCGCAAGATGGGGCACGTCAATCGGTTAGGGGCGAGGGCCTGAGCGACCTCAAGTCGGGCTCTTGCCACCCTTTGCGAAGTGTGGTGCAAGGCGCCGCGTTCCCGAACCTTCCAGGACAGCAATGAAGATCAGCGGCAACGACATCCGCCCGGGTAATGTCATTGAGCATGACGGCTCGCTTTGGGTGGCGGTGAAGACCAACAAGGTGAAGCCCGGCAAGGGGCCCGCCTACAACCAGGTCGAGCTGAAGAACATCATCGACGGCCGCAAGCTCAACAATCGCTTTGGTTCCGACGAGCGCGTGGAGCGCGCGCGCATCGACACCAAGGACTTTCAGTTCCTCTACAAGGAAGGCGACATGCTCGTCTTCATGGACGCCGATACCTACGAGCAGATCAACCTAGCGACGGAATTCGTCGGTGAGCGGGCGGCCTTTCTGCAGGACGGCATGATGGTGACGCTGGAGCTTCATGAGGAACGGCCGATCGGCATATCGCTGCCCGACCATGTGGTGCTGGAGATCACGGAGACGGAGCCGACCATCAAGGGCCAGACCGCCGCTTCGTCCTACAAGCCGGCGCTGATGGAGAACGGCGTGCGCGTCATGGTGCCGCCCTTCGTCTCGCCGGGCGAAAAGATCGTCGTCGACACAAACGATCTCGCCTATGTGCGTCGCGCCGAGTAGCGCGCCATGGCCCGATCAGCGATCCTCAACGTCATGGTCACGGCGGCGACCAAGGCCGCGCGCGGGCTGGTGCGTGATTTCGGCGAGATTGAGAACCTCCAGGTCTCGCGCAAGGGCCCGGCCGACTTCGTGTCCAATGCCGACCGCCGCGCGGAAGAGGTAATCCGCACGGAACTGGAGCGGGCGCGGCCCGGCTACAGCTTCTTGATGGAAGAATCGGGCGAGGCTCGTGGCAGCGACGCGCAGCATCGCTGGATCGTCGATCCGCTCGACGGCACGACGAATTTCCTTCACGGCATCCCGCAATTTTGCATTTCCATCGCTTTGGAGCGGCAGGGACGACTTTTTGCCGCCGTGGTTTACGACCCGATCGGCGATGAGCTGTTCACGGCCGAGCGCGGCAGCGGCGCCTTCGTTAACGATCGGCGGCTCCGGGTCGCTGGGCGACAGGCTCTCGACGATGCCGTGATTGCGACCGGCATGCCGTTTCGGGGGCACGGCGAGCATGACGCGTATGTCCGTGAACTGATGGCCATCATGCCGAAAGTGGCGGGTGTGCGGCGGTTTGGGGCCGCCGCGCTCGACCTCGCCTGGGTGGCCGCGGGGCGGTTTGACGGCTTCTGGGAGCACAGCCTCTCCCCCTGGGACATCGCGGCGGGGACCCTCCTCATCCGCGAGGCTGGCGGATTCGTGACCGATACTGACGGGGGTGACGGGCTGCTTGAATCGGGGGACGTTGTTGCCGGAAACGAAGCCATCCACCGACAGCTCCTCTCACTAATTCGCCGGTAGCGTGCCCTTTCGCTTCCATCGGCGGGCAGAAACGCGCTACAAATCCGCGACGCAGTAGCGCCAGTTCGGGGAGATCGATGGCACGCGACTTCGATCCCTATATGCTCTCCAGTCCGCGGATCTTCATGGTCCGCATGGTCATATTCCTGATCATCGCTGGATTCGTTCCACTTGTCCTTTATCGGGAAGTGGCCAACGCCTTCATGCACAATCCCGGCCTGAACGGGCTGATCATCGGTGTTCTGGTGATCGGCATCGCCATGGCCATGCGCAATGTCGTCGGCCTGATCCCGGAAGTGCGCTGGGTGAATTCATTCCGCCGGCGCGAGACCAATTTCGACCAGGCACCGCCCAAGCTTGTGGCGCCGATGGCCGCACTTTTGCGCGACCACGCCGACAGCTTCATGCTGTCGACCTCCACCTGGCGGTCGATCCTCGATTCCATCGGCAACCGGTTGGACGAGAACCGCGAGATCCTGCGCTACCTTGCCGGGCTCCTTGTGTTCCTCGGGCTTCTGGGAACGTTCTGGGGCCTGGTGACGACGGTCGGGGCCGTGGGCTCCACCATCCAGACGCTCAGCGTCACGTCCGGCGATTCAGGCATCATCTTTGAAGACCTGAAGGAAGGTTTGGCTGCGCCGCTCACCGGCATGGGTATTGCCTTCTCATCGTCGCTCTTCGGTTTGTCGGGTTCACTGATCCTCGGCTTCCTCGACCTGCAGGCGGGCCAGGCGCAGAACCGCTTCTACACGGAGCTGGAGGACTGGCTGTCCACGATCACCGATCTGGAGGAGCTTGGGCTCACCGAAGAAGATGTCTCCGGCAGCTCCACGGAGATCCGCGCTTCCGTGGAACGGCTGGCGCGCTTGGTGCAGGAGGGCGGCGGTTCACGTGCCTCGACGGCGGCAATGGCCAATCTCGCCGAAGGCATCCAGGGCATGGTCCAGCACATGCGCAAAGAACAGCAGATGGTGCGCGACTGGATGGAGTCGCAATCGCAGCAGCAACAAGCGCTCCACGATACGTTGCGCCGGCTGACCAGTGTGACGGAGCGCAATGTGACGCCAATCCGTCGGACCGGCGAGGATGACGATTGGCACGGCGGCCTGAGCGAAGTGCGCCGCGAGACGTAGGGATAGGCTGAGCGATGGCTGCGCGTGCGCGTGCAAGGGGGCTCAACCGGATCGACTATTGGCCGGGCTTCGTCGATGCCATGGCGACGCTGATCCTGGTCTTCATCTTCCTGCTTTCCGTGTTCATTCTGGCGCAGTTCTTCCTCGGCCAAGAGGTCACGAGCAAGGACACGGTGCTCAGCCGACTCAACGCGCAGATCGCGGAGTTGACCGACCTTCTGTCGCTTGAGCGCTCCGATACGCGCGATCTGGCGGATCAGCTGGCGACTTTGCAGGCCAGCCTTGCGGCCACGACCAGCGATCGCGATCGCCTGCAGGGTCTTCTCAGCGCGAGCGGCGCGGAATCGGGCGCGGCGGAAAGCCGTATCTCGTCGCTGGAAGGCGAACTTGAGAGCGAACAGCAGGTCAGTCAGCGGGCGCTGGCGCAGGTTGAGCTGCTCAATCAGCAGATCGCTGCCTTGCGCCGCCAACTCTCAGCGCTGGAGGAGGCGCTCGACGCATCGGAAGGCCGCAACCGCGAAAGCCAGGTTCGCATCGCCGATCTCGGCCGGCGGCTCAATGTGGCGCTGGCGGAGCGCGTGCAGGAATTGTCGCGCTATCGTTCCGACTTCTTTGGCCGGCTGCGTGAGATTCTCGCCGACCGGCCCGACATTCAAGTCGTGGGCGATCGCTTCGTGCTGCCGGCATCGGTGCTGTTTCCCACCGGCAGCGACAATATCAGCGGCGAGGCTCTGCAGGAGCTCGACAAGCTGGGTGACGCGATCCTGGAGCTTCAGGGGCAAATCCCGGAAGAGATCAATTGGGTGGTCCGGGTCGACGGCCACACAGACGTGCGGCCCGTCACCGGCCGCTTTGGATCGAACTGGGAACTGTCGGCGGCGCGCGCGATTGCCGTTGTGCGGCGCCTCATCGATCGCGGTATCGCGCCTGAGCGTTTGGTCGCCGCCGGCTTCGGCGAGTTCCGGCCGCTTGATCCCGACAACACCGAGGAAGCCTACGCTCGCAACCGGCGTATCGAGCTGAAGCTGACGGAGCGCTAAACGCTGGCGCGTTTCGGCGGACGCTTAGCCTTTATACTTGTCGTCATTGCCGGGCTTGACCCGGCAATCCATGCCGCATGCGCTTCGTGATGGTTGGACGCTCAGGAGTGGATGCCCGGATCAAGTCCGGGCATGACGACGATAATGCAGTCCGAGCCCGATGTTACAACGCGCTAAACGCTCGCGGCGCGTGACGGCGCTTCCATGAATGCGCCGTTGTCGTGGAATTGCAGCTCCGCAAGGCGTGCGTAAAGTCCGCCGCGCGCGACGAGGCTTTGATGCGTGCCTTCCTCCACGATCCGTCCTTCGTCCATGACGATGATGCGGTCGGCGCTTTTGATTGTGGCGAGCCGGTGCGCAATGACCAATGTCGTGCGGCCACGCATCAGCGTCTCCAACGCCTCCTGCACCATGGTCTCGCTCTCCGCATCGAGCGAGCTGGTCGCTTCGTCGAGAAGCAGGATCGGCGCTTCCTTGAGAATGGCGCGCGCAATGGCGAGGCGCTGTCGCTGGCCACCTGAGAGCGTCACGCCGCGCTCGCCGATAATGGTGTCGTAGCCGTTGGGGAGGTTGGTGATGAAGGGATCGGCGTAGGCTGCGCGTGCCGCCGCGTGCACAGCCTCTTTGTCGGCATCCAGATCGCCGAAACGGATGTTCTCTTCTGCGGTCAGCGCGAATATGGCCGGGTCTTGCGGCACGAAGCCGATGACCTTGCGAATGGCGGCGGGGTCGGCCTGCCTTATGTCGACACCATCAATCTGAACACTGCCGGCGACCGTGTCGTAGTAGCGCATGAGGAGCGAAAACAGCGTCGATTTGCCGGCGCCGGACGGTCCGACGATGGCCACGCGTTCGCCGGGTCGAATCTTCAGCGTCACGCCGCACAGCACTGGCGCGCCTGGCGTGTCGTAGTTGAAGTAGACGTTGTCGAACATGATCTCGCCGCGTGTAGGGGCGGGAAGCTCTCGTGGACGGAAGGGGCGAGCGATGCGCGGCTTGGTGGCCAGAAGCTCGGCGATCCGTTCCGTCGCGCCAGCCGCCTGGCTCACCTCGCCCCAAACCTGACTGAGCTCGCCGAGCGCGCCGGCGGCGAATACCGAGTAAAGCAGGAACTGGCCAAGCAGGCCGGCGCTCATGGATCCGGCCAGCACTGAATGTGCGCCCCACCACAGCACGGCAACGACACTCGCAAAGACCAGGAAGATGGCGAACGCCGTCAACAACGCGCGCGACGCCGTGGCACGGCGCGCCGCGACGAACGACGTTTCAATCAGCGAAGCAAATCGGCTGTCCGCCACGCCTTCAAACGTGTAGGCCTGAATCGTCCTCACCCCGCCCACGCCTTCGGCGGCGTAGGCGGATGCGTCTGCCAGCCGGTCCTGCGCCAAGCGGGAATTGCGACGCACGCGGCGCCCGAACGCGACGATCGGCAGGACGATCGCCGGTATGACGATCAGGATGAGCCCGGACAGGCGCGGGCTCGTCACGACCATCATGATCGTCGCACCAACAAAAAGGACAAGGTTGCGAAGCGCGGTTGAAGCGCTGGCGCCGACCGCCGATTTGATCTGCGTGGTGTCGGCGGTCAGGCGGGAGATGATCTCGCCTGAATGCACCTTGTCGAAGAAGGCCGGCGAAAGCCGCATCAGATGGGCGAAGACGTCGCGGCGCAGGTCGGCGACAATGCGCTCGCCGATGGTCATGACCAGGTAATAGCGGCAGGAGCTTGCCAGCGCTAATGCGCCGGCCAGCACGATCAGCGTCAAGAAGCTGCGATTGACGAAGCCTGCGTCGGCGTCTGAGAAGCCGACATCGATCATGCCGCGGATGGCGAGCGGGAAGGCGAGCGTCACCATGGCCGCCGCCACCAGCGCGCCGATCGCCGCCAGCGCCCGCCCCCGGTAGCGCGCGACATAGGGCAGGATGACCGCCTGAGCGCGCAGACGCTGCGGTTCCGTGCCGCTCAGACGCAGCAATGACTTAGATAACGCCATGGTAAAGCGAGGAGGAGCAAAGTTCCGGCGGGCGCGCAAGGGGATGGATGCCGGCTTGATGCCGCAAAGCCGCTCCTTTATAGACGCCGCCGAGCATTAAGCGCCCGGAACCACGGGCTGGCAGCACGAGATTATCGACGATGAAGAAAGACATTCATCCCGACTACCACATGATCAAGGTGGTGATGACGGACGGCACGGAATACGAGACGCGTTCCACATATGGCGCGGAAGGCGACACGTTGACCCTCGATATCGACCCGAAGACGCATCCGGCCTGGACCGGCGGCGGCCAGCACCTGATCGACCGCGGCGGGCGTCTATCGCGCTTCAAGACCAAGTTCGACAGCTTTCTGGGCGAGAAGAAGTAGGGAAGCGGATCAGCGAGTAGGTTGCGTCGGCACTCGAAGTCGCTACCCGTCTCTCACCAATCGCTACTCCCGCTTCAGCGCGGCCGCGAGGTCGCGGAGCTGTGCGTTGACGGGATTATCCTCTGCCTGGGGAACGCCGTCCTCAAGGAAGGCGGCGTCGATACGCTCCACGCGCTTTTGAAGATTGAGCGAGCGTTCAATCAGCGCCCGGAACTTTTCGGGCAGATCGTCCCAGCCCGGTCCGTCGGCGTTGGTGCTGAGCGACTCCAGCCGGATCTTCGTCTTCTCCTCGCGGGCGCGCTCAGCCGTCATCTCCCCCTCACGCACGGAGCGATGCAGGAGCAGCCATGAGGCCAATTGCATCAAACGCGTCGTCAGGCGCATCGACTCCGTTGCGTAGACGATGGAGGCGGGGCGAGGCAGGGCGCGCGCAGCGTCGCGGCCGTCCCCGTCGAGATAGTCGGCCGTCTCCTCAACCAGCGCCATGCCCTCCTTGAAGAGGGTGCGGAACGTTTCGGATTGAGCGTAAGCCTTGCCGAAGGAGATCGGGTCCTTGCGGTCCGTCCTGCGGCGATTGGGTTTGGATTCCACGGCTGTTCTTTCGCCGGTGACCGGATGACGCAACTGATCGATCGGCGCAGCGGTCCCCCCTGTGCCGACGTGCAGTTTTGCGCGGTCTGGGCGCAGCATCAATGCGTTAGTTACGAAATGGTGAAGAAAAAAGCTCAACGGCGGCGCGTTCGCGACCCGACTAACTAAGCAGCATACCTATGGCGCAGCGTATGGCGTAGCGGCGCTGATTGCCGCGCCAGCGGACCAGCAGGCCGCCGATTCTGCGATGGATAAAGAACGCCGCGGCCGGCGGGGCAAGCGCGCCGCGCGCCTGGAGATGTATCGCGATATCGCGGCGCCCGGCGAACGCCTCGCGGGCCATCTGGCGGTAGCTGCGGCCAAGAAAAGGGCGGATCGGCGACAGCGTCAGAAGCGGCAAGACACCTGGCTGTTTGGCGCCGATCACGTTGCCGCCGTGCTGGCGGTAGTCGACCAGAGGTTCGTCGATGCGGGCAATCGTGCCGAGACCCGATACGAGAAGCGTCAGCCACCAATCATGCAGCAGCTCCGGAGCCTCCGGAAACGGCAACGCGCGCGCAATTGCTTCGCGTGTCGCGACCACGCTCATGCCGCTGACGCTGTTGGCGATGAGCAGCGCAAGCTGATCGAGATAAGGGTGGCGCTCTTCATAAGCGTTGACGGAAGGCGCGGCGACGCGCCCCTCAGAATCGATGATCCGCGCATCGTGCGTGGACATGGCTATCGGAGCATCGGGGAGGGCCGCTACGCCCTTGGCCAGCTTGTCGCGATGCCAAACGTCGTCTTGGTCGGCGAACGCAAAGAGGTCATCCGCGCCGGCTTCGGCGAGTGCCGCTTCAACGCCGCGCTCCACGTTGCGCAGGACGCCGACGTGCTCGTTGCAAGACAAAATGACGATCCGCGGATCGGCGATCTGCTCGGCTATGGCGGCCGCCGTGGCCTCGTCGGGCCCGTCCGGCACCAGCCAGATACGCACCGATAGTCCGGTCTGATCTAGAATTGAGCGTATCTGCTCGTTGAGCCAAAGCGGGTTGGGCCGGTAGACGGGCAGAATGACGTGGACGACGATGCCGGCCTCCCGCTTGGATTGTCTGCGGCAGGGCCTGATTGGGCGCGAACGCCCGGCGCGTCAAGCGCTTAGGCGGTCCGTTTCGCCGGACAAAAAAAGAGCCGCGCGAAGCGGCTCTTAAGAGTTACAGGGAGGCGTCAAACAGAGTGGGCAAGAGCCACTCGCGTCCATCGCTGGACGGGCGCATTAAGCACCGCCAAAGGTTAATTCCTGGTAAACGTGCCGCTGCTCTTTCGAACGATCTCCGTCGAGCGGTCAGACCTCGGGCGATCTCGGGCTCAGCTTTTGAACAGGGAATCGGCCGCCTTGAGGTGTTTCTCCTTCGCCTCGACCTCCCGCTCCAGCCGCTCGATTTCCTGGCGATAGAGCTCGATGCGCTCTCTCAGCTCCTCAACCGACAAATCGGCCAGGTCCTCACCGGGATGCGCGCTCGGCCGCTTTGTCGGCTGGTCTTCGTCGAGAATGGTCATGGGCGATCCCTCCAGCCGGTGAAGATAACAGCCAGGCAGGTTCATTGTCAGTGCCCGCGATGGTAGGAGTGCCACCCATGGTTCGCCAACGAGGGGAGAATGGCGATGGATGTACCGGCGACCATGCGTGCGGTCAGAATCCACGAGCCCGGAGGGCCGGAGGTGCTCACCGTTGAAGAGCGTCCGGTTCCTGAGCCCGGCGAGGGCGAGCTTCTGGTGGCAGTCGCCGCAGCAGGTGTGAATCGCCCCGACGTCATGCAGCGCGAGGGCCATTATCCTCCGCCACCCGGCGCCTCGGACGTTCCGGGCCTGGAGGTCGCCGGAACGGTCGCCGCCATCAAACGAGGTGTGGTTCACTTCGAGGTGGGTGACGAGGTGGTCGCGCTGGTGCCCGGTGGCGGCTATGCGGAATTCTGCACCGTGCACGCATCCAATGCGTTGCCTCTGCCGGAACCGCTGACGCCGGTTGAGGGCGCGGGCGTGCCGGAAACGACGTTCACCGTGTGGCACAACGTCTTTCAGCGCGGCGCATTAAGGCGCAACGAATGGCTGCTTGTGCATGGCGGCACAAGCGGGATCGGGACGACAGCAATCCAACTAGCGAAGGCGTTTGGCGCCCATGTGGCCGCGACCGCCGGCTCCGATGCAAAATGCGCCGCGATGAGGAAGCTCGGCGCCGATTGCGCCATCAATTACCGCTCGAAAGACTTTGTCGAAGCGGTGAAGGAGGCCACGGACGGCCACGGAGCGGATGTGGTCCTCGACATGGTCGGCGGCGACTATCTGATGCGCAATCTCGATGCGATAGCCGAAGAGGGGCGCCTGGTGCAGATTTCCACGCTGGCCGGCCCGAAGACCCGGATCGATCTCCGCCGCATCATGATGAAGCGTGCCACGCTGACCGGATCGACGCTGCGGAATCGGCCGATACCGTTCAAGTCGGAGCTGGCGCACGCCATCCACGAGGCGGTGTGGCCGGTGATCAAGCGCGGCGAATACAAGCCGATCATAGACAACGTCTTTCCGCTTGATCAGGTGGTGGAGGCGCATCAGCGCATCGATAGCGGCGAGCACATCGGCAAGATCATTTTGTCGATGGGTGATTAAGGGGCCACTCGCCCCTTCATACCTCATCCTGAGGCGCTTCTTTCGCCGCTTCGAGGCTCAGCGCTGCGCGCTTCGCACCTCAGGATGAGGGCGAAAGAAGCCTCGAAGGACGGGATGAAGTAGCACGCAGCGCGTAACCCCCCACCCGGATTCTCGTTGTTCGCTTCGCTCACCGAGAATCCGACCTCCCCGCAAGGGGGAGGTGCGTCCCCAACGAGACAGCAAGCGCACTATTCCTTGCCTCACCCGTCCGCGGGGCATATATGATCGGTTGAATTCCCGTCACCTTGACGACGAATGCGGCTTTCCCGGCCGAGAATCCCGGGGGAGCGCCGAAGGAGGACTTTGCTTTGGCCGCAACCGCACCGCTCATGCCCAAGGCCACCGCCGTCTGGCTGGTCGACAACACGTCGCTGACCTTCGATCAGATTGCAGCCTATTGCGTTCTTCATCCGCTTGAGGTGGGCGCCATCGCCGATGGCGACGCCGCGCAGGGCATTAAGGGCCTCGATCCGGTATTGACGGGTCAGCTGACGCGCGAGGAGATCGAGAAGGCGGAGGCGGATCCCAGCTATCGGATGAAGATATCCGAATCGAAAGTGCGCGTTCCTGAGGTCAAGCGGCGCGGCCCGCGCTATACGCCCGTTTCCAAGCGGCAGGATCGGCCGAACGCGATTCTATGGCTGGTGCGCAATCATCCGGAACTGAAGGACGCGCAGATCATGCGCCTGGTCGGCACGACCAAGCCGACCATCCAGGCGATCCGCGACCGCACGCATTGGAACTCCGCCACCCTGCAGCCGACCGATCCGGTGACGCTGGGGCTTTGCACGCAGCTGGAGCTCGACATGGAGGTGCGCAAAGCGGCGCGCGCTGCGCCGCCGCCGAGCGAGCCGGAGGGTGCGCGCCTGCTTTCCGCTGAGGAAACGACGGCGCTTCGCGCGCGCACCGACGAACCAGCCGAAGGCGAGCCCACGACGACTGAGAAACCGGACGAAGAGATCGACGCCGATTCCGTTTTCGCCAAGTTGAAATCCCTGAAGAACGACCAGGACTGACCGTGTCGCGGCCTCTGCTGCGGCACCGTCGCAGCAAAAAGAGCCAAGGCCGTGCTGACCTTTTCATTCCTGACGGAGCCGCTGTTCTGGGCGGCGGCACTGGCCGCCGGAGCTGCCGCGTTAGTGCGCGGCTTTTCCGGCTTCGGCGCCGGGCTGATCTTCATGCCGGTGGCGGCGGCCTGCCTTGGGCCCAAGGCGGCGGCCGGCACGCTTTTCATCATCGATACGATCCTCGTCCTGCCGTTTGCGGCAAAGTCGGTTCGGATCGTCGATTGGCGTGAGCTTGCGCCGCTTGCAGTTGGTGCCGCATTTGCCGTGCCGCTCGGCGTGTTGGTTCTCATCTACATCGATCCCGTGCCGCTGCGCTGGGGGTTGTCGCTGGCCATTTTGGCGTCCGTGGGCATCCTGGCTGCGGGGTGGCGTTATCGGGGTCGCGGCGGTCCGGGGCTTTCGGTTCTGGTCGGCGCGCTGTCGGGCTTTATGAGCGGATCGGTGCAGACGCCCGGCCCGCCGGTGCTGATCTACTGGCTGGGACGCGATGTGGTCTCCGCCACCATGCGCGCCAACGCCTTTACCTTCTTTTTGTTCACGACCGTGCTTTCCGGCGCGGCCTACACCGCCGGCGGCATCATCACGCGCGAGGTGATCGCCTATTCACTCGCACTCTTTCCGATCTATGCGGCCTGCATCTTTCTTGGCGGGCGCATGTTCGGCCTGGCGAGCGAGTCGACCTACCGGCGCATCGCCTATTCGGTGATTTTGTTCTCGGCGATCGTGTCGATGCCGGTGTTTGGGTGAGGGGGGAGGCCATCGGCATGATCCTCTTCATCCCTCATCCTGAGGTGCTTCTTTCGCTACTTCGAGGCTCGCCCATTCGGGCTCGCACCTCAGGATGAGGGCGAAAGAAGCCTCGAAGGACGGGATGAAGGGCTCGCTGCCAAGCTACGCCGCAGAAAGCTGCTCCAGCGTCGCTTCGTCGACGTCGTAATTGGCGTAGACGTTCTGCACGTCATCGTCGTCGTCAAGCGCGGCGATGAGCTTCATCAAGGTCTCCGCCTTGTCCTTGTCGACGGGCGTCAGCGTCTGTGGCTTCCACACGGCACGGACCGATTGCGCTTCGCCGAGCGCTGCCTCAAGCGCCTTGGCGACGGCGCCGAGATCTTCAAACGCGGTCTGGATGAGATGGGCGTCGGCGTCGCTCGTCACGTCGTCGGCGCCGGCTTCGATCGCCGCTTCCAGCACGGTGTCGGTATCGCCGGCCGTGGGCGGATAGACGATCTCGCCGACGCGATCGAACATGAAGGCGACGGAGCCGCTTTCACCGAGCGCACCGCCATTCTTGGTGAAGTAGGAGCGCACTGCACCGGCCGTGCGATTACGGTTGTCGGTGAGCGCCTCCACCATCAGCGCCACGCCGCCCGGCCCATAGCCCTCGTACCGGACCTCCTCGTAAGATTCCGCGTCGCCGCCGGCCGCTTTGGAGATGGCGCGCTCGATATTGTCCTTGGGCATGGATTGCCCCTTGGCGGCCTGGATGGCGAGGCGCAGCCGCGGATTGCCGTCCGGGTCGGCGCCGCCCTCCTTGGCGGCGACGGTGATCTCGCGGGCAAGCTTTGAAAACAGCTTCGAGCGGGCCGCGTCCTGTCGGCCCTTGCGATACATGATGTTCTTAAATTGCGAATGGCCTGCCATGGCCGCGCCCCTTCAACGTCCGGATTTTCCAGGGTTTCGCCCCGATATAAGCCGGCGGCGGCGAGGCGTCCAGCGGGAGCGAGGATCGGCGCGCGCGCAGCTCAGTTTCGCCCACGGGTCGTCGCGTCGAACTTGTCCAGCCCGTCCTCCAGGTGAAGCCAGAAGAGCTTCGACGTCACATAGGCGTGGCGATCGGGAACCAGATGATCGGCCTCGTCGAACAGACCGGCGTGTATATAGATTTCGCCGGCAAGGCGATCGTCCTCATAGGTCATGGGCGTGCCGCAATCGCCGCAAAAGGCGCGCACGACATGATCGGACGATTGGCGGCGCTTGGGCGCGCCATCGATCGCGACCTGCTCGCTTCGAAAGCCCGCCCACACGACCGCCGGCGCGCCGGTCTGGCGGCGGCAATCCCTGCAATGGCACCAGCTCACTTGCAGCGGCTCGCCGCTGGTGCTGATGCGGACGGCACCGCACGAGCACCGGGCATGGAGCATATCGTTCACGCGGCGTCTCCGAAATCGGGCTCCGCCGGCTCCAGGCCCGGGCCGATGCGAAGCGGCGCGACGCGGCGCGCCAGGCCGGTGGCATCGTCCGTCTCCACTGCCAGGCCGGACAGCGTGCCCGTGCCGGTCGCTGTCGATAGGCGGGCGGAGGGAATTTTTGTCGTGGCGCGGCGCAGCGGTTCGTCCTTCTCCATGCCGATGACGGAATCGTAGTCGCCGCACATGCCGACATCGGTCAGGTAGGCGGTGCCGCCGGCGAGGATGCGCGCGTCGGCGGTGGGGATATGGGTGTGCGTGCCGATGACGAGCGACACCTTGCCGTCGAGGAAGTAGCCCATCGTCTGCTTCTCGCTGGTCGCTTCGGCGTGCACGTCGACGATGGCTGCATCGCAATCGGCACCCATGACGCAGGCGGAGACCTCGCGGGTGACAGCCTGATAGGGTTCGTCGAGCGCCGGCATGAAGAGCGACCCCATGACATTGACGACGAGCACGCGCGCCCCGTTGCGTGCGGTGAAGGCATTCGCGCCGCGGCCGGGCGTGCCCGCCGGGTAGTTGGCCGGACGCAGGAGGCGCTCCTCGCGTTCGGCGAGCGTCAGCGCCTCGCGCTGGTCCCAGACGTGGTTCCCCGTGGTAACGCAATCGGCGCCGGCGCGGACGATCTCCTGAAACGTCGCGTCGGTGATGCCGAAGCCGCCGGCGGAGTTCTCACCGTTGACGACGACGAAATCGAAACCGTGCCGCTCGATGAGGCCGGGGAGCTGTGCCGTTAGCGCCTTACGTCCGGAGCGGCCGACGACGTCGCCGAGAAAAAGAAGCTTCACGCGGCCTCCATATTGATCAGCTCGCATTCGGTGGCGACGGCGCCAAGGCATACATCGTGAGGCTCGACCGGAATCGACTCCACCTCCTGGCAGGCGAACGCGATTCCAACAATGCGGAACGCATGCTCGCCGGCTTTCAGTGCGGCGACGGCGCGGTCGTAATGGCCGGCGCCGTAGCCGATGCGCCCGCCGTTGCGATCGAAGGCGGCAAGCGGCGCGACGATGAGATCGGGGTCGAGAATTGGGTGCGCCGCGCTGGGGTGGCGCGTGCCGAATGGGCCATCCTCCAGGCCGCTCTCGTCATTGAACATCCGAAAAACCATGCTCCCTTTCTCCACCGCCGGCAGCGTGACGTTGCCGCCGGCCGCCCGAACATCGTCGATCAGTGCGCGCGGATCGATCTCGTTGCGCATCGGCCAGTAGAGGGACACTGTTTCACCTTCGCGAAGGAGAGGGCGAAGCCGCGCCACTGCGGATCGCGCGGCTGCTTCGCGTTCGTCCTCGCTTAGCGCTGCGCGTCGCGTCAAGCCGACCGCCCGCAACTCAGCTTTCGTGGCGGGAGAGTCAAGCATGGGCGAAGGAATGCTCCCGGCGAGGGCCCATCGCGGTGGGCGAAGACACATGCGTGGCCGCATCGGCCGTTGGAGATTTCGATCCCGGGAACCTACAGATGTAGGTGGGCGCCGTGTATCCAAGCCCACGGGCCTGGTCAGGGACAGCTCCCTGGAGATCGATAAGGCCCCGAGAATTTTGTCTCCTGACGAGCCGCGCAGCCACGCGGGGACGAGATATAAGTTGCGTCGCGCGCCCGAGCAAACATGATGGGCATGAATATCGCGCCGAACGCGGAGGGGAGGTCACAATGACGAGCCGCTATGCGGACATCTATCAAGGCTGGCGCCGCGATCCTGAAGGGTTTTGGGGGGGCGTTGCGTCTTCCGAGATCGACTGGATGAGGCCCTGGGACAAGGTCTTCGATCCGGCGCTCGGCGTTTATGGCCGCTGGTTCCCCGGTGCGGAGTGCAACACCTGCTGGAACTGCGTCGACCGCCACGCCGAGAAGCAGCCCGACGCGACGGCGATCATCTATGACAGCCCGATCACCGGCGCCAAGCGGCTGATCAGCTATGGCGAGCTGCTTTCCGACGTGCAGGCGCTGGCCGCCGTCATCCGCGATCGCGGGGTGGCGAAAGGCGACCGCGTCATCATCTACATGCCGATGATCCCAGAAGCCGTCACGGCGATGCTTGCCTGCGCGCGGCTCGGCGCGATCCATTCCGTGGTGTTCGGCGGCTTCGCCGCGCCGGAGCTCGCCACGCGCATCGATGACGCCAAGCCTAAGCTCGTGGTCTCCGCGTCGTGCGGCATCGAGCCGGGGCGCATCGTGTCCTACAAGCCGCTTCTCGACGAGGCGATCAATCTCGCATCACATAAGCCTGAGGCCTGCATCGTCCTACAGCGGGAGCAGGAACGCTGCGATCTGATCGCCGGTCGCGACTATGACTTCGCGGAGTCGGTCGAGAATGCGCGCGGCACGGACGTCGCGTGTGAGCCGCTTGCCGCCACCGATCCGCTCTACATCCTCTACACGTCAGGCACGACGGGTCAGCCAAAGGGCGTCGTTCGCGACAATGGCGGCCATATGGTGGCGCTCAAATGGACCATGCGGGCCATCTACGGCATTGAGCCGGGCGAAGCGTTCTGGGCGGCGTCGGATGTCGGCTGGGTCGTGGGGCACTCCTACATCGTCTACGCGCCGCTGCTGCATGGCTGCGCGACAATAGTGTTTGAGGGGAAGCCCGTCGGCACGCCCGATGCGGGCGTGTTCTGGCGCGTCATCTCCGAGCACAAGGTGGCGGCGCTCTTCACCGCGCCAACGGCCTTCCGCGCCATCAAGAAGGAAGACCCGGACGGAGAGTTCATCCCGCAATACGATCTCTCGTCGCTGCGCACGTTGTTCCTGGCCGGCGAGCGGGCCGATCCCGACACCATCCAATGGGCGGAGGAGCATTTGAAGCTGCCGGTCGTGGACCATTGGTGGCAGACGGAGACGTCGTGGGCGATTGCCGCCAATCCGGTCGGCCTTGGCCTGCTGCCGGTGAAGTACGGCTCCGCCGCTGTGCCGATGCCGGGCTACGATCTTCAGGTGCTCGACGACGCCGGGCACCAGGTGGATGCCGGCACACTCGGCAATATCGCGGTGAAGCTGCCGCTGCCGCCGGGTTGCCTGCCGACCTTGTGGAATGCCGATCAGCGTTTCCGCGACAGCTATCTGGCGGAGTTCCCCGGCTACTATCAGACGGCCGATGCCGGTTATTGCGATGAGGACGGCTACGTCTTCGTCATGTCGCGGACCGATGACATCATCAATGTCGCCGGCCACCGGCTTTCCACCGGGGCGATGGAGGAGGTGCTCGCCGCGCATCCGGACGTGGCGGAATGCGCCGTCATCGGCGTGGCGGATCAGCTCAAGGGGCAGGTGCCGAGAGGCTTCGTCGTCTTGAAGGCGGGCGCGGCCCGCGATGCGGCCGAGCTGCAGGCGGAATGCGTCAGCCGCATGCGGGCGGAGATCGGTCCGGTCGCGGCGTTCCGCACGCTGCATGTGGTGCAACGCCTCCCGAAGACGCGCTCCGGCAAGATTTTGCGCGCCACGATGCGGCAGATCGCCGAGGGCGAGACGCCGCGCGTGCCGGCCACGATCGACGATCCGGTGATCCTCGACGAGATCAAAGCGGCGATGGCGGGGGGTTGACGATTCCGGGACTTGCGTGCCGTCGTTGAGGGGAATCAACGATCGGTGCGCCGATGCGGTCTAGCGTTTGTGCGTGAGGAAAAGGGGGCTTTGCGATGGCCGATCCTGTGATCACGTATGTCGACGAACGTGACTACATCTACGTTTCCCGAAGCAGTTCGATGGACCCCGACGATGTCAGTGCGGCCATGGGCACGGCTTTTCGAGACGTGATGGCCTTTTGCGAGGCGAACAAGATCACGCCGGCCGGGGCGCCGCTCTCCGTCTACTACACCTACAATCCCGAGAGGCTGGACTTTCGCTCCGGCGTCTTCGTATCACCGGAGGATGCGGCAAAGGCCGGGGGCATTGTGGAGGCGGCCAAGACGCCGGCGGCCCGTGTCCTGAACTACGTGCATATCGGTCCCTACCGCGAATTGCGGAACACCTACGGGATGCTCATGCGCTATGTGGAGGAGCAGGGGCTGGCGTTCGCCGCGCCGACCTGGGAAATCTATCTCGACGATCCGGGGTCGACACCCGAAGACAAGCTGCGGACGGACATCTTCATGGCGTTGGCCTAGGCAGAGCCGGCCCGGGCATTTAGCGCTAGCATATTGACGCAAGCGGCGCGGCACCCCACGGAGAGCGGCGAACGCCCTCTCGACGTTGGATATCGCCGCAATGCTCCGTGACCGGCTCAAGCGCCTGATTGAAAAGCCCGCCTTCGAAAACACAATTCTTGCGTTGATCGCACTCAACGCCGTGACGCTTGGGTTGGAGACCAGCCCTGGAGTCATGGCGCGCTTCGGCGATTTCCTGCTGGTCCTCGACCGGGCCATCCTCGCCGTCTTCGTGCTGGAAATCGTGGCGCGGCTGATTGTCGACTTTCGCGGCTTCTGGCGTGACCCCTGGCGCATCTTCGATTTCACGGTCGTGGCGATCGCACTTGTGCCGACGACCGGCTCGTTCTCAGTGCTGCGCGCCTTCCGTATCCTGCGTATCCTGCGCCTGATCTCTACGGTGAAGGCGATGCGCCGTGTTGTGACGGGCCTCTTGTCGGCGCTGCCGGGCATGGCCTCCATCGTGCTTCTGCTCGGTCTGATCTTCTACGTCTTCTCCGTCATCTCAACGAAGCTCTTCGCCGCCGACTTCCCCGATTGGTTCGGCTCCATCGGCGCCTCGGCCTATACGCTCTTCCAGATCATGACGCTGGAGAGCTGGTCGATGGGGATCGTGCGCCCGGTGATGGAGCAATACCCGTTTGCCTGGGCGCTGTTCGTGCCGTTCATCATCGCCACGGCGTTCACCGTGCTCAATCTCTTTATCGGCGTTATCGTCGATGCCATGCAGTCGGAGCATGAAGCGGAGGCGCGCGCGGAGCGCGACGCCATGATGAGCGAGACGGAGGTCATTCTGACGGAGGTGCGCGCGCTCCGCGCCGAGGTGGCGGCCCTGCGGCAGGATAACGGCCAGTAGTCGCGATGGCCTCCGCGCGGTTCAGGAAGCGGATCGACAAGGAGCTCGCCGAGCTTCTTGCCGGCAGCGACTCCACCGCCGAAGAGCGTGCGCCGGTGGCGCTCGATCAGCAGAGCGTGGGACGTCTGTCACGCATGGACGCCATGCAGGTGCAGGCCATGGCGCAGGAGGCGGAGCGCCGGCGGCAGGCGCGCATCGTGGCGCTGAAAGCCGCGCTGGCGCGGATAGACGAGGGCGAATTCGGCTTCTGTGCCGAATGCGGCGAGCCGATCGCCGAAGGACGGCTCGATTTCGATCCGACGGTCCTCCTGTGCATTGGCTGTGCGAAGGGCGAGCGCGACTGATCACGCCTTATCCACGACATCTCTGCGCTTGAAGACCTGGCGGCCAAGCCAGGCGCCGCCTATGCCGAACGCCAGGATCAGTGCCACCGTCGTCGCCCTGCCGATCGTTGCGCTGAGCGCGCGGCCGGTCAATTCGTTGTGCACGATGGCGATGACAAGAAGCACTGCGAGCATCGCCGCCGCGCCCGCCGCCATGGATACGGCCAGGGCGAAAGGTCGTGGCCGCTCGGCCTGCGGCGTAGCCGACGGGCGGCCGAGCACGCGTTCCGCAAGCAGCGCCATATCGCGGTCGAACGTCGCGTGCGCCAGCGGGACGGCCTGCTTGAAATGCAGCTCGCGCATGTCGCTCGGGAGCGCTTCCGGTTTGGGCATCTCCGCGCCGTCCACCAGGACCGGGACGATGGGGACGTCCTTGGCGAGCGCAATTGCCGTCTCCTGGCGGACGAAGTCGTTCTCGTCGGCGAGACGGTCATCCTCCATCCAGCGCGGGCCGATGAACACAAGCACGACGTCGCATTGCGTGAGCGCGTTCTCGATCGACTTGCGAAAGTCGGCGCCCGGCGTAATGGCGGTGACGTCGAGGAAGATGTTGTCGTCCGACAGGATCGGCCGCAAGCGGTCATGCACGCGGCCGGCCATGCCGGCTGTGTCGCTCCGCCGATAGCTTAGGAAGACCTTCTGTCGGCGCATCGGCGGCGGGCGATCAATTGCTGAGCATGGTGATGATGCGGCCGCGCTCCAGATGGGCGCGCCCAGGAAGGCGGCCCGGGAGAAGCAGTTCCGCGCCGACGCCGCCACCTTCGTGACGGAACTCGTAGATCAGCGCGGTCAGCGTGAAATCGTCCGAATAGTGCAGATTGCGAGCCTCCGGCGGAACGGCGTTGAGGCCGCTGCGCACCCATTCGGTTGCCTCCGGGCCGGTCGGCGGCTCTCTGCCTTCCACAAAGGCGCGCGGTGCCGCGATGAAGGCGATCACACGGTAATAGCCGGTCTCCGCGAAGAAGAGCCGCGAAATGTAGCTGGCGAGCGAGAAGGTCCCGGTGGCGCCAATGACGGGTGGCCAGCGGTCGTCCTCGGCGAGCGGATTGCCGTCGGCGTCGATGCGCTCCAGCCGCGTCACGATGGCGAAGCCGGAGGGCACGAAGTAGACGCTGCGATCGAAATAGCCGGCGCTATCAAGAGCCGCCACCAGCCGGGCTTCAACGCCGCCCCAGGTGGCGTTGGTGGTATCGCCGAGGACGATGTCGCGCGGGATCACATAGCGTGCCGAAGCGCGTGGCGGCGGCCAGGGGAAGCGCGGCTGCGGCGTCTCGCCGACGGTGCTGGAAGCGTCACCGCTACGGAGCCGCGGGCGTATCGATTTTGAGGGCGGGGCGGAATCCGCCGCTTCGACGACGGGAGCCGACCGTGGGTGCCAGAGGATGGGGACTTGCTTGTTGTCGGTCGCGGAAGCTGTTTCCGTCCTGGCCCGCGTGAATGCGGTTTGCAGGTCCCTCGGTAAGACACGAATGTGCTTGGCAAACGCGCGCGAAAAGGTGCTCGCGCCGCCTTCGCCGTCAACGGCGATGCGGCCCGGGCCGGCTGAGAACATGACGTAGGTTCGTGCTTTGGTCAGCAGGTCCTTGTCGATACGCGCGAGACCGATTGTGTCTTGACCGTTCGCCACGAACGAATTGGCGCGCGAGGCGTCGAGGACGACGACATTGCGCGTGGCCTGCGTCTCGCCAATCCGTCGAAGATAGTCGTTGAGGCGCAGAGCCTGTTGCCGCAGGTTTGCCGCTGACGATCGTCTGGCGTCCACCGGGATCAGAACATTCTCTCCGGCGACCCGTGCGGCATGGCCGGAGTAGAAGAAGACGCTCAGCGCTTCGGGCCCGGCGCGACCGACTTCGGCGATGAACGCGTCAATGGCGGCGCGCATCTCCGATGCGGTCAGGTCGCGATAGTGGCTGATCGCATAACCGCCGGCGCGCAGGGAATCGGCCACCAACTCTGCGTCGCGTGTGGGGTTTGCTAGGGCCGCGGTGCCGGAATAGCTGCTATTGCCGATGACCAGTGCCAGGCGCTTTTCGGCGGATGCCGGTTGCACTGCCACCAATAATAACGCGAGCAACGCCGCTACGGACGACACAAACCGCATGATTGCCCCTGGCGCTCCTGTGCACGCAGCGGAACTATATCAGCTATTCCGCCGGTGTTGAGTCAGGTCGCATATTGCTGCGCTTGCGGCGCAGACGCCGATCGGCATGATCGGCACGAGGTGGTGCGAGGTGAACATGTCACTTGAGAACAAGGTCGCGATCGTGACCGGCGCGGCGCGAGGCATCGGGCTGGCCATCGCCAACCGCTTTTTGTCGGATGGCGCGCGGGTTGTGATTGCCGATATCGATGAAGATGCCGGCAGCCGTGCGGTGGAGGAGATTGGTGCGGACGGCGCAGTGCGATTCGTGCGCTGCGATGTCGGTGATGCCGCAGATGTCGCGAATTTGATCGCCAGCACGCTGCAGGTCTGGGGAGCGATCGACGTTGTCGTGAACAATGCCGGCATTGTGCACGGCGCGGACTTTCTGGAGCTTGAAGAAGCGGATTTCGACCGTGTGCTGCGGGTCAATCTGAAAGGCGCCTTTCTGGTCGGACAGGCGGCGGCGCGACAGATGGTGAAGCAGGTTGAGGCGGGCGGCGCGCCCGGCGCCATCGTCAATATGAGCTCCGTCAACGCCGTCTTCGCGATTGCCAACCAAGTGCCTTATTCGGCGTCGAAGGGCGGCATGAACCAGCTCACGAAGGCCATGGCGCTGTCGCTTGCGCCGCACGGCATCCGCGTCAATGCCATCGGGCCGGGCTCTATCATGACCGACATGCTCGCCACGGTGAACGCCGACAAGGCGGCGAAGCACCGCCTCCTGTCGCGCACGCCGCTCGGGCGCATCGGGGATCCCGCGGAGATCGCGTCGGTCGCTGCCTTCCTTGCATCGGATGAGGCTAGCTACATCACCGGCCAGACGATCTATGCCGACGGTGGACGTTTGCCGCTGAACTATACGGTGCCGGTGAAGGACGACTAGTCGCGCTCCGCCCGCTTTCGCGCCGGTTATCGGCGCTCACTCTTCAGGCCCTGTGGGTGTTGCCAGGCTCCTGACAGAAGGGTGTCAGGACCACTGTGTCATGAATACTCCCGACGAAGCGCTCTGGCGTGGGGGCATGAGGCCGGTGTCGGATCGGTGGTCTCTTCTTCGTCCTTAGTCTGATCGTTCACGGAAGATAGTGCGATGCACTCAAAGACGGTGCGGGAGAGGTGGCAATGAAAGCGGAACAAAGCTGCGGGACGGGGCTGTCGCGTGTCGGTCAGGCACCGGTGGCGGCTTTGGTCTGCTCCAGCGCCACGCGCGGTGCGGTAATGCCCGAGAATGCCGTTCCTCGCG
This sequence comes from Afifellaceae bacterium, assembly GCA_028284625.1. Taxonomy (GTDB): domain Bacteria; phylum Pseudomonadota; class Alphaproteobacteria; order Rhizobiales; family Afifellaceae; genus DASWJZ01. The sequence continues at coordinate 26,120 of JANQRH010000020.1, read as the reverse complement.
AAGAGGAACGCATCGTCCTCATTCTGGATATCGTCGATTCCACTGGTGTCGCAGAGCGTCTGGGAAACGTTCGGTTCCATTCGCTGCTTTCCGATGTCTTTGTCCGCCTGTCGGGCTTGGTCGAGGCGCATGGTGGCGAGGTGCAGCGCCTTGTCGGAGATCAGGTCATCGCCACCTGGCTGCTTGGTTCTGAGCAGCAGAACGCCCGTGCGGTTCAATGCGTCTTCGCTTGCCGGCAGGCATTGGACGCCGCGCGCAGCACGCTCGTTCGCCGACATGGCGAGGCGCTCACATTTCGTGCGGGCTTGCATTGCGGTCCGCTTGCGGCCGGTGAGATCGGCGGCAAAAGGCCGGAGGTCGTGCTTCTCGGCGATGCAATGAATACGGCTGCTCGGATTGAGCAAGCCTGCCGCACCGCTGGTCACGATGTGCTGGTGTCGCTGCCACTCCTGACGCGAACGGCGATGCCGGCGGACGTCATGGCAGCAAGCATCGGAAGCCATGTGCTGCGCGGCAAGTCGCACCGACTGGAGCTGTTTGCACTCACTCAGTGGTTTGCCGGGCTGAGACCGGCGTGCTTCGTCCTCAAGGCCTGCGCCTGAGGCGACCCTCTTCATTCGCTTGCATTGGCATGGCCTCCTGACAGAATGTTGTCAGGAGGCCTGTGCGATCGTGGGGCCGGTCAAACGAACCCCGACAGGAGCTACTGACATGGCCAATGGCTTACCCGAAAACGCGATGGTTTGGTTTGAGATCCCGGTCAAAGAGATGAAGCGCGCGAAGGCGTTCTACGACGCCGTGCTTCAGACCGAGCTTGCGGAGGACAACACCGGTCCCAATCCGATGGCGATGTTCCCGGTCAAGGATACCAAGACAGGACTTGCCGGGCACATCTATCCGGGTGATCCGGCACCCGGCAAAGGCAACACAATCCATCTTCTGGCGCCTGAGCCGCTTGAGGAATCGCTCGCCCGCGTCGGCGACAATGGCGGCAAGGTGCTTTCCGACATTATCGCGCTGCCGATGGGGCGCTTTGCCTATTGTGCCGATCCCGACGGCAACTCAATCGGCCTGTTCACCAGGAGCTGAGCCGACAATGCGCCGTGCCGATCGCCTCTTTCAGATCGTTCAGCACCTCAGAGGCGGTCGGCTCGTCACGGCGCGTATGCTCGCGGAGAAGCTGGAGGTCTCCGAGCGCACGATCTATCGCGACGTCGCCGACCTCATGGCGACCGGCGTGCCGATCGATGGCGAAGCGGGCGTCGGCTATATCCTGCGATCCGGCTTTGATCTGCCGCCCCTCATGTTCACGCGCGATGAATTGACGGCGCTCACCTTGGGCGCGCGTTTCGTCAAGGCCTGGGGCGGCGCCCGCCTGGCGCTGGCTGCGGAGGAGGCGCTCGTCAAGATCGACGCTGTGCTGCCGGAGAAGGAGAGGAACGCCGCCGGCGAGACCAATCTCTATGCGTTCGGCTTCAGCTTGCCGGACGAGACGCGCGAAATCGTCGACCGGCTGGAGCTTGCCATCCGCGAGCGGCGGCGCGTGCATGTGGTCTACGAAGCGCTTGATGGGGAAAGCAGCGAACGCGACCTCAGGCCGCTCGGGCTCTATCACTGGGGCAAGGTGTGGACGCTCGCGGCCTGGTGTGAGTTGAGAACAGACTTTCGCGTCTTCCGGGCGGACAGGATCACTGAGATGGCGGAATGCGGCGACACGTTCCGCAATGAGCCGGGTCGCACGCTTCGGGATTTTTTGCGCGGTATGACGGAAAGCCGCGGCATCGACTGAGCGTCTTGGTGGGCGGCATAGTGGCTCGTCACGCTGGCCGCGGTGCAATACGATTCGCATCATGGGCGAGGCGATTCGCATTCTCGGCATCGATCCGGGCCTCCGCCGCACCGGCTGGGGTGTAGTGGAAAGCGACGGGTCGCGCCTCTCCTTCGTCGCGGCGGGCACGATCCGCGTTGCGGAGGCCGCGCCGCTGGCGGAGCGTCTGTGCGCAATTCACGATCGGTTGGACGAGATCATCCAGTCCCATGCCCCCAACGAAGCGGCGGTGGAGTCGACCTTCGTCAACCGCGACGCGGCGGCGACGCTGAAGCTTGGCCAGGCGCGCGGCATCGCTATGCTGGTGCCGGCGCGCGCCGGTATTGCGGTCGCTGAATACGCGCCGAACGCGGTGAAGAAGGCCGTGGTCGGCGCCGGCCATGCGCAGAAGCAGCAGATCCGCATGATGGTGTCGGTGCTTCTGCCGCGCGCGTCTTTCGATGGCGACGATTCCGCCGATGCACTGGCCATCGCGATCTGCCACGCGCATCATCGTGGAGCGATGGCTGTCCGTGCAGCAGCGCTGACAGCTTGAATTTGTTGCTCGTATGTTCTATTCTTACGCTACGGGGTAAGATCGATGAAGAGCGAAACGACAGTTACTGCCAAAGGTCAGGTGACCATCCCGAAGCACATCCGGGAACGGAGGAAGATTGCCGCCGGCACACGCTTTGAGGTGAGCGAGAAGGATGACGAGATCATTCTGCGCAGAGCCAAGAAGAACAAGGATGAGTCTTCCGATCGCGATGTGGAGTTTGATGAATATCTGGAGCGCGTCCGAGGAACGATGAACCTCGGAATGAGCACGGATGAGTTCATGGAGCTTCTGCGCGGCGAATGAGCGACACGTTTGTCGATTCCAACGTACTGGTCGATGTCTTTAACGAAGATGCCGAGTGGGGCCGTTGGTCGGAGAAACGTGTCGAAGCCGCGAGGCGTCGCGGGAACGTCGTCATCAATCAGCTTGTCTATGCTGAGATTTGTGCCGGCTACCTGACTCAGCGACAGGTGGATCAAGCGCTCAGCTCCTCGGTTTTTCGACGTGAGACCTTGCCGTGGGAGGCGGCGTTCAATGCGTCTCGCGCTTTCGTCGCCTATCGCCGCGCTGGCGGTGAAAAGCGCTCTCCGCTTCCGGATTTCTATATCGGCGCACATGCGGAGCTCCGCGGCTATGCGCTCCTGACACGCGACCCCGCGCGCTATCGCAACTACTTCCCCGCGCTCAACATCATCGCGCCGGACACCCACCCATGATCGGCAAGCTCTCCGGCGTGATCGACAGTTCCGGCACAGACTGGGTCATCCTCGACGTACACGGCGTCGGCTATCAGGTGAGCTGCTCGGCCAAGACATTGGAAGCACTGCCCGGTCCGGGCGAAGCGGCGGTGCTCTTCATCGAGACGCAGTTCCGCGACGATGCGATCCGGCTGATCGGTTTCCGCACGGAGGCGGAGCGCGAATGGTTCCGGCTCATGCTTGCTGTGCAGGGCGTCGGCGCCAAGGTGGCGCTCGCCGTGCTGGGCACGCTGACGGCATCGGAGCTGGCATCGGCCGTGGCGCTTCAGGACAAGGCGATGATTGCGCGCACGCCCGGCGTCGGGCCGAAGGTCGCGGCGCGCATCTGTGCGGAGCTGAAGGACCGCGCGCCAACGCTTGCCGGCATCGATATGGGCACCGCGCGGCTGCAGGCGGAGCTCGGCGACAAGGTCGCGCCCAAGCCGGCCAGCGAGGCGGTCTCAGCTCTGGTCAATCTTGGCTACGGCCAGACGCAGGCGTCGGCTGCCGTGGCGGCGGCGATGCGCGAGGCCGGCGAGGCGGCGGAGACGGCGCGGCTCATCCGCCTCGGACTGAAGGAGCTGGCGCGGTGAGCGGACCGCGCCTCGTCTCCGCAGAGACGCGCGGCGAGGACGCGGATGTCTCACTGCGCCCGCAGGTGCTTGCCGATTTTATCGGGCAGGAGAAGGCGCGCGCCAACCTTGCCGTCTTTATTGAGGCGGCGCGGGCGCGCCAGGACGCGCTCGATCATGTGCTCTTCGTCGGCCCGCCCGGGCTCGGCAAGACGACGCTGGCGCAGATCGTCGCGCGTGAGCTTGCCGTCGGCTTCCGCGCCACCTCCGGTCCCGTCATCGCCAAGGCGGGCGACCTTGCGGCGCTGCTGACCAATCTGGAGGACCGCGACGTCCTCTTCATCGATGAGATCCACCGCCTCGCGCCGGCCGTGGAGGAAATCCTCTATCCGGCGATGGAGGAATACCAGCTCGACCTGATCATCGGGGAGGGGCCGGCGGCGCGCTCCGTGCGCATCGATCTCTCACGCTTCACCTTGGTCGGCGCGACGACGCGGCTCGGGCTTCTCACCACGCCGCTCCGTGACCGCTTCGGTATTCCGGTGCGGCTCGATTTCTACACCGACGCTGAGCTTGAAGTGATCGTGCGGCGCGGCGCGCGTATCCTCGGCGCGCCGATCTCCGACGACGGCGCGCGCGAGATCGCGCGGCGCGCGCGCGGCACGCCGCGGGTCGCCGGGCGTCTGCTTCGGCGCGTGCGCGACTTTGCGGCGGTCGACGGCGCCAAGGAGATCACCGACCGGCTCGCAGACAACGCGCTCACTGCGCTTGAGGTCGATGCGCATGGGCTCGACACGCTCGACCGGCGCTACCTCTCCATGATCGCGGAGAATTTCGGTGGCGGGCCGGTTGGGATTGAAACCATCTCCGCGGCACTGTCGGAGCCACGCGACGCCATCGAGGACATCGTGGAGCCCTATCTCATCCAGCAAGGCTTCGTGCAGCGCACGCCGCGCGGGCGATTGCTGACGCCAAAGGCCTTTGAGCATCTGGGGCTGGCGGTTCCCGCGCCTGGCAGCGCTCAGCCGGGCCTCTTTGTCGAGCCAGACGGCGACGACGCGTGAGTATCGTATGCCCTCTGTCGTAATCCTCTGAGCTGACAACGATTTTCAGCCAGCGGCAGCAAATATCGACGAATCGCCGACGATAATGTAAAGCCTATTTACATGAGCTGGAAGCGACGCGGCCGCGGCCGTGGCTATCACCACGGCAATCTGAAGGAAGCGCTGATCGTCGCCGCGCTCGATCTGATCGGCGAGAAGGGGCCGACCGGATTCACCTTCGCCGAAGCCGCGCGCTCCGCCGGCGTCAGCCCGGCCGCGCCCTACCGGCACTTCCGCGACCGCGATGAGCTTCTGGCCGATGTCGCCAAGCGCGGCTTCGACACCTTCGCCGATGCGCTGAATTCCGCGTGGGACGAGGGCCGTCCGGACCCGGCGCGCGCGTTTGAGCGACTCGGCCACGCCTATCTCGCCTTCGCGCGCGAGGAGCCGGCGCTCTATTCGGCGATGTTTGAATCCGGCGTGGCGATCAGCGACCATCCCGAGCTGCGCGAGGTCGCCGATCGGGCCTACGGGGTCTTGCGCAGCGCGTCTGAGGCGCTGGTGGCGACGGCTCCCGCCAAATCGCGTCCGCCGGCGGCCATGGTGAGCTTCCACGTCTGGGCGATGGCGCATGGCATCGCCTCGCTTTTCGCCCGCGGCGACGATGGCCGGCGTATGCTTCCCATGTCGCCGGAGGAGCTTCTGGAGGCCGGCATGCTGGTCTATCTGCGCGGGCTCGGGATGGGCGACGCGTAAGCGCGTCGTATCTGACGAAAATCGAACCGACCCGTCTTGACGATGGCAATTCGTCCGCCTATGTAAATGTTATTAACATTCACACGAGGCCGGTCATGACCGCTGCGAATATCACCACGAAGCTCGACGACATCGGACTCCCCGCATGGATCGGGGTGATGGTCCTCGGCTTCATCATCTGGTGGCCACTGGGTCTGGCTACCCTGGCCTTCTTGATCTGGAGTGGACGCATGGGATGTAGCGCACGCGGCTCCGCCCGCTGGGAACACAAGATGCAGCGCATGCAACAGAAGATGGACCGTATGCGCAGCCGCATGGGCGAGGGATCGCAATGGTGGAACCACACGCCCTCAAGCGGCAACGTGGCTTTCGACGAATACAAGGCGGAGACGCTGAAGCGTCTTGAGGAGGAGCAGCAGGCCTTCCGCGAGTTCCTAGACCGCCTGCGCATGTCGAAGGACCGCGCCGAGTTCGATCAGTTCATGGCCGAGCGCCGCCGCGACGAAAGCGGCCCGGAGGCTCAGCCGCAAGCCTGACCGATCCCTGCCCCCCAATCGGTCGCAACGCCGCCCGTCTCCTTCACGGAGGCGGGCGGTTCTCTTTGTGCCGTGGGCTGGCGCTCCGGCAGGGTTCCAACCTCCCCCTGGAGAGGAGGTCGAAGTTTGCAAGGCGAAGCCGTGGCAAACTTCGGGAGGGGGGAGAGTTGTTCCGCTGAGGCTCGATCCGCTCACCCCTCCCCGAAAGCGGCAAGCCGCTTTCGACCCTCCCTCAAGGGGAGGGTTACAGCTTCGCAAGCTCTTTACAGGACACGCCAACCGCGCCACGCACCAATGCATGAGCGATCCGCATTCTCTTTCCGGCCGGCTGACGGAGACCGGCCACGAACTCTCGCAGCGCGTGTACTTTGAGGACACGGATTTTTCGGGCCGCATCTATCACGCGCGCTACCTGCATTTCATGGAGCGGGGACGCTCCGACTATTTGCGGCTCGTGGGCGTCCATCATCACGAGCTGGCGCGCGAGGCTCATGCCTTCGCGGTGCGGCATATGGCAATCGATTTTCTCAAAGCTGGCTCGGTCGACGACGTGTTGACGGTCCGCACAGCGCCGAAGGCGACGACGGGCGCGCGCATCGTTCTGCAGCAGGAGGTGCTCCGCGATGGCGAATTGTTGATCGCCGCGGAGGTGACCGTCGCCCTTATCGGTCCCGACGGCCGCCCGGCGCGGCTGCCGCAGGCGATCCGCGACGCCTTGGCGCGCGCGCCGAAAACCGGCGGCTAACCGGCACTTTGCGCCCTCCCAACGCCTTGATCGTCACCATCCGTTAACCATAAAGTGTTGGGGTGCCGCGGCGGGACCGGAAAGGGCACGAGGTTGCGGCGCCAGGCTGGGGCTAAGCGCCCGCGGGCCGCGCTTCAGAGCGTTGTCGCTTGTTGTCGCTCCAACGCTCTATCACCTTGTCTCTTCGTTGGAGCATGTTCTTGTCCGAAAACCGGTATCCACTTTTCGGGATCATGCTCTAGACACATTCGGCGGCGACAAGCCGCGCGAGATCGGAACAGGCGATCCTTCCCATGAATCCTGATGTCGTACAGACCGCGTTGGCCGGGCCTGCGGGCGACTTTTCGCTGTTCGGGCTGTTTTGGCAGGCGCATATCGTCGTCAAGGCGGTGATCCTCGGCCTCATCTTCGCATCGATCTGGTGTTGGGCGATCATCATCGACAAATATCTGCTCTTCGCCCGCGTGCGGCGGCAGATGGACCACTTTGAGAACGTCTTCTGGTCCGGCCAGTCGCTGGAAGAACTCTATCAGCAAGTCTCCGGTCGCAACGCCAGCGGCATCGCCGCTTTGTTCGTGGCGGCGATGCGCGAATGGAAGCGCACCTACGAATCGGGCGTGCGCTCGCTGCACGGATTGGGCGGGCGCATCGACCGTGTGATGGACGTGACGCTGGCGCGCGAAGTGGACCGGCTTGAGCGGCGGCTCCTGGTGCTTGCCACGGTTGGATCGGCGGGGCCGTTCATCGGCCTCTTCGGAACGGTGTGGGGCATCATGACCTCATTCCAGGCGATCGCCGCGGCGGAGAACACCAACCTCGCAGTTGTCGCGCCGGGTATTGCCGAGGCGCTGTTGGCCACCGCGCTTGGGCTGCTTGCCGCCATTCCGGCGGTGGTTTTCTACAACAAGTTCTCCGGTCAGGTGGCGCGCCTTGCGACCCGCATGGAGGGCTTCGCCGATGAATTCGCCGCCATCCTGTCGCGGCAGATCGACGAGCGGGACGCTGCCTGATGGCTGGCGCGCCCGCCTCAGCAACACCGACCGGACGCCGCCACAAAGCGCGGCGGCGCTATCTGCCCATGGCGGAGATCAACGTCACGCCGTTCGTCGACGTGATGCTGGTGCTTCTGATCATCTTCATGGTGGCGGCGCCGCTTCTGACCGTCGGCGTGCCGATCGATTTGCCAGAGACGCAGGCCAAGTCGCTTGAGGGCGATGCGGAGCCGATCACCATCTCCATCCGCGCCGACGGTACGATCTTCCTGCAGGAAGAGGCAGTCGAAGCGGATCGGCTGATCTCCATCCTGCAGGCGATTGCACTGAACGGCCTCAATGAGCGCATCTTCGTGCGCGGCGACCGGGCCGCTGATTACGGAACGGTCATGCGCGTCATGGGGCGGCTCAACGCTGCCGGCTACAAGCGCATCGGCCTGGTGACCGCGCAGGAGACGGAAAGCTGAGCCATGCGCGCCGGGCTGACCTTCTCCGTCATCGGCCATGTTGCGATTTTGGGGCTCGGCCTGATCGCGCTGCCGTCCGGTCCGTCGCTTGAAGCGGAGGACATTGAAGCGCTGCCAGTGGAGCTCGTTACGGTCGATGAGGTGACGGACCTTCTGGCCGGCATCAAGACATCGGAACTGCCGCCAGAGGAAGAGCCGCAGCCGATCGCTGAGATTGAGGCCGAGGTACCTGCGCCTGAGCCGCTGGAAGCGCCGGCCGAGACACCGGTTGAGCCCGCAGAAGCGCCACCGTCGGACCCTGAGCCCGCGCCGGAGCCTGAGCCCGAGCTCGCCGAAGTGGAGCCGGAGCCGGCGCCGCCGGAACCAGAGCCCGAGCTTCTGCCTCCTGAACCGGAAGCCGAGCCGGAGCCGGAAGCGGAGCCGCGGGTGATCACCAATCCCAATGTGCCGCGCGCGCGGCCGGAGCCGCCAAGGGACGTTGCGCGCGTTGAGCCGCCGCGTCCGCCGGCTGATCCGCAGGCGGAGGAGCCTGAGTTCAACACCGACGACATCGCCGCTCTCCTCAACAAACAGGACCCGAGCGGCGGCGGAGACCCCAATCCGGTCGATGAACCGCAAACCATCGGTTCGATCGACGGACGGGCGGAAGCGGCGATGACGCAGAGCGAAATCGGTGCGCTCAAGGCGCGCCTCTATCGCTGTTGGAATCCGCCGATCGCCGTGCAGGAGGCGGGCAGCCTGGTGGTGGAAGTGCGGATCGACCTTCTGGAGGACGGCAGTCTCGCCCGCCCACCGGTGGTCAAGCGCGTGGAGCAGGCGAGCGATCCGCGCGCGCAGGTAGCCGTTGAAGCGGCGTTGCGCGCCGTCGTGCAATGCGCCCCATTTGGCGACATATTGCGGCCGGAGACGTATACAATCTGGAACCGGATCGACTTTGTCTTCGATCCGCGCGAGATGCTTGGCGGGTAACGAAAGGAAGCCAGGAATGAGACTTGCGGGATGGGCCTCTCGGCAAACGCGACCGGCGATTCTGCTTGCCGTCTTCCTTTCGGCTATTGGCGTTACGGGCGCCACCACAAGCGATCAGGCGCTGGCGCAGCTTCGCGTCGACATCACGCAAGGCACGATCCAGCCGATGCCGATCGCCGTTCCGTCCTTCGTCGGCGCCGGCGGTGCGGTCGACGAACTCAGCCAGAACGTGGCTCAGGTGATCACGGCGAACTTGAAGCGCTCGGGTCTCTTCGCGCCGATCGACCCGGCCGCCTTCATCGAACCAGTGGCGCCGCCGAACGTCACGCCGAACTTTGCCAACTGGCGGCCGCTCAGTGCGCAGGCGCTCGTCTCCGGCAGCGTGGCGCCCACCGGCGATGGCCGTATCATGGCGGAGTATCGATTGTGGGACGTGGTGTCGGGTCAGTATCTGATCGGCAAGCAGTTCTTCGCCGCGCCCGACAATTGGCGACGCCTCGCGCATATCATCACGGATTCGGTCTATTCACGGCTGACCGGCGAGCGCGGCTATTTTGACAGCCGTGTGGCTTTCGTCGACGAAACCGGCGGCAAGGCGCAGCGCGTGAAGCGTCTCGCCATCATGGATCAGGACGGCGCGAATGTGCGCTACCTGACCAGCGGCGAGGATATCGTCGTGACGCCGCGCTTCTCGCCGTCGCGACAGGAGATCGCCTACGCCTCTCTCACCGGCGACAATTGGCACATCTTCGTGCTCAACATTGAGACCGGGCAACGCGAGCTGATCGGCAATTTCCCGAACATGGCATTCAGCCCGCGCTTCTCGCCCGACGGGCAGCATGTCGTTCTTTCGCTGCAGCAGGGCAGCAATTCCAACATCTATCGTTTGGATCTCAGAACCCGCCAACTCACCCGGCTGACGGACTCGCCCTCCATCGATACGGCGCCGTCCTTCTCGCCCAATGGCGCGCAGGTGGTGTTTGAATCCGACCGCGGCGGGCAGCAGCAGCTTTACGTCATGAGCGCGCTCGGCGGACCGGCGCAACGCATTTCCTTCGGCGCCGGTAAGTACGGAACGCCCGTGTGGTCGCCGCGCGGCGATCTGATCGCCTTCACAAAGCAGGAAGGCGGCGCCTTCAAGATCGGCGTCATGCGGCCGGACGGATCGGGCGAGCGCATCCTGACGGAGGGCTTTCACAACGAAGGTCCGACCTGGGCGCCGAATGGCCGCGTGCTCATGTTCTTCCGCGATTCCGGCGGCGCGAATGGCGGGCCGCAGCTCTGGTCGGTCGACATCACCGGCTATAACGAGCAGATCGTGCCGACGCCGAGCTTCGCATCCGACCCGGCTTGGTCGCCGCTTTTGAGCTAGCGCGACTCTCAAAAAAACACACGCGAAGGCTGCTTTTCGGTCTGGACGGACCGGGGCGGCGTTACCATCTGTGCCGGCAGTCCCGCGAGGGACCAGTGCGCAGCGCGCCAACCAAGCAGGGAAGCCCCACATGCCTAAGACAATTCTGATCACCGGTGCCTCGACGGGCATCGGCAAAACCACTGCGATGCTTTTTCAGGAGAAGGGCTGGAACGTCATCGCGACGATGCGGAAGCCCGAGGCGGGAGCCGACCTCGCAAAGCTCGACAACGTTCTGGTCACGCGGCTTGACGTGACGGATTCCGACTCCATCCGGTCCGCATTCGCCGCCGGCATTGAGCGGTTCGGCAAGATCGATGCGGTTGTGAACAATGCCGGTTACGGCGCTTTCGGTCCGCTTGAGGCCTTTCCGATGGAGGGGATCAGACGGCAGTTCGACACCAACGTGATTGGGCTCCTGGAGGTCACCAAGGCGGCGCTGCCGCATTTTCGCGCCAACAGGGACGGCGTGTTCGTCAACATCTCGTCGATCGCCGGCAAGGTCACGTTCCCGCTCGGCACGCTTTATCACGGCACGAAGTTTGCGGTGGAAGGGCTGTCGGAATCCCTCAGCTTCGAGCTGGGCCTCATTGGCGCGAAAATGAAGATCGTGGAGCCGGGAGCCATCAAGACGGATTTCGCCGGCCGCTCTTTCGACTTCACCAACGATGAGAGCTTGGAGGAATATCAGGGCATGGCGGGCGCCATTGCCGGCGCGTTCGAAGGCATTATGGCCAATGCGTCAGATGCCAGCGTTGTCGCAGATGTGATCTACGAAGCCGTGACGGACGGAACCGACCAGCTTCGCTACACGGCGGGCGAAGACGCCAAGGAATACGTCGCCAACCGCGCCGCGGTGGACGACGCGGCCTACATGGCCGGCGTCAAGGCGCAGTTCGGCCTGTAGGCGGGCAACCGGCGCGGCGGCCATTCGCCGCCGCGCTAGACGCTCGCTTGCCAATCTCGACTCGGTGAGAAGCCAACTCTCCGGCCTATTTCTTTGCCGGATCGGGCATTCGCGCTATAGGGACGCGACGCTCGCGAGGGGACGCAGCGCGTTGTTGACACCTGCTTAACCTTAAGAAGGTTACCAGTACGCCGACACGTTCGCTAAGGAGTTCCGGCAATGCCGTCCCGCCCATCCGTCGGAAAAGTCGTCGCCGCTGCGATGCTGGGCGCAGCTATCTTCGCCGCCGGCTGCGCCAGTCAGCAAAAAACAGTCGAGGCCGGGCTGACCGGTTCGGCCGTTCCGGGGAGCGCGCAGGAGTTTCAGGTCGCGGTCGGCGATCGGGTGTTTTTTGAGACCGATTCGTCGGCGCTGACCCCGCAGGCCCGCGCCACGCTTGACCGGCAGGTTCAGTGGCTCAGCCAATATCCCAATTACGCTTTCGTGCTGGAAGGCCACGCCGATGAGCGCGGTACGCGCGAATACAATATCGCGCTCGGCGCCAGACGCGCCGCGGCTGTGCGCGACTATATGATTGCGCGGGGCGTTGCCGCCAATCGCATGCGCACGCTCTCCTTTGGCAAGGAGCGCCCCGTCGCCGTGTGCGACGACATTTCCTGCTGGTCGCAGAATCGCCGCTCTGTGACCGTGCTGGAGGGAACGGGCTAGCTACCGGCTTAAGCATTGGCATCACAGGAAGGCCCGCCGTCGCGCGGGCCTTTTGGTTTTCGGGGCCCTAGCGCTTCACAGGCCTCTCCATTTCCACGGGAATGTCGAAGTTTGGCCGAATTGGTCGGATGGGTGTAGAAGGCCGGAACTGGCGGGAGTCTTGTTGCGATGATGCGAGCTTGCGTTGCAGCGTTTGCCTGTCTGTGGTTGGCCATGCCGGCCGGCGCACAGACGCAAGAAGAAGGGCAGATGCGCCTCTATATCCAGGAACTGGAGCAGCGCATTCGGCAGCTGACGGGCGACAATGAGCGCCTGGCCTACGAGGTGAATCAGCTTCGCGCGCAACTTGGCCTGCCGCCGCTGCAAAGCGCGCCGCTGCAGACGGGCACCGTCACGACCGGACAGGATGTGCAGCAACCGGGCGGGGCCGGCGATGGCACGCAAGTGCTCGGCACGCTGGGTGTGGCGTCGGGTGATCCACTGGTCGCGCCGGAGGGAGCCGGCGGCGACGGGCCGGTCGACCTTTCCACGCTCGCCGCTGGCGTAGCGCCGGAGCTCGTCAAGCCGGAGTTCGGCAATCCCAACCCGCCCGGTCAAGACGGCAGCACACAAACAGCCGCGCTGCCGAATGCGCCATCGCGCGTGACCGCGCTCAGTGGCTCGGCGGCGGACGAATACGATCTCGCCTATGGCTACATCCTGACCGGCGATTACGCGCTTGCCGAGGAGAGCCTGAAGGCGTGGCTGGCTTCGTTCCCCGGCGATCCGCAGACGGCCGACGCCCAGTTCTGGCTTGGCGAAAGCCATCTCCAGCAGGGCGAGTACCGCGAAGCGGCGAACTCGTTCCTCACCGTCTACAAGACCGCGCCGACGAGCAACAAAGGGCCGGATGCGCTTTTGAAGCTCGGCATGTCGCTGTCGGCGCTCGGCGAGGCGCAGGCCGCCTGCGCCACCTTTGCGGAGGTCGGGCGCAAATATCCGAACGCCTCGGCGTCGCTGATGAGCCGGGTCAATGAAGAGCAAGGCCGGGCCGGCTGCTAAGGCTGCCTCTCTCGATCCATCCCATATTTTTCGTCGCCTCGCCGGCCGCCGCGGGCTTGTGCTCGCCGTCTCCGGAGGCGCGGATTCCACCGCGCTCATGGTGCTCATGGCCAAGTGGCGGGAGCAGCCGCCGACGCTGGTGGTTTGCGTCGATCACGGGCTGAGGCCAGCCGCCGCGGCGGAGGCTGAGCTGGTCGTGCGGAACGGCGAGCAACTCGGTCTGCCGGTCCGGGTCGTGAAAGCGGGCGAGCCGCACGTCTCCGGCAATCTTCAAGACTGGGCGCGGCGCGTGCGCTATCGCTGCCTTGCGGACGCGGCGCTTGGGGCCGGGTACGACGCGATCGTCACAGCGCATCATCGCGACGACCAAGCCGAGACGTTTCTTCTCCGACTGGCGCGCGGGTCGGGCGTCTATGGGCTTGCCGCTATGAGCGAGACCAGTACGGCTCATGGCGTTGAGGTGGTTCGGCCGCTGCTTAACGTGTCGCGGGAGACGCTCAGCGCCATCGCCGCGGAAAGCGGCCTTCCGGTGGTGAGCGATCCAAGCAACGAGGATCAGCGCTTCGACCGCGTGCGGATGCGGGCGCTGATGCCGGACCTTGCCGCCCATGGGCTCACGGCGGAGCGGCTGGCGGAGACTGCGAAGCGGTTGGGGCGTGCAGCGGCCGCGCTGGATGACAGCGCGCGATCGTTCGTGCGCAAGCACTTCGCCTTCGACCGGTTTGGTGTTGCGAGAGGGCGGCCTGAATCAATTGCCGCTGTGCCTGAGGAGATCGGGCTGCGGGCACTGGCATTGATTCTCAGGGCGGTCGGCGGCGCGGAATACACGCCGCGGCTCGACAGCGTTGAGGCGCTCCGTTCGGCCATTCTCGAGGCTGGCGATGAGGCGGCCGTCAAACGCACGCTACACGGCGTCGTGATCGACGTGCGCCGCGGCGAATGTGTCGCGCGCCGCGAATGGGGTCGCGACGGCCTGTGCGAGACCACCGTGTCGGCTGGCCAGTCTGTGGTCTGGGATATGCGTTTCCGTGTCGAGGTGCCGAACCTCCCCGGGAGACTCAGCCTCGCGCCGCTCGGCTGGGCTGAGCGGCGTCTCAAGGCCGCCGGCGCCGACCAGGCGACGCTGCGGACGCTGCCGGGGCTGTATCAAGATGGGACGCTTGTGGCGCTGCCGGAGGGCGTCTTGGCCGCCGACGACGGCCCGGAGTTCAGCGTTCTCGGCGCGGAATGCCTGGTCAGCCAGGAATTCGGGCGTCCTGGGCTACACTGAAATTCACCTTTTGCGGCGGTTTGGCTTCCAAGGCGTCGCCGCCGGTTCACCTTGGCAGCAACTATGCTAGAACCTATCTAGCGGTATGGGGAAGGCCGCGCCGCTGAGGCGCCCTGCCGGAGAAACGACCGAATGAATCAGAATTTTCGGAACTTTGCGCTGTGGGCGGTCATTCTGCTTTTGCTGGTGGCGCTCTTCAACCTGTTCCAGAATCCGGCCGGTCAGTCGGGCGCGGCGGAGATCACCTACTCGCAATTCCGGACCGATACGACGGAAGGACGCGTCAAGAGCGTCGTCATCTCCGGTCAGGAAATCACCGGGCAATATAGCGACGGCTCGCGGTTCCAAACCGTAGCGCCGGAGAACGCCGATTACGTGACGCTGCTTGAAGAACGCGGCGTGTCGATCAAGGCGCGCCAGGACGACGAGAGCATGTCGTTCCTCTCCGTGTTGGTGTCGTGGTTCCCGATGTTCCTGTTGATCGCCGTGTGGATCTTTTTCATGCGGCAGATGCAAGGCGCGGGCGGCCGCGCCATGGGCTTCGGCAAGTCGAAGGCGAAGCTCCTCACCGAGGCGCATGGCCGCGTGACGTTTGAGGACGTGGCCGGCGTGGACGAGGCCAAGGAAGACCTCGAAGAGATCGTCGAGTTCCTGCGCGACCCGCAAAAGTTCCAACGGCTCGGCGGACGTATTCCGCGTGGCGTGCTTCTGGTCGGCCCTCCGGGCACCGGTAAGACGCTTCTGGCGCGTGCCATTGCCGGCGAAGCGAACGTGCCGTTCTTCACCATCTCCGGTTCCGACTTCGTGGAGATGTTCGTGGGCGTGGGCGCAAGCCGCGTGCGCGACATGTTCGAGCAGGCCAAGAAGAACGCGCCGTGCATCATCTTCATCGATGAGATCGACGCAGTCGGCCGTCATCGTGGCGCCGGTCTCGGCGGCGGCAATGACGAACGCGAGCAGACGCTCAATCAGCTCCTTGTGGAGATGGACGGCTTTGAAGCGAACGAGGGCATCATCCTCATCGCCGCGACCAACCGGCCTGACGTGCTTGACCCGGCGCTTCTGAGGCCCGGCCGCTTCGACCGGCAGATCGTGGTGCCCAATCCCGATGTCATCGGGCGGGAGAAGATCCTCAAGGTGCATGTGCGCAAGGTGCCGCTGGCGCCGGGCGTCAATTTGAAGACGGTAGCGCGGGGCACGCCCGGCTTCTCAGGCGCCGATCTGATGAACCTCGTCAACGAGGCGGCCCTTCTGGCGGCGCGGCGCGGCAAGCGGCTCGTCACCATGCACGAGTTTGAGGACGCCAAGGACAAGGTGATGATGGGCGCGGAGCGGCGCACCTTGGTCATGACGGAGGATGAGAAGCGGCTGACGGCTTATCACGAAGGCGGCCACGCCATCGTGGCGCTCAACGTGCCGTCCACCGATCCGGTCCACAAAGCGACGATCATCCCGCGCGGGCGGGCGCTCGGCATGGTGATGCAGCTTCCCGAACGCGACCAGCTCTCCATGACGTTTGAGCAGATGACGTCGCGACTGGCGATCCTCATGGGCGGACGCGTTGCGGAGGAGCTGGTCTTCGGCAGCAAGAAGGTCACCTCCGGCGCCGCCTCCGACATTGAGCAGGCGACTAAGCTGGCGCGCGCGATGGTGACGCGCTGGGGCTTCTCCGATGCGGTGGGCCGCGTGGCGCTCGGCGAGAACCAGGAAGAGGTCTTCCTCGGGCATTCGGTGGCGCGGCAGCAGAACGTCTCGGAGGAGACGGCCCGCAAGATCGACGTGGAAGTCCGCCGTCTGGTCGACGAAGGATACGAGGAAGCTAAGCGCATCCTTACCGCCGAGAGCGACAATCTGGAGACCCTGGCGCAGGGCCTGTTGGAGTTCGAGACGCTTTCCGGCGAAGAGATCAAGGACCTCCTGGCTGGCAAGCGCCCCGTGCGTGAGGACCCCTCAAGCGACGACACGCCATCGACGCCGCGCGGTTCGGCCGTGCCGTCAACGGGTGCGGTCAAGCCGCAATCCGATAAGGGCGGCGACACCGGGATGGAGCCGCAGCCGCAATCGTGATCGCGGATCGCAGGCCCTCAGGTCACCGCGTTTTCGGGGCCGGCTGAAACCATACGTCACAATTTTTGACGCCCGCGCGCCGGGTTGAGTCATTATGCTCTGCGGCCTGTCGCCGCGCGCTTGATTCGCCGGCGCAGGATGGCGGATCGGCAGCGTCGGCTGGACGAGGGGCCGAGGAGGGCAATGTGACAAGGCGCTACTTTGGCACCGACGGTATTCGCGGGCGGGCGAACGCCTTTCCCATGACGCCCGACATCGCCATGCGGGTCGGCATGGCGGTCGGGCTTCACTATCGCAACGGCCACCGCCAGCGCGTTGTGATCGGCAAGGATACGCGTCTCTCTGGCTACATGATCGAGAACGCGCTGGTCGCCGGCTTCACATCGGTCGGCGTTGACGTGTTTCTCTTGGGGCCGTTGCCGACGCCGGCCGTCGCCATGCTCACGCGGTCGCTGCGCGCCGATTACGGCGTGATGATCTCTGCCTCGCACAATCCGTACGACGATAACGGCATCAAGCTTTTCGGTCCTGACGGCTTCAAGCTCTCCGACGCTGCTGAAGCGGACATCGAAAAGCTGATCGATTCCGATATGAGCAACAGGCTGGCGCGCTCCGATGCGCTGGGTCGCGCCAAGCGTATCGACGTCGCCATCGGCCGCTACGTGGAAGCCGCCAAGCGCACGCTGCCGCGTGAGATGAGCTTTGAGGGGCTCCGTGTCGTGATCGATTGCGCCAATGGCGCCGGCTATCGCGCCGCCCCCATGGCGCTTGAGGAACTTGGTGCGGAGGTGATCGCGCTCGGCGTGGAGCCGGACGGCTTCAACATCAACCGCGATGTCGGCTCAACGGCGCCGGCGGGGTTGGCGCAGAAGGTGCACGAGGTTCGCGCCGATCTCGGTATTGCGCTCGACGGCGACGCCGACCGCGTCGTGCTTGTCGACGAGCGTGGCCGCGTCATCGACGGCGACCAGCTGATGGCGGTGGTGGCGAATTATTGGAGCAGCCAGGGACGCCTGGCGGGCGGCGGTGTCGTGGCGACGATCATGTCCAATCTGGGACTGGAGCGCTATCTCGCCGAACGCGGGCTGGAGCTGGTGCGCACGCCGGTTGGCGACCGCTATGTCAGCGAGCATATGCGGCAGCACGGCTACAATGTCGGCGGCGAGCAATCGGGCCATATGATCATGTCCGACTTCACGACAACGGGCGACGGGCTGATTGCGGCGCTGCAAGTGCTTGCGGTTCTCCGCCGCGAGGAGCGGCCGGCCAGTGAAGTCTGCCATTGCTTTGATCCGGTGCCGCAGATCTTGAAGAATTTCCGTTTTCGCGGGGGCATGCCGCTGGAGAACGACCAGGTCAAACGCGCCATCGCCGAAGCGGAAGTGAAGCTCAACGGCAGCGGCCGCCTGGTCATCCGCCCTTCCGGCACCGAGCCGGTGATCCGTGTGATGGGCGAGGGCGACAATGCCGACCTTTTGGAGACGGTCGTCAACGACATCGTCGAAGTGCTCGGCCGCGCGGCCTGATTCGCTCTAAGAGCCGGTTCGAAAGATCGACCCCACGACGCGCGGCGGGCGGCCTCGAAGTCTTCTACAGCTGGGAGATTAATCGTTCAGTAACGTCTGTTACTGATGTCTTAAGACCTTTGGGCACAGTTGATACGGTGCGGTAAGCATAAGCCTTGCTGGATCGGTTTAGTTTCATAGTGTTGAAGAAGACTGTCAGAAGTTCTGTTAATCGGGCTTTTCGACTTCGTTCACCATTAAACGCTCATTAAACATTCTTGTTTACCACGTTCTCCCGTGACGGCGGTCGTGCAACCGCATGTATCGCGCCGCTTCTGTGAGAGGACGAAGAATGTTCAGACTGAGCACAATCGCGCTCGCCGCCTGCGCGACGGCCCTGACTGCGGTGCCGGAGGCCAAGGCGGCAGACGTTCCTGAAGTTCCCCAGCTCGTGCTGAAGGGATGGTATCTGCGCGGCGACATCGGCTATTCCAACCAAGAGGTGGATAGCCTCGATAATGCGCTGTTCGCAGGCACCGCCAACCTTGAGTTCCATACGCTGAACTTCGAGTCGGGCAATACGTTTGGCGTCGGCGTCGGCTATCGCTTCAACAACTGGCTGCGCTTCGACATCACCGGCGAGTATCGCGCCGAAACCGAGTTCCATGGCTTCGACACCTGGACCGATGGTAACGGCGATCCGCGTTTCAACGACTACACAGCCAAGAAATCCGAGTGGTTGGCGCTGGCAAACGCCTATCTCGATCTTGGCAGCTGGCACGGCCTGACACCGTTTGTCGGCGGCGGCGTCGGCATGGCGAATGTGCGGCTGCGCAGTTTCCGCGACGCGGGGATCACTTACGGCACCCCGGGTGATCCGAGCACCGGAGTGCCGACCATGGCCTACGCCGGTGACCATGATGAGTGGAACTTCGCCTGGGCGCTTTATGGCGGTCTCGGCTTTGAGGTGACCGACGCCTTCACCGTTGAGCTGGCATATCGCTATCTCGATTTGGGCGACGGAGAGACCGGCGACATCATCGCGTTCGACGGCACAAACAACGTCTTCAACCCGATGAAGTTCGAAGACCTGACGTCGCACGACATCAAACTCGGTGTGCGCTACACCTTCTGGTAAGATCGCACACATCATGAGATCAGGGCGCGGCCGGCAGCGGCCGCGCCCTTTTCATTGGCGCCGCCCACACGCGGGCCGCGACACGCGTTGACTTCCTGATACGCCTCCTTTAGCCCCGCCGGTGGGACACCCCTCCCCAACGAGGGGCGCCTATCTGGAAGGGTAGATAAGATGAGCGATGCTATTAAGCCGGCCACGCGGCCGGACGATCCGCGTTTTTCCACCGGTCCAACGGCAAAACGGCCCGGCTGGTCCCCTGAAAACCTCAAAGATGCGCTTGTCGGACGCGCCCACCGCGCCAAGCCGTCGAAGGCCCGCCTGAAGCACGCCATCGACGAGACGCGGCGCTTGCTTGGCGTGCCGGCCGATTATCGGATCGCCATCGTGCCCGGCTCCGATACCGGTGCCATGGAGATGGCGTTGTGGTCGCTGTTGGGCGCGCGTGGCGTGGATGTTCTGGCGTGGGAGAGTTTTGGGCAGGGCTGGGTCACGGACGTGACCAAGCAGCTGAAGCTTACCGATGTCCGCGTGCTGGAAGCGCCCTATGGAGCGCTCAGCGATCTCGCGGCGGTCGACTTCTCCCGCGATGTCGTGTTCACCTGGAACGGCACGACCTCCGGCGTGCGGGTTCCCGACGGCGATTGGATTGCCGCGGATCGCGCCGGGCTCACCATCTGCGATGCGACAAGCGCCGCGTTTGCGCAGAGACTGCCCTTCGACAAGTTGGATGTGGCCACCTTCTCCTGGCAGAAGGTGCTTGGCGGCGAGGCGCAGCACGGCATGCTGATCCTTTCGCAGCGCGCCGCGGAGCGGCTTGAAACCTATCAGCCGGCATGGCCGCTCCCCAAGATCTTCCGCATGACCAAGGGCGGCAAGCTGACGGAGGGCCTGTTCGCTGGCGAGACCATCAACACGCCGTCGCTTCTGTGCGTGGAGGACTATCTCGACGCCTTGGCGTGGGCCGATTCCATCGGCGGCGTCGACGCGTTGATTGCCCGAGCCGACGCCAACGCGGCAATACTTGCCGGCTGGGTGGAGCGCACCGATTGGGTCGATTTTCTAGCGCGCGATCCGGCGACCCGCTCCAACACATCGGTCTGTCTGACGATTGTCGATCCAGCGGTGACAGCGCTTGACGCCGACGGACAGGCGGCCTTCGCCAAATCGCTGGTGGCGCTCCTCGACGGGGAGGGTGCCGCCTACGATATCGGCGCCTATCGCGATGCGCCGCCGGGCCTGCGCATCTGGTGCGGAGGCACGGTGGAGGCTGAGAACCTCTCCGCCCTTCTGCCTTGGCTCGATTGGGCGTTCGCTGAGCTCAAGTCGACGCTTCGCAAAGCTGCATAGGTATCCGACATGACAACGCATCGCGTGCTGATCTCCGACGCTCTGTCGGAGGCCGCAATCAACGTCTTCCGCGACCGCGGTATCGATGTTGCGTTCGAGCCCAAGCTCGGCCCCGACAAGGAGAAGCTCGCCGCCACGATCGGCGATTTCGACGGCCTGGCCATCCGCTCCGCCACCAAGGTGACGCCAAAGGTCATCGACGCCGCCAACGGCCGGCTGAAGGTCATTGGCCGGGCGGGGATCGGCGTCGACAATGTCGACGTGCCGGCTGCGACGGCCGCCGGCATCATCGTCATGAACACGCCATTCGGCAATTCCATCACGACGGCGGAGCATGCCGTGGCGCTGATGCTCGCCGTTGCCCGCCAAGTACCCGCCGCCGACCGCTCCACGCAGGCCGGTAAGTGGGAAAAGAGCCGCTTCATGGGCGTAGAGATCACCGGCAAGACGCTCGGCGTGATCGGCTGCGGCAATATCGGGTCGATCGTCGCAGACCGTGCGCATGGCCTGCGCATGAAGGTGATCGCGTTCGATCCGTTCCTGTCGGAAGAGCGTGCCGTGCAGCTCGGCGTGGAGCGGGTTGATCTGGATGCGCTGCTGCGGCGCGCCGATTTCATCACCCTTCACACGCCGCTGACCGACAAGAGCCGGGGCATCATCGATGCTGCAGCGATCGCCAGGATGAAGGACGGCGTGCGCATCATCAATTGCGCCCGCGGCGGGCTTGTTGTGGAAGAGGATCTCGCCACCGCGCTGAAATCCGGCAAGGTGGCCGGGGCCGGGTTCGACGTGTTTGCTGAGGAACCCGCTACGGACAATCCGCTCTTCGGCCTCGACAATGTCGTGTGCACGCCGCATCTCGGCGCTGCCACGACGGAGGCGCAGGAGAATGTCGCCCTGCAGGTCGCCGAACAGATTTCCAACTACCTAATCGACGGCGCGGTATCCAACGCGTTGAACATGCCCTCCATCACGTCTGAAGAGGCGGGTCGGATGACGCCGTTCGTGCGCCTGGCGGAGCAACTCGGCTCCTTTGCCGGCCAGCTCACCGAGACGCCGATCAAGGGTGTACGGATCGAATATGCCGGCGACGTGGCGGAGATGAACACCAACGCGCTGACGGCGGCGCTGCTTGCCGGTTTGCTGAAGCCGATCCTGACGGAAGTGAACATGGTCAACGCGCCGCTGGTGGCGCGTGATCGGGGCATGTCGGTGGACGAGACCCGCCAGTCGCAGCGCGGCGTCTACGAGACCTATATTCGTCTCACAGTGGCGACGGAGCGGCAGGAGCGCTCGGTGGCGGGAACCGTCTTCTCCGACGGCAAGCCGCGCATTATCCAGATCAAGGGCATCAACATGGAGGCGGAGGTTTCGCCGCTGATGCTCTACATCACCAATCACGACCGGCCAGGCTTCATCGGTCATCTCGGCACGCTGCTGGGTGAGAACAGGATCAACATTGCGCGCATGCAGTTCGGCCGCGACACGGAGGGCGGCAACGCGATCGCGCTTGTCTCCGTGGACCAGGCTGTGCCGCCTGATCTGATGGCTGCGATCAACAAGCTGGAGCATGTGCAGCAGGTGAAGCCGCTGAATTTCTGAGGTGGGCGGCCCGATTCAGGGTCGAAGACGCGCCGCGAGATGGTATAGACACGCACGCCCCGGCGAGTTGTCGGGGCGTTGCCGTGTCTACGGTAGGACGGGAAGATGGCGAATGTAGTGGTCGTCGGCTCGCAATGGGGCGACGAGGGAAAGGGCAAGATCGTCGACTGGCTGTCGGAGCGCGCCGATGTCGTCGTGCGCTTCCAGGGTGGTCACAATGCCGGCCATACGCTGGTGGTCGACGGCACGACCTTCAAGCTCAGCCTGCTGCCGTCGGGCGTCGTGCGGCCGGGCAAGCTGGCGGTGATCGGCAATGGCGTCGTCCTCGACCCGCATGCCTTGATCGCCGAAATCGACAAGCTGCAGGACCAGGGCCTCACGGTTACGCCGAAGCAATTGCGCATTGCGGAGAACGCGACGCTCATCCTGTCGCTGCATCGTGAGCTTGATCTGTTGCGGGAGGGCTCGGCCGCTCCGGGCGCGCGTATCGGAACGACTGGTCGCGGCATCGGCCCGGCCTATGAGGACAAGGTCGGGCGGCGCGCCATTCGGGTCACCGACCTCGCCGATCTCTCCACGCTGCCGCAGAAGATCGACCGCGCGCTCGTCCATCACAATGCGATTCGGCGCGGATTGGGCGAGCCGGAGGTTGAGGCTCAGACGATCTATGACGAGCTTGCCGCAATCGCCGAACGGTTGCTGCCCTACATGGACTGCGTGTGGGGACTGCTCGACAGCAAACGCCGCGCCGGCGCGCGCATCCTGTTTGAGGGCGCGCAAGGGGCGCTCCTCGACATCGATCACGGGACCTACCCCTTTGTCACCTCATCGAACACGGTGGCGGGGCAGGCGGCGGCGGGATCGGGCATCGGCCCAGACGCGGTGGGCTACGTCCTGGGTATCGTGAAGGCCTACACCACGCGGGTCGGGGAGGGGCCGTTTCCTACCGAACAGGACAACGAGATCGGGCAGTTCCTCGGCGAGCGGGGGCGCGAATTCGGCACGGTGACCGGGCGAAAGCGGCGCTGCGGCTGGTTTGACGCGGTGCTGGTTCGCCAAACGGTGAAGGTTTCGGGGATTGAGGGCGTTGCGCTGACAAAGCTGGACGTGCTTGATGGTCTCAGCGAGATCAAGGTGTGCGTCGGATACGAGCTTGATGGGGCTAAGCTCGACCGATTGCCGGCTAGCCAGGCGGCCCAGGCGCAGGTTGCGGCACATTACGTCACGCTGGAAGGCTGGAAGCAATCAACAGCCGGCGCGCGGTCCTGGGCCGATTTGCCGGCTCAAGCGGTGAAATACGTGCGGTACATTGAGGAATTGATCCAGGCGCCGGTGGCGCTGCTGTCGACCAGCCCGGAGCGCGACGATACTATCCTTGTCCGCGATCCATTTCAGGATTAACCATTTTTCCGGGGCTCCTAGGTTAGTAGTGTAGTCACCATGCCGGATTACGCGTCGATTCTCAGACGTTCCGTCTCCGCACTGCCGGATCCCACTCCCGAGATGCGCGAGGCGGTCTACCAGCGCGCGCGGGCGGCGCTCGCGCGGCAGCTGACGGCCGTCGAGCCGCCACTCTCCAGCCGGGAGATCGAGGCGCAGCATCAAGAGCTTGAGGACGCCGTGGCGCGGCTGGAGGCGGAATATGCGCCGCAGGAGCCGGCGCCGCAGAGCTTTGAGCCGCAGGAAGACGAGTTCGCCTTCACCGCGCCTGCCGCCACGCCAACGGCCCCATCGCCGCCGCCGCCTCCACCTCCGCCGCCGCCGCGTGAGGATTTCACCAGGGACGTTGCGGACGAGTACGAAGCCGACGACGAGGACGACGATGAAGAGGACTTCATCGACGAGGAAGATCGCGCCTCGCGCATGCCTGCCCTGATCGGGCTTCTCGTCATTGTCGTCGCGGTGATTGGGATCGGCGCTTTGGCCTACTCACAGCGCGACACCGTGATGGCGATCTTCGGCATGGGATCGGATGTTGAGGAGCCGACGCAGACCACGGCGGTGACGCCGGAACCGGTCGTCGATGATTCCGGCAAGAGCGACGACCGCCTGACCAATGGCGGCGGCACGACGCCGGAGCCGGAGACGTCTGAAAACGTCATGGTCGTGCCGGAGACGACGGACACGCAACTGCCTGAGACGACGACGGCGCTCTCCACCGACCAGGGTACGACCGGCGAAGCTGAGACAAGCCTCGTCGCGCAACGGGCGATCTACTACTACCAGGGCGCTGAGGGTCAGGCCGGCGAGGCGAATGAGGGCACCGCGAGTTGGGCCAATATCACCAAGGACGGCAACCCGGCGATCCGCGCCACGCTGCAAATCCCCGATCGCGGTGTTGAGGCGACGGTCACCATCTACAAGAACTACGATACGGCGCTGCCGGCGAGCCATCTGGTGGAGATTCAGTTCAACGGCTCGCTTTCGGAGAGCCCGATCCAGCGGGTGCCGGCGCTGGTGATGAAGCAGACAGAGCAGGCGCGCGGCCAGCCGCTTGCCGGAGCCGCTGTACCGGTGACCAGCGAGCTGTTCTGGATTGCGTTGTCGGATGACGAGGAGCAGGTCAGCCGCAACATCCAGCTCCTGCGGGAGGGCTCCTGGTTCGATGTGCCGATCCTTTATGACGATCAGACGCGGGCGTTGCTCACCTTCGAAAAGGGCATTCCGGGCGACAGGGTCTTTGAGACGGTGATGGCGACCTGGACACCGTAGGCCTGCCGCCGCTTCGTTTGCTTTCTATCTGCGAAGTTCATTCAAAGTCGGTTTCCACTTTTCGGGATCATGCTTTAGCCTCCTTTCGGGAGGGGCCGGTTCGTCCGTCATCCCGGTGATTTGAGGATTCTGGGCGCTGAGCGCCCGACGGCGGGCGACATGTTCTTGCTGCAGCGACTGCGCGACCAGCCCTATCTCCTGTTGACGCTCACCCCGCTTTTCTGGGCCGGCAACGCCGTTGTCGGGCGGGCGGTCGTAACGGATATCCCGCCTGCCATGCTCAATCAGATCCGTTGGAGCCTGGCCTTTCTCCTGGTGATTCCGTTCGCCTGGTCGCGACTTCGCGACGACCTCCCGGTCATCCGCCGCCATATCGGTATCATTACGGCGCTGTCGCTCACCGGCATCACCGCCTTCAACACCTTTCAGTATTGGAGCCTGCAGCACACGACGGCGACCAATGTGTCAGTGCTGCAATCAAGCGCGCCGCTTCTCATCGGCCTGTGGAGCTGGATGCTATGGAGCGATCCGCTGACGCGCCGTCAGCTTGGCGGAATCGCAATATCGATGACGGGCGTGCTGGCCATCATCAGCGGCGGCGAGCTGGCGAGGCTGGCGAGCCTGACGCTGAATGTCGGTGACATCACGATGCTCATCGGCATTGGCATTTACGCGCTCTACAGCGCGCTTCTGCGCAAGCATCCGCCGATTTCGCCGATCAGCTTCCTGGCTTTGACTATTGGATGGGGCGCGGTGCTTCTGGTGCCGGTCACGGTGGCGGAATACGCGCTGGGCGCACGCATCGGTCATCTCGGCGCCGGCGGCTACGCGGCGATCGTCTACGTCGCGATCTTTCCCTCCGTCCTCGCCTATCTTTGCTTCAATCGCGGCGTTCTGTTGATTGGTCCTAATCGGGCCGGACCGTTCTTCCACCTCGTGCCGCTGTTCGGCTCAACGCTCGCCATCATTTTTCTCGGCGAGCGGCCGGGCTGGCACCATCTCGTCGGGGCGATCCTGATTATCGGCGGTGTGTTCGCGGCCGGCGGCCGGCGGGGTGCACGCGCGCAGTCGCCCGCTCCCTCTTAAGGAGCAGGCGACCGACTCGGTTTACCGTGCTGCTAGGACGTCAGGCGGGCGCGGGAGCGGCGAGTGCTGCCTGGCCGCGATCGCGTTCGCGGGTCGCCTTCAGCATCGCCTTTTGCTCCTTCTCAAAGGCCCGCCCCTCAAGC